>CAVSVS010000025.1:0-530709 GCA_963731405.1 uncultured Acidobacteriaceae bacterium | reverse complement strand
CGGTCTATTCACTAGGCCCGCCCTGACTGGATTTTGGCGGAGGTATTCGCGTTTTTCCTGCCAGCTTTCGTCTGAGCGGATAACGTGATCGAAGGATTCTTCGTCCCAAAGGGGGCCGGTGCGATGCAGCAGCTTGTTGAGCGTGTGGGCTGAGGAACTTTTCAGGGCTTGCAGGATATGGAACAGCGGGAAGGGCCAGCCTGACTGGTCACGCAGGGCCCAGAAAAGCAGATGCACGTGGTCGGGCATGACTACAGCGGCTGAAAGATGGATGCTTGCCATTGTCGTGGGTGCAGTGGCGCATCATTTGGTCGCGGGCTGAGTCGGACAGAATGAATCTGCCGAAGGTTCCGAAGGTGACGAAGAGGGCGCCGGAGGCGTTCTGGTAATGCGGCAGGCGGCGACGGTATTCGTACTTCGGTCTTTGCAGAGGCTCGTAGTAGGACATCGTTCTATTTGGCGCGGGCGCCTCCTGCGGTCTCGGCAGGACCCAACAGCATGCCGCGTTGTTGTCCTTGCCGTCAGTGATGAACGAACCTTCTTGTTCCTGGACGTTCCGGAATGGAACGGAGAGTTCAGATGATTTTGGCGGTTGGATTCTTGGTCAGAACGCGGGCGGGGGCGCCCGCGCCACATAGACCCGGCCAAATCGGTTTAACGATTGGGGCAGACGGCGCAGCGGACGGGAAGGTGACTGCATCCGGCAGACGACGGGAATGTCTTTCCAGCCGTGAGCTTTTGGCGGGCACGCCAGCAGGCACCAGGCTTCGCGGTATTTTTCGAATTGCGCGCGAGATTTGCGCCGGGTGTGGGGATAGAAGCGGATGCCTTTGCGGCGGCCGATGGCTTTGATGGGGATGATGTACCAAATGTCTTCCGGGACAATGTGAGCGACGAAGAAGTCGATTTCGGCTGCCGTGTAGGTGACGCCGCTGGCTCCGGCGGTTTTGACGCGGTAGCGGGATTCGGCATAGAGGGCGGCGGATTTGACCTGGACGCGGAGGAATCCCTGGCCGAGTTCGACTACGGAGTCGTAGCGCTCGCTATCTCCCCAGGGAAGGCAGACAGTGAATCCGAAATGGGTGGCCCGGGCGAGGAAGGCGGCTTCGGAGGCTTCTCCACGACGCTTGCGCGTGGGCAGGGCTACGGCTTGGAGCTGGATGTGACCGTTCGCAGGTTTTTCGCACGAGGACTCTTCCATGCGTAGATGTTGAATACTCTCCGGCCTTCTGATGAGGATCGGCGGGGCAGAATCTGCTGCGCAGTGCGGTCCAGTTGCAGTGTTGTTCTGGTGATTCGTTTCGTTCTTCTGCATAACAAAAAGGCGCAACTGGTGGGCTGCGCCTGGTGACTCCTCTGAGATTTTTTATGGGCGAAAAGACGAAAAGCGCGGCCCGAAGGCTGCGCTTTGCTTTCTTTTTCGCTTCTATATCTATTCTATCAATTTAGGTTGGGCAAAGTGGACAAAACACGGAACTTATTTCTGCTTGCGAATCTTCAGGTTAGGGGAAATGGTGTGAGTTTAGGGGCTTGACAGGAATTTGGGCGAAAGAAACAAGAATCCCCACCCTGTCGTTGATGGCGACAAAGGGTGGGGTTAGGACGGGCGTGGCCGGTTACTTCCCTTCCACGAACGCTTCCAGCCATCCCAACACGCGCTTCCAGCCGTCGCCGTGCGAGGTGGCCAGTGGCAGGTTGCCAGCGAATCCTTCCTGACGGACTCTGACCATGGTTCCGGTGCCTGACTTTTTTGGACCGCTCGGATGCAATCCGTGGACGGTGTGAGGTTCAAGTTCCCAGCGAACCACCGTCTTCGTCGGACCCGAGTAACTACCGATCCAAGTGTGGACCAGCAGGCGGGGAGGATCGACCTCGAGATATTCGCCCTCTACATAAAATGTCTTACCGTCGGCGCCCACGCCGTCGCTGCGCCACTTGCCGCCGGGGCGGACGTCCATGGTGGACTTGGTGACGTGGTAGAGGCCGTCTTGTCCCCACCACTTCGGCAGTTGCGCCGGATCGCTGATGGCTTGGAAGACGCGAGCGGGAGGAGCCGCAATAAAAATTTCTGCGAGAACGGCATTTTGATCGGGAGTGATGGTGGCGGTTGCCATGAGGATCTCCTTGAAATGATTTCTCGACCTGACGTCGGACAATTCTGTCGGTTTAGAGTTTGCGGTGGAGGTCGAAGAATTGTTTCATCTCTTTGCCGTGGTCGATGAAGGTCCAGTCTTCGGTGTGATGATTCTCGTCAAGCACGGTGAGCACCATACTTTGCATGTGGCCGGCGTCGGGAGTGGCGAGATTCGTGGCGTCAACAAACGTGAAAGTAATCGTCTTGCCATCTGGGGAGAGGCTGGCTTGCATGCGCGGTTGGTTGCCGGCTTCGCAATAATGGGTCATGAGCAGCTTATTGGGACCATCGAGATGAATCATGGAAATCATATCGTCTGCGTGCTTGCCGTGAATTTCACTGAGGAGGGCGGAGCCTCCAGCGGTTTGCTTGTAGGAGACTTGCAGGGCGGTGCCGTCGGGGGTCTTCCCCTCCCACGATCCAGCTAAGGATTTGAGTTGCGTGAAGGATTTCTGGGCGTCGGATTGAGCGACGGCGGCGGTGGCGGCGAGGGCGATGGCGATGGCGATTACGGCGGCAATGCGGGTTGACTTGGTCATGACGGATTCCTTTCTTTGTGAAGGTTTGTGGTTAAGGCTTCGGTTTGCGGGAGGATTGTGTTTCCCGGGCATACTCGGTTTCGACGAACGATTTCAGGTTGTTCAGGCTGGCGGTCCAGAAGACGCGGTATTGTTCGATCCAGGAGTCGACCGCGCGGAGCGGTTCGGGATTCAGTTCGTAAACTCGGTTGCGGCCTTCGCGGTGTTCGCGGACGAGATGAGCGCGTCTCAACAGTCGGAGATGTTTCGAGATGGCGGGACGCGAGACCGGAAAAGCCTCGGCGATTTGTCCGGCAGGTTGGCTGCCGCGGCGTAGCAAATCTAGAACCGCGCGCCGGGTGGGGTCGGACAAGGCCTGGAACGTAGCTTCGGTTTTATGAGACGAAGAATATGTAACCGAATGGATACTCATAATGCGTAACCTTACAGTTACATGATTGGCTTGTCAAGAGCTTTTTTGCGAAGGCACAATTTCGGATTGGGGAGAACCTACGCGGGCGTGGGCGCCCGCGTCACACACTTTGAATTGAGGCAGCCTAGGGAGCTGAACCTTCGACCAGGTCGAGGAAGGCTTGGTGGACGCGGGGATCGTCGGAGAGTTCGGGGTGAAACGTGGCGGCCATGGCTTTTCCCTGGCGGACGGCGACCGGATCGGCGCCTTCGGTGGCGAGGACTTCTACGCCTTCTCCGACGTGTTCGATTTTCGGGGCGCGTATGAAGACCATTTCCAGCGGGGAAACTCCGAGCAGGCCCTCGCGGATAGAGCTGTCGATCTGGCGTCCGTAGGCGTTGCGCCGGATGCGGATGTTGAGCGCGCCGAGTCCTTTTTGCTGCGGGTTTTCTACCTCGGTGGCGAGCAAGATTGCTCCCGCACAGGTTCCGAACGTGGGCTTGATCCGAACGAACTGCTTGAGCTTTTCGAATCCTTCTTCGCCGAGAAGTTTCAGGAAGGTGCCGGATTCTCCACCTGGAATGACCAATCCATCGATTTGGTCGAGTTGCTCTGGCTTTTTGACCAATACGACTTCCGCGCCGAGTTCCTCGAGACGGCGGCGGTGGGCGTCAAAGTCTCCCTGAAGTGCCAGGACTCCAATTTTCATGTGTTTGGTTGGTACGTCGATCTTCGTTTCACACTTGTCTCTTTTGATATTACCGGAGAATTCGACTCTGCTGTCTTTCTCGGCGCGATAACCCACCGGATGGGAAGAAGGACGTTGCCTACGCGGCATCGCCGCCTTCGATGGCTTTTCAGATACTGACGGCCTTGATCGAGTAAGTCAGGCATGGAACAAAACTTTTTACCACAGAGGACACGGAGGAATGTCGATCCCACATCTCAAAACTTCAGTTATCGGGAATTGGCTGGTTGAATCGGGCGATCGAGTATTGAAACTACGCGGCGTCGCCACTGTCGCTCGTAAAATCCTCTGATGTATCTTGGGGGCGGAGGGCTTTGTGCTGGGCGATATCCATTCGATCGAGATTGTGTTGTTGTTGCTGCTGTTCTTCGTCGTCGTCTTTGGAGCATTGGCGAAGAAACTGCACACTCCGTATCCAATCGTGCTCGTCATCGGCGGACTGCTTCTCAGTTTTATTCCCGGCATTCCGCGAATCACCCTGAATCCCGACATCGTGTTTCTGGTGGTTCTGCCACCCCTGCTCTACAACGCCGCCTGGCTCACATCGTGGCGCGAGTTTTCCTACAACCTGGTCAGCATTTTGTTTCTGGCCTTTGGACTGGTCACATTCACGGTAGTCGGCGTGAGTTTGGGGGTGCATTGGTTCTTGCCAGGGCTCGACTGGCGGATGGGCTTGGTGCTGGGAGCGGTCGTTGCACCTACCGATGCGATTGCCGCAGTGTCGATTGCGTCGCGAGTTGGATTACCGAAACGCATCGTGGAAATTCTCGAAGGAGAAAGCCTGCTCAATGATGCGACTGCCCTGCTCGCTCTGGAATTTGGAATTGGGTTGCTGGTGGGCGGGCAACGGCCGACCGTCATGCTCGGCATCTTGCGGCTGGCGTACTTGATCGTCGTAGGCGTGTTGACCGGCCTGGTGATTGGCGAGATCGTCCACCAGATTGAGCACCGCATCGACGATGCACCGATTGAGATTGCCCTCAGCCTACTCACTCCCTACGCGGCCTATCTCTGCGCCGAGCAGATGCATGCCTCGGGCGTTCTCGCGGTGGTAGTGTGCGGCTTATATCTGACGAGGAAGAGTTCGCACTTTTTTACTCCGAGCGTGCGAGTGCAGGCGTGGGCGGTCTGGGAGTCGATGACCTTCGTCTTGAACGGCCTCGTGTTCGTGATGATCGGGCTGCAATTGCCGTATGTGCTGAAAACCATCAGCGATCACGATCTGCGAACCCTGACACTTTACGCTGCGATATTTTGTGCAGGTTTGATCGTGCTGCGCCTGATCTGGGTGTTCCCGGGCGCACATCTTGCGTATCTGATTCGAAGACACGTTCTGCATCAGAAGGAAGCGACGCCTACGGCGAAGGGGCTTTTCGTATTGGGCTGGACCGGAATGCGCGGAGTGATCTCGCTGGCCGCTGCAATTTCGGTTCCGCGGTTGCTGGCCAATGGCGAGCCCTTTGTCCAGAGGAACGTGATTATTTTTCTAACCTTCGCGGTGATTCTCGTAACGCTCGTCTTGCAAGGCCTGACTTTGCCCTCAGTGATCCGGGGGCTGGGACTGGCAGGCCCTTCCATCAGCAATCAGGAGGAGGTGAGTGCGCGCAGGCTTATGGCTGAGGCGGCGCTATCGCACCTCGACCTGGTGAAGAGCCGGTCAGATTCCACGGACGAAGCCTTTGACGACATCGAGCGGCATTACCGGCGACGCTTGGCGACACTGGATCACGAAGAGGCTCATGCTGAGCCGGGAGACGCGGATTTCTACAAGAAGTACGCAGCGTTATCGCGTGAACTGTTAAGCATCGAGCGGAAGACCGCGGTGGAATTGCGCAACCAGAGCCAAATTGGCGACGAGTTGCTGCGCGAATTGGAGCATGAGTTGGATTTGGGAGAGTTGAAGTTTCAGCGCAGACGCGGGGAATAATGCGTGAACGAGAAGAACAAAGCCCCGGACGAATGCGTCCGGGGCTACGTGATTTTCTACCAGCCGCGAGTTTGCAGCATTTGGGCTTCGTCCAACCCGGCGACGGCGAGTCCCTTCATTGCACCTTGCAGGTCTTCGCTCACTTCAAGTAATACTTTAGAGTCTTGATAGTGCGTGGCAGCCTTCACGATGGCGCGGGCGCGCTTCTCGGCTTCGACGGGATCTGCGAAGGTGGTGGAATCTTTCATGAAGATGCCGCTGCCGACGAAGACTGCTTCGGCTCCGAGTTGCATGACGAGGCTTGCATCGGCCGGGGTTGCGATGCCTCCGGCGGAGAAATTTGGAACGGGGAGCTTCCCTGCTTTCGCAACGATGCGAATCAATTCGTAGGGTGCTCCGTGCTCTTTGGCTTTGGCGTAGAGTTCTTCTTCGCTGAGCACGGTGAGGATCTTCATTTCCTGAACAATCTGGCGGATGTGCTTGACGGCGTGAACGACGTCGCCGGTGCCGGCTTCTCCCTTGGTGCGGATCATGGCGGCGCCCTCGGCGATGCGGCGCAGTGCTTCGCCGAGGTTGCGGGCTCCGCAGACGAACGGGACCTTGAAGGCATGTTTGTCGACGTGGTGGGCCTCGTCGGCAGGAGTCAGGACTTCGGACTCGTCGATGTAGTCGACGCCGAGTTCCTCGAGAATTTGAGCTTCGGCAAAGTGTCCGATGCGGCATTTAGCCATCACCGGAATCGACACGGCGGCCATGATTTCGCGAATCTTTTTGGGGCTCGCCATGCGGGCAACGCCGCCTTCGGCACGGATTTGCGCGGGCACGCGCTCGAGGGCCATCACAGCGACGGCGCCAGCGCGCTCAGCAATGGTGGCCTGCTCGGCGTTGGTGACGTCCATGATGACGCCGCCCTTGAGCATTTCGGCGAGGCCGGTTTTCAGACGGAGACTGGTGTTGGTGCCGTTGTGCTGGGACATGGTCTAGACCTTGTGGATACCTTTTCGCGATCGCGAAGAATCAGCTGTCAGCCCTCCGCTGCCAGCTCTCAGCTAACCCTTGATTTGATGACATCGGGAGGGGTTTCGCCGCTGACTCATTCTAACGCTGGCGAGGCCATTTGCGGAACCCCGGTTGCCGATTAACCACGAAGGGCACGAAGTTACACGAAGGAAAAACCTACGAAGGTCACCCTGTTAGAGCGCCATGAACTTGGCGAACATTTTTTCGGGGTCAATGGCTATGAAAACCCCTCTAACGCTGGCGAGGCGTTTGCGGAACCCCGGTTGGCGATTAACCACGAAGGACACGAAGTTACACGAAGGAAAGCCACGAAGGTCATCCTGCTAGCGCTCGACGAATTTCGCGAACATTTTTTCGGGGTCGATGGCGATGAAGATTCCCTTGCTTCGGGCCAGGACTTCATTCTTCTCATTGAGAATTTCGGCCACGTTGATGTGCTGGCGGCCATGCACGCTGACTTCCTTGCCCTCGACGTGCAGCGTTTTGTAGAGCGGGACGGGCTTGAGGTATTCGACGGTCATCTCCTTGGTCAGGGCGACGACGTGGTGAAGCTTGTTCACTTTGCCCATAGCGTCGTCGAGGATGGTAGCGATGATGCCGCCGTGGCAGTGGCCGGGAGGTCCGGTGTAGCGCTTGCTTAGGCGGAATTTGCAGATGAAGGTTTGGCGCTCTTCGTCGAGCGTGAATTTCAGGCGCATGCCGGCAGGATTGTTCTGGCCGCAGGCGAAGCAATAGTTTTTTTGCAGTTTGAGATAGCGGGTGTCGTGGCCATGGACCTGGGACTTTCGTGGCATGGGAGGGATTTTACCCTGAACGTCGACACACAACTAACCACAGGGGACACAGAGGGTACCGAGGCGCAGCTACAGGGCTGCGGGATATTCCTGTTTTGGTCGGGTGAAATCTTGTATACATATCGGTTTTGAGTTTCTTGCCGCTTGCCGCAGAGCTGCACGCGCGCGAGTCCTCGTGGTAAAGCACTGCAAAGGTCCTTCGGCGGGCAAAGTGCGCCCGCCTCAGGATGACAAGTCGAAAATCAAATTACTGCATCGGAGCCTTCATGAAACGTTTCGCCTTTTTCGCTCTTCTTCTGATTTTTGGAGCATCGTCTCTTCTGGGCCAGCAAACACAGAACAAAATGCCGGACAAGGATGCGGACAAGAAAAATCCGCCCGCGGCAAAAGGGGCCAAGAAAGATCAGAAAAAAGACGAGAAGAAGGAGGAGCCCAAAGAGGAAAAGAAGGGTGGGATGACACCCGACACTTTTTCGGGGCTGAAGTTTCGGCTCATTGGGCCGGCGGTGGCTTCGGGGCGGGTGATGTCGATTGCGGTGAATCCGCGCAACAAGTCTGAATACTACGTCGGGGTGGCCTCGGGTGGAGTGTGGAAGACGGTGAATGATGGGACGACTTGGACTCCAGTGTTCGATGGAGAGGGATCTTATTCAATTGGCTGGGTGGCGCTGGATCCAAATGACTCGTCCGTCGTGTGGGTCGGGACGGGGGAGAGCAATTCGCAGCGTAGCGTCTCGTATGGCGACGGAATTTACCGGTCCGATGATGGCGGGAAGAATTGGCAGGATCTCGGGCTGAAGAAGTCAGAGCACATTGGGCGGGTAGTGGTGGATCCACGAGATTCGAAGGTGGTGTATGTGGCGGCGGAAGGGCCGCTGTGGGGGCCAGGTGGGGATCGGGGGCTTTATAAGACGGCGGACGGAGGGAAGACGTGGAAGGCGGTGCTGACCATCAGCGAGAACACCGGCGTGGTGGACGTGGCGCTGGATCCATCGAATCCGGACATTCTGTACGCGTCGGCGTATCAACGGCGGCGGCATGTATTCACGCTGATCGATGGCGGGCCGGAAAGCGCGATTTACAAGTCGACGGACGCAGGAGCGACGTGGAACAAGTTGAAATCAGGATTGCCGACCGTCGATATGGGGAGGATTGGGCTGGCCGTTTCTCCGGCGGATCCGAATGTGGTGTATGCCACTGTCGAGGCGGCGGATGGCAAGGGCGGAATCTTCCGGTCAAGCGACAAGGGAGCAACGTGGGAGAGGCGGAATGAGTTTGATTCCGGCGCGATGTATTACGCGCGGGTGATGCCGGATCCCAAGAATGTGGATCGCATTTTTGTGATGTCGGTGCAATTGCGCGAGTCGCTCGATGGGGGCAAGACGCTGCGGACGGTCAACGAAGTGAATCATCACGGGGACAATCACGCGTTGTGGATTGATCCAGAAAATACACAACATTGGCTGCTCGGGTCGGATGGCGGGATGTACTCGACCTTTGATGATGCGAAGTCGTGGCAGTTTAAGGCGAATTTGCCGACGGTGCAATTTTATGACGTGGCGGTGGACAATGCGACTCCGTTCTACAACGTGTGTGGCGGGACGCAGGATAATTTTTCGTGGTGCGGGCCTGCGCGCACGCGGAACGTCAATGGAATTCTGAATTCAGATTGGTTCGTAACAACGGGTGGCGATGGATTCCGGTCGCAGGTGGATCCGGTGGATGCGAACACAATTTATGCGGAATCGCAGTATGGCGTTCTGGTGCGGCACGACAAGCCCACAGGGCAGGAATTGGTGTTGCAGCCGCTGGAGGGCAAGGGAGAGCCTGCGCTGCGCTGGAACTGGGATTCACCGATCATCATCAGCCCGCATTCGCATACGCGGCTTTATTTTGCTGCCAATAAATTGTTCCGCAGCGATGACCGCGGTGATACCTGGAAGGCGATCAGCGGCGATTTGACGCGGCAGATGGATCGCAACAAGTTGCCGGTGATGGGGAAGGTGTGGGGTCCGGATGCGGTGGCGAAGAATCAGTCGACTTCGTTCTACGGAAATATCGTGGCGTTGGCGGAGTCTCCGAAGAAAGAAGGATTGATTTATGCGGGTACTGACGACGGGCTGATCCAGGTAACCAGCGACGGAGGGGCCAATTGGACGAAGTATGAAAAGTTTTCGGGCGTCCCAGAGATGACGTATGTTTCGCGATTGACGGCGTCTTCGCACGACGCGGGGACGGTATTTGCGGCGTTCGACAATCACAAGAATGAGGATTTCAAGCCGTATCTGCTGAAGTCGGTGGATGCGGGCAAGACTTGGACTTCGATTTCGGGTGACCTGCCGGAGAGTGGGCCGGTGCTGGCGTTTGCGGAAGATACCGTGAATGCGAACCTGCTGTTTGCTGGGACGGAGACGGGTGTGTTCTTCACGATTGATGGCGGAGCGCACTGGGTGCGGCTGAAGGGCGGGCTACCGACGATTTCCGTGCGTGACATGGTGATCCAGGCGCGCGAGGGCGATCTGGTGATTGCGACATTTGGGCGGGGATTCTATGTGCTGGACGACATCAGCCCGCTGCGGCAGATGAAGGCGGAGTCGACCGAACAAGCTTCTGCGATGTTCCCGGTGAAAGATGCGCTGATGTATGTGGAGCGGCATCCGCTGGGCGGGCCGAAGAAGGGGTTTCAGGGAGATGCGTTTTATGCGGCAGATAACCCGCCGTATGGTGCGGTGTTCACAGCATACTTAAAGGAAAAGATTAAGACGAAGAAAGAGAAGCGGCAGGACGCCGAGAAGGATGCCGCGAAGAAGAATCAGAGCGCCCCGTATCCGACGAATGACGAACTGCGGGCCGAGGCGGAGGAGGCTAAGCCCGAAGTTTATTTCGTCGTCTATGACGAGAGCGGGGCGGCGATCCGGCGGGTGGAGGGGGGTACGGACGCTGGATTCCAGCGGGCGGCGTGGGATCTGCGGTATTCGGCGCCGCAGGTGAAAAAGCCGTCCGACGATGATGGTGAAAACTTTCCGGATGCGGCGGACATGGGACCGCTGGTGCTGGCGGGGAGTTATTCGGTTCGCATGTTCAGCAAGGTCGGCGGTGCGGTGACCGAGTTGGCGGGGCCGCAGTCGTTCAAGGTGACGACCGAGGGGGCGTCAGGGATGAGCGCAGCGGACCGCACGGCACAGGAAGAATTCATGCGGAAGGTGACACGCCTCTACCGGGCAGTTTCGGGGGCGCTGCATACCGCTGAAGATGTGCAGTCGCGGTTGAAGGCGATTCAGGAGGCGTTGCGTGAGGCTCCGGCAGCGGAGAAACAGTTGGGAGCGGTCGCGGATTCACTCGCGCAGCGGGATCGCGAGATCTTGCGGGCTCTTCGAGGAGATATCGAAATCGCCAAGCGTAGTGAGCCCGTGCCATCATCGATCAACGACCGGGTGAATTCGGTGATGGAGGGCGAGCGGTTCTCACTGGCGAAGCCGACGCAGTCGCATGTGGATTCGTACAACATCGCGGCCACGGAATTTGCCGACCAACTTGGGAGGTTGCGGACGCTGGTTGAGGTAGACCTCAACAAACTGGAGAAGGATATGGAGGCCGCGGGGGCACCTTGGACGCCGGGGCGGGTGCCGGAATGGTCGGACAAGTAGAGCAAAACCTTTCACCACGAAGGGCACTAAGGTTCACTAAGGAAATCTGGGCTAGACTTCTACGCCTTGCTCACGCAATACCGTACGATCAGGTGGCTCGGCGGCAATGGTCGGAGTGGTAGAGCAAAACCTTTCACCACGAAGGGCACTAAGGCTCACTAAGGAAATCTGGGCTAGACTTCTACGCCTTGCTCACGCAATAGGACGATCAGGCGACTGGGCGGCAATGCGGTTCCGAGGTTGTAACTGCCGGTGATGCGATCGGCGAAGAGCAGGACGGCATCGTTCTCGAAGGCGCCGGCGTAGCTCAGGACGTCGTATTGGCTGACGTATTGTTCGATCTCGCGATCGAGCAATGGACGGAAAAAGATATCCAGGGTTTCGACCGCGGAGAGCATTCGACGGGTTGGCGCGTGGAGCACGGCGATCGAGGTCACGAATTGAAACTGGCTGCCGGAGAATTCCTTCAGGAATGAAGTAGCTTCCTGTTTGCTTTGCGGCTTTTCGAAAATCTTTTTTCCCTTGGCGGCGACCGCATCTCCGGAAACGATTATCGCGTCGGGGCATTCGTCGGCGATTTTGTGCGCTTTCGCCTCGGCAAGCTTTCGCGTGAGCTCGACGGGATCGTCGTGGCGAATGGCTTTTTCATCGATATAACTGGGGCGCGTTTCGTAGGACAGGCCGATCAAGTCCATGGCGCGCTTGCGAAACTGCGATTCTGAGGCGAGAACGATCCTCATTGCGAGAGACTCCTGTAGAAAAATTAAACATAGCACGCGCGCAGAGAGCGCGTGGTTGACGTTCCTGATTTCTTGCTCAATAACCCTTGCATTGTTCGCGAGTGGCTGTGTTACACTCGCCGCCGACCGTTGCTTGCGTTGTGGGACGCGGTGACGGCCGTGGGGAAATCCTTGACTGCGCCCAGGAGGGCTGGGGAATGGGCCTCGCGTTACTGGTTTTGATCTGGCTGATCACGTTTGTCAGCACCTACTTTTTTGTCGCCAAAACCTGGTGGCTGCCTGTGGGCGCATCCGCGGCCGCGGGCTGGATCGACGGTCAATTCACCTTGACGTTTGTAATCATGGGAATTGTGTTCGTCGCCGCGCAGGTCTCGCTCGGGTACATCGTGTGGAAGTACCGCGAGAGCCCTTCTTCTCCTCCGGTGGCGTATTCTCACGGAAACACTACGCTGGAAATCGTTTGGACGGTTCTGACTACGATTCTGTTCGTCGGATTGAATCTGATGGGCAGCAGCGTATGGGCAAGCCAGCGCTGGGATGCAGCCGAGCCGGGGGCTGTGCAGGTGGAAGTGACCGGAATGCAGTTTGCATGGTATTTCCGCTATCCGGGGCCCGACGGTAAATACGGGGCTACCAGCCCGAAGCTGATGGATCCATCGGCTGGCGGCGAGGCTGCGGTGGGGCTTAACACCTCTGACCCGGCCGCAAAAGACGACGTCGTGACGGGAACGATGTTTCTGCCGGTCGACCGCGAAGTCGATGTGAGCCTGCGGGCCGTCGATGTCATCCACAGTTTCTTTATCCCGAACCTGCGTTTTAAACAGGATACGGTGCCGGGCTTGAACATTCACATGCACTTCAAGCCGACGGTGATTGGTGAATATGAGATTGCCTGCGCGGAACTGTGCGGGCTCGGTCATTACAAGATGCATGGCATGGTCCACGTCGTCAGCCAGGAGGATTTCGACAAGTGGCTGGCGGCACGGGAGGCGGAGAAACAATAAAATGGCGACCCCGGCTTCGATTCACGCGCACGCTCCTCAGGGTTTCATCCGGAAATACATCTTCAGTCTGGATCACAAAGTCATCGGCATTCAGTATTTCTTCCTGGCACTCACGGCGGTGTTTGTCGGGATGCTGCTGTCCCTTTTGATGCGCATTCATATGGTCTGGCCGACGGCGGTATTGCCAATCGTCGGCGAGATCAAGCCGGAGCAGTATCTCGCTTTGCTGACGATGCACGGGACCATCATGGTGTTCTTCGTGCTGACAACCGCGCCGCAGGGAGGGTTCGGTAATTACTTCCTGCCGATTCAGATTGGAGCGCCCGACATGGCGTTCCCCGTCCTGAACATGCTGTCGTTCTGGACGACGTTCGTTGGATTCGTTGTGATTCTCTGCGCGTTCTTTGTTTCGGGCGGAGCGCCGCTGCATGGGTGGACGGGATATCCACCGCTCAGCGCGCTGCAATCGGCTGGGCCCGGCGAAGGACTGGGCGCTGACTTGTGGATCACGAGCATAGCCATTTTCTGTCTCGCGTCGCTGATGGGCGCGCTGAACTTTATCACCACGACGCTCGACCTGCGGGCGAAGGGCATGACTTTGATGCGCATGCCTCTGACGGTATGGTCGTGGTTCATCACGGCGATTCTAGGATTGCTTGCGTTTGGCGTGCTGTTGTCGGCCGGAATCTTGCTGCTGATGGACCGGAATCTCGGGACGAGCTTTTACGTGCCGCTGGTTGTCGTGAACGGGCAGATCATGGGCCACAAGGGCGGATCGCCGCTGCTGTGGCAGCACTTGTTCTGGTTCTTTGGACATCCGGAGGTGTACATCGCGATTCTGCCGGGCATGGGCGTGGCGTCGCAGATTCTGTCGACGTTCTCGCGCAAACCGATTTTCGGCTATAAGGCAATGGTGTACGCCATGTTGTCGATCGGGTTCTTCGGATTCATGGTGTGGGGCCATCACATGTTCATGAGTGGCATGAGCCCATACTCGGCTTTTGCCTTCTCTCTTTTGACGATGTGCATTGGCGTGCCCTCGGCGATCAAGACATTTAACTGGCTGGGGACCATGTATAAGGGCCGAATTCGCTTCCATACTCCGATGCTGTATGCGATCGGGTTTGTCTCGCTGTTTGTTTCCGGCGGGCTGAGCGGGCCGTTCCTGGCGCAACCGGTGCTCGATATTCAGTTGCACGACACTTATTTTGTGGTCGGACACTTCCACCTGATCATGGGCGTCGCTGCGATCTTTGGGATTTTTGCGGCGACTTATTACTGGTTCCCCAAGATGTTTGGCCGGATGATGAATGAATCTTTCGGCAAATTGCATTTCTTCCTGACGCTGGCCGGAACGTACGCCATCTTCATGCCGATGCACTATCTCGGGATGGCGGGCCAGACGCGACGCTACTCTCAATTCACAGAAGTCGCTTACCAACAGAAGTTGCTACCGTTGCAGACGTTCATGACGTATGCGGCGATCATCACGATCGCAGCGCAGTTCATCTTCGTGATCAATCTGTTCTGGAGCATGTTCAAGGGGCCGAAGGCCAGCGACAATCCATGGGAAGCGACGACCCTGGAGTGGACGACAGCGACTCCGCCACCGCACGACAACTTTGGCGGCGTGACTCCAGTGGTGAATCATGGGCCGTATGAATATGGCGTGCCCGGGGCGGCGAAGGATTATGTGATGCAGACGGATCCGGCAACCACCGCGACGCATTAGCGCACTAAGTAGTTATGGCGACCTACACTCCAAGTTCTCCGGTTGATCACGTTGGGCACGGGCACAAGCCTCCGGCTCCGCCTGCAACGGGCGGGGGTGATGACGGGCGTGGCGGCGGCGACATTCCGAACTACGGCGCGCGGTTGCGGCGGGCCCGGCTAGGGCTGGCTTGCGGGATCGCCACCGTATGCATGGTGTTCATCTCGCTGACCAGCGCGTACATTGTGCGGCAGGGGCTGCCGACCTTTGATGGAACGTCGAACAGCTACGTGCGCGACTGGGGGCGGGTGGATTTGCCCTGGCTGTTGCTGGCGATTAATACCGCTGTGCTTTTGATCAGTAGCGTGACGATGGAATTCGCCCGGCGGAAAGCGGCGCTGCAGGCTGCTCTGGCTCCCGTGAAGTCGATCCCAGGAATTTCGTTGGGGAACGAAAAATCATATCCATGGCTTGGCATCACAGTGTTGTTAGGGATTGGATTCCTTGCGGGGCAGTGGCTGGCTTGGGGCGAGTTGCACGCTCGCGGATTCTTTGTCGATACCAATCCCAATAGTTCGTTTGTTTTTCTACTGACGATTGCCCACGCGATCCACCTGGGCGGGGGAATGATTGCTTTGATTTGGGCGGCGAGCGCTTCCCTGCTGCACAAGCCGGTGGAGTCGCGGCGGATCGTGGTGGATATCACCGCGTGGTACTGGCATTTTATGGCGGTGTTGTGGATTTATGTGTTCGCGTTGTTGGGACTTGCGCGATAAAAGTCTTAACCACGAAGGACACTAAGGTTCACGAAGGTTGCATCCTGCGGAACTGAAAGGGGAACTTGCGGAATGGCTGACGCCACGCTTCAGCATGATGCTGTGCAACACGGGCTGCCGGGAGCTTTTGAGGCGCCGTTGTTTGGGGCTTACTCGAAGAAGGTGGGGATGTGGCTGTTTCTGGCTTCGGACTCGCTGACTTTCGGGGCGCTGCTTTTCGCCTTCAGCTATAACCGGATTTATACGGCTTGGCCCACGCCATTTCACGTGCAGAGCATTGTGAACTCCACCATCATGACGGCGTGCTTACTGTCGAGCTCGCTGACCATGGTGATGGCGGTGTTCGCGGCGCAGCGCGGGGACCGCGCCTGGACCCGCAATTGGTTGCTGGCGACCATGGCGTTCGGCACGGCATTTATCGTGTTGCACGGGATGGAGTGGAGCAAGTTGATCGAGGAAGGACTGACGCTGCCGATGTTTCCGAAGCCAGCGCACGCTGCTGTCGGGGAGATGGTCGACATTTCGAAGAACACGCCGCAGTTCCCTGCTACGTTCTTTGGCCTCACCGCAATGCACATGCTGCACGTGACGATTGGCGTGATTTATCTGGGAGTGGTCGCTTTTCGAAAGTGGTTCCTGCCCGTGCTGGCCGTGCTTTGGGCCGCGGGATATTTTCTGATTCCGGCCGACAACGTTTTTCACTACGGGATTCATGCGCTGGGACTGGGGCTGATCGTCGCGGCGATCATCTTGTTCTTGAAGCCGAAAGATTACGATGCGCAGGATGTGGAAGTTTCGGGATTGTACTGGCACTTCGTCGATCTGGTGTGGATGTTCATTTTCCCACTGGTGTACTTGCTCTCGACAAAGATTACGTAGTACTCGACGGGTTCAGCGGCTAAAGCCGATCTCATTTGGGCTGTTACGGCATCGCTGAAGCGATGCCCTGATACGAATCTTGAGCGAGGGGAAACCGATGCACGACGCGGCAACACATGCGGCAACACATGATGACAGCAAGGGGCAATATTTCTGGGTGTGGGGAGCGCTGCTGGTCCTGACCGCAATCGAGGTCGTATTGGGATACAAGCAAGTCTTCTCACCGGTGCGGATGCTGGAAATATTGCTGGTTCTTTCGATCATCAAGTCGGCCTTGATTATTGGGTACTTCATGCACTTGAAGTTTGAGAAGGCGCTGATGCGCTGGCTGCTCGTCTTCTCGGTCGTTGCCTGCTTCATCATCATGTATTTCTTTTTCTTTCCGGACGCGGGGCGCGTGTTGCCTCCGCCAAATGGCGTTGGATTGGGCTAGGCCTATGAATATCCGTTCTAAGATTCGCCTCTTCTTCGTTGCTGCGCTGCTTGCGTTTGCGGTCAGTCCGGCTTTTGCTCAGGGCTGCGCCATGTGCAATGCGAATGCTAAGGCCACGCCGAAGGACGCGCAGCGAGCAATCAACCGGGCAATTTTTGTGATGCTGGCGCCGCCGGTGGCGATCATGGTTGTTGGGTTTGGATTCGCCGTCCGGTACGGCAAGCGCCGCGATCAAGAGAACGAAACACCCTCATCGTAGAGTGATTGCTGGCAACGGTTCTCTCGCCATCACTTGAAACGTTGTCGGACGTAGTGAGCTCCGTTCCTACGGGGCAACGGGCCGCTCCTCTCTGCTTTATATGCTCCTGTCTGCTTTATAATAGAAAGATTCGATACGCTTCGCGGACGACTCTGAGCGCTTGCGCTCGGGTCGAGCGGGGCTGTCGCGGCCCTTATTCGATGTCTTCAGAACCCACGCAGCCGGTTGTGAATCCGACGGAAAGCATTGTGGTACGCGGTGCGCGCGTGCATAACCTCAAGGATATTGACTTCGAGGTTCCGCACAATTGCCTGACGGTCGTCACCGGTGTGTCCGGATCCGGCAAATCTTCGCTGGCATTTGACACGATTTATGCCGAGGGGCAGAGGCGGTATGTGGAGTCTTTGTCAGCCTATGCGCGGCAATTTCTGGAGCGGATTGAGAAGCCGGATGCGGATCTGATTGATGGGATCGCTCCCGCGGTGGCGATTCGGCAGAAGAATACGACCCGGAATCCCCGATCAACCGTGGCGACGGCGACTGAGATTTACGACTATCTCCGGCTGCTGTTTGCTCGGGTGGGGCGGACTTATTGCGCGAACTGCGGACGCGAGGTGAAGAAGGATACGGTCGACGAGGTTGCGGATGCAATTCTGAAACTTGATCCGGAGACACGGCTGCAGGTGTTGTTTCCCCTGCAGAGGGCGGTCGGGGTGACACAGGAAACCGTCGGAAAGTCAGTCCGGGTGCGAGGGCGGGACGCCCCTTCGACAGGCTCAGGGCCGGCTCTCGCGACAGCCGGCGGGACGCCGGCGCTACCAAAAGCGAAGAAGGGCGCCAAGGGGGAACTGAGCGATTCCCTAAAGGCGCGGCTGTTTGATTTGCGGAAGGCGGGATTTAACCGGCTCTATCAGGCGGGCGAGGTGTATGAGTTCTCTACGCCGGAGTCACTGCTGGATCTCAATTTCGCGCAGCCGGTGTTTGTGCTGGTTGACCGGCTGGTCGTGTCTGCGGAGGCTCGGTCGCGGATTGTCGATGCCATTGAGACGGCTTATCGGGAGTCGGGCGAAGTTATTTTTGAAATCCCGGGGAGCGAGGCGGTTTCGGCAGATGCGGGGGGGGGCGCCCGCGCCACACAGGCAAAGATCTTACGGTTTGCACAGAGGTTTGAGTGCAAGCAGTGCAGTTTACGGTATGAGGAGCCCGAGCCGAGGCTCTTCTCATTTAACAATCCTTATGGGGCTTGTCCGCGGTGTCAGGGGTTTGGGAACACGATCGACTTCGATCTGGACCTCGTCATTCCGGACAAGATGAAGACGTTGGCGGACTGTCCGATTGAGCCTTGGACCAAGCCGAAGTATCGTCCGCTGTTTACCGATCTGAAGCGGTTTGCCAAGGCAGCGGGGATTCCGCTGGATGTGCCATGGATTGATCTGGAGGAGGAGCATCGGAACCTGGTGCTCAGTGGTGAGGGCAAATTCCTGGGTGTGCGCGGCTTCTTTGCCCATCTGGAGCGCAAGAAATACAAGCTGCATGTGCGCGTGTTTCTGAGTCGGTACCGCGGGTATTCGCTGTGTCCGGATTGCAATGGGTCGCGGCTGAGGCTGGAGGCCCGGCAGGTCAAGATTCAAGGGCGGAATATCTGCGAGGTGTCTTCGCTGACCGTCGAAGATGCGCTGCGATTCTTTGAACAGGTCCAGCTGAGTCCGGAAGAAGCGGAGATTGCGGAGAAGGTGCTCGATGAGATTCGCGAGCGCTTGCGGTTCTTGAATGATGTGGGGCTGGAATATCTTACGCTCGACCGGCTGTCGTCCACGCTGTCGGGCGGCGAGGCGCAAAGAATTCAACTGGCGACGTCGCTGGGATCGAGGCTGGTGGGAACTCTGTACGTGCTCGATGAGCCGTCGATCGGATTGCATCCGCGGGATACCCACCGGCTGATCAAAATTCTTCATGACCTGCGGAATCTAGGGAACACGATTCTGGTGGTGGAGCATGATCCGGACATCATGCGGGCGGCCGACCGGATTCTCGACCTGGGGCCGGGAGCCGGGGAGAATGGCGGGAAGTTAGTTGCCGAGGGTACCTACGATGAGATTGTGCATAATCCTGTTTCGCTGACCGGGCGTTATTTGTCAGAGGATTTGCGGATCCAGCCGCCGGCGCTGCGCCGCAAGCCGGGAGCACAGCAGATCAAAGTGCGCGGGGTGCGCGCCAACAATCTGAAGGGCGTGGACATCAGCATTCCGCTGGGAATGTTGGTGGCAATCACCGGCGTGTCGGGATCGGGCAAATCGACCCTACTGCATCAGGTACTCTATCGCGCGCTGGCGCAGGCCAAGCAGCAGTCGGGCAATGGGGCGACGGGGCCTGCGGCGAGTTGGGAAAGCTTGGAGGGCGACCAGTTTATTGAGGAAGTGGTGCTGGTCGATCAGTCGCCGATTGGGCGCACGCCGCGCTCGAATCCGGTGACTTACATCAAGGCATTCGATGCGATCCGCGATCTGTACTCTTCCCTGCCGGAGGCCAAGAAACGCGGGTTTGGGGCGGGACATTTTTCGTTCAACATTCCCGGAGGGCGTTGCGAAACTTGTCAGGGCGATGGCACCGTCACCGTGGAGATGCAGTTCCTGGCGGACGTCGAGCTTATCTGCGAGGAGTGCAAGGGGACGCGCTACAAAGCGCTGGTGCTGGAGGTGCGGTATCGCGGCAGGAATATTCACGAAGCGTTAAACCTGACGGTGAAGGAAGCTCTGAAGTTCTTTGCCGAGGTTCCGAAGATTACAGAAAAGCTTCGGTCGCTGGACGAAGTCGGGCTGGGATACTTGCGGCTCGGACAGTCCGCGACAACGCTCTCCGGCGGCGAGGCACAGCGTATGAAACTGGCAGCGCATCTGCAGCCCGCATCGCGGGACGCGGGCCGAGGCTCATCCGGGAGCGAGGGGAAGCTCAAGCGGCGGCTGCTCTACATTTTCGACGAACCGACGACCGGGCTGCATTTTGATGACGTCAGCAAACTCCTGGCGGCGTTTCGCCGTCTTATTGATGCAGGGGGATCGATTGTCGTCATCGAGCACAATCTGGAAGTCATCAAGACGGCAGATTGGGTGATCGATCTGGGTCCCGAGGGCGGCAGCCGGGGCGGCAAAGTTGTAGGCGCGGGACCTCCAGAAGCAATTGCCAAGCTCGCGGGATCTTACACGGGAAAATATCTGGCGCGTATCCTGAACGGGAATGGTCACACGCGTTCCAATGGTCGCTCGTAGGCTGGCGGTCGCCGTGGTCCTGGCGGGCGCGGCCGCGTGCGCCGGGGCACAGTCTTCCGACTCGGGTTCGTCTACCACACAGGATTCTCAACCGCAGACTGGAACTTCTTCCAGCGTGCGTCACAAAACGAAGACTGGGTCCGCCCATCATACGAAGGTCGCCGAGGAAGAAGGCCCGCCGCCAGAACTCGCCAAGGCGGAGGAGTTGATTCAGAAGCAGGATTTTGCCGGGGCCGAGCCGCTGCTGAAGAAGGTTCTTGAGGGCGATGCTGGAAATGATCCAGCGAATTACGTGGCGTGGTTTGAACTCGGGTTTGTCGAGAACGGGCTCGGCAAGCGCGACGAATCGATTGCAGCGTATCGCAAATCCGTGAGCGCCAAGCCGGATGTGTTCGAATCGAACTTGAATCTCGGGCTGCAGCTGGCTAAGGCCGGATCGCCGGATGCGGAACAGTTTTTACGAGCTGCCACCAAGCTGAAACCCACCAGCCACGTTGCTGAGGGCCAGGCGCGGGCTTGGCTGTCTCTGGCGCACGTGCTGGAAGCGTCGAAGCCCGACGAGGCGATTGCTGCCTACCGTCAGGCGGCAGCGTTGCAGCCGAAGGATCCTGAGCCTCACCTAGCGGCAGGACTGCTGCTCGAAAAAGAAGAAAAGTTCGCCGACGCCGAGCAGGAGTACAAGCAGGCGCTGGCTCTGGGACCATCTACCGATGCAGTGACTGGGCTTGCGAATATCTACATGCGCGGTCGGCGCTTTCCGGAGGCTGAAGCAGAACTGCGCAAGCTAGTGGTTGCCCGTCCGGACATGGCTGACGCCCACATTCAGTTGGGGCGCGTGCTCGCAGCAGATGGCAAGTATGACGAGGCGATTGCCGAGATGCAGGCCGCGGCGAAGCTGGCTCAGACAGACGCAGCGCTCCAGCGCGATCTCGCCGATATCTATGTAACGGCCAAAAAATATCCTGAGGCCGAAGCGGCTTACCGTGCACTGCTGCCTGCCGGTTCCAATGATCCAGCGCTCCACGAAGGGCTGGGCAGATCGCTGCTCGAGCAGAGGAAATTCGTGGACGCCGCAAAAGAATTCCTGGCCGCAGTAAAACTCAAGCCCGATTTCGCGGAAGCCTATACGGGCTTAGCCTTTGCCGCGAGCGAGGCCAAGGATTATCCGCTGACCATCAAGGCCCTGGACATGCGGGCTAAGGTGCTTCCCGACGAGGCGATCACTTACTTCATGCGGGCCTCGGCCTATGACAATCTCAAAGATTTCAAGAAGGCATCGTTGAATTATCATCTCTTCCTCAATACGGCCAACGGGAAGTATCCTGATCAGGAGTGGCAGGCGAAGCATCGGCTCATTGCCATCGAGCCGAAAAAGTAAGTTATTTTGGGGCACGGATCATGCTTGGGACGCGGCGTTTAGTTCGGATCTGCGGAATGGTCGCGGCGATGGCGCTGGTTGCGACGGGAGCCATTCTCGCCACACCTACCAACGAGCCAACGGTTGAAGGATTGAAGGCCAAGCTGGCTTCCACGGGCGTTGGAGACAAGCCTCATGTGTGCGTACAGATCGCGCAGAAGCAACTGAAAGAGGCTGACAAATTCTACGCGGCTGCTGATGTGGAAAAAGGCAATGCTGCTTTGGTGGACGTGGTGGCCTACTCGGAGCTGGCGCGGGACTATGCCATCCAATCGCACAAATATCAGAAGCAAGCTGAGATTGCGGTTCGCGCCATGACCCGCAAACTCACCGAGCTCACGCATTCCCTCGATCATGACGATCAGCCCCCGGTCAAAGACGCGATCAGCCGCCTGCAACAGGTGGAGGATGATCTGCTCAAGTCGATGTTTCCGAAAGGAGCAAAATGAAGACTTCCCTGCTTCGCTCTTGTGTGTGCCTGGTTCTCCTGGCAATGGGTGCTTCAATGGCGCGAGCACAGCGCCATCACGAGCCTTTAACCCAAGCGGAGATCGATCAGATTCGCGATGCCAGCTGGGAGCCTAAACAACGACTCACGCTTTACGTTCAGTTCACCCGCGAGCGTCTCGTGAAACTCGAGGAGATGCGCAGCGATCCCAAGACGAAAGATCGGGCCAAGCAGACACATGACATGCTCGATGATTTTCTATTGCTCTACGACGAACTCAACGACAACATCGACACCTATGTCGATCGCAAAGACGATATCCGCAAGCCGCTGAAAGTGATTATCGAGGCTGACACGGAGTTTCAGGCCAAGCTGCGGGCACTCAAGGATGCGGCCAATATTCCTCCCGCGGAGTCGCAGCAGTACGAATTTGTTCTCACGAACCTTCTGGATACGGTGGACTCGTCGTCCGAGGATCATCGCAAGCTGCTGGCCGATCAGGAAGACGCGGCCAAGCATAAGAAGTTGAATTCAAATGCCAGCGCGAAGAACTCGGGAAAACCGGAATGAGGTGGGCTCTGGATTGGACGGCCGTGGGTATGATCCTCCGCGGCCGTAAATAGATTCTGAGCGAGGCAACACATGAGCGGAGTCTGGCAGGACCTGCGGTACGCGGCGCGAGGGCTCGCAAGAAATCCTAGCACTACAGCGATCATGGTATTCACGCTGGCTCTGGCCATTGGCGCGACGACCGCAATTTTCAGCATTGTGTACGGCGTCCTGCTGCGCCCACTACCGTATCCCGCCGCCAACCGTATCATGGCGATCTCGGAAGTGAACTCAAAGGGGACGCTTTCACGCCTTGCGGATCCCAATTTTGACGACTTCCGGGATCAGAGCCGAAGCTTTCAATTCCTCGCGAAGTACTCAGCTCAAGCGGCATCGATTTCCGGAGGAGCGCAGCCGACGGCCAGCACCATCGCTGCGGTAACGCCCGGGTTTCTCAGAGTGCTCAGCGTTGAGCCGATCATCGGGCGGGATTTCACAACGAGGGATAACCAGAAAGGAGCGGCGCCCGCCGCACTCGTCAGTTATGGCTACTGGAGGCAGCAGCTTGGATCCGCCCAGGACATCTCACAATCGCACCTGAAGATTAACAATGCTGTCTACTCCGTGGTTGGCGTGCTTCCGCCGGGATTTCGATTTCTCGATGACGTGGATGTGTGGCTTCCCGCCGATACTGACGGTGAAAATCCAAGCCGCACATCGCACAATTATTCGTGCATCGCGCGTTTGAAGGATGGTGTTAGCGTTGATCAGGCGCGCTCAGATATCCGCACAATTGCGCAAAGAATTTACCTGGCGAATGAGAAAAGTGACTACTTGCTCAGAGATGCAAGCGTAATTCCGCTTCAGGATTCAATTACGGGTACGGTGCGATCAGCGCTGCTCATTCTGCTTGGCGCAGTCGGGTTCCTGCTTCTGGTGGCGTGCGCAAATGTTGCAAACTTGCTCCTGTCACAGGCTTCGGTGCGCGAGAGAGAGCTATCCATTCGGGCTGCACTTGGCGCAGCGCGCGCCCGCCTGGTTCGTCAATTCTTGACCGAGGCGCTCTTGCTCTCCCTCATCAGCGGAGTTCTTGGAGTGCTCGCTGCGCTGGCAGGAGTAGCCGGGTTGGCGGCGCTGGCGCCTGGAAGTCTGCCAAGGCTCAACGGCGTTTCCGTCAACCTCCCGGTGCTGCTCTTTGCGCTTGGGCTCTGCACCGCAGTGGCTGTCGGGCTTGGCGCATTTACCGCTGCCCGTGCGACCGGACTGGATTTGAGGAAAGGACTTGTCGAAGGAGGAAGAGGACAGGCTGGGTCGCAGGGCAGTCAACGCGTTGGACGAGCGATTGTCGCGGCGCAGATCGCCATCACGCTGGTGCTGGTCATCGGGGCGAGTTTGCTAGGGCGCAGCTTAATGAAAGTGCTGGAGGTGAATCCCGGATTCCGGGTGGACAAGATCGTGGCGATGGACGTCTCGCTACCGTGGGTGGAGGATCCCGGGGCAAAGACGGCCCAGGGAATCTTCTTTTCGAACTTGATCGACCGACTCAAGCAAATCCCCGGGGTACGCAGTGTGGGAGCTGCCAGCGCGTTACCCATGACCGCCGGCGGACTGCCCGACGGAATGTTTTTACTCATGACGCAGGATGAAGCGCCCAAATCGATGGACGGCTTCGAGGCCTTATTCAATCAAAAGGAACGTCTCGGGACTGCGGATTTCTGCGTCGCGACCGACGGATATTTTCGGGTGCTGGGAATTCCTCTGATCCGCGGCCGCTTGTTCGACGAGCGAGATAGCGCGAATTCACCTCATGTGGCGGTGATCAGCGAGTCACTCGCACATAACCGCTGGCCGCACCAGGACCCGATCGGTCACACGATTGAATTCGGAAATATGGATAGCGACCTACGTTTGCTGACGATTGTAGGAATCGTCGGCGACACGCATGAATATGGTCTCGATGAGCCGCCGCGACCGACTGTCTATGTGAATCTGTTCCAGCGACCGCACCCGGAGATGACGGTGACGATGTTGAGTGATGCTGACACGCCCTCGGTAACGTCGGCCGCGAGAGCAATCTTGCAGGAGATCAATCCGGACCTTCCGGCCAGATTTCGAACATTTCAGCAGGTGTATTCTGCGTCGCTGGGCTCTCGAAGATTCAATGTGATTTTGATTGGATTCTTTGCAATCACTGCAATGCTGCTGGCGACCGCGGGAGTGTTCGGCGTGATGGCGTATGCAGTGAGCCGGCGCACGCGCGAATTCGGCGTGCGTCTGGCACTCGGAGCTACCTCGGGGGATGTCCTGCGTATGGTCGTCGGTCAGGGAATGCGAACAATCTTGATAGGGGTGGCGATTGGCATTGCGGGATCGTTCGCGTTAACACGGACAGTGTCGTCGCTGCTCTTCGGGATAACAGCAACCGATCCGATCACGTTCGGGGGAGTCACCTTGTTATTGATCGTGATTGCGCTGCTGGCATGTTACCTGCCGGCGAGGCACGCCACGAAGGTGGATCCGGTAGTGGCTTTGCGATGTGAATAACTGGTCACTGCGTTCAGTGACTTCCGCTCCTCGGGGCGTGCTAACCTATCCCTACCGTGCGCGAAGGGCTGCTTGAAATCTTTCAGGATACTTACCGGGAGCTACGTCCGGTGGCCGCTATTCCCGAGCTGAACATCGAATTCTTCGCTTTTGCCAACGTCAACAATACGATTCGTCTGCGGAATGGGCGGCTGCTGGTCCGGCTTTCGGATCTTCTGGAGGGTGCGCCCGACGCCGTGCTTCGGGCTATCGCCCATATTCTGCTGGCCAAGATGTACCGGCAACCCATCGACCGCGGACAGGCTGCGCGTTATCGAAAATATGTAGCCAGTCATGAGATCGTGCGCAAGACACACCTGGTTCGCCAGATTCGTGGACGCAAGATGTTGCGGCCGGCGCGTGGTCACTCCTACGATCTGGACACGATTTTCGAGCAGTTGAACATCCGGTTTTTTCACGGGCTGCTGGCCCGTCCGCGCATGAGTTGGAGCCAGACCAGAACACGACGCATTCTGGGCCACTACGACCCCGCGCACAATGCGATCATCATCAGCCGCATCTTCGACCATCCCACGATGCCGGCCTATGTGCTGGAGTACATCGTTTATCACGAGATGCTCCATTTAAAACATCCAGTACGCCTTCGTGGAAGCAGGCGGTGTGTTCACTCCCCGGAGTTTCAGGCGGAGGAAAAACTATTTCCTCACATCGCCGCGGCAAATGCATTTCTGAAAAGACTCTAAAGAGTATCGGTCGTTGTAACTTTATTCATGAGAATCAGTTCGGCGGCGTAAGTACCGGCCTCGTCACGCTCCTGGAGATTTGAGATTTCTTTCTTCGCACGAGCACGAGCGCGATCACGAAAATTGCGATCGGCAGCAAGTAGCCTTGGACGAGGGCCGCAGGATTCACCTCGCTGATGCCGAATGCTTTTTGACCAGCATCATTCTCGTAGACAGAAATGGCGATCAGCATGGGTTTGGGACGTTTTTGAAACCACGCGAGGTAGGTTGCCTCCGATCGGTGAAAGTGTTCCGGCTTTGCGGGACCGCTCCGAGCGTATTGAACCGCGCTGCCTGCGCCGTAGGCGATCTGGATCGAGCGTGTCAGAGTTCCCGCCGACTGCTTCGCTTCCTCAATGACTGTGTCCGCGTCTAAAGGAGGGGAGCCTCGATCCTTCAAGGCCAGGACCACGCGTTCGAGATCTTCGTTGGGAAACAAAATCGAATAAAGAAACGGGAGAAAGGTCGCGCACAGGAAGAAGAGCGAAAGAACGAGTAATATGATGGCGAAGATCGATCTTCCCGACTTGGCAGCCATAACGTTCATTCCCCCAAAACCAGTTCGCGGCCAGCGTAACGAGCATACTACGCAATAGCTACGAATCACCGAAAGCGCGTGTGTAGCCTCGAAACGGAGCCAAACCAATGAACCGCAAAGCAGTTCCACGGACTGTCATCAAGCGAGTTTGGATACACTGAAAGGTCGCGAAAACGATCAGGAAAGTCAGGGTTATTCATGAAACTACTCTTAGGATCTTTGAAATTCATCGTTATTTACACAGCGGTGTTCTCCTTAGCGGCCAGCTGTCAGCAGACCGCTGCCCCAGCAACCCACGGAGTTGCGCTCGAAAATATCGACCACTCAGTCAAGCCGGGCGACGACTTTTATCACTATGCGAATGGCGAGTGGATCAAGCGCACAGAAATTCCGCCCGACCGCGCCGAAGTCGATGTATTCACCAAGCTCAACGATTTGAGCAATCAGCGTACGGCCAACCTGATCGAGGAAATTGCGAAGTCCAACCCGCCCGCGGGTTCAGACATGCGCAAGGTCGCCGACCTCTTCAATTCCTACATGGACGAGGCAGGTATTGAGTCCCGGGGACTCGCGCCCATCCGTCCGTTCCTCGAAGCGTTGGCTGCTATCAAAGATAAGCGGGAGCTGGCGCACGCGCTCGGCGAGAGTTTGCGCGCCGATGTGGACGCGCTCAATAACACAAACTTTCACACCGAAAACATTTTTGGACTCTGGGTCGCGCCCGGCTTCAATGATTCGGATCACTATGCGGCTTACCTGATGCAAGGCGGTCTGCAACTGCCGGATCGGGAGTACTACCTATCGGACAGCGAACAGATGCGCAAGGTGCGCGAACAATACCAGACTCACATCGCGGCCATGCTGAAACTGGCGGGGTTCTCGGATACGGACGCCCGTGCAGCACATATTCTTGAACTGGAACACGCGATCGCACAGACGCATCGCAGCCTTGAGGACAACGAAAACATTCACAAGGCTAACAACACTTGGAGTCAGGCAGACTTTGCGGCCAAGGCTCCCGGTCTGGATTGGACCGAGTATTTTCGAGGGGCTGGCCTGACCCAGCAAAACAGCTTCATTGTTTGGCAGCCCGAGGCTTTTACCGCAGAGTCGGCGTTGGTGGCATCGACCGCTCTCGAAACCTGGAAAGACTGGCTGGCATTCCATTTGATCGAGACCTATGGCGGCGTGTTGCCAAAGGTGCTGGCGCAAGAGCGCTTCGATTTCTTTGGCAAGGTGCTATCAGGCGCACAGCAACAACGCCCGCGATGGCAGCGCGGAGTATTTGTAGTCGACGGGCTGCTCGGCGATGTGGTGGGAAAGATTTACGCACAACGTTATTTTCCGCCATCCGCCAAACTGCAGGCCCAGATCATGGTGGTGAATCTGATTACGGCCTTCCGCAAGCGCATCGACGCTCTCTCCTGGATGGACGCCTCCACCAAGACCGAAGCGAAAGCCAAGCTCGCAACGCTCTACGTTGGAATCGGCTATCCCGAAACCTGGCATGACTATTCGAACTTTGAGGTGAAGGCCGACGATATCCTCGGAAACCTCTGGCGGGGAAACCTGGCGGATTACCAGCGCCAGATTGCGCGGCTTGGCAAATCGGTGGACCGGCACGAATGGTCCATGACGCCGCAGACGGTCAACGCGGTGAATCTCCCCCTGCAAAATGCGCTCAATTTTCCGGCCGCGATCCTGCAGCCCCCGTTCTTTGATCCCCAGGCTCCGGCGGCAGTCAACTACGGCGCGGTTGGGACTGTCATTGGCCACGAAATCAGCCACACTTTTGATTCCGAAGGCGCCGCGTTTGATTCGAAAGGCCGGGTCAGGAACTGGTGGACGTCCGATGATCTCAAGCATTTCGAAGCTGCCACGGCCCAGCTCGCCGCGCAGTACGATACTTACAAGCCATTTCCGGATTTAGCGATCAATGGCAAGCAGACTCTTTCAGAGAACATTGCGGACGTGGCTGGCATCGCGGCGGCCTACGATGGCTATCACGGCTCGGTGGGAGCCGTTACACCTCCCGTGCAGGACGGTCTCTCTGGCGATCAGCAGTTCTTCCTTGCCTTCGCCCAGAACTGGGGGGCGAAGACGCGGGACGCTGCCCTGCGCCAGGAGGTCATGACCGATCCCCATGCTCCGGGCGAGTATCGGTCGGCGACTGTGCGCAACATTGATGCCTGGTATCCCGCCTTCAATGTGCAGGCGGGGCAAAAGCTCTATTTGACCCCTGCGCAGCGGGTGCGCATCTGGTGAGTTTGCCCTATCTTTAATCCGGCGGATCTGGAGCGTGGCGGCAGAAGGCTTCCCTGCCGACAGCGACCATTCGGGGCCTGATTCCCGCAGCGTGATCCTAATCACACGCGGTTGTGCGGCCGCGGATTGACGCCTCTGGCGGCGCAGGACTATCCTTGAAGTTGAAATTGAAATTCATTTTCAAAATCAAAGGCACTCCATAAATGCTTCAGGCATTCATCATTACCCTTCGCGAAGGAGTTGAGGCCGCTCTGATTGTCGGCATCACGCTGGCCTACCTGACCAAGATCGGGCGGCAGGAACTGCGCAAGACGGTCTATGCGGCGCTGGGCGCAGCCTTTCTGGGCAGTATCGGCGTGGCCATCGCAATCTCCCGCACTCATCTTAATGAAGACGTTTTCGAAGGCTGGATCATGCTCGTGGCCGCCTTCTTCGTCGTCACCATGGTCATTTTCATGATGAAGACGGGGCGCAAGCTGAAGGGTGAAATCGAAGGCAAAGTCGGGTTGCTGGCGGGTAATGATGCATGGATCGGGCTGTTCTTTTTCATCTTTCTAATGGTGCTGCGCGAAGGTGCGGAGACGGTGCTAATCCTCTCCGCCGTGTCGTTGAACTCAACCGAACTGATGAGTTTTCTCGGGACCCTCCTGGGCCTTCTAGCTGCGATCGCGTTTGGCGTGATGTTCGTTAAGGGAAGCGTTCGCATCAACCTGCAGAAGTTCTTCAAGGTCACGACGGCGATCATGTTCCTAGTCGCGGCGCAGTTGCTGATCTCCGGATTGCACGAACTGTCCGAGAGCGGGGTGATTGCCTCTTCCAAGCGCGAGATGGCGATCATTGGGCCGATCGTGAGCAACGACTGGTTCTTCTTTGTGACGATTTTCGCTCTGGCCGCCTTGATGATTCTGTTTGAAGCCAAGAGGCGCGAACCGGCGCTGGCTGCGGCTTCGCCTGCGGAGCGACGCAAAGCCAACTGGAGCGCACGCCGCGAGCGGCTCTGGATGGCCTCGGTATATATCTTTTCGTTCGTCTTCATTGCCCTGGTGACAGCTGAATTTATCTATACCAAGGGAGTGAGCGCTCTCTCGCCTGCCACAGAGGTTACGTTCTCGAATGGCCGCGTAAGTATTCCCCTGGCACAGGTTTCAGATGGCGACCTGCATCGCTATCAGGCGCAGGAGAACGGCACGGCCGTCCGCTTCTGGCTCTACCAGAAGCCCGACGGCAAGATCGCGACTGTGTTTGATGCTTGTGAGATCTGTGGCTCGGTTGGCTTTTATAAGAGCGGCAACGGGGTCGTTTGCAAGAACTGCGCAGCCCCGATCAATCCGCAGTCGGTAGGCACTGCCGGAGGATGCAATCCGGTGCCTCTTAAGGCAACGCAGACCGCCGATGCCGTGATCATTGAGGAGGCGGACGTTGCGGCCGGGGGTCGCATGTTCGCACAACAGTAAGCGATGTTCGTCCGGCTCGTATACGAATCGTTCCGGCGCCAGAAGCGGCGCAAATTGCTGGCGGGGGCCGCCATCACGCTGGGCGTGACCGTGGCCACGGCAATGATTGCCGTAGCCACCGACATCGGCGACAAGATCAACCGCGAACTGCGCACTATCGGCGCCAATCTGGTCGTCACCCCGCAGGAAGATTCACTCGACGTCGAAATCGGAGGAGTGAGCCTGAAGCCTCCGACCGACGGCGCCTTTCTCAGCGAAGCGGACCTGCCGAAAATCAAGGGCACCTTTTGGCACAACAACATCACCGGCTTCTCGCCCGTGCTCCCCGTCAATATTGCAATCGAGCAGAACGGAAAACGGCAGGATGTTACCCTGCTGGGAACATATTTTGCCAAACAGCTGTCGTTCGGTACGGAGCGCTTCACAACTGGTGTGCGCTCGACCCATCCGTGGTGGAAAGTTGCGGGAGAATGGCCGGAAGATTCGTCACGAGACGTTCTGCTAGGAGAGCGTCTGGCTTCGCGGCTGGACAAAAAGTCAGGTGAGGAAATCACCGTGGCCGGCCGTCAACTGCGGGTGAGCGGGATATTATCCACGGGCGGCGCGGAAGACGATGAAGTTGTTGCTCCCCTCGCTGTAGCGCAGCAGATCCTTGGTCGTCCTGACGCTGTCAAGAGGGTTTACGTCAGTGCCCTGACCAAGCCGGAAGATGCTTTTGCGCGACGCGATCCCAAGAGCTTGTCAGGCGCGATCTACGATCGCTGGTATTGCACGCCGTATCCGCAGGCGATTGCGTTTCAGCTGGCAGAAGCCATTCCGCACTCCCATGCCGAGCAGATTCGCCAGGTCTCGCAGAATGAGGGCGCAGTTCTCACGCGAATCGAAGGGCTTATCTTTCTGATTACGTTGGCGGCGCTGTTTGCGTCGGCGCTGGCGGTATCGGCTGCGATGGCTACCACAATCTTCGAGCGGCGCGCTGAGGTTGGGCTGATGAAGGCCTTGGGCGCTGGGAAACTCGCGGTGGCGTCGATCTTCTTCGCTGAGGCTTCGCTGCTGGCGTTGATCGGGGGGCTTGCCGGCTTTGCCATCGGCACTGTGCTCGCCCACCAGATCGGACGGTCGATCTTCAATTCACAAATTTCGATTCCGCTGGTGCTGTTGCCGGTCATTCTGGCAATCGCGGTGATGGTTACTTTTGCCGGAAGCGCTGCGGCCATTCGCCGGGCTGTCGGCCTTGATCCGGTGTTTGCGCTGCGAGGTGAGTTATGAGCGCGCCTATGTCGCATTCCGCGCGTGATCTTGCCGCCAGCCGGGCGCGTGGCCCGCACACTTCGATGTTCCTGCGCATGCTAGTGCGGGCTGCGGTGCTGCGGCGCGGACGCGCTGTCTCCGCGTTATTTGCCATGGTGGTGGCGGCGGCAGTGGCAACGGCAATGCTGAATCTGTATGTGGACGTGCAGGCGAAGCTGCGGCGTGAGTTTCGCAATTATGGGGCGAACATCATCCTCGTCGGAAGAGACGGAGCTTCCCTGCCAGCAGATGCTTTGGCTAAGGTGGATTCCGTTCTTGCAGGACGCGGGATCGCAGCGCCGTTTGGCTTGGTGGTGGCACGCACAGGCGATGGACAGCCGATCGTTGTGGCGGGCGTTGACTTTGACCGGGTACGGCAACTGGATCGGTGGTGGTCGGTAAGCAACTGGCCCGCGAGTCCGCAGCAGGCTCTGATTGGGGTGCGGGCATTGCCGACGGTGGCGCCGAAGAATCAGGCGTTCGATCTTAGCTTCCAGGGGAGAACGTTGCACGTAACTCCAGCGGGTACGGTGCAGACCGGAGCAGCGGAAGACAGCCGCATTTACGTTTCCTTGACCGATTTCCAATCGTGGACTCGTGTGGAGCCGTCGACGATTGAGGTGGCGGCCAGCGGGTCTCCCGAAGAAGTGACAGGACTCCTGAATCAACTGACGCAGGCAATTCCGGCCGGGGATGTTCGGCCAGTGCGGCAGATTATGGAAGGCGAGGCGCGCGTGCTAGGCAAGACCCGGGCTACGCTGCTCGCGGCGGCGGCCCTGATAATCCTGACGGCCGCTCTGTGCGTGCTTTCGACTTTGATGGGATGGGTATTCGATCGGAGACGCGACTTCGCCATCATGAAGGCGCTGGGCGCCTCCGACCGTCTGCTCAACGGATTCTTTGCGGCGGAGGCGGCGGTTCTCGGTGCAATCGGCGCCATCATCGGATTTGTGGTCGGCATCGGCATTGCAGCCTGGATCGGGCGGGTTAACTTTCACGCTCCCGTGGTACCACGTTTGAGCGTGCTGCCCGTGGTTCTGGCTGGTAGCATGGCGGTGACGCTATTGTCGGCAATCCTCCCGATCTCGCTGCTGCGCCGGGTGCAGCCCGCGATCATTCTGAGGGGAGAGTGAAATGATTCAGATCAAGGATGTAACCAAGCTCTACCCCGCCAAGGAGGTGGGGAACGGTTCGGGTAAAGACAACGCATCGATCCACGCTCTCGACCATATCTCACTGCACGTTACCGAGGGCGAGTGGCTGTCCATCATGGGCCCGTCGGGATCTGGTAAATCGACGCTGGTCAATCTGATCGGCTGCCTCGACCAGCCTTCGTCGGGCGAGATCTGGCTCGACGGACAAAATGTCGCCGGAATCTCCGCCGCGGAGTTGAATCGCGTGCGTGCGGAAAAAATTGGATTCATCTTTCAGCAGTTTCACTTGATTCCCTTCCTGACCGCCGTCGAAAACGTCATGCTGGCGCAGTATTTTCACAGCATGACCGACGAGAAGGAAGCTGTCGAAGCCCTCGACCGCGTGGGGTTAGGCGACCGGGCGCATCATCTGCCTTCGCAGTTGTCGGGCGGTGAGCAGCAACGAGTGTGCATCGCAAGGGCTCTGATTAATGATCCCAGGATTATCCTGGCAGACGAGCCCACGGGGAACCTTGACGCGACCAACGAAGAAATCGTCCTGCGCTTGCTTCGGGAGTTTCACCAGCAAGGACGCACCATCGTGATGGTCACGCACGATCCGGTCATGGCGCGTCTGGCCGACCGGCGGGTGGAATTGCATCATGGGAAAGTTGCTTCGCAGGAGATATTTTCCCTGGCGGATGAAGAGCAACTTGACGAGGTACTCGAAGAACTTTGGGTGTTGGCCGAGCATGGAGAAATCGCCGAGGTCGAGCGCATGGAAGTACACGGTGCGCTGCCCGTGAGTCTGGCAATTGAAAGGATGATTGAGATGGGGATGGTGGTCTCGGCGCCGCATCCGCCGGAGCCGCATGATCACAAGCCATTCGTGAACCCATGCCATGATGCATTGAAACCGGTTGCTGCATCCATTGGCGATGGAACGCTGATTGTCGAACTCACTCCGCGCGGGCGTGAGCGCGCGGGCAATATCATCCGTCGGCACCGCTTGGCTGAGCGGTTGTTTACTGACAGTCTTGCCATGGACAGCGAGACCGAGATTGAACAACAGGCCTGCAAGTTCGAGCACATTCTTTCCCCGGAAGCTACGGACAAGATCTGTACATTCTTAGGTCACCCGCGGACCTGCCCACACGGCGCGCCGATTCCGCCGGGGCCGTGCTGCGGGAACGTAACCGGGTTTGCAGGAGCCGTAGTTCGGGAAGTGGTCCGTTCGAAATAGCAGGAGACACACTGCCTTGTTTTCTGGCGACGCCACAACCGCGTGGCTGCATCCTTGGTGATTACAGCCGCTATGCTCCTCACCCTTTATCAGAACTCTGAACGTGGGTGTCGGCGACAGGTTCGTTGAGGATGCCTACGTATACGGCGCGACGTGGCTTGTTACCGGCCTCGACCATCTGCAGGAATTGTTGTTGAAACTCCGAGTGAGTCGGGACGCTGTGCAGTCAGCCGTCGAAGAATTAGCCGTCAAAAAGAGAGCCTTGATACCTAACGTACAGGTGCGCGTCCGGGATTTCAGACGGCTGAGACCGGCCTAAGCGCGACCATGCGACGTCCCACCATCGGTGTATTCGATTCCGGCTTCGGCGGCCTGACGGTTCTTAAAGCTTTACTTGAACTCATTCCCGGGGCCGACTACGCCTACTTTGGCGACACCGCTCGCCTTCCCTACGGATCAAAGTCGGTAGAAACCGTTGCCCGTTACGCTGTGGAGGCGGCGCATTTCCTCGAATCGCACGGCGCACAAATGTTGGTGATCGCTTGCAACACGGCGACGGCGCTCGCCCTTGATCGCATCACGGCGGGCGCCCACGTTCCGGTGATCGGTGTGGTTGAGCCCGGGGCGGAGGCCGCCGCCGCCGCCACCAAGAATCAGAAGATCGTTGTCATTGGAACTGAGGCGACCGTCAGCAGCCACGCCTACCGGCGCGCGCTCGAAATGCGCGGGTTGCAGGCCCGGGAGAAGGCATGCCCTCTGCTGGTTCCCTTGGTTGAAGAAGGATGGGTTGACCATTCCGTGACGGAACAAGTGGCTCGAATTTATCTAGCCGAGGCTTTCGCAGACGGGTTTGGCAACGCCGACACCATGGTCTTGGGCTGCACCCACTATCCCCTGCTCAAACCGCTGTTACACCGTGTGACGCCGGGGCACGTGAGCATCGTGGACTCTGCAGAATCTACGGCTCGAGCTGTGGCTTGGCGCCTGCAGCAGTTTGTGCTCCCGACAGGCGAGGCCGAAGAACGACGGGCGATTCCTCGACTGAAGTTCTTTGCTACCGACTCGGTTGAGAAGTTCCAGCGATTGGGCCAGCGCTTCTTAGGGCATCCGATCGAAGACGTGCAGCACGTAGACCTCAAGGAATAGTTTGCGCGCAAGGATCGGATAGCAATAGCGCGAGCGGTCGAGAAATAATCCATCCTCAGCACACAGACGTAATCCAATGCAAGAAAGTTGAAAGGGGCGGCTCGCAAGCATCTCTCGCCGAACGCCGGCGAGTGTACGGCTGCTTGTATTTCATGGCTCACATTCTCGACAACGTAATTTGGCGGGCACTCACTACGCGGCAGAGCGAATTTGCAGAAGCCTGCGGCCAGGCGCGGAGATTTCAGCGTGAGGTTACTTCCCTTACCGCGTTCGAGGAAGACAGCGACCGGGGATATGCCGCTTTGGCAAACCTGGTAGGGCCGCAAGGCACGGCAGCGTTGTTTCTCGATGCTCCGTACGAATCTCGCGCCAGATGGGACTTCATCGCCGGCGCACCGATGTTAGAGATGGTTTACTCGAACGGAGCTCTGCCGAACGGCCAATCTAACCCGGTTCCTGGAATGGTCGAATTAGGGCCGCAGGATTCCGCGGAAATGCTCGCACTGGCAACGCTCACCAAGCCCGGACCGTTCGGTACGCGCACCCACGAACTCGGGTCGTACGTAGGAATTCGTTCTCAGGGAAATCTCGTTGCTATGGCAGGAGAACGGCTCAAGGTTGCAGGCTACACCGAAGTCAGCGCAGTGTGCACGCATCCCGACCATACGGGCAAGGGCTACGCTCGGGTGCTGATGACCGAGATCATGCGGCGCATTCGGGAACGCGGCGAAACTCCGATGCTGCACGTGCGGGCGGACAACTCACGCGCCGTCCAACTGTATGAACGGCTGGGATTTCGTGTCAGAAAGGAAATGCACTTTGCGGTTCTGAGAACAAGAGAATCCGCTGACGTCGTGCGGTAGCGGACGCAGTAGAGACGTTGCCAGCAACGTCTCTGCGACCGAAGATTTAGGAGAATCTCAGTACAGGTGGAAGTCTACTTCGACGGCGATTTCGACCCGCACCGGGTGACCGTCTTTCATGGCGGGCTCAAACTTCCAGTTCTTCACCGCTTCGATCGCCCGTTCGTCCAAGCCCATGCCGAGACTGCTCAACACTCGAATGTTGCTGGGACGCCCATCGGTGCCCACGATCAGGCCTAGGGTGCAAACGCCCTGATACTTCGCCTTGCGGGCTTCTTCGGAAAACTCCGGCTCTGGGTTGTAAATTGGTCGCGGCGGGCTGACACCGCCTCCGACGTGGAAAATACCTCCGCCGGTACCGCCGCCTTCACCCGGACCGAAACCCGGTCCTTTACCCGACCCTACACCGCCGCCGCTGCCGGAACCGATGCCGCCGCCGGAACCCGTACCATTCGACGGCAGCACGGCGTGCGCCATCGGATCACCCAGGTTCGGCATGTTATTCGAAGCAAGCTGCACTTGCGGCGGGATGACAATTGTTGGTTCAACTGCGAGCTTGGGATGTTCGTTGCGTAGAACCACCACAGGAGGCGTGATCTGCGTCATCGAGAACTTCGGCAGCTTGCCCCTGCTGGCTTGTAGAACGTCGCGATCGCCACCGCCGCCACCGCCGCCGACTTGCGTTTTCGAAGGCTTCAGAGCGGGAATGTCTCCGGGGTCGACCAACGCAACCGTGACTTTCTGCGGTGGGGCTGCACTCACCACCCGACGCGTAACCAAGGTGCCCGCAATGATGACGGCGATCAGCAGAACGTGCACGCCAGTTGAACCCAAGGCACCGTTCTTCCGATTGTTATAAAAGCCCCAAATATCCTTGACCGGTTCGGGCTTCGACTCGAGCTTCAGCGGCGGCAGCTTCTTGGGAAAGAAAAACTCGTCGACCTCCCGAAACAGATGTTTCCAAAGAGGCTCTTCAAAGGTCTCATTCGCCAGAAGAAGGTGCAGTTCGGGCTCGTTGCCGGGGCGGTTCGGATTGATTGGTTCGGATCCCATAATTCCGGTAAAGCTTTTTGTTACTTCTTGCGGGACTGGATGATTTGGTTGACTGCCGTTGTTCGTTCGACGCCCTCACTACACAGATGAGCGCCACTCCCCGCAAGTTGCTTCAACTTCAGCCCGATTTTGCGAATGAGGTACCTTTGGTCGCCCCACCGACCAACCGGGCCAGATTGTCTCAGCTAACGGAAATTGTACCTCTAGTCGACCCGTTGCAACAGTGCATTCCGGTGGGCTTTGTAAATTCCGAGAGACATGCCCGTCAGGCATGTTACTCAGAGTCTTGCTCAATGACCTCAGTCCAACGATCATAACGCTTGGCATATCTGCAAGGGCTTGCATAGACGTTCACCGCTGGGGTCCCTATAATGAAAAGATTCAATCATTTGGGAGACGTGATCGATTGCCCTTCGAGCTCAAACAGACCATTAATCTGCCGAAAACTGACTTTCCCATGAAGGCGAATCTGCCCCAGAATGAGCCCAAAATGCTGGAGCGCTGGGGGCAGATGGGCATCTACGAGCGCATCCGGGAAGCTCGAAAGGGTGCGCCCCGCTACATTCTGCACGACGGTCCTCCCTACACAAGCGGGCCCATCCACATGGGGACCGCCATGAACAAATGCCTGAAGGATTTCATCACAAAGTCCAAAACCATGGCGGGCTTTGATGCTCCCTATGTCCCCGGATGGGACTGCCACGGCTTGCCGATTGAGATCAAGGTCGACAAGGAATTAGGCGGAAAAAAGCTGCAGATGCGGCCCAGCGATGTACGTGCCGAATGCCGCAAGTACGCCCAGAAATATCTCGACCTGCAGCGCACGCAATTCAAGCGAATCGGCGTCTTCGGACGCTTCGATCGCCCTTACGCCACCATGACTCCGCAGTATGAGTCGGTCGTGCTCTCGACTTTCTTCTCGTTCTACGAGAATGGATTCGTCTACAAGGGACTGCGCGCCGTCTACTGGTGCATGCACGACGAAACCGCCCTAGCCGAGGCCGAGGTGGAGTATGAAAACCACACCAGCACGACCGTATGGGTGAAGTACGCATTGCTGGACGATCCTTCCCAGATCGACCCCGCTCTCGCGGGCAAAAAAGTTTCCACCATCATCTGGACCACGACTCCGTGGACGCTTCCGGCGTCGATGGCCGTGGCGTTTCATCCTGACGAAGAATATGTTGCTCTCGAATCCGGCGGTGAGGTCTACATTGTCGCCTCGAAGCTGGCGGCCGATGCGGCTGCGAAGTGCAATCTTGCGGACCCGCGTCCTGTCGCTCATTTTCCCGGGCGAAAATTAGAGCGCTTGAACTTCCAGCATCCGTTTCTGGACCGCAAGATTCTGGGCGTGCTGGCGGACTACGTCACCATGGACACCGGAACCGGTGTTGTTCACACCGCTCCGTCGCATGGCGCAGAGGACTTCATCACCGGCATGAAGTATGGCCTGGATGCCACCAGCAACGTCGACGAAAAAGGAATTCTGCGCAACGGACTGCCCGAGTACACCGGCAAACGCGTGTGGGATGCGAACCAGCCGATCGTCGATCTGGTGCGGAGCCGCGGGGCATTGCTGCATTCCGAAAAGACTGAGCACTCGTATCCCCATTGCTGGCGCTGTCACAATCCCGTGATCTTTCGCGCCACCGAGCAGTGGTTCATTTCCATGGAGACGCCGATGCCTGGCGGGTCGGGAAAAAACGACACGCTGCGCACGCGCACGCTGGACGAAATCAAGAAGGTGAAATGGGATCCCGCTTGGGGCGAAGAGCGTCTGTCGAACATGATCCAGACGCGTCCGGATTGGTGCATCTCGCGGCAGCGCGTGTGGGGAGTGCCCATCGCCGTCTTTCTGTGCGAGGGTTGCGGCAAGCCGCTGAATGACCATGCCGTCAACCGCAAGGTAGTGGAACTATTTGCGCGCGCCGGTGCGGACTCCTGGTTCACTTCTGAGTCGGACAACATCGTTCCATCGGGAACGAAGTGCCCCCACTGCGGCGGCACGAAATTTGAGAAAGAGACCGACATCTTTGATGTCTGGCTAGAGTCGGGAGCGAGTTATCTCGCCCTCATCGACGACGAACCCGATTATCCGTGGCCCTCAGATCTGTACCTTGAGGGGGGCGACCAGTACCGCGGATGGTTCCAGTCTTCCCTGCTCTGCGCCATGGGCACGCGTGCAACGCCCCCGTACAGGGGCGTGGTCACGCCCGGATGGACGCTCGACGAAAAAGGCCAGGCCATGTCGAAATCGCGTGGCAACGACGTGGACCCCGTCGACATCGCCAGCCGGCTGGGCGGAGAAATTGTCCGCTTGTGGGTGGCGTCCGTCGATTTCCGCGAGGATGTAGTCGGTTCCGAAGCGCTGATGCAGCGCGTCGGCGAGAACTATCGCGAGATTCGCAATAAACTGTTCAAGAATGCGCTCGGCAATTTATACGATTTCGATCCGCAAACCCACGCGTTGCCTTTCGAAAAACTCGAGGGGTTGGATCAGTACATGCTTCGGCAGACGCTGCTGCTGGCGCGGGATGTTCGCAAGTGGTACGACGAGTTTGCATTTCACAAGATCTACCACCGCGTGAATTATTTCTGCGTGGTCGATCTGAGCGCCTTTTATTTCGACGTCATCAAAGACCGCCTTTACACTTTCGCTCCGAATTCCGCCGGGCGCCGTTCGGCTCAGACTGCGGTCTGGCGTATTTGTGAGGCCATGGCCCGTCTATTGGCTCCGATTCTGACCTTCACCTGCGAGGAAGTTTGGCAGCACCTGCCGAAAATGGCGGATCGCCTGGAGAGCGTGCACCTGGCCAAGTTCCCTGACGCTGCCGACATTTTCGGGAGCGCCTCCGTTCCAGAGGAGGATCCTCAGCAACAGGACTGGACCACGCTTCTCGCCGTGCGCGAACAGGTCATGAAGGCTCTCGAAGAGGAACGAAATACCAAGAAGATCGGCAAGAGCCTGGAAGCGCAACTCGTGCTCACGGCCGCCGAACCGGCCTATTCCGTATTGGCGCGCCATCGGGATGAACTTCGTTACCTGTTTATCGTTTCCGCGGTGACCCTGACGCAGGGTTCGGGAAACGGGACCACCGGGGTTCACATCGAAGTCAAAAAAGCCGAGGGCGCGAAGTGCGACCGCTGCTGGAATTATTCCACCCACGTTGGTGAGTACAAGACCTATCCCACGGTCTGCGAACGCTGCAGCGCGGTGTTAAAAGAACTCGAAGGGAACGGGTGAAAGGAAGTCACGCGATCCGCGTTCCTCGAGCGGCCGCATTCTTCATCACACTTTGAATGTCTTCTTATCGCGCACGCAGTATCCACTTTTTTCTGGCCGTCCTCATCGTCCTGCTCGATCGGTGGACGAAGCGACTGGTTGCGGCTCACATCGCCATGTACTCGCACATCCAGATTATTCCGCGATTTTTTCGGCTCACTCACACGGAAAATACTGGTGCCGCCTTCAGCCTCTTTGCAGATTCTCCGTCGCATTGGAAGATCGCGCTGCTGATCAGCTTTTCCGTGATCGCCATGGTTGTGGTGTCCGTTCTCCTTTGGAGGCAGACGCGCGTCTTGACGATCACTGGTATTGCGCTTTCGCTAATTCTGGGCGGCGCCGTGGGAAACCTCTGGGATCGCGTCGCCAGCGGTCGGGTGGTGGACTTTCTGCTGGTCTATTTCAGGCAATACCAGTGGCCGGTTTTCAATCTGGCGGACAGTGCTATTGTGGTTGGCGCGTGTTTACTGGTAATTGAGATCCTGTTTCACAAAACGCCGGTAGATGAGACGCCGGCGATTTGACGACCTCGCACTCTTCCAGGTCGTAGCAGTTCGGCGGAATTGAATCTTCCCCCTGCGCTATTGAATCCGGCGAATCCGCGCGAATCCGCGGAGAGGAAGTTGGTTTACGGCGTCCCGTACAGCTGCTTATATACGCTCGCGTTCCGCATAATGGCCTGCACGTATTCGCGGGTTTCGGTGAAAGGGATCGACTCCACGAACTCGGGCGAGTCACGGTACTTGCCCTGCCCCATCCACTCTTCCACGCGGTCCGAACCCGCGTTATAGGCGGCCAAAGCATGTTCAAACGATCCCCCGAAGCGGTCGACCATTCCGCGGAAGTAACGCGTGCCGAGTTGCAGATTGACGGTCGGAGTAAATAACTGCGTCGCGTTGTAGTGCTTCAGTTGTTCCTGGCGGGCAACTGCTTTGCCGGTTTTTGGCAGGAGTTGCATCAGCCCAACCGCATTCGCGCGCGAAACCGCCAGCGGATTAAATTCCGATTCCTGCCGAATCAGCGACGCAACCAGATACGGATCAAGACCATTGCTGGTCGAAAATTTCTTCAGGTCAGACCAATAGGGGCGCGGAAAAAGTGCCTCCCAATACTCTCGCGGCAGGATGGGAATATCGACCGCGAAGTAGCTCGGCACCGAACGCTTCATCACTTCGATGGCTCGATCGTAGTGCCCGGTATCAATGTAAAGGTGAGCAGTTTCCGCTGGTCCCCAATTGCCTCCGTCCGCCGTGGCGGCGGACTGCAACTCGCGCACTGCAAAATCCACCAAGCCCCCATTACCCAGCAATTGCGCCTTCTGCAGGTGGAGATCTTCCGCCGGCAGTTCTGAAAGTGTGACTTTGTCGCCGTGCTCCAGCGCGGGAATATGGTCGAGGACTGGATACTGTCCCGGCGTCTCCGTGGACTCCGGAAGCTTCGCCATCCGCTGGCGTCCGAGTTCTGCGTAGTAGTAATTGCGGAAACGCTCCGAAAGTTTTTGATAATACGCACGAGCCATGGCGGGCTGGTTGTCTTCTTCCGCCAGACGCGCCCGCCAGTACAGGGCCGCAGAGGTCTCGTTGCCTCCGGGATACATGGCGATCTGCTCCTCGAAGGCTTTCTTTGCTTCGTCATTGCGGCCGAAGCGCAGCGTCAGCCACGCGGCCTTCCAGTGCGCATACGAAGCTCGCGATCCATTGGGAAAACGCTGCTGCAATTCGCGAAAGGCATCGAGCGCCTGATCGTACTCGTGATGCACTAAATGAAGATTTGCCACCGAAAGGAGTGCTTGCTCCAGCCATGGACTGTTGGGCGCGGCCTGCCGCAGTTCGTCGACGATGTGATAGAAGTTCTCATTTTCGTTCGATGCCCAGGCAACTTCTCCGAGGATGTACAGGCGGTGCGCGCTCTGCTCCGCAGTGGCTCCCGCCAACGTAGTGAGTTCCGCTTTTGCCTCGCGATTCCGCCCAGCACGGTGCAGCGCATCAGCCAGGTTAAGCTCGGCTCCAGCACGCGCGTCCGCGGAGGCATTCTTCGCCAAATCGCGATACTCGTCGACCGCGTCGTTGTAACGCTTGGCCTTCATCAACAAATCGGCGCGTGCCTTATGCTGAGCCGGCACTGCCTGTGGAATCGAAGGCAGCTTCTTTAATTCCGCAAGCGCCAAGTCGGCTTCCGGGGACGTTGGCATCGTGTAATAAATATTCGCCAAGGTGTCGCCGGCCTTTGCATTCTGGCCAAGAATCGCGTAGGCGCGGCCCAGAGCGAACTCGATGTCAGACCTCGCCGGTACGCGATCCTTCTCGAGCAGTTCCACCGCCTCCGCCGCCCTCCCTTCGCTGATGAGAGCATTTGCGTAGCTCAGGTGCGCGTCGCGAACCAGCAGAGAATCCGGATACGTAGTCGCGAAGTTCGCTAAAGCCGCGATCCCCTCAGCCTGGTGCCCCGTCTGCAGGTAGCAGGTGCCGAGGTAGTAGGCGACGTAGTCTCCCAGGTCCCCTGCCAGTGGCTTGGCACGATTTAGCGGATCGATCGCCTTGGCGCAATCCTTGTCGAGGACGTGGGCATAGCCCACCACAAGCCAGGCGAGAGCTCCGGCGTCTTCTTTAGAGTGTGCGCGCGCGTATGCTTCGACTCCGGCATATCCAGCGGCCGAACGGTCCTGAATCAACTGCTGCGCCATGGAACGCAGCGTCGCCGACGCAACAAACGCCTGGTGGATCCGCCGTACCCGCGGAGACATCACGCGTTTTTTTCGTTTCGTGGATGTGGGATGCGCCGATGCCGTTCCCGACTTCTTGGCCGGGGCGTGCGGACTGGCCGTCGTAGTCGATGGCTTGGTGGACTTCGGCTTCGCCGTCTGGGGTGTCGTGGTCTTTTCAGCTTTGGAGGCTTTCGCGTCCGTCTGTTGATCGGGAGGATTCTGAGTTGCGAGACTTGAATTTCGTAGAGGATGCGCCAACGCGCCGGGCGTCGTGCCATTCAGGAGCTCGCATGCTAAGCACAGCGCGAGCACCCACCAACACTTGGAAACCAATCGAACCACCTTAGTCATTTTCCCGCAGCAACGCGGAATACGAACCTGTCAGAAGATGATAGAGCTTTTGCCCATCGCTTCGTGCGGGGCTTGATCCCGCGTCTTGGGAGTTTCGTGACTCCGTACTACTTGCGGAAGTTCGCGCCCATCACGGAATAGTCGTCCTCCGCCAGGCTGCGCACCACTTCCTTCTGAAAATAGTCTCCACTTGCCGCTGCCGTGTTGCCGTAGCGCTTTTGAAACGTGGAACGGCTCTTATCAATATCTTCCTTGAGGCGATCGTAGAGGTCTTTATTGCGTCGACCTTCCGCCACCTTCGCCTGGTTATACAACTTGATCTCGTCGACCAAGAGCCGCGCAAACCGCTGCGCCTTGCGATGTGTATCGGCGTCTTCGGCGGACATGCCAGCAAATGGATCGGTAGCGGCTGCGGGTGCGGCAGCGCTGGCAGAAGTGGCATGCGACGCCACTTCGACAACTTCCGCTGCGGGTTCCGGTTCGGGCGCAGCAACCGGCGCGATATGTTTCGGAGTGTGCGCTGCAAACGGATCCGAGAAAGAGCTCACAGCCTGTACCGGCGGGGCAACGGGCGGACGCTCCACGCTGGGCACCGCTTCACTGCTGTCTCTCTGTGCCTGCTTCCGCAGTGACGTCACTTCCAACCAGGCGCTCGTGGTCATTACCAGTACTTCAAGTGAGGGACCGTCGAGCACGCCATCCGCCCCACCATCAGCATAGAGTAACGCCGCAACTTTATCTTTCAGAACCAGCGGCAAAACCATGATCTGCTCATTCGCCGGTCCGCCAAACTGCTTCACAAAGCGGCGGTCCATCTCGGCAATATTCGCAGGTGTGACCGTGCGGTTTTGGTAGGCGTGCGCAGCGGGGCCGGCCGCCATGTCCAGTGGAAAATCTTTAACGGCATCGTCGTCGCCCAGGCCGCGGCCCTGCCAACCCGTGGCCGCACCGGCTTTCACCACGAAGAGTGCGACTCGAGATCCGTACGCGCTGCCGGTTTCGAGGAGTGCTCGCAGTATTTCTTTTTGCGTGGTCCCCGCATGAATGCCGGCCACGGACTGCACAAGATTGCCGCGAACCGCGCTTCCTGCAGCCGTCTCCGCGGGTTGTGACGCAACCGCGGGCAATTCCGCCAACACGCGCTCCACCAACTCAGCCTGCAGTTTTGGCAGCGTTCGATCGAGAACCTGCGCTACCGCGTGCTCGACGATCTGTTGAAGTTTGCTGTCCGCCATGCTCAGAAAACCATTCTCGAATCTTTCATTGCCAGTGCCCCGACACCCTAATGTTACTGCTTAACCGCTGATTATACGGCACTTGTAAGGTCACATTTGGGTACTTCGGTACCTGTTCGTCCGCGTACAAACCCGGTTTTGATTCTATAGCAATCTGGTTATATTCCAGCAAAGTAGGTGCATCGCAGGATTGCCCATCTTGACACCGGGGTGCGTGGCCTGCACGCGGCATGGATCCGGGTTCGCGGAGGTGCCATCCGCATAGAGGATCAGCGCGAGATGTCGATATGACGACTCGGGGGACACGTAGGACAGGCGCCGAAATACGACCCGCCGATTGGGCAAATGAGCAGGTTACGAAGTAGAATGAGGGTTCATTCTGTGGATTTGATTTAGAGGAAAATACTGCATCGATAAACGCATGGGAGCCATCCAAAACAAAGTAGTAGGGCCAGTTAGCGAAGAGTTGACCCTCGTACAAGCGGCCAAGAAGGGCGACGACTCGGCGTTTGAAGAACTGGTACGGCGCTACGACCGGAACGTGTTCCGGATCGCGCAACACATCACGCAGAACCGCGAAGACGCGGAAGACGTGGTGCAGGAAGCGTTCCTGAAAGCGTACGGAAATCTGGCTCAGTTCCAGGAGCAGTCGAAGTTTTATACCTGGCTGGTGCGAATCGCGGTCAATGAAGCGCTGATGAAATTGCGCCGGCGCAAGCCGGAGCGCACCGTTTCGCTGGATGAAGACATCAAAACAGAGGACGACTCCCTTCCCCGCGAAATTGCGGATTGGAGTCCGAATCCAGAGCAGCAATACACGCAATCGGAACTACGTGAAATTTTAAGCAAGACCATCCAGGGACTGCCCCCAGGTTTCCGGACGGTGTTCGTGCTAAGAGACGTGGAAGGTCTTTCAACCGAAGAAACGGCGGCTGCTCTGGAGTTGAGTGTACCCGCGGTAAAATCGCGGCTGCTGCGGGCTCGCTTGCAACTTCGTGAACGGTTGGGACGTTATTTTCAAAGACGTGAGAACGGAAATGGTAAAGACGGCAGTGAAGTTAAAACGGGCGATGTCTCAAGCGGAGATGGCAAACAGTGAAATGCTCTGAGTTCCTAACTGAGCTGACCAGTTACTTGGACGGCGTTCTCGACGAGAAGACCAAAGCCGAGTTAGAAAATCATCTTTCCTGGTGCCACAACTGCTACGTTGTCTGCGACACCACCAAGAAAACCATCGAGATTTACCGCGACTCCCAACTCTACGAATTGCCTGAAGATTTACGGAGTCGGCTGCGTTCGGCCATCATGACCAAGTGCCTCCAGCAGAAAAAGCGCGGCCCGCAAAGCGTTTAAAGGCCACCGTGAAACGTTTTTCCTCCTGTTGTAACTATCTCTAGTGCAAGGGTTTCCAAATCTGAGTCCGGTTAGCGCCGGGCTATTTGCGAAATCCTCAACCTTTTTGGCAATCAGTGAATCTAAGTATTCAGGTGCCCGCGATTCACTGTAGCTGGAAAAGGGGCGGGCACGAGCGTTACAACCCAGGATTCTACATACACCGCTCAGGTATGGAAGGTGGGTCATGTTTGAAAAGCTGATGGAGGCATTCTTCGGCTGCAGGCACAGTCGCTACAGTTTCCCCGTTACTATTCGGCGCGCTAAGCGCCGCCCGCAGGCCGCTGCCCTAACCGGAACTTATGTCGCCTGCTTGGACTGCGGCAAGGAATTCCCTTATGACTGGCAAGAGATGAGAGTCATCACTTCGCCGGAGAGACATCGTGAACGTTTGGCCCAACTGGCCAAGCACGCTGCCTGAAAGCCGGTAATTGCGAAGCGCTTCCTCTAAATGAAAATTGCCCCGCCGAAGAGCGGGGCAATTTGCTGTAGCCTGCTTCCTTGCCGAAGCGAGTCTCAGTGTGCCGGGTAATCCGCAGGAATGGGCACCGGAACTCGCTTGTCGAGCGGAACGAATTCCCGCTCCCCGGGTCCGGTATAAACCTGACGAGGGCGCGCAATCTTCTGCTCCGGATCGGTAATGAGTTCCTGCCACTGCGCGAGCCAACCAGCCGTTCGTGGAATCGCAAATAACACAGTAAACATCTCCGGCCTGAATCCCATCGCCTGGTACATGATCCCGGAATAGAAATCAACGTTGGGATAGAGCTTGCGCTTCACGAAATAATCATCTTCCAGCGCGATGCGCTCCAGTTCCAATGCGATATCCAGCTTGGGACTGCGCCCTGTAACCTGGAAGACCTGCTCGGCGCTCCAGCGAATGATCTTTGCCCGAGGATCGTAGTTCTTATAGATGCGGTGCCCGAAGCCCATCAGCTTGATCTGCCCTTCCTTGACGCGCTTGATGTAGGCTGGCACGTGATCCTTCGAGCCGATCTCGTCGAGCATCTTCAGCACTTCTTCGTTCGCGCCTCCGTGCAGCGGCCCCGCCAGCGCAGAGGCAGCTGACGCCACCGATAAATACGGATCTGCCTGCGAGCTGCTGACCGAGCGCATGGCGTTGGTGCTGCAATTCTGTTCGTGGTCGGCGTGCAGAATAAAGAGAATGTCCAGCGCCCGTGCCAGTGCGGGATTTGCCACGTACTTCGGCTCCACCATCTTCCACAACATGTTCATGAAGTTTTCGGTGTAGCTCAGATCGTTGTCGGGATACACGTAAGGGAACCCTACGTTATGCCGATACGACATAGCCGCGATGGAAGGCACCTTGCCAATCAGCCGCGTAATCTGGTGCAGGCGGTTTGCCGGATCGTGAATATTCTTGGCATCCGGATACACACTGGATAACGCCGCAATGGTGCTCACGAACATCGCCATCGGATGCGAGGAATAGCGGAAACCCTCCATGAACTTCTTGGTGGTTTCGTGCAGCATGGTGTGATGCGTGATGTTATAGACCCACGCGCTCAGTTCTTTTTCGGTGGGCAATTCACCGAACAGCAACAGGTATGTCACTTCCAGGAAGGTGCAGCGCTCGGCGAGAACTTCAATCGGATAGCCGCGATAGCGGAGGATTCCCTTGTCGCCGTCGATATAAGTAATTGCGCTTTTGCACGACGCCGTGTTCATGAAGGCCGGATCATAGGTCATCAGCCCGAAGTCGTCGGAACTGGTTTTGATCTGCCGCAAATCCATGGCCCGGATGGTGCCGTTCTCTACCGGAACTGTATAGGTCTTGTTCGTGCGATTATCGGTAATGGTGAGTGTGTTGTTCTCTGCCATGGGAAATGGTCCGCCTTCTCCGCGCGATCAACTTGAGCCTAGTCGAGCCTAGGTCCAACGCCCATTTTGATCTGTGATCAGGATCACAAGCAACTGTAAGGGCGCGCCTAGCTCGATTTTATGCCAAATCGCGCCCAGCCGCTGCGTCCAGCCTATCGCACGCCGTTCGGCATGACGGCCGCTGCACGGAGCTTACTTTTCGGATCCCGTCTTGAGCGCGTAGTAGCCCTCTCGCGCCTGCAGGGTGAGTTTCTCCGGGCCGCTGAATGTAACTTTCAGCTTGTGAAATTTACCGTCCAGTTTCTGCGGCGAAAATCCCAATACATAGATATATTCCGGCGGGTCAGCCGTCCGTCGAAAACCTTCATCCAGATCGTTGCTATTGTGAAAATAAGTTCCCCCAGTGCCGTAGGCAAATTCAGCCATGACCTCGCCTTGTGCCGAGACTTCCGCTGACGTGAGTTGCAAACGCTGGGGACTGCTCGGGCGCCGGCTATCTCCCGAGACGCCTGAGGTGGCAAGCCCCTTGACGTCGAGCGCGTGAATTACAATGTTGGACCGGACGGCGGCGTCGATCAAATCCATCACCGCCTCCCGGGTTTCTGGAGTCTGAATCAGAAATCCGGGAGAGACCAGGACGATGACCCGGCTTCCTACAGCCTGCGCTGTTCGGCGCAACACCTCTTGCAATGAGCTCAGGGTATTCTGATTCTCGGCACTGCCCGCGTTCAGCACCTCAAGCGCTCTGCCCCGTGCTACCTGCTCAGCTCTCTGCAGTTCCGCTGGCGAACTTGCCATTCCACCGAACTCGCAATTCACCGTATCCTGGATCGCCGTACTCAATGCGTCTAAGTCGCCCTGCACGACCAGGTTCGCCGTAAACAGGGTCAGCGGCGGACAGTTCGCCGTAGATCGAATCGGGTGGGGTCTCAGGGCCCGCAAGGCTTCCTGCAGTTTGTCGCGATCCGATGTGAACGCCAGCTGGACCTCCCCCGAAGTAGTGAAAATTGCAGCCCGGTCTTCCGCGCGTAAGGCGGCAATGCGACGCGCCGCTGCATCTCTGGAACCCGAGAGATCTGCGAATGTGGTATGCAAGTCGTCAAACACGTAGGCAACGTCTCTTTCTCCTGGCGACGAACGTTTCTCATCGTCCGCGGCACCGGTGGCCTTCGTCGCATCTTGCCCAGCAGAACTCTGTTGTCCGTATGCCGAGGTCTCCAGAGAGAAACTGGTAATCTTCTGGGGACTGCGGTTGTCGAACAACTGGAAATCTTCTCTTCGGAGATTCCCGACGGCCCGCCCTTTGGGATCGCGCAGCACGACGCTCACCTGTACCAACTTCACGCTCACCTTGAAACTCGGCGTCGCATCTTTTCTTGCAGCCGCAATCGTAGACTCTTTCTTCGCCCTGGCTTCCAACTGGGTTTTCTGACTCTCCTTTTCCAGAGCAGCGAGCCTCTGTAGCCGGTCCAGCGTAGCGTTATTTAGGTCAATCTTCTGCTCGTCTTGCAGGCGGGCGGCGTCCTCTCCTATGGCCTGCTCGCGAAGAACGGCGTAAATGGTCTCGTTCTCCGCCAATTCCTGCTGCACCACATCCGCGGAGTTTGCTGCCCTGTTCACCGGCGCGACCGCATCCGTCGAGCCGGGAATACCTAGAACGATGTGAGTCTTAGCTCTGAATTTCTGGCAATTCCTGAACTGCACCACATTGCGCGTGGCTTCTTCGCCCCGGAATCTCGTCGCGACCGTCGCGGTTACGGGAAGCACGAAGGCCGTGCCATCTCCAAAGGAGACATCGTCATAGTCCGTCAGTAGATCGGCACTCTGCATGGGAAACGTTGGCGGAATTTCTTCTGCAGTGGATTGAAATCGGAGAAGGTCCCCATTCTTCTGGTCGACCCACAATTCTCCGCCGTAGGGCGGAGCCAACACCTCATCTGCCCCATGCAACCGCCAGAGCGGATCGTTCTGATGGGCAATCTGATACGTAAAAATCCACGCCGCGCGCGCTCCAAGCTGCGCTTCTCTCAAAAAACCGAATGCGGCACTGTTGCGCAGGTTGAAGATCGCGCGCAGATTGGTCCCGAACTCGCCGGTGGACCACAACCCAGGCGACTGCGTAACGGCACTTGGAGCAGTCTTGCCGTTGAGGCGGATGCCGCTATAGGTTTCGTTGCCGTCTTCATATCTCACCGACGCAGTAATCAGATCCCGGGGAACCTTGCTCTCGCCGCGATAGCGCGAGGTCTCCTGATCACAAACAAAATTCGGCATCTTCTGCGGCAAGCTGATCGCGAATTCGCAGACTCCCCGTAATGCCTCGGAGTGCGGAATCTCAGTCGGGAGCCAGGCACAATAGTTGGTGGCAATGAGAGTCTCTTGGACGGTTTGAGAGCCGGTCTGTTTTGCAACACTTTCCGCCGCCGCTGGCTCACCCGCCGGCAGGTGGCCGCCCTTCCTCAGATCATTCAGCACCTGAGCGGCGACCTTCCCCATCGCCTGCAACATCGCCTCTCGGTTCGAAGAACTGTCCTCCCCGGCCGCCGAACCAAGGGCGTATTCCGACCCGTCGGTCACTCGTTGGAGCTGATACTCGATCTTCGCAGTGATTGTCGGTATGTCCTGAACACTACCCTGAAGACTCGTGACTTCCTGTTTAGACCCTGTCAGCAAATCCGCAAGAACGCTGAACAGGACGAGTTGGCAGCCCTTTGCTTTCGCTTCCGCAATGGCCTGGCTGCCTTGGGATGAATCGAGCGCCACCGACTGGATCAAGACCTTCAACTTCTTGTCGGGCTTCCGCTGGTTTAGTCCCTTTACCAGCCGGTCTCGCGCTTCCGTGACAGAGACCTTGTCCGTCCCGCTGCGCAGCACCGCGATCCCAATGCGCACTACGCTCGCTTCTTGTGACAACAGTGGGATGCTCAGCAGACAAATAATAAGAAGGAGCGCGCGTGGAAAGAAGCGAGACATAACCAGATGTCTGCAAGAGGCGACCGGGGCACCGCCATCATACCGCAGTCTGGAGGAGCGTCAATGGCTCGGCTTTCTATCCAAAAAAAACCCGGCGGCCGCAGCCGCCGGTCTAGTTCGATCTCCCAGGATCAATGGATCAATTCGAAGAATCCTCACGCCGCTGTAGCGTCGGACGATCATCGTCACTCTTGGAATCGCCAGACTTGTCGCTCGGATTCGAGGTCCGCCGCAGGCTCGGCTTGCTGGAATCCTTCTCATCGATCACTTTGTGCTTGTTCTCGATAGCGGCCAGCCGCGACTTGACGTCATCGAACTCGGAGGTGGTAACGACGTATTGCTGCTTCGCGGGAAGGATTTTGCGAATCTCAGCCTGCGATTTCTCAATTCGGTCCGGCGTCTGCGGGTGGGTGTCGAACGCCTTCGACAAAGTTCCCGGCTTCTTTTTTTCCATCGCCTGGATTTTTTCGAAGAACGACACAAACGCCGACGGATCATATCCGGCCCGATACATATATTCGATCCCGAGGTAATCGGCTTCGGCTTCGAATCCACGGGAGAAGTGCAGGAAGGTCAGAGGAATGCCCAGACCCAACCCTTCGTAGATTCCGTAACCCAAAGCGCCGCCCATGAATATGGCGGGAAGCGAAGCCATCTGCATTATGTTCATGCGGGTCATTTCACGGCCGTAGTGGCAAGCGGCAACGTGGGCAATCTCATGCGCCATCACGCCCGCCATCTCCGCTTCTTCGTCCGCCGCGAGAATTAATCCCGAGTTCACATAGAAAAACCCGCCCGGCAGAGCCATGGCGTTGACTACATCGGAGTCAATCACCTTAATCGTGAATGGAACCTGCGCATCGGAGTTCCGCACCAGATTCTGTCCGACCCGGTTCACGTACTCCGTAATCACCGGATCATTGATCAGCTTGATCTGCGATTCAATCTGCTGGGCGTACTGGCGACCCCGCGCCACCTGACCTTCGACCGTATACCAGTTTCCAACTCCGCGTCCGCAACCCACATTGCGGTTTCCCACGGCATCAACGTCGGTCTTACCGCCGTCGTGCTTGATCTGGCTGTCGTCGGCCGTCGGCAGCGAAGCTGGCGGCTGTTTGGGCGCATTCTGCACATCGCCGGCCTTCGGTTGTCCTTTATCCTGATCTGGAACTTGGCTTTGCGGGTCCTGCGTTTGCCCCGGCGTCTGGGCCAGTGTCCACGGCCCCGCGCTGAATGCCGCCAATCCCACAGCGATTGCCAGCCATCTGAGTTTCATACGGTACTCCTTGACCACGATTATACGCCCGGCCGGAAGACACCAAGTCCCAATCTTGGTCCATAAACTTAGACGCCGCCCCCCCGGTCCGGGTTATCTGGGCAACTCGGATAAACGGCGGCTCCAACCTTTTCTGGACCCCTGATCGCTTTCAGACAAGCAACGCGCACTCCTCTTCAACCACCCATAGCGGAGATACGCCTACAGGCCTGAAGTTGGTTTTCCCTTGACTCGCCGCGCTCTTAGCCTGAGAATTGCCAGCGGTCGCCGACCGTTCTCCCCCGTGGTCGGTATCGATCTGGTGAATTTCTCTCCATTTTTGGACGCTTTTCCCCCGAATGGATTGGAGTGCGCCTTGGTGTCCCAGCCGTCATAGCGGGTTCAAGAAAGTTGAGAAAGCAAAAATGAAAGCCATGTTGCGTGGTGGTTTTGTGTGCGCAGGACTGTTCGCAGGCATTCTCTTGGGGATAAAGCCAGTCGCCGCACAGACTTTTAGTTTCCCGGTGGGCGGTTTCACTACAAGCAACGTATGCAAGAATGCCACCACTCCGCCGCCTGCTTGTCAGGTCTTGACTGACGGTTCTCCTAAGCTCCCCGCCGTTGTGACCGGGGGGGTCTTGCGCCTCACCACGGCCACCCAAAATCAGCACGGCGCGGCTTGGTTCGAGTTACAGCAACCGCTCTCCACGGGGTTCACCACCGCCTTCCAGTTCAAGATTTCGAGCACAAATTCCTGCTTGTTCTGCTCATTTCCGGCGGATGGACTGGCCCTGGTCATCCAGAATGATCCCGCCGGCACGGGCGCCCTCGGCTACACCGGAAACGGTCAGAACATCGCCTATGGCAACAATGACGTATCCACCGCCAGCGGCCCCGGCAAGGCCATCAAGAATAGCCTCGCCATCGAACTCGATACCCATCTGAACTCCGACTACAACGACCCTGACGGCAATCACATCGCCGTGCAAAGCTGCGGTCCTAACAACGCCAGCACTCTGACCCCAAACAGTGCGGACCACAACTACGCCTGCCCCGATGGCAACCTGGCGAAACTCGCGCTGCAGAGCCTCCCCGCTGGAATGTCGCTGACCGACGGCCAAGCCCATACCATTACGGTGAACTATCTTCCGCCCGGATCCTGCACCAGCGGATGCAACAACCTGTCGGTCTTCATGGACAGCACGCTGATTCTGCAGGCGACCGTCGACATCACGAAGCAACTGAACCTGACCAGCAACGGCAGCGCGTTTCTCGGCTTTACGGCCGCGACCGGTTCCTCCGTCCAGAACAACGACATCATCAGCTGGTCCTTCAGTTCCCTGCCTCTGGCGCCCATCACGATCAACCAGCCTTTGCAGACGACTGCCACAAACTTCAACTACACCCCGGCTCTGACGGCGGTCACGGATTATTCCCAGAGCGGACTGAACGGCAATTCGTTCCAGGGCGTATTCATGCAGGGCACGGTGCAGCCAATCACAGACCAGCAATTCTCAGACCTGGTCAACAACACGCCCTTCCAGGGAAGCACCTGCCAGCATCAGGACACGGGCACTGGCAACTTCAACTGCGTGACCACGACCGATTTGTGCACAACCTCGACTAACGGCAACGCCAGCGGCGCCAACTGCCCCAACACCGGAACCAGTGCTCTCATCATTGTTAACAACACCTACAACCTGGACCCGTCCCAAAAGCCTGTGATCGCCCCTGGCTACATCATGGGTAAGGACACAGCCCTCAGTTGCGGAGCCTCCGGGGATAACACCTGCAAAGGGCTGGTCAACATTTTCACGAGCATCACTGGCGATGCCCTCACCTCGGGTGGAAGAACCAATAACTTCAATTCCATTTTGATTCCAATTCTCGGCGTGGTGCAGCCGAACACCGCAGCCAGCACCAGTCCTGCTCTGAATGCCGGCTGGACCAACGGACCCGTCACGCTCAACTTCAACAGCACGGAGATCGTTCCCAGCAACAATCACAATCCGCCGTCCTCGCTGCCGACCATCGGCAACATTTCCTATAGCGCGACCGGAGCGAACCTGCCGACTCCCGCGACAGGAACGGTTTCTGGGGCGAGTGGCTCGATCACGATTCCGGGCACGGTGGAAGGCACTACGGTGGTCACATTCTTCGCCACCGACAGCTCCGGAACCGTCGAAAGCCAAATTACCAACGACAGCGGTGCGAATACGGTGAGCAGTGCGAGTCCGAGCATCACGATCCAGGTGGACAAGACGGCGCCGACTTTTAATTGCACACCCCCTGCGGCGGCCTGGCAGTCAACCGATGTCTCCGTTCCGTGCACCGCCAACGACAACGCAGGCGGATCCGGGCTGGCGACATCGTCGCCGTTCAACCTTTCGACCGCCGTTCCAAGTGGTACCGAAACCAACACAGCCCAGACTCCAGCAAGTTCGGTAGCCGACGTTGCGGGCAATACGGTCCCCGTCCCCTCCTACGGCCCGTTCTGGGTTGATAAGCAGGCGCCGGCAATCAGCACTCCTTCATTGTCGGTGGCGAATCCGGTGTTCAATCAATCCGTGTCGGCCACCTATACCTGCAGCGACGGCGGATCCGGCGTCGTCCTCTGCGCTTCTTCGCAACAGGGCCAACAAATTTCGCCCACGTCCACGACCACGATCACCAGTCCGGTCGACACCTCTACCGTCGGTCCGCACACGTTCACCGCCTATGCGCAGGATCAGGTCGGCAACCCCAGTTCCAGTCCGGTTGCTTACACCGTGGGCCAGGCAACGCCCACGATTACCTGGACGGCCCCAGCGGCGATCACGTACGGAACCGCATTAAGCGGAACACAGCTGAACGCCACGGCCAATATTGCTGGATCCTTCGTCTACACTCCGGCGGCTGGAACCGTGCCGACGGCCGGAACGCAAACACTTTCCGTAACCTTCACCCCAACCGACACCACCAACTACAGCACGGCAACGACAACCGTCCAGCTGGTTGTGACCCAGGCATCGCCAACGATCACATGGGCAGCGCCGGCGGGTATAACCTTCGGCACCGCGCTGAGCGCGGCGCAACTCAACGCCACAGCTAACGTCCCCGGAACCTTCGTTTACACTCCTGCCGCAGGAACCATCCTCAGCGCCGGCAATCAAACTCTGTCGACGACGTTCACGCCCACCGACGCTGCGGACTATACGACCGCAACGGCCTCTGTGCCATTGACCGTGAACCGAGCGACGCCAACGCTCACGTGGATGACGCCTGCGCCCATCACATACGGCACCCTGCTGAGCACCATGCAACTCAACGCCACTGCCAACGTGCCAGGAACTCTCGTCTACACCCCGGCTGCTGGAACGCTGCTGAACGCCGGAACGCAGACGCTGGCAACAACGTTCACTCCAACAGACGCAGTCAATTACACAACGGTCTCCGGCTCGGTGCTGCTCATCGTCAATCGGGCGATACCGACCCTTTCATGGCTCACGTCCGCATCCATTCCGTACGGGACGGCGCTGAGCTCAACCCAACTCAACGCCACCGCGAACGTGCCAGGAATGTTCGTATACACACCCCCGGCAGGAACCGTCCTCCCTCCGGGCAATCAACCACTGTCGGTTATATTCACTCCAACGGACTCGTTGGACTACACGTCGGCAACTGCGCAGGTAACGATATTGATCACCCAACCTGCGATCAGCATTTCTCCGAGCAGCCTCAACTTCGGAACCGTCTCCTCTGGCAAAGTCGCATTCCTAACGGTGACTGTCTCCAACGTTGGCAATACCAACCTCAGCATCACGAATATTTCAATTGCAACTGGACGAGGCTCGGACAGTGATGACTTCACCTTCACCAAGACTTGTGGGTCGTCGTTGGCCGCGGGCGCAAGCTGCGGCATTACGGTTAAGTTCAATGCGGATGATTCGGGCACACGCACTGCAACGCTCTACATCACGGACAACGCCCCGGGCAGCCCCCAAGCCGTACCGCTGACTGGGACCGTTGGCAAGAATGGCCACTAGGCCGACTCGCGTAGCAAGAACAAAGGGCGAGATCTTCGGATCTCGCCCTTCTTTGTCTCCATTTTTTCTGCGGCAGGAAACTTCAGAGATTCAGGATCCGATTGACTGCGTGAACTTCGTAGCTTCCTCGTACACGGCCTTCTGGTCGAAGCGCTCGATGATGTGTTCCGCACCCGGCTCCTTGCGAATCTCGTCCAGCAATCGCAACGCCTCGCGGTACTGCGGAGTCGCTTCGGATGCCGCGCCCCCCAACCGCAGCGACCTTCCCATCAGGAAGTGGATCTTTGCATTCTGCAGACGCAACCCCAGCTTTTCGGCTCTACTCAGGTTCCGCTGCAATTCCTGCTTGGCATGCGCATAGTCCTTGTTTTCGATGAGTGCCTGAGCCATCAGGGTAGTAGACACCACCGAGATGTACTTCTTGCCGAGAGAGTCAGCCTGCAGCGCCAGCGCGCGTAAATCGGCGACAGTTGCAGCCGGAGATCGCCCCTCGCCCACCGCTAGCCGCGCGAGATTCAACTTCGACGTCAGCAACACGTCCTTGTCCGCACTGTGCGAAGCCAATCGCTCAGCCTGTTGATAAGACTCTTTCGCTGCCTTCAAGTCGCCCTGATAGAAGTGGACATCGCCCTCCGCGTTCGCCAGCGACGCCTCCAACCCTTCGTTCTTCAGGTTGCGCACAATACCCTGCGCTTCTGCGATGGGCTTGGCGGACTCCTGGCCTCTCCCCGCTTTTGCCAGCGCGCCGGCCAGATCGGTCAAGGCCTGCGCCATGGTGCCGCTTCGATCTCCGCCATCGCGCAATGCCTGCACCGCATCCTGCAACGCGCTCACCGCCGGCCCCAGACGGCCCTGCTCTTCAAACACCACGCCCACGCTGTTCGACATGACCGCGATTCCAGGTTTGTCATCGGCTTTGCGGTACAGGTCCAGTCCCTGCATATAAGAAGTCATCGCCTGGTCATACTGTCCGAGGTTGGCATACGCCACCCCCAGAATTTGCAGCGTCTGGGCAATATCTGTAGGGACGTTCAACTTCTCCCGGATCTGCAACGCTTGCTGCAGATACGTGAGTGCATCCTCGTTCTCGCTCTTTTGCAGGTAGGCATTTCCAATGTTGCTCAGGCACAGTGCCTGATTGGTCTGGTCGCCGGCGTCACGCTGAATCTGCAAAGACTCTTTGAACATTTGCAGAGCCTTGTCCGGCTGGCCGCGCTCCATGTAGAGGTCGCCCAGGTCGATGAGCGTATCTCCTGCCTCTTTCTTGGCGCCGATCTCTTGCCGGATCTTCAGAGCATCGTTGTAGGCCTTCAAGGCAGCGTCTGGTTTTCCCAGTGAGAGTTGCACCTGCGCGATTTCTGCCAGGCTCGCCGCCACGCCGCGCTTCTGCCCCAGTCGCTGGTTAATGGCCATCGAATCCTCATAGTTGCGTAAGGCCTCGGCTGGCTTGTTCATCAACTTGTATGCAATCCCGGTAGCTTGCAGGATCAGAGCCTGTTGCTCCTGGATGTCGAGATCAATCGCGATGTGCCGTGCCTGATCGAGCGGATCGAGGCCCTTCTGCGGATTTCCCGCTTTGATCTCGACGCGCCCCATGGCTAACAGCGCGTCCACATTCTTGCCGTCGGTCTTCAGCACGTTTGCGTAATAGGACCGCGCCTTGTCCATATCGCCGGCATCTTCGTACAGACTGCCGAGTGCGAATTGCACGTCCAGGTTGTCGGGGAAACTCTTCGCCAGATTTTCGTAGTCCGCGAGCGCCTTCTGATTGTCCTTCGTAATCCGCGCTAGGCTGGCGTCAATGAAATATTTCTGCGCCAGAGGCAGGTTCTGGCTCAGGTCTACGGCGTGCCGCGCCGCCTGCTCGGCTTCCGCGTCGTATCCCAGATCGGAATACGCCTCACCCAAACGCGAGTAGGCAACTGCAAATTGCGGATCTTCTTTGGTCGCGGCCTCAAATTGCTTTTTCGCTTCCAGATTATTTCCCTGCCGCAACAACTGCAGTCCCTGGTTGTAGGCGCGCAGAGCGTCGACTGACGTTGACGTTGGCTTGAACGATTGCGCTTGCAACTCTTTCACCAGATCAGGCGACAGCGCGAGATTCTGGCGGATCATCGCCGCCAATCGGTCGACCGCCGCCGACAGATCTTGCTGATTGGCCGCTTCCGACTTCACTAGAATGGTTCGACTATGTTTCCGATCCTGTAGCGTCGCGTCGATGCGGATCTGATCGCCCAGCTTGGTATATCGCCCCGAAACCAGCGTGTCGGCATTGGTAAACTCTGCAATCCGCCCGAGAGTGGCGGAATCGACCGCAGCATTGGGAGCAATCCGCAAGTCATGAAACACCTGCTGCACCCGGTCGGAAGATACCGCACGCAGGTGCGCCGATTGTCCAACATCGGTGCTCAACATGTCGGCAAGACTCGGTCCCAGCCAGTCCCAGGAGGCGTCTCCCGATTTGTTTTCAAATGGAAGGACTGCCAGAGATAGAGACTGCACCGTCGCGCCTTTCTTAGCGGAAGGCGCGAAAAGCGTGCCGCGAAACTCATAGCCCACAATTGCCAAGAAGAGCACAGTGGCAACCCCAGTGACGATCGGCCAGGGAACGGTTCGTCCCCATGGCTCGACCGCGGGTTGAAAACGCAGGTTTGCCGCCGCACCTTTGCCTGAATATGCGTCCAGATCGCGCAGCAGTTCGGCAGCGGTCTGGTACCGCAAATTAGGATCGCGCTCCAGGCACTTGCTAACAATGTTGCTGAGCGGCGCCGGGATCGTTCCATCGTGATCGGAAACGGGGATCGCGCGCTCCTGCGTCCGCTTGATTAAACTCGCGACCACACTCTCAGCCGTGTACGGCGTCTTCCCTGTCAGCAGCTCGTAGAGGATTAGCCCCAGCGTGAACAGATCCGACCGTTGATCCAGACTCTTTGCCAGCGCTTGCTCCGGCGACATATATTCCATCGTCCCAACCAACGCTCCGGTTTGGGTCATGCCGTCGCCTTCGACGGTGCGCGCCAGACCAAAATCCATTAGAAGGATGCGGCCTGAGTTATCACGCATGATGTTCTGCGGCTTCAGGTCGCGGTGAATCACTCCCACGGTGTGCGTGGCTTCCAGTGCGCGGCAAATCTGTTCCGTAATCTCGACTGCTTCGTCCGGAGGAAATTTCTTTTTCTCGTGGATCAGGGCGCGCAGGTCCACACCTTCCACGAACTCCATCGTGATGAATTTCACGCCATCGGCGTCGCCCAGGTCGTAAATACGAATGACATTTTTATGCGTGACCTGGTGCGCCAGCAAGAGCTCCTGCTTGAATCGCGCCAGAATCGAAGGATTGGCGGCCAGTTGCGGCCGAATCAGCTTCAACGCAACCGGACGATCCAACTCCCGGTCCATTGCCTTGTAGACCGCGCCCATCCCGCCTTCGCCCAACAATTGCAGAATCTCGTATCGTCCTCCGAGCACATCGCCGGTATGCAACACCGGAGCACTCGTCTGCGACGGCACGGGGCCGGGACCAGTTGCCTTGGCTCTTACAGGAGCGGGCCTGACTGGGCCCGCATCGACCATCGTGGCATCGGGATCTACCGGCGCCGGATCCAGGCTCGACAGCGCGAAATCTACCAAGGTTGCGTCAGGATCCGGAGAAGGGTTTGAACTGGAACTGTCTTTCGCCGGAACACTCACTCCGGGCAGATTGGTGGCATTGTTCCCACGATCCGCTTCCCTGCGTGGATCCCCATTGTCCATGAGTGCCTTGGCTTGGGCCACCCAAAAGCCCCTAAACTAGCCACCGCAAAAGGCAAAAAGTCACTAAAGTATATACCGTAGACCAAGGCGCCGGGCGAAAGACAGTCGACAAAAGAGCGACCCAAAAGGGTTCGATGCCCGGTGGGCAAAATTCTGCAACTGTGGCGCAAGCAGGGGCTTTCCGACCGATCTGTCGTTTGTGAGGTTTGACGCCATCTGACGAAAGAAGTCAAATGGTTTTGGTCGGCCCTGACGTTACTGCTTCCCCGGCACGCGCATCTACGTAGGAGTGAGTCTCTTGCGAACAGCGGACGGAACTCCGGTCCAAATCTGTCACTGCCCAACCACCACTTCTCCCGCGACGTCATACTTCGCGGTTGCAATCCTCGTGTTGCTTTCGAGTGTGTGGCTCGCGATCGCCCAAGCCTCCGCCCAGACTCCTCAGTCGGACGAGCCGCCGTCCACGGTTCGCGGCACTGTGATCAATGCCGTCACACACGCTCCCATCAGCCGCGCTCTCGTCTACTCCCCTGACAATCGATTTGCGATGCTGACCGACGGTGACGGTCGCTTCGAGTTCGTGTTGCCCAAGAGCGGTCTCGGCAATACCGGAACTACTTTCTTCGAAGGCCAACCCCGCGCCGTGTGGTCGGTGGCCGGTGCCGGTGGGCCGTTTTGGCTAATGGCTCGTAAGCCTGGGTTTCTCGATGACCCGAGCGATAACCGCCAGGTTCAGACCTCCGGCAGCGGCGACGTCGCCATCCCCCTGATGCCCGAAGCAGTCATTAAGGGACGCGTCGTCGTCTCCGAAGGCGAGCCAGCAGCGGGGATTTCGGTACAACTTCTCTCCAGGCAGTTTCCGGAGGGCATCCCCCGGTGGATCCATGCCAATACCGTTCTCGCCGACTCGAACGGCGAGTTTCGTTTTGCGGAACTCATGCCCGGCACCTACAAGTTAGGCACCAATGAGTTGATGGACAATGACCCCGCCATCTCGGTCCCGGGAGGGCAGGCCTACGGATTTCCGCCCGTCTATTACCCGGGCGTCTCGGATTTTGGCTCCGCAGGCGCAATAGACGTTACGGCTGGACAAACCGTGCAGGCCGATTTACCGGTGACCCGCCAGGCGTATTATCCCGTCCGAATCCCACTCTCGAACGCCGATACCAGCGCCGGTATGAACGTGACCGTGTCCCTGCAGGGGCATCGTGGCCCAGGTTTCACGCTGGGCTTCAATGGCGAGGAACATCGCATTGAGGGCTTGCTGCCCAATGGAAACTATCTGGTCGAAGCGACCTCTTACGGTCCAAACGCGTCAACTGGGTCCGTAAACATCGCAGTGGCGGGTGCCGCCGTGGAAGGTCCGCCGTTGAACTTTCACCCGGGGAGTTCGATCACCGTGCATGTGGATGAAGAGTTCACCTCCAAGGGTTCGGACGCCTCTGGCAACTGGATGGTCGGCGGTCGCTCCTTTCAAATGCGGGGTCCGCGCCTCTACTTGCAGGTACGAGTCGAGAGTGAAGATTCGCTCGAAGGACAGGGCGGCGCCTCTCTTCGTCCGCCCTCCGGCCCCAATGATGACGCTATGGTGATTGAGAATCTGGCGCCTGGCCGTTACCGTCTGCGCCTGTACACGACCCGCGGGTATGTCGCTTCCGCGACCATGAACGGCATCGATCTGCTGCATGAGCCCTTGGTGGTAGTGCCCGGCTCGACGACTCCGATTGAAATCAAAATGCGGGACGATACCGCCCAAATGGACGGCACCGTAACTGGCATGACGCCTGACTCAGGCGCTGCAGCATCGCCCTCCGCCTATATCTATTGTGTTCCGTTGCGCGATAGCCCTGGACAGATGCGGCAGGCTGCGACCTCGGGGCCCGAAGGCAAATTCACCTTAGACACCATGGCTCCCGGCGCGTATCGCGTCTTCGCGTTCAGAAGTCCCCAGCCCAATCTTCCCTATGGCGATGCTGAGGCCATGCAGCCTTACGAGACGAAGGGCCAAGTCGTTCAGTTATCTCCGGGCCAGAAAACGAATGTCCAGGTACCGCTCAGTTCCGGCAGTGAGTAAAGACTAAACATGTTCATCTATCGCATCACGCGCACCGGGATCTCGTGGATGATGCTCTGCTGCGTCCTCTGCGCCTGCTCACTGAGCCCAGCACAAACGGCACCAACGATTCCCCACGCCGGCAACAGTTACAGAGTCGCAGGAACCGTAGTCAACAAAATCGATAGCCATCCCCTTCCTCGCACGCGCGTGATCTTGAGAGACACGAAGGAATCCGACAAGTTCGAATCCTTGGTCACCGGAGACGACGGCAAGTTCGCCTTCAACGCCATCCCTGCCGGGAAATATTCGCTCGCCGGCACCAAGCGCGGATACATCACTGCAGCCTATGATCAACACGATCAATTTTCTACCGCCATCGTGACCGGCGCCGATCTCGATACAGAAACTCTAGTCTTGCGTCTGGCTCCCGCGGCCGTGATGAGCGGAAAAATTCTGGATGAATCCGGCGAACCGGTTCGTCATGCTTCGGTCACTGCCTATTTCGACGATCACAGCAGCGGCGTTGACCAGGTCCGACAGGCTCGAGGCACCCAGACCGATGATCTGGGCGCCTACGAATTGCCCTCACTGAATCCCGGCACCTATTTTTTGTCGGTGGACGCCAAGCCTTGGTACGCAATCCATCCCGCATCCACTCCACCGAATTCCGGGAAGGAGAGTGATCCTGCGGCAAGTACAAGCTTCGATCGCTCATTGGATGTCGCGTATCCGTTGACCTACTACCCCGACGTGACCGACGCCGATAGCGCGATGCCAATTCCCATCCGCGGCGGCGAGCGCATCCAGGTGGATATTCACCTGACCCCGGTTCCGTCGCTTCATCTTTTGTTTCGCGTACCCACCGACAAGAACAATGGCTTCGCCGTTCCTCAACTGGAGCAACCGTCCTTTGACGGCGCCACCCCTCGCGCCACCGATAGCGCCCAATTCGTTTCTCCTGGATTGGTCGAGATCACCGGAATTCCCGCCGGACGCTACAACCTCCGGCTCAATGGCTCCGGCCCCACCATCCAAATGAACGGCCTTGATTTCAGCAAAGACGGCGAAGAGATCGACACTACGAACGCCGAAGCCCTGGGTAGCGTCAAGGTATCGGCACAAGTACGTGGCGAAGCCGCTCTACCGGAGCGGCTGACGGTCGGATTGGGTTCCTCGCACCGCGGACCCATTGTCTGGAAGGAATTTGACGCCAAAGGCGAAGCAGACCTCGAACAGGTTCCCCCAGGCCGCTACGATGTTTTCATCTGGGGGCCACCCCGCCCTTATTCGATTGCGAAGCTGTCGGCGGAAGGAGCTTCCGCATCCGGCAGAACCCTGACCGTACCGGCCGGAGCGGCCGCCTCACTTTCTCTGATTGTCGCCGGTGGCAGCCGGAAGATCGACGGAACCGCAAAACGCGCAGGAAAACCTTTCGCCGGAGCGATGGTAGTTCTCGTTCCCAAAGACCCGGAAATAAATCGTGATCTTTTCCGTCGCGATCAGAGCGACCTCGACGGGACGTTCACTTTGCAAAATGTAGTTGCCGGCACCTACACCGTTCTGGCAATCGAAAACGGATGGGACCTGGATTGGTCGCAGCCCGGCGTTATCGCTGCCTATGTCCGGCACGGGCACACGATTGATGTCGGCCAACAAGCTGGCAGTACCATCAAGCTCGCCGATCCGGTCGAGGTTCTCTCCAAATAGCGAAAAGCTGAAACCGTATCCACCACTATTGCGTCGCCGATTGGCAACGGGCAATCTCGTCGGCAACTTCGTCTACCTTCCCCGCATAATCAGCGCCCAGCGCGCCGCGCGCTTTCAAGCCCTTCCACAGATCCAAACTCTTCTCATACGAGCGCAGCGCTTGCTCGCGATCCTTTCCGCTCGTCGTTGCCTGCAGGTCCTTATGCGCGAAGTACTCCCCAAGTTTCTGATAGAGTTGCGCTAGCAGAACCTGCCAATCGGCATTCGCCGGACTCGCCGCGGCGACAGCTTCCGCAATCTCCAACGCTTCGCGATATTCTCCCAGTGCGGCAGCTTCTTTCCCCGCTGCGAGCTCGGCCACGCCCAGATTCATACCGATCTCTGCAAGGTCGCCTCGAACCTCCGCATCTTTCGGATTCTCTTTCGCCAGCGACGCTGCGACCCATTTCGCTTTCTCGAAATAATGCAGCGCGTTGCCCTCCTGCTTGGCCTTAGACAGGATTTCGCCGAGGTGGAAATATCCTCCTTCCAGATCCTTCCGTGCCAGGCCAACCGCAGCACCCTTTGCCATCTCGCTCTCGTTTAAGGCCACACTCTTGCGCTGATTCGCCAAGGCCTCTTTGAGATCTCCCAGCGCCGACTGTGCCGACGCAACCTTGGCGTAGTCCTGATAGACATCGCGGCGCGAAAGTGCGTTCGACGGGTCCGCCTCTTTTTCGACGCGGTCCTCCGCCAGCATCTTCGACCAGATCGCGAGAGCTCTTCGGTTATCCCCTGTCTTTTGCAGAATTTCCCCAACGCCGTCACTGGCAACAATCACATCGCGCTTGGATTGCTGATTCCCCTCCACCACCAGCGACTGCATCAGTCCGTACGCCAGCCGGTTCGCCGCCAATGCTTCGGGAAATCTCCGCATCCGCTTCAAACATCCCCCAAGATGAATGTTGCCAATCGCCTTGTCCCGAACATTATCCCGATCGGATGGATCTTCCTGAATCAGTTGATCGAGCAGCCCAAGCGACTTCTTAAAATTCTCCACAGCTTGAACCAGGTCGCCACTCTCTGTCAGCCCAAGTCCGTAGCGGTCGTACATTGATTCGGCCCGAATCTTCGCCTTCACGTTCGGGTGCTTCTCGGCCTCCAGCGCATCCAATCCCTTGCGGTAGTTGTCCATCGCGGCATTGAGATCGCCCGACGCATCGAGAATGTCGCCAATCTCCCCGTAGTCGCGGGCTAGTTGACTGCGCAGATCCTGATTCCGCGGTGACGCCTTCACCAGTTGCTCTAGAATCGCAGCCGCCTTCTCAAAGCTTTGCAGTGCTCCTTGAAAATTGCCGAGATTGTCGCGATACGGAGACCCTTGCACGGAGCCGACTTTCTCGTAGGCGTTGACCAGTTCCAGACGCAGCGTTGCATCCGTGCCCTCTTCCTGCGACAAACTGTCCAGATATTCCAGCGCACGCTTCACCACCAGCTCGCGCGCCGGCGTCGATCCCTGCAGATGCTCGATGGCATCGTGGAATTCAAATAGGAACGAGTTGGCTAGCTTTCGGACGTCATGAAAACGCTGGTCTGCGCGGCGAGCATTGGCGGCCGCGATTCGTGCTTCGCGAACCGTCGCTCCCACTCCGCCGAGCACCGCCAAAGCGACCAGAACTGCAGCGCCCACTCCGACCTTGTGCCGCCGTACGAACTTCCCTGCCCGGTACCTCCACGATGCTTTGGTCGCATTCACCGGCAAACCGTCGAGGTGTCGGCGAATGTCTTCGGCGAATTGCTCAACCGATGCATAGCGCCGCGACGGCTCTTTGCGCAACGCCTTCAGCACGATGTTGTCAATGTCGCCCAACAAGCGCCGCCGCAACACTGGAGTCGATCCTTCGATGGTTCCCGACGGCACTTCGCATCCAGCCTTGCTCGTAATCGGGCCCTTGACTCCTCGCGTCTCGCCAATCGTGGTCGCAGTTTTATTCACGTATATCCTTCGCCTCCACCACGAATCCGAACGATTGACCGGCGCCCCGGTCTAATTTGGCCCGCCTCGTTTCGAACTCAGTGGAGCGATATGTCTCTCACTTTCCGCAACGTGTTGCGCCACCAGTGCCCGTTCGTCGCGCTCTCCACTCTCCAACTCGCCGCGCTTTTCCTTGTCATTCCATAGCGCCAGACTCTTCTGGTAGGCGGCGTGGGCTTGCGCCCAATACTCTCGCCTCTGTTCCGCAGACAACCCCTTACCACCCGCCAGAGCGGATTCCGCATCTCCAAATCCTGAATAGGCCTCCGCCAGGCCGCTGCGCGGATACCGACTCCCTTCAGTGCGGGGAGACATCTCTTCAAAGGAAGCAATGGATTCCTGATATACATTCGCGGCCTCGGCGGGCTTGCCCAACGCCATCAGGCTGCTGGCGATTCCATCGTTGCTAAAACCAAAGTTTGATTTCGCGAGCCGGTTTTTCGGGTCCGCCTTCATCAGCTCGCCGAAAATTCCGTGCGCCTTGCGATAGGTATCGAGCGCCGCAGCTGCATCGCCCTGTTCATTCCGGTAAGTCGCCAGCCGGTTGAGGCCTTCCCCCAAATACTCCGAGAGCGTTGCATTCTCCGCATTCGATTTCACCACGTCGTCGAGAATCGCTACCGCCTTCGACTGCATTTCGATGGCCTGCGGAAGATCGTGGCTCAAATCGAGGCACTGGGCAATCCCGGCATCGTCCGCTGCCAAGTGCGCCCGCAATGGAACACTCCCCGGATTCACTTGCAGCGCTGCCTCGCGAATCGAGGATGAATGCCGGTAGTTCGCCAGCGCGGCCGCTAAATTCCCTGTTTGGACTTGAATCGATGCCGTGAAGTAATAAACCCCGGCACAGAGGTCTGTGAGTATAGGGTCTTTGCTGCCCGCAGCCAGACGCTCGGCGATCCCCTGCGCTTTGCCCAACCCAGCCAGCGCCCCGGCGAAATCACCGCTCGATTCCAGGATGTGCGCAATCCGGACATACGTGCCCGCGATATCTCGATTCAGGTCGGCATCATTGCGAGCCCCCACCCCTAACGACTCGCGTATAGCGAGTGCCTTGCGGTAGCTTCGTAACGCTCCATCCTTGTCGCCAAGATTCGCTCCATAGGGATATCCCAAAACGTCTCCCACTCGCTCGTAGGCCGCCGCCAGCTCTTTTTGCAGGGATACGTCGTCCTTCGACTGTTGGCTGAGGCTGTCCAGATATTCCTGCGCCCGCGTGACAATCAACCTTCGAGCGGGTGTCGAACCCGGCAGATCCCGAATCGCGTCGTGAATCTCAAACATCAGAGAGTTCGCCAGCTTGCGCACATCATTGAAACGTTGCTCAGCGCGACGTTGGCTCGCGGCCGCAATCCGCGCCTCTCGCACCGTCGCTGTTACTCCACCCAAAACCGCCAGCATAACCAATGCTGTCGCTGCCACCGCCAGCTTGTGCCGGACGGCAAACTTTCCCGCGCGATATCTCCACGAATCTCGCCGCGCCGTAACCGGAAGCCCTTCCAAATGCCGGCGAATGTCCCCTGCAAATTGCTCCACCGAGGCATAACGCCGCTGCGGTTCCTTGCGCAACGCATGCAGCACAATCGTGTCGACGTCACCGGTCAGACGCCTGTGCAGTCTTGCGGGCGATCCTTCTACGAGTCGGATCCATTCTGGCGTAACGTCCACTACGGCGGCTTCGCCCTTCTGTTCGCTCATACCGATCTCAGGATTGCCACGCTCGGCCGTTCCGGCTCCCACTCACAAATCGCACGCGCAAACTCATGCGGAGTGCGCGTCTTCGCCGGATAAGGCGATCGTCCTGCCACCAACTGGTACAGCACTACTCCCAGTGAATACACATCGGTGGCGGTTGTGATCGGTTCGTTTCGAATCTGCTCCGGGCTGGCGTACTCTGGCGTCATAGGCCCCGCCATCGTGGTCTCCGATCCCGACGCGGGATCCAGGATCTTGGCGATCCCAAAATCCAGCAACTTCGGCACACCCTCCTTGGTCACCAGTATGTTTCCCGGCTTAATGTCGCGATGAATCACCAAACGTTGGTGCGCGTACTGCACGGCCGAGCATACTTGCAGGAAGAGTCGCAGTCGTTCTGTCACATTCAACTCGTGCGCATTGCAGTACTGGTCGATCGGAGTGCCTTCAATCAACTCCATCACCAGGTAAGGAACGCCCTCGTCGGTCGTCCCCCCGTCCAGCAGGCGGGCAATATTCGGATGGTCAAGCGACGCCAGGATCTGCCGCTCGTGCCGGAACCTATCCAGAACTGCCGCCGTATCGTACCCGCCCCGCACCAACTTGATCGCGACTTCCTTTTCGTACTGCCCATCGGCACGGCCCGCGCGGTACACCTCACCCATTCCTCCGTGACCGATCTCTTCCAGAATGTTGTATGCACCAATCCGGCGTCCCACACGGCTTATGCCCGGCATTGGCCCCGGCCGCGATAAGTCCACCACTGGAGTATTCAGAAATCCAACGCCCGCCTGGCCGTCGGAAAATAGCAGCGACTCCACTTCGTTCCGCAGGTCCGCATCGCTGGCGCACGCCGCTCCCAGGTAAGCGGTGCGTTCTTCGGAAGGAAGCGCAACCGCCCGGTCAAATACCTCGCGAACTTGTTGCCAGCGCTCCGGAGTCATTCCGTGGCGCTCCGTGCGATCTCCCGGTGCAGCCAGGCCCGCGCAGAAGTCCAGTCGCGTTTCACCGTCGCCGGAGAAATACCCATCACCTCGGAGGTGTCTTCAATAGTGAGCCCCGCAAAGAATCGCAGTTCGACGATCCGGCTCTGCTGCGGGTCCAGCTCGTTCAGCCGGTTCAGGGCGCCGTCGAGCGCAATCACGTCCACATCAATCCGCTGCGGAAGATCCAGCGCTTCATCGAGCGTGACCTTACAGGAGTTGACTCCTCCCCGCTTGGCCGCGCTGTGGGCCCGGGCATATTCCACCAGAATCTGCCGCATCACGTGGGCGGCAATCCCGAAGAAATGGGCTCGATTCTGCCACTGCGGCGGATTCTGCCCCGCCAGCCGCAAGAACGCTTCATGCACCAGGGCGGTGCTTTGCAGGGTATGGTCGCTACGTTCACGTTGCAGATAGTGGTGGGCCAGCCGCCGCAGCTCGACGTAGACCATCGGCATCAGGGAATCGAGCGCCTCGCGGTCTCCCTGTCTCCACCGCACGAGCAAATCGGTAACTGGATTCGAGGAATCCTGCACGCCCAAGTCCGTCCCCAACGCGGCGGTCGACACGCGTTTGGCCGCGAAGCATATCCGGTATTCGGGCCTATGTCAACAGATTGAAGGCACGAGACTTAAGGAGCTTCGCCTTGATCCCAAAAATAATTTCCGTGGCTCTGAGCCAATTGGCCGTCGCTTTTCACATTACTAGGTAGGCAAGGTGCGGTGGGGTATTCGGCCGCGGGATTGAAAATTTGCCACGGCGATGATTTCCGGGGGGATTTCATCGCCGGATTTTTTGACTTCTTGGCTCAGCGACCACGCAGCATCACTCTCGGGTTCTTGGCGCTGAGCTACAGCGCAGCCTTCGTGCCCAGCGTTGGCTCGCGAAGATCGAAGCCTCTCAGGAGAGGACCAATGAAAAACTCAAGATTGCATGGCTACCAGTTTCTGCTCGTCGCACTGACCCTAACTCTCGCCACCCTAATGGCAAACGCTCAAACCTACACCGACCTGCACGACTTCAAAGAGTCCGACGGATGCTGTGCCCTCGCTCCCAGCCTGATGGCGCAAGGACGAGATGGCAACATCTACGGTGCCACCACCAGTGGCGGCATCCATTTCTACGGCAACATCTTCAAGATCACTGCCTCCGGCACTCTCACCAGCATTCACGACTTTGACTTGACCCATGGCGCATACCCTCAAGGCGGCATCAGCATGGGCACGGACGGCAACTTCTACGGCACCACCTATCAGGGTGGAAAAGGCTTCGGAACCGTCTTTCAGGTCACGCCCAGCGGGACCTTCACCGAACTCTATGACTTCACTAACACGACCGACGGCGCTTATCCGATTGTTCCGCCTGTGCAGGCCCAGGATGGAAACCTCTATGGCACCACCAACAACGGCAGCAATAGCGTCCTCTATAAGATCACGACCGCCGGCGTCTTCACTCCTTTGGTCACGCTGGCCGCGCAAAGCTACTCGCCTCTCATTCTGGCCACCAACGGAACCCTCTACGGCACCACCCTGTACGGTGGGACCTATAACGGCGGAACCATATTTCAGTACACGCCCACCAGCAAGGCCTTCAAGACTCTGTTCAACTTCCATACTGAATATTCCCCTTGGGGCCCGTTGATGCAAGGTGTCGATGGCGCCCTCTATGGCACCACCTCAACCGGCGGCACCGGTTCCGGGGGCTCGGTTTTCAAAATCACTACCGCGGGCGTGTATAAAGTTCTGGTCAACTTCGTATCCGGTGGCACAAATGGAGCCAAGCCCTTCTCCGGCGTCGTTCAAGGCAGCGATAAGTTCCTCTACGGCGTAGCCTCAGGTGGGGGCGCGAACGGCTTGGGCGTGTTGTACAAGGTCAGCATCACCGGAAGCGGATACACTGTGCTGCACGACTTCATCACCGCTACTGGTGACAGCCCTCTGTCTACCCCCTTGCTCCACACGAACGGCACCATTTATGGATTGACTTCGCACGGAGGGTCCTTGATTCCCTACGGTGTTCTCTACAGCATGAACGTCGGCCTCAAAGAATTTGTGGCTCCCGTCGTGCTTCACGCTGGCAAGGTGAGCTCGTCCGTCGAACTGTTGGGCCAGGGATTCAACACCGCAACCGGAGTTCTCTTCGGCACGGGCTCTGGCCAACTCACCATCGTGAACGACACCTATGCAACCGCGAAGATCGCCACCGGTGCCTCTACCGGCCTGATCACCGTTAAGGAACCAGGCGGCAACCTCACCACACTGCAAAACTTCAAGATCACGCCCGCGATCAAGAACTTCACGCCCACGAGCGGACCGGTAGGAACTTCGGTCGTGATCACCGGAACGAGTCTGCTGAAAGCCTCGGCCGTCAAGTTCGGTGGAGTCGCCGCCACCTTCACAGCAAATTCGGATACGCAGGTGACTGCCACTGTCCCGTCAGGCGCTGTAACCGGGAAAATTTCCATCACTACACCCGGTGGAACCGCCACCAGTTCTGCCGTCTTCACCGTAAACTAATCAACCCGTGCACAACCCCCGACCCGTAGAGACGTAGCAAGCTACGTCTCTACGGGCACTATGCGCATCCCAACGACCCGTCGCAGATTTTCTTTACTCGTCATTGTGGGCACGACCTGACAGCATTTATCTTGGACCATAGCCAGTCAGAGAGTGCTGCCTATGAATGTCCTCGTGGTGAACTCCGGAAGCTCGAGCCTGAAGTTTCAAGTCATTTCCACGGATCTCAAACGAATCAAGGAATTCAAGGACATTCGTCTTTGCCGCGGAGAAGTTGAGGGCATCGGCGGCGAAGCCATCATCACGTTCAAGAACCAGCACGGGGATAGCCAGAAATTCACTGCCTCGCTGCGCGATATTTCAGCTGCGCTGGACTTCCTCGTTCGCTTTATCGCATCGGACCGGTCGGGCGTACCGGAGATCAAGAACTCGGCCGATATCCAGGCCGTCGGACACCGCGTAGTTCATGGCGGCGAGCGCTTCACGGAATCGGCATTGATTGACGACAAGGTCTTGCAAGGAATCGAGGATTGCATTGACCTCGCCCCGCTTCATAATCCGAACAACATCAAAGGCATTCAGGCCGCGCGCGAACTCTTCGGCAAGGCCGTTCCCCAAGTGGCAGTCTTCGACACTTCCTTCCATCATTCGATTCCCGAGCAAGCCTATCTGTATGCCGTTCCCTATCACCTCTACCGTCGTCACCGCATTCGCCGCTACGGCTTCCACGGGACCTCCCACCGCTACGTTGCGTTTCGCTATCGCGCTTTGCGCGGACTGACGCGTGAGCAAACCAACATCATCACTCTGCATCTGGGAAACGGCTGTTCCGCGGCTGCAATTCGCGCAGGAGAGTCGGTGGACACCTCGATGGGAATGACACCGCTGGAAGGTCTGGTCATGGGCACACGCTCCGGCGACCTCGATCCCGCCATCGTCAACGTCATCGCTCGCAAGGAAGGCCTGTCTCCCTCCGAAGTCGACACGCTGCTCAACACGCAGTCGGGGCTGCTGGGCATCTCCGGCCTCACCCATGACATGCGCGAGTTGCAGGCGGAATTGCACGAGCACGATGACCGCCGTGTGCGGCTCGCCATCGAGGTCTTCTGCTATCGCGTCCGCAAATATATTGGTGCCTACTTGGCTTGCATGAATGGCGCAGACGCGGTCGTCTTCACCGGAGGCATTGGAGAGAACTCGCCCGACATCCGTGCGCGGATCTGCGCCGGCATGGAATGGGCCGGTCTCAAACTCGATCCATCCCGAAATCAAGAGACCGTCGCTCGTGAGGGCAAGATCTGCACGGACGATTCCTCGTTGCTCGCCTATGCGATCCCGACGGATGAAGAACTTTTGATCGCGCGCGACACGGTCCGTGTCATCCTCGGCGAAGCGCACCCGTCCTGAGTTCTCTTACTGTCGCTAGTAGGGCCAGGTCCAACCTGCCGCCTCCGGCTGGTCCACCCCGTACGCGTGCGCATAGTTCACGCACTCGATCTGTTGGTTCAGGAATCTTTCCTTGGCATGCGCGCCGATTCTCTGCAATCTTGGCACCCGGTCAATCACATCCATTGCCAGACTAAAGCGGTCGATATTGTTGTTGATCGCCAGCTCCAACGGCGTGTTGATGTTGCCTTTTTCCTTATAACCGCGCACGTGAATGTTTTCGTGATTCGTCCGGCGATACGCCAGCCGGTGAATCAGGTAAGGATACCCATGGAAATTAAAGATGACCGGCTTGTCGATCGTGAACAGCGAGTCGAAATCCCGATCTGTCAGTCCATGAGGATGTTCCGTGCTCGGCTCCAGCTTGAACAGATCCACAACATTGATGAATCTAATCTTGATGTCCGTAAACTCCTTCCGCAGAAGCGCGGTAGCCGCCAGGGCCTCCTGCGTCGGAATGTCCCCTGCCGAGGCCATGACCACATCCGGCTCGCCGCTGTCGTCATTGCTCGCCCAGTCCCAGATGCCGATGCCCTTCGTGCAATGCGTGATCGCGGCATCCATGTCCATATACTGCAGGTGCATCTGCTTGTCGCACACGATCACGTTGACGTAGTTCTGGCTCCGCAGGCAATGATCCGTCACCGACAACAAGCAGTTCACATCCGGCGGAAGATAAATGCGCGTAACGCTGGCACTCTTGTTGGCCACTACATCCAGGAAGCCCGGATCCTGATGCGTAAAGCCGTTGTGATCCTGCCGCCACACCGTCGACGTGATCAGCAGGTTCAGCGAAGCAATGGCTTCCCGCCACGACAGATGGCGGCAGATCTCAAGCCACTTGGCATGCTGGTTGAACATCGAATCGATCACGTGTATGAACGATTCATACGACGATAGGAACCCATGTCTCCCTGTCAGTAAGTAACCCTCGAGCATACCCTCCATGGTGTGTTCGCTTAGCATCTCCATCACGCGGCCGTCGGGAGCGAGTTCGCCACCGTCGCTGTCCTCCGGAAAATACTGCTCGATCCAGAACTTCTTGCTCGCACCGTAAATTGCGTCGAGCTTATTGGAAGTAGTTTCATCGGGGCCGAAGACGCGGAAGTTCGTCATGTTCAGCTTCATTACATCGCGCAGCAGTTCGCCGAGCGGACGCGTATTCTCCGCCTGCGCTTTCCCGGGCTTCTTGCAATTGAACCCGTACTCACGAAAATCCGGAAGCCGGAGCGCTTTCTTCACGCGTCCCCCATTCGCATGAGGATTTGCGCTCATTCGCCGGTGGCCTTCCGGCGCCAGCTCTCGAAATGGAGCGGCAAACTTGCCGTTGCCATCGAAAAACTCCTCTGGTTTCATCGACCGCATCCAGCCCTCAAGGATTCGAAGTTGCTCGGGATCCTTTTTTACATCGGGGAGCGGAACCTGGTGAGCCCGCCAAAATCCCTCCAGTCGGTGGCCCTCGACTTCGCGAGGCGCGGTCCATCCCTTCGGCGACCGCAACACGATCATCGGCCAGCGCGGCCGCTCATTGGACCGCTTCGTGCGAGCCGTCTCCTGGTGCTTCCTGATCTCTGAAACACAGTGCTCCACGGTGGCCGCCATCGCTTGATGCATGCTCTCGGGCTCGGAGCCTTCCACAAAGAGTGGCGTCCAGCCATAACCATGCAGCAGGCTCTCCAACTCTTCATGCGAGATTCGCGCCGGCAACGTCGGATTATTGATCTTGTAGCCGTTGAGATGCAGGATCGGCAGCACCGCTCCATCGCGCGCCGGGTTGAGAAATTTGTTGATGTGCCACGAAGTCGCCAGCGGTCCCGTCTCGGATTCTCCGTCGCCCACCACCGCCGCCACAATCAGTTCAGGATTGTCGAAGGCCGCGCCACACGCATGCGACAGCACATAGCCGAGTTCTCCGCCTTCGTGAATGGACCCCGGCGTCTCTGGTGTGCAGTGACTCCCAATCCCGCCGGGAAAAGAAAATTGCCGAAAGAACTCGCGCAGCCCGTCCGGATCAGGACTCTTTTCCGGATAGACCTCTGAGTACGTTCCTTCCAGATATGCCGGACCCAAAACTCCCGGTGCTCCATGCCCCGGCCCCGCGAGAAAAATCATGTCCTGATCGTATTTCTTGATCAGCCGGTTCAAGTGAACATAGATGAACGACAACCCCGGGCTCGATCCCCAGTGCCCCAGCAACCGGCTCTTGATGTGCTCCGGCCGCAGCGGTTCCTCCAACAAAGGATTCTCCAGCAGATAAATCATTCCCAGGCTCAGGTAATTGCACGCTCGCCAGTAGGCATCAGTGTTCCGTAATTCCTCGGTGCCAAGCGGCTTTCCGGCAATCGTCGATCGTGTCTCGCCGTATGGGCTGAGTGAGAGGATTTCGTCGGAGGCGGGGGAGGTGAGAGTGCTCATAAGATGTCTCCTGGGAATCGGCTGTGCCCTGAGGCTGATTGGTGACGAACCGAGTTGCCGTCTGTTGTTGACCCCACGTCAACAAGGCTTTCAGCAACTGGACGGCAAGTCGAAGCTCTCGCAACTGCGTTCCCAAAATTTTACTCTCTTCCGCGACAAGTCTGGTGAAAGGCTGGATTTTTCCGAAAAGATCTGGCACCGCCCTCAGGGATCGCACCATGAACACGAACTTAAGACTTCTGGAGGCGGCAAGTTGAGCCTTCCATGGAATCGAATTGGAGTCGCATCACGTGTGGGTTGCCGACCATCTGTCACGAACGGACGCGTAGTTGCCCAAGGAATTACGGGATCGAGTTTAGAACCTAATCGTGCCGGAGATCTGGAGTGTGTACCCTTGAAAGGTCGATCGGCACTCGAATTCATGAAAGTACTTAACACCGACGCTCGCCTTCTGCTCAGCTAGTATTGCGTTTGCTGCGAACCCCACCGCGTTAACTTTGTAGCGCGCGGCCGATTGTTCCGCGGTAATGTTCGGGCCGTATTTATCGGTAGTCTGCCACTGACCGTAGCCCGCCAATCCAAGTTGAAGACGCAAGCCACGTTGCAGATTGACGGTGTGGGTCAGCGAATAATCGAGGTTAAAGGTCTGCCCAGGATGGACCATCGTACCCTGTTGGGTGCCGTGAAATTCGTACATCTGAAAGGCGGAGAGAGCAGTGGCTTTGCTTGAATCCAGATATATCGTCTGTCCACTCGAAACAACTGAGGTCCAATAACCTGAACCGACATTCGTGTTGGCACCCGCGTTAAATCTTCCGGTTGGGGCCAGGAACCCATAGATCGCTCGAATGGCAACGCGCTGCTTGCGCCAGCCGAGAATGAGCGGTTGATAGTAGGAATCCGCAAACCCGCCACCTCCGCTCAGGGCACCGTTGACGTCAGAAGTAAGCGAGTTGTTCGCAATCGGAAGCGTAGCGGACGCTGACAATACGGCTCCGCCCAGGAAATCCATCTCCTTCTTGCTGACCCAGACAAAACTGTTCATATCCATCATGATCGAGTTCTGGCCGGTAGCCAATATTTCGCCATGAGCCCCCTTTTCCTCGTCACGCGAGAAAAAAATAAAAAGATTTGAATAGGAGACTCCTCCCTCAGGTGTTACCCCAGAGTTCGTCGCACTCATGCCTACTGGGTAGACGCCTCTGACTTGCGCTTGGACGGGAGTCAAGACGAAGTGAGCAACCACAATGAGGGCAACGATAGTAAAGAGGCGCAATGCCAAGTGTGCTCTCATCAACGTGCAACAATTTGTTCCGATCTTGGAGGGTCTGCAGTCTTGCACTTGGGATGTTCTACGCCGGGGTCTCCGCGGTCCGACTTCCTAAAAACCGTGCCAGGGGCATCAGAATAAGCAGCCCAACGACGGCGACGACGACAATCATGACGAGTACCTTCGGGTCGTCGAAGTCCTTGCCGCCGACTACAAGTGCCGCTGCAATGTTGCGCTGCGCAGTCGCTAACGCCAGCACGCCCTTGGTTCCGAGGCCCGGACCGCCTAACAGCCACCCCACTCCAGCTCCGGCGAAGAGAAAAAGGATGCTCGCTAAAATACCGCGTGTCCCGAATAAGGAGATTACATTTTGAATATTCGTCACCAATAGCAGCACGATCAGGAGTGCCAGGCTGAGACTAGAAATCCCGTTAAGCGGCGCACGTATTCTTTCAGCAATGCTTCCGAAGCGGGCGTTCAGCGCGAGCCCGACACCGAGCGGAAGCAGCATGAGAAGAATCAGCGAGCGCGCTATTTTCATCGGGTCGACTGAAACGCCTTCAAGCAGCATTGGCAGCACGAGCGGCATATACGCCACAGTCAAGACCATGAGTAGCACCATCAATCCCACGGCGAAGGCAAGGTTGCCCTTTGCGATTCCTGCGAGCTTAGGAAGGAATGGTGCGCCGGCGGCTACGCCTAACAAGATCAGGGCGATGCCAAGTGGCTGATCGAGCCTGAGAAGTTTGGCGATGGCTAGTGCCCCCGCTGGCATTAGCACAAAGTTGGCCAGCAAGGCGAAGAAAACGAGCTTCCGGTTGCGCAGAGGAGCCACAATTTGCCCCACCGTGAGACTCGAACCAACTGCCAGCATACTTACCACGACAAAGACGAGCATCGTGAGCGGGACTGCTTTACTCAGGAGTTCCATTTGACCTTTCCCGTGCAGTGCCTGTGCGCTCCGCGTCTCTCATCAGGCGACAGCCTGAGTTTTCTTCGCTGACACGCCGCTTGCCAGTGGCATCGTTGCTACGTTCTTCCAAAAGGTCTCCAATGACTCGACGCCGCCAAACAAGGTAGTAAATATCGTGGAGTCCGCCAGCAGGATATTTCCGGCGCGCTGTGCATTCGGTGGCATCCAGAGGAACGAGTTGAACTCGGTATTGCCTGCCTGGGTGAACGGATGCGGTCGGTCCAGGTCAATCGGTTGGCGTGTAAGCACGTGGATGGACTTGGTGTCGTCGGTGGTCAGCGCGTAATGCGGCAGGTGGGGATGAAAATTAAATGTTGTAACCCCGTTGAGCAGCCCAAGCTTATCCAGGTCTTTGTTGACTGTAAGAGGCGAAATTTGTTTTGTGCCTTTGACGAGGGCCGGGCGAAGTCCGAATTGATTCATCACCGGCACCCCAAGTGCTCGCATCAACGAACGCGTGTATTGCCCGAAGCGTTGCTGGCGAGGGACGAGCGCATCTCCGTGGTGGGTATATTCCAGCTGGCGCTGCTGTAGATCTTCGGTAAAACCCACGTCGTGATGGGGCCCAAGCAGAAGGCAAGTTCCCTCCCGTTTCAGCCACTCGCGGATCGCCTCGATCTCCCCAGAGTTCGCTTCCTGCTCTGAAACCAGGTGATCGAGCCCGAACACCATCAGCGTATCCGTGTCAGCCAGGATTCGTTCGTCGATCGGAAGCTTGTAGCCGGCCTGGTCGATTCGTTGAAACACGGCAACCGATTGTCCGGTGACTTCACCCACCACTCTTTGAAACGCAAGCGTGGAGCGGTGGAACAGTTCCAGCGTGCCTGCGATTCCTTGCAGAAAATGCATTTGATCCCATTCCGTCCCCTCATACGCGGGCCAGGCGACTCTCCGGACCTCGGTCATGGTCGAGAATCGATTGTCTAATTCCGTGGTGTCCCGGTTGGTTTCCCAGGGGTAACTCCACGTCCAGTAGATGGAAACTCGCCTTTTGCCCGGAGTGTACTTGCGCGACGCGTGGTTCTGGTTGTAGGTACGCGGCGGTTGAGGAACGGAACTCATGATTGCCTGCCTTTCTGTATTTTCAATAACGCTTGTTTCAATGGCCGACACTCGACGCCAGGTAGCGGAGCGCTCTTATGCCCGGTAAAAAGAAGTAAGCGCCGCCTCGGATCGTGGTGAAAGCTGGCAGGCCCTTAATCTTTTTCCGAATCGGCCGCTTGGGGACGGTCATGTCAAAGCTGCCGTCCTGCGTGCCGAAAATTGGATCGCGCTCGTTTCCCAGTTCGTGAAAGTTTGGGTCGTTGGCCCACACATTCATCGCAAATTCAAATTGTCGGACGAGGCTCGCGCAGCCGACGAAGGCGGCGATGCCTCGCTCTACCCCATCGTCGGGCATGCCCTCTGGCAGGGGCGGCCCGTATGTCCCCCCGCGCCGGATCATCTTCCGCCGGTTCATGTTCACTGCGGTATCGCGCGGGTTCATGCGCCGGATATGCGCCCCGAGCGGGCAGCCATAGCCGTGAGGGTCCATCTTCGCGTAGTTAAAATCGTTGCTGCGCTGAGAATCAGCGCCGAGGGTTGGATCGTCCTGATCCGGCGCCAGGACAAGCGGAGCGCCGCTCCGCCATCGTCCCATCAGCTTGGCGGCGATCAACTCCTGCTGTTCCGGTGTTTCGCCATGGGCTCGGAGAAAATCGCGAAACGCGCCTACATGCTCTTCCATTTTCAGATAGGCAACGTAGCTGCCGTTCCGAGAAAGAATTTCCGGCTGCGGCATTCCTGCGGCAGGTCCTTTTTCGTCGGGATAGCCAAGAAAAAATTCGCCTGCTTTGATGGGTGGCCCAGAGCCGGGTGTAGGCTCCACTCCTGTCCCTGCAATGACGGGTTGCGAGAGCCGATCGCGGTAGCCGAAGTGTTCGTGAGCGTAGTCGAACGGGGGAATCGCTTCCAGATCCAGAGCCGATAGAACTTCGACTCCGTCGCATTGCGCCAAATAGTTGGCATGCTCCTGCTGGCAGCGCTCGCGTTCGGCGACGTCGCGAGCGAACAGTATGGCAATGGCGTGCAGGTTGGGACTTGAAAGTTTGTCGGCCCAGTGATCCGGCTGGTTCGCGCCCGTGAGTCCGAGGATGTCCGCACGGCCAGCCATCCCTTGACGAAATTCCTCCGGGAAGGTGGCTAATACTGCGTCCGCTACGCCAAGAGCGCCAAGGCCGTTCCACGTCAATCCGATGGTTACCCATCTGGAGTCAAGGATGCTCGTCCCTACTCCCTTCGCGGTGCCCACCTTGTCGATCAGGCCGGCCAGCCACGCTCGTCCCCCAGCAGCACGCTTAAATGTTAAAAACTCGTAGCGCGCTGCGAGAGCGGGTGGCCTCGCCATTAGGAAATGTTGAATATCGTCAAGCTCGAGCGAATCTGCTTCTTCTCTTCGTTCGATCAGATCCCCCAAAATCCCATGCGATTGCTGCAGGATGCCCACGGCTCTCTCCGTCGCGCCTGAAAAATAGTTCTGCTACTGCATTAGGTCGAGCATGCCGCTAAATGCCGCCTTGAGTTTGAGGGCCTTCTTGATTTCGTCCGCTGTCACGTATGGATACTCCCCGTATTCCAAAAAACTCGGGCACTGATGATCGCGAAAGAACTTGATGACCGCTGGCACGTTTGTCTTCCAGTCCTCCGGCCATCCTTCGAGATTTACGAAGACGGTGGTAATGCCGGTCTTGACGAAGAGCGCCACAGCGTCCTCGATATATTTATCGAAATCAGTGTCGAAGATGCCCTGATACATGAATTGCAGTCCCGAGCCGACGTCGAACAAGACCCAGCGCAGATAGTGCAGTTTCAACGGGGCGAGCACGGAAGGGTCGGCTTTCACCGCATCCTCAATATTCTTTCCATAGTCGCGAATCGCCTTCTCTCTGCCAGGCTTGACCTTTGCGACGACTGAAAAACCATAACAGGCCGGAGTCTGGGGAAAGACTGGTCCGTAGCGTCCTTTCTCAAGTTCAAAGTACCCCTCCTTCGGTATCGCCATCGCCTGTGGTTTCGTCGAATCGAGCTCTTTGGGTATTGACGGTTTCTCGGTCGCTAATGTAGCCATAGACATTCTCCTATTTTTCGGTTCTTGTTCCCGTGGCGGACTCCACCAGAGGTGCCGGTCCCAACCTGAGAGGCAAACTTAGTCTTAGTGGATAGCTGGGGGTATTTACACTGTTAGTTCGTATAGTGAGTGCATTTCGTGGGTAGGTAAGCATTTCTCACAATTCGGGAAATTGTGATCCGCACCGAAATGCTATGTTCTTGACGCTTTGTCAAATGCGGGGACACACAGCAACAGGGCCCGTCCGTCTCGTGGAGAACGCCGACGGATTCTCAGTTTTCCTTTGGCGGGAAATCGGGAAAATTCTTAAGTCCGCGGTTATCGCTCTTGACCGTCCGCCGCCAATATTTGAGAGGCTACATCAGCACAGTGGCCACGCTCGTCACCACGAGTGCTGTCGCCCACACCACGTCGAGATTGAGCCATGCCTTGCGAAGAATCGCGAGGCCGAATTTGCTATAAACCACCCAGGCGATGAGCCCCGTCACCGCAAGGTAGGCAATCGTATGGACCCCAGTCGCGAGCAGTGCTGCCAGAGGGCTGGCAGCTGCGGGTGTGTGATGATGGCCTGCCATGTGGTCCGCCGCTTCGACAGTTCCGCTACCCAGCAGCACCGGCAGCAACATCAAACCAGCACCGTGTGCCGTTGCCATCAGGAACGACCAGAGTGTCAGGTCACGAAAGCTCACCCGCATGCGCACCCATCGCGGATGGTAGTGCCGAATCAGCGAAAACATTCCAAGACCAAATAGAAGCGCGGCGACGGAATAGCGGATCACCTCTGGCGGCAATGCCATCCCTAGAAACGCCGCAGTCACCACCACGATTCCAATAGACAAAGCATGGCCAAGCGCAATCGGAACGAGCGCCTTCGCCACCGCTCTCCCCTTCTGCTCCTGCATCCCCAGCGCCACCGCGAAGAGCCAACCCATTCCTGGATTGAGTCCGTGGTAGGCGCCGAGGAGCAGCATCAGCCACAACGCCGTTGATCCCATCTCGTGCGTCATTTTGCCTCTGAGTAGCAGTAGGAATCCGACGAAGCATCACCGCCCTCGAGCCTCACCTGATGCGCCCGCAGCCCGTCGAACTCGACGAAGAAGTTTTCATCGAGTTTCATTCCGCCCTTCAGGTCCGCGTCAAGCTTTACCATCCAACTCTTCAAACCGTCCGGATAAATCTGTTCATCCCATGGGGCGTAGAGCGAATTGGTGAAATAGATGCGCTTGCCATCGCGGCTGATCTCAACCATCTGCGGGCCGCCGTTCAGCGACTGCTGGGGCTTGCTAGGGTGAGCCGCCCGTCGCACAATGCCACCCAGATGCACCGAGGCCGTCTTCTTCGGATTGACCGGGTCCGAGACGTCGTACTGGATGAACTCTCCCGTCCCCCAGCACGAAACATAAAGGAAGCGGTCGTCGAGTGACAGGTTGATGTCAGTTACCAGCGGCGGCACCGCCTTGAAGCCCTTCAGGAGCGGCGGCAGTTTTTCCGGGTCAGCTGGCTCAGCGGGAATTTCGATCACCTTGCGGACGGCCCACTTGCCCTTGCCACCGTCTTCCCGGAACCACATCCAGATGGACGATGACAAGTCTTTGAGCGAAATGCCGACTCCCACAAAACCATATGCCTTGTTGGGATCGTGAGAGGGCCGCAACTCAAGCACCCATTGCTGCTCCGCACCCAGGTCGATTTCCTGTTGATGGCGGCGTTTGTCCAGATCCCAGATATGGATCTTGTGTCCGTACTTGCCGGCCAGGAGCAACTCTGGATTGACGCCGTCTTTCACCATGTTCGGCGTGCCCCATTCTGAGGTGATCATCGTGTCGTGTCCCAAATGCCACCAGAAGTCGTACGCCAGTTCCTGCGGACCACGATCTTGTTCCCATCGACCTTTCAGCTCAAAGGTGTTCGCGTCCATTAGAAAAATGCCGCCGGGGCCGTCTCCGGTGGCCGACCCGAGTGCGCTCCCATAGATGCAGTCGGGGCCGCAGTGAATCGTATGAGGCGAGGTGTAGCCCGTTTTCTTGATGAACTCTTCGGGCTCGATCACCTTGACGATCTTTGGGTGCTTTGGGTCCGGCTTGGTATCCAGGATGTAAATCCGCGAAGACCCGATGCCCGGCACGATCAGGTAGCGGCGCTCCATGTGCGGATGCGGGGTTTGCGGGCAAAGACATGCGCTGCAGGCATTCCAGCCGAAGTGGTGCAATTCGTTATCGCCGCGTGGAAACTCTGTTTGCCCGACGAGTCGCCCATACTCAGACGAACTCGGATCGAGGTCGACGACGCCCATCGCATCGCGCTGTCCATTCTTCCCGGCGTTGAGCAGCGCGACATATGCGAGCCGTTCTGCCGGGGCTTGCATTGCCATGCCGGGTGAAGGGTAAAAAGTTGGATCCGGACGCATTAAAGCCATTTTCTTATCTCCGTTGTTGTGCAACATTTTGTTGTGCAGGTTTCGCAGGAAGAACACACGCTCAGGCTTTCACTGCGATCACTTCCAGATACTCCGCTGAAACCACAGTAAATTCTTCCCCTCCCAAATTGTGCTTAGACCACAGTGCTTCCAGGTCGACGCGCAGTTGTTTCGCATCCGATTCACCCAGCGACGCAAACGCGCGATTCGTTGGCCCGTAGTACTGCCGGAAAAACTCGACCACGTCTGCCGGCGAAAAAGGATAGCTAAATCCATATTGACGGCGCGTCATCCTAAGTTCGGAAACTCCGGGGCCCAGTCTCTCGCGTACGACAGCCTCATCTCCCCATAGCACCGGCGCCGGCATGCCTGAAGGCGCGATGAACTTCGCGAAGGTTTTGAACATTTGTCCAATGAACCCGTCGCGCGTCCAATTTCCCATAGCGATGGTGCCTCCGGGACTGCATACCCGCATTAGTTCGCGAGCCACGAGTTCCGGCCGCGGGGCAAACATCGCTCCCACCAGGCTGGTGACGACGTCGAAGCTGGCATCTTCGAATGGAAGAGCCTCGGCGTCACCTTCGATGAAACGCGCCTTTAGACCTTCCGCGTCGGCACGCGCTTGTGCCCGTTGCACCAGGTTTGGCGCAATATCCACCCCGGTCACGCTCACTCCATCGCGCGCCGCCCACAGTGCAACCTGCCCCGAGCCACAGGCCACATCGAGCAACTCACATCCCGCCGGAACATCGAGTTGCTCATAGAAAATTCGCGCGCCTTGCTCCATATAGCGCGAAAAGCGATCGTAGTCTCCGGCCATCCACGTATCTTTCAGCCGTGCCTTCAGGCCGGTCACTTCTGGTGTCATTGTGATGGTGCTCATATTCCCTCCGATGTTTTTTTATTTGCCTGCAACCAGTCCACGGATCGTTTCGGTTGGCCTCGCCGACCCGCCAATCTCCCATTCGCCCGTAAGTACATCTTTGATATCTGCCCAACAGAAAGAGGGAGCGGTACTCGTTTCCGTCTTGTCGGCGGGGGTGCAGTTTGCTTCCTTCAACTTCAGTTGAACAAGAGACATTTGTCTTCCCTCCTCCCCAATTCGACAACGGTTCGGTCCGCGGCCCTACTGCTTTGAGTTTGAATTGACGTGGAGCACTTTTCGTACCTTGCAAATGCTCCGACGTGGCTTACTATGCGCCGGGATCGCGCCTTATACTTACCCGCGCGTCCGGCTTTCTTGCTCCCGGCAGACTTCTCGTATGATGATTTGCTCTAGAGTCCGGGGACGTTTGCAGGAAGTCCGGAGGAGGGCATATGGATGTGCTTTCCGAAGTTCTGAAGGTGGTCAAGCTCCAGGGCGCGTTGTTTTATAACGGAGAATTCTCCTCGCCGTGGAGTTTTTACTCGCCAAACTCTCGCACGGTCGCGCCTTACGTCGCGCCGGCTGCAAGGCACGTCATCATTTATCACTTGCTCACCGAAGGGCGCGCCTCTGCCCGGTTAGTCGACGGCGAACGCATCATTCTTCAGGCCGGCGACATCGTGATCTTCCCCCATGGCGACGCCCACTTCCTCGAAAACGGCCCTGCGACCAAGGCTGTCGAGATGGAGCAGGAACTCGCTCGAATTTTTGCTCAGGGCTTGAAACGCTCGAGTTTGGGTGGTGGTGGGGAAATCACGAAATTTGTCTGCGGTTTCATGGCATGCGATCCCCGACTGAGCCAGATTTTCCTTAGCGGCCTGCCGCCGGTGTTCAAAGTCAGCATTCGTAACGACGCCTCGGGCAGATGGCTGGAGAACTCAATCCGCTTTTCGGTGGACGAGGCCGACGCTTCTCGAGCCGGTGGTGAAGCGGTCTTGGCTAAACTCTCGGAAGTTTTGTTCGTTGAAACCCTGCGAGCCTACATTGCGGATCTTCCCTCGGAGCAAACTGGTTGGCTGGCTGGCGCCCGCGATTCTGAGGTTGGAAAAACTTTGGCCCTCATGCATCGAAACCCTGCGCATCCGTGGACGATTGCTTCGCTGGCCAAAGAAGCTGGAGTGTCCCGCTCGGTGCTGGCCGAGCGGTTTCGCCATTACCTCAACGAGCCTCCCATGGCATACCTCACGCGCTGGCGACTCCAGTTGGGAGAGCAGATGCTTTCTTCCACGAGTTATTCGGTCGCCCAGATTGCATCCGAAGTCGGTTATGAGTCCGAAGCCGCCTTCAACCGCGCGTTCAAGCGCGAGTTCACCGTTCCCCCTGCGCGTTTCCGCAGCCAATCGAGGTCGACCCGGTCAACCCAGCCTGCCAAGAGAAATTAGGCTCAACACTGTAGAACGGAATGCCGGCTGGAGCGCTCGCCCCCATAGCGAAAGCGCTTTTGATTGACCCCACGAGCGCGCCTCCTCGGATCTGAGCCAAATTCAGCTTTCGCAGCGCTCTAAATGTGCTCTGAATCGAGGACTTAAACGCGCTTCATCCTAGTTCTTCCTTGGTGAACCTTCGTGTCCTTCGTGGTTCCAGCCTTTGATTTTTTTGACAAACAGCCAATCACCATCAACAATCATCCGCGATTGCCAGGAGCCTTCATGCTCAATCGTCGTCATTTTCTCTCTACCGCAGCAACCGGTATCGCCGCCTCGCTCGCCCCTCGCCCCGACCTCTTCGCCCAAGTAGAAAAATTACCGCCCCTTCCCGATCGCTCTCTCCTCGACAAGAACGAAGATGCATTCTGGGCAGAAATGCGCAAGCAATTCCTCATCCCCGAAGACGAGGTGTACCTGAACAATGGCACTGTCGGCTCAAGTCCTCTTCCGGTATTGAAAGCCATCTTCGACGGATACAACACCACCGAAAAGTTAAACCAGCACGAACCCGAGGATTATCCGATTTGGGGATATGCATCCTGGAACGAGTTCCGCGACCCGCTCGCCGCCTTCGTCGGCTGCAAGCGCGACGAGATCGCCTTGCTGCGCAACGCCACCGAAGCGAACAGCTACATTGCCAACGGCATCGACATGAAGCCCGGTGATGAAGTGCTCATGACCGATCAGGAACATCCCGGAGGCGAACACCCCTGGAACCTGAAAGCGAAACGCTACGGCATCGTCGTGAAGAAGGTCACGCTTCCCCGCCCGGTGAAAGATGCAGCGCAGGTTCTGAACCTGTTCAACGACGCAATCACGCCGCGCACGCGTGTGCTCTTCTTCAGCCACATCACCACGTTTTCAGGAGTCGTCCTGCCCGCGAAGGAACTCGCCACGCTGGCGCGCACCAAAGGAATTCTCTCCGCCATCGACGGAGCACACGTTCCCGGCATGATGCGCCTCAATGTCACGGACCTCGGATGCGACATGTATTCTGCGAGCCCGCACAAGTGGCTGCAAGCTACCAAAGGCACCGGTTTTCTCTATGTGCGGGATGAAGTGATTGATCGCTTGTGGAACACTATCGCCACCGAAGGTTGGGACGAACCGAAGATCCGCGCTGAACGCTTCCAGCGCATTGGCAGTTCGAACGTGCCTGCGCTGTGCGGCTTGCGCGCCTCGATCAAGTTGGCGAACGACATTGGGATGGATCGCATCGAGCGCCGTCATCGCCATCTTGCCGACTACTTGCTCGACGAGATGCAGAAGCGTGGCGCCGAATCCTGGACATCGCCCGACGCAGCTCTGCGCTGCGGCATCGTGTGCCTCAACGTCCCACCAGTCCCCCGTCTGGATCTCGAGAACTGGCTTTACAAGACCCACAAGATCCGCATCCGCGGAGGCGATCCCAACAAGCTCCGCCTTTCGACACCTTACTACCTTCAGAAGAAAGACATCGACCGCTTCCTCAACAAGTTCGACGAATACAAGCGCGAGAATAAGTTGGCCTGAACAAATTCACCACGGGACACAGAGTCACAGAGAAAACAAGAATCTGGATTCTCTCCGCGTCTCAGTGCCCCCGTGGTGAATGGTTCTCAGACCTCAGTCGTAGTATTCCAAACCCAAATGCGTAATCATGTCCTCACCCTTCAGGTGACGGAGCGTGTTCTTCAGCTTCATCGACTGAATGAACAGGTCGTGCTCCGGATACAGTCCCGGAGGCGTCATCGGAGACTTGAAGTAGAAGCTGAGCCATTCCTGAATGCCCAGCCCACGCAGATCCGAGCAGCGCTTCGCCAGATCAAGGAACAGCACGAGATCGAGCACGATGGGAGCGGCGAGAATCGAATCGCGGCAGAGGAAATCAACCTTGATCTGCATGGGATAACCGAGCCATCCGAAGATGTCGATGTTGTCCCAGCCTTCTTTGTTGTCGCCGCGCGGCGGATAGTAGTTGATGCGAACCTTGTGGTACATGTTTCCATAAAGCTCCGGATAGAGTCCTGGCTGCAAAATGTGCTCCAGCACCCCCAGCTTCGATTCTTCCTTAGTCTTGAACGATCCCGGATCGTCGAGCACCTCTCCGTCACGATTGCCGAGGATGTTGGTGGAATACCATCCGCTTAGTCCAAGCAGGCGAGCCTTGAACGCAGGAGCCAGCACCGTCTTCATCAGCGTCTGCCCGGTTTTGAAATCCTTGCCACAAATCGGCGCTTCGTTCTTGCGCGATAGTTCGAGCATCACGGGAAGATCGACGGTAAGGTTCGGCGCGCCATTGGCGAACGGCACTCCTTCCATCAATGACGCATAGGCGTACATCATCGAGGGCGCGATCATCTCGTCGTTGTCTTTGAGCGCTTTCTCAAAAGCCTTCAGGGACTGGTGCGCCTCGGTTGGCTCGATGTAAGACTCGGTCGAACCGCACCACATGGTGACGAGACGGCTGGCGCCGCTGCTTTTCTTGAAGTCGCGGATGTCCTGCCGCAACTGTTCCGCGAGGTCCATCTTCGTCTTGCCCTTCTTCACGTTCGGGCCGTCAATTTTCTTCACGTAGTTGTGATCGAAGACGGCAGCGCGCGGCTTGATCGACGAGAGAAACGGCTTGAGTTGCTCGAGGAGTCGATAGTCGAGAACACCGGCGTTGGACGCGGCTTCATACATGTTGTCTTCGAAGATGTCCCAGCCGGTGAAAACCAGATCGTCGAGGCCCGCCAGAGGGACGAATTCTTTCACCTTGGGCGAGCGGCCGTCAGTGCGCTTGCCGAGGCGAATCGTTCCCATCTGGGTGAGGGACCCGATGGGCTTGGCAAGTCCTTTGCGAATCGCTTCGACGCCGGCCACGAATGTAGTGGCCACCGCGCCCATGCCCGGGATCATCACTCCGAGCTTGCCCTTGGCGGGCTCCATGGTGCCGTGGCTAGTCTCAGTCCGCGCCTTTTTACTGCCACTGGATCGAGCGGCGAGCTTCATTTCACGGCTGGCCCGTTCGGCGTGAGCGAGAGCGGTCTCACGGTGCTCGTGTTCGCGGGCTGCGGCAGAATTGGCGAACTGCTTTCGATGACGGCGGCCGTCGGCATCCCACCAGTCGGCCATGAATACTCCAGGGCGTTTCTGATACATGAGTCCTCTTTCTGGTGGCGGTGGCTAGCCACCGCCACCAACTGGACATGATCTCATGGTTGGAGCATATCTGGCAAAGTCATACAGCCGAATGTGCAGGATCGCGGTTCAAGGGTGCTGACCAGGCAGTGAGCGGCGACTTTATCCGCTGGCATTCCCTCAGAGCTCGCCGGGCTTCGCCCTGGGGAGACAGCCGAAGGCGGCTGTCTCCACATGTGGATCTCGTCTCCACATGCGCATCTGTTTGGATGACGCAGATTGATTTTTTGCGTTGGACGGGTGCACCGATTCTGTTGCATAGTGGAATCACTTCGCAACTGGCTCTGCAGCCTGTTCCGTGAAGCTGCTGTTTGCGTGCCAGCCCTGCCGCGGCGTGCAATTCGTTTCGACCCCGTTGATCTCCACCTCAATCTGAGCCCACGCCCTTCGGCGTCGTGCCGGGAGTGTGCTCTTCAGACGAAGAAAAGGAGATTCCATGAAAACCATTCGCAACTACGTTTATGCCGCGGCCCTGGCCGTAACCGCTTTGTACTTCGCTCCCACAGTGGCCTCAGCCCAGGAGCCGGTGCACGGCAAGTTCAGCCTGACGCATGAAGTTCACTGGGGAGGCGCCACGCTCCCCGCGGGAGACTATGCATTCTCTTACGCTCCCGACAACGGTTCGCACACCCTGATCATCAGCAAGCTCAACGGAGATCGCACCGGTTACATGGTGCTCGTCCCCAACACGGATGATGTCAAGCCGACTGATACGAGCCGACTCCTGCTCGTATCAACGCCCGGCGGCAGCTACGTGAGCGCCATGCAACTGCCCGAGTTTGGCATGACGCTGCATTTCAACGTACCGCCGCATACCACGGAGAGACAGATTGCCAAGGCCGCGACCACGGCCGGGGCAACCGGCCAATAGTCTCTCTTCCCTGCCCAACCCACCGAGGGCGGATCGCGAACCAGCGATCTGCCCTCGGCGCTTGTGGCCGCAATTGCAACGATGCAGGATAGTGCGTGGCGGATCTGGCGACGGCTCCTCGCCGCCTCGCCATTAGGCTATACTTTTCGGCCTATGCCAAAGTTTGAGTATGAATACCTATTGTTACCAATCCTTTTTCTCGGAATGCTTCCATTGAGCACGAGCGCTCAAACCCTGCTCGTGGTGAATCAGGGCGACAGCAATTTGAGCATCGTCGACCCAGCCGCGGGTAAACAGGTTGCGACCGTAGAAGAGAAGATACCGGGAGTGCACGGCCATGAAGTTGCGGCCTCCGCCGATGGTCGAACCGCATTTGTGCCCATCTATGGCAGCACGGGAGTGGGCAAGCCCGGGACCGACGGACACGAGATGCTGGTGATCGATTTGCCCTCGCGCGAGATCGTTGGACGAATCGATTTTGGTCACGGCGTGCGGCCGCATTTTCCAGTGCTCGATCCTACGAGCGGGATGCTCTACGTCACCACGGAGTTGGATAAGACGGTAACGATCATCGATCCGAAGACGCGAAAGATTGTGGGGTCTGTCCCGACCGGGCAAGAACAGTCGCACATGCTAGCTCTCTCCCACGATGGGCGCTTCGGCTACACATCGAACGTCGGCCCGGGCACGGTTTCGGTGCTCGATCTGGTGGGCAAGAAGACAATTGCGGTGATTCCAGTGTCGGGGACGGCGCAAAGGATTTCAATCTCCAGCGACGACAAACTGGTGTTTACGGCAGATCAAACCAAGCCGCAGCTGGCGGTGATCGATACGGCGACGAAAAAGGTTAAAACATGGGTGGCCCTGCCTGGCCTGGGCTACGGAACGGCTGCCACCGCGGATGGACATTGGTTGCTGGTGGCAGTGCCCTCAACGAATCAGGTCGCAGTCGTGGATTTGGGCACCATGCAAGTGACGCGCCGCATTGATGTCGCTAATTCGCCGCAAGAAATCCTGATTCGACCCGACGGCAAGATCGCGTATGTTTCTTGCGCCGGCAGCGGGAAAGTCGCCGCGATTGATCTGGCCCAATGGAATGTTCAGAAGCTGATCGACGTAGGAAAGTTTGCGGACGGTCTCGCCTGGGCGAAATGACGCGTCCGCGTTTCCTGTTGGCAGGCGCTTAGGTAGGCTGCGCTTGCGAATTTCCTCGCACGTCATCACTGAGCACGATCGCCTCGGCGATTTCCTTCATCGGCCTGCGCTTCTGGCGACTCTGGCGTTGCAGGGCCAGATAGGCTTGCTCTTCGCTCAATCCCAGATCCCGCTGCAGAATGCCTTTAGCGCGCTCCACAATCTTTCTGGTCTGCAACTGCTCGGCGAGCGATGAGTTGGCTTCCTCCAGACGTGCCAGTTCCAATTCCGCGCCGACAAGAAATCCTACGGTGGAAATCATGCGAATCTCGCGGCGACGGTAGACGTGATGCTGACGGTGCTGCAGATTGATGACGCCCACGACGCGTCCCCGGCACATTAAGGGCACAGAAAGAAATGCTTCGTAACTGTCTTCGGGAAGTTCGTGAAAAAACTGGAAGCGCGGGTCATGCGCCGCTTCTTCGGGAATGGCTACGGGTTCGCGATGCTCGGCAACCCATCCCGTAATTCCTTGTCCAACCCGAAGTTTCAACCGATCCACGACCTCGGGATGCGGATTCTTGGAGGCGCGCAAGACCAGTTCATCGCCTTCGAGAACGTAAATAAGGCAGGAATCGCACTTCACCAGCGCCGAAGCGAAGTCAACCACGCGGTTCAAAACGTCATGAAATCCGTCCGCCGTCCCGAGGCGCTCGGTGATTTCGTGCAGTACATCAACATGTGAGTCCTCAACAGATATAAGGGTGTCCATGGGCAACATTATCGATCTTGTAGAGATTATGTCTAATTCCAAATTTTGATGGAGGCGATAAAGGAATTCCCTCGAGATTGTTACCAACGTTTAACATCTTTTGAAGAATTTGCGCATCGGGTAGCGGACGATCCTCCCAAATTTGCAGACGGCATTCACCACAGAGGACACAGGGGGATTCTTTTGTGTCCTGCGCGCTTCGTGAAGTCTCATCGCCGCTTGGCGCGGGATTCTGGCTGTTCTCGTCGATTAGCGCGCCGGCACTGCTAGAAACCACACCAGCAATCCAAACAGGATCAGAGTTCCAATCAGCGAAAACAGGGTGTGCAGCGGGTGGAAGTGGAAATACGGATTGCGCGTGAGGCGATATCTCGTCGCCAGCATAAGACCTCCTCGGCACGTGGTACGGGTGCCACCGGGCCTGTCTACCTATATTTTGCCACTAATTGAAGCTAGAGGCTGCTGTTTTTTATGGGACTGTGGTAGACCATTCGCATGCCTGAAAAGATAGCTCTGGTGACCGGCGCATCCAGCGGGTTCGGGTTGCTGACCTCGATCGAACTGGCGAAGGCGGGATTTCGTGTAGTGGCAACGATGCGTGATCTTGGACGGCGCGAACATCTGGACAAAGCAGCGGCGGCCGAGGGACTCACGCCGAAACTCGATATTCGCGAGTTGGATGTCACGCGCTTTGACACGATCCAGCCATTCGTCGACGGCGTGGTTCGCGACTACGGGCGGCTCGACGTCTTGATCAACAATGCGGGATTCGCTGTGGCTGGTTTTGCAGAGGATATCAGGCTCGACGAACTGCGGCTGCAGTTCGAGACCAATTTCTTCGGTGCCGTGGCAATGACCAAGGCGGTATTGCCGGCGATGCGGCGGCAGAGATCCGGGCACATTATTCAGGTCTCATCGATCTCGGGACTGCATGGGTCGGTGACAGTGAGCAGCTATTCGGCGTCGAAGCATGCGCTGGAAGGTTGGAGCGAGTCGCTGCGCATGGAGGTGAACTCGCTCGGCATCAAGGTGGTGCTGGTCGAGCCGGGAGCGTTTCAGACTGGTATCTGGACGCGGGGCGCGCGGATGGGAGAGCAATCGACGAAACAGTCGTCCCCGAACATTGAGCGAAGCCTGCGCATGCGCGAGCGACTGCGGGAACTTCCGAAGGCTGATCCAATCGTGGTTGCGCGGCTCATGGTCACAATTGCGCAGGCTCCCAACCCGAAGCTGCGCTACCTGGTGGGGCGCGACGCGAAGATTCAGCTGGCGATGAAACGCCTCCTGCCTTGGAAGTGGCACGAGAAGGTCGTGGCTAACTTCCTCAAGATCGATGAAGAACATTAACCACAGGGGGCACAAAGGAACACGGGGAAGAACGATTTCCTCCGAGTCCTCAGTGTCCTCTGTGGTTAGGGGCTCTTACGGTTTCGTCTCCAAATCAACGCTCTTGATCGGTAAGTCCCAGTGTGCGTCGAGGATTTCGAAGCGGCGCTGCTCTTCGCGCTGGAACGTGTCCTGGTCGGGATACATCTGCTTCTGCAGCGCGGCTTCGTCGAAGGGCTCATTCGCGACGGTAGCGTTCTTGAAGACGATGGTTACACGGAAATCCCAGCGGCCATCTTCGGTGGTGTGATAGCGCGGCTGGTCGACCCAAACCTTGGTGATGCGACCCATCTCGGCTTCTTTCTTCAGGACGGGATAGTGATTCTTCTTGAAGAGCTTCAGGAATTCGTCGGCATGGCCCCATTTGGCTTTGTAGTAGTACTCGACCACGAAGGGCTTGCCGGAATCGGCGGGGACGGTCTGGGAAAACGAGGCGATTGGGACGGCGACGGTGATGAACAGGATGGCAGCGAGGATGCGGCGCATGAAATCCCCTCCGGGATGGGAATTGATCGCTTGTACAGTAACATTTTGCTGACAATTGCGGCTCGTTCCGCTACGGACTCTTGCTGTGCGGTTCGAGAGGCATTGCCAGCAACATCTCTACGAAGGCTGACTGCTGATTCTATTTTGCCAGTGGCTCCAGAGAAAATAGGCGATCCCGAGCACCAGCACCGCGCCGATCACGGCATCGAACTTGTGGAAGTATTTTCCGAGCTCGCGCCAGTTCTCGCCTAGCTTCATGCCGAGGAAGGCAAGGCCGAGGCACCACGGCCATGATCCCAGGAATGTGTAGAGATGGAAGCGGCCGCGAGGCATGCGCGCGACTCCGGCCGGGAGCGCGATGAAGGTTCGGATAACGGGCAGCAGGCGGCCGATGAATACAGCAAGGTATCCCCAGCGCGCGAAGAAGCGATCGGCCCAATCGAGCTCGCGGCGGCCCATCAGGATCCAGCGGCCGTAGCGCTCAACCAGCGGACGGCCGCCATAGCAGCCAATTTCGTAGGCGACCAACGATCCGAGATTGCAGCCAAGCGCGCCCGCCGTAGCGACCCAAAACAAGTTGAAAGTACCTTGGAAGACGAGGTATCCACCGAAGGGCATGATTAATTCCGACGGCAGCGGGATGCACGCCGACTCAATTGCCATAAGCAGCATGATGCCGCCATAGCCGGCCGTGGCGATGGTTTTGCTGATGAAGATGAATAAGACTGCGAGAATTCTTTCGGTCATGAGAAGGCAGTTCTCAGTTGCCAGTTCTCAGTTCTCAGCCAAAATCGGGCGGCTAAACTGAGATTGAGGACAGGGCACGGAGAGCTGTTCTGTCTAGTGTAAAGGAAAATTCTTATGGAAATGCGGCTCTAGAACGAGCCTTCCTGAGTAAAGGCATAACCAGGTAAGGTAGCGCCTTCGGGACCCTTAGTGACTTTCACGCGAACCGTGGGCGCATCGGGAGCGGTGATTCCAGCGGGGCGAAGCATGGCAAATTGCGAAAAGACTTCGTTGTAAACCTTGGTGACCAGATAGTCCTGGCCGTCGGCTTCACTGCGCCACACCTGCCCGAGTTGAATCGAATTGACTGCCACGGAGTTCGTCCTGTCTTTTGCTGAAGTACTTCCAGACTACCGGGGGGCGCAACATGCGTCAATTCCCAGAGAGGTTACTGACGGCCAATGCGTCGACTGCCGTAGGAGCACCTCTGTTAAGATATTTGCCCCAAGGAGACGTTCATGCCTCGTGGTTTAGCTCCGCGCCGACCCGCCCGCACGGGCCGCCAGGATAAAGTTCGCAGGGTGGCCACTAATGCTACGTCGCGAGGAAAAGTCTCAGCGCCGAAGGCGCCTCCGGTCAGCAAGGGAAAGCCTGCAGCCGCACCCGCCACCAAGATCAGAGGCTACAATCCGGTGGCGCCCGAGCGTGTGGCCGAGATTCTCAAGCGGCTTGACCAACTGTATCCGGCTGTAACCTGTGCGTTGACGCACGCGAGCGCTTGGGAATTGGTAGTCGCAACAATTCTCTCAGCGCAATCGACCGATGTGAATGTGAACCGGGTTACGCCGGAGTTGTTCCGCAAGTATCCGACGGTGGCGGCTTTTGCGGCGCTCACGCCGGAGCAACTAGAGCCCGATGTACGCTCTACCGGATTTTTCCGCAATAAATCCAAGTCGGTTGTGGGGGCGGCGAAGAAGATCGTTGCCGACTTCGGCGGCGAGGTCCCGGACGATATCGAGAAACTGCTCACCCTGCCTGGCGTTGCGCGTAAAACCGCGAATGTGGTCCTGGGGACGTGGTTCAAGAAGGCAGTGGGCGTCGTGGTCGATACGCATGTTCACCGGATCTCGCGGCGTTTGGAACTTACCACGCAGAATGATCCGCAGAAGATCGAGCAGGATCTGATGAAAATCTTGCCGCGCGAAAAGTGGATTCTGTTCTCGCATCAGATCATCTGGCACGGGCGCAAGCTGTGTATTGCGCGGAAGCCCAAGTGCGCGGAGTGCGCCCTGGAGAACATTTGTCACGCCGGGGATAAGACCTGGAGCACGGTGGACATGCACAAGAACGCGAAGGTGTGATCCTGTCGAATCGAATTGCAGAGGTCCTTCGCTTCGCTCAGGATGACAAGATCTGTTGACTCGCTACTCATCACTCTCACCCAACTCATCCAGCACAGGCGAGCGCACGCCGCGGAGAGTCGGACTCTTGGGCGCAGCCAGCCCGAAGATCACAATTTCATTCTTGCCGTTGCGAAGCCAGGGAGCCGGAAGATAGAGCGTCTGTTGCGGTCCGAGATTCCAGAAACGGCCCAGAGCATGGCCATTCACCCACACCACGCCTTTACCCCATCCCCGCATATCCAGAAAAGTATCGCCAGTCTCGTTTAGCTCGAACTGGCCGCGATAGAAAGCGGGGCCGCTCGAATGGTCGCCATTGGTACTTGAGAATCGAAGGGAGGAGAGACGATCCATGGGCAGAGGAAAAACCTTCCAGCCAGTCAACTCGTGTCCTCCGAGCATCACCGAGCCGCTGATTCCCTGCCGCTCATTGCGCAATTGAACCGTGAAGTTGATGCGTCCTGTACCTTCCACGAGGATATCGAGAGTAGAGTCGGCCTCGGCACGGAGGGTGAGTCGATCTTGCTTCTTGCGACGGTCGAGCACGCCGACGGGCTTATCGTTAATGTAGACCCGAGCGTAACTCCGCAACTCGCGAATCTCGAGTTCGCCGCTCACCGCTTGTTTAATCTTCGTGCGGTAGAGGATGTATCCATAAGACTGGCCCAAAGGTTCCATGGGGCGCGGCTTATCGACGCTGATGGATTCTGGCAGGTTCGACCACAGCGGCGAACGTTCGGCCAATTCAAATTGCGGGATTTCGATGACTGGTTGGGGAGCCGGGGGATCTTGCATCATTACTCCCTTTCGATGCTTCGCGATCACGTCGCGTAGCGCAAAAAATTTATCCGTTAGGGCTCCCGACTCGCTCACCGGAGAGTCGTAGTCGTAGCTGGTGACGTCGGGTTCGTAACCCTTGTCCCAGTTCGCGCCGTTCATGAAGCCAAAATTTGTTCCGCCGTGAAACATATAGAGATTGATGGAGTATCCCTGGCTCAGGATCCAATCTAACTCCTGCGCCTGCTGGGCGGCATCGGTGACGTGATGCTTGTCGCCCCAGTGATCGAACCAACCGTCCCAATACTCGCCGCTCATCATGGGAGCGCCGGGGCGAAATTTCTGCAGTTTGGCAAATTCCTTCTTCGCTTCTCCCGGAGCAAAATTGATGACCGCGGGAAGGTCGGGCAGCGTTCCGGCGGATAATTCGTCGGCTCCGTCAGCGGTATAAAGCAGCGCATCGCCCAGACCTGCTTTTCGAAGAGCGGCAAGAATGCGCTTCATGTATTCCTTGTCGTTGCCGAAAGAACCGTATTCGTTCTCCACCTGCACGGCGATGATCGGGCCACCATGCGTGATCTGCAGCGGGGCCAGTTCCCTGCCCAGGCGCTCCAGCCAGCGCTCCGTCGGACCCAGAAACCTCTCATCGGCGCTGCGCAAAATGATTTTCGGATCGGCCAGCAGCCACGCCGGCAGGCCGCCAAGGTCCCACTCAGCGCAGACATACGGACCGGGGCGGAGGATGACATAAAGACCCTCTTCCTGCGCCATTCGGATAAATGCGGCTATGTCGAGATCACCGCTGAAATCGTAGACTCCGGGCTGGGGTTCGTGAACATTCCAGAAGACGTACGTCGAAATCGCATTCAGACCCATCGCCTTCGCCTTCTTAAGGCGATCTCGCCAGTATTCGTGTGGAATGCGAGCGTAGTGGATTTCACCGGAGATAATCTGAAGTGGTTTTTCATCGAGTACGAATTGGTTGCCTTCAATCTCGATACGGTGGGCCGGCGATGCGGTCGTGCTTTGGCCGCATACGGCCGAGCAAAGAACCGCCGCAAACGCGAAACTGCCGATGCTGCGAACAAGCTTCGAGGCATTCATAGTTGGAATACTTGAAAATCTTTACCACGAAGGACACGAAGTCGCACTAAGGAAATACATACAAAGAGTCCTTCGTGTACCTTCGTGTCCTTCGTGGTGCGCGGTTTTTCGATCCGAGGCGCTGACCGAGGCGAATGATGCTCTGCTAGACTTTCCTTTCTACCTTACCTTGAGGTTGAGCGCCATGCGCTTGTGCGCACTGTTTGCTATCGTCATCGCTATGAGCACCATTGTGACCGAAGTTGCCGCCCAGACTCTACCCGTGCCCGAGGCCATCACCGATCCGAAAAAGGTTTCCGCGAAGCCCAATGCTCAGGTGGAACCGCGCAGCCTGACCATCGAGAAGCTGTACATGACGCGCCAGGTGGGCAGCGCATCGTGGTCGCCGGATGGCAAGAGCATTGCATTCATTTCAAACATGAGCGGGCGAAACAATGTCTGGATTATCCCGTCCGAAGGCGGATGGCCGGTGCAGTTGACGGTCAGCGACCAGCGGCAGTCAGCGCCGGCATGGTCGCCGGATGGAAAGTGGATCGCCTACCAGTCAGATCATGACGGCGACGAGCAGTGGGATATTTTCCTGGTTTCGCCGAAAACCGGAAAGGTCGTCAACCTGACGCAGACGCTCGAGATCGCGGAGATGAGTCCGACGTGGTCTCCGGACGGGCGCTATCTGGCGTATGAAGTGAAGCCGAAGACCTCCGCGGCTTTCGAGATTGATGTCTACGACTTGGTGATGCGCGAGGTGAAGCACATTACCACGAACACTCCACAAGATCTCGGAAACTACGGCATCATTTGGTCGAAAGATGGAAAGTCGATCGTCTACACGCAGGAGCAGGCGAAGGGGACGGATTCGAATATCTTCATTGAGGATGTGGCGGCGGGAAAGAGCACGCTGTTAACGCCCCATGAAGGCGAGCAGCGATTTTCAGCCAATGGTATTTCGCCCGATGGCAAGCATGTTCTGCTGACCTCGAACGCGGCCAATGGGTACGACAACATCGCGTTGGTCGATGTCGCGACGAAGAAGATCAACTGGCTGACGCAGGATAAGTGGCGGATTCGTGGCGAGGAATTTTCGCCGGACGGAAAGCATATTACTTTTACGGCGAACGTCGATGGTAATGAAGACATCTACGTGCACGATCTTGCGACGGGCAAGTCAACTGCTCTTCCTATTCCCAAGGGCGTGAATGAGCCTGAGGGCGGACCGTCGGCGTTCAGTCCGGATGGACAGCGACTCCTTTACAACCACAACGGCCCGACGGCGCCCGGCGATCTGTGGACTCACAACTTCGGCACTGGCAAGTCAGAGCAGATCACGCATTCGCTGGTTGCGGGCGTGCGCTCCGAAGATATGGTTGAGCCATACCTTGTTCACTATCCCAGCCGCGACGGCAAGTGGACGATCTCCGCATTCCTCTATGTTCCGTTCAACATGGCGCGCAATGGGCAGAATGCTGCCGTCGTATACATTCATGGCGGCCCAACTTCGCAAACCATGAATTCCTTCAATCGCTTTGTGCAGTACGCCGCGAATCAGGGATACATGGTGCTGGCGCCAAATTACCGCGGTTCCACCGGGTACGGAAAGGAATTTCAGCAGGCGAATCTGTTCGACATGGGTGGCGGTGATTTGCAGGATGTGCTCGCCGGGGTCGACTGGATCAAACAGACGGGCCATCTCGATCCGAAGAAGATTGCAGTGATGGGCGGAAGCTACGGCGGATATCTGAGCATGATGGCGGTTACGAAGGCTCCCGACGTGTGGGCCGCGGGCGTACCGATTGTGCCGTTCGTGAACTGGTTCACCGAAATTGAAAATGAAGATCCAGTGCTGCAGCAGTCGGACCTGGCAACCATGGGCGATGTGGTGAAGAACAAGGCGCTCTATGAAGATCGCTCGCCCATCAACTTCGTTGATCAGATCAAGGCGCCGCTGCTTTTGTTGGCTGGGGGACATGATCCGCGGTGTCCGAAGTCAGAAACGCAGCAGGTTGTCGACGCCATCAAGAAGCGCGGCGGGACCGTGGACGCGAAGATCTATGAGAACGAAGGGCATGGCTTCGCGCGAGTTGAAAATCAGATTGATGCTTACAAGCGCGTGGCGGATTTTCTGCTTGCGCATGTTGTACCGGCGGATTGCAGTTGCACGGTCAGCGAGTGAGGAGCATTTTGGAGGGCTTTGTACGTACACTTTTGTACGCCTACCTACTGATTGTTTTCAATAGCTTGCGGCTAAGTGATTGATTCCACTAGAAGGGGCAAGTGTTGGCAGTCGTTTCTAGGACTTTGTTTGCGGGCACGACCTCTGGGCTGGATCGGCTGCCGATCGTCGCTGCTAGGTGCCTTAGCGTCTCGGCAAATGGCATTCTGGCGCGCAAGCTGAACGGCAGAACCTCCCGATGATTCTTCGTTCGTTAGCGATACCTCATCGCTAAATGACTGGCTCCCAGTAGGGGCTGACTTTCTGGGCAATCGGATTCCAATACTTTCAATCACTTCTGCCTAAGATGCAGACTTGGAGCGTTCTGTGACCACCCGCACGATCGCTTCGACCAGCCCCGGGATGGTGAACTCCTTCGCAGAGATATCCACATGCAGGCCATACTCGCGCAAGGTGGAGGAGGTGACCGGGCCGATGGATGCCATCAGGATTCCGTCGAGCCCGTGGCGTGAGCGGTCTTGACCGCGGATGGCGCAGCCAGGTTTTCGCGGAGGTCGCAAATCGAGCAGTTCAACAAAATTGCGAACCGTCGATGAACTGGTAAACGTCAGGACATGCGGACGTCGTTTTTTCAGTGCGGCGCGCAGACGGCGACGCGAACTTTCGGGCACGACAGTTTCGTAAGCTTCGACAACGTCGACGTGGGCTCCAGCTTTGCGCAGTTCGTTGGGGATTACATCGCGAGCGACTTTCGCGCGCACCAGCAGGACACGCTTTCCTTTGACTCTGCTCTTTAGGCTTCGTACGACGGATTCCGCGACATATTCTTTCGGAACGACATCGACATGCATCCCGCGCTGCTCGATCGCCTTCTTGGTGGCGGGGCCGATGGCGGCGATGCGTAAGTTGGCGGCAGCGGCGAAACCCTCTTCTGGTTTGGCAGCTTTACCGGCGCGACTGAAGTCACGCCCTTCGCTTTTCGTTTTGATTCTTGCCCACATGGCTTCGACTCCGTTCGCGCTGGTGAGGATCAGCCAGTCGAAGGTGTCGAGATTCTTGAGCGCTGCGTCGAGCGGCTTGAAGGATTTGGGCTTGCGAATTTGAATGAATGGGATCTCGACGACTTCTGCGCCGAGCTTTTTCAGTTCTGCAGAGAGGGCGCCGGCCTGGTGCCTGGCACGACCGACCAGCACGCGGACTCCGCGTAGGGAATGTTGCGTCGACCTCGGCTTCTTGCTCATGATTCGGATCGGCGGGCGGGTCGCTGCACGCGGCTACGCTTGCTCCTTCTTGGCTCCCAAACCCTGTTGCCGCATCAAGCGGGAGACACCTGAGATCGCGGTGTCCTCGGCTTTTTCTAAGGACGCGATTACGTTGCTCTGTTCTTCTTTGGTGCGGTTCTGGCTGAGTTTGAATTTGGCTTCGAGCTTTGTGACAGAAATTTCGAAACCGACAATGTGGCTCAGCATGCGCTCCCGGTAGGCGTCGGCGAGACTGGACCACTGCTCGGCGTATGCGGGCTCAAATGTGCCGATTAAGTTGTGCAGTACACCTTGTAATTCTCCTGGCGAGACAAACACGCGGGCATTGCCGTAGGCGTGTACCGCGCCATAGTTCCACGTAGGAACATTCTCGCGAGCGGTGTAGTTGGAGGCAGAGACGTAGGCATGGGGGCCGTGGAAGATCGTCATGCATTCTGGCTGGCGCTCAAGATGGCGCCAGTGCGGGTTGGCCTTGGCGACGTGGCCGCGGAGGGCAAGTGTCTCACCCTTGGCCTCTACGAATACCGGGAGATGCGTGGCGAAGGGGCCATCGTCGGTGGACGAGATCAGAATCGCGAATGGGTTCGCGTGCATAAACGCAATTGCGTCGGCATGGTCACGTACTCGGAAGTGTTCGGGGATGTACACGTTTTTCTCTCGCCCCTCCGGGGCTACGTCTGTGGCTGCTCGTCGGGTTGCTTTAGTCGCACATGCAGAAGCTTTTCCACGACGGATACTACTTCGCCAGACTCGTCTTTTACTTCGACCTGGAACGTCGGCTCGTATTTTGACAGCGTCTTCAGTTTTTCACGAATGTCGTCGAGTTGGGCATCGGTCAGGCGGAATTCGGCGCGGACGGTGCCCTTTCCCGGCCTGCGATAGCGGATACTCGCTGCCTTGTCCCAGACGATATAGTCGCGACCCAGGTTCGCCATCACCATCAGCATATAGAACGCGTCGGTCATGGCAAAGAGGGATCCACCGAAGTCGGTGCCGACGTAGTTGGCATTCCACCAGCGCAGTTTCATTTCGACGTCGATGGCCTTCATGTCGGGCGCGATGTGCTTGACGCGGATGCCGGCCCCGAGGAAGGGCGGCCAGAAGTTGATCCAGCGGTGGAGCGCTTGAGAAGAATTCGTGCCGCCTAAGAACTTCAAGAGGATGCTTCGGCTCATCCGGCGAAGACCCCAGTGCCTGAAGGCGAATTCTTAGGGCAGGCCTCAACGGCATGCCTGAAGGCATACCCTGATACGAAGCTCCTATGCCTTGCCACGAACTTCTGCCTTGCCACGAACTTCGCGTCCCCTGGCACGAACCTCGCACGTCCAGATACGAACCTCGGACGCCCTGGCACTGACTGTGCATGCCAAGGCATGAACCAATTCTGCATCTTTCGAATCACGGTTGTGGGAGGACGGCCAGGCCGCGGCCGTAGACGGCTTCGAGGATCTGGTCGCCACCACGTTTCAACAGTGCGGCGCCGGCGTCGTTGCCCAGTTGTTCGGCGTCTTCAATCGTTCCATCGCGAGAATCGCGGAGCAGTTTGGAACCATCGGGATCGGCGACGATGGATTCGAGGTGCAGCTTTCCGTTGCGCATTTCTGCGAATGCGCCAATGGGGACTTGGCAGCCTCCGCCAAGGCTGTTGAGTAAGGCGCGCTCGCATGTGGTGGCGGCGCGGGCGGCGGGATCATTCAGGAATTCGAGGTGCTTCCGCGTTGCGGTATCTCCCAGGCGGATCTCGATGCCGAGTGCGCCTTGGCCTGCAGCGGGGCACATGATGTCTGCGGGAATAATTTGTTTGACGAGTTCGGTCTTGCCAAGGCGTTTCAATCCCGCATAGGCGAGGATGATGGCGTCGTATTCTCCTTGCTCGAGTTTGCGAAGGCGCGTATCGACGTTGCCGCGCAGGGGATGAATGTCGAGGTCGGGGCGGACGGCCTTGAGCTGCGCCTGTCGGCGGAGGCTCGAGGTGCCGACGCGCGCGCCCTTAGGCAATTCCTGAAAGCTGGAATAGTTGCGCGAGCAGAACGCGTCGCGGGGATCCTGGCGCTCGGTGATGGCGGCGATTTCGAATCCTGGGGGCAGTTCGGTGGGCAGGTCCTTCAACGAGTGGACGGCGAGATCAACGCGTCCAGCGGCGAGGGCTTCTTCAATTTCTTTGGTGAACATGCCCTTGGTGCCGACCATGGCGAGGGCTACGTCGGTGATTTTGTCGCCGGTGGTGTGAATGATTTCGATTTCGACTTCGTGGCCACGGTCGCGCAAGAGGGCGGAGATGTGGTTGGCCTGCCAGAGGGCGAGCTGGGAGCCGCGAGAGCCGATGCGGAGCTTTGTGGCGTGTGAACCGTTGTGGGAGTCGTTCATTGCGTCATCCGATCTCGCGTGCTTTGGGCTGTCCCTTCATTCAATTTCTTCCGCTTATCCGGCACTTACGTGCTGGGTTCTCAAATGCTGCGGCTTCGCGGCTGGAGACGGGACACTGCTCAGTCTCGTGCTCATCGAAGAAGCGGACGGCGATGCGAAAATTCCTCTCGTCGCTGGTGCAACTGCCGGAGTGCGCGAGATCCTTCGACTCCGTCTGGCGATTCGCATCGCTCATCGCCAGACTCCGCTCAGGATGACAGACGGACGGAAGGGATGAGATCTCTGGACTCCGCTCAGGATGACAAGGCCTGAAGGTGATGCTTAGACGCGCGGACGACTGATATAGCGTGGAGTTCATGGGTGAGTCCCCACTTCGTTCTTCTTTTCGGGGGGCGCCTCTGCCTTGTCATGCAAGTTGAAGAGGCGGCGGACTACGTCGACTACGGTCGTCGCTTCAGATTCTTTGGCCGCGGTCTTCAACGTCGTGATCGGGGTGTGCATGACTTTGTTGATGATGCCGCGGGTCAACGCTTCAATGGCGATTTCCTGTTCGGGAGACAGTTGGCCCATGCGGCCGCGGACGCGGTCGATTTCTGCCTGACGAATCGTCTCCAAGTGATCTTGCAGGCTGACGATGGTGGGGACCACATCGAGCGTCTGCAGGCGGGCCTCGAAGCGTTCGACTTCACTGGTGATGATGGCCTCGGCGAGTTCGGCTTCCTTGCGGCGGTCGGCGACGTGGCTCGAGACGGCCTGCTGCAGGTCGTCGATGTCATAGGTGAAAATGCCATCGAGCTTGCCCATCTCAGGCGCAACGTCGCGAGGGACAGCGATGTCGATGAAGAACATTGGGCGATTCTTGCGGCGGGAGAGGAATTGCTCTCCATGCTCGCGGCGGAAGATGGCGTGAGGCGAGCCGGTCGAGGTGATGACGATATCGGCGCGGTCGCAAGTGTTATACAGGTCATCGAACTTGATGGCCTGGCCGTTAAATCTTTGCGCGAGGCCGATGGCGCGCTCGTAGGTGCGGTTGGCAACGAAGATCGAGGCACAGCCATGCGCCATCAGGTGACGGGCGGCGAGTTCGCTCATCTTGCCGGCGCCGACAATAAAGACCGTCTTCCCTTCCAACGTCCCGAAAATTTTCTTGGCGAGTTCTACCGCAACCGAGGCGATTGATACCGACGAAGATCCCACGGCGGTTTCCGTGCGCACGCGCTTGGCGACGGCGAAGGCGCGGCTGAAAAGCTGGTCGAGTTGACCCCGAACGGCGCCTACTGCACGGGCAGTCGCGTAGGCCTCTTTGACCTGGCCGAGGATTTGGGCTTCGCCGACGACCATCGAATCGAGGCTGGAAGCTACGCGGAAGAGATGGCGAACGGCGTCTTTTTCGCGGAATTCGTAGAGGTGCGCGTCGAGTTCTTCGGGCTTCAGATGGAAGTGATCGTATAGAAATCCACGGAGGTCGGCGTGACCGTTGGTGGTGTGCGCCACGATCTCCACCCGATTGCAGGTAGAGATGACCATGGCCTCTTCGATGCCGGGATAGTTGTTGAGATCGCGGCAGGTGTCGGGCAGCCGCGACTCCGGGATCGCGAGACGCTCGCGGACTTCGAGCGGGGCGCTCTTGTGATTCACGCCAATGAGCTGGAATCTCATGAGGCAGCGAACCTGTGGATCGCGGAGAAGTAGTTGGCCGCCCACGCGGCCAGCGCGGCCACGAAGGCGAACGTTGCCAGGAACGCGGCGCGGCGACCGCGCCATCCCGAGTTCCAGCGGGTGAAGACCATCACCATGTAAACGACCCACATCAAGACCGACAACATAATCTTGGGATCGAAGAAGTCAAGATGTCCGTAGGCCGAAATCGCCACCACGGAGCCGGTGAGCAGACCGAGCGTCATGAACGGAAAACCGAGGAGCAGCGATCGGTAGCCGATCTGGTCGATCACCTCCAACGCTGGCAGAAATGAAATCAGGCTCGTGGATTTCTTAGCTTTGAGGCGGCGCTCCTGCAGAAGATAGAGCAGGCTGGCGCCGAAGCTGACGAGCAAGGCGGCGTATCCAATGAAGATCAGAAAGATGTGGGCGGCCAGCCATCCCTTGTGCGAGACGAACTGGGTGAGGAGCACTGGCTGCTCATCCAGGGCCGCGACAAAGGTCAGAAAGAACACTACGGGGAAGACGACCACGCCGGGCGAAGTGGTCTGGTAGATCGCATAGATCAGCATGAAGAACGACATCGACAGAAAGGCCAGCAAGGATTCCCCGTTATGCACCGACGCCCAGACGACGTGGCCGGACAAAAAGAGTTCGGTAAGGGAAACGAAATGGAAGACCATGCCCAGGCTGGCGGCATGCAGGGCGATGCGGCTGAACAGGTCGCTGGTGCGGCTGAGCGCCACGAAAGCGTAGACCAGTCCGATGAAGTAGCAAGCCAGTGCGAAACGCAGCCAGAGCAGAGACATAGGCCTTATAAGTTCCGGAATCCCTTGAGTTTACCCCAAATCGCGGGTCCGGTCTGTCTTCCTCTCGTACGATCCTCATTTTCCATGGAGATTTGGGTAAGGCAAAGAAAGAGGGTCACTTAAGGCTGTGATTAGAATCACAGACTAAGCGATTTCGCGGTTGGTGAGCCGTCAAGGTCAATTTCAAGACAGTGCGGATTGAAGCTTCCGCGTTGAAGCGCTCCTGTGCCTAGTCCTTCTTGGGCATCGCGTGAGGATTGGGCATACCGGGAGGGATGGCGGTGTGGCCGGCGCCCATCGATCCCATGTCACCAGGGGCGAAGCAGGTTACGCGGCCGCTGGAGGCAATGCGCAGTTCCGAAGGGCAATCGCCGCTGGTTAGTGCTGCTGACGGGCCGCTTCCTTGGGACTGAACGCTGAACAGCTTGCCGCCCGCGTTGCCGGCGACTCCGATGGTCATGCCGGGCATGTCATAGGCGACATAGAACGGGTGCTTGGCCTGATTTGCTTGCATGGCGCAGTCGGCAACGGATTTCGATTGCTCAGGCTTTGCTTGCACGTTGAGTCGACCACAGTCGGTGGCGGATGCTCCGGAAACTTCCTGCAATTTTTGTTGAACCGCATCGGGGGCCTTGGCCGGCGATGCCGCATTGGAGGACAGAGCCGGAGCGGAGGACTTGCTGCAGGCGGTGAGGCACGAAAGCGCGAGGATCAGGGAGAGAGCAGAGTTCATCATGACGTGGTGATTGTAAACGGTGCGAGTGGATAGCAAAAAGCTTTAACCACAGAGGGCACGGGGGACACACAGAAAACCCTCTGTGTCTTTTGTGTCCTCTGTGGTGAGAGGTTTAAGGTTTGCTCGTCAGTTCGCGGATTAGATCTACTTCGGCTTGGCGATAGGGGGTTCCGTCGGAGCGTAGGACCTCGTGGAACCACACTGGGGGCTGGTGCTTGACGTAGGGATGATCCCAGGATTCCCAGGGATAGTACGTCTGGGTTTTTCCGGCGACGAATCCCCAGTTGATGGCGCCGACGTGCTCCTGCTTGGCGATGGGCAAAATTGTGTCGAAGGTGCTGCCTGCGGAGCGGGCCATGTATTCAGTGCAAATGATCGGGCGATGAAATTGCCTGAGCCATGCGATCTCACTCTTAAAGTCTTCCGGCCAGCTGTAATTGTGGAATGAGATAACGTCAGATTCGCGTAGCTGAATTTGTTGGATGGGTTCGACTGCACTTTCATCTTTGGACGTGTCGATGTCCCACACGCCGCTGGTGAGAGGCTGCGAGGGATTGGCTTCGCGTGCCCATTCAAAGGCTTGCGGCAAAAGGGCGGTGACTCGCGCGATCTTGTCGTCGTGCTTCAATTCTGTTTTCGAATAATCTCCGCCGCCGTAGGAACCGGGCTCGTTCCAGACGTCCCAGCCGAGGACGCGGTCGTCTTTCGCAAAAGCTCCGACCACGCCCAACACGTATTCCTTGAGGCGGGGATACTGGGCGGGATCGGCGAGGGCTTTCGCTCCCGGACTCTGTACCCAACCGGAGTTGTGCACGCCGGGAATCGGAGGATGTTGTGGGCCGAGTTTAGGAACGGGGTCCCAGCAGGAATCGAATAGAACGAGCAGGGGACGAATGTGGTGGCGAGCCGCGATCGTCAGGAACTGGTCGATGCGCTTGCGAAAACCGGGAGCGTCCTGCTGCCAAAGCAGATCGTGCAGGAAGACGCGCATGGTGTTCATGCCCATGGCTTCGGCCCATCCGAGTTCCTTGTCGATTTGCGCGGGATCGAAGGAGGCTTCCTGCCACATCTCCAGTTCGTTGATCGCCGATTTCGGGACATAGTTGCTGCCAACGAGCCAGGGTTGTTGTGTGTACCAATCGTTAGCTTTCTGTTCGGACCAGCGTGTGGTTTGGGAGAAGACGGCAGTGGTGCAAAGGACCACTGCAATCAGGACGAAAGGCAGGAATGCGGATCTAAATTCTTTCATAGGAAAAAGTCCGAATGCAGTTATAAGGTCTTGGGCCATGGCGACACAACGGAACTTATCTTTTGCCGCAATGGGGTTCGCGCGGGATCCTTCGCTCCGACTGAAAGCGGCTGCGCTCAGGATGACTCTCCTTTTTTTAGTCTCCAGTCTGCGATATTTTCGTCACGATGCTATTCCACGCCCAGGCTGGTTAGCGCTTCTTCCAGCAGAGCGGTGTCGATGCTCAGGCGGCGGCCGTGAGTTTTTACATCTTCGAGCTCGTCGAAGGCGCGAAAGAGACGGAGCTTGGCAGCGGCATATTGTTCGGCGTCGCTCAGGGGTCGGCCGTGTGCCAGGGACCAGGCCGAGCGCGCACTGTCGGGGAAGAAGACGCTGACTGAGTAGGTGAGTTTGCGATCGGAAGTTACGTCAAAAATAAATTCCGTGGCGGGAGCTTCGGGATCGTCAGGCAACGCCGAACGTTTGCCGACAAAGTAGTACTGGTAGACGTATCCTGGGGTGCCCGTGTAAGTCTTTACCCGACGGACGGGGGAATTGGGAGACATGCGGACATTATGGAACGCTACGAAGCCACTTGTCGCGTAATTTCCCCCGCTTCAGGCCAGGGTCTCAGGGGTTCCAGCTGGTGTCGAGGTATTTCTAGAGTGCGGTCAATACAGCAAATGCCTGATTTGCATAGACCCGACGTACATTTTCTAATAACTTATGGCCCCGGGTTTCGCGGGGAGGGTCTAAGAGCGTCGAGGCGTCGGGTCTAAGATAGAAGCAGCCTGCCTTCCTGAAGTGCTGATTTTCATTATGGATACTCTGAGTGCAATACCGGTTCGGTCGACGGCGGCGATTGCCAGGGTGCGTGAAATAGCCTGAGAGATGACAACGAATCCATCCATAGCTCTCAATCTCGCCAAGGTTCGGGGCACGGAACTGCTGGCCAGTGACACGCGCGAACAATATCGTCAAAAACTGGCGCGCATCACGCTGGACTCGATGGTCCAGTTTGTCGGATTGCTGGATGCCCAGGGTACCGTCCTCGAAATCAATCATGTGGCCCTCGACGCCGTAGGCATCAAACTCTCCGATGTGGAGGGTAGACCGTTTTGGACCACCTTCTGGTGGCAGGTTTCGGCGGAGGTAAATGCAACCCTTCGGGAATCGATCCGGCGAGCCGCGCAGGGCGAATTCGTGCGATGGGATGCGGAGATTTACGGACGAGCGGGCGGCAAGGAAACGATCATCATTGATGCTTCGCTGATGCCGGTCAAGGATGAGCAGGGGAACGTCGTATTCATTACCGCCGAAGGACGGGACATCACGGAGAAGAAGGCGCACGAGCGAGAGATTGCGCGCCAGCGGGAGGAATTGGCGGAACTGGATAAGTTGAAGACGCAGTTTTTCGCCAATATCAGCCACGAGTTCCGCACGCCGTTGACGCTGATGATGGGACCTCTGGAAGATGCGCTGGCGCAACCGGAGGGATTGTCGCCTGTCGACCGCGAGCGGCTCGAATTGGCGCACCGCAACTCTCTGCGCCTGCTCAAACTCGTCAATACTCTGCTCGATTTTTCACGAATCGAAGCAGGGCGTATCCAGGCTTCTTATGAACCCACCGACCTGTCGCTGATGACGACCGATCTCGCGAGCGTATTCCGGTCTGCCATTGAGCGAACCGGAATGCGGCTCGTGATTGATTGCCCCGCGCTTCCTGAGATGGTTTATGTCGATCGGGAGATGTGGGAAAAGATCGTGCTGAATCTTCTGTCGAACGCGTTCAAGTTCACCTTTGCAGGAGAGATTGCGGTTTCATTGCGGGCGCTGGAGACGAGGGTGGAGTTGACAGTGCGCGACACCGGGACGGGCATTCCCTCGAACGAGATTTCGCGGCTGTTTGAGCGCTTCCACCGGGTCAAAGGAGCGCGCGGGCGGTCATGGGAGGGCAGCGGGATTGGGCTTGCGCTGGTGCAGGAACTGGTGAAATTGCATGGCGGGCAGGTGAGTGTCGAGAGCAAGGTTGATGAAGGCTCGAAGTTTACGGTCAGCATTCCGCTAGGCACGGATCACTTACCCCACGATCGCATCGGGAGTCCGCGCACCCTGGCATCGACCGCACTGGACAGCAAGGCTTTTGTGGAAGAGGCTTTGCGATGGCTGCCGGACCACCCGAAGTCCGCGGACGGCGCGGCAGACGCATTTTCGCCATTGCATCCGGCGGCGACTCCGATCTCGAAGCGGCAACCCGCCCGCTCTGCCCGCATTTTGGTTGCAGATGACAATGCGGACATGCGCGAGTATGTGGAACGACTGCTGGGCGAAGACTATGACGTTGTGTCAGTAGCGGATGGAGAAGCAGCATTGAAGAGCATGCGGGAACAGCGTCCCGACCTGATTCTGTCTGACGTCATGATGCCGCGATTGGACGGCTTCGGGGTCCTACAGGCGGTCAGGGCCGAAGAATCGTTAAGAGACATACCGGTCATCCTGCTCTCGGCCCGGGCCGGGGAAGAATCCCGAATCGAAGGCCTGCAATCGGGCGCGGACGACTATCTGGTAAAACCGTTTTCCGCGCGTGAATTGCTCGCCCGGGTCAACTCGCACTTGGCCATCGCCCGGATTCGGGGAAACTCGGCGGAACTGGAACGCAAGTTACGGCTCGACGCCGAAATGCTGGCCGCCATTGTGGCCACCTCGGACGACGCGATTGTCAGCAAGAATCTCGACGGCGTTATAACGACGTGGAACGGTGGGGCGGAACGGATCTTCGGGTACAAGGCCGAGGAGGCGATCGGGAAGAACATTACGATCATTATTCCCTTCGATCGCAGAAGCGAGGAAACGGAGATTCTGAGGCGTGTGCGCAGCGGAGAACGAGTGGATCATTTCGAAACCGTTCGCATGCGCAAGGACGGCACGACTCTTGATGTTTCAGTAACAATCTCGCCGTTGAGAGATCCGATTGGAAGAGTCATTGGCGCGTCGAAAGTGGCCCGCGATATCAGCAAACAGAAACGCGCGGAAGAGGAATTGCGCGAGAGCGAGGAGCGCCTGCGCGCGCTGGTGAATGCCAGTTCCTATGTTGTGTACCGCGTGAGTCCCGACTGGAGCACGATGCGGCAACTGGACGGCCGTGGTGTGATTTCCGGCACTGAGAGTTCCACGAGAGACTGGCTGCAAGAGTACGTCCACCCCGAGGACCGGGCGATCGTGCAAGAGGCGATTCAGAATGCCATTCGGAGTAAGGCTCCCTTTGAACTGGAGCATCGCGTGCAGCGCACGGATGGAAGTCTTGGATGGACGCTCTCGCGGGCGGTGCCGCGCCTCGATGAGAGCGGCGAAATTATCGAGTGGTTTGGCGCGGCCAGCGATCTGACGCTGCGCAAGCAAGCCGAAGAAGACTACCGCCAGCTGGCCGAAAATCTCGACGTGGAAGTGCGCGCTCGCACCAAAGAGGTGGAAGAACGAAACGCGGATATATTGCGGCAATCCGATCAACTCCGAGAGCTATCGTGGCGATTGCTGCGAACCCAGGACGAAGAACGTCGCCACATTGCGCGCGAGTTGCACGATAGTGCCGGTCAGACGCTATCGGTGCTTGGCATCAATCTCGCGCAGCTGGTTCAGAAGACGGGCCGCACAGCACCCGATCTAGCCGACGATGCGGAGAAGATTCAAGAGACGGTACAACAGCTGCATCGGGAAATTCGGACCGCATCGTATCTATTGCACCCGCCATTGCTGGACGAAAGCGGGTTGTCGTCGGCGCTCAGCTGGTATACCCAGGGGCTGAGCGAGCGCAGCGGCCTGGAGATTACCCTCGAAATTCCCCACCAGTTTGAGAGGCTTCCCGGGGATATGGAATTGCTGGTATTCCGGCTGGTGCAGGAGTGTCTAACCAACGTTCATCGGCATTCGGGTAGCAAAACCGCTGTAATACGGATTGTGCGCGAGGAAGACATGCTCAACGTAAGTGTTCGGGACCAAGGCAAAGGCATGTCGCCGGCGAAATTAGCGGAAATTCAGTCGCAGAGCGCGGGCGTAGGAATTCGTGGCATGCGTGAACGGCTGCGGCAATTCCAAGGCACCATGAGCTTTGAATCCGATGAATCCGGAACGCGCGTGTTGATGAGCATTCCAATTCCGAAGAGCGGAGGGCCGAACGAGCGGACCGGCATCCAGTCTGTGCCGACATCCTCCTAGCCCGGTTTCGACCTTCTTTCTAAGACTTTCCATCCAAATTGGTTCCATTCAATCTTCCATTGCATTCCGCCGATAGATCCACGGAGGAGACCTCGGCATGGGACTGCAATGGTACTGGATTCCACTGGGCACGCTGGCGGCCCTGGTGCTGTACCAACAGTTTCGGATATTCCAGATCGACCGAGTCGAAGAAGAACGAAGAGCTTTTCCAGATCGTGACCGAGAACGCCGCCGACATGATTGCTCTTGTGGATGTGAAGGGACGGCGGCTCTATAACAGTCCGGCATACAAGAGAATCCTGGGATACACGGCGGCGGAGTTGGGAGAAACTTCCGCGTTCGAACAGATTCACGCCGATGATCGTTTTAAGGTGCTAGAGGCGGCGCGGGAGGCGCGGGAGACGGGGGTTGGCAAACGGCTGGAATACCGGGTCAAACATAAGGACGGGAGCTGGCGGGTGCTGGAGTCGGTGGCGAGCACGATCCGGGATGCCAAGGGCGAAGTCGCGAAACTGGTGATCGTGAACCGCGACATTACCGAACGCAAGCGCGCCGAAGAACGGCTGGAGCATAACCTGTTTCATGATCCCTTGACGGGGCTGCCCAACCGGCGGCAATTTCTGGAGCGCCTGGAAAATTCATTTGTGCGATCACGCCGCGAAGTTGGCCGTCCCTATACCCTCATGCTGGCGAATGTGGATCACTTCAAGGTTTTCAACGAAACCATGGGCACAGTTGCGGGAGATCACGTGCTGATGGAGATCGGACGGCGGGTGTCGACGTATCTGCGGCAACAGGACACGATGGCGCGAATTGGAAGTGTGGGTGCGACGGCGGACTTCGTGTTGTTTCGCCTGGGCGGAGATGAATTGGCAATCCTGCTCGACGCTGTGGATGATCCCAGCGACGCCATGCGGTGGGCCAAGGGAATTCAGGAAGTGGTGGCGGAACCCTTTTCTGTTGAAGCCCGCGAGGTGCGGGTATCGGCGAGTTGTGGGATCGCCCTGAGCGCAGCTACGCACGAGCGTCCGGAGGACATCCTGAAAGATGCCGACGTGGCGATGCGGCGCGCGAAAGCGTTAGGTGGATCGCGCTGTGAAGTGTTCGACGAGGCCATGCATAGTCGGGCAGTCGGGCGCCTACGACTCGAATCTGACCTGCGGGAGGCGATGACCGCGAAACAGTTCCGCGTGCACTATCAGCCGGTGGTTGAACTCGCCAGCCGGCGCATTGTGAGTTTTGAGGCGTTGCTGCGATGGGATCATCCGACACAGGGACTGATTTCTCCCTACCGCTTTATTGAAGCTGCGGAGGATACGGGAATTTTGGTCTCAATCGGGCACTGGCTGATCCTGCAGGCATGCCGGCAGCTGTGCGAGTGGGAAGCTGACCAGTTCTCGAAGCAGCCAATGAACGTTACGGTGAATGTTTCGGCGCGGCAGTTTGCGAATGCGCGGCTGGTGAACGACATTCAGGATGCATTGCAACAGACAGGCGTCGACCCATCGCGTCTGCAACTGGAAATCACGGAAAGCATTGCCGAAACAGATCCCACCCTTACGGTTACCGTGCTTTCTCACTTAAAGCATTTGGGAATTGGAGTGATCCTGGACGATTTCGGCACGGGGGCAACGTCACTGCGCGGGCTGCGCCAGTTCCCTCTCGACGCCCTGAAGATCGACCGGTCGCTCGTGCGGGAGATGCAAACCGACCGGGCCACGTCTGACATTGTGGAGTTGATTACAGCCCTGGCGCACAAAATGAATCTGAAAGTGATTGCTGAGGGCATTGAGACGCTACGACAAACCGAGCAACTGCTGCAACTGGGATGCGAGTACGGGCAAGGGTACTACTTCTCGCAACCCATGGAGGCCAAAGGAGCGCAACAGTTCATGAGGCAGCAGGTTGCCGGGACGCGGGCTAAAGGCACGGCGAAGTAAGATCGTCCATCCAATCAAGGATCCGAACCGCCACTTCAGCGGGTGCCATTCCCAGGGGAGACTACCCTGCCGTACTCGCTGGCGCGACTGAGACGGTCGAACATGCGCCAGGCGGAAAGCGAGACCTTGCTGATGGCCTCTTCTCCTTCCCGCTCGTTGCGCAGGAACGAAGTCATCACGCAGATCACGTAGGGGCGACCTTCAACAAATACGACCCCGGAGTCGTTGCGCACGGCTTCAAGTGCACCCGGCTTGTTGGCGATTTTGAGGTCGGCGGGCAGGTCGCGAGGAATCCAGGAATCCTTGTGCGTACTCAACATGGTGAAAAAATCTGCGGTCGAATCTTTATTGAGCACCTTACCGCGGTAAATCGCATCAAGCAGCGTCATCATTTCATGCGGGGTTGAGATGTTTTCGCGGCCTTGTTTGGCGGCTTGCAGGTCCATCATTTTTCGGCGCAAGCGAGTGTGGGTCAGGCCGAGAGAGTCGAGCATGGCATTCACGTTCGCCATCCCAACGCGGTCGATCAGAACGTTGGTTGCGGAATTGTCGCTGACCGCGACCATCATGGTCGCCAGGTCGCGCAAGGTGAGTCTAGTGACGCCGGGCGTGAGCCCACCCATGATGTCGCTATCGGGCACAAGGTCTGACGATTGCACGGTGTAGGCATCGGTCAGCTTGAGCTTGCCCTGCTGCACCTGCAAATAGAGATTGGCGAGGACCGTGATCTTGATTGAACTGGCCTGGGCGAAGACCTCATCCTCGTGAAGGAAATAGTGGTCTCCGGTCGAGAGGTCTTCAATGGCGACTCCCATCACGCCGTCGAGATGCTGGTCGATCTCTTGAATACTCGCCCCGAGCTTTTGCCAAAGAATCTGGAGTTTTGCGGGACTGGGTGCCGGCGCATTCGGTGTTTGTGCAACGGCTGCGGTGCAAAGCAGGATAGAGCAGATGAGAACTCTCACGCGTGGGGCCTCCCCGGAAAGCGAACATTATACGGGCGGGGTCCAACAAAAATAGGAACAGACCATTGCTATCTGCACGCGAGATCCTTCCCTCCGCCGGAAAAACGGCTGCGGTCAGGATGACGCCATGGAATGGCCACGGGGAACTGCCGACGGTCGAGCCGCCACGGTTTCGCCGCAGCCGCAAGCTGCGTGATACACTGCGCGGTCCTAAAGCGGGAGGCTCGAATGAAGATCGTCTGGTTGTCGGTTGCGATTCTTGGCAGTCTGATCTTTTCCGGCTGTGCACACCAGCAACCGAAGGACGCCGCGGATATCGTCATTCGCAATGCACGGGTCTACACGGTGGACAAAGAGCGGCCATCGGCACAAGCTGTCGCGGTGCGAGGCGATCGCATTCTCTGGGTGGGTAGCGACCAGGACTCGGGGAGATACGTCGGAGACTCCACCAAGGTAATCGATGCGGGTGGGCGCATGATGCTGCCCGGGTTTATTGATAGCCACCTGCATGTGAAGATCAGCGGGGGTGCGAGCGTCCTACGAATTGCGAATGCCAACTCTTTGGCGGAGATTCAGAAGCAGGTTCATGATTTCTCCGAGCAGCACCCTGAGATGAAGTGGATCGAGGCCGATGGGTGGAACTATTCAGCATTTCCCAATGGCACGCTGCCAACATCGAAAGATCTTGTCGGACTGACGCGAGGACGACCAGCCTTCCTCGTGGCCTACGATTACCACACGATATGGATGAATCTCGAGGCGCTCCACGAATTCGGCATCACGCGCGCCACCGAAAAAGTTATCTTCGCGGAGAAAGTGGAGAAAGACCCGAAGACGGGAGAGCCGACAGGAATCGTGACCGGGTTCGGCAGCACCGGGCTGTCCGAGGACTCCGAGGCGGAGTTGCGAAAACATCTGCCGTCGCACTCTCCGGAGGAAAGCTATAGCGGCATTCGAGACACGCTGGTTCAAGCCGCACACAGTGGAATCACCACCGTGATCGATCCACAGTCGTACCTGGAAGATCTGCCTACTTACGTCAAGCTCGAGAAGAATGGCGATATGCCCGTGCGGCTGCAAGTCGCGCTGTTCCACAGGCGCGGCACAAGTCAGCAAACGTTGGATCAATTTGCCGAAGCGCGCACAAAATACAACGACGATCGCCTGCGAGTGGCGGCCGTGAAACTCTACATCGATGATGTGATCGAACCGCACACGGCAGCCATGTTGGAGCCGTATGCCGATCGTCCGGGAACGCGCGGAGAACTCGACTACCCGCCGGACGAGTTCAAGGACGTCGTGGCGCGCATCGACAAAATGAAGTTCCAGATCTTCATCCACTCGATTGGAGATCGCGGGATTCGCACGGCGCTGGATGCGATCGAGTATGCGGAGAAGCAAAATGGTCCGCGTGACCGGCGGGATGAACTGGTACATATTGAATGCCTGAACGAGCAGGACATCCCACGCTTCAAGCAACTAGGCGTAATTGCCTGCATGCAGCCACGACACTGCGCCCCCGACATTACAGGACAATGGGCGAAGGCCGTGGGTCCGCAGCGATGGAAGTACGCATGGGCTTTTCGCAGTTTGAAAGATGCGGGGGCGACGCTGGCATTTGCATCGGATTGGAATGTGGCGGAGATGGAGCCGGTAGTTGGAATTTATACGGCTCTGACCCGGAAGGGGCTCGATGGAAAGCCGGAGGGTGGCTGGGTTCCCGAACAGACCATCGACTTGGAGACTGCAATTCGTGGATACACCATCAATGGCGCTTATGCTAACTTCGCGGAGCAAAATCGAGGATCGATCACGCCGGGAAAATATGCCGATCTGATTTTGCTCTCCGACAATCTGTTCGAGATCGCCACCGACAAGATCAAGGACGACAAAGTCGTCTGGACCATGGTTGGAGGAAAGGAAGTCTGGAAGGCGTATTAGCTTGTGCGCAATTCAGTCAGACTGGCCGATCAACAGACAGTAGCCGTCGGGATCTTCCCCATGGGAATGAGGCCGGTAACTTTGGCAGGCATGATTTGTGCAGACCCCCGATCATCCTTGCCGGGCTTTGCCCGGCGGACAGCCGAAGGCGGCTGTCCCCACATAATCTCTACTTCTCATTCGGCTTAGCCGTCGATCTTTGCTTCCCGCAGATGTTTTACTGCGGTCTCGGAGCTGACGGGGGAATAGTAAACCTCTTTAAACGTGTACGACCGAGACTTGGAACTGAGGACGGGAAGAATTTCAATGTGCCAGTGATAGTCCTCGTCGATCGTCTTCCAGTAGCCAAGGTTCTTGGAGGGATGAATGCTGCTGGGCGCGGTGTGCAGCACGAGGTGAAAGTCCTCGGTAACCGAACGCACTCGTTGTAGCGTCCGGCGAAGGAGCGCGGCCAAGTTAGTGCGCAGGCCGGGCTTATTGAGTCCAGTCCGTTCAAACGCAGCATCGTGATTGCGCGGCAAGATCCAGGTTTCGTAGGGGACCCGCGGAGCGTAGGGGCAGAGGGCCAGATAATCTCCCCGGGCTTCAATCACCCGGAGAGCCTGGCGCTCTTCCTGCTGAATGATGTCGCAGAAGACACAACGCTCCTTGCTGACGAAGTATTCGCGTCCGGCACGCAACTCGTAAAGCACGCGCCGCGGGACAAACATGGTCGCGGTGACTTGCGAGGTGGGATGGGTAAATTCCTGGCCGGCATTCTTGCCAAAGTCTTTGAACAGGCTGACGTACTTGATGCGCGGGTCACGCTTAAGGTCGAGAATGCGCTCGGCGGCGAGGCGAAGGAAGTGCGCAATTTCATCATCAGAAGCGTTCCACAGATGGCGGTCGTGGTTGGGATTTTCGACCAGCACTTCGTGCGCGCCCACTGAGTGCATGCAGTCATAAATTCCGTCGCCGCGGCGGCCGGGTTCTCCCTCAATGCGGTAGAGGGGCCTGGGATGAACCACGGAACGAGCCGACCAGGGAACGCCCGGGGCGTTGGGAGATTTCGCAATCACCTGTAACGACGTGGAGGAATCTGCACAGAAAGAGCAAGTGGAGTCGGGACGCGGTCCGGATTCGGCAGGGTCGTCTCCGGTGATGACCCAGGAGCGGGTGATGGGATCCTTGCGGAGTTCCATAGGCAGAGGAGAACACCGCGAGCGAACGGAGTCAACTGGATTTGGCGCGGTAATTTCGACTCGGCACATGTGAAATGCGGCAGAAGAGAAACGATGCGCTTTGTTATAATCCGCCGAAGCCCGCCCAGATGACCGAGCCGTCCACTCCGCTGATGCGGCAGTATGCCGCTGTCAAAAAAGAACATCCCACCGCACTTCTATTTTTCCGGCTGGGCGATTTTTATGAACTTTTCTTTGACGATGCGATTGTAGCCGCCAAAGAACTGCAGATCACGCTGACCTCGCGCAATAAGGAAAAAGGAATTGCCGTGCCCATGTGCGGCGTGCCTTACCACGCGGCGGAGGGCTACATCGGAAAACTGATTCGCAAGGGCTTTAAGGTGGCGATTTGCGAACAGATGGAGGATCCGCGGCAGGCGAAGAAGCTGGTGCGCCGGGAAGTGACGCGGGTGATGACGCCGGGGACGGCGGCCGATTCCTCGTTGGGATCCGACGAGAACAATTTTCTCGCGGCGCTGGCGCAGGTTGGGGAGCGCGTGGGATTCGCGGCGCTCGACTTATCGACAGGCGAGTTCCGGGCGACTGAGTTTTCGGGCGAAGGCGCACTGCGGCGGGTGCAGGAGGAACTGGAGCAGCTGCGGCCGAAGGAATTGCTCTATGGGTCGGCGGCACCGCTATTTGAGAATTCCAGTCGAAGAAAGGAAGAACCAGGCTTGGGCCGGCCGGATAGCGCCGGGGGACTCTCGTCGGCACAGCCTCGCGTGGGCAGAGCAACTTGTACGGAGACTCCTCTCGATGACTGGATCTTCTCTCCGGATCATTCCATTCCGTTACTCGAAAATCATTTTGGCGTACTCTCGCTCGAGGGTTTTGGGCTGGCGGGTCGGACCGCTGCTGCAGCTGCCGCGGGCGCGATTCTGTACTACGTGCGATCGACGCAGCGCGGATCGCTCGATCATGTCGACAGGATCGGATGGTATGAGCGGCAGAGTTGCCTGGTACTGGATGCGGTAACCGTTCGCAACTTGGAATTGATTGAGCCGCTGTTTGCGGGGACGGATGCAGGCGTCACTCTATTCCGATCGATGGACGCCGCGGTTACGCCGATGGGGAAACGGTTGCTGCGAGCCTGGCTGCTCCGACCGTCGCTGGATCTAAGTGAAATCAATGCCCGGCTGAATGCCGTGGAAGTGGGCGTGAAAGAGATCGTCGCACGCGAGGAGTTGCGGCGGGCACTGGATGGGGTGCTGGATCTGGAGAGATTGCTGAGCCGGGTGACCCTGGAGACAGCGAATCCGCGAGACGTACTCGCGCTGGCCGCATCACTCGGAAAGATTCCGGCAGTGCGGGTCGCATTGGGACGTCTGGAGGCTGAGCGACTCAGAAAGCTGCACGGCTCTCTCGATGAATTGGGGGATGTGCGCGAACGCATTGAGAAGACTATTGTGCCCGAACCGCCCTTGGGCTTTGGGGATGGCGGAGTCATCGCGACGGGCATTGATCAGGATCTCGATGAACTGCGTGAACTCTCGCGCAACAGCAAACAGGTGCTGGCGCAGATTGAGCAACGCGAGCGCGGACGAACCGGGATCTCCTCGCTGAAGGTGAAATTCAATTCAATCTTCGGGTACTACATCGAAGTTTCAAAATCAAATCTGCATCTCGTTCCACAAGATTATGACCGGAAGCAAACCCTGGTGGGCGCGGAACGGTTCACCACGCCCGAGTTGAAGGAGTACGAGGCGAAGATTCTCGACGCGCAGGAGAAGATTGTCGAGATCGAGCGGCGTCTTTTTACCGAGTTGCGAACGGCGATTGCGGCCGAGGCCAAGCGTATTCGGCAGGCCGCCTTGGCGCTGGCGGAAATAGACTTGCTGGCCTCGTTGGCGCACATCGCGGCTCTTCGCAATTATTGCCGGCCCAGCTTTGTAGAGGGCGCGAATGCAAGCGAGATTGAAATTATCGAAGGACGCCATCCGGTGATCGAGCAACTGGAAATGGCTGGGGGCAGCGAGCGCTTCGTGCCCAACGATCTTTATTTGAACGGCGCGACGCACAACATCATGCTGCTGACTGGTCCGAATATGGGCGGGAAGTCGACCTATCTGCGGCAGACGGCTCTGATCGTCATTCTGGCGCAGATGGGATCATTCGTGCCGGCGCGGTCGGCTCGACTGACCGTGGTCGACCGCGTGTTCACGCGCATTGGGGCAAGCGACAATCTGGCCCGCGGGCGGTCAACGTTCATGGTCGAGATGACGGAGACGGCAGCGATCCTGCATACCGCGACGGCGCGGTCGCTTATTCTGCTGGACGAGGTTGGACGTGGGACATCAACTTACGACGGATTGGCGATTGCGTGGGCGGCGGTGGAATATCTGCATGCACGCGTGCGGGCAAAGACGCTGTTCGCCACACATTATTTTGAACTCACCGAACTCGCCGAGTTGCTTTCGGGGGTGAAGAATTATCACGTTTCGGTGAAGGAGACGGGCGGCGGGATCGCTTTCTTGCGAAGAGTAGAGCCCGGGGCGGCAGATCGCAGTTACGGTATCGAAGTGGCCAAGCTGGCGGGATTGCCGAACGAGGTCGTCACCAGAGCGCGGGAAGTGCTCGCAGAGCACGAGTTCGCGGAGCAGCAGGCAACCGCGCATTTGTCCCCGGGGGCGGAACCCCCGCCAATGCAGCTGACGATTTTCACCCCGTTGTCCCAACCTGTGTTGGACAAATTGCGCGCGATGGATTTGAACCGGCTTACGCCGCTTGAAGCACTCAATTTGCTGGCGGAGTTAAAAAAAGAAATTTAACCACAGAGGGCACAGAGAACACGGAGGAATTGTTCGCAGGGAATATGGGCGCTTCGGGCAAGACTCGCGGGATCGAAAAACTCGGACAACTTCTGATTGTGGGCTTCGAAGGAACGGTGATGACACCGGGACTTCGGTCCTTGCTCACGCGGCTGCAACCGGCGGGAGTCATCTTGTTTGCACGGAACATTCAGAGTCCAGAACAGACTTGGAACTTGCTGCGCGAGTGTCAGAAATGCGTTGCTGAGCCGCTATTCAATTGCGTTGATCTTGAGGGCGGGACGGTCGATCGTTTTCGCGAGTCGCTGGGGGCGACGCCGTCTGCGGGGGATGTCTTCGCCACTCGGGATCGCCACCTTTATCGTAAACATGGGGAGATCATCGGTGCGAACTGCCGGTCCCTGGGATTCAATGTTGACTTCGCGCCCGTGCTTGATCTGGCTATCGAGGCTTCGCGCAGCGTGATGGGATCGCGGGCGGTTTCTGTGGACCCGCTGGAGACGGTGACTTACGCTCGTGAATTTCTTGCCGGGCTCGGGGATTCGAAGGTGATGGGATGCGGCAAGCATTTTCCCGGACTTGGCGAAGGCAATCTCGACAGCCACCACGAGCTGCCTGTGATTGAAAAACCATTGAAGGCACTTTGGGCACAGGACCTGCTTCCTTACCGCACTCTTCGCCGCCACCTTCCGATGGTAATGATTTCGCATGCGGCGTATCCGCAGGTTACGCACGATCGGACTCCCGCTTCCCTCTCGAAGAGATGGATTACCGACATTCTGCGCAAGCGCATCGGTTACCGAAACCTGATCGTGTCGGACGATCTGGAAATGGGCGGGGTGCTGTCAGCGGCACCGATTGGCGAAGCGGCTGTAGGATTTGTGCGGGCGGGCGGTGATCTGTGCTTAGTCTGCCATCGCGAGGATTTCGTTCTCCAGGCATACGAGGGGTTGATCAAAACGGCGGAACGCGATTCAAACTTCGCACGAAGAGTAAGAGAGTCGGAGAAGCGCGTGCGGACATGGAAGCAGAAATGGGGAAAGAATCTGCGGCCGACAAAAGCACCATCGAATGCGACGATCGAAAAACTGACTCGCCGGTTGTGGGAGTTTGGAGAGCAGGTGCGATTGGAGCCTTTCGGGCGCAAAGCAGATAAGCGACGGGCGCGCTCGTGAGCAAAACGACCATGGTCGTGGCGGGGGTGATGAGCGGGACGTCAGCTGATGGAATTAACGTGGCCTTGGTCCGCATAGGTGAAGCTGGAGATTCCGACTCGCGCGGAGACTCAACCCCCAGCTCGCGCAATCGGCGAGAGGACGCGCGCCACACTATCAAACTCCTGGGACACGCCGAATATCCTTATGCCGCGAAGGTGCGCGCCGCAGTACTTGCGGCCATGAATGCGACACAGGCTAGAGTCGCAGATCTGGCGCGGCTTAATTCCCTGTTGGGCGAGTTATATGCGGACGCCGTGCTGGCGACTGCACGGAGATTTCGGGTGAAAGTTGATCTGGTCGGCTGCCACGGGCAAACTTTATATCATCAGGGCGAACCACAGGCCTTTCTGGGACGGAAGATTACTACTACCTGGCAGACGGGAGAGGCTACGGTGATCGCGGCCCGAGCCGGAGTGCCTGTGGTTTCGGATTTTCGTCCAGCGGATATGGCGGCCGGTGGCAAGGGAGCACCGCTCGTTCCCTATCTTGACTACCTGTTCTTTCGTGATCCCAAGAGTGGGCGCATCGTGCAGAACATTGGAGGAATTGCGAACCTCACGGCGATTCCTGCCGGTGGCGCTGCCAGCAGCATATTCGCCTTCGACACTGGGCCGGGAAACATGGTGATCGATGCGGTCACCCAAGCGCTCATGGGGCGGACGTTTGATCGTGGGGGGAAAATTGCGGCATCGGGGACCGTGCTGGAATCGGTGCTCGGACCGTTGCTGAGGCGAAAGTTCTTCCTTACAAAGCCTCCAAAGACTGCGGGACGGGAAGAATTCGGACGGGAATTCGTGGACGAGTTCTTGCGCCGCTGCGGACGCGCCCGGAAAGAAGATGTTGTGGCAACAGCCACGGCGCTGACGGCGCGGTCGATCGCCGACGCGGTGCGCCGATTCGTGACGTCACGAACGGGTTCGGCGGCAAAGAATTCTTACCGGGAGATGATTCTCTCGGGTGGCGGAGCCAGGAATAGCACCTTGGTGAACATGTTGAGGAAAGAACTCGCGCCTCTCGGCCTCCAGTTGCGATTCTCCGACGAGTGCGGCTTGCCTTCAGAGGCCAAAGAGGCTCTAGCGTTTGCGGTTATGGCCTACGAGACCTGGCACCGGCGACCTTCGAACGTGCCGTCGGCTACTGGGGCAAAACGGGCCGTGGTGCTGGGAAAGATCTCGTATGCGTGAGGACCGAACTGCGGACCTCAGAGCGTGGACCTCTCGTTGCATCATCGTCCTGCTTTGCTTCCTGAGCCTCTTTTCGCTTTTGTCCTGCTCGACAAGGCCCGATCCTAATACGCTGGTCATGGTCATCGAGTCGAGCCCAACCAATCTTGATCCGCGCGTCGGGATCGATGCGCAATCCGAACGAATTGACAACCTGATCTTCGACGACCTGTTGTCGCGCGGAGAGGATCTGAATGTGGCACCGGGATTGGCCGAGCGCTGGGAGATTCCCGATCCGCTGACTTACATTTTCCATCTTCATCGCGGCGTCAAGTTTCATGACAGGCGAGCGCTTACCTCGCGCGATGTGAAGTGGACTTTCGACTCGCTGCTGCAGGGTAAGATTCGCAGCACCAAGGCGGCTGTCTATCGCTTCGTGGATCACATTGATGCTCCGGACGATGGCACTGTCGTCTTTCATATGAAGGAGCAAGACGCTACTTTGCTGTGGAACCTGTCGGATGGCGCGATTGGAATTGTGCCGGAGGGCAGCGGCGAGGAGATGTCGCGACATCCGATCGGCACCGGGCCATTCCAGTTCGTTAGCGCCGAGACGGATCGCGACGTAACAGTCGAACGCAACGACAAATATTGGGGTGAGCGGGCCAAACTGGCCCGAGTGCGCTTTGCCGTAGTGCCAGATGCGACCACTCAGGCCTTAGAACTACGCAAAGGCAGCGGCGACGTGGCTATCAATTCCCTGACGCCCGATACGGTGTTTACGCTGGAGAAAGATCCGAATCTGCTGGTCGAACGGGCGGCGGGAACACGACTGGGGTACCTGGGATTCAATCTGCGCGATCCCATCCTGAAAGATGCACGGGTGCGGCAGGCAATCGCTTACGCGCTCGATCGCCTTCCAATGATCGAGTACTTATGGCGCGGGCAAGCGCAACCGGCGCGCAGCGTTCTGCCAACGCAGAGTTGGGCCTACAACGGGAGCGTGCCTTCGTACGATCACAACATCACTAAGGCAAACCAGCTACTCGATGCGGCGGGCTATCCCGAAGTGAACGGCATTCGCTTTCACATCACCATGAAGACGTCGACGGACGAAAATACGCGGCTAATGGTCGCGGTCATGCAGCAACAGTTGCGCGAGGCGGGGATCGCGCTGGATATCCGGAGCTTCGAGTTCGCCACGTTCTTCGCGGACGTTCAGCACGGAGCGTTTCAGATGTATGGGCTGCGCTGGATCGGAGGCAACGAGGATCCAGACATTTTCGAATACGCGTTTTCCTCAGCCAAGTTTCCGCCGAACGGGGCGAATCGCGGTTATTACTCAAATCCCAAGGTGGATGCTTTGATTGATCGAGCTCGGCGTGAAATCGATCCGAACGTACGCAAGCCCCTGTATGCCGAAATCCAGAGCATCCTGGCGAACGATCTGCCTTACATCAACCTCTGGTATCTCGATAACGTACTCGTGCACACGCGCCGCGTGCGAAATCTCAAGCTGAATCCGGCTGGGAACTACGACTTTCTGAGATCGGCAGAGTTGGTTCCGTAAAGAGTGTTTGCACCGACATTTCGAGGAGATCGCTTTCGAGCTTCGCTTGACGGACAGCCGATGGCGGCTGTCCCCACATTTTGGTCCCTTCGGGCCCAAATCTGGCCCTGGCACTCTCGAAAGCGCTCCCCGCCAGCGTGTTACCATCGAATTTCGGCTTCAACATCATGCGAATTCTCTTTATTGGTGACATTTTCGGACGGCCGGGGCGGAATATCGTCAAGGACCGACTGCCGGGCATCGTCCGCGATCACTCTATCAATCTCATCATCGCCAATGGGGAGAATTCCGCCGCGGGTTTTGGCATCACTCCGGCGCTCGCCGAAGATCTTTTCGACCTGAACATCGATGTGATCACCACCGGCAACCACGTCTGGGACAAGCGTGAGATCATCGACTACTTTCAGATGGTTGAGGGCAATGGGCATGGTCCAGCCCGACGCGTACTGAGACCAGCGAATTATCCCGCGGACATGCCGGGATCGGGCGTCTATGAGGGGATGAAGGGCAAAGTTCCCTACGCGGTGATCAATCTTCAGGGCCGCGTGTTCATGGCATCGAACGACGACCCGTTCCGGACCGCCGACAAGCTTCTGCAGAAAATTCAGGCAAAAATCATTCTGGTGGACATGCATGCTGAGGCAACGTCTGAAAAGATTTCTCTGGGATGGTATTTGGACGGGCGCGTGACGGCAGTGGTCGGCACGCACACGCATGTGCCCACCGCGGATAACCGAGTTTTGCCGAACGGGACGGCTTACGTGACCGACGTGGGCATGACCGGCCCGTACGATGGCGTGATCGGAGTGAAGAAGGAACTGGTGGTGGGCAAGTTCCTGAATGGGATGCCAGTACGGTTCGAGCCTGCCTCGGGGGATGCGCGGCTGTGCGCCGTAGTGATCGATTGCGATGAGCAAACCGGCAAGGCCCGCAGCATTGAACGTTTGATGCTGTCGTAGATCGGTTGCTGCGATATTTCTACGACTAAGGCGCAAGATTCAGGCGATCTTTCGTTCTTCAGCGGGGAGAACTGCGGCTGTTGAAACCGAAGGTACTAGGTCCCATTGGCCTCTGCCTTCGCGAAGTAAAGCACGTTAGAATCACGACACATGCGGTGGACATCGTTCATTCTCTCTACTGCCTTTGCGGCGGCCCTGGCCATGCCTGCGTTCGCCGGTGGCGGCGACGCTGCTGTCCCGCCGCCCATTTCCTGTGGAAGCGGGATTCCCGGCGGAGTCAACTGCATTGTTTCAAAAAAGGACCTCAAACAGGCGCGAAGTAGTTTCGACAGGGGCGTCAAGCTAGAGGCGCAACGGCACCTGGAAGAGGCGTTTGAACGCTTCGACGAAGCTACTCGTCTGGCGCCTCAGAATACTCAGTTCCTTACTGCCCGCGAAGTTGTAAAAGCGCAACTCGTCTTCAATCACATCCAGCGCGGGAACACCCTACTCCTGGGGAAGGAGCGTACTCAGGCGGCAGCGGAGTTTCGCGCCGCTCTCGAACTCGACGCAGAAAATGATTTTGCCCGGGAGCGACTGGTCGAAGCCAGTCGTGAAAGCTTGCCGGAAGTGCCTCGGGCTTTGGCCGTGCGGCTGGTTGATTCAGGCGAGATCAATCTCGAACCCAGAAATGACCGGGCCACATTTCATTACACTGGCGACGTTCGAGGGCTGTTTGCGCAGTTGTCGGCGGCATACGGAGTGCTGGCGCAGCTCGATGATTCGGTGCAACCGCGGCAGGTACGTTTCAACGTCGATGACGTCGACTTTTTCGCGGCGCTAAAGCTCGCGTGCCATGTCAGTAAAACGATGTGGGCCCCTCTCGACTCGCACCAGTTGATGATTGCCTCGGACACTGCAGAGAACCATAAACAGCTCGACCGAATGTCGTTGCGCACCTTCATCCTGCCGCCGCATTCCACACCGCAAGAAGCGACGGAACTGGTGACCACGATGCGCAACATGTTCGACTTGCGCTTCGTCACTTCGGGTCAAACCGCCGACACGGTGGAGATCCGCGGGCCGAAGCCGATCCTCGAGGCGTGTTCCGCACTGCTGGAACAACTCAGCAACGAACGGCCACAGGTCGTACTCGATATTCGCGTATACCAAATCAACCACCAGATGACGCGCGACATTGGAGTACACATCCCGAATACCTTTAACCTGTACAACATTCCGGTGGCGGCCCTGGCGGGATTGGCCGGGCAAAATATTGGGGACCTCATCAACCAGTTAATTGCCTCAGGTGGGATTAACCAGGCGGGCAGTTCGGCGCTCTCGGGGCTTCTAGCGCAGTTGGGAGGACAGCAAAACTCCATCTTCAGCCAGCCGCTTGCCACGTTTGGTGGCGGTCTCACCTTCAGCGGCTTAAGTCTGGACCAGCTTTCGGCGGCACTTTCGCTGAACGAATCGTGGGTGCGCAGCCTGGAGAATATGAGCATGCGCGCCAGCCAGGGAAATGACGCGACCTTTCACCTGGGAGAAAAGTATCCCATCCTGAATGCCAGTTACGCACCGATTTTCAACTCGCCGCAGATTTCAGCGGTGCTCGGAAATCAGAGCTACATACCGCCCTTCCCGTCCGTTACCTACGAAGACCTGGGCCTAAGCATGAAGGCAAAACCGATGATTCACGGAGATGGCTCCGTCAGTCTTGCGCTGGAACTGCAAGTGCGGTCGTTGACGGGTCAATCGAACAACGGGGTTCCGGTCATCTCGAACCGGGAGTACAAAGGCAGCATCAACCTAAAAGACGGCGAGCCAGCTGTGGTGGCTGGCGAGGTCTCAACGACGGATACGCGCTCGATGAACGGCATTCCCGGCCTGGGCGCCGTGCCCGGAATCAATCACGTGATGGTAAGCAACAGCAAAGAAGAAGATAGCGACGAATTAATGATCATCATCACTCCCCACGTGGTCTCCAACTTTGACCGGACGACGCCCGAGATTTGGGTCGGCGAGAAATAAAGAAAAGGCCGAGTCGACCTCAGCCTTTTCACTCAACGGCTACCGCTGGTCCGACTACTTTCCTTGTTTCGCCGCAAACTCCACGAGGCTTTTGTAGACATCCGACATACGCGGATCGATACTTCCGACTTTGCGACCGTTGATGTACAGGGTAGGCGTGCCGGTAACATCGACGGCCTTGCCGAGCGCGATGGAAGCGTCAACGTGAGCTTTGGTCTCAGGCTTGACGGCGCAGGCGGCGATTTCAGCGCCCTTCACTCCGGCACCATCGGCGATCGCGGTCAGCTTTTCGTCGGCATTTTCAGCGGTGATGTCGGACTGCGTTTCGTAGGTTTTGGCGACGAATTTCCAGAAGGCATCATTCGAAGCGCGGCCGACGCAATCGGAATAGGCCGCTCCCTTCGCCGCCCAGTTGTGCATTTCCAGCGGGAAATTCTGAAACACGAAACGGGCATTAGGTTCGGCCGCGACCAGCGCCTCGATGGCAGGCTGTGCCGCCTTGCAGGCCGGACACTGTAGGTCACCAAATTCCACGATGGTAACGGCGGCATCTTTGGGGCCACGCTCCGGGCCGGTAATTCCCTTCTCCAGCTTGTGTTTTGCGGGATCAAAGGGGCGAGCGCCAAAGGGAATAATGTCGCCAATGAGCGCATGTTCGCCATCTGGAGAAACATAGAATTTGGTCGATTGTGTGCCTTGCTGGTTGGCAAGAATCACGGTGACCTCCGCCAATCCCGCGACCGGGGAGGGACGGATGCTGGAGATTTTCCACGTCAACTCGGGCTGATAACCAAATTGCTGATGAAGGAAGGAATCGACCGTCGCTTCTGAGGGAAGATCAGCAGTTGCATGCGTTCCGAGCTTCGCGGCGGGTTTGGCGGGAGCGGTCTCCCCCGAATTAGTCTGAGCGGCGCCGAAGCTGCTGGCCAACAGAAGAATACCGATCGAGTTCAGAAAACAGCGCATGGAGTCCTTTCGCATTCTGGATTTTAAGCTGAGGAAGCGAATTATCAGGATACTGCAAATTCATGTTTCAAGCTTCGCACTTCGCGGCAATCGGGAACCGGCGGCCGTAGCCGAAAGCCTTGGGAGAAATCTTGATGCCGGGCGCGGCCTGCTGACGCTTGTACTCGGCGCGATCGACCAGGCGGATGACGCGTCGCACCACTTCAATGTCGAACCCGTGGTCCGTGGCAATCTGTTCGGCGGGATGCGAGTCTTCCACGTAGTCTTCGAGCACAGCGTCCAGAACTTCGTAAGGAGGCAAAGAGTCGCTATCTTTCTGGTCGGGCCGCAACTCGGCCGAAGGCGGCTTTTCCAGGGTGGCTTGAGGAATGACGGCTTGTCGAGAATTCACATACTGGCTGAGCCGGTAGACAAGCGTCTTGGGCACGTCGGAAATCACAGCCAGGCCACCGACCATGTCGCCGTAGAGTGTGCAGTAGCCGACGCCCAACTCGCTCTTATTGCCGGTGGAGAGCACAATTGCTCCGAACTTGTTCGACAGCGCCATCAGTAAGGTGCCACGGGCTCGCGACTGGATATTTTCTTCCGTCACATCTTCTTTCAGCCCTGCAAATACGTCGCGCAGAGTCTGGCGGTAGGCTGCGTACGCCGGATTGATCGAGAGCAGTTCGAAGCGGATCCCCAGATTCGTGGCCAAAGAACGCGCATCGTCGATGGAGCCTTGCGACGAGTAGGGCCCGGGCATGCCGACCCCAATAACGTTCTCAGGACCGACGGCATCGGCGGCCACAACCGCGGTCAGGGCGGAATCAATGCCACCGCTGAGGCCTATGATCGCTTTGCGGAAGCCGCATTTCTGCATGTAATCGCGCGTGCCCAGCACGAGCGCCGAGTAGACGCTGGCCTCGTCCCCGGCGATTTGCTCATGCATCTCGCCCGACAGAGTTTGCGAATCAAAGTAGATTAGATCTTCTTCGAATGATCGTCCTTGAGCGATCACCTGGCCTTCACGATTCAGCACCACGCTGGAGCCGTCGAACACCAGACTGTCGTTTCCCCCGACTTGGTTGACGAGCACGACTGGAACGTTGTGCTGGCGGGCAATGCTGGCGAGCATCTCACGTCGGAACTCGCGTTTGCCGATCCAGAACGGCGAGGCAGAGATATTCAGCACGAAGTTGCCGCCAGCCCGAATCAAGGAGTCCACGGGATCGACGGTGTACAACGGCCTGGGCCAAAAGCGCTTGTCATTCCACGCGTCTTCGCAGATGGTAAGCGCCATGCGATTGCCGCAGAATGAAAACAGTTCCTGACTCTTGGCCGGAGCAAAGTTGCGCATCTCGTCGAAGACGTCATACGTGGGCAACAACATCTTCGACTGGATGAAAGCCACCTTGCCGTCCATGAGCAGAGCGGCAGAGTTCATGACGGCCTTGCCAGTATCGGAGTGGGCGGGCGTGACCAACCCGCAGATCACGGCGATTCCCTGAGTTTCGGCGGCAATGCGGTCCACGGTTTCGCGGTTGCGCGTGACGAAAGAGGACCGCTCGACAAGATCCCGGGGGGGATAGCCACACACGGATAATTCAGGAAACAAGATCAAGCCAGCGCCGGCGGCCTGGGCTCGTCGCGAGAAGTCGATGATCTTGGAAGCATTGCCGGAGAAATCTCCGACGGTGGGGTTGATTTGGCCCAGCGCGATCTTCACAGCTCTAGTGTAAAGCTGTGGACATTTGTGGCCAAGTCAGCGGCGATGAACTGGTGGTGACAAAGAGCCTTAACCACAGGGGACGCAGGGGAACAGAGGAACAAACGCTCGCGTGACCTACTAGTATCGTCTCCGCGTGGTTCCGATTTAGAACTGAAGTATCGGGAGCGTGAGAAATTAACCAGCCGAAATTGTTCAGAAAGGCGTAACATTAACGATTTGGCAGCCACTTTTAGTCGAGGAGCCACGATGCCCCTGCAAGGAGTTTCTCGCCGAATCTCGTTCTTAACCCTAACGGTAATCATTCTAAGTTTTGCGGTTTCAACTTCGCTCGCCCAGTCCAATAACAACAACCATCCGTGGTCAAACTCTAGCCTTTCTCCGGACGAACGCGCAGCGATGGTCGTCAAGGAGATGACGATCGACGAGAAGATCTCGATGCTGCACGGAACCGGCATGGAAGGGCTCAGCCTTATGAGTCCGCTCGCCATACACTCCAACGGCGGAGCGGGTTATGTCCCGGCGATTCCGCGCCTGGGGATTCCTGCAATCCAAATGTCGGATGCCGCGTACGGAGTGCGGAACAGTGGCGACAACGGGCGCTACTCGACGGCACTGCCTGCCGACGTTGCCGGTGCAGCGAGCTGGGATCTTGATGGCGGCTATGAATACGGCGCGTTGATTGGCCGTGAGCTGCGCGCCCAGGGCTTCAACATGTCGCTCGGGGGAGGCATCAACCTGACGCGCGAACCTCGAAACGGGCGCACCTTCGAGTATCTTGGCGAAGATCCGGTTCTGGCCGGGAAGATGGTTGGAGCCGTGATGAAGGGCCTGCAGGCTCAGCATGTGCTGGGCGATATCAAGCACTTCGCGCTGAACGATCAGGAGAGCGGCCGCAACGCAGTGAACATCCACATCGACAAGCGTGCCGCCCGCGAGAGCGATCTGCTCGCATTTGAAATTGGGCTGCAGGAGTCGGACGCCGCTGCTTTCATGTGCTCCTATAACCGACTGGATGGCGTTTACGCCTGCGAAAACAAATACTTGCTGACCGATGTGCTGAAGAATGCTTGGCATTTCAAAGGGTTTGTCATTTCGGATTGGCAAGCGACGCATAGCACGGAGAAATCATCGGCCGCTGGGTTGGATCATGAAGAGCCTGGTTGGATCTTCTATGGAGACGCTTTTAAGAAGGCGGTCGAATCGGGCAAGGTGCCTGTGGCTCAGCTCGATGATCATGTGCAACGCATTCTGCGGGCGATGTTCGCCACTGGGGTAATTGATAATCCGCCGCAAAAGAGCGTAGTGGACGTTGTTGGCGGTTTCGAAGTGGCGCAGAAGATTGCGGAACAAAGCACTGTGCTTTTGAAGAATGATCATGCGCAACTGCCGCTCGATGCCTCCAAGATTCACAGCATTGCAGTCATTGGGCCGCACGCTGACGTTGGGATGATTTCGGGCGGCGGTTCGGCACAGGTTGATCCTCCGGTGGGAAACGCGATCCTGCCTCCGGGTAAGGGCCAGACGCGATGGTTGGAGCCGGTTTGGTTTCCTACGTCTCCCTTGAAGTCGATTCGCGCGAAAGCGCCCGGAGTGAACGTGCAGTTTAACTCTGGAGCCGACCCGGCTGCGGCTGCGGCCCTCGCCAAATCAGCCGACGTCGCAATTGTCTTTGCCTATCAGTGGGAGAGTGAGGGAATGGATCTGGATAGTCTTGCCCTTCCCGAAAACCAGGATGAAATCATCGCGAAAGTCGCAGCGGCAAATCCTCATACGGTCGTCGTGATTGAAAGCGGCGGACCGGTGACGATGCCATGGGTCGATCAGGTAGGCGCGATCATGGAAGCGTGGTTCGCGGGCAGCCGTGGGGCCGAGGCGGTGGCGAATCTGATTTTTGGAGACGCGAATCCCAGCGCGAAGCTTCCGATTACCTTCCCCAAGAGCGAAGCAGACTTGCCGCATCCCACAATCGTCAAGCCACCCAAGGCAACTGTCGACGCCGATAGCGAAGGCTGGAAGCGGATCGCTGCCGGCTTGCCCTCTTTCGACGTTACCTACGACGAAGGAGTTAAGGTCGGATACAAGTGGTACGACGCGGAGAACAAACCTGTGCTGTTTCCGTTCGGATTCGGTCTGTCTTATACGACTTACTCATATTCGAATCTGAAGGTATCGGCGGGCAAGACCCCGCGCGTGACCTTCACGGTGACCAACACGGGCAACCGCGCGGGAGCGGAAGTTGCGGAGGTGTATGCTTCGCTGCCCGCGACTGCTGCGGAACCTCCTAAGCGCCTGGTGGGTTGGAGCAAAGTCAAGCTCAACGGCGGAGAGAGCAAAGAAGTGGTTGTGGACGTCGACCCGAAGTATCTCTCGATTTTCAACGTTCAGCAGAATGGCTGGCAGTTGCTGCCGGGAGATTACGGCTTCATGGTAGGTGGCTCTTCACAGAGCTTGCCGCTGACGGAAACTGTCAGTCTGAGGTAGAAGAGGTAGAACAAGATAGGCGAGGGTTAATTTCGCAGAGTCGCGCTTCGCGCAACGGACAGCCGATGGCGGCTGTCCCCACACTCAGTTTTTGGGTATTAGGCGCGAACCTCCTGCGCGGCGGCCAGTACTTCTGGGATGATGCTGTCGACATCTGAATCTTTCGTACGATGGTTCACGATGCAGGCTCGAAGGCTGAACTTGCCTCGCAGCAACGCATTCGAAAGATAGACTCGCCCGCGTTGGACGACGCGTTTGAGTAATGCCATGTTAAAGCTGTTCAACTCCTCGTTCGATCGATTGTCAACTCCCCGATAGCGAAAGCACACGGCGCTCAGTTCGACGGGCGCCAGCAGTTCCAAGTCAGGCTCGCGCTTGATCGCGTTTGCCAGCCGGCGAGCTTGCGCAAGATCCTTCGCGATCGACTGCCGAAACGCGGCAACGCCGTGATATCGCAGGGACAGCCAGAGCTTCAGAGCTCGAAATCTCCGCGACAATTCCAAAGATTCTTCGAAGAATACGAATCCTTCGATGGGATCCGCGGTGAGGGAGCGCGCGTATTCACCGCTGTGCGCGAATGTGCGCTGAGCCGCATCGGACGAGCGATAGAGCAGGCAGCCGCAGTCCAGCGGCTGATAGAGCCACTTGTGCGGGTCGAGCGAAATCGAATCGGCCAGTTCCAAGCCCTCGAATTTCTTGCGATCTGCCATCGTTGCGAGAGCGCCATAGGCGCCGTCGATGTGCAACCATGCACCGTGGCGGCGCGCAATCTCCGCAATCTGCGGGAAGGGGTCGATCGCGCCCGTGCTCACGGTGCCTGCGGAAGCGACAACGGCCACGGGAGTCTTGCCTTCAGCTTTGTCACGGAGAATGCGGGCCTCAAGTTCTTGGGGAATCATGCGGAAGGACGCGTCGGTCGGAATCAGGCGCAGGTTATCGCGCCCAATGCCCAGTAAGGCCACACTCTTCGGAATCGACATGTGGATCTCATCGGAAGCATAGATGACTCCGCCTGCATCGATTCCCTTTTCGTTGGCTGGCGCTTTGGCTTCGCGGGCCATTGCCAGGCCCATTAGGTTGGCGGACGATCCACCTCCAGTCAGATGACCGCGAAAGTCTGGGCATCCGATCGCCTGAGCTAGCCAGCCGACCACGGTTTGCTCAACCATCACGGCCGCGGGGCCGGAGCGCCACGCGGTTACGTTTTGGTTCAGGACGCTGGCCAGCAAATCAGCGACGGCGCCCACAGGCTCTCCTGAACCCAGCACATAGCCGAAGAAGCGGCCGTTTTGCACGCGCGACAGCCGCAGTACTTCCGGTAATCCGTCCAAAGCCGCGTCGCCCATTCCCTGTTCAGGCAGCGCGCTGCGGAAGATGCGGAAGGTCTCTTCGCCATTTGTGGAGGGAGAGATCCGCTTAGCATCGATGTTGTCTAAATATTCCGCAGCCAGTTTGGCTACACGATCAGTCAGGCGGAGAAACTCTTCGGCGGAAATCTCAACGGGATTCATTGCTCGTCAGTCTCCGCCCCCGGGGAACACGTTGTGCTTGGAAGCCGGCATCGGCGTCGAGCCCTTCTGCTCACGCCATAGAACCTGATTTAGTTGCGAGGCGCCGGCAGCGTCGGGACGCGAGAAATCCATTCTGGAGGAGACCTTTGCGCCTGGCGCTTCTCGCTTATTGATTTCGTAGATCAGGCCATTTTTCAGGTTGCGATAGTCAGCCTTGTAAACCGGCTGATCGCCCGGTCCGGAAAACAGCTGGGTCATCACGGGAGCGTAAGCATCGTTCTGATTCATCGGTGGGAGCCCGAGCAGCATCTCCATCGTGTGAATCATGTTTACCGTCGTGTAAAAGCGATGTTCCACGTTGGGCTGAGCGGCCGATCCCGGAGAATACTTGCTGATCACGAATGCAGTCGAACGATGAGCGTCGACGTGATCGGCGCCATCCTGGGCATCATCTTCGAGAACGAAGATGGCAGTGTCATCCCAATAAGCGCTGTGCGAAACGGCATCGACGACGCGCCCGAGGGCGAGGTCGTTGTCGGCAACCGACGCTGCCGGGCGCGGCAAATTCGGGCGGGTACCGCCGGTGTGATCGTCAGGCAAGTACAGCAGTACGAACGATGGCAATTGAAACTCGGAGCCCTCGTGTGCATCGCGCGCACGAACGTAGGCGCTGAACTCGTTGAGAAATTCGTCAGCACGCAGTTGGTCCGGATATTCGGTATTGAAGTCGGGATACAACGGGTCGAAGTGGTCGCGCAACACTGCCTTGGTCGGCTTCACCTCACCGAACAAAGGTACGGCCCACGGGAACGGACTCGAGCTGGCATGCGGATCACCTACGTTGGGCGGAAGCGTGTCGCCCTGATGCAACTCGGTGCGCGGACACATCGCCTCCTTCCCCGATGGAGTTCCCTCTTTCGGGTTGGCCGCTTTGTGTTTTTCATTACACCACCAAGCATTCACGAATTCGCCATAGTCGCGATAGCTCACGTGATTGCGTGCGAGGTTATCCCAAAGAAAGCCCGTGGAAGGATCGTCGATATCGGGCTGATTGTGCTCCAGGGGATATTCGTCGGCTACCTGGCCCTGAAAGTCGTAGGTACGTTCTTTTCCGCGGTAGGCGATGGGCCATATCTTCTCGTTGTAGTCGCTGGTGATCGCTGCGGTGGACCAGAGATGGCCGTCTCCGGAAACTTCTCCGCTGTCGTAAAAATTATCGAGCACGCCGAATTGCAGCGCGAGCTTGTGCTCGTTGGGCGTGATGTCCTCGCCGAACATGGTGAGCGACGGATCGCCGTTGCCGACTTTCAGATCGCCAAGAATCTGATCGTAGGTACGATTCTCCTTGATGACGTAGATGACATGCGTGATGGGATTTTGTCCGCTGGCAAAGGTGATGGAGCCGGGATCGTTGTGCAGCAGGTTGTCCTTCTCCACCATCTGCGTCAACTGAGGAAGCTTTTCGAGCGTGGATGCAATATTGAGGCGAGCAATTGATCCCCGGACTAATGTGGGAATGTAAGGATGATCGCGATGCTTCATCTCGTAGGGGGTCTTGCCCTTTTCCTTGTTTGAGCGAGCGCCTTCCCCTTTGGCGGTAGCGATCAGCAGATCGCCATCGTGCACCGCGAGGGCACTCGGGTACCAATCCGCAGGAATGAATCCCATGGCTTGCTGCGAAATCTCCACATTCGAGGTCGCTACCGGTTGCGACAGGTCGAAGACGGCGACCGCATCCAACGAAGCATTGGCCACGAACAGATATTGCCCGTCGGAGCTCTGAGCCAGAGCAGCAGGAAAGCTGCCGGCAAATTTCTGCCCGGGAGCAGTGGTCGAGAATAGTCGCGATACCTCGCCTGACGCCGACGCGACCGCAGCCACAAGATCGGAGTTGGAAAGAGCAACGTATAGCGTTTTCTCATCCGGACTCAAGAGCAGTGCAGTAGGGTGGGAGCCGGGAGCGAGCGGATCTTCCGGCCGTTTTAGCGTGATCTTCCTGACAACGGTCTTCCCGGTCAGATCAAGTTCCGCCACTTGCGATGCGTTCCACAAGCTGCACCAGGCGCGGCGCGCATCCCGCCTGGCTACGCAGGTATACGGGAAAGATGATGGGACCAAGTTGCCGATGCTCAGATCAAAAGTCTGCAAGATTTTATCTGTCGTGGGATCGAGCACCACGACATTGTCGGAAAGATTATTGGCGACCAGGAGTTTGTCGCGGCCTGCGTCGGTGATTACAGCCAACCCAGCAGGATATGGAATTGCCGTATGCGGAGGTGCCTTTAAGCCGACGGCGTGCTTCTTCGCGGTTGACAGCGGCTGAAGCGCGATTGGGATGAACCTCTCCGGCGCAACTTTGCCTTCTGAGAAGCGATACACAGCGATGCCGTTTCCGGTATTGCCGGGCTTCGCTCCGGTCGGATCGGTCAGCGAGCCCATGGAGGCGTACAAGTGCTCCCCATTGGAACTGAAGGCCAATCCAAGAAAGTAGCTCTGATGCGATTCGTCGCTAAGCCGGGCATCGGGATAGTCGGCGATCTGATTGCTCTTCAGATCAAGAATAGCGATGGACTGGTGAGCGAGCGTCTCTTGTGTCCCGTATCCGTCATTTAACAACGCCGCATAGCGCCCGTCAGGACTCAACACCATAGTCGCGGGGAAACTATTCGTACTGCCGATGCGTCCGGGCGAGGGCGTCGTCAGCATCTTGCTGGAAGGGAGGTTGATCGGAGGACGACTGCTGGAAGTCGATTGTGCAAACAAAGTCAGAACGCTGATCAAGAAACTAATGGAAAAACGGCCGATAGGACGAATCACGACGCCTCCGCTCAGAGATCGTTGGAAAGAAGAGAGAAACGAGCGTAATGCAATCCGGTAGCGATGGTCAAAGGAATCTGAAGCCAGGTGAGCGTAGAAACACTGCGTATAACGCCGGTGTTGCCAGCCAGACGTACAACGAGGTCCTCAACCCTGCTGATGGGGACGTTGCAAGCAATGCCGCTAGGAGCAGCGGTCAGAGACCGGATAGCTGCGACGTTGGAGAGTGAGGCTCTTGTTCTGAATCTCCGGGGTGTACGTTGTGGCGCACATCCGCGCCTTGTACCCAGAAGATTACGTCCTCGGCAATGTTGGTAGCGTGATCGGCGACGCGCTCCAGATTGCGTGCTACCAGCAAGGCGTCCAAGGCCTGCCGCACAACTTCCGGCCGGTCATTCATGGTCTTGACGAGCTGAATAAAAGCGTCGTCGCGCATGCGGTCGATGACGTTATCCATTTCGAGGACGGCTTGTGCTAACTCGGCCTTGCCCTCGATGAATGACTCCAAAGCGCGGCGCACCATTGCGCTTACGGCCGATCCCATGCGAGCGATGTCGACCGGCAGATCGGCGGCGGGAAGCTCAACCATGTCCATAACCCGCTCGGCGATGTTGACGGCCTGATCGCCGACGCGTTCGAGATCGGAGTTGATCTTGGTAACCGCGAGAATGAAGCGCAAGTCCACAGCCATGGGCTGCTGCATTGCGAGCAAATCGAAGGCGGCTTCATCAATTTCGCGCTCGGCGGTGTTGATCAGGCTCTCGCCTTCCAGCACCATCTGGCAGCGGGTCAAGTCCCGCTCAACATAAGCCTGGCGGGCGCGATCCACCGCCTGCTCCGCCAGCCCTCCCATGCGAAGCAACCTTTGTCGAAGATCGTCAAGCCCTTGCTGAAAGCGCGTACGCATGATCCAAACCTTTCTTATCCAAATCTGCCCGTGATGTAATCTTCTGTCTTCTTGTCGGAAGGCTTGGTAAAAATCTTTTCCGTTTTGTCGAACTCAATCAACTTTCCCAGTAAGAAGAAGCCGGTAAACTCCGCCACCCGCGCGGCCTGCTGCATGTTGTGGGTAACAATGACTATGGTATACCGCTCCTTTAACTGAAAGATGAGCTCCTCGATCTTTCCAGTGGAGATGGGATCGAGCGCCGAACACGGCTCATCCATAAGCAGCACTTCCGGTTCGACGGCGAGAGCGCGCGCAATACAGAGGCGCTGCTGCTGGCCGCCGGAGAGGCTGGCTCCGGATTTCTTGTGTACGTGATCCTTGACCTCGTCCCACAGGGCGGAAACCTCGAGGGAGTGCTGGACGATGTCGTCCAGTTGGCGCCGGTCACGGAACCCATTCAGCTTCAGCCCTGACGCTACATTGTCATAAATCGACATGGTGGGAAATGGATTCGCCTTTTGAAAAACCATGCCCACGCGGCGGCGCAGTTGGGTTGCTGAGGTTCCGTTGTAAGCATCGATCTCTCCGATACGGATGCGGCCCTCGACGCGAGCTTCTGGAATCGTCTCGTGCATGCGATTGATGCAGCGGATAAAGGTGGACTTGCCGCATCCCGAGGGACCAATGAGAGCGGTAGCGTGGTTGGCCGCCACTTTCAGATTGATGTCGTACAACGCCTGGCCTTTGCCGTACCAGGCATTCAAACTCTCGACTTGGACTCCAACGCCCATAAATTATGCCGCTCCGAACGTGCCGCGACGGACCGCGTATCGCACCGCCGCGACTGCGCTCACAATCAGAAGAATCAACACGAATGATCCAGCCCATGCCTGACGGTGCCAATCGTCATAGGGCGAATTGGCGTAAACAAAGATCTGCAGAGGCAATGCCGCCGTGGGCTGATCGTAGTGCAGACTCCAAAATTGATTTCCGAAGGCGGTAAAGAGCAGGGGAGCCGTCTCTCCGGCAACCCTCGCAAAAGCCAGCATGACCCCAGTGATCACCCCGGAGGTCGCAGTGCGCAGTGTGATGGAGAGCGTGGTGCGCCAGCGCGGAATGCCCAGTCCGTAGGCCCCCTCGCGCAGAGCCTGCGGGACCAGCAAGAGCATTTCCTCGGTCGTACGGGTGATGGTCGGGACCATCATGATGGCCAGGGACACGCCGCCGGCAAGAGCGGAAAAATGTTTCTGGTAGAGGACTACGATGGCGTAGCCCACAATGCCGATGACGATCGACGGTACGCCGTTCAACACGTCGGCGGTGAAGCGAATGACTCTTCCTAATTTATTTCGGCCGAACTCGGCCAAGTAGATGCCGGCGCCGATTCCAAATGGCACGCCAATCACACTGGCGATGCCCAGGATGAAAATCGATCCGACAATGGCGTTGGCCATGCCGCCGCCGGCCTCGCCGACCGGCTTTGGGGTTTGGGTCAGGAAGGCCCAATTGATCGACCCCACACCGCGATAAACCAGGTAGCCGAAAATTGCGAACAATGGAGTGAGAACCAGAATGACGGTCAGGATCGCAACGCCCGTCATCGCGTGATCGGTGACGCGACGCCGCCAACCAATCGTTGGAACACCCATCGGGGCTAATGTTCCTGCTGTTTCAGGCATGTCCCCTCGCAGGCTGACCGCGAGTTACACTCCACACTAGAACCTGTGCCAGTGCATTCACAATGATTGTGACCAGGAACAGCGCTAGACCAATCTCAATTAAGGCCGAAAGATAAACGTCGCCCGTGGCTTCGCTGAACTCGTTGGCGAGCACACTGGCCATGGTGTATCCCGGGGCGAAGAGTGACTTCGCGATCTCGGGACGATTGCCGATAACCATGGTCACGGCCATGGTTTCTCCGAGCGCGCGTCCGAGTCCAAGAATGATTCCGCCGACGATGCCGGCACGAGCGTTGCGCAGCACGCCGACCCGAATCATCTCCCAACGCGTCGCTCCCAGCGCGAGCACCCCTTCGCGCTGATGCTGCGGGACGACCATCAGCACTTCTCGCGTAATCGACGAGATGATGGGCACGATCATAATTGCCAGGATGATTCCCGCGGCAAGCATACCGATGCCGTAAGGTGGTCCCGAAAAGAGCCCAGTCCAGCCCAGCGTTTTGGCAAGAAAAGGCTGGATGTATCCGCTCAAAAGGGGCACTAGGATGAAGATTGCCCACAGACCATAAATCACGCTTGGGATCGCCGCCAGTAGTTCGACGAAGAAGGAAAGCGGCCCACGCAAGGCTTTGGGGCACATCTCTGTCGTAAACACGGCGACTCCGACCGAGAGCGGAACCGCGATCACGAGGGCGAGAAGAGACGAAACCAGAGTTCCGTAAATAAAGGGCAACGCACCAAATTTCTCGCTAACCGGGTCCCAGTCACTGGCGGCAAAGAACTTGAAGCCGAAGGCATGCCAGGAGAGGTTGGATCGCGAGATGAGTTCGTAAACGATAAGAACCAATACGCCCAGAACGGCGAGCCCGCACACCGTCATCGCAAATTGGAAAATACGGTCCGGAACTTCACCGCCCGAGGCTCGCAGCAAGGAGGGTGTGCGGCGCGCCGCGGCGGATGTAACTCTCGTCCCCTCAACGGGTTGCGGTCCTGGCATATCAGGCCGTGGTAAAGCAGGGTTGGCCATTCCGATTAACCGTAGCAGAGACGTGTTACAAAGGTGTTAAAATCGAGAAGCTTTTTCCTCTTGGCAGGACCATCAGTCGACCTGAAATTCTCGAGCGACTGTTGTCTGCAAGACGTACTTTGGCGCGCGCGTCCTGAATGATCCTCTCCTGCGGGAACGATTTATATTTTTATGTCGATTGCACCCGAACGTAGCCGCATAGCATTTCAAAAGACGGAGCGAGCTCTGCTGAAACTGGCCTCGTCACAGGACGCTGAAAGCGTGCACACCTTTCGTACCACGAGCCGCAGGCTACAGACTTTGCTCGAAGAGATTCTTACCGATCGCGACCGTAATCAGAAAAAGCTGCTGAAATTGCTGGAGCGAATCCGTAAGCGCGCGGGCAAAGTGCGCGATATAGACGTCCAGCTCGCCGCGCTGCGCAGCCTGAAAGTTCTTCAGGAGCCACGCCGGAAAACACAACTCGTCCACGGCTTGATTGAACTTCGCGCGAAGCATGAGAAAAGACTCGGCAAGATGCTGAAGAAAGAGACGATTCGAGAGATTCGCAAGCGGCTGAAACGCGGTTCCAAGAATCTCGAAGACGGGGGCGGTCGAGACGCCATGGCGGTGGCGCGAAAAATGTTGTCGGAAGTTGTGCGCCCGGCTGGTCCCGTGACTGAAGATGTGCTGCATCAGTATCGAATCGCGGTGAAGCGGGCTCGTTATGCGGCGGAGTTCGCGCCGAAATCCACCGAGGCCGCACAATTCATCACGCAACTCAAGCGACTGCAGGACGCAGTCGGAAACTGGCACGACTGGCTGACGTTGACGCAGACCGCGTCCAAGCAAATTGGCGAAGTCAGTCAATCGTCGCTGGTTGCCGCCCTTCATAACGTAACCAGCGGGAAATTTAGACACGCCGTTGCCGCGCTGTCGGCGTCGTCAACGATCCGGCCTGCAGTGAATGAGCCCACGACTGCAGAGATCGCGCCCAGAACCGTTGTGTTGAGCGCAGTTCCATCGCGGAAACCGGGCGGCAGTCCGGCTAGGCCTGCTGGTCGAGAGCAAACAGCGGCCTAATTCCCAACTCTCCATTGCTATCCAATCGAACCGGCGCAGAAGCGGTGACGCTAGCGCCGCATCCATGTAAACTGTGGACCTCGCATGCCTACGTTTGCCGCAGTCGATATCGGCTCCAACTCCGTGCGGTTGAAGATAGCCCGACTGCAATCGGGACGTCTCCACTCCCTGCATGAGGATCGCGAGGTCACGCGACTGGGCCAAGGAGTGTTCGGATCCGGGTTTCTGACGCCCGATTCCATTGCGGAGACCGTGAAGGTTCTACGTCGGTTTCACCGCGCCACGCAGCAAATTGTCACAGACAATGTGCGAGCAGTCGCCACCAGCGCTCTGCGGGACGCCCGCAATTCCCAAGCGTTTCTGGAGTGGGTACGTTCGGCGACCGGTTGGCGGGTTGAGATCATTTCCGGGGTGGAAGAGGCGCGATTGATTCATCTGGGGCTGGTTTCCGGTCCCCGCGTGGATCGCGCTCCGACTCTAATGATGGATCTCGGCGGCGGAAGCTGCGAGTTAACCGTCACCCAAGATGGACACATTCGCGACGCGGTGAGCCTTCCGTTGGGAGCAGTTCGTCTGACCAACGAATTCTTAGGCCACGATCCGGTGCGAAAGGGTGAATTGAAACGGCTGCGCGGCTTTGTTACGCGCGAGGTAAATCGCATCGCCGACCGAATTGCCGGCGCCAAGGTGAAGAACGTAATCGCGACGTCGGGAACGGCGGCCGCCTTGGCGGCGGTCGCCGGCCACATGCGTCGCGGAGCGAATCGTCAGCGGTCCATTGTCTCTCGGGCGGAAATGACCCGGATCGCGAAACGGCTGGCGCGCCTACCCGTGGCAGAACGCCGGAAAATCGAAGGTATCGGACCGAGGCGGGCCGAAATCGTAGTCGCGGGGGCCACGGTGTATCACGAACTGCTGGAGCGGCTCGAGCTGAAAGGATTCCGCTATTCCCCGCTCGGGCTCCGGGACGGAATCCTCGCCCAGATGGCGGCCGACTATGATCGCAGCACGCGCTCGGGCAGGCAGATCGAGTCCGAACGATGGGAATCGATTATGACCGCGGTGGACCATTATCACGTCGACCGCAAGCATGCCCTGGACGTCCGGGACGCCGCCACGCTCTTATTCGCCGCGCTGCGCTCCGTGCATCGCCTGCCACCGGAATATCGCGAATGGCTGTCAGCGGCGGCAATGCTTTACGAGGTGGGTGATTACGTGAACCGTAACGGCCGCCACCGCCACACCCATTACATTATTTCGAACTCAGAAATTCTGGGATATACGCCGCAGCAGAGGCGCCTGATTGCCGCCATCGCGCGCTACCTCGGGAAATCACGGCCAGCCCTGGAAGATGGTCCGATGAAAATAGTAGAGCCCGCAGATCGCGACAACGCTCAGAAGGCCATTCTGCTGTTGCGCCTGGCGCGTGCTCTGAACCTGGGTCGCAGCCGCGCGGTGGAGAAGGTGCGTATTGGCGTGCATTCCGCGGAGGTCAGGCTGACTTTGGTCCCGCGACGGCGAATGGGCGTGGACCTGGAACTCTGGGCCATCGAGAAAGAGCGCGATTATTTCCGGGAAGTTTTCGGGCGCGAGCTTTCGACGGCGGTGTCGTAAAGCGTACGCAGAAGCTTCGGCGTCACGCACCATTGCAGAGTGCCTGACATGCGGCGCATCTCGACTTTCGCAACCGCGCCCTTCTTCAATTCAAGCGAGGCTTCGCCGCCTGGGTCACTGATGACCGCTCCCAGGAATTGGCTCAGATTGGGATTGTGCCCAACCACCATGATGGCTTCCTGACGAGCATATTTTTCCAGCAGTTTACGGAAGTCAGCGAGTCCGGCCTCGGGGCGAAGCCCAGCATCAAGCTGTAATTTGCCCTCGTAGCCGATCTCGTTACCGACCAGGGATGCAGTTTGCGTAGAGCGCTTCAGCGGACTGGAGACGATGGCATCCACTTGCACATCGAGCGCAGCCAGAGCCCGGCCGATATACCCGCACTGTTCGATGCCATCCTTATCGAGGGCGCGTTTCTCGTCTTTCTTCGGATTGGCGACATGCTCGCCGGCGCTGGCATGACGCAAGAAGTAAAGGATCATGATCTCTTATCGTTCCCTTCCCGTTACCACTTTACGCTTTCTGCCCGAAACGGGCATCGGGGGAACCGCCGGCGACTTCCCTTCCGCAACGCCAATCAAGAAATCTTGGGCGCAGAAAGCAGCGGAGCCAGTAGGCGGCCGACGATTCCTGGCTCCATGCATCGGTTGCCAGGCGCGAATGTAGGTGGCGTCCTTGAGTAGAATTCGCGCTTTGCGATTGTCCGCCAGGTAGGCGTCGAGAATTTCATGCCGCACCCGGTCCCGCAACATCTCATCGCGCAATGGCACTAACACTTCCACGCGCTCGTACAGATTGCGCGGCATCCAGTCGGCGCTGCCCATGTAAATTTCTTCATCTCCGCCATTGGCAAAATAGAAAATGCGGCTGTGCTCGAGGAAGCGCCCCACGATGCTGCGCACGCGGATGTGATCGCTGACGCCGCGTACTCCGGGGCGAAGAGCACAGATGCCTCGCACCAGCAGATCGATCTGTACGCCGGCTTGCGAAGCTCGATAGAGTGCCTGGACGACTGTCTTGTCGAGCAAAGCATTCATCTTTGCAATAATCCGTGCTTCCTTGCCTTGGCGAGCGTGCTCAGCCTCGCGGTCAATCAATGCGATAGTTTTTTCCGCCAAATCTAGTGGCGCCACTAGCAGCGGTTCGTAGCTTGGATTTTCAGCGTAGGCTGTCAGGAAACTGAACACATCATGCACAGCGCGAGTCACTTCAGGATTGGCCGTCAACAAACTCAGGTCGGTATAAATGCGGGCTGTCGTCGCGTTGTAGTTTCCGGTGCCAATGTGAGCGTAGCTGCGGGTCATGCCGTCTGGGTCGCGCCGCACCAGCAGCGATAGCTTGCAGTGGGTCTTCAAACCGACGAGGCCGTGGAAGACCTGCACGCCCGCGTCCTCTAAATCGCGTGCCCAGCGGATGTTTGAGGCCTCATCGAAACGGGCCTTCAACTCCACCACCGCCGTGACTTCTTTGCGCGATGCGGCATCCATGAGCGAGGGGACGATCAGTGAATGTTCGCTGGTCCGGTAAAGAGTTTGCTTGATGGAAAGAACGTTCTCATCCTCGGCAGCCGACTCAATAAACGAAACCACCGCGTCGTAAGAGTCAAACGGATGGTGCAACAGGATGTCGTGTCCGCGTAACTCTTCGAATAAGTCCTTGGACTTCGAGGTCAAACGCAGCTCACGAGGCGAGAACGAGCGATATTTCAAGTCGGGACGCTTCACTTGCTCGTAAACATTGAACAAGCGCGAAAGGTTCACCGGGCCGTTCACAGGAAACACCTGCCAGGGATCGAGTTCGAACACAGTTCGCAAGCGGTCCACAATCTCGGGATCCGCATCGGCTTCAATCTCCATGCGGACGGCATCACCCTTGCGACGGTTATGTAATTCCGTACGTACCGACTCCAGCAGGCTGCGCGCTTCTTCTTCCGCCAGATATAGATTGCTGTTGCGAGTCACTCGGAAGGGCGCCGACGAAACCACGTCATATCCGTGATACATACGTACCGCATGGTGGGCCACGAGGTCTGCCAGGAAGATGAAATCTGCCGTGCCTTCCGACGGCAGCCGCACCAAGCGAGGGAGTGCTCGCGGTACTGATACCACTCCGGTATAGGTCAGGGCAGAGCGCCGACGGCGGCGGAGGAGCAAGCCCAAGCACAACGCTTTGTTAATAACTCGGGGAAAAGGATGTGCCGGGTCCACAGTAACCGGCGTGAGCAATGGATCCAGTTCCTTCTCGCAATACTCGTCGACGAAGCGCAGAGCCGCGGAGTCGAGTTCATGCAATCCCAGCACGCGAATGCCGTTCTCGGAAAGCGCCGGACGCAGGCGAGCGTTCCAGCAGTCGTATTGGTCATCCACGAATTCATGGGTCAGCTTGTTGAGGACATCCCGTTTTTCCGTGAGAGTCAGGCCATCGGGACCAGCCTCGTTGTAGCCGTCCTCGATTTGTTGCATCATGGCGGCCACTCGAACTTCGAAGAACTCGTCCATGTTGCTGGCGGAGATCGAGAGAAACTTAAGACGCTCCAGCAGAGGATTGCCTTCGTCCTCGGCCTCTTCCAATACGCGCCGGTTAAATGAGAGCCAGGACGTGTCGCGGTTCAGGAAGTAGTGGGGATTGTCGAGCGAGATGCGAGCCATGGCAGATGCTTACCGATGAAATCGTGGGATTCGTTTGAAGCGCCGAGATCGATCCAGTGTTGCCGCGACGAAGGGCACCACCAGATCAGTATAAAGCATCCCTCTCGAAACGACCGGCAAGGGCGACTCAAAGCAGGCACCGCCTCGCCGCAGTGGTGCAACCGACTCAAAAAACGGCACCCGGAAAGCATTCGTTCTACTCCGGGTGCCGGTGTGTGCAACTTCGCTCAAGCCCGTATGGGCAGGTTGATTTAAGGCAGGTAATAACGGAACGACGTGAAAACCATGTTGTCAATTCCGTGCGGCTCGGCGCCTGCTGCTCCAGACCAGGCGTTACGCGTCACGTAGGAGTATTGCGTACCGAACTGAACCCTGCCCCGGTTCGCTTTCTCCTTGGAGCCATCGTAGAGCCGGTACCAGAAGCCTGTGCTTCCCTCGATCAGAACACGCGTGTCCGCCGTGCAACTGGCGAGGCCACCAGGCAAGAACCCGCCAGCGCCCGGACCAGTCTCCGTAAAGCAGCCCGAGTTGTTGAACGCTGGGGCTCCATAACCAACGACCTTCCCAGAGACGGGATCGAAGTCGGCGGCTCGGCCGGCATATTCCGCGCCGGCGTTAAAGTAGACATCGAGCTTCGGACCGTGCCATTCCAGAGTGGCTAATCCCTGATAGCTCCGAATGAGATCGAGGGTTCCGTTGGCACGAGCCGAGGTATCCGCAAGCCCACCCGTACCGTATCGGCCCATTCCGCTGCCGCCGAGGGCATGCAGACCGAAGTCGATGCGCTTTTTATCGAACGACCAACGGGCATTCGCACCAAAGCCGCCGCCGTTTTTGGAACTGTTAAACGCTGCTGAAGCATTGGGTCCCGGAGTCAAACTGTTTCCGCACAGTGTGGCCGCGGATATGTCTTCGCAGGGAAAGACACGGTCGCGGAAGCGGCTGAATACACCGAAGACCTCGTAGTGTCCAAATCCAGGCTCGAATGCCGCTTTGACGACAATGTCAGGCGAGGGGTTGAAAGAATAGTTCGCGGCTGCGGAACAGGCAGTTGTGGCCGCACCGGTGGTGCTGTTGATGGAAGTGGAGCAACCAGTGACCGCGGAATTGTAGAGACCGCCGCCGGCACCAGGGGAACCGACCAGAAAATTAGAGGCATTGCCGTGGGAGGTAAGCGTCTCCTGGGAGCTTTCCAGGGAAGCCGCCAACCAAACCTTGTTGTTGAAGTTTTTCGCCACGCGCAAACCGAACTGCCGCGCCCAGCTGAAACCAACCGTGTACTGAGCATCAATCGTCATGGGAAGTGCTTCTGTACGATTGTCTACACCCTTTTTTGTTTCTGTAACCAGACTCCACATTTGGCCGCCGGTAAACGAAAAGCCGTTGTTGAATGCGGCTTGACCCCATACTTGGCGCTGCCGGAGGGTATAGCTGTTGCTCTGGTTGTTGTTGGAGGTGACACCAGCGGACAAGAAATCCGCTTCCACATAGCCCGAAACCTTTGCGCTGGCCAACTTCCCTTCCGCCAGCATGGAGATTCGCGATTGGCGTCCGGAAGCGAAGAACTCTGACATGTTGCTGGCCGAAGCCCCGGGCATCGTCAGAGCGTTGAACGGCGAATTGACGTCCGCCGCCAAGGCGCGTGAGCGCCACGCAGTTTCAGCCGCCATGAAGCCGCCGGGCGTAATCGTGATTCCCTTATAGTGAATCGCGAGTGGAGACTCAGACATGTTCTTCTGCGTCTCCTGAATGCTGACGACGGTGTTGGCCATGTTGCTCTTCAGGTCAGTGACGTCGCCTTTCAATTCGGTGACCGCCTGCTGATCCTTGTTGGATTGGGCTTGCACCGCATCGGCCTTATTTGCCGCATCACTTGCAGCCGTTTGTGCCTGCTGCACGGCTTGATCCTTATGGCCAAGTTCGTCGCGCAGTTGCTGGATCTGTTGTTGCTGCTGAGCCAAGGCGGCCTGTTGAGAGGCGATCGCATCTTTCAACGCCTGCACATCGGCGGCCGTGACTGTAGCCGGCTTCGGCTTCCTGGGTTTGGGCGCGGTGCTGGTTTGCGCAACCAGCCCAGTCGCCAGGAACAGAATTGCACACACTTTACACGCAGACTTCATTGTCCTCTCCTTTTGGGTGCTGCGATGAATGAGAATTTCCCTGTGATCGGGTGATTATTTGACCTGCTTGATCGCGTCCTTTACCTTGGCCGCCACATTATCCGGCAACGGCGCATACGCTAATGCAGAAGTCATCTTTTGGCCGTCGGTTACCATCCAGTTTAGAAAATCGGCCAGGATTTTACCTTTCGCCGCATCCTTGGATTGAGCCGGAATCAGTAACCAGGTGAAGCTGGAAATCGGATAAGCATCTTTTCCGGGAGCATTGGTAATGGAGACCCGGAAATCGGCCGGCATCTTTGGGGCGGACGCGGCTGCAGCAGTCACGCCTTCCAACGATGCTTTCACGAAGTTTCCGGCGGAATTTCGCACGCTGCCGTAGGGAATGTTGTTCTGCACAGCATAGATCAATTCCACGTAACCGATCGCACCTGGCAGCTGGCGGATCATTCCTGCCACTCCTTCATTACCTTTTCCGCCCATGCCCAACGGCCATTTCACGGAGGTATCGGAGCCCACCTGGCTCTTCCACTCTGGACTGATCTTGGAAAGATAGTCTGTCCAGATGAAAGTGGTCCCACTGCCATCGGAACGATGCACGACAATGATGTCTTTATCAGGCAGGTTTACTCCCGGATTCGCCGAAGTGAGCGCTTTGTCGTTCCATTTGGAGATCTTGCCGAGGAAAATTCCTGACAGAGCCTCTGGCGTGAACTTTAGTTCGCCGGTCACTCCGGGAACGTTGTACGCGGGAACGTCTGCGCCCAAAACGGTTGGAATATTCAAAATATTCAGCCCCTTGGCATCCTGCAGTTGCTTGTCAGTCATGGGCATATCGCTAGCGCCGAAATCCACGGTGCCAGCGGTCACCTGACGAATACCGCCACCACTTCCGATCGATTGATAGTTGATTTGCACTTCCGAATGGACTTTGTGGTATTCGCTGAACCACTTGGAGTAGATCGGATAAGGAAACGTGGCGCCTGCTCCGTTCAGCGTGGTCTGCCCCACCACTGGCATGGCCAGAAGGACACACACCAACAGCCCGATTTTGCGCATCACTAGAGAATTCCTCCTTGGGTTTTATATGTCCCCGTTCTATCGGCGCAGTGTTACAGGATGGTTACAAACGGGTGAATTTCTGATGAAAGGCCCAAGTGAGGCATATACGTTTCTGACTCAAACTGAAAGAACCCGGCGTTCATTAGTGCGCTGCCTGCAGGTGGGCAATCTCTCGAGGAAATAGCGTATTGGCTGGAAACTCGGCGTGCAGTGAGGTCAGCAATTGCATCGCTCGGGGCTTATCCTTTTCGCGGACATAGGCGATCGATAGCAGGATTCGCGCAAAAGGTGCAAGGTAGTGCCCAAACTCCGCAGTCGTTTGCAGGTCGGCAATTCCTCCCTGCTTGTCGGAAGGAAGCCCGCCCATGCGCAGAATCCAGCGTACAGGTGGGGCCATGCTTCCGATAATGTACTTGCTGAAGCCAGTGGCGAGCAGCGCATCGTAACAATCATGGCAAACCGCGAGCAGTTCCTGGGCCGAGGCAGAAGCTTCTTTCGTGAAGTGCAAGGAAGCGATATTGCGTTTTTCAATGAGCGCCGCGTAGTCAGCCTGCAGTCCCGAAGACAAGGTCAGCGCAAAAAGCGCATCGCGGTCTTGGGGATTCTGAGCCAAGCGCGCGTGCGCAAGCTGCTCGGCCCGACCGATCGCATCCATAAAACGAACTCGTAGAGCAGGATCAGGCGTCAGTTTCGGGCGCCCGGCGAAGGCATGGTCATTCTCGTAGTACTGCGACTCCAGCACTCCAAGACGATTGAACTCCGCGAATGAAAATCCGGCAGCTTCGCTGACCGGTCCCATCGGATCATCGGGATGCAACTGCTGCCAGGTGGTGAAATTCCTTTGGGCGCCTGCGAAGTCAAGGTTGTACAGTCCTGAGAAACCACGGTCGAGGGGAGTAGGGGTTGCGGTCGGGACATCACCGGCTCGCGTGAGACAGCAGGCGCAACAGATCCATAAGACTGTTACTATGCTCCACACCCGCGCATCTAACTTACAAATCATGATTCCGACTTGTTGGCATATTGTCGTTGAACTTTGGTTCGTTGCAATTGACATCTCTAGGGCCGCATACGATTTGATGACCCCTGCCATGAACATGAAGGCCCCACCTTGTAAAACCTATGTCATTTCGCCCGGGTTTGCCGGAGGACAATTTTTGGAATGAGTGATTCCCCGATACGCTATGCACCCGGTTGGCCGGGCATCCCACCGCGTTGGACCTCGAGCGCCAAAATGGGCGCCGGCACCGCGCTGAACCAGCACAGCAAGGTCTGGTTCACGCTAAGCCATGGCATCCTCAACGAAATCTACTTCCCGCGGGTTGACCAGGCTTGTACTCGCGACATGGGATTTGTGGTCACCAATGGGAGTGATTTTTTTTCCGAGGAGAAGCGCGACTGTACATTTGAGAATCGTCCCTTTGAACCGGGAATCCCCACGTTTGAGTTGACCAATACCTGCAACCGGGGACGGTACCGCATCCGGAAAGAAGTCCTCACCGATCCCTATCGCAATGTTGTGCTCCAGAAAGTTCGGTTCGAGGCTCTGCAGGGAAAGCTTTCGGACTATCACCTGTATGCCCTGCTCTCGCCTCATTTGGCCAACTGCGGCAACGGCAACACCGGCTGGATTTCCGACTACAAGGGCTATCCGATGTTCTTTGCCCATCATGATGGAGCGACTTTAGCGCTCGCATCCTCAGCCCCGTGGAAGAAGACTTCAGTGGGCTTTGTCGGGACCTCCGACGGATGGCAAGATCTCTCCCAGCACTTTCAGATGGAGTGGGAATATTCGCGAGCGGAAAACGGCAATATTGCTTTCACCGGAGAGGTTGATCTTGCTGCGTGCAACGGGGAATTCGTGCTGGCCATCGGCTTCGGAACGATGTGGACAGAAGCTGGCCAGCAGGCTCGCTCGACGCTCTTCGAAGACTACGCCGAGACGCGACGGCACTACGTCTTGCAATGGAAAAACTGGCAGACCACGTTGCTGAAGCTCGACGAACCGCCGCGGCAAAACGACCTATACCGCTCCTCGACAGCGGTCTTGCGCACCCATGAATCGAAAGATTTCCTTGGCGGTATCATCGCCAGCCTCTCGATTCCCTGGGGATTTAACAAAGGAGATGAAGATCTCGGCGGCTACCATCTGGTCTGGCCGCGCGATCTGGTCGAGACCGCCGGTGCGCTCCTGGCCGCCGGCGCAGTTACCGATGCTGTGCGAGTTCTCCGCTACCTCGAAACCACTCAGGAGGCTGCGGGCAACTGGGCGCAAAATCTGTGGCTCGACGGGCGCCCTTATTGGAGCGGCATCCAGATGGACGAAACCGCATTCCCCATCCTGCTGCTCGATCTGCTTCGCCGCGAGGCGCCGGAATCTCTCGGCAAGCTGGATCGTTGGTGGCCGTTGGTACGCAATGCCATCAGTTTTATTCTGCGCAACGGCCCGGTCACGCAGCAGGATCGATGGGAAGAGGATGCGGGCTACTCCCCGTTCACGCTGGCTGCTGAGATTTCTGCGCTGCTCGCCGCGGCAGATATCGCCGATCACACCGGCCACAGCGAGCAGGCCCAGACCATGCGCGACGCGGCAGATGCATGGAATGACAATATTGAGCGTTGGGTCTATGCCACCGGCGGCGACCTCGCACAGCAACTCGGCATTGATGGATACTACGTGCGCATTGCTCCCCCTGACACGGATGGAGCAGCGTCGCCCACGCAAGGCTTTGTTCCGATCAAGAATCGGCCACCCGGTCAGGATGGCGAACGCGCATATCACATCATCAGTCCCGACGCCTTGGCCTTGGTGCGTTTTGGATTGAGGGCTCCGGACGATCCACGAATCCTGAATACGCTTCGCGCTATCGACGCACTGCTATCGGTCGAATTACCCCAAGGGCCGTGCTGGTACCGGTACAACGGGGATGGTTATGGTGAGCACAAGGACGGCTCTGCCTTCGATGGTACGGGCATCGGACGCCCGTGGCCCCTGCTCGCCGGGGAGCGCGGGCATTACGCCCTCGCAGGGGGGCACCGAGACGAGGCTGAGGCCCTACTCACTGTCATGGAAAACTCGACTGCAGGTGACAGCCGATTATTGCCCGAACAAGTCTGGGACTCCGCTGATATCCCCGCTCTGGAACTATTCCGCGGCAAGCCGACGGGCTCCGCGTGTCCGCTCGTCTGGGCTCACTCGGAGTACGTCAAGCTGCGTCGTTCGATTCGTGACAACAAAATCTTTGATCAGCCGCCTCAAACCGTTAAGCGTTATCTGGTTGAGAAGCACGTGCGTCAAATCTTCGGCTGGAGGTTTAACAATAAAACGCGTAGTGTTCCGCGCAACAAGACACTCCGCATTGTCCTACTAACGCCGGGTCGGGTCCATTGGAGCGTGGATGGCTGGAAAACTTCTCACGACACGGACGCAAGGGACACCGGCCTCGGCATCTACACCCTCGACCTGCCAACCGCGTCGTTACCGGGTGGCGCCAGGGCGGTCTTCACTTTCTTTTGGCCTGCAGAGAATCGCTGGGAAGGAAAGGACTACAGCGTGGCCGTGGAATAGGGTTAAAAGCGAGTCCAACTTGAATGGTGTAATCCCGGTTAAGCACAGTTATCCCGCCGAGCCAGTGGGATTCGGTGCACTGCTGAAAGCGGAAGGCTGAAGGCCGCAAAAATCCTTTGAGCTGATTTAATCGCCGGTCCCCGTCAATGCCACGGTTTGCGGACTGCCCCCGCCGTTATTGCTGATACAGACCTTCGCGCTCCGTCGACCGGCTTTCTGAGGGGTGAACGTCGCCTGCATCTTGCAGGAGGACCCTGAATCAAGCACTTGGAACAAGCAGTTGTTGGTTTGCTGGAAGTCCAGATTTCCACCACAGACTGCAAAGCCGCTGAACGTTAGCGGGGTATTGCCGGTATTGGTTACGGTCACGGCTTGGGGCGAGCTAGTCGTGCCCACTCTCTGGTCGCCGAAGTCGATCTTCAGCGGAGAAACGCGAACCACCGTGCCTGCACCCACCAGTTCAATGATCTGAGGCTTCGAAGAAGCACTGCCGCGGATGACCATGGTTCCGGTGGCGCCACCGATGGCGGGCGGCTTGAAGGTGAACTGGATCTCGCACTGGGCGCCCGGGGCAACGCTGGTTCCACAGCGGTTGCTTTGGCGAAACGGACCGTTGACGCGCATGGAGGAGATGGTCAGAGGCGTTGTCCCGGTGTTGGTGAGGCTGACGGTTTTGGGCGACTGATCGTTCCCAGCAATTGGAAGGGAAAGTTGACGGGGGAAGTTGGGGAAAAACTGGCCACGCCGGTATTGAGTAGTGTGATCATCTGGGAGAAGGCTTTATCGGAAATCAGCAAATCATTCTTGTGATCGCCGTTAAAGTCGCCGGTGCCAACAAAAACATCATTGGTTCCTTCTGGGTAGAATACCGGAGATTGAAACGTACCATCGCCGTTGCCTAGCACGACGTATACGCCGCCCAACGGTACGCCTTGCTGAACGACTGCCAAGTCCAATTTGCCATCACCGTTAAGATCATCGGCCACGACCGCGACCGCATCGGGAGTGCCGTTGCTTTGTCCTATTTGAAAAGTACCATCACCGTTTCCCAGGAGCATATCAACTCCACCATCCAAGGTAGCCACAGCCAAGTCGAGTTTGCCGTTATTGCGGAAGTCGGCGACCGCCACAGAGGTGGGCGAGGAACCCACCTTGTACTTTCCGTTATAAGCAAAAGTGCCGTCGCCGTTCCCTAGAAACATTTCGACTTGACTCACGGTGCCGAACTGCTCAGCGAGGGCGAGATCGAGCTTGCCGTCCCGATTAAAATCGCCAATGCCGCTGCCAGACACACCGTACTGCGGAATGGTGTTGATGGGAGTAGCCTGGAAAGTACCGTCCCCATTGCCTAAGAAGATGCTGACGTAGACACAATTACCGGAGCTATAAGTCGCGATCAAATCAAGCTTATGGCCGTTGTTGAAGTCGGCGATTCTGACAGAGCTGGGAATGCAAGGGGTCGAATAAGTGGTTGGGGGCTGAAAGGTACCGTCGCCATTGCCAAGCAGGGTGTTCAGGCCGGAAAAGTCCGCTACCGCCAGGTCAAGCTTGCCATCCTGATTTAAATCGGCCGCCGATACGGAAAAGGAACCAATGCCTACTAGATAGTTACTAAACACTTGGAATGTGCCGTCGCCGTTGCCTTAAGAAGATCTGCAGGTTGAAATCGGCCATGGCAAAATCCAATTTGCCGTCGCGGTTGAAATCTGCTATTGCGGCACTTGTGGAACCATATCCGTAGCCCGTGGTAGGTACGGCAGGACCAGTTTCGAATTGAGCGACGGCATAGGTAGGGAGGGTCAACGCACAAACAAGTGCGAAGAGTAGGGGACATCGCATCCTCAGGACTCGGTTCAAGGTAGGTCCTCGCGACGAGCGGGCCGATAGCGGAGAAACCAGAGTTCCGCCTTACTCTTCCACATTGGTGTAGCACAACTCGACTACGGTGCAATCGTCGCTGAGGGGATTTCCAGCGCAGAACTCCGTCACCGACGAAAAAATTCCTTCGAGCGTGGGCGACTTGGCGGCCGCTGCTTCCAGGCGGAAGTCCTCGTAAAAATCACCCATGGCATTTTCGGCCTCGGTAACTCCGTCGGTCACGAGGATGAAGCGGTCACCGGACTTCATCTGGCATCGGGCGCTCTCGAAGGTTGCATCGGCCAGCAGTCCCACCGGGACGTTGCCGTGCGGCGGACGAATCACCTCGCCACCGCATACCAGGAGCGGTTGCACGTGGCCGCAGTTCACGTACTCTAGGTCGCCGTCGCGTCGCAAACGAACAAGCAGGACGGTCGCGTATTTCTCGCCAACCAACTTCTCGGTGAAGAAGCGATTCACGGCCGTGACTACATCGAGTAACGGCACTCCCGCACTAAGGTGTGAGTAGATCATTCCCTGCAGCGTGGAGGCCAACAGCGCAGCCGAAACTCCCTTGCCGCTGACATCGGCAAGCACCACCGCCAGGCCTTCCTTGGTATTCACCGCGTCAAAAAAGTCTCCGCCGATTTCCTTACAAGACAGGTTCTTCCCGCGCAACTTCGCAAAGGGAACTTCAGGAATCTTCACCTGCATCAACCGCTGCTGAATGCTGGCCGCGATGCTCAACTCCTGTTGGTATCGTCGCGCTTCTTCTTCGGCCTGTACCAAGCGAGCATTCTCGATGAGCGACGCGGCTTCTGTGGCGATCACGTGAAGAATGTCCTGGCCGACTCCGCTGATATCGCGCGAGGCAAATCGCGAATCGACGTACAAAACGCCCATCGCCTCGGCTGAGGTGGCAGCATGCAAAGGCGTTTGCGCGTCGCGTGTCGCCTGCACCACCAGTTTGCGCAGCGGGATACACACTACCGTTCGCAGATCGTATGCCACGATGCTCTGTCGACCTGCCAAATCCAGCGATTGGCTGGTATCGGTCAAGAGAAATTCCGAGTTCGAGCGGATCGATTCTTCCAGGATCGAATGCGAAATCGTCTTATCGTCGAGCAGCGGCTCTTTCTTGGAGTTGCGGCCTGCAGCCAGGCGAAGCTTCCCTTCATCGTCTTTGAGAAAGACGTATGCGCGCTCCGCCCGGGTGAGCTGCAGCGTGACGTCGAGCATCGTCATCAGAATCTCGTCGAGCACTCCCGCCGTGTTGAGCTTGCGGGCTGCTTCCAGAAAAAGCGTGAGCTTCTCCAGGTCGGTGGCTTCCTGCTTGATCTGGATGCCCGAGATCTGGCTCAGGAATTCGCGCGCAGTGTTCGAGGTGGCATGCGCAGGATTGAAGAGGATATAGGCCGAATCACGCGCCCCAAATTCCAGCCGGTCGCCACGCTCCAGCTTTTGCCGCTGGATGCGCTCTCCATTCACGAAGGTGCCATGCTTGCTGCCGAGATCGACGAGGAAGAACTCCTGGCCTTCTTGCATGATCTGGGCATGATCCCGTGAGACGCGGGGGTCGGCGATCACCAGATCTTTATCCACTTTCCGTCCGACGGTGAACGGAGTGCGATTCAGAACGATGTTCTTCTGCTCACTCCCCTGCACGAAAACCAATGCGGGAAACACACCGGAGCCAGAACTGTTATGACTGATCGCGGTCAGGGCCATGGATGGTTATTTAGCACGCCATTCGCCGTCGCCAGTGGCTGGTCGCGCTCGATGCAGCGATTCCTCTGCTAAAACAGACTACTCTGCTGGCGCGCTCTCCCGCAAGGTACGGGCATGGCTCCCCCACGTGTCTAGCAGAACCAGTCCAAATACGAAGATAGGGATGTCAAGACTGGAATACAGCGGCGCGGACCAAACTCGTTCCAGCCACCTCGGCGTCAGCCAAAGAAAAATAAGGCCGAGCGCCAAGGTCGCGATCCAGGGCCAAGCTACCAAAAAGGCGCCTATCCTGCGAGCGAGTTGAATCGCCGGCAGAACCGGATCTTTGTTCCACACGCTCTTTACCAGCGCCAGGATCGCCGGTGCGAGCAGCACTTGGTTATAAAGGGCAGACATGGGAACAATGAGGACTGTCAGAGCCAGGACAAGAGCGAAACATCGTCCAAAAGCGGCTTGGGAAGCGGGTTCTCTTCGCATTTCCCAGATGCAAGCGGCACACGCGAAAACGCTGATGAATCCAAGAGTCCGCCCGATGATGAGTCCGAAGAGTACCGTCAACACCGATTGGTTCTGCGTGTACTGGTGATAACGCGAGATTCCTTCGACGAACATTCCCAGCCACCCAGGCAAGATAAATTCTGCCCCGCCCAACAACAGCACCATCGTCAGGGCAAAGCCAAACACAAATTTCCGGCGAGAACTCCACTCGGCGGCGGCCCATACCGAAAGCCAAAGGACCAGCGGCCACGCCAGCTGAGGCTTAATCGTTGCGAGGGCGAGCAAGCCTCCAGCCAGAAAAAGCCATCCACCGGCCAGACACGCGCCGCACGCCGAGAGCAAGCCCGCCACCACCAAGCTGAGTTGCTGCAGTTTGATGCCTTGAACGACCGGCAACCAGCCGAGCATAAGCACAACCAAGATCAACTTCGCACCGCACGATGCCTTCCAACGTAGAACACGAAGCCAAAACAGTACGCTCACCACCGCCGAGCCAAATAATAGCCACCGGAAACCAATCTGCACAGTATTGAAAGGAAATCTCACGGTGGGGGCCAGTAGGAATACAACATATGCTGGATAAGCGAAGCCCTGCTCGTCTTTTGGATCATACGGACGCGACTTATCGATTGGGCGACCATAGTATCCCCGCTGGATCTCGCGCGTGATCTCGGTGCTGTAGGGATTGCGTCCACGCAGCAGCAGTTCTCTTGCCCCCAGCCAGCGTGGATAAAGGTCCGACAAGTTGCCGCGTGGTCGATCATGCGCCGCCGCTTCGGCAAGTTGATACGTGCGCAGGATCCGGTTCATGTAGAACCACGTACTCGCCGAAACAACTAACGCCAAACCGAATCCAACGACCGACCGCAGCGGCTTCCGCAACCTTCACACCTCATTCCTTGCCCGTACTCAAACGGTTGCCACAATCAAAGGTGATAAACCTCCTCATGTTACAACTGTGAGTGAATAATCCAATCATGCGATGGCGAGTTGCAATTTCGGGCGCAATTGGCCTTGTGAGCGGCGTGTTCTGTTGGTTTCTGATGAAACATTTTCATCAGGACGCCGCCGACTTCCGATGGGCCCTTCATCTTGCCCAGCGGCTTCTCGCCCAACAAAACCCCTACGATACTCCACTCGAGCAATATCCTCTCACCGCCGGACTGCTCGCGATTCCTTTTGTGCGCCTGCAGCCTGAACTGTCTGCTGGACTATTTTGGGGAATCAGTTCCGCGCTCCTTGCTTTTGGCCTCACGCGGCATGGCTATACTCGCCTGCTCGTCTTTCTTGCGTATCCCTACTGGGCCGGGATTCTTACGGTGCAGTGGTCTCCGATTATCGCCGCGAGTGCGTTCTTCCCCTTGCTGCTGCCGGTTACCATGGCCAAGCCACAAATTGGATTACCCGTTTTTCTCACACGCCTGAGTCGGAAAGGCGTGCTGGCATGTGCCGCCCTCTTTCTCGTCAGCTTGGCCGTCATGCCGAAGTGGCCATGGCTGTGGGTTCGACAATTCGGAAATTATGAGCACTTTATTCCGATCCTGGTGCTCCCTGGGGCACTTCTCATCCTTGCGCTGTTGCGCTACTGGGATGGCGACGCGCGATTTCTATTCCTGTCTTCGCTATTCCCGCAGCGCTGGTTCTTCGATAGCTTCATCCTCTGGCTGATTCCGCAATCGCGGCGGGAAATTGTCTGGACCGTCTTTTTCAGCTGGGGAGCGGGCGTATGGCGTTGGTATCACATTCCACACAGTTTTACCGAGGTCGGCCGCTACACCGTGATTTTTATGTATATGCCCATGCTCGCAATCGTGCTTTTGAGGAAACGACTTATTAAGAATTCGGGTCGGGGAGCTTCAGCGGCTACGGTTTGATCGACCGCGACTCCGGATCCTTCTTCGTGAAGACATTGGCGAATCAATTCACAAGAACGAAATACTGGCACTACGTCATCAGCCTGTTGATGTGTCTCGCGCTCGTACCGGTGCTACGCAGCCAGCATCTGCCGCTCCGGTTTGACTGGACCACGTTGGCAATTGCGTACTGGTTCATCCTGTCAGCACAGTCCATTTTCGTTGCCGTGCTGCTGTGCCTGATCGGCATGCCACACGAACAAGTGCTGGTGCCATTTCTGACGCGCTGTCGCCAGAATCGTCTTCGCATGCTTGCGTTAGTTGTTTTTTTCCTGATTCTGGTGTGGGCTACGAATTGGGTGAAAGCTCTGGTTCTCGGCGTTGACACGATAGCCTTCCTCGAATTACTTGAGCGCCGCAGGGGACAATTTCGCGTAACCATAGCCGCGATCTTTTCGCCAGCCACTTATCTGTTTTTCGGATTTCTGATGGTTCTCGCCTACAACTGCGCCGTCGTTTCAGTCCGTTACAACTTTGCTACCGATCCGAGTCTGGCCGCCATCGATCGCTGGCTCCTGCATGGACACTCAGTGTCGCAGCTGGCACATTGGGCGGTGAATACTTTCCCGCCTTCTTTATATCGATCCCTGGAATTCATTTACTTCGGAATGTTTCCGCAAATTGGAGCGACTCTCATCCTTCTCGCTCTCTCCGATGGAAGGAATCGCGCGCTGCAGTTTATCGGAACAATTCTCACGTCTTACTATATGGCTCTAGTGATTTTCTATTTCTGGCCTGCGCAGGGTCCTTACTCGTTGTGCCCGAACCACTTCTCGCGTTTTCCCACCAATATTCAGTCCTACACGATCCAACACACGCTGATTCCACATGCGCTGGCGCTGTTCCACCACCAGGCCATCTCGCGAATTTCCACGGATTACTTCATCGCGTTTCCGTGTATGCACATCGTTCAACCGGTGATCGTTCTCTGGTTCCTGCGCCGCTGGCGCCGAATGGTGGTTGTCCTCGCCGCCTACGACGTGCTCCTCGTCGGGGCTGTTTTAATGCTCGAGATGCATTACGTGATCGACGTTCTGGTCGGCCTGCTGATGGCTGTGCTCGCGATAGCGATCTCCGGACGCGGTCCGGCTGACGAAAAGAACTCTTCTGGCCAACATTTTTTCACGAACCGCGATATAACAGTCCGGGCGTGAGCAATGGCTGCCCCGATCTCCCATTAATATTAATGTGATTAAAGAGGTAATCGCAGAAACTTATTGATTGTACTATAGTTAATATAGATGAAACACGGACTCAAGGATCTCCGTGCGATCCGCAGTGGCCCGGCGCCTCGGCTAAATCGCCAGTGTCTTTCTCGACCCCCCAGGGCAAGCGTGACTTGCGAGGATCCGGCCAAGCACTGTTTCCAGGAAAGAATGAAAAGTCAGAAAAAGCCCTGGACACCGACTCTCTCCAAGCCCCACAAATCGAGACGGTTAGAGCCCAGTGTCTTCGCGGAAGAAGTATCCCAACGGTAATCTGTTTTTGCCCAGGTATGCAAGAAATTACGACCTTTCCGAGGGCTTGCAGGGTATGATTACGCGTGGTCGAGCGGTAAGTTTTGGGGAGGGTCTCTGAGTCTAACGCCGGATCAGGCGGACGCGAGACTAACGCCACTCGATTTCGAAACCAGAAAAAGGGGGCATTCTATGGGACTTGTACGCCGATTGTGGTGCGAACAAGACGGACAGGATATTGCAGAATACGCGGTCATGTTGGCAGTGATCCTTGTGATTGTCGTTGGAACCATACGACTGATCGGATCGAATGCCAATAATGTATTCTCCTCTGTCGCCAGTTCCATCCAGTAGTCGCCGAGTGACCGGCAGTAATACCGGGATTGAGTGCGATGCGGTAACCGGTATCAGTTTCTAAGGGAGCAGCATGAACCGTACACGGTTGTTGATGATCGGAGTTCTAGCACTCGCGTTAGGTTTTTTTGCCAGTGTGTACGTTTACAAGAGCCTGCAGTCGAAGTCGAGTTCCGGCATTGAAAATGGGGTCGACGTAATCGTCGCTGCAAACGACCTGCAGGTGGGCGCTCGGGTCACTGAGCACGACATCAAGATTATCAAGGTCCAAGGCGCTGATATGCCTCCCGGTGCGCCCAGAAGGCGCGCCGATGTCATCGGTCACGGGGTGATTGTTCCTATCGCCAAGGGCGAATTCATTCTTCCCAATCGGCTGGCCGGCGAGAATGCCGGGTCGGGCCTTCCGGCACTCATTCCACCCGGGATGCGTGCCGTTTCTGTGCGGGTCAATGAAGTCGTATCGGTCGCCGGATTCGTTACACCGGGAACGCGCGTCGACGTGCTGCTCACCGGAACACCGGGCTCTGGCGGCGAGCAACAGACCACCACGGTGCTGCAAAATGTAGCGGTGCTTGCGTCCGGACATACGCTGGAGCGAACTTCGACTGGCGAAGCGCAGACCACCGCTGTCATCACACTTCTGGTTTCTCCGGATGATGCCCAGCGGCTGACTCTTGCCAGCTCCGAAGGACGGATTCAGCTTGCCCTTCGTAATCCGCTGGACACCAAGCAGGACGAAGTACCGTCCTCCAATTCCAGAGGCCTCTATCGGGGCATCTCTGCTCCTGCGCCCACCCAACCCACCGTACGTCGTGTCGTGACGAAGAAAGTCGCTCCTCCAACCACCACTCCGACCCCGACTGGGGTGAGTGTTGAGGTCTACCAGGGCGACAAGAAACCAGAAATCGTGAAATGTTCGGAGGAGAATTGCGGCGCGAATTGAGTGGAATGAATTCGGCCTTCCAAATCAGAACTGGCCCGTTTCCTCACAGGGAGAGGACTCTGAAAATGAACGTTCGTACGTCTTTGCTCGGGGCCTGGTTGCTGGCCGCGTGTGTCGTCCCCACTTTTTCGGAAATCATGCAGCAGGCCGAACCCGCAGGCCAAGCACCGGCGGCGACCGACACACAGACGACGACCCTCCCAGCACAAACCCCGCAGCCTCAGGGATCCGCGCCCTTGCGGGTCATGGTGGGCAAGTCATTGCTCATTAATACAACCGAGCGATTAAGACGTATTTCGATCACTGACCCGAGCATTGCGTTTGCCCAGGTAATAACGCCGACGCAGATTCTGGTTCATGGCAAGACTCCAGGAGAGGTTTCCCTGCTGATCTGGGATGAAGCGGAACGTTCTCGCAGCTTTGATCTTCGCGTGGATGTGGACGTGAGTGCCTGTGCTGAAGAAGAGCGGCGTGTCTTTCCCGACGAGCAAATTACAGTCACACCTTCCAGGGCCGCCGTCGTTTTGTCTGGTCACGTTTCCACCGAAGATGTTGCCAAGCGCGCCGGAGAACTCGCGGGTGCGTATTCTCCCCGGGTTGTGAATGTGCTGACGTTCGGCCCGGTCGGAGCTCAAGAGGTTCTATTGCAGGTGAAGTTTGCCGAAGTCGACCGCACGGCCTTAACCCAACTGGGCATCAATTTCATTTCCACGGGAGCCGGCAATACAATCGGCACGGTCACGACTGGGCAGTTCGGCGCCTTTGGACCGCAGACGTTGACTCCGGGCCAATCCGGGGGATCCACCACCAGTCCAGCCACCACAGTCAGCAACATTCTGAATCTTTTTCTTTTTCGGTCTGATATCAATTTTGGCGCTGTGATTCAGGCTCTTGAGAACAAGAGTCTCCTGCAGATTCTTGCTGAACCGAATCTGATTGCGGTTAACGGCAAAGAAGCCAGCTTCCTGGCCGGAGGTCAATTTCCCTTCCCGATCGTTCAGCCCGGTGCTGGCTTCACCGCGGTTACAATTTCGTTCAAGGAATTTGGCGTGCGCTTACAGTTCACCCCCATCATCATGCCGAACGGGAATATCCATTTGAAGGTGGCTCCGGAAGTCAGCACCTTGGATTTCGCCAACGCCTTGACGATCTCCGGATTCACTGTTCCCGCCTTGAGCACGCGTAAAGCGGAAACCGAATTTGAGTTGCAAGATGGGCAAAGCTTTGTGATCGCGGGTCTCATGGACAACCGTGTCACCGACATCTATAACAAGATTCCTGGAATCGGTGACATTCCGGTCTTGGGCAATTTGTTTCGCAGTAAGAGCTTGCAGAAGAGCAATTCGGAACTGATGGTGTTGTGCACGGTGCGGCGGATCTCTCCGAGCACAGAGCAGCCCGCCCCACCCCAGAATCCCAAACCTTTTATGGACAGCGGAAAGTTCGATAAAGGCAGATAATCTCGGCGCTGAAATCGCTGATACGTTATGGCAGAACTCTCAGTCGTAATTGTCGCCACCGACAACGAGCAGCGAGCGGTGCTGCAAGTGCTGGTTGACGGCACCAGTGTGGCGCGGACGGTCCATACGTGCGCGAGCTTTCCGGTGGCCGCCTCTGACCCTGTGACAAGGCGGGTACGCACCGCGAATCCGGATGTGACCCTGGTCGACATTCCCACCGACAATCCTCAACTCGCCCTCCGAGCCATCGAGTTGCTGCATCAGGAAATGCCCGATGCCGCGATTTTTGCCATCGGCACCCTGAGTCAGCCTCAGATCATCGTCAACGCTATGCGTGCGGGGGCCCGGGAATTCATCGAACGGCCTACCAATACAACCGATATGCTGGAGGCGTTCGTGCGTCTCACCACCGCACAGCGCCGAGGACGTCAAGAAGGGATTCGCGGCAAAGTTTTTTCGGTTATCAATGCAAAAGGCGGAAACGGCGCGACTACCGTGGCTGTCAATTTAGCGCTGGCGTTGCAGTCCGCCCACGGGCAAACTGCGCTGGTGGACCTTGCTCCTCTGGGCCACACCGCGCTCCACATGAATCTAAAGCCGGTATTCAACGTGGCCGACGCCACCCGCAATCTTCACCGCATGGACGCTTCCCTGCTCGAGAGCTTCATGACGCGCCACAGCGGCGGGTTACAGTTGCTTGCGGGAACCAATGTGCCCGCTGCCGTAGATCCATCCACCGCCGAGTTTGTTCGCCTCTTCGACATGCTCGTGACGCATTACCGGTACGTTGTGGTCGATGCTTCGTCGCGTTTCGATGCAGCCACCCGGCTGATCGCCAGCCTGTCGGAAACCGTCTTACTCGTCGCCTGCAGCGACGTGGCGTCGCTTTGGAGCGCTGCCCGCGTTCAGCAATATCTTGGGGAAACCGGAAGCCGCGAGCGTGTTCGCCTGGTCCTCAATCGCTTTCGGAAGGTTCCCGGCTTTAGTGAAGCAGACGCCGAGGCAGCAGTGGGTGCAAAATTATTGTGGCGAATCCCCAACCAATATTTCGCGATATCAGGAGCGATCGATCGCGGCACACCGGTCATGGATCAACGAAATTCCGAGATCGCACGCTGTTTCTCCGGGTTGGCGCAGGAGTTGACTCGCAACGACGTAGAGGTCAAGCGGGCGGCGTGGTCGCTGTTTAAGTCGGTTTAGTATTTAGAGTCGAAACTGGGCAAACATGGCAAATCTTCAATCCTTCGAGCGCACCGACTACCAGCAGGTGAAAGCCGACCTGCATCGCAAGATCCTGGATCGCCTCGATCTTGAGAAGCTGGGCAAGGCTACCGGAGACTCCGCCCGGGATGAAGTGCTGGTCGTCATTCGGAACGCCGTCAACGCCGAAGTCGTACCCCTGAGCTTTGCCGAGCGGGAACGACTCTCGCGCGAGATCCTTGACGAGATTTTCGGTCTCGGCCCTCTCGAACCGTTGCTCAAGGACCCTACCGTCTCCGACATTCTGGTAAATCGCTTCGATCGCGTATACGTGGAGCGCGCGGGAAAGCTCGAACGTACTGCGTTGTCCTTCAAAGACAATTCGCACCTCATGCAGATTATTGAGCGCATTGTTTCGCGCATCGGGCGCCGCGTCGATGAGTCCTCTCCCATGGTGGATGCCCGCCTGGCCGATGGATCCCGTGTCAACGCGATCATTCCGCCGCTGGCCATTGACGGCCCTTCGCTCTCGATCCGCCGCTTCGGGCGCGAGCCCGTTACCGCACGCCAGATGATCGAGAATCTTACCCTCACCGAATCGATGCTCGAATTGCTCTCGGCCATGGTGAAGGGGCGGCTGAATATTCTGGTTTCCGGCGGAACCGGCGCCGGCAAGACGACCCTGTTAAACGTGCTCTCCGGATACATTCCCAACTCCGATCGCATCGTTACGATCGAGGACGCAGCCGAACTCCAATTGAAGCAGGAGCACGTGGTGCGCCTGGAAACCCGGCCACCCAATATCGAAGGCAAAGGCGCCGTGCGCCAGCGGCAACTTGTAATCAACAGCCTGCGTATGCGCCCTGACCGAATTGTGGTTGGCGAGGTGCGCGGCGAGGAGGCCTTCGATATGTTGCAGGCCATGAATACCGGTCACGAGGGATCGCTCACCACGGTGCACGCTAACTCTCCACGCGATGCCATGGCTCGTGTTGAGAATATGGTTTCAATGGCAAACCTGAACATTCCGGAACGCGCGGTGCGACACCAGATCGCTTCCGCGGTGCACGCCGTCATACAGATTGCACGCCTCTCGGACGGTACGCGGAAAGTGATCACCGTTTCGGAAATTACCGGGATGGACGGTGACCGAATCGGCATGCAGGATATTTTTACCTTCGAACGCACCGGCACGGATGAAAGCGGCAAAGTCCGTGGTGCATTCCGTGCAACCGGAGTGCGTCCGCAATTCGCAGAGCGGCTCGCAACCACGGGCGCCCGCTTGCGGCCGGCGTTATTTGAATCCAGAACCGAGGTCTGATCGAGATGCCAGCAGCCCTGATTGCGCTTGTGGTGTTTATCGTGGTTGCGCTGGCGGCTTTTGGCCTGGGCTCGATTTTTGATCAGCGGAACGCGCGCGCGCGACTCTTGAAAGAACGCCTGGCAAAGGAGCGCAAGGCTCCCGATTTGGCCGCCGAGGAAGAATTAGCCCTCCTCCGCGATGAGCACCTCAGCCAAATTCCAGCCCTGGACAACCTGCTGAGGCGATCGACACGGGTCAGTGACATCCGGAAAATGCTGGAGCAGGCCGGCATGTCAACGCGCGCCGGGAATTTTCTTGCCATTTCGGCCGCCTCCGGGATCGCCACCACTTTCCTGGCCTACGCGCTGAGCCGACGCGTCGAAATCGCATGGGTTGGGATGTTGCTAGGGTTCGTGCTTCCTTATGCGTATTCGTCCTACCGACGCACCAAACGCTTTGAGAAGTTTGAAGAGCTATTTCCTGAAGCGATCGACACGTTGGCCCGCGCGGTTCGGGCCGGACACGCCTTCACCACCGCACTCGAAATGATTACGGATGAGGTCGCGGATCCCGTCGCCGGCGAATTCCGCCAGCTTTACGAAGAGCAAAAATTCGGTATGCCAGTTCGGGATGCTCTGTTAAATCTCACCGAGCGCGTGCCCCTGGTCGACGTTAAGTTTTTCGTGACTGCCGTCATGTTGCAACGCGAGACTGGCGGCAACCTGGCCGAAATTCTAGATAACCTGTCGTACGTCATTCGCGAGCGCTTCAAGATCCAGCGCCAAGTGCGGGTCTATACCGCCCAAGGGCGCTTGACCATGGCATTGTTGATGGGGATGCCCCCGATTATTGTGACCGTCATGCTTATCCTGAATCCGGCGTTCATTCGTCCCCTTTTCTCAGACCCGATCGGACACGGGTTGCTGGTGGCGGGCATTACGCTGCAAACAGTAGGATATTTCGTAATCCGTAAGATTATTCGCATTCAAGTTTAGGGACTGCGTTTAGCTCATGCTGCCGCTTATTTTGGTTATCGTCGTATTCGTCACTGTGGTGATGGTCGTCCTCGCGTTCGGAGCGGCGGTCGTGACACCCAGTTCGGTTCTTGGGGCCCGTCTGCGCGCCTTGGGCGGGCAGCAGCAGCAAGTCGAGAACAAGCCTGCGTTCCGCGAACGGATGGAGCAGGCGCTGGATCCGATCAGCAAGGCGATCCCCTTGTCCCCGGCGGACGTTTCGCGTACACGCGCGTGGCTGATTCAGGCCGGGTTCCGCGACGCCATTGACGTCAACTACTATTTCGGTGCCCGTATTCTAGCCTCCGCCCTCGGCTTTATCGGTGTCGCCCTTTTTACAGGATTCGATAACCTTTTCCTTCTGGTCGGCGTTGCTGGTCTAGGATTCTTTCTCCCACGCTTCGTTCTCAAGCGGATGATTAAGGACCGGCAGCGCCGCATTCGCATCGGTCTGCCGGACGCATTAGACCTGACCGTAATCTGCGTGGAAGCGGGCCTGGCCCTCGATCAAGCCCTCACCCGTGTTGGTCAGGACCTTCACCATGCCCACCCTGATCTCAGCGACGAGTTTCACCTCGTAAACCTCGAAATGCGCGCCGGCAAGCCTCGCGCTGAGGCTCTGCGCAACCTGGTGGACCGCACCGGGGTTGACGACATCCGTTCTCTTGTGGGTACACTCATTCAAACAGATCGCTTCGGCACCAGCGTCGCTCAAGCCCTCCGCGTGCATTCCGACTCCCTCCGCACGGAGCGCCGGCAACGGGCCGAAGAACAAGCTGCAAAAACCACGATTAAAATGGTCCCCCCACTAGTGATATTTGTTCTGCCGTCGATTATTTTTGTCACGATTGGCCCGGCTATTATCGAACTATTCCGGCAGCTCAGCCCCGTTACGGGCGGTCACTAAGACGGCAAAGCAATCGCAAGATAGGACTTGGGGAGCATGTTGTCGCTATGTCGGTTTTATCCTCGAAGGGGCAGGCTTTTAATCGGACCCGACAGGTATTTCTGGCGACGGCTCTCGCCGTCGCTGATACGCATTGGAGTCGGCTGCGTGGCTTGCTTGGACTCTCCTCGAGTGACTTCCGTAACGGTTCTGGCCTCTGGATTGTTCCCTGCCACGGAGTTCATACTCTGGGTATGGGGTTTCCCATCGACGTCATTTATCTGGACGCGTCGATGAAGGTAATTCATCTTCAGAGCGGCCTGCAGCCATGGCGGTTTGCGCCGGTCCGATCACAGGCAGCGTCTGTATTGGAATTGCCCTGTCGTATGGTGGCAGAAACCAGAACCGCATTGGGCGATAGAATTGAAGTAACGTTGCAAAAGGATGGTCAAGTCCTGCCCGCGTGAGTTCCATACTCCAACTCGAAGAGGATGTCGTCGTTCAAGACGCGGCGCCCAAGCTAGCCGTGGAGTGGTCGTCACCCTGGCATGACTTTGTGACCTCGATTCGACCGGCCTTGGCGCGGTCCGAACGCCGTCTTGCCGGCGAGGCTCCCTTTGGACTCGTCCCTCTGCGCATCATGATCCCTTCCTATCTTCTGGAAGCTTTCCTGATCTTCGCCGTCATCGTCGTTCAGGTAAAGATCGCGGCGCTTCGGCCCTACGTTGTGCCAAGATTTTCAAGTCACGACGTAATCTATTACAGCGGCGACGAACTTCCGCGAACTCAGGATGTCGGCGGCTCTGAAGCTGGAAACGTCGGGACCGCGGGTGGGGAGGAAGCCCACCACCGCACTCAGACGATCAAGATTGCGCGAGGCGGTTCGCTCTCTCCGCAGGTGGTGGACGCGCCCAACCTCAAACTTCCATCCTCGCGCGATGCGGTGGCGAACCTGTTGGCCATTCGGCCGAATCCAGGACCTCCGCCTACAGAAGGACTGCGCTCCAATCGTGCTGCTCCCAATCTTTCAAGTGCTGTGGTGGCTCCCGCCCCGAACGTGGTACGCGATTACACTCGCAACGGCGTGCAGCTGGACTCGGTGATAGCCCCCGCGCCGTCGGTGACGCGCGATCGTACAACGACAGCTCCCAATTTCAGTGCGACGCTAATTCCTCCCGCCCCCAGCGTTTCGAGCAGCGCCAGCTTGGTCGCTCCGGCTCTTGGCCCAGCTGTAATTCCGCCTGCTCCCAGCGCAGCCCGCGAACACGGACTGCACGCGCCAATGCTGAGCACGTCGGTCGTAGCGCCCGCGCCTACGGCAGATCGCGAACGAAGTCGATCCAATCCCGCGCTCGCTGGCAGCGTGATCCCGCCAGCACCCGGTGGGGTCAGCCGGGACCTTTCCAGTTCACCTGTCCAAATGACGAATGCGGCTGTGGTGCCGCCGCCGGTCTCGGCGCCCGAACGAAACACCGGGCGGAATTCGAAACCAAGTTTGCCGGCATCCTCTGTGGTCGCACCGCCACCTTCCGCGGATCTTTCGCCAGATACGCATCGTTTGGCGGGCGGAACTATCCCGGACCCATCGAGGGCAGTTGTCCCGCCGCCCCCCTCGCAGTCGGCCAGCGGCTCGTTCATGAGCAGCCTGATGGGAAAACTCTTTGGTGCTTCTGAGGTTGTCCCCCCGCCTCCCGCGGTTCATTCGAACGGCCCGACTGGCGGGAGCGGAACTTCCCTTGCAACGAACATCGTTCCACCGCCACCAAGCGTCGCGGCAAGTCCGGCCGGCGGTAGTCCGCGCGGCGCGCGAAACGGGATGGGTAGCTCTATTGGATCGAACGTGGTCGCTCCACCGCCTTCCGCAGGTATCTCCGGCGGCACCGGCACTCGTTCTGGGGCCGCATCCTCTGCGCCAACGGTGGGTGTTCCGAATGTTGTCCCGCCCCCGCCAACGCTTGCGGGCAACGGCGGCGGCTCGGGCAGCACTGGCGGAGGAGCGGGCGCTGCAGGTGGCACACTGCTGGCCAACAATATCGTTCCGCCTCCACCTTCTCTTGGTGGAGGCTCGGCAACAAATGGTGGCGGTTCGGGTCGTAGGGGCGCAGGTCTGGGGGCGCCACTGGATGCGGGAGCGAACTTGGCTCCGTCCACGAGTGGAGGCAGCGGCACCAATGCGGGCGCGGTCATTTCCACCCAGCCCGGCTCAAAAGTGGGACTGCCGAGCAGCGGCGGGACTGGATCGCTCGCAATGTCTCCGTCAGGTGGAGACAAGCCCGGACTCGGTGGTGCAGGTGGAGGCACCAGTATTGGTCATGGAGAGGGCTCAGGCAGTGGCATGAACGGCGCCGGGTCAGGCGCCGGAAAATCTGGCGTCGGGGTCGGATCGGATGCGAGTGCGCGTAGCGGCATCTCTCCATCCCCAGGCCCGGGTGGCTCCGGGAATGCACCGTCTGGCAACCCAGCTGTTCGCGGTATCGACATCAGCGGAGGCAGCAGTCAAGTCACTATTCCAGCGTTTGGGTCCGACCCTGCCGCGAGCGATCCGCAGAGCCCAAGGCATTCTTCATTAAAGCAACGGCAATCGTTCGATGTCGATGTCGTCGCTACCGCCTCTTCCGGCGGAGCCTTCGAGCCTTACAAGAACCTGCTCCACGGGGAGACGCACACAATCTATCCTGATACGTCGAGTTCTTTGGGAACGGCAGTCATGGAGTACTCCGAGGAATCGGTGAGGGACCGAGGGGTACTGACACCTCCTCAGCCCATTCGCACCACCCTCCCTGAGAGGTTACACCGCGCTCGGATGGTGGTAATCTGCACACTTGATGCCTCCGGGAACCTGAAAAATATTCGCGTGCTGGAGCCTGGTCCCGCCGAAATGACAGCAAAGGTGCTGGGCGCTTTGAATAGTTGGAAGTTTCGGGCGGCGCTCCGTGGCGATCAACCAGTAGAAGTAACAGCCATCGTGGGTTTTGGCATCGACACTAACGATCGCTTCTAGCACGTCGTGAAGCTTTGATTGACTCTCTCTGACCCGTCCTGTCTCAAACTAATGATCTTTCTCCGGCTGTTGCCGATGTCCCATAGAGGGCGATGCTCGCCCACGCCGGAGTGCGGATGGATTTTGACGAAGCGGTCAGCGCCCACAGCCACCGGAAACGCGAATTGCGCTGCAATCTGGTGAAAGGCGAGTGCAGTCTCCGCCCCGTTGACGTCAATGTTGACCATAAATGCGCACTGGGCCAATGGATTGTGCTCGATATCGTCGTCAGCCGTCGTGATTGACATCATCGGCTGAAAACCGACTCGCCAGCTGACGCGGCCTGCGCTTGTAGAACTACCTGGCTCTTCGACGGTTCTTCCTACGTGACGGCGGAATCAGCCCCTTCTCTGGTCGCTCCTCTTCAATCTTGTCCGATAGCTTGTGGAGAGGCTTGTCCGCAGCCGACGATCGCTGCCGACCTGCCGCAGTCGCTGTCAGACCCTGCCCCGTATAAATCGATTGCGCGAACGTCGTACCCGAAATAGCGCTCGCCACTGCGAACACTCCGTGAGGCACGCCGTTGGTGAAGACGGTCGCTACGTAATCGCCCACCATCAGGCCATTTTGTGAATTCGGTAGCCAGGTCAGCATCATGGGGCCCGTGAGGGCAACCGGCGAATTCCAGGTCGAGCCGCCGTTCGCTGACGCAATATATCCAACGTAGAGCTGACACGTCGACACCGTGCACGCGCTCTGCGAATAGTAGTAGTAGTGCAGAGCAACATGCGCAGAGCTCCCTGTGGTAGCTGGATCAATCCCAATTCCAGGAATGAAGTAATCTGCCGTACTCGAAGTGTCGTCGATGGGTACGCGCGTAACCGCGCTCCAATTCACGCCATCGGTCGACGTGCTGTACACAAGATCGTTCGTCGCGCACATGGCCCGGAACCGGCAATCCTCCCACACCACCCAAACGGTTCCAGCGCCATCCACTGCCGCGGAGGGCAGCGGACCACTGCGAATCCCACCTGCGTCGGTGTGAAACTGCCTGGTCGAAATGGTTACAGCAGCGCTCCAGGTAATGCCGCCGTCGCTCGAACTGAAAGCCGAGATAACATTGGTCTCGACCGGCACGACTACGTTCCCATTCGGCTGAACCAGAGGCTGTCCGCCGATACCCTGGGTTAAGTCTGCTGTAGGCACTGGTACTCCCCACGTCAAACCTCCGTCGGTGGAAGTGCTCATCTGAATTTCGCCTTGATTGATGGGATCGTCCCATTCGAGGTAACAGTTGCCAAAATGCGGGCTACTCGCCCAGCTGTCGCAGGCGATCCAATTCTTGTCGGAACTCGGAGCCGACGGATCGACACTCACCGGATTTTGCCAAGTCAGGCCATCGCTCGACCGGCTCACCACGACTGCCGGCGTATGAAGCGTACTGGAAAGAGGCAGGGACGCGATCAGCCACACCGCATGCTTCGCGTCATAAGCGACAACCGGATCGCTGGCTGCGTCATACGGCCCCGAACCTTCGCCAGTTGTTAGGCCCGGCAAAAAGCCGTGGGTCCAGGTATTGCCTCCGTCGGTGGAAGTTGCCCATCCAATGTTGGTCGCCCCACCGGGAGCAATGCGTCCCGTTTGGAACGCAGCCACCATTGTCTTCCCATTGGCTACCATGTGAGGCTCGACTTCGGTCGCGTGTTGCCCCGGACCGGTCGAGTAGGGGTCTGAGCTCACCTGCGTCAGATTCGCCCCAACAGGATTTCCGGGTTGGGTTCCTGGAACTGATGGAGGCGGCGTCGATCCTGAACACCCGACCAACGCCAAGGTTAGTCCCGCAAGAAAGCAGGTAACCGCGCTTTTCCAGCAGAAGAGGTCACCCGTTGCATCCATCATTCAGAAGTCCTGTGCGTCCCTCAAATAAAACCAACGTGCCACCATCATCAGGTGGCGTATTGGAAAGGTCAATTGCTTCTTGTCGGCGGCCTTAGGGTTCAACGGTCCCGCACGAATATAACCGCCACCTGGTCTGCGTAGCTCGTCTTCCATCCCTGAGTTCCCGAAAGCACGGTCGCTAGCGCCGCGTCTCTGGGCAACACGACGCAGGGAGCCTTGTAGGTGTCGAGAACATTCTCCCAGCCACGCTGAACGTGCATCATCTTTAGGTACGACCTGAAGAATTGCTCACCGTACAAGTCATGCCGGTCATCCACAACGACCAGTGTTCTGGGATACAGCCGATAAACCAAATACCCACCCCAGTAGTCCGGACTCAACACCGGACCTTCGAGGTGATTTTTCTCCAGATAATTCACGGCCCCGACGGGCATGCGCTGCGGGCTAAAATGCGCGGCCATCCACTGCCTGGACCCCACGCGTCCGCCGTTCACTGCAATCGAGAGCGTTGCGACAGTTGCAACAATCGGCCATAGATGGCCGCGGAGTCTGGTTTCCATTGCGGTCATACGCTGCGAGAAACCTCCAGCAAACCTGGCAGGCAGCATTGGGCCGACGACCATGACTAGCAAAACCGAGGAAACCGGAATATTCCGTGAAGCGTACAGCCCGGCGTAAATCGCAAACAGAACCGTTAGGCCGGTGCTCATTCGCAAATCCCGTCCTCGGATCGCCACAACGCTCACCGCAATCAGAATCAGTATGAGAAAACACTTCTGCGCCAGGCCGTGGAAATTGGGCGACTGAAACTCTTCAATGTGATCCATCAGAAACCGGTTCGAGAGGTAGGAATAAATGTGCGCGTATAGTTTCCAGCCGTAAGGATTTATCAGACCGGCCGCAACCGAAAGCACACCGATCCACGCTAGACTGCGCACTCTGCCTTCTGCCGACACTTTTTGCAGGAATTCTTCGAGACGGTTCTCTTTGGCGCTGAACCACGTCCAGCCTGCTCCTAGCAAGTAGATTGCGAGCAGCACGAATCCAAGCAGAAAACCACTGTGCACATTCACCCACACCAGCATCAGAAATGGGAGCACCCACAGCCATCGCGATCGACCTCGCCCTCTCAGACAATCCCGCTCAGAGGAATCGAGGATCCAGAACCAGACCAGGGTGAACAGCCAACTGACCACATGCGGACGCGCCAGGAAATGAATCATCGACGCTGAAGTTGCAAGCAGGGTCAGCGTGAGTGCCACTAGCAAGTTCGTCCCGCGTAAGATGAGCAGCCGAAACATCGCGGCGAAGACTAACGCGATTACGACTGCCGTGAACCAGACGACACCATTCAATCCCAGCCTGGCTTCCAGCAGACCTACGACGACGTCATAAAGCCACTCCCAAGCGAACCATGGCTTTCCCGCCATGATGGACGAAAAGGAATCCACGCGCGGCACACCGTGGACCGCCAGAATCTGCTGCCCGGTGCGAATATGCCAACCAATACCTGCATCTCCCAGCAGCCGCACCGACAAGGGTGTTAGTACCAGCACGCCCAGGAGTGCGAGAAAAAATACGTCGGCCACCGATGGCATCGCCACGCGAAGCCACGCCGGCGTCGTCACTGCAGAACTTCTGGAACCATCTGCCATCGCGGTGAATCTTATAGAGGTGGAGGGCAGACAGCAAGATGGCGAGCAAGGTGACACCGCGAGTTGTAATCGTCGGCGCGGGTTTCGGTGGGCTGAATGCCGCGCGCACGCTGGCAAAGGCGCCCGTTCAAATTACGGTCATCGACCGCAGAAACTACCACACCTTTCAGCCGCTGCTTTACCAGGTAGCGACCGCGGGGCTTTCCCCAGGAGAAATTGCCGCTCCTATCCGTTCCATTCTTCGCTCGCACCGCAACATCGAAGTGTTGATGTCTGAGGTCACAGACTTCGATCTTGAACATCGCATTGTCAAAACTCCTGACGCTGAAATCCCGTACGACTACCTGATCGTTGCCGCGGGTGCGAGCCACGCCTATTTTGGGCACGATGACTGGGAGCCCTTCGCTCCCGGCCTCAAAACTATCGAAGATGCGCTGGAAATCCGTCGTCGTGTGTTGCTCGCCTTCGAGTTGGCTGAGCGGCAGGCTGCCTCCGGGGAAACTACCACTCCTCTCAACTTCGTTGTGGTCGGCGGCGGCCCTACCGGAGTCGAGCTAGCCGGAACGCTCGCCGAGATCTCGCATCACGCCTTGGCCCATGAATTCCGTTCCATCGACCCCTCGCGCACCCATATCCTGCTGATCGAGGGAGGACCGCGCGTCCTAGCGGCCTATGCGGAGGACTCATCCCGCAGCGCGCAGGAGCAACTCAATCGCCTGGGTGTCGAAGTTCGTACTTCGACAGTTGTCACTCAGATCGAACCTGGCGCAGTTTATGCGGGGAGCACGCGCTTGCCGGCGACGGTCGTGCTCTGGGCAGCGGGTGTCGCCGCTTCGCCGCTCGGCAAGTGCCTGGGTGTACCGATCGACCGAGCGGGTCGCGTACTAGTGCAGCCGGATCTCTCCATCGCAGGCCGTCCGGAGGTATTCGTAATCGGCGATCTTGCGTCGTTGAAAGACGAGCACGGCAAAATGCTACCCGGTGTCGCGCCCACTGCCATCCAGCAGGGCCGCTTCGTTGCCAGGGTGATTCGCCAGGAAGTGGCGTCAAAGCGGGTTGGAAGTCCGGCGCCTGGCTTACGCCCCTCGTTCCACTACTGGGACAAAGGCAGCCTGGCCACCATTGGCAGGGCCGCGGCCGTGGCGGAGTTCGGACGTATCCACATCTCAGGCTTCGTGGCGTGGTTATCCTGGCTCTTCGTTCACATCTTCTTTCTCATCGGCTTCCGCAATCGCTTGCTGGTCTTTATTCAATGGGCATGGTCTTATGTCACCTACGAGCGTGGTGCGCGGTTGATCACTGGGAGCACCTACCTGCCTGGCTGGACAACTGAGCAACCCGACTCATCCGTTACCAAGGAGCCGGGCGCGCAAGAAATTCACACGGGCCCACTCAAATAGAGGGACAATAGAACAGAAGCGGGATGCGGGTTCACGCCATATTGGCCGAATCCTCCGATGGCTCACCCCGCAAAGGACGATGCGCCATGCATTCTTCTCTAACCGTGACCCTTAAGAGTTGCATGAAGTTGGGCACCCTCATTGCCATCACAATCGCGACAGTCTTGTCCATTCCCGCGTCTGCCGAGGTTTTGAAAGTTGTCGTCAATGACACGATCCAGCCGATCAGCGCAGAGTACATTTCCCGTGCGATTGATGAAGCCCACCGTCGAAACGCACAGGCTGTATTGATCGAGATGAATACGCCCGGCGGCTTGATCAGTTCGACGCGGGAGATCATGGAGAAAATCACATCTTCTCCGGTTCCCGTGATCGTGTACGTGACACCGACGGGCGGGCACGCTGGTTCCGCAGGCATCTTCATTCTCGAATCCGCCGATATCGCCGCCATGGCGCCCGGAACCGCTGCCGGTGCTGCGCATCCCGTCACCTTCATCGGCCCCATGCAAGTCAAAACCGACGATGACATGAAGCGGAAGATCGAAAATGATGCTGCAGCGCTCATGCGCTCCGTCACTGCCAAGCGCGGACGAAGCACGGAAGCTGCCGAAAGTGCCGTACGCGAGTCCAAATCCTTTACCGAGCAGGAGGCCCTCGCCGGACATCTCATCGACTATGTTGCATCCAGCCCGGAAGACATCTTCCGCCAGATGCAAGGCAAGAGTTTCAAACGCTTCAATGGAGAGACGGCCACCCTTGATCTGACAAACCAGCCGGTTGTGCCTTTCGGCATGACTCTCAAGGAAACGATTCTTGATACGCTCATGGACCCCAACGTGGCGTTTTTGCTGCTGGTGGTCGGAGCATTGGCGCTCTATGTGGAATTCAATCATCCCGGAGCGGTCATCCCCGGCACCGTGGGAGTAGTGTTCATTCTTCTCGCTGCGTTCGCGCTGAATTTCCTCCCCACACGTTTCGCCGCGTTGGGATTGATTCTGGGAGCCTTCGCGCTTTTTGCCGCTGAAGCCAAGTTCACATCGCACGGAGTTCTAACTGCGGGTGGGATTGCCTTGCTCACCATAGGCGGCTTGCTCCTGGTCGATTCGCCCATTCCGGAAATGCGCGTACATCTGTTGACTGCGCTGGCAGTCAGCATCCCTTTCGGACTGATTACTGCCTTTTTAATGACGATCGCCGTGAAGGCGCGGCGCAATAAAGTGGTGACCGGAGCGCAGGGCCTGGTGGGAGAAACAGCCGTTGCCCAAACATCACTCTCGCCACAGGGAAAGGTTTTCGTCCACGGCGAACTCTGGGATGCAGTGGCCTCGTCACCCCTGCCGCCGGGACAACTCGTGGTCGTCCGCAAGATCGACGGTCTCACGCTGCACGTCGATCCGCTGGGAGCGACTCCGCCACCCACCAACCCTGAGCCGGCGGTTCTCTAATCTAGGCTGATCAGAATCATGTGGAGACAGCCGCCTTCGGTTGTCCGACAGCGACGCCCAGCTTCCTATTTCAGCTCGAACAACGCATTTACATGAGCCGTGACCGTCACGGTCTGCGGGGTGAATTCCTCAGTCGGAGCGGGCGCCGCATTGGCCATCGCGGCCATGGGATGAGCCATTCGCGGCATGATCGGTCGCGGGTTCTCGAACGTGTCCACCGAGGCATAAGAGAGTTCTCCCACGCTTCGGCCAGCGACGCGAGCCAGAGTATCGACGGAGTTGCGCGCCCGCCGATACGCATCTTCCACGGCTTTGTTCTTGGCTTCGTCCATATTCTCGAGCGCGTAACTGAGTGTCTGGGTCTCGCTCGCGTTAGCGTCGGCCAGTTGCTGAGTGATCGGAGCGACCTTCGTAAAATCCTTCAACTTCAGGGTCACGTCGGTGGTCACGCGATATCCAATGACTTTCTGCTTTGGCTTCCACTCGTAGACCGGTTGCACTGACAGAAATCCGATATTGGCGGCCTTGGGGTCAATCCCATTGGTGCGCAATACCTGCCGCACTTGCTCCACGTTTTTTGATCCCCGCTGGAAGGCGGCTTGTGAAGTCTCGTCTTGCACCGACACATTGAACTGGATCACGGCCGTGTCGGGAGCTGCTTCGAACTTCCCGTCCGCGCCCACGTAAACGCTATTCGCCTGTGCGTTCACTGCGGGATGATCCTGCGCAATGGCTGTAGTGACCAAGAGAGGAATGAGAGCGAAGAGTAAGCGGGCAGATCTCATGGCGGCCCTCCGGAAGGATTATCCCATTTAAGATCGAGTTTCCACTATGGGACGCCTTCCTTTTAAGAACGCCGGAAAGCATTGATTTTGCGATTTCGAAGCAATAAAATCTTCTGGCTCTCGATCTCGCCCTCTACCGGGGAACCGCGAGATTGCGATCCAGACGAATTTCGAGAGCAGTCCCCTTGTCGAGCACCAGGTCGTGCCCCGCTTCGAATGCCGAGAAAGCTCCTGCGGCCGCACCTGAACCCGCCCCTGTCGCCGCTCCTCGCTTGCCACCCGCCCGCTCCCCTTGCGCGGCGCCTTCACCCGCCCCAACGATCACGGCTTCGGCGATTTGTTCCTTCGTCATCCCCTTGCGCCCAATCTCTCCTTCTTCTCCGATCTGCCTTAAGCCATGCTCGCCCGGGACGCCAGTCACCGTGGCGATCAATGGAATCCAGCCTCTGGAAGTTTCGATTTCCTCGAAGCTTAAAATGATGCGCGTGTGCAGTCCCGGTTCAACCGCGCTGATGTGCCCCTTGATTTTCCTCCCTGATTCGATGGCCTGGCCACTAACAGACACTAGGGGCTCCGCTAAGCGAGCATGAAAGTGGTCGCCCGCCTTCACCGTCTTCGTATCGAGACGATCGTTCAGTTGAATCAAAAAGGTCGTGCCCTGCGGCACTGCATTCGCTGGAACTGGGGGCGCATCTTGTGCAGAGATCCAGTTGGAAAAACAAGAGATCGTAACCACGATGGCAGCAAGCTTCATTCGGAAAAGCGGGATGCGAACGGGCATAGGAATCTCCCTGCGAGGACTGTTCTTGGTTGGATGGGAGAACGGTGAAAATTGCTGCCTGCGGTTGCGACGATAATTCGGCCTAACCCTGGCCCAAAGCCGGCCCCGCCACCGCCAGCAAGTCGACCTGAAGGCCGCCAGAGTGGAGTCCTTCAATCGTCGTGGCAGGACGCTTCCCAGTTGCGGGCACAACACCCACGGCGCGGTTCTTGCCCAATTCCTTTGCTCGGTGCAACCCGCGGTCAGCGAGGGTAAGAACCTCTTCATAACCAATCGCCTGCGGGTTTTCGGGGGACCAGGGATACGAAGCCCATCCGAGCGAACAGGTGCGATACATCATTTCTCCTGAATCGAGCTGAATTGGCTTGTCCGCCACCGCTGAAAGAACGCGCTGCGCCAACAATTCCGCTTCCCTGCGATCGGTATAGCGCGACACAATCAAGAACTCTTCCCCTCCCCAGCGCATCAGCACATCGGAGTGCCGGATCGACGAACTGAGACGACGGGCCATCTCTACCAGCACCTTATCTCCTACGTCGTGCCCGTAATGGTCGTTCACTTCTTTAAAGTTGTCGGCATCGATCAGGTAGAAAACCAGATCCTGCGTGTGCGGATCGCGGTTATCCGCGTGCGACCGCAATGCCTGGCTTACGTCCGATTCGATCGAGGCTGAGAAATAACGCCGGTTTCGCAGTCCTGTCATTGGATCGGTGAGCGACGCCTCTTCCAATACGATGTTGGTGCGACGTAACTCCCGGTTCAGTCGACGGTGCTGAATGAACAACAAGAACGCCATCATGAAGATCGTCGCCAGTGTGACCAAGACTCTGAAATGTGAGGCTTGGTGCGGAAGGGCTGGATCAAAAAGCGCGTACACGGCGATGAGCGGCAGGGAAAGCACCGCCAGCATCGCGAAGTTTCCCATCCACAGACCATAGGATTCATCGGTTGCTGTCTCCGCGGTCGGTGACAAGCCCCGTCCTAGTAGAGCAACTGCGGCAAACAGACCAAACGAGCCGGAATACGGAATGTCGTACCAACTACCTGTGAAGTAAATATCCTTCTCCAGCGCGCGATTGAGAACGTAGAACCAGATTCCGTTGAACACAAACGCGACGCAGAGCCAAGCATAGAACTTCTTCCATCGTCCCGAACTTTCATGCCAGAATATCAGCAGGACGAATGTAATAAGAACGGTTTCCGCTATGGAGAGCACATCGAAGTTGCGGTTGTATGCGCCTTCATTCGGTGAAATATATTGCCAACAGACTACAAACGAAATGTAAAGGTAGAACCACCAAAGCAACAGAAGAAAGAAGTCCAGCACCCCGAGGCGCACGCTCCGCTCCGAAGGTTGCCGGTGGGGCCGCAGTAGCAGGCCCGCCATCATCGGCGCTCCCGCCAGAAACAGTAGGGCATCCGCGGGAAACATGCCTGGGACTTTTTTTTGCAGGACCAGGTCAAAAATCACCCAGACCACTTGATCGCTAAACCATAGCGCCCAACCCGCGGCCTGCAACATCCAGAACCAACGCATGCGGCCTTTGCTGGCCGCACCATTCCAAGCAAATGCAAAAAAGGCGGTGAGCATCAGCAGGGCGCTCACTATGTCACTGACTGCGGTCTGCGCGAAGCCCCGGGGAAGAAAGACACATCCCGCGATCAACACCGCCGTTAAGAGCACAGCCGTGGCAACAATGAATTTCGATGGATTACGGCCGTTCAAAGGTCCCCACCCTTCGCGAACGGATTAGCCTCTGGCGCCCGCAGAATGCGCAATGTGGTAAATCTGATCCTGAATCTCGTTGCGCAGGTCATCCCAAATGTTGTCTGGCATCTCGAGAAACACCTTTACTACTTCAGGATCAAATTGGCGCCCAGCCCATTTCGAAATTTCCTCACGCGCAGCGCGCAGCGACTGCTTTGGTCGATAAATTCGATCGGTGGTGATGGCATCCAACGTATCGGCGACCGAGAAGATGCGAGCCCCAAGGGGAATTTCTTCACCTTTCAGACCTCGAGGATAGCCAGTGCCGTTGAACCACTCTTGGTGTGAGTACACAATCTCGGCAGCCTCTGCCAAAAATGGAATCTTTTTCACAATCTGATAACCGTGATAGGCGTGCTCTTTCATGATCATCATCTCGTCGGACTCGAGTTTGCCCGGTTTTTTCAAGATACTGTCCGGAATCGCTATCTTTCCGATGTCATGCAGAAACGCTCCACGAGCAATCGTATTGATTTGTTCACGGGGCAGGCCCATCGCCCGGGCTATTGCGATCGTAAACGCCGTCACGCGTTTCGAATGGCCTTCTGTCTCTCGGTCTTTCAGATCCAGCGCGTCGCCCAGAGTTTCCAGCGTGATGTCATACGAACGTTCCAGGTTCGCCATCGCCGTCTGCAGTTGATCGGTACGCGCCTTGACCAGGGATTCCAGGTTCGTCTGATAGGTCCGGTTCTCTACCTTGAGGCGGCGGTTCTCCAGAGCGCGGCTGACGGTGTTCAGCAGTTGCTCCCGTTCGAACGGCTTTAAAAGGTAGTCGTACGCGCCGTTTCGAATGGCTGCCAGCGCGACAGAAATGTCGTGTACGGCGGTAACCATCACCACCGGCATGTCCGGATATTTTTCCTTGGTTCGCTCCAGCAGGCCAATCCCATCCAGGTCGGCCATCATCAGGTCTGAGAGCATCAATTCAAACTCTTCCCCTGAAGTCAGCACCGCCAGAGCTTCCATTCCGGAGGCCGCTTGTTTGCAGGCGTATCCCGCCGTCCCCAGCATGGACGCGACGATTTCCCGAATCGGCTCTTCGTCATCAACAACAAGAATGCGATCTGGCATGCGAATACACGAAAGTCTATCGGCGATTGTAACTCACGCACGAGATGCCGAAAGTAATCAGTCAGGTCCGGATTCTCCATCGAGAAATTGCCGGGCCATGATATTCAAAAGCTAGGAAGAAGTACGTCCGCATGCGATGAGCGCATCCCTCTGGTTGATTTGGAACACGATTGCTCGATTGGGCCTGGCAAAGCCTACGACGGCAGAACTCGCCCTCGTGATCCTGCTCGCCAGCTTTGTCCTCGGTTTGCGCGCCTTCCGCGAGAACTATTTCAAAGTTTGGGTCTTGGGTTGGACGACATTCGTCCTGTCACGCTTGGCCGAGCACTGCTTTGCCGCGAAGATACCCTCGCCTTTCGATGTGGTCGCTGTGCAAGCAACTTTCGTTCTCTCTGTAGGGTTGCTGGCAGGTGCGGTTCTGCTCTACACCCGCGGACGTGATCTTATTTTGCCGTTGATGGTAATCACCCCGGTCTTGGTCGGTTTCTCGGGGGCCCGAATCCTTCTATGGCCTGATTCGTTGCCTTTACGAGTGGCCGTGGAAGTGGGTTATCGGATCATCCTGCTCACGGCATCGATTGCGCTCGTGCGCGCGCGCCGCGGCCGATGGGAGCCTTCGGCATGGTTGCTGGCACTGTCCTTGCCTTTGCTTCATCTTTCCTGGTCGCCCTTTACCGATCGCATCCCAGCGGCTGCCAATCTTGCCGCCGAGATCACCCTCGGGGTTAGTATTTTGCTCGTGGCGCTGGACGAAGCGAGGATGCGCACGCGCAGGCTACGCGCCGTGCAGGCCATTGCCGCGAGCATGGCCAGCGCCCAGCAATATGGGAATGTGGTCCAGTCGGCCGTGGAAGAACTGCATCGCTTGACTGGTGTACGAGCCGCCTGGTTCCGGCTGCTCGAAGGCGGTCACCTGGTAGCCACGCATGCGGTGGGTCTTTCCGCCGATTTTCTGCGCGATGCCGGCTTCGCCGCCATCAACGATGACATTACGAAACTGTTGCAACAACCTGGCCCACAGGTCACGACGAAAAGCGCCGATAGTCCCGAACCCCAAGAATCCCTGAAGGCGGAAAAAGTTCGGCAGTTGGTGATGGTCCCGGTCACGGGCAACAAATCTCCCATCGGATTGCTTTTGCTCGGCAGTTCCAGCAACAGGCTGTGGACTCCCGACGAATTGGAGTTCCTGCAAGGCTGCGGAAAACAACTGGGAGTCGCAGTCGAAAATTTCCGCCTGCTCGAACAAGTGCTGCGTTCGCAACGGCAGTGGATCAATACCTTCGACTCCATTCACGACATCATCCTGGCTCACGACGCCGACTTCCGCATCATTAAGGCCAATCAAGTTCTGCTTGAGCAACTAGGGCAAGCCGCCGTGGATGTCGTCGGCAGCTCCTGCGACGCGGCTCTGCCTCACACGTATGGCGAGTGGACCGGTTGCCCCTACTGCGCAATGGGTGGAGACGAAGAATTCACCGAAGGCGCAGATCCGTGCTTCGGCGGCTACTCCGTGGTTTCAACTTCGTCCTACACCGAACAAGGCAGCCCGCAAAAAGGCACCATCCACGTTGTCCGGGACATTACGGATCGGCGTTCCGCGGAAGAGAAATATCGCTTGCTCTTCGAGCAGGTCCAGGAAGGCGTTTACGTTGCCAATCCATCGGGCAAGCTTGTCGACTGCAACGATGCCTTAGTGCACATGCTGGGCTACAGCAACCGGGAAGAGTTGCTGGTCCTGAATCTGGACTCGGAAATCTGTGTCGATCCCAAACAGCGAGAGGCTTTCCGCCGCGAGATCGAGGGCCAGGATTACGTACGCAATTTCGATGTCACCCTGCGTCGCAAGGACGGCACACTTCTTTTGGCGGTCGAGAGCAGCTTCGCCACCCGCGACGCCAGCGGAAAGGTCGAACGTTACCAGGGCTTCGTTCTCGACATGACCGAGAAGCGGCGAGCCGAAGATGAGATGCGCAGGCGTAACCGCGAATTAAATGCCTTGAATGCCATGGCCGTGGTGGCGGCACAATCCTTCGATCTCGACGAGATTCTGAACTTGACTCTGCGCCAAGTCGTCACTCTCTTCGGTGCCGAGAGCGGAACCGTCTACCTCTCCGACAGCGACACCACCACGTATCGCCGGCGTGCTGCATGGGGACCGCGCAGCCGCGACAAGATGCGCACGGCCGAGGTTTGTTTCACAGAAGGCTTTGGTGATCTGGTGATGCGCTCTCGCACCGAAGTGGTCACGGCGGAATACCTTCCGCACTTGCCGCCAATGGTCGCGGAGTTCGTCCGCTCGGAAGCAGACCGTTCCTGGATTTGGGTTCTCTTCTGGGGCAAAGATAGCCCGGTCGGCATCATGGGCCTTTGTAGCAACCTGGGCTACGAATACTCCAGCAACGACGAGAATTTGCTGGTAGCCATCAGCCGCCAACTGGCCACCACCATCGAAAAAGTCCGCCTTTACGAAGAAACGTGCCGAGCCTACGAGGATCTGCGCAAAACTCAGGAACAGCTCCTGCAAAGCGAAAAAATGTCGGCCGTTGGACAGTTAATTGCCGGCGTCGCTCATGAACTCAATAATCCACTGACCGCCATCCTTGGTTACGCCCAGCTTCTCGAAACCGAAGGCTTGAATTCTCGCGCCCAGGACTACGTCAGCAAACTCTTTAAGCAGGCACAGCGGACTCACCGAGTAGTACAGAACCTCTTGTCATTCGCACGCCAGCGCAAGCCGGAACGGGATGAAGTTGATCTTCGCAAGGTTCTTGACGAAACGCTCGCACTGCGGGACTACGATCTCAAGATCAACAACATTCGTGTGGAACGCGATCTTCCATCGGAAAAGGCGTTAGTTGTAGCCGACCCGCATCAAATCGAACAGGTGTTTCTGAATATTATCAATAACGCGGTCGACGCCATTCTGGAAACGGGGCGCAGCGGAAAACTCAAGATTCGCATCTCCTGCGTTGGAAGCCACGTTTGTACGCAGTTCACCGATGATGGCGCAGGCATCAAAGACGCCAAACGCATCTTCGACCCTTTCTATACCACCAAGAGCGTAGGCAAAGGCACCGGACTCGGACTCAGCATTTGCTATGGCATCGTGAAAGAGCATGGGGGCGACATTACCGCCAACAACGCTCCCGAGGGTGGGGCGGTAATCGAAGTGCGATTGCCAGCCGCCTTATCAGCCAACGTCGAACCGGAAGCCCCAAAGCCTGTTACCCGCCAGCACGAGGGAGCCATTCACGGCTGCGTCTTGCTGGTCGAAGAAGAAGAGGCTGTTCTCGAGTTTGAACGCGACGTCCTCGCGGGCGCAGGCGCTACGGTTGTCACCGCCAGATCCAGCCAGGACGTGAAGACTCGCCTGCTCTCAGAGCATTTTGACGCCGTCATCATGAACGGCAAAATGCCCGGGCAGTGGAACGCTAAAGAGTCCTACCGATGGATCAAAGAAAACTGTCCAGCCATGGAAGGTCACGTCCTGTTCACTTTTTCCAGCAGCCCGAGTGACGAGCGCCCATTCTTGCAAGAGAACAACGTAGCCTTCCTCGTAAAGCCCTTCGAAGTCGCAGAACTCATCTCCCAAGCCCGCCGGCTGCTGCCAAAGGCTCAGGCTGCCGGGGCCGGCTCCGACTAGATTTTTCCCCGTCGTCCCCAGTATTTGCCGGGTTTTCCTCTGACCCGGTTGCGGTAGACTAGCTCTACCGAACATGTCCCAATTCGTCCACCTGCACCTGCATACGGACTACTCCATGCTCGACGGCGCCTGTGACGTCGAGAAACTCTGCCAACGCGTGAAAGAGATGGGCATGCCCGCCGTGGCCATGACCGACCATGGCAACATTTTTGGCGCAGTCCACTTCGTCAATGCGGCCAAGCACGCCGGCGTGAAGCCCATCATCGGTTGCGAGCTCTACGTCTGCAAGAAAGACGACCATCGCGCCGCGCCTGAGGGCGATACCTACAACCACCTGCTGGTGCTTGCTGAGAACGAAGAAGGCTACCGCAACCTGGTGAAGATCACCTCGGAAGCCTCGCTGCACGGCTTTTACTACAAGCCGCGCGTCAGCAAGAAATTTCTCGCCGAACACTCCCGCGGCCTGATCGGCCTCTCCGGATGCCTCAAAGGCGAGGTCGCCGAACGTCTGACAGAGGGCAACTACGACGCGGCCCGCGCCGCTGCTGGTGGTTTCGCTGATATCTTCGGGAAACAGAATTTCTACCTCGAAATTCAGGATCAAGGCCTGGCGATGGAACATCGCATCCATCCTGGCCTCTTCCAACTGGAAAAAGATCTCGGCCTGCCGCTTGTCGCCACCAACGACAGCCACTACCTCTGCGAAGATGACGCCCACGCCCAGGACGTAATGCTCTGCATTCAGATGGGCAAGTCCATCCACGATACGGCGCGGATGAAGTTTGAAGGCAACCAGTTTTTTGTCAAGACTCACGACGAGATGGCGCGCGTTTTCAAGGATTCTCCTGATGTGCTCACTCGGACCCTCGACATCGCTGAGCGCTGCAGCCTGCGTCTGGAGAAAGTTGCGAATCCGTTTCCCCAGTTCGAAGTTCCACCGGGCTATACCATCGACAGCTACTTTGTCCACGTCACCCGTGAAGGCTTTGCCCGCCGTCTCGACACTCTTCGTCCCCAGCACGAGCAAGGCAAGCTGAAGCATTCGCTCACTGACTACGAGCAGCGTCTCGAACGCGAACTCGCCATTATTCAGCAGATGCAGTTCCCCGGCTATTTCCTCATCGTCTGGGACTTCATCCGCTACGCCAAAGAGCATGGCATTCCCGTGGGACCGGGCCGTGGGTCGGCCGCAGGTTCGCTGGTCTCCTACGCGCTCGGCATCACCGACATCGACCCACTGCAGCACGAATTGCTCTTCGAGCGCTTCCTGAACCCCGAGCGCGTGTCCATGCCCGACATCGACATCGATTTCTGCATGAACCGTCGCGGCGAAGTCATTAACTACGTTACGCAGAAATACGGCCGCGACAATGTCGCGCAGATCATCACCTTCGGCACCATGGCCGCCAAAGCCGCCATTAAAGACGTAGGTCGCGCTATGGATATCCCCTACGCCGACGTTGATCGCATCGCGAAAATGGTCCCCACCCAGCTCAATATCACCCTGGAGCAGGCCATCGAAGATTCTCCGCAACTGCGCGAGGCCATCGAAAAGGATGGCCAGATCCGTGAACTCTTCGAGACTGCCAAAAAGCTGGAAGGCATGGTTCGCAACTCCGGCGTTCATGCTGCCGGGGTCGTTATCTCACCTCGCCCGCTCACTGACCTCGTTCCCCTGCACCGTACCAAGAACGATGAAATCGTGACCGCCTTCGACATGGTCGCCATCGAAAAGATGGGCCTATTGAAGATGGACTTTCTCGGCCTGACCACTCTCACGATTCTGACTGACGCCCTGAAGCTGATCGAGCAAACCCGCGGCACCGCGATCACTCTTGAACAAATCCCCCTCGAAGACAACGAGACCTACGAAAAGGTCTTTCACAAGGGACTCACCTCCGGCGTCTTCCAGTTTGAATCGAACGGCATGCGCGACGTGCTGCGCAAGTATCAGCCAAATTCGATCGAAGATCTCACTGCTCTGAACGCGCTCTACCGGCCCGGGCCGATCCAGGGCGGCATGATCGACGACTTCGTCGACCGCAAGCATGGCCGCAAAAAGGTCGAATACGAGCTTCCCGAATTGAAGGAGATCCTGCAGGAAACGCTGGGCGTGATCGTGTATCAGGAACAGGTGATGCAGATTGCCAATCGCCTGGCAGGCTACTCCTTAGGTGAAGCCGACCTGCTGCGCCGCGCCATGGGCAAGAAAAAAGCCGAGGAAATGGCGCAGCAGCGCGAACGCTTCGTCGAGGGCGCCGCACGCCAAAAATACCCGCCAAAGAAAATCGAAAAGATTTTCGATCTCATGGCGCAGTTCGCCGGATACGGCTTCAACAAGTCCCATTCGGCAGCTTATGCCCTGCTCGCCTATCACACGGCCTATTTGAAGACGCATTATCCCGTCGAGTTCATGGCGGCCTTGCTGACCTCTGTCACGGGTTCCACCGACGACGTCGTGAAATACATTAATGAGTGTCGCGAAATGGGCATCGCCGTCGAGGCTCCCGATCTGAACGTCTCTGACGCCAATTTCACGCCGCACGGCGAATCGATTCGCTTCGGCCTCGCTGCCGTCAAGAATGTTGGAGGCAATGCGATCGAATCGATCGTGGCCGCTCGCAAGAAACTCGGTCGCTTCAAGTCGATCTTTGAATTCTGCGAAAACGTCGACCTCCGGCTGCTGAACAAGCGCGTTCTAGAATCGCTCATCAAGAGTGGCGCCATGGATTCCATGGGACGCCGCGCGCAACTCACGGCCGTACTCGACAAGGCGATGGAACAAGCGCAAAAGGCCCAGCGCGACGCTGAATCCGGCCAGCATGGACTGTTTGGCGTCTTCCAGCAGGAAGATGCCGAATCGCACAATGATAAATTGCCAAACATCCCCGATTGGGACGAGCACACCCGTCTCACCGCCGAAAAGGAAATCCTCGGATTCTTCATCAGCGGCCATCCCCTGCAAAAGTACGCAGACAAGCTGGGAGACCTGCAGGCCCTCAGCATCGAAGAAATTGCGGCTATGACAAAATCAACCGGCAAAGACGAGACCATTGTCACCGCCGGCATCATCGGGAACGTGCGCGTCCTCAAGTCGAAGCGAGGAGACTTCTATGCCCAGGCCACGCTCGAAGACATGTCCGGCTCGATCGACATGATCGTCTTTCCCGAGGCCTACAAGCGGATTGGAGAAAAAGTCAAACTTGAAGTTCCGGTGCTCGTGAAAGCGGGCGTACGGATCGAAGAAGGCGCCAATCCCAAGATCACGGCGGCTGAAATCCAGCCGCTGGAAGAGGCCAAGGTCCCGCTCCCGAAAGCAATCCGTATCCGCGTTCCGCTCGAGAGCGCGGGCGAAACCACGGTCGACAACCTGCATGCGATCTTCCTCGAGCGTAAAGGTGAGGCCAAAGTATTGTTCGACGTGGAACGCCAGGGTGATTTCATGGTCGTCATGGAGGCGGAAGGCTATAATGTCATCCCGGATCGAAATTTCATCGCCCGTGTAGAACAGTTATGCGGGCGGGGCAGCGTCCGCATCATCGCCTAACGCATGACTTCCACAGAAAAAGCGCAGCAGGAATTGGAGCAGATCGAACGCCAGGTCGCCGAACTGGAGTCCCCGGGCGCCGATGATGCAACCCGCCGCCAGATCGCAACATTGCAGGATCGTATCGATACTCTGCGTCGCGAGATGAATGCACCACCCACCGCCTGGCAGAAAACGGAATTGGCTCGCCATCCGCAGCGTCCGCAGTCCCTCGACTACATCGAACGAATCTTCACCGACTTTAGCGAAATCCACGGCGATCGCGGCTTTGGCGACGATGCCGCAATCATCTGCGGCATGGCCCGTTTCCACGGCGAAGAAGTGCTGATCGTCGCCACCCAGAAGGGTCGCGATATGAAGCAGCGCGTCCACCGAAACTTCGGCACGCCACATCCTGAGGGATATCGCAAGGCCATTCGGGTAATGCAGCTGGCAGAAAAATTCCGGAGACCAATTTTCACCTTGGTTGATACCGACGGCGCCTACCCCGGCATTCACGCGGAAGAGCGCGGACAGGCCGAGGCGATTGCTTACAACCTTCGTGAGATGGCACGACTGGAGGTTCCCATCATCGCCACTGTGATTGGCGTCGGCGGCAGTGGCGGGGCCTTGGCCATCGCCGTTGCCGACCGCGTCCTGATGATGGAAAACTCTATCTATTCCGTCATCTCGCCCGAAGGTTGCGCCGCCATCATGTGGCGCGACGCCACCAAGAAGGAACTTGCGGCCGAAGCCATGCGCATCACTGCCACCGACCTTAGCGAACTGGGATGCATCGATGGCATTGTCCCCGAACCGGAGGGCGGAGCCCACCGCGACCACGAAGCCGCCGCCAACCTGCTCGATGCCAGCCTGCAGAAGTTCTACGGAGAACTCAAGAAGATCGCCCCCGCCGAATTGCTCGTGTCACGATATAATAAATTCCGGAACATCGCACAGTTCTACAAGGCCGAAGCCTGAGGCCACGAACCTCTTCCCCATTTTCATTGCAGGTTCCTCCGGCCACGGGCGGGCGATTGGACGGGACGCGGCGCTGCCGCCGCCCTTATAATGATATGTTTCCTCCGTTGCAATCCACTAATCACGGGCAATTGGGTTCAGCCCGCTAATTGAAGGAAGGTGTTGGGATGGCTACTACGGATGTCGTGCCCCGGGAATCCTCCGGAGGCGTGGGGCACAAGCGGATCGTCAACGACATGAGCATTCAGGTCGCGACGGTCAATGGTTCCGGCTCGCAAAGTTCAAACACGGTGCTCTTGCGCAGCATTTTCCAGATGGGCGTACCGGTTTCCGGCAAGAATATGTTCCCCTCGAACATTGCCGGTCTTCCAACCTGGTACACGATTCGCGCTAACAAGCACGGCTACATCGGACGCAAGAAAGAAATTGATTTTCTCGTTGCTATGAATCCCGAGACCGCCCAGGAAGACACCATGTCGTTGGCGCCGGGCGCCTCTGTGCTGTACGACGAACCTCTCGCACTCCACAAACTGCGCAACGATTTAATCTTCTACGCCGTTCCTTACGACAAGATTGTCGCCGCTGTATGTCCTGAGGCCAAGCTGCGCAAACTGGTCAAGAACATGGTGTATGTCGGAGTCGTCGCCCAACTGCTCGAAATTGATATGGGCGAAGTTGAAAAGGCGATCCGTAAGCAGTTCGCGAAAAAGGTAAAAGCCGCGAATTTGAATCTGGCGGCGGCTCAGGCGGGATTTGATCACGCGAAAGCCAACCTCAAGAAGCTAGGCGCTTTCTACATCGAGCGCATGAACGCCACAGCGGGCAAGATCATTATCGACGGCAACTCCGCCGCCGCTCTCGGCTGCATGTTCGCCGGATGCACGGTAGTTACCTGGTATCCGATCACGCCCTCGTCGTCGCTCGTCGAGACGATGATCGATTACATGAAAGAATACCGTATCGGCCCCGACGGCAAGGCCACCTTTGCCATCGTCCAGGCGGAAGACGAACTCGCTGCAATCGGCATGGTCATTGGCGCAGGCTGGGCCGGCGCCCGCAGTATGACTGCAACCGCTGGTCCCGGTATCTCGCTGATGTCCGAATTCGCCGGACTCGCTTACTACGTCGAAGTTCCTGGCGTCATCTGGGATATTCAGCGCGTCGGCCCGTCTACCGGCTTGCCGACGCGCACGTCTCAGGGCGACATTCTTTCCACGGCCTTCCTTTCCCACGGCGACACCAAGAACCTGATGCTGTTCCCCTGCTCCGTAGCCGAGTGCTTCAGCATGGCGCCCGACGCTTTCAACTTGGCCGAGCAATTCCAGACGCTCGTCTTCGTCATGTCCGATCTTGATCTCGGCATGAACAACTGGATGTCGGACCCATTCGAATATCCCACTACGCCGATCAATCGAGGCAAGGTGCTGAGTAAGGAAGATCTCGACCGACTGGGCGGATTCGCACGCTACAAAGACGTTGACGGAGACGGCATCGGCTATCGCACGCTGCCCGGAACCATGCACCCCGCATCCGCCTACTTCGCCCGTGGCAGCGGCCACAACGAGAAGGCTCAATACAGCGAGCGTGCCGATGACTTCGAAAACAACATGGAGCGCCTGAATCGCAAATTCGAAACCGCGCGCTCCTTCGTGCCTCGCCCCGAACTTACGAAAGGCAAAGACGCGAAGATCGGAATCATCGGCTACGGCACCTCCCATTGGGGTATCACCGAAAGCCGCGACCAACTCCGCGACGAGTACTCCATCGAAACCGACTACCTGCGTCTCCGAGCCTATCCCTTCACGCGAGAGGTGCATGAGTTCATCGAACAGCATGACCGCATCTACGTCGTCGAGCAGAATCGCGACGCGCAAATGCTCACGCTGCTGAAACTCGACCTCAAGCCCGAGTTGATGACAAAGCTTCGCAGCATTGCCCACATCACCGGACTGCCGCTCGATGCGCGGTCCATTACCGACGAACTGACTAGCATGGAGGGCAAGTAGATGGTTACGACTCCCGTAGAGCCCGGAACAACCGCACCCGGACCAAAGACCAACCGCATCGGCCTCACCGTCATGGATTACAAGGGCGGCAAGACCACCCTGTGTGCGGGTTGCGGCCACAACGCTATCTCCGAGCGCATCATTGAATCCATGTACGAGATGGGTGTGCAACCTGAGTTGCTCATCAAGCCCAGCGGCATTGGCTGCTCCTCGAAGACTCCCGCGTACTTCATGAGTCGATCGCACAGCTTCAACGCCGTGCACGGCCGCATGCCCTCGGTCGCCACCGGGGCCATCCTTGCGAATCGCAGGCTGGTTTGCATTGGCGTCAGCGGCGATGGCGATACCGCTTCTATCGGCATTGGACAGTTCGTCCATCTGATGCGCCGCAATCTTCCGATCATCTACATCATCGAAGACAATGGCGTTTATGGCCTCACCAAGGGCCAGTTTTCAGCCACCGCGGACCTCGGCTCGAAGCTGAAGACCGGCGTCGTCAACGATCTTCCGCCCATCGATACCTGTGCCCTCGCGATTCAACTCGGCGCGACTCTGGTGGGCCGGTCTTTCTCCGGAGACAAGCGCCAGCTAAGCGCCATGCTGAAAGCCGCGATTGCACACAAAGGCACGGTGATGCTCGACGTCGTCTCGCCCTGCGTGACCTTCAATGATCACGAGGGCTCAACCAAGTCTTACAAGTATGTCAAAGAGCACGAAGAGACCCTGCAGGACGTCAGCTTCGTTCCCCACTTCGAAGATATTGCCGTCGAATACGATCCGGGGACAACCGTCGAGGTCACCATGCACGACGGTTCCCGATTGCACTTGCGCAAGTTGGAAGAGGACTTCGACCCCACCGACAAGATTCGCGCCATCACGCGACTCACCGAGGCTCACGACAAAGGCGAAGTTCTGACGGGAGTTTTCTACGTAAACCCGCAAGCTCCTAACTTCATGGACATGCTCAACGTGGTGGACCAACCTCTGGCGACATTGCCCGATTCCATGACGCGTCCCGGCAAAGAAGTGCTGGACGCTTGCATGGAAGAACTTCGCTAGAAGCAATCAAACCCAGAAAAGAAAAGGCCCTCTCGAAAAAAAGAGGGCTTTTCGTTTTGGCTCCTCGGCAGGCTGTTTTACGCGGTTTTACGTTCCGGCTCGCCGCTGTGTTCAGGATTTTGCCCAGGTTCGGGAAAATCGGAGTCCGCATCTTTCAACATCGGGTCCTGATCGCGATGGCCCAACTGTTCTTGCAGCCCAACATTACCGGGGACATTGTGGTCCTCGGTCTCGCTGGCACCCTTCGTCGTATCCTGATCTCGCGTGCTATGTGGCATGATTCCACCTCTTGCAATAAATCTTACGGAGCAAGTTTAGCCCCGCAGACTGCCAAATCATATAGTGATAAAGTGGGGGAAGCCCAGCGGAGAACAGGGTGGATGAAGAGGCTTTGTCTGGTAGTAATCTTTGCCTTGTGTTCAGTATTACGCTTTTGCCATCCACTCATTACGCCGATGTAAGGCTCGTAAAAGCCGTCGCCATCGTGTGCAGCAAGCCATCGACACCACAAACACCAATACAACTTAGTCTAGTATCCCCGTGCCCACGCCAAGTCTAAATTACGAGGGCCTGGCTGTCGTGGTAACGCCTAGTTTGCGCAGGCGTTCTCGCGCCTGCAGAGCTTCCGGAGAATGTGGATAGCGCTGGATTAACTTTCGCAGTTCGGTCACTCCCTCGTCTTTCTTCCCCAACTCGACCAAGGCGAATCCCTTCTTCAGCTGTGCGGACGCAGCCTTGTTCCCGCTGGGAAAGTTCTGCAGTACTTGATCGTAGCTCTGCGCCGCCTGCTCATAATTTCCTTGCTTGAACTGAATTTCGCCTAGATAAAAGTAGCAGTTCCCCGCCAGGTCCGTATTGGGATAGAACTTGATGTATTCCGAGCATTCCTGCAACGCCAAGTCATTCTTCCCGCCGTTGTAGTCGCGCAACGCGTTGTTATAGAGCACGTCTGGAGGCGGTGCATCCTTCAGGGCCTGGGCCTGCGCTTGCTGCTGGGCCTGTTGCGCTCCCAGACTCTGTTGTGCCGCCTGCATATCTTCCAACTGTTTGCTAACCTTGCCGAGTCTTACCTTCAACTCATCCAACGTGTCATTCAGCGACTGGATTTGGCCCGAGAGCTGCTCGCTCTTCGACCCACCTTCACTCTGCTGCTTCTGGAGGGCGGTCTGCAACCCGTTGAGCGCGTTGGCTACCTTGTTGACGGCATCAGTGTCCTGTTCAACCAGGTTTTTCATTACGCCCATGCGCTCGTCAAAGCTGCGCTGCATCGCCGTCATCTGCTCTTGCAGTTGCTGTACCTGGGTCTGCAACTGGACCATCTCTTTGCTGACGCCCCAAACCGGAGCGACTGCCAACCAGAGCACGGAAAGCAACGCTAAAACGCGATGTAGTTTCATAGAGATTCCCTAAATATCAAAATAGTCTAGATGCTCGATTGTCCCACATGCCGGGTCGATTCCATAGCGAAAGGCGCGTTCGTGAGCGACCCTGAGCGCCGCCGGTGCGTGCAGACTCGGCATTTTGAGAAAAAAATAAAGGGAGAGACGCCGAACCGCGTCCCTCCGAGACCTTTACTTCTGGTAGACCAAATGGCCACGGCGATTCTGCTGCCAGCACGCTTCGTTGCTTTCCGTGCAGAACGGTTTTTCCTTGCCGTAGCTGATCGTTTTAATGCGATTTGCGCTGATGCCAGCCGACGTCAGTGCGCTCTTCACCGCACTGGCGCGTTGATCGCCCAGGGCCAGGTTATACTCCGTCGACCCGCGCTCATCGCAATGCCCTTCGATTGTGAAATTGACGCCGGCATGCTGGTTCAGGAACTGGGCGTCGGCCTGCACGGAACTCTGCTGATCGCCGCGCACATCGGCCTTGTCGTAGTCGAAGTAGACATCTTTGATGCTTTGATTGAACAAGTCCTGTTCTGAAAGCGATCCGGTTGGCTGAGTCGGCGGGGGCGGCGCCTGTGTCACCGTAAGCCGCGCGGTGGCTTCCTGCGTTCCACCCGCACCTTTCGCGATCAAATGGTACGTCGTCGAGTCCGATGGGGACACGCTTTGCGATCCGTTCGGCTGGACTGCGCCAATGCCATCGATCGACACATCCGTTGCATTCCCAGTTTGCCAAGTCAACGAAGCCGATTGCCCCGCCTGAATTGAGTTCGGATTCACGGAAATGGACGCGGTCGGCGCCGGTGGCGGCGGTGGGGGCGGCGGAGGCGGTGGTACTGCTTTCTTGCCGCATGCGCCTAGGGTCAGTAAAGCACCAAGGGCAAGTATGAGAAAAAGCCATTTGAAACTCTGTCTCTTCACTGTTGTTCCTCCTACGACCCTAAAGGCTCGCCTCCAAGGTCCGACGAAGTGTATTTACTATTTCCAACTCCAATTGGGCTGAGTATTGCGCCCGGTAAAGGTCAACTGCTGAACTTTCGTGCCGTCGGCAAGCATCGTCCAGATTTCCTCTTTGCCCGACCGGCTGGATTGAAACACGATGTGCCGCCCATCTGGCGACCACGAAGGAAAGTCATTGCGCCCGCCATCATGCGTAAGCTGCACCCACTGCTTGCTGGCAATATCCATCAGGTAGAGGTCTGAGGAACCGGGCTCACCCGGCCCGTATTTGCGCACCCAGGAAAACGACAGGAACTGCCCATTCGGCGCCCAGTTGGGCGACACAGCGTACCCTTGATCGGTCATGCGCTGCTGGTTGGTGCCATCGGCTTCCATCGTATAAATCTGCGGCAGGCCCGTACGCCCGCTGACAAACGAGATTTGCGCATTCGTCTTGCGGTTCCATACTGGAGATACATCCGGCCCCTTCGAGGTGGTTAGTCGATGGAAATTCCCGCCCGACGCATCGGAAACGTAAATCTCCGGCTCGCCTCCGCGCGATGACGAAAAGGCCAGTTTTGTGCCGTCTCCCGACCATGCAGGGGAGAGATTTGTTCCCCCCATGTGCGGAAAACTAACGGACCGGTTCAACTCGAGCGAGTACATCATGATTTCCCAACCGCTCTTGGTCAGGCTACTGAAGGCCAGCCGCGAACCGTCGGGAGAAACGCGTGGCGATAACGAAATCGAGCCCAGGTGCGTAATCTGGTGCTGATTCGAGCCGTCGTAATCCATGGCCCAAATCTCCTTGTGCCCTGTCCGGTCGCTGACGAAGTAAATCTGCGTCTCCGCAATTCCCTGCAGACCGCCGCCCAACCGGAAGATAATCTCGTCGGCGAATTTGTGGGCCATCATGCGTGACGCCGCATCGCTGGCCGTGTCGGAGTATTGCTTGCCCAAGACTTGGGGCGACTGCGTGTTCTTCACGTCATACAGCCAGCCTTGGACCGTCAGCTTGTCTCCCGCAACGCCCAAAGTCCCAAAAGCCAGCATGGCCGCATTGGGGGGAGGCGCGTTCCATGCCAGGAAATTCACCTCCGGCGGTTGACCCGGAACCTGTAACGGGTAAAAGCTCTTTGACACCAACTCAACGACCCCGGAAACGTCCAGGTCATTCCACAATGTGTCGTTGAAAGTCTTGAGCAGCGCGGCACTCTGCGCGTCCGCGCTCGCAGGCTTGAAATCCGGAACCGCCAGACGTACCTTCTCGACGCCGAGACTTGTGCCGGTCTTAACCCAGTCTTGCGCCAGGAGTGCGGACGCTTGGAAGCAACATAGAAAGAAGAGAACGAAAGCGGGCATCAGACGGCAAGGCCTGCTGCAACGCCGGAATTTTTCTCTAGAGCCTTCGTCCATCCGTGTGGGGGCGAAACGTACTTCGTACGACACTATCGTATTACGATATTTATTCCTTTGCAAGGCTTGTTCCCTCTTGCAGTGCGTCACTGCCTCAAGTCTTTCCCGTTTTGATATTGTGCCCTCTTTGTGAGGCACATAGTACTCAGAAGTACTCGGCGTTTACTTCAGTGGTTCACTTCTTGTAGTCAAACCAATACTCTACTGAGATCTTGCCACCAGAGTAATCTGGGGGCAACGGACCGAAAGTATCAATCCGCTGTAGCGCCCGCACTGCGGAAATGTCCAGCGAAGGTACGCCGCTGGACTGCTCCACCTGCACGTTCATCGGATGTCCGTCGCGCGCAATGTCAAACACGATATAAACGCGCTGCGCCGAAGTGATCCGTGGATCGACCTCGTACTTCATCCAGTTCTCTGAAACCTTCTGCTGGATGACATGCACGTACCACGAATATTTCGTGCCGAAATCTCCGCCGCCCCCGGTGATACCAAATCCACCTTTCGCGCCGGCGGCACTGAACGTGCCGTAAGGACCGCTGACCGGCCCACCCTCCCCAAACGCAACCTGGTTGCTTTCTTCTTCAGGGGCGGGTTGCGCCTTCTCCTTCGACGTCGTTTCCTGCTTCTTCTTCGGCTTTATCTTCGTGTTCTTGCCTTGAATTTCAATAGCATCGGGCACCTTCTCTTCAATCTTGGGTTGCGACTGCGTAATGCCCTTCGATTCGTTGGCCAGAACGTTTTGCGTTTGGGCGGCACTCGCCGACAGCGGAACGGTTGCTACCAGCGTGGCGCCGATGGCCTCGCCACCCCCGCCCGCGCCCCACGTATCGCCGTTCGTACGGTAGACGAGCGCGGAAAAGATCAGTATGGCCGCAGTGATTCCCACGTGCAGCCCTGCCGACCATGCTAGGGCTCGACCCCAGCGATCGTGCTCGAAATAAATCTCAGCGTTTGCTGCCATTTTGCTCGATAGGTTGTGTCACAATGCTGACGTTCGTAATGCCCGACTGCTTTACCGCGTCCATTACGGTCGCAAAGGCTCCGAATGGGACATTTTCGTCAGCGCGTACAAAGATGGACTGGTTGCGAGGGTCGCGAATCTTCTGACGCAGTTTGCTGCCAATCTCATTGATGTTGATAGCGTCGTTCCCCAAGAACACGCGCTGGTCTTTGTTGATGGTGATCACCATTTTCTCTTCGGTGATCTGCTTGACCGTCCGCGTCTTGGGCACGCTGACGTCAATGCCCGACTGCAACACCGGTGCCGTCACCATGAAAATAATGAGCAACACCAGCACCACGTCAACCAACGGGGTAATGTTGATATCCGCAAGAGCGGTCTGCGTGCGTCCGTTGGAGGTAGTGAACGCCATTAGCGCCTCATCTCCGCTGGAGCCTGTGCCTGTGCCTGCGCCTGGCTGTGTTCCACGGCATTGAGCACTTCGAGCGCAAAATCATCGCTGCGCGCGGCGAATTCGCGGATCGACGAACCAATCAGGTTGTAGGCAATCACGGCGGGGATCGCAGCAGCCAACCCGGCGGCGGTCGTGATGAGAGCTTCGGAAATTCCGGGCGCCACGGCGCGCAGAGTCGCCGCACCGGCGGTACCAAGTCCGTGAAATGCATCGATAATGCCCCAGACCGTTCCAAACAGTCCGACAAACGGCGTCACCGCTGCGGTGATCGCGAGCCAAGGCACATTTCGCTCCAGCCGCGTGATCTCTTCCGAGGTTCCGATTTGCATTCCGCGCTGAATCGACAACAGATTCCGAATCGTGCCCGAGGTTTGCGCCTGTCGCTTGTATTCCTCATAAGCGCCTTCGAACACACCAACCAGGGGGCTCGGCTTAAACTGATCCGCCACCGCAGCAATGTCCTGCAGTCGCTGCGCCTTTCGAAAGGCCCGCACGAAGCGCCCACTCTGCGCTTTCGCGCGCCGCAATAGACTCCACTTTGTCAGGATGATTGACCAGGAAATCAAGCTGAAGGCCAACAGTGCAAGCAGGACCAGCTTGGCAACCGCTCCACTGTTGGAGATCATGTCGACGATTTCGCCGCCGACAAACACTGCTAGCAAGGAAAAAAAATGCATCGTGTTTTTAGGAGAACGCCTCTCTGATTATAGATGAACGAACTCACGCAACTTCTTGCGTGTACCCGATCCGCCAATGAAAAGTTTGCAACGTCGCACGGTTTCTTTAGGCTTTCAGTTTCAAAAGCATTGCAACAAAAGCTGATTTCATCAACGATTGACCTCTTCGATCGCATGGATGCTAAAGCCGGCATCCCACTCCGGTTTCAGTGCTCGTAACCAGTTGCACAAGGCAACCGAAGCCTTGCCGCTGTTCCGAGCCAGGCGCGCAACTTGAAACCACAACCACGGACGCACCGCAACGAAGGCCGCAAATCGCAACGTCAGAAACTGTCCACTGGAATCCACGAACCGTTCCATCGACGGAAAGCGGAAATCGAATTCATCAGAAATCACTTTCACTACCGCAAATCTCACCCCTCGAACCTCGGCCGCGCGGGCCACTGCTGCCGCTTCCATGTCGACCGATTGTGCACCAAAAGAATCCCGCAGCTTCGCCTTCTGTTCCGGGCTGGCAACCGATCCAAAGCTCACCAGCACCCCTTCTCCGCGATCCCACTGCACACGGCTGCCATCGCCTGCGTTGACCACTCGCTGCGGTTGCACCACATCCCCCACTCTCAGCGCCGGATCGAGCGCTCCCGCAAACCCAGCCGAGTAGATTACGTTGGGCCCATAGTTCTCGATCACGGCCTCTGCCGCTCGGCGCGCCGCCTCTGCCCCAATCCCCCCACAAACGAGCACGAAGTCGCCCTTCTCGAAAAAACGCAACCGCCGCCCGCCGACCTCGCGCTCCTGCACGCGCCAGTCCATTATCAGCGGGCGCACTTCACGCTCCAGAGCAGCCACAATGGCGACCTTAGACATACCCGTTGCTCCGAAACCAATCGACGGCGCGCCGCAGTGCGCCCTCCACCGGAACAATCTTCCAGCCCAACTCGCGCTCCGCCTTGCCGGAGCTGGCAAACATTTTTTTCTTGCCCATTCGCACTGTATCGACAGTGGCACGCGGCTCGCGATGCAACATGCGCCCGGTGATCGCCTCATCCACAACGCCTGCAGCAAAGGCAAAGATGTAAGGCAACTTGACTTTAGGCGAGGGTAACCCCGTGATCTTTCCCAGCAGGTCCAGAATCTGCTTCAGCGTCAGATCCTCGCCGCCCAGAATGTAGCGCTCGCCGGCCTTCCCTTTCTCCAACGCCGCGATATGTCCCCGCGCACATTCCCTCACGTCCACCAGATTCAATCCCGTCTCCACATATGCGGGAAACTTTCGCTTCAGAAAATCCAGCACGATGCGCCCCGTCGGCGTGGGCTTTACGTCCTGCTCACCCACCGGCGTCGTCGGATTCACGGTCACGACGTGCATCCCGCTCCGGCCGGCCTTCAACGCCACTTGCTCCGCCATGAACTTCGACCGCTTGTAGTGGCCAATCATGTCTGCCAGAGAAACCGGAGAGTCCTCGTCGGCAGGATGTCCATTGCTGGTAAATCCCATCGTCGCAACGCTCGACGTGTAGACCACGCGCCGTACTCCATTTTTTCGCGCCGCTTCCAGAATCGCCCGGGTGCCGTCGACGTTGGATCGGTACATCTCCGCCGGATCCCGCACCCACAGCCGATAATCAGCCGCCACATGAAAAACGGTGTCGCACCCTGCCATCGCTTTTTCGAGGGAATTGGCATCGCGCAAATCCCCAGTGGCAGTCTCCGCCCTCAGACCTTCCAGGTTGCGCAGATTGCTGGTGGGACGAACCAGCAGCCGCAAGTCGGCTCCTTGGTCCGCGAGAACGCGCGCAACGTGAGAGCCCAAAAATCCGGTCGCGCCTGTGACGAAAGCAAGCATTCAGCACTCGGCCTAACAAGTCAACGGCGACATGTAGCTGCCACGAAACGTGTAGCCCCGAACGCATTCGTCCGGGGCCGCGCGCATCTTCTGGACCTACGCGACTTGACTGCTCTTCTCCATGATTTTGGCGTACGTGGTTAGCGCGAGCAACGGGAAATAATCCCGGTAGAGGTGATACATCAAATAAAACACCCGCGGAAATCCGGTGCCAGTAAAGAACGGTTCATCCCACGACCCATCTTTCCTCTGTGTGCGCAGCAAATACGCGATACCGCGCGCCACCGAATCGCTGCGAATGTCGTTGGCCGCAAGCAGTCCTAAAATCGCCCAGGCAGTTTGCGAAGGAGTACTGTCGCCCTGCCCGCGCAATGTCGGATCGTCATAGGATCCGACCGTCTCGCCCCATCCACCGTCGGCGTTCTGCACCATCCGCAACCATTCTGCCGCCTGCTGCACACACGGCTCGTGCAGGTCCATGCCAATCGCTTCCAGCCCACGCAAAACAAACGCCGTGCCGTAGATGTAGTTCACGCCCCAGCGCCCGAACCAACTGCCATCCGGTTCCTGTTCCTTGCGGATAAACGCAATCGCCCGCTTTACCGCCGCGTGATCCTTGTCATACCCGTACGTCGCGAGCATCTCGAGAATGCGACCCGTGATGTCCACCGTCGCCGGATCCAACATGGCATTGTGATCGGCAAATGGGATGTATTGGAACACCATCTTGTCATTGTCTTTGTCGAACGATGCCCAGCCGCCGTTCTTGCACTGCATCGAGAATATCCAGTCAATCGCGCGCTGCACTGACTCTCGCTGGTAGCGTCCATTAGGATGCTCGACGCGACTCAGCCCCAGGCAAACCATTGCGCTGTCATCGACATCCGGATAAAACTCGTTGTTGAACTCGAAGTACCATCCGCCCGGCTGTCCCGTCTTGTTCTTCACTTTCCAGTCGCCCGGATTCCGCACCTGTTTTTGCAAAATCCAGTCGGCGCATTTGACCATCCGTGGATCGTCGGCCGGAACCCCCGCTTCACCCAGCGCAAACAATGCATACGCTGTATCCCACACCGGAGACATGCAGGGTTGCATCCGGAAGGTATCTTCATCTTCAATCCCGAGCTTCTCGAATTCATCCATGGCGCGAATCACCTGCGGATCATCCAGAGAATATCCCAGGCAGCGCAGCGCAATAATCGCGTTCATCATCGACGGATAAATAGCGCCCAACCCGTCGCTCATCTCAAAGCGCGCCAGCATCCACTTCTCAGCGCTCTTCAGAGCAATCGAACGCAGCGGGCGAACATGCACCCGTTCCAGCCAATGCGTCATGCGGTCAAGCACCAGAAAGAAATTCCGCCACGAGACCAGCTTCTTCGCCCAGTGCAGATGCATACGCGATTTCTGCATGCCGCCGACGAATAACTCCTCGACGCCCATCTCACGCGGAATCTTTTTGAATGGCTTCTTGGCGTAGCAGATCGACAGCGGCACGAGAATGGCGCGCGACCACGAAGAAATTTCGTAGATATTGAACCAGAACCAGTTCGGAAACAGCACGATCTCCGGAGGTATTGCCGGAACTGCGTCATAGTCATACTGCCCAAAGAAACACAGATAGATCTTGGTGAATGTATTCACCTCGGTGACGCCGCCCATCTCCAGAATCTTCTTACGGGCGCGCTCCATGGCCGGATGGTCGGAGGTATATCCCGCCAGTTTCAATCCAAAGTACGCTTTCACCGAGGCGCTGTTGTTCGACGGCCCGGAAGCATAGATACTCCACCCACCGTCCTCATTCTGATGGTGCAAGATCCAGTTGGCGCACTTCTGAAAGCGTTCCTGATTCCCCGTACCCAGCAGCGTGTGCAGCAGAATGTAATCTGACTCGAGCGTGGTATCCGCTTCGAGCTCTCCGCACCAATACCCATCCTCATGTTGCTGGGAAAACAGAAACTTCCGCGCAGCGGCGATTGCCGCGCCCACGCGCTGACCCAGTTCCTCAATTTTGCCAAATCGCAGCTCTGGACTTGAACCTAAGGAAGGAGCAGTACGAGAATCGGGGGAGTTTGTGTCCATCAGTTCGACACTCCATTCATTCGTTCATGCGTTGCACGTCACGCTGACTTGCTAGGGGCACTACTCAGAACCGTGTCAGCGAAGGCCCCTTACAGGCCTTCAGCCCCTAAGACATTCCTAGTCCGCAGTTGCCGTGGCCGGAGCGGCGGCAATGGCCTCCACGATCTCCGGCGGCAGCCCGAAGCGCACATTTTCCGGCATCACTTCGAGTTCCTGCATGTTGTCAAAACCCTTGTTTCGCAGGAACATCACTGTTTCTTCGACCAGACACTCCGGCGCCGACGCGCCAGCCGTTAGCGCGATCGTCTTCACGCCTTTCAACCACTCAGACTCAATGTCGTTGCAACTATCAATGAGATGCGCATTAGTCCCGAGGTTGCGAGCCACTTCCACCAGTCGGTTGGAATTCGAGCTATTCTCCGACCCTACCACTAGCAGCAAGTCCGCCTCAGAAGCGACCTGCTTCACCGCGACCTGCCGGTTCTCCGTCGCATAGCAAATATCCTGCGCCGCCGGCCCCTTGATATTGGGGAACTTCTTCTTCAGGGCCGCGATAATATCCTTGGTCTCATCCAGGCTAAGAGTCGTCTGCGTCAAGTAGGCAACGCGATCGGGGTCGGGCACCGTCAGAGACTTCACCTGCTCCGGCGATCCCACTACCTGGGTGACCAATGGCGCCTCGCCCAATGTTCCCACCACCTCGTCGTGATCTTTATGCCCGATGAGGATGAGTGAATACCCTTCCTTGGCAAACTTCACCGCTTCCACATGGACCTTGGTCACGAGCGGGCATGTCGCATCAATCACGCGCAGCCCACGCTTCGCGCTGTGCTCCCGAACTTCCGGAGAAACTCCGTGCGCGCTGTAAATAATCCGTTCGCCGTTGGGTACCTCGTCCTCGCTGTCGACGAAAATCGCGCCTTTGCCTCGCAGTTCCTCGACCACAAAGCTGTTGTGGACGATCTCCTTGCGCACGTAGATCGGCGGCCCAAACGCCTCCAGGGCTATGCGGACCACATCGATCGCCCGCACGACTCCGGCGCAGAACCCCCTCGGTTTGAGCAACAGTAAGGTCTTTCCGTCATTCTTCGCTAGAATTCCAGCCACGTGTTAACCCGCTCCTCAAATCCCATGGCGCCCGGGCCGGATGTTATTCCGAACACGAGCGAGGAATCTGCTCTCTGTCTTAGATGCAAAAACAGCCACAAAACCCCTGCCTTCAGGGTACACGATCCCCATTGTGGCGGTAGTACTAAACTATCGGAAAGTACCGGGATGGTCAACGTAAGCCACAGAAAGCGCGGGGATTAGCAGCGAATGGCGATATCTGGTGGCTGAACCGGACGGGCTCCCGGAGCCACAGATCTGCTGGCATCGCCTCTCGCTGTTTCCCAGAAAAGATGCATCTCCAACAAACCAAATTGATGATGTCTTATACAGCGTCAAAGTTCTGGAAGAAGATGATGGAAAGAGAGTGCGATCGAGAAGTTACAAGGAAAAACGCAGCCCGCGCATGACTAGACCCTCAAGAGTTCTTTGGAAAATCTCTTGGGGCGTTCCTGTGGCGGCCACCGGGATCAACACTCCGAGCTTTCCGTAAAATTCGATTAGCGGTTCGGTGCTCCGACGATACGCTTCCAATCGTACCGTGATCGACTCCGGTCGGTCGTCTTCCCTTTGAAACAACTTTCCCTGGCAACGGTCGCACCGGCCCGCGATTTTAGGAGGACACTCCGCCAGGTGGAAGACTGCCTTGCATTTCTCGCAGGTCCGGCGCCCGCCCAACCGCGACACGATCTGATTTTCCGGTAGGTCGTAGCTCACCACTGCGGTCAGCGAGATTCCTTCGCCATCCATCCAATTCTTCAGCGACTCGGCCTGCCCCACTGTGCGCGGGAATCCGTCGAGAATGAACCCACCCCCACACCGTAGGCAAGCGCCGCGTTCCCGGACCATTTCCCATACCGTTAGATCGGGAACGAGCGCGCCCTGGCGCATATAGTCCAAGGCCTCTTTCATGGCGGGGCTAGGCTGGCAATCCCTTCCTCCCGCCGCCGCACGGAAAACGTCACCGGTCGAAAGGTGGCAGGCCCTCAAACTCTTGGTCAGGAAGTCAGCCTGTGTCCCTTTGCCGACGCCGGGTGCGCCCAGCAGCACCAGCCTCGCGGGGGGCTGGCCACCGTCTGGCACCTGCTCGCAGCGCCCCGAAGGTCCCTGCAGCCACACTTCTCGATCTGCCGCTGGTAGAAGTCCCATCCTTGAGCCTATAGCGGATTCCCGACGTCTGTTTCAGTGATAGAAATCACCGCCTATGTCCTCCAGAAACACGCGATTCGGGCGTTCGGCCATATGGCCCACTCGTGCCCCGCTCTACCCTCCGAGTGCCATTGTGGGAACAGTACCGTTGAAGCAATATATTGAGGTCATCGGGCAGACTCCCCGGTCAGTTGACATGATAGAGCTCACGCCAAGACGGACGGTCGGCAACTCGCAGGTTCGAGTCGCAACCGACAATTCCCAACCCCGCCGCGTATTTCTTGCACTCCTTCTCCTGATGATTGCGCTGGTCGCGCTCTTGCTGAAGGATCAGGGTATTTGGTTCAGTTCGGATCAATCCATTGTGGATTCGGACCAGCCCACCGCCACGGTTGCCCCGAAAACAGCAGCGACCACAGCCCCGGCTACGACCAAGCAGACTCGTTCGATTACGGCGTCCGCCACCAAAAAAGCTATTGTCGCCGCTAAGCCAGCCTCCGAACCGAAGATGGGCGACGCGCCCGTGGTCGTCAGCAGCCGTACCGCATTGGCTCCTCTCGGCATTCAAGTGATTACCGGCGACACGCATAGCTCGGTTCATCCGTCTATCAACGCAGCCGAGCGCGAGCAGATATCGACCGCCACCGCCCAGCCAGCGCCGGCTTCTTACCCGTTGCTGGCGCAGCACATGAATGTACAGGGTTCGGTGGTCTTGCAGGCCATCATCGGCGCCGATGGGCTGGTTCAAAATCTTCGTGTGTTGAGTGGCCCGGCAATCCTGGCCTCCGCGGCACAGCAAGCTGTTCGCGAGTGGCGCTTCAAGCCGGTCCTGCAGAATGGTCAGGCGGTCGAAACCAAAGCCAAAATCACGGTTAACTTCAACATTAAAGTAGCCGGCAATTCCGAAACGACCATCGCCGAGAGCCGCCCCGTACCCATCGAATCCCTCATGCGTTAGTCTTAATCATCTGCTCTGCATGCTTGCGGGAGGTCTCCGTCAGCTTCGCCCCACTCAGCATTCGTGCCACCTCTTCCGTACGCTCTTCGCCGGTCACCACTCGAATGCTCGTGCGCGCACGGCCGCCGGTTTCCTTCTTCTCGATGACGTAATGATGATCGCCGAACGTAGCGATTTGAGGCAGATGGGTCACGCACAAAACCTGGTTGGAGCGAGCCAAAGACTTCAGCTTCTTGCCTACACTTTCCGCCGCGCGCCCGCCGATGCCCGTGTCAATCTCATCGAATACCAAGGTCCTCTGAGTGCCACGTCCTGGTCGCGCTTTTTGCGACAGAGCCTGCCCTGAGCGGAGCGAAGGGGCGGGGGTTTTTACTTTTTCCCGTGCGCCAGCTTCCACGCTCGCCTTCAGCGCTAGCATCACCCGCGAGAGCTCACCGCCAGAAGCAATATGCTCCAGAGGGCGCAACGGCTCGCCCGGATTCGTTGAAATCATGTACACGACCTGATCCATGCCCGAACTCGTCCAGTTCTCCTCTTCTTCCAAACTCGTCATCTCGATCCGAAAAGCCGACTTCATGGCCAGGTCGTTGATCTCCGCCTCCACCAGCTTCTCCAGCCGTCGCGCCGCCTCCCCACGTTTCCTCGACAACAATCGCGCCGCGCGCAAATACTCCGCAGCAGCCTTTGCCAGTTCTCCCCGCAATCCCCGCAGGATCTCGTCTTTGTTTTCTACCTCAGAAAGTTTCCGTGAAACGTCCACCCCAAACTGGATCACTTCATCCAAGGTCGGCCCATACTTACGCTTCAGCCGATCCAACAGCGCCAGCCGATCCTCGACTTGCGCCAGATGCTCGGGCGATGCATGAATTCCCCCTGCATAATCGCGGACACTCGCTCCCACGTCTTCCACGCTGATGCGTGCCGTCTCCAACGCTGCAAGAGCCTCCTGAAACTTGGGTTCATACCGAACCAGTTCCTCCACCTGCTTCTGTGCCGCCCGCAGCGACGACGCCGTTGATCCATTGCCTTCATACAGCAAATCAAAAGCGTTCATGGCGGCGTTATAAATTTTCTCTGCATTCGCCAAAACCCGCTTTTCCGTCTCCAGACTCTCGTCCTCTCCACTCTGCAAGCGCCCTTCTTCGATTTCGCTCTTCTGGAAAATCCACAAATCGACCAGCCGCAACCGGTCCTGCTCTCCCTGCTCCAATTCCTCAATTCGCGTGCGGATTCCTTTCCACACTCCGTAAGCGATCTGCACCCCTTCGGCTTGGCTGCCGGCAAACGTATCCAGCAAGCCCAGGCGCGCAGGACCATCAAATGACAACACCGATTCATTCTGTGCATGAATGGTCGCGAGATGTGGCGCCAATTGCCGCAGAACAGCCACCGTCGCCGGCTGATTGTTTACGAACACCCGCCCCTTGCCGCTCGCCGCTATTTCACGCCGCAAGATCAGCGACCCATCGTCCGACTCGTCCAGCCCATTCGCTCCCAGAATTTCCGCCAGCGGCTTCTCCGCCGCTCCCTCCGCCTCGAACACCGCCGACACGACGGCGCGCTCGGTCCCTGCGCGGATCACATCGGTCGAGGCCTTATCCCCCAGCAGCAGTGCCAACGCATCGACCAGAATTGACTTGCCCGCCCCGGTCTCGCCCGTCAGCAGGTTCAGCCCCGGCCCAAACTCAACCACCAGGTTGTCGATCACCGCATAGTTCTCCAACCGCATTTCAATCAGCACGTTAAGTCCTGGAAAGCCGAAGTTTTGCGCAGCATAGCACGAAAGCCTCCCGCGTTCCCGCGCGCAGGCGTACGTATTAATGTAGCGCCGCCAGCCTGCCCTGATGGAACCGAAGGATCCCGGCGGGCTCTACCGTGAGGCGTCTCGCCTGAGAACTCCGTACGCATCCGTACGCCACCGTACACCAGCCAGTATTACCCTCGGTAACCCATCTGCTTGACTTGAACCAAAGCCACCGCCAATATCATCTAAAATACTTCCAATGGCCTTAGCCGGACAGTACACGGTCGAATCCCCTGCGCATTCGATTCCCGCGATCATGCAGGCCGCGGTCTACCACGGCGTGAATGATGTCCGCTGCGAGACTGTTCCAGTACCCGCGGTTGGCCCCGGAGAAATGCTCGTTCGCGTTCACTCCTGCGGTGTCTGCGGCACCGACCTCAAGAAGATCTCCACCGGTTCTCATTCCGCCCCTCGCATCTTCGGCCACGAGACCTCCGGCGTGGTGGCCGCGGTCGGCGAAGGCGTACAGACCTACCGCCCTGGCGACCGGGTTATGGTCTTCCACCATATCCCGTGTCGCAAGTGTTTCTATTGCCAGAACAAGACCTTCGCCCAGTGCTCTACGTATAAGAAAGTTGGTTGCACAGCTGGATTTGAGCCTTCCGGTGGCGGATTCGCTGAGTACGTTCGAGTTATGGATTGGATCGTCGAGCACGGCACCGTGCGCATCCCTGACGGCGTTTCCTTCGAGCAAGCCTGCTTCGTGGAACCGGTCAATACCTGCATGAAGGGTATCGAAGCGCTGCGCCTTCGCCGTGGCGAAATGGTTCTGGCCATCGGGCAAGGCCCTATCGGCATCATATTGAGTGTCCTGGCCAAGCAAGCGGGCGCCACCTTAATTACTTCCGATTTGTATCCCGAGAGGCTTAGAATAGGGTCAAGTTTCGGGTTAGACCTTTCAATTGATGCTTCGCGGACAGATGTCGTGGAACGCGTCCGCGAATTAACCGAGGGACGTGGCGCTGACGCGGTGATTCTTGCCGTAGGCGGCAACTCGTTGATTCGCACCGCAATGGATGCGGCCCGTCCCGGTGGCCGGGTATTGCTGTTTGCACAAACGCAGCACGGAGAAGCCTTGATCGATCCGGCAGCTATCTGTGTCGATGAGAAAACCTTGGTGGGGTCCTATAGTGCTTCGGTCGACTTGCAACAAGAGTCGGTCCGCTTCGTCATGAACCGCGAAATGGATTTGGAAAGGCTCGTCAGCCACCGCTTCCCGCTTTCCCAGAGCCCGCAAGCCTTGGAACTGGCCGCTCATCCTCAGCCTTCGTCGATGAAGATCATGATGCAACCCAGTTATACTAGGGGTGGTAGTAGTGTGGAAGGAAACCCGCAGTGAACGGAAAAATGACTGCTGCCGTCTTGTACGGCAAAGAAGACCTCAAGATCGAAAAAGTACCTATTCCTCGCGTCGGTGACGGCGAGGTCTTGGTCAAAGTCCAGGTCGCGCTGACCTGCGGCACCGATCTCAAGGTCTACCAGCGCGGCTATCACGCCCGCATGATCGTCCCTCCTGCCCTCTTCGGCCACGAATTGGCCGGAGTCATTGAGGAGGTCGGGGCCGGCGTCAATGGCTTCAAGAAAGGCATGCGCGTCGTCGCCCTCAACTCCGCGCCCTGCCAGATGTGTTTCTACTGCTCCAAACATCAGGAGAACCTTTGCGAAGATCTCCTCTTCAACAACGGTGCCTACGCTGAATACATTCGCGTCCCGCGCCGCATCGTTGAAGCCAATATGCTGATTATTCCGCCGAACGTTAGCGTCGAAGAGGCCGCCATGACCGAGCCTCTGGCCTGCGTTTTGCGCGGATTGCATGAGACCGGAGTCGAAATCGGCGATACCGTCACCATCCTCGGTGGCGGTCCCATCGGCCTCATGTTCGTGCAAGTCGCCCGTGCCATCGGCTGCAACGTGATCTCGGTCGTCAAGCGAGACGGTCAGGTGGAAGCAGCCAAGCACATGGGCGCACACGAGATTCTTCAGACCACGAAAGTACCGAACATCGTCGACGCAGTCCGCGCCCTTTCTCCGCAGAAGCGCGGATGCGATGTCGTCATCGAAGCAGTAGGAAAGCCCGAAGCCTGGGAATGGGCGGTCGACATGGTCCGCAAAGGCGGCACCGTGAACTTCTTCGGCGGCTGCGCCAGTGGAACGAAAGTGCAACTCGAGACCAATCGCCTGCACTATTCAGAAATTACCCTGAAAGCTACTTTCCATCACACGCCAGAAACGGTTCGCAGAGCCTTCGGATTAATCGCGGCTAAGAAAATTCGCCCCACTGACTACATAACCGGGGAGGCGCCCCTGTCGCGCCTGCAGCAGGTTCTGCGCCACATGCTGAACCGCGGCGGCGACATCAAAACCGCAATCATCCCCGGCCATTGATTTGGCGAGGTTGGGAAGGGCACACGGCTTCAGTCGTGCCAACCAGGGTTCCAGAGATTTGTCATCCTGAGCGAAGTAGAGGGTTCGCGAATGCGAACCGTCTACGCAGTCGAAGGATCCCTATCCGGCGAGAAGCAGACCGAAGCGCGCGATCGTGGAAGAATACTGAATTGTCATCCGTACAAGAACATCCCGCAACCAACCTCGCCGCCCTCGGATGGTCCCGCCTGCCCGCGCACTACTCCATTCCCGCAACTGCACCCACTCTCGCCCGAGCGCGTGAATACTGTGCCCGCCTCGCGCGCTCGCATTACGAGAACTTCTCCGTCGCTAGCTGGTTCCTGCCCAGCCGCCTGCGCCAGCATTTCTTCAACGTCTACGCCTACTGCCGCATCTCTGACGATCTCGGCGACGAAGTCGGAGACACCGCCGCCTCCCTCGAACTCCTTGATCAGTGGGAGCGCGAACTCGACGCCTGCTACGCCGGCACTCCAAAGCACCCGGTATTCGTAGCTCTCGCGGAAACTGTCCTCCAGTTCGATATCCCCAAGGAAGAGTTCTCCGACCTGCTCCGCGCCTTCCGCCAGGATCAGACAGTCACCCGCTTCCCGAACTTCACCGACCTGCTGGCCTACTGCAAATATTCTGCGAATCCCGTCGGCCATCTTGTTCTGTACCTCTGCGGATATCGCGACCGCGAACGTCAGCAGCTTTCCGACTTCACCTGCACTGCCCTACAACTGGCCAATTTCTGGCAAGACGTAACCGCCGACTATGCCAAGGGCCGAATTTATTTGCCGCTCGAAGATCTGTATCGATTCCAAGTCAGCGAAGACGACATCGCCCACAACCGCAACACTCCGGCCTTCCGTGACCTGATGAAGTTTGAAGTCGAGCGTGCCCGCGATTGGTTCCGGCAGGGCCTCCCCCTGGTGAAAAAGGTCGATCGCGAACTGGCCATCGACCTCGATCTCTTCAGCCGCGGCGGCCTCGAAATCCTGAACGCCATCGAGAAGCAAGACTACGCGGTTCTCGGAAATCGCCCCGCCATTTCCAAGCCTCGCAAACTCGCTCTGGTGGTGCGCGCGGCTGTGGGAAAACTTTTCGGAAATCCGGGGAACCGTCCGTGAGCGCCGGAACCCAACAAGTTCCCCTTCCTTGGAATCCCGCTGCGCCGCAGCTGGTCATGGCGTATTCCGTTTGCAAAGGAATTACGCGCACGGCTGCCAAAAATTTCTACTACGCGTTCATGGTCCTGCCGCGCCGTAAGCGCGAAGCACTCTGCGCTGTTTACGCTTTCATGCGGCGCTGCGACGACATCGCCGACGACCCAACCCTCAGCCTGCTCGACCGCCGTCAGAAACTCGACACTTGGCTCGCCGCCCTTCATCGCGCCCAGCAAGGCGAGCCCACCGACGACGCCATCCTGCTTGCCCTGACCGACGCCCAGCGTCGTTTCTCGATTCCTGCCGGACTGCTCGACGAACTGGCCCACGGCACCGCCATGGATATCGAGGAAGCCGAAGCCTCTGCTCAAACCAGCAGCGCTCCCGGCCTCACCATTCAATACAAGACCTTCGAAGATCTCCGTCTTTATTGCTATCGCGTCGCCTCGGTGGTTGGCCTGGTCTGCATCCACGTCTTCGGATACCGTGATCCCGCCGCCGAACCTCTGGCCGAGCGTTGCGGCCTCGCTTTTCAGCTCACCAACATCATTCGCGACGTAAAAGAAGATGCAGGGATGGGCCGCATCTATCTTCCCGAAGAAGACCTCGCAAAGTTCAGCCTCTCTGCCTCCGAACTACTCGCGACTCCAGATCCCGCGCGCTTCCGTCCCTTGCTCGCGCTCGAGGCGGATCGTGCCCGTGAGTTCTACGCTTCTGGGGAAGAACTCCTGCCCTACATCTCCGAAGACAGCCAGCCGGCGTTGTGGGTGCTGGTTACCATCTACCGCCGCGTGCTCGAGAGAATCGCCGAAAAGCAATACGACGTCTTCACCGCCAAAGTCTCTCTCAGCACTTCGGAAAAACTCCGCATCCTCGCGAAAGGTTTCCTCAAACGCCTGACATGAACGAGCGAATGCTCAAAGATTTTTGTCATCCTGAGACGCCTGCTTCTGGCGCCGAAGGATCTGGGCGAGCCGTGAGAAGCGTTCGTGGTTTTTGCGAACGCAAGAATTCGCGCGTTCGCCTCGCTTCCCTATAACGAATTAAGCATGCCCTCCCCCTCATTCCAACCCACTGTCGCAATCGCCGGAGGAGGCCTGGCCGGACTTGCCGCTGCCTGCGCCCTCTCCGACTCCGGTTTTCGTGTAACCCTGTTCGAGAAGCGCCCTTTCCTCGGAGGCCGTGCCTCGTCATGGGAACATCCCGGCACCGGCGAAGTTGTCGACAATTGTCAGCACGTTCTCTTCCGCGTCTGCACCAACCTTATCGAGTTCTACCAGCGCATCGGAGTCGCCGACCAAATCCGCTGGTACGACGAAATGACTTTCATCGAACCCGGCGGCCGCACCTCGGTGATGAAATCATCTTCTCTCCCGGCACCTCTCCACACCGCGCCGTCGTTCTTGCATTTCCCGTTCCTCGGCGTCGCCGACAAACTGGCAATCGCGCGCGCCTTCGTCCCCCTTACCCTCTCGGAGCAATACGACACCGGACAATCCTTCCAGCACTGGCTCAACCAACACGGTCAAACGAAACAAGCCGTGGACCGCTTCTGGCGTCCCATCCTGGTCAGCGCGCTCAGCGAAGACCTCAGCCTGATTTCCATCTCCGCGGCCGCCCAAGTCGTACGGGAGTCTATGAAGTCCCCCGAGGCACGCCACATGGGAGTTCCCACCGTCCCGCTCACCGATCTGTACAGCGCAGCCGGCGAGTACGTTAGGGCACGCAGCGGTGTTCTGCACTTCCGCCGCCCCCTCGAATCCTTCATTCCAGATCCCACCCAAGTAACCGTCCGCCCGAGATCTCAAAACGATGAACCAGATGCCAACCGGGAAGAGATATTCGACTACCTGATCCTCGCTCTGCCTTTCGACGCTCTCGATCGCGTGCTCCCCGCTGCCCCCGAGAGCGTACCCCTTCGTGAGGATCTCAACCATTTCGAAACCGCTCCCATAACCGGCATCCACCTCTGGTTCGACCGACAGATCTCTGACCTCGACCATGCCGTCCTCCTCGATCGCACTATCCAGTGGATGTTTCACAAATCCCGCCTCCAACCCATGCGCAGTCAAGCACCAAGCCCGGCAGAGGTCGTACTAGCTGCGGAGCAGCGTGAGAATGCAGCCCACGGCGCAAGCCGTGGGGCCGGGCAAAACGAAGAAGCCGCGGAGGAGCGAAAGAATGATGGATCCGCGACGAACGGCAGCTACATCGAACTCGTGGTCAGCTCCTCCAAATCCCTTATCGACAAATCGCGTGCCGAAATCGTTGATCTGGCCCTCAGCGAAGTCCGCGAATTCTTCCCCGCTGCCCGCGAAGCCAACCTCGTAAAATCCACTGTTATTAAGGAACTCCACGCCACCTACTCCCCCCGTCCCGGCATCGATACCTACCGACCCGCCCCAATTACCAAATGGCCCCGCGTTTTTCTCGCCGGAGACTGGACCGCAACCGGATGGCCCGCCACCATGGAAGGCGCCGTTCGCAGCGGTTATCACGCCGCCGAAGTCCTGGCCCGCGCCGCCGGTCGCAAAGATCGCCAATTTCTCTCTCCAGACCTTCCTCCCACCGGCCTGATGCGCCTCTTTTATTGAGTTCCTAAGGGTTTGCTTGTTTGGGTCCGGGTCTTAGACCCGGATGAGCCGAGCAAAGCTCAGCACCAGTTTCCTCTACGGCGAAACCATCGTGGAATGCGAACCGGCCTACCCCGCCCCACCGTAACTAAACCCCGCTCACTCCCCGGCCGATACACATGGCATGGACGGCCGTAACATCGAACCGAGAACGGTCTTGTGGGCGGTGGCCGAGGTCCTCTGGGAAGACCAGACGGGAACCCCGAATCGCGTTTCCGCCACCCTCGAAGACACCTCTCCGTCCGGCGCCTGCATCCGCCTCAAGACTCCGATCACGGTCGGTTCTCGACTTACCGTCAGGTGGCACCGCGAACAATTTTCCGCGGTAGCCCGAAACTGCCGCAGCGACGGCCGCGATTTCCTGCTGGGAGTTCACAAAGAAACTCCGTCAAGCGGCGACAAGATTAGCAAGCCTTCACCTTCAGGAGTTGCGCAACCGCCACGGCCGGTGAATTCCTTACCCACACCAAAACTCCCGGACGTGCCTGGGATTCCCGCAGCAATGCAAGAGAAAGGGCCTGCGCTGCCCGCTTTCGCTCGGCCGATCACCGCTGCGCCAAATCCCGTGCCTGTGAACGTATCCCCATCGCACCCTTCACAGTTACCACCAATACAACGTCCGGACCCGGTTCCGCGCGTTCAACCTCAGATCTCAGGCTCGTCCCCTCGTCAAGAAAGGAAAGTTATGCAATCCAAAGGACTCTTTCCAAAATTCTGGCGCAGCCGGCAGGACGGCACCGACGCGCCTGTTAACACCGCACAGACGGAGGCTCCCGTGAAGCAATCGCACCCCAATCGTCCCGAAGGCATTACCGGCCAGCAACAAACTGATCTGCTTTCCTACGAAGATATCTACCACGCCGCTGGAATTCTAAGCCCGCGCTCCGGATACGGTGTTCACAAGGTCGTCGACATGCTCAATAGCGACCGCATTCGCGAGTTGTCCAAAGACATCAAGCGTGCCTCCGTACTCATGGCTCTCGATGCCGCCGGCACCTCGCCCGACGATCTTCTCCAGGACGCGACCCGCCGCCAGCAGGCCCTCAACTCCTACGAAGCCGGACAGCAGCAACAATTGGAAGAATTCGAGGCCCGCAAGGCGCAGGAAGACACCCGCATTCAGGCCGAAATGGAGCGCGTCACCGCTCACTACGCCGAACGCCTCAAGCAAAATCACGAACAAGTTGCCCGCGAGAAAGAAGCCCTGCGTAACTGGCAAATGGCCAAGCAACACGAAATGCAGCGCATATCGGAGGTCATCGAAATGTGCGCCAAGCAACCTGCGTCAACTCCGAGAACTGAAGCCCCGCCCGCGAGTGCAACCGCCCCAACCGGAGTTGCGTCGCAATCGGGGCTCGCATCGAGAGCCTCTACCGGACACTAATTCGAATCGGGCTTCACGAATGAGAATGTGGGAACAGCCGCCTCCGGCTGTCCGCCGGGCCCAGCCCCGACAAAAGAAAAATGACTCCGTCACTGCATTTTGCTCCCACAAGCGAGTAGAGTGTTTGGTCCGGCCAGCTTCTGCCGCGGACATAAATATCCGAAACTCGCTTTATTTCAGGGGGCACCTGTGAAGAGCAGTCCTGAAGGTTCAATCCGTTGGAATCTCCCCACCACCGTGATTCAAGTTCTCGCAGTCATCTTTCTCTTTTCCCTCACGGCAAACCTTGCCTCTGCGCAATCCGTCACCCCTGTCACCGGCAACGCCCGCGTCGACAAGCTCCTCAGCCAGATGACCCTCGAAGAAAAAATGGGACTCATCCGCGGCGCCTACGAAGATCCCGTCACCAATCAAGGCCAGGCCGGATACCTCCCCGGAGTCCCCCGCCTCGGCATTCCTCCGCTTCGCATGGCCGACGGCCCTCCCGGCGTACTCACCCGTCTCCCCTCGCAAGCCGAGACTGCCACGATGGGTCTCGCCGCCACCTTCAGCGCCAAAGACGCGCAAGACAACGGCGTCGTCATCGGCCGCGAAGCCAAGTCCCTCGGCATCGACGTCGTCCTCCAGCCCTTTATCAACATCGATCGCGATATCACCTTCGAGCGTGGCTACAACACGTATGGAGAAGATCCTGTCCTGACCGGCATCATGGGCGCAAGCCTGATCAAAGGCGTTCAGAGTCAGGACATCATGGCGCAAGCCAAGCACTACGTCGCCTACGACACCGATGGCTCCAACGTCGTCGTCGACCCGCAGGCTCTCCACGAAATCTATGTCGCCCCCTTCGTCGACGCCGTCAATGCCGACGTCGCTTCCATCATGTGCTCCTACAACAAGGTGAATGGCACCTACGCCTGCGGAAATCCCGACGTGCTCATCAAGATTCTCCGCAACGAACTCGGCTTTAAGGGTTTCGTCACCTCCGACTGGGGAGCCACGCATGCCGCTTCGTTCATCAGCAACGGCCTCGACATGGAGATGCCCGGCCCCGGTCCCAAAGACAGCCCCCTCGGTTCCCTGCTGTTTTCTTTTTTCGATACCAAAAAGCCGGAACCGCCATCCGACAAGAAATCGAATAACTCCCTGTTCGAAGGATTTTTCGGCGTAAATCTGCCTGAAGAGCCGCAACCGCCTCCGCGTGATTTTTCCAACTTCGGCACCAGCAAAGATCCTCGCATCAACCTCTGGAATCTCCTGCAATCCGGCGAACTCAAGGAAGAAACCATCACCAGGGCAGCTGGACATGTTCTTCTCCAGATTGACAAGTTCGGCTACCTCGACCACCCGCCGACTCACCAGATTCAGCCCCACGCCACCGATGCCAACGCCCGCATCATCCAAAAGACTGCCGAAGACGGAGCCGTTCTCCTGAAGAATGAAGGCAACATCCTTCCCCTCAAGTCCTCCGACCTCGCGTCGTTAGCCATGATCGGCCCCGGCGCCGGACAAACCGTCGCCATCGGCACCGCCGGTGAGCGCTCCCTCGGTTTCCCCTGGAGGCAAGTCGGCCCCTACGAAGCCTTAAAGCAATTCGCGCCCGACGCCAAAGTCACCTACGCCGTTGCCGACGACATGACCGGCGCTCCCATCCCGGCCTCCGCCCTCTCGCATGACGGCCAGCCGGGCTTGCTTCGCACCGACAAAGCCGGCGCCACCCACGTTGATCCCATCCTCGACTTCACCAAGAAAAGCGGCACGTCGCTGCCCGCCAACTCCGAAGCCGCCTGGACCGGAACTCTCACCATTCCCTCTGCCGGCTCTTACTGGATCTACCTCCAACTCCTCGGCGCCGCCGGCAGCGTCAGTATCGACGGCAAGAAAGTCGTCGGCGCCAACGGCATGCGTGGCGGCGTCCACGGCGACACCGTCCTCGGCGGCAAAGACGGCCTCATGCCCACTACCGACGGCCTCGACAATCTCCGCGCCGCCCTTGAACTCTCCGCCGGACCGCACGCCATTACTGCCACCGTGGAAGGCGACACCTCCAACGAGCCCGAACAGATTCGTCTATCTTGGATGACGCCCTCGCAACGCCAAGCCGACCACGACGCTGCCCTCGCCGTCGCCAAAGCATCGAAGACCGCGATCGTCTTCGCCTGGACTCGCGGCCATCCCGACTTCGCACTCCCCGGCGATCAGGACAAGCTCATCGACGAGATCGCCGCCGTCAATCCCAACACGATCGTCGTCCTCAACGTAAGCCAGCCCGTGGCTTTGCCTTGGCTGACCAAAGTAAAAGCTGTTCTGCAGATGTGGTGGCCCGGCGACGAAGGCGGATGGGCCACTGCCAACATTCTCCTCGGCAAGACCAGTCCCGCGGGCCGCCTTCCCTTCACTTGGGGTAAGCGCCTCGAAGACTATCCCGCCACCGATCCCGCTCATCCCGAGCGCTCCGCCAAGGGCGTCAACGGAGTCACCACTTTCAGCGAGGGAGTTCAAGTCGGTTATCGCTGGTTCGACCAACAGAACATCGCACCTCTATTTCCTTTCGGTTACGGGCTTACCTATGCCTCGTTCGCCTACTCCGGCCTCCATACCAAGCCCGCGAGTGACGGTGGCCTCGAGGTCACCTTCGATCTAAAGAACACCGGCAAAGTTCCCAGCGACGATGTCCCTCAAGTCTACCTGGCCGCCCCCACCAACAGGCCAGCGGGCGCAGACTTTCCTCTCCACTCGCTCGCTGCCTTCGATCGGATTCATCTCGACGCCGGTCAAACGCAATCCGTGACCATTCACGTTCCAATACGCGCACTTCAGTATTGGTCGACCACAGAAGGAAAGTGGCTCACGCCCTCGGGTTCGCGCGACGTTCTGGTCGGTCGGTCGTCTCGTGAGTTGCCGCTCAAGACCAGCTTTACGACTCAGTGAGTGGGAAGATCGGGTTGCATACCCGGAAAAATAAATAGTTTGCCACTAGCAAAACACCGTATTGACAGTCATTTTCAGCCGGTGAGAGACTGCGGTTGCCGGCTTCCCTCAGCTTCGGCCCGCTCGCCCGCAAAGGCTGCCCGGCAGTTCCTTAGCCGTATGAATGACCACTCCAGCGTCGACCGCGAAACTTTTCAGCAGCTATTGGCGAGCGCATACGCTGTGCAGGAAAGTCAGATCAATCGCCAGTCTCTTTCCGCCATCCTCGACATCCAACGCTCGATCGCCAGCGGCAAGCTCGATCTCGATGGCGCTATGCACTTCATCGTGGAATCGGCGCGAGACGTCGCCAAGGCATCCGGTGTCGCCATCGGCCTGTTAAAAGGCGATCGCCTCACTTATCGCGCCGGCAGCGGCACCAGCGCCGCGTTTGTAGGCCAGCACGTGACCGCCTCTCTCACGGTCTCCGCATTTACCAGGACCAATCGCGAAATCCTTCGCGTGGAGGACGCCGAGAATGACACGCGCATCGAAGCCGACATCTGTCGCCAGTTCGGAGCCAACTCCCTGCTGATGCTCCCGATTTATTTCGATCATGGCGTCGCCGGAATTCTCGACATCCGCTTCAATCAAGCGCACGCCTTTCAAGAGCGCGAAGTGCGCGCCTACCGCCTGATGGCGGAACAGATCGAATGCGCTCTCTCACACTCCGTTCAGCATCAACCGCACGACGTTGCGCCGGATCTCACAGTCGCCGACGCAATTCCTGAAGGGGTTCTGATCGAACAAGAACAAGGGGAAGCCCTCGAAAATGCCCCGCGGTTCTGGATGGGAGAATCCAGCGTCCCTTCTTTCTTCGAACGTTGCCAAACCTCTCTCACCTCCGCCAAAGAGTCGCCAGCATTCCAACGTTCTGTTGCCCTTGGGACCATCCTCGCGCAGCGAGTAAAAAGTTTTCCCGCCGATCAACGAGAGAAATACTTTCTGCAAAAGCAGAAGACGAAACGCTTCCTGAGCAGCAGCAGAATCCGTCACTACGTCAATCTCCAACGAGTGACGTACCTCACACGTGCGAAGCGGGTAAGCTATGTGACGAGCCACCTTCGCCTCCGCACTCTGGCGTTGGTATCGGCTGCCGTGCTGGTCGCTTTCACCGGACTCATTGCCTACAAGCGCCACACTCCCGCATCCTCGTTAGAGTCCTCCACGCTGCCGAAATCTACGGCGCCCGACCAGCCGGAAATCGTCGCCAAGCCTCTTCCCGGCAAAACTGTCGCAGAGCCGGAACTCATGCCCGCAAAAGTTGGCAGTGGAAGAGTCGCCCACAGGCGCCTGCGACTTGCCGAGAGTGAAATCCAATATTTCGGCGACGATGTTACGGTTCGCATTTTTTCTCCCAAGCCCGCGGCCCAACGCTCCCTCGCTCCGAAAAGCCGCGTGACCCACTTCGGCAACGACGTAACCGTTCGCTACTTCACCTCGCCTCAGCCCATCGTTCACCCTGTCAGCCGCTAGTAGGCGCAAGGCGATGTGGTGAACCTGAGCTCTGCCGCACCCAATTTCGAGCATTATTTTCCTACAGTCCGTTCTGTTGCCGATTCAGGGTGCAAAACATCTTTCGCCTTTTGAACTACTTACGACTTCTCTGTTGTGGCGGTCCTCTCCCTCAGGTTGGCCCTACTCGTGCCTTACCGAAAGCGTGACCATTGACGAAAAAGAATGGCAAGCCCTCTGCGAGTCGATCGCCACCGAGCGCGATCCCGACCGGATGACAATGCTTCTGGCTCGACTCATTAAAGAAATGGACGCGCGCCGACAAGCGCTCCGCAACAACAGTACAAAACCGCCCGCTCGTTCTGGGCCGGGCTCGGCCGGTCCATAGCAGACATCGTTAGGTTGACATCCGTCGCGATACGAAGCGCGCTCTTCCAGAACAACTTGTACAATTTCGTACAGCGTTTGATCCTCGACAAAGAGCACGAATCGAACATGTCCGAAACTCCGGAACAGTACAAAGCCCGCTTCGACGCCTACATCGATGGCAAGGATCCCATCGCCATGCAGCGCGAGGCCCCGCGGACCCTGGCGCGCTTAATTCACGGCGTGCCGGAGGCCGAGTTGGCCCACAAGCCCGCGCCCAACAAGCGGTCTGTAACGGAAATCCTGGCCCACATGGCGGAAGACGAATTAAGCAGCACGTGGCGTTATCGTCAGATGATCGAGCACGACGGACCCCCGCTCCTCGGCTTCGATCAGGAACTCTGGTCGCGCATTGGAGACTATCCTTCTTGGAAATCTCAGGAGGCCCTCGACATGTTCCGCCTCCTGCGGGAAGCCAACCTGCGCATGTTTGCGCAACTCACTCCGGCGCAATGGCAGCGTCACGGAGTTCACGCAGAACGCGGTAAGCTGACCGTGCAGGATCTATGCCGCCACATGGCAGCACACGACATGAATCACATCGACCAGGTCCGCAAAATCCTCGGCCGCTAGCCTCAGGGCTTCACCCGAAACACTTTATTGCTCGTCAGCGTGCCGCTCGGAGTCGACACGGTCACAAAGCCGTCGGCGGCACCAGTGGGCACCGTCGTAGTCAGATACGTGTCAGCCTTTAACGTGAACGTTGCAGGAACTCCGTTGAATGATACCTGCGTGGTCGCATTCAGTCCTTGTCCAAGAATGGTTACGGGCTGCCCCACGCTCGCATACCAGTTGACCAAAGTCACGAAAGGTGACAATCCCATATCTACGCTATAGAAAACACCGCAACCGGGACCACAGTAGAAAAAGGACTGGCCACCCGCGGCAGTAGTTCCATACAGAATTCCGTTTGTGTTCTGTACCGGCGTAGTGGCGGGATTCGCGCCATCGCTGTTGTCAAAACTATGCAGCACTGTATAGTGCCCATCCGGGGAGATCTGGTAAATCGTTCCGAAGTTGCTGGCTCCGCCGGAAACTGTGGTTCCGTAGAAATTACCATCCGTCGCCTGTACCAACCCCGCGAGCGGATTAGCGCCATCGGTGCAATTGCTCTGCGAACAGAAGTTGTACAACACGGTGTATTGGCCTGCCGGAGTCAGCTTGAATACGACTCCGTCCGGCAGAATTCCACTGCCCCCGTTTTGCGTCGTGCCATAAAAATTTCCGTCGGCGCCCTTTACCAAGGCATCGTACGGGTTAGCTCCGTCCGCGCAGTTCGCTTGCGAACAGAATGTATACAAAATGCTATACCTTCCCGATGAAGGCGTGATTTTGAAAACAACACCAGCGTCGGCCGCGCCCCCTAATTGCGTAGTCCCATAGAAATTGCCTTCGCCTCCCAGCACCAGTGCGCCATAGGGATTCGCGCCATCCTCCTGATCGAACGTGTGCAGGACCTTGTATTGACCCAGCGCCGTGAACCGGTAGATGACGCCGCACCCCCCGTTTCCGTAAGCGCAAAGCTGTATATTTCCCCCCGCACTCGTGGTCCCGTAAAAATTGCCATCTCTGCCCTGCACCGGGGGAGCCGTCGCCGTGTTCCCGTTGACTTCGTCCGTTCCACCGAATGTGTTGTACTCGACAACATTCCCAGCAGCGTTCATCTTGAAAATAATTCCAGGCAATCCCCAGAATTGGTAACCCTCCGTCGTCCCCCAGAAATTTCCATCGGTTGCAAAAGTCAATCCGCTATCCGCAGGAAATTCGGCTGGGAAGAAATGGAAAGGAAGTTCCCGCTCCGCTCCCGCAGGCGTAATTCTGAACACGAGACTGTCAATTCCCCCATCCGGAGTCGTGCTGTACATATTTCCGTCACGCCCCTGCGCAATCACGCTGGAAGTGGACGGAACCCGCGAGTCGCCATATGTCCCCCGAAAATTGTGCAGCACCGTATACGTCTGAGCGTGCACCGCGGGAATGCTCGATGTAAGAACAAAGCTGACCACCACAATCAACGCGAATCCCCGGATTTGTCTTTGCATCAGATATCTCCGTTCCAAACGCCGCCCGCCATCATGATCCCTTTCTGGCCTTTGGGCAAGCTTTAAGCTAAGTTAAGGCAATCGCGGAGGCAAATCAGGGGACGCAACAATCTGCGGAGGTTGGGTGATTCCGAACAAAATGTTCCAGGCGACTCAGCACGGCTTTTAGGTAAGTAGCGCGTGAGGCGGACCAAACTAAGGTCGAGGTTGCGCGATGCAATCGCTACCCGGCCAGCAACGCCACTCCTGCCGCCACGAGCATGGCAGCCATCCAGCGCCGGTGATCCACTTTTTCATGCAGGAAGATTTTAGCCGCGAATGCATTCCCAATGAACGTGAGCGACGCGGCGGCTGGAGCGACCAGGCTCACGTCTCCCCACGAGAGCGCAAATAGCAGGCTGAAGAATCCGACTGCCATCGCGGCCAGCCCCATAAAGAAGTTTGGATTCCCCACGGTGCGGGTAACTACAGTCCACAATCCCGCCCGCCTCCACAGTTCGTGGACGTCTCCCACCTGCTTCATCGCACGCGCCAGAAGAATATCCCCAACCACGGAAGCGAATGCCACGGCCACGATCGCGCCCCACGTGTACATATGTTTCACGATGTCACCTCGCGCGAAGCATGGTCGAAGCTGTGAGACTCAGCATGTTCATGCGAAGTCAGTGAGGGCCCCCCGGCAACGAATCCCACTCCACCCGTGATCAGCGCGATCCCCAGCCACCGCAGCGGGCTCACCGCTTCATGCAGGGCGAACTTCGCCACCAACGCCAGCAAAACATATCCCAGCGATGTAGCCGGCAACACATAAGTGAGATCTGCCCAAGACAGCGCGTTCATATACGACGCAAAAAAAGCCAGCAGCAGGACGATGCCTACCGCGACCCACGGATTGCCCACCGCGAGAATAATACTTTGCAGATGATGGAGGGAAATACTGCCGGTTTGCTTCATCCCGTGCGAGAGCATGGAGTCACCCGCCGCCGCAAAGACGGTCACTCCAGCCAGCACCAGATACTTGCGAAAGGTCACTTGCAGCTCAGTTGTCTCGACATCCACAGCGTCCTCCTCTGAAGCACAGAGGACACTGAGATCGCTAGGCCTTCATCGGCTCGGCGGTGGCCGCGGCAGCGTTGTGTTGCTTCACCATCTTGTTGCGCGCCGATCGCAGCTTCAAGAAGCTCTTCGCCTCTTTGTACAACCGCTTGCGATCGTGGCTGTCAAAAACCGCTTTCCTCAGGATGCGGTAAACCGCCTTTGGACGGAAGTAATATTCGTCATAGAACCGGTGCACGGCCGACATGATGTCATCAGCTGGCAGCCCCGGATATTGAATCTGGGCCAACTGGTGTCCACCCTCGTCCACCATCTTATTGTCGCCAACCATGAAGCCGTTCTGCACCGCGTAATCGTAAAGCTCCGTTCCCGGATACGCATGTGCCACTGAAACCTGAATCGTCTCGACGTCCAGTTCCTTGGCGAACGCAATCGTATTGTTGATCGTCTCATGCGTCTCGCCCGGCAAACCCATGATGAAGTCGCCGTGAATCACCAGTCCCAACTTATGGCAATCCTTGGTGAACTGCCGCGCCCGCTCAATGGTCGCGCCCTTCTTGATGTTCTTCAGAATCTGCTGATCTCCCGACTCATAGCCAACGATCAGCAAGCGGCATCCCGCTTCCTTCATCGCTTTCAAAGTTTCGAAGTCGGTCGTTACACGCGATGTGCACGACCACGTCAGTCCCAGCGGCTTCAGCTTCGCGCACAGCTCAATCGTCCTCGCCTTCTGAATGTTGAACGTGTCGTCGTCAAAGAAAAATTCTTTCACTTCCGGCCACATCTGTTTGGCCTTCAACATTTCAGCTGCGACGTCATCGCTCGACCGCTTCCGCCACGGATGTCCGCTCAACGTCTGCGGCCACAAACAGAACGTACACTGTGCTGGACATCCTCGCGTTGTGTACAACGACACAAACGGATTCAGCAAGAACGGCACGTTGTATTTCGTCACATCGAGATCCCGCTTATAAACTTCCGTCACGTGCGGCAGCGCATCCAGATTCTGAATCTGCGGAGCGTCCGGATTGTGCACAACTTTCCCGTCCGTCAGGAACGACACACCCGGAATATCCGCCAGTGGCTTGCCCTTCGCGTAGTCCACCACCGCATAGTCAAATTCCTTGCGGCAAACGAAATCGATCTCCGGACAATCGCGCAACGACTTCTCCGGCAGCACGCTCACATGCGGCCCCACAAAAGCGATCTTGATCGTGGGATTTGCCTGCTTGATTGCTTGCACCAACCGGATATCGCCGGGAAACCCTGGTGTCGAAGTAAACAGCACCAGGAATTCGTACTCCTTGGCGATCTCGATCGTCTCTTCACCCGAGACATGATGCGGCGGCGCATCCAGCAACCGCGCCCCCTCCAACATTCCAGCCGGGTACGCCAGCCACACCGGATACCAATAACTCTCAATTTCGCGGGTGGCCGGCCAACGGGAACCAGCCCCTCCGTCAAAGTTTTCAAACGAGGGAGGATTTAGAAACAGTGTTTTTAAATGCATAATGGGTATTCTTTTAATTTTATCACTCAGACAGGCTGCTTCTGGCTTTCCCGCCAGTGTTTCTGCAGGTTCCCCTTCACCCCTTGTACAATGACCTAAACGCTTGATTCCAATGTACTAGTTCCTTGCCCAGATGAGAATCGCATTAACCTGAATGGGTGTTGGATGCAGTGAAAGGGGAAACGGTGCGCTAAGTGGGACCGCTCTACTGTGCTTCGCCCGAGGCGGGCACGCGGAAAGTCAGGCCTCGTTCATCATTGGCCTTCGTGGTTGCAACCAGATCGAGGTCTGACAGCGGGATCTTTTGCGTGCGCTGCGAAGCAAAGTTCCATAGAGTCTGCCCCACAATCGCGTAGTTTCGCACTTCCTGCTGGTGCTGATCGCGGAACACAAGCACGGTCGGCGGCACGGGCGCGCTCTCCGTTTCACGAGCCGCCGGCGCCGATCGTGCGTAGCGATCGTTACTATTTACCGGCGGATCATCCTCAGCCTGCTGCCGCATTCTCTGTTCTTCCAGGCTCTGTTGGTTCATCTGGTTCGCGATCTGTCGTTCGCGCTCGTAGTCCTCGTCATACGACGAACCCGAATCCCACCACCAGGAGGGATCGTAATACGCACCATAAGCCCACGGATAACCATATCCGCGGCAGCCATAGCCGTAGCAATTGTTGCGAATCCCGTAGAAGTAAACGTGATTGTGGTATGGGTGGTGGTAGGGATTGCCGTGGTGATAGGGATTGCCCTGGAATCCATTGTGGGCGTACACGCCACGAGAAAAGTTACGTTGCGGGTAACGTGCGAAAGAAGAGGGAGAGTGCGCGACTCCGCGCGATCCACCAAATCCAGAATGCATTCCGCCCGACACGTGGACGCTACCTGCGTGACCTCCACCAAATCCGGCGTGCCCCGAAAATCCGCCGCCGACGTGCCCTCCGCCGCGCTGCGCCCACAAGGGCACTGCACAAAAAAGCGCCAACGCCGTGATGGCTATCAGGCGACGCATACAAAAATTATACGCCCGATCGCACGCCCAACATTGTCAAATTTTCTGAGTAGCCGGCTTAGATCTCGCGCCTCTAGCTGGAGGCCGCGTTCTGATCCCCGCCACCATGTTTCTGCTTGCACTGTTTGCAGTACGTCGCCGGCAAGCTATTGTCGACGCGGTGCTTCACCGCCGGTACTGTCTGCAGATAGGCGAAGATAGCCTTCAGATCATCATCCGACATATTCTTGAATTCGCCAAACGGCATGATGGAATTCAATTTGCGCGCACCCACATAACCCGTGCGCATCTCCTTAATAAACGTCGTCTCGTCGTAGTAGCTGATCCCAGAGGCGTCCGGTGTTATGTTCGCGCTGACCACGTCTCCCCACGGCCCCGCCAGATGCTCGCCACCCGCAAAATTCATTCCATCCGCTACGCTGTGACAGCCACAGCCGAGACGCACCATGTATTTCCCACGTGCCAGCACGTCCGATGGATTGGGCCCCTGCACGGTTCCAACAACCGGCTCCGCCGCCCCCCGCACCAGGTAGTTCACCGGAAAGTTAATTTTCGATGGCGGGAGTGGATTTCTCACCGGCGTTAGAGACCGGATGTAGACCACAACCGATGCCAGGTCTTCCTCCGAAAGATCCTTGTAGTTCACATACGGCATCAGCGGAAATAAAATGGTGTCGTCATGCTTCACTCCTTCGCGAATCGCGCGCGCGATCTGGTCGTCGCTCCAGCCGGCACTACCAGTCTCGGGATCAGGAGTTAGATTCGGTGCAACAATGGTGCCCGGGAAATCTCGAATCGGCAAACTTTGGCCGGCCAGATCCATTCCCGGCTGAGAGGGCGCGCCGTGCTGTGTCCAGTCCTTCGGAGAGTGGCACGTCACACAGCCCAACAATCCTTGCGCCAGATAGCGCCCGCGGGCCACTCGCTCAGGCGTGCGTTCGAACTGCCGGCTCGTGACCGCACGCTTCTTGGGACCAAGGAACGGCCGCCAGCCGATCGTGAAGTTGATGGCAACCGTGAGCACGACGCAGAGCACGCCCGCCCCAATAAGCAGAATCTTCCCAAGCTTTTTCATGGATGACGATAAGTCCCTAGGCTTGTGCAACAAGGATAACGGCGGCCCACATCATAGGATACTGACGGCACTACCAAAACAACCGTCGACTATTTTTTCTTCTTCCCCTTCGCCTTCTTCGGGGGCGCCTTGGCCACTGGCTTCTTCGCCGGTTTCGCCGCAGGCTTGGCGGGCTTGTGTTCTGGTTTCGCAGCCTTCGCTTTTTCGGGAACCTTCGCGGGCGCCACTGCCGCCGCAGCCGCAGGCGCCGCCGCAGCCGCGCCCTTCCCCTTCTTCCCCTTTGGTCCCGGCTTACCTGGCGCAGCAGCCGGTGTCGCTTCAGCCGCTGCCTTGGCCGCGCGTCCACGCCGTGGCGCCGGCGGCGGAGGCGGCGGAGGCGGCGCAAACGGCTTCAAGAATTTCAACGTCTCAGTACGCGATCGCAGCTTCCCATCCAGCAGCAACATGAACACGTCGTGCGCCAGCTTCGGGTACTCCGGCAATTGCGGCGTAATCAGCAATTCTGTCATCTCCGGCAACGGAAGCCTCTGCTGCACCTGCCGCCACTTCGTCAGATAATTCTTAATCTTCTGCTCGACCGATTGCTGCTTCGCCGTCACCGCCAGAAACAGCACCATCTCCGGACGCGCCGACGACAGCAACTGCCACGTACGCGACGGAGTCGCCGCCTCTTTCCCCATCAACCGCTTCGCCAATTCCTTGGCGTGATCTTCAATATCTCGCCACGCCTCCACCAGATCCTTCCGCGGAATCATCTTCTGAATATCCGCAACATCTTTGTCCGAGAAGTGCGACGTCAGAAAGTACATCACCGCCGGCCCGGCATCGGGCGTGTATCCCATATCCACCATCTGCTGCCGGGTCTTCATCAGTTGCGTGATGCCGTTGGTGTCGACCTTGGCCACGTTCCAGTGGCTGTGCAGAATCTCCAGCCAGCCTTCCTTTTCCAACATCTTCACTACGTGCAGCGGATCATCCTCATGCGCCAGCGCCGCGATCTCGTGCCCAATCGAGGACCGCAGAATGTGGTCGATGTACTTCCCTTCCTTCGCCGCGTCGTAGCGCGCCTGCGTGCGCTCTTCCAACGGCCAGTGAAACCGCGCCGCAAACCGCGTCGCGCGAATCAGCCGCGATGGGTCTTCCAAAAACGAATAATTTTGCAGAATGCGGATGACCTTACCCTCGATATCCGCCACGCCATTGAACGGATCCAACAACAGCCCGCGCGATCCTTCATTGAGTGACAACGCCATCGCATTGACCGTGAAGTCGCGCCGCCGCAAGTCTTCGTGAATCGTCGCCGGCGTCACGATCGGAGGCTTGCCTGTCTTCTCAAACCGCTCCGTGCGCGCCATGCTGATTTCTGCGCGCGCATTTCCCGGCAGCGAGATGAAGATCGTGCGGATATCCTCTTCGACCGCCGTGATCTTGGCTCCAGCCTTCTCCAGATCTTTTTGCAGTTTGAGAGGATTGCCCTGGACGGTGAAATCGAGGTCGCGGATGGTGAATCCGCTGATGATGTCGCGGATGGCGCCGCCGGTCAGGTATAGATTCATGCCCGCTGCCCGGGCTACGTCTTGAACCAGTCCGACGCCCTTCAGTTGGTCCGGCGTCAGCCGGATTTCCATCGTATAAATGTAATCAGCCATTCGTTCCCAAGCGGCGGACGGCCTGTTTTCAGCAGCGATCGAAGGCACATCGCCACCCAGACAAGAGCCAGATCCACCAAACTTTCCACAAGATTTCCACAGCCTTGGGGACCAATGGATCCGATACCCCAGCCACCCGAATGCAAGTGGCTTAAGACAAAGTACTTATGCGAAGTGGAATCTTTGCGGCAAGCTAAAGAAAATAACACACCGTTTACATTTTGGCTACTGCCAAGGCGGATTCCGCTGCTTTTCCCCCAAAAAGTGCGAGAATCAGGCGCGGCGGATTTCAGATCTTAGATCGAAGATCTCAGATTGAAGACGCGATGAGTCTACGCGTTTCGGTCTGAAATCTGAAATCTACAATCTAAAATTCGTACTTGCGCCCGCTCAGGATGACGGAGCCAGATGCCCTCGACGCACAAAAAAGTTATCGTTCGCAAGATGGACCGCGACTCCGTCTCCGGATACGTCTCCCCCACTCAGTTCGTCAATGAGGGCAAGCTCGAACTCCTCAACACCTCGGGCACCGTAATCTCCATGGACCTCCGCGAAATCAAGGGCGTCTACTTCGTCCGCGAGTTCGGAGACTCCGAATCTCTAACCCGCAAAACCTTCACCTCCCGTCCCCGCTCGGAAGGACTGTGGGTCCGCCTGCGCTTCAAGGACAGCGAGATCCTCGAAGGCCTCATGCCCGCCGACCTCACTCAAACCACGCCCGAAGGATTCCTCGTCAGCCCGCCCGACCAGCGCTCCAACACGCAACGCATCTTTGTCCCCCGCACCGCGCTCGAATCTTTAACCGTTTTGGCAGTAATCGGCGCCACCCGCCGTCAACGCCGCGGCGGCACGCAAGATCAGCGCCAAGTCCCCATGTTCGAAGAGTAGCTACCCGCGCCATCGGAAGTGTTGCTTGCGCTAGGCAGAAAACCACTGCCCACAACCACTTCTTCGAGCCAGTTGGATTCGCGCTCTGTGCGCCATAATCCTACCGTTTGGGATTGTCAGAAATTTTCCTGTATCTTCTTTGATTTGCTTGCGCCAGGTGCGATGTTGCGACTGTGAGAAGGGTGCGCTACTCAAAAACTTCTTACTGCGGGCGCGGGGTATGTTTCTTCAGGCGGCACTCTTCGCAGACGCCGTAGATCTGGAAAGTGTGGCGGGTGGTCAGGTAGTGGTACTTGCGCCCGATTTCCTGCTCGAGTTGGCCCACTTCCTGCGAAAAAAATTCGACCGAACTGCCGCAGTCGGTGCAAACCATGTGGTGATGGCTGCGGCGGTTGTATTGGTGCTCGTAGCGGGCAATGCCGTCGTGGAAGGCGACTTCGCTCGCCAGTCCGCACTCGGCCAGCAGTTTTAACGTGCGGTAGACGGTGGTATAGCCGATACGCTCATCTTTTTTCTGCACCAGGCGATGAAGTTCGTCGGTCGAGAGGTGATCGCGAGTTTCAAGAAAAGTGCGCAGAATGGTGTCCCGCTGCGCGGTTTGCTTGAGGCCGACACCCTTCAAGTGCTTATGAAGGATCTCCTGGGCTTCACGGACCATCTGGCGGGAGATGGTGGGCTGGTCATCGATGCGTTTGTGGAGCATGTTGGGCCGAAAGAGGCAGGTGCAACGAGGTCAGGATAACACCCGCCATCTTGAAAATGAAATTCATTTTCAGCGTGAGCCGGGGCGCCAACCCGTGGCATACAATCAAGATTCCCCATGAGCACGCTGGCAGAGATCAGTTTACCCAAGTCGCGCCGGTCGCCCGTCGCCCGCATCCTGCTCTGGCTACTGCTGGCGGTGGTCTCTCTGGTAGTCGCTGCAATTGCCTATGCCTATTATGTCGCGCACTCTGCCCTTCCCCAGTTGGATGGGCAACTGCGCGTCAGCGGGATATCGGCGCCGGTCAGTGTGACGCGCGACAGCCACGGAGTTCCGACGATTGAAGCGGTCAGCCTGGAAGATCTTTTCTTTTCGCAGGGATATGTGACCGCTCAAGACCGGCTCTGGCAGATGGACATCATGCGCCGCTATGGGAGCGGAGAACTCGCGGAAATTCTGGGCGAGGATTTGTTAAAGCTCGACCGGGAGCAGCGAATCCTGGGCCTGCGTGCGGCGGCCAGGAAGGCGCTCGAAATGGCAAACCCGCGCGACCGAAATTTCTTCGAGGCGTACGCGCGCGGAGTAAACGCCTACATCGATGCGCACCGCGACCACCTGCCGCTGGAGTTTCGTATCTTGCGCTACGAACCGAAACCATGGCTGGCAGAGGACTCGGTCGTGGTCGCCAATTCGATGGTCAAGGACCTCAACTATCACTATTTTTTCGACGCATTGTCGCGGGAGAAAATTCTGGCGAAGCTGGGGCCGGAGCTGACTGCAGACTTGTATGTGAACCGCTCGTGGCATGACCGCCCTCCGACTGTGATGCGTGAGGATCTGAATGAATCCGATAGCGCCGCTGCCGATTCCGATGACGACGACAACGGCGACGACGATCCGATGGACAACTCTGTCACGCAGAATCGAATCCCGGTGGAAGCTTCGCCCGAGGGTTTACCTGTGAATGGATCGAACGACTGGGTTGTCTCCGGAGCGCACACGGTAACGGGAAAGCCGCTACTCTCGAACGACATGCATCTGGGCCACCAGATGCCGAACCTGTGGTACGAGGCACATCTGCACGCCGGCAGTCTGGACGTTGCGGGGGTCACGCTGCCGGGAATGCCGTACGTGATTGTCGGACACAATCAGCGGATTGCGTGGGGATTCACGAACGTTGGTCCGACGGTGACCGATGTCTTCATCGAGAACTTCAACGCGCAGGGCGCGTACCAGACTCCCGGCGGTTGGGTGCAGCCGGACCATCGCACGGAAGTGATTCGAGTCAAGGGGAAGCCCGATGTCAGCGTAGACGTGAAGATCACTCGGCATGGCCCCATCATCACCGAACTGGTGCCGGGCGAAACCCGGCCACTGGCGTTGCGCTGGACGCTGTATGACGGATTGCACATTCCATTCTTTGATGTGGATACGGCGCAGAATTGGCAGGAATTCCGGCATGCGTTCTCGCAGTTAGACGCACCCGGGCAAAACGTGGTTTATGCCGATGTGGATGGGAATATCGGATATCAGACGACGGGAAAGGTTCCGATCCGGGCGGCGGGAGATGGCAGCCTTCCCGTGAGCGGCGCGGACAATGCGCACGAGTGGACTTCGTATATTCCGTTCGACAAGCTCCCGAGCATTTACAACCCGCCCTCGGGAATCATCGGCACCGCGAACGGCAGAATCACGCCGGACAAGTATCCGAATTCGATCAGCATGGAGTGGGAGGCTCCGTGGCGCACAGCACGGATTTATCACGTGCTGGAGTCGGGACGGCAATTTTCCTCGGCAGACATGCTGGCCTTGCAAACTGACATTCACTCGGATGCCGATTTGTTTGCCGCAGAGCGCTTTGTGTACGCGGTGGATCATGCGTCCAAAGCGTCGCCCCGAGTCAAACAGGCGGCCGATCTCATGCGAAGTTGGGATGGTCGAATGCAGGCGGCGTCGGCGGCGCCCACGATTGCCGAGACATCCATCCGGGAGCTGAGGAGGCTGCTGCTCGAGCCAAAGTTGGGAAGCGCGCCCGCCGATTCATCCATAGACGACGAAGCACTCAGCTGGAAGACTTATTCATGGGAGATGCGCTCGGTGTGGCTGGAGAACATTCTGCTTCACCGACCGAAGCGCTGGCTGCCGGAAAAATATTCCAGTTACGATGATCTGCTTACCGCAGCCGTGGATGCAGCCGTGAACGGGCCGCAAGCACCGAAGGAATTGGCGGCGTGGCGCTGGGGCGCGTTCAATGCGGTCGAGATTCAACATCCGATCCTGGGTAAGATTCCATTGATCAACCGGTGGTCCGGGCCGGGAGTCCAGGAGCAGTCGGGCAGCGGCTACACGGTGAAGGCCGTGTCGCGGCACCATGGGCCGTCCGAGCGGTTCACGGCCAATCTCGCGGACCTGGATCAGTCGACTCTGAACATCGTCACCGGCCAGGGTGGAAATTTCTTGAGCCCGTATTACATGGACCAGTGGAAGGCCTGGTACGAGGGAACCACGTTTACTCTTCCCTTCAGCGCGAAAGCGGTGGAAGTGGCCCGAACGCATCGATTGGTGCTGCAACCGGCCAAGTAGTAGTCCTCGAGGATTCTCGCTCACGTATCGCCGGTTCCGAGCTAATTTTTCACGCATTGTGAAACATTCCGCGACTTCCGCACGTATTCCTAATCAGGAGTGGGGATAGTCTCGCCCAACCAGACGATTCATGGGAAAAATCGCTGCAATATCCGCTTGCGAATGCGCCACCTGCGCAGTTCGCGGAACGGTAGAATAACTTAAGTATGCGGACGATATTGGACATTTTCGCGCAGATCTTCCGCAACCTATGGGCGCATAAACTGCGCTCATTCCTAACCATGTTCGGGATCGCGTGGGGCGTAGGATCGCTGCTCTTGCTGGTAGGAGTAGGGGAAGGCTTCCGCTCTGGCAACAAGCGCGAGATGGCTGAGTTCGGCAAGGACATCATGTTTCTATTCCCCGGGCGCGCGCCGGCGGTGATGGGCAACATGAACTCGGCACGCTCCTATCTTCTGACCTACCAGGACTATCTCGACATCCGCGAGCAAGCGCCCCATGTACGAAATGCGGCGCCGATCATTTCGCGCAGCGACCTGCACGAGGTCAGCGAGTTTGCTAGCGCCAGCGGAGAAATTCTAGGCACTGAGCCCCAACTAAACGAGATCAGCTATCTCCCGATGAAGGAAGGCCGCTGGCTCAATGAATTGGACGGGGCGCAGCGGCGGAATGTGATCGTGCTCGGGAATGAGCTTTTGAAGACGCTATTCCCAGGGCGGCCATCGCTGGGCGCATTTGTGTTGATCAATGGCGAGCGCTTTGAAGTGGTGGGAAGCATGCCGCACCTGGGCCGCGGCGACAACATGTGGCTGAACATGCGGGGCTACATCCCATTCGAAGTGATGTCCACGAACTTCCCGATCAAAGGCGAGAATCATCAGAACTCCATCTCGTTCATCGAATATCAGCCGAGCATGACCTCGGAGCATCTTCTCGCGCAACAGGATGTTCACAAGATTGTCGCGCGCAATCATGGATTCGATGTCACAGATCCAAACGCCTTTGACGAATGGGATTCGATCCAGGAATCGAAAATGGTGGGCACCATCTTCGATGTGATGAACATGTTCCTGGGAGCCGTGGGCATGGTCACGCTGGCTCTGGGTGCGATCGGGGTGATCAATATTATGCTGGTCGCGGTAACCGAGCGCACGCAGGAGATTGGGTTGCGCAAGGCACTGGGCGCGACCAACCGGAATATTCTGTTCCATTTTTTTCTCGAAGGACTGCTGCTTACGCTAGGCAGCGGGCTACTCGGCTTAGCGGGGGCGGGCGGATTAATGGCGCTCATGGGTGGGGTGCAAGGGCCGCAAGGATTCGATCCACCGAAGTTGGTGCCGATGTCGGCCATGCTCGCGATCGGCAGTCTGACGTTGGCCGGAGTGGTCGCCGGTCTCTATCCGGCACGCAAAGCGGCACTGCTGCAGCCAGTCGAAGCCCTGCGGCAGGAGTAGTGCTCAGGAAATAGCTATGATGAGTGATTTGCTTCAGGAGGCCTACAACGCCATGCGCCACAACCGGCGGCGCACGGCGCTCACCATGCTGGGCATGGCCTGGGGCATTGCTACGGTCGTCATGCTGCTGGCGTATGGCGACGGATTCGGCCAAGCTTGCGCCGCCATCTTCGCCAACTTTGGCACGAAGCTTGTGATCGTGGTGCCGGGCAAGACCTCCCTGCAGGCGGGTGGTCAAAAATCAGGCGTGGCAGTCCGCTTTACCCAGGACGATGTGGACGCGCTTACCACGAATCTTCCGCAGATCACGCACATCACGCCGGAAGTCGGCAAGCAGGCCAACGTTCAGTACGACACCAGGGTTTTCAGCTGGTCCGTGAGCGGAAATTATCCCAACGTGTTGGATATTCGCGCTCTCAAGTTAGATCAGGGACGCTTCTACAACATGGAAGACCAGGTGCAGCGCGCCCGGGTCGCGGTCATCGGGTCGGAAGCAAAAGAGAAACTGTTCTCGGGACGCAATGCGATCGGAGAACACATCCGGCTCGATGGTCTCAGCTTCGAAGTCGTCGGAGTCTTGAAGGCAAAGATGCAGGAGGGGAATGACGACATCAACCGAGTGGTGTACGTCCCCTTCAGCACGATGAGTGATCTAAAAGACACGCACTACCTCGACACCATCTGGTTCACCTACCAGATGCCGGATTACGAACGACTGGAGCCGGCCGTGCGCACAATTCTAGCGACGCAACACAAGTTCAACCAGTCTGACCGGCAGGCGGTGAGAGTATTCAACATCATGATGCAAGTGCACCAGTTTGAAATCATCACGATGGGCTTGAAGGTTCTGATGGGCTTTATCGGCACACTGACCCTGGGTATCGGCGGCGTGGGCCTGATGAACATCATGCTGGTGTCGGTCACGCAACGGACGCGAGAGATCGGGGTGCAGAAGGCGCTGGGCGCACCACGGAGGTACATTCTTTTTCAGTTTCTGGCGGAGGCCCTGACCATTACATTCATCGGCGGCGTGCTGGGAGTCGTGCTCGCCTATATTGTTGCGCTTTCCGTGGGACGACTCACGCTCTACAGCGCCTTTGCCAAGAATGGTGAAGCCGGGGACATCCGGCTGATCATTGCGCCGGGGACGCTGATTGCGTCGACGCTGATTCTAGGTGCGGTGGGATTGATCAGCGGCATGATCCCGGCCTTCCGCGCTTCCCGACTCAATCCCATCGAAGCCTTGCGGCACGAATAGCCGAGCAGCTCAGCAATATCTGTTCGCCGCGAATTTCGAAAGCCGCTCTAGAAGAAATCGATCGCTTTGATGTCGCCCACGAAGCCAACTACGTCGATGCTTCCCTGGGGCACGAAGTCGTTGATCAGAAGAACGTCTTTGTTCGTGTCATAAACCCGCAGATTACCACCCTCAGCGACGTACTCAACGTTGCGGCTGGTGAATCCCTGCAGACCGAGCACATCGCCGTTGTCCGGCGGGATCAGAACAGAATTGTCTTGAGTCCTGAAGATCGACAGACATCCCCGAACTTCTCCAACGGGGTTATTAATATTGCCAATGTTCGTGCAATCGTGAGAGCCGACGAAGATCTGACCGTTTGAGGTCATGTCGATGCGGTCGTGATACCCGTTGGTGATCACAGCACGGCCTGTGACTGTGCCGCTACCCAAGTCAACAATATCGAGCCTTCCGCAAATGGTAGCCGCAGTCGTCTGTCCCGTGCACGCGTTGTTGCTGGGCGGTGTGCCCGCGACGTAAAGAGTGGAACCGTTGAGTAGGGCAGTGGTCGCGGCGTCCACAGGAATCGTCGCAGTAATAGCCAGCGAGTTCATGTCAAAAATCATGACGCTGGCCTGGCTCCCGCCGCATTGAGGGCCGCAATTCAAGACATAGGCAGTGCTGCCGTTGACGATAGCAAAGACTGGACGGTCAAATCCGGGCACGATCGCGCACACCGAATTCGGAGGGTTGGAGTAGCAACTGGTGTCGACCGGAGGCGCCGCCGCGGTTGGAAACAGCACGGTCATCGAATCGGAGTCGTTGCTGAAGACGAGCAGTTCCGTGCCATTCGAATTGGAGACGACGGTTTGTGCGTTATTGACGGCGATTGTGCTGAGTGCCGCGGTCGAAAAGTTCATCACGTCGACCGCGCCCAGGAACGAAAAGCCGTTGACCGTGGCAGACGGGACCGCTGCATATCCGATTGGGCTCGCCACAGGAAATACCATGCTCGAGGTCGGCCCAGGCAGGCGCACGCTTCCAATTCCGGATTCGGTTGTCGTGTTGACCGCGAAGACGCTGGTGGTGCTGTTATCGAAAGTCGCCAGGACGCTCCGGTTCGGATTCAATGCCATTAGCCCCGGGGACGTTCCGGCGCTGATCGGCGAGACCCGCGCAATAGTGTCGTTCGAGCCGTCAATAAAAACGAGCCTGCCCTGGAGAAGAGTGGAGCTGACACCCTGCGATGCCAGAACACGTTCCTTCAGGCCGCTGGGTGGATTCTTAGGCTTGCTGCTGCCGCCACAGGAAAGGAAGCTCAGGGCGGCCCACACTCCGACCACACAAACGAGGATGCGTCTCTTCAAACGGGAGGCTCCTAACAACATGAAAAAGGAAGATTTAGTTGCGAAATGGTGGATTATAACAGACCCGGTGCCTCTCCTCATGGACGACGATGGAGAACAAATTCAGACAATTGCACTTTTTCTCGCTCGCATTGAACATCCACTAAGATGCGCGAACCAGCGTTGATCCTGTATTCTCAGAATCTATATGGCGGCTGACTTTCTTGCCCGGATTAAGCAATCCCCCGTGCTGTGCGATGGCGCGATGGGGACGCTGCTCTATGCCAAAGGCATCTTCATCAACCGGTCGTACGATGAACTGAATCTTTCCCAGCCCGAAATGATTCGTGGAATTCACCACGATTACCTTCAGGCTGGAGCCGAAATTATCGAAACTAATACTTTCGGTGCTAACTCTTTCCGTCTGGGACGACACAGCTTGGCGGACAAGGTGGCCGATGTGAATCGCGCCGGAGCACGCCTGGCCCGCGAAGCCGCCAAAAGCTTCGATGTGTGGGTAGCGGGATCGGTTGGCCCGTTGGGCACCAGAATCGAACCTTTGGGCAAGACGTCGTTTCAAGAGGCCCGAGATGCCTTCCGCCAGCAGATCGAGGTGCTGGTCGAAAGCGGAGTCGATCTGCTGATTCTCGAAACCTTCGGATATCTGGAAGAGGTCCACCAGGCCATGCTGGCGGTGCGGGACGTGAGTGCGTCGATTCCTCTCGTGGCGCAGGTCACCATCGACGAGGACGGCAACTGCCTGGACGGCTCCGATCCGCAGACATTTGTCGCGAAGTTAGAAGAGTGGGGCGCGGACGTCATTGGCTGCAACTGCAGCGTCGGGCCGGTCGCCATGCTCGACGCCATGGAGCGCGTACGGGCTGCGACATCCCTCCCTCTGGCCGCTCAGCCCAACGCAGGTATTCCGCGCTCGGTGGATGGCAGGAACATTTATCTGTGCTCGCCGGAATATATGGCGAGCTATGCGCGGAAGTTTGTCGCCGCCGGAGTGCGACTGGTGGGCGGATGCTGCGGAACCACGCCCGAGCACATTCGCGTAATGAAGTCAGCGCTGCGCGTGGGCGAGGCCCGAGGAAAGACTGCGTCTGCTCACGTCACGGGAGGTCCTGCGCCCAAGGCGGTTCCGGCTGTGCCGCTGGAAAGCCGCTCGCTTCTGGGAGCCCGGTTGGCTCGCAATGAATTTGTGACCATGGTCGAGATCGTTCCTCCCAAGGGAATCGACGTGGTGAAGGAAGTGGAGGGCGCGCGCTTTCTGAAGTCGGTGGGCGTGGACGCGGTCAATATTCCCGACAGCCCACGAGCTTCGGCGCGCATGAGCAACCAGGCATTGTCGCTGCTCATTCAGCGCGAGGTCGGCATTGACGCGATCCTCCACTACACCTGCCGCGATCGCAACGTGCTCTGCATCCAGAGTGACTTGCTGGGAGCGGCCGCAGTTGGAATCAAGAATCTGATTTGCATCACGGGCGATCCGCCGAAGATGGGAAACTATCCCGACGCGACCGCCGTGTTTGATGTGGACGCGATCGGCCTGGTCAACATTGTGCACAATCTAAATCGCGGCCTGGATCTCGGAGGAAATCCAATTGGAACGGGAACCGGCTTCGTGATCGGCGTGGGCGCGAACCCCGGGCTCACGGATCTCGACGAAGAAATTCGCCGCTTCGAGTACAAGGTCGAAGCCGGCGCTGAGTATGCGGTGACGCAACCTGTGTTCGATCTACGCTTGCTGGAAAACTTCCTGAAGCGGATTGAGCATTGCCGCATCCCGGTTATCGCTGGGATATGGCCATTGGTAAGCGTGCGCAACGCGGAATTCATGAAGAACGAACTGCGCGTATCAGTGCCGGACTCAATTCTCGAGCGCATGGCCAAGGCGCAGACCCCCGAAGCAGCGCGCGGTGAAGGCGTGGCGATTGCGCGAGAAATGTTGATCGCGGCGAAACAGATGGCGCAGGGGGCACAAATCAGTGCGCCGCAGGGCCGCTACACCTCTGCGGTTGACGTTTTGGAAGCGTTGGGGACCAACCAGGGGTCCACGGCAAACGCATAGCGTCGGTCCGCTAAGACGCGCGGAGTATTGAATCGATTCATCGCAATAGCAAAACGATATGGCGGATTTTCCGAACTCGAACCGCTTCCCACCACGGGACTGCACCGTCCATTTATTTTCATTCGCAGCATAGAAAAGACTCGACACTTCTTCGAAATAGTTGCATACAATAAGAGACGGAGCGAAAACCCCGTTGCCAAAGTTTGAAGAGTGCCTCCAGCGACTGGAAAAAATTGTTCAGGAACTGGAAAAGGGCGAGGTCCCTTTAGAGAAGTCATTGACACTGTTTGAAGAAGGCATGCAGCTTTCTTCCGCCTGCCGGAAAGAGTTGGAACAGGCGGAGGGAAAAGTTGAAATCCTGTTGAAGAAGAACGGGAAGCTCCAAGCCGAACCATTCGAACCGCTGACCGGGAAGTTGCCCGCTCGACACTGAACGTACTGACTTCTGGTAGCGATTCAAGAGCTTTAGATGTCTGTGGAGTCGTGGTTTTCCCAGCCACCCCGCAGCCCTAGTCGAACGTTGACGTCCGCCGTTGACGACAGGTTGAACCCCCGGGGGAAATATGACGCATAGTGTGGTTGTTCTCGAGAAGGACCCTAGAGTGGCCAGCCACCTGGCGGGTGGACTCCGTCCTCATTTTTCGGTGCATCTCGCCGGTTCCCGCGAAGAGTTGCGGGATAATGTGGCCCGGACTCGTCCCGAAGCGGTGGTACTCAACATTGAGCATTGGTTGCTCGACGATGTAGAGAGTCTGCATCGCGACTTTCCGGCGCTGCCCATCGTATGTACGCACCGCATCCCTGACGAAGAAATGTGGATGGCCGCCCTTTCCGCCGGCGCCAGTGACGTGTGTCCCACCGACGACGTGGGCAACGTTCTGACCTCGGTTCTGCGCAGCTTGGCGCTTTCCCGCCGCGCTGCCGCGTAGATTCAGCGTTCGGGTCGTGAGGACGCCATCTGCGCGTCCTTTGTTTTCTCTCGCATTTTCGAAAGCTCCGTGGCCCGCAGCGAACAACTTCAAACTCCCCGCCTTGTTATACTCACTGCTTCATGCTCAACGAGACGCTCGAACAAGGACGACAACTGGCCGATGCTGCGCTCGACCGGTTGATTCCGCTGGAGACGCAGCATCCCGAGTCGATCCACAAGGCGATGCGCCACAGTGTATTCGCCGGGGGCAAGCGCCTGCGGCCCATACTCTGCATGGAAGCCGGGCGCATGGTAGCGGGATCCTTGCCGGCGCGCATTGAAGAACTCGGCGCGGCCCTGGAGATGCTGCACACGTACTCGCTGATTCACGACGACCTGCCCGCACTCGATAACGACGACTTGCGACGCGGGCGGCCGACCTGCCATAAAGCATTCGGGGAGGCTATCGCAATCCTGGCGGGAGACGCGTTGCAGACGCAAGCCTACGAAGTTCTGTCGCGGTTGAGATGTCCTGCTGAAGCGCGCGTGCGCATTGTCGAAGAGATCGCCCGCGGGACCGGTACAGTGGACGGCATGATCGGCGGGCAGGTCGTGGATCTCGAGGCCGAACATACGCAGCCGACGGCAGAAATGCTGGAGTATATTCACCGCTCGAAGACGGCGGCGCTGATCACAGCCAGCCTGGTCAGCGGCGGATTGTATGCCGGAGCAAAAGACAACCAGGTCGCAAAGCTGCGGGCATTCGGGTTGGGGATCGGCTTAGCCTTTCAAATTGTCGACGACGTACTCGACGTGACCCAAACGTCGGAACAATTGGGAAAGACTGCCGGTAAAGACACGGCATCGGAAAAAGTAACGTACCCGTCGCTGTTTGGCATCGAGGAATCGGTAAAGCGAGCCGATGCGCTGGTCAACGACGCCTTCGCAGAACTGGACAGCTTCGGGGAGCGCGCCGAACTGCTGAAAGAACTGGCGCGGTTCTTGGTGGAGAGAAAGAAGTAGCTGATCTTCCCTCCGACCAAACGACTCTGTGCTTCTTCGTGCCCCCTGTGGTAGAAAATAGGTACGGCGATGGAGTTCGCCATAACCGCCTGCGCATCCGGCACAGGCTGATAACTCCTACAGAGTTGAATCCACTTTTGTAGGGGAGCTCCATCGTGAAAGATGTTCTCACTATATCTGTCGCCGCCATCGTCGGCGCCAACCTTCGATACTTCCTCAGCCGCCTCGCCGCCAGAGAATTTGGTCCGGTCTTCCCTGCCGGAACGCTACTCATCAACATCCTTGGCAGCTTCATCGTGGGCTTCTTCGCGATCTGGACCACCGAACGCGCTCTGCTCGACCCGCGCTGGCGGCTGCTGGTGGTCGTTGGCTTTTGCGGATCGTTCACGACCTTTTCCAGCTATGCGTTCGAGTCCATGGCGTATTTCCAACAAGGACAGTGGGGACTGATGCTCACCAACATTCTCGGTAACAACCTGCTGTGCCTGGCCGCCGCACTCGGCGGTATGGCACTGGCGCGGGTACTGTAAAATGTCGAACGCGATGGCAGTACAGGTCACCATCTATCTCAATGAAGCGGATCAGTGGCATCACCGGCCGCTGCACATGGAGATCCTCAACTATCTGCGCAAGGAAAATGCGTACGCGGCGATCGCGATCCACGCCGTGGCGGGATTCCTGGGGCGGCAACCTGTTGGAACCGCACATTTGGTCGAAGCTGGAGGAAAGCTACCGGTAGTCATCATTTTCGTCGATACTGATGAGCACGTGAACCGCGTGCTGCCTACATTGAAGGAGATGGCAGCGCATCGGTTGATCGTGCGCGAAAACGTTGTGATTGAGCAAGGAAGCCTCGACTGAATGTCGTCCTCCTCTTTGAATCAGCCTCTCGATATCCTCGCGATCGCCGCGCACCGCGACGACGTGGAGCAGACCTGTGGCGGCACGCTGCTGAAGGCCGCTCAGCGCGGGCAGCGCACGGGCATCCTCGACTTGACGCAGGGCGAGATGGGAACGCGGGGCACGGCAGAAGATAGAGCCCGCGAAGCGGATGACGCGGCCAAGATTCTTGGCGTGAGTTGGAGACGCGCCCTAGACCTTCCAGACGGCCGCGTCGAGAACACTTGGGAGAACCGCATAAAGTTGGCCGCAGTAATTCGCGAGACACGACCGAGGGTGATCATTCTTCCCTACTGGAAGGGCCGCCATCCCGATCACTATACCGCCTCAATACTAGGATACGAGGCCTGCTTTCTAGCGGGACTCGCGAAACTGGACTGTAACGCCGCCGCCCTTTCAGCGCACCGGCCCTTCAAGATTATTTACGCGACTTTGTACTACGACATTCGGCCCTCATTCGTCGTCGACATCGGGGATCAGTTCGAAGGAAAATTTGCCTCCATCCTGGCCTACAAATCGCAGTTCAGCGATCAGGAAGCCGGCAAAGACCTCTTCCCTGCCCATGACGAAATTCGTGCTCGCGTCGATGCCATGGCGCGCTTTTACGGCATGCTTGGCGGCGTGACCCACGCGGAGCCATTCCTGCAAAAAGAAGTTGGCCTCGTCGACGACCTATTGGCCATTCCGGTCAAATCCATTTAGCATTACTCAACTCAATTCATCGGGAGGACCTTCGCACAAATGTCTCGTATTCTCTTTGCCTTCATCACCGCTGTGGCGCTGGCCGCTACTGCGGTCGCTCAAGCAGGAACCTGGCAGATCGATCCCAAGCACACTGCCGCGCAATTTTCCGTGAAGCATCTGGGAGTATCGACCGTTCGCGGCGCATTCTCCAAGGTCACTGGTTCGGTGACGCATGATCCCGCCGACCCCTCGAAGGATTCCCTGGAGGCCACAATCGACGCGAGTACCGTCGACACGCGTCTCGAAATGCGCGACAACGATTTAAAGAGTCCGCACTTTTTCGATGTGCAGAAATTTCCAACCATCACTTTTAAATCAAAATCAGTGAAAGGCATGGGATCCGGGAAACTGCAGATGACCGGCGATCTGACCATGCATGGCGTGACGAAAGAAGTCGTGCTGGATGTCGATGGTCCTTCCGCCCCAATCAAAGATCCGATGGGGCCCGGGCAGCGCATCGGCGCGTCTGCGAGCACCAAGATCATTCGTCAGGACTTCGGCATTGTCGGAGCGCCCGCCGTTGTGGGCGACGAGGTCACAATCACGATCGACGCGGAGTTGACCCAGGCGCCAGCGAAGTAGAGCAAAGAAGCTCCACCATCCCAACAATGTCATTCTGAGCGAAGCGAAGAACCTATGTAAGTTGCTCGTAGCGAGAAGAATGCACAGGTCCTTCGCTTTCGCTCAGGATGACACTACCCTTTCGCCGGTTGTGAGTTCCCGGCTACTTCTTCAATGCGACCGCCAGCCCGTCGCGGATCGGCAAGATCGTCGTGTAAAACTCATTCGCAGCGTAGAGATTGCGATTGAATTCAAGGATTGCCTTGGTACTGGCCTCGCTCGGATTCTTTTCCGCAACGCGCCCGCTCCACAACACATTATCAGTAATGAACAGTCCGCCCTTTCGCAGGCGCGGAGCCACCAGCCGTAGCACGCGCGGATAGTCTTCCTTGTCGACGTCGTTGAAAATAATGTCGAACTCCTGCTTCTGCTCCGACAGGACTTCGAGTGCGTCACCGGTATGCAGCGTGATGCGGTTTGCCACTCCGGCACGCTGGAAGTAGCCGCGCGCCTGTTCCGCATTCTTCGAGTCGCCATCGGTATAGATCACGCGACCTTTGTCGCCCACCGCCTGCGCCCACCAGATCGTCGAATAGCCAATCGCAGAACCCAGTTCAAACACTGTGCGAGCATTGATCATCAACGCCAGTTGTTGCAGAACGCGCGCCACAGCCGGACCCACGATAGGAATCTTGTGCTCAGTAGCGTAGTCCTCCATCTCAACGAGCACTTCGTCACGCTTGGGCAGCATGGAGTACAGATAATCATCCACTGGCCCCGCAGTGGTGAAGTTGTAATGACGCCAACTGGCTCGGTCGTCTTTCTTCTTGCTTTGAGTCACAGGCTTCCCTTTCGCTTTTGCGCTTTTCTTCATGCTGACTTAACCACCGATGGTGACGCCCGGTTTCATCTCCAGCACTTCAACGCCGGGAACAAGCTTCTTTAATTCGGCCGGAGTTCCCGTCAAGGCTGGGAATGTGCCGAAGTGCATCGGGATGACCGTCTTCGGCTTCAATAGGTTAATTGCATACGCCGCTTCCCGGGGCCCGATCGTGAAGAGATCACCAATCGGAAGCATGACGATCTCGGGCGCGTACAACTCGCGAATGATCGCCATGTCGCCGAAGACGTTGGTGTCGCCGGCGTGGTAAATCTTCACGCCATTTTCAAACTCAATCACGTAGCCGCAGGCCTCTCCGCCATAGACGATCTCGTCTCCGTCCTGAATCCCACAGGAGTGATCCGCGTGAACCATGGTCACTTTCATGTCGCCAACCATTTGCGTGCCCCCTTTGTTCATGGGAGAAATCTGCTTAGCGCCCTTCTTCTGCAACCAAAGACAAAGCTCGAAGATGCCAACCACCTGCGGATTGTGTTGCTTCACGACCGTGACCGCGTCGCCGATGTGATCGCCGTGCCCGTGCGTGCACAACAGGACGTCCGCCCTCTTTACCTTCTTGTCAGCCTCGGGACACATGGGATTCCCCATGATCCATGGATCGATGAAAACCGTTTTCCCGCCGGGAGTTTCAATGCGAAAAGTGGAATGCCCCAACCAAGTCAGCTTGATGCCTTTTAGATTCATAAGTGCCCAACCTAGAACGAAGGTTTAACTGTGCCGAAAATCCATTTCGTGCCGCAGACCGCCCACCTAGTTTAATATGAAACGCCATGGCCGAACTCAAGGTGCTGATTTCCCGAGAAGACATTGCGAAGCGGGTGGCCGAATTGGCCACACAGATCACGAAAGATTTTGCGGGAGAATCCATCATTTTCGTCGGCGTGCTCAAGGGCGCAGCCATCTTTCTGTCGGACCTGGCACGACAGGTTGGTCTCGACTGCACGTTCGACTTCATCGGAGTCTCCAGCTACGGCAATCGCCCCAGCCCGACCCAGGAACTGAAGAGTGGGTGGGATTCGACGGGCGAAGTAAAACTCACAAAGGACGTCGACCAGTCTATGCAGGGAAAGAACGTGATCGTCGTCGAGGACATTCTCGACACTGGCCTCACTCTCACGGTTTTGAAAAAATTGCTGCTCGCTCACCAGCCTAAAGCCTTGAAGATTGCCGCACTGCTCGACAAGCCTTCGCGGCGCAAGCTTCCGCTTGAGGGCGACTATGTAGGATTCAAGATTCCCGATGAATTCGTCGTAGGCTACGGTTTGGATTACGCAGAAAAATATCGCAATTTGCCGGATATTTGTATCGTTCCCAGAGAGTAAGCCGCTGCTAACTGGGCTCGCAGCGCGGGGTTCAAGGCGATTATCCTTGAGCTAACGGCGCTTGAGCAAACCGCAGCGAGAAACACGGCTGCTATCATACAAACGAATGGATTCTGTTCTCTCCAAACCGGATCGCTTGCCGGTCGAGTCGCTGCTGCTCGACGTGGCCGATGTGCTGGCGACCTCGCTTGACCTGGATACGACTGTGCGCCGGGTCGCCGAAGTTGTCCGCAAAGTCATCGACTACGAGATTTTTGCAATTCTGCTGCTCAACGAGAAGACGCAGGAGCTGCGTTTCCGCTTTCAGGTCGGCTATCCTCCGGAATTCGCCGAGGGGAGCCGCCTCAAAGTCGGCGAGGGAGTTACCGGCCAAGCTGCCCAATTACGGCAAGCGGTGCTCATCGACGATGTCACCAAGGACTCACGCTATATCGAAGGCGTCCCCAATGTCCGCTCGGAACTGGCAATTCCGCTCATCACCAAGAACCGCGTCATCGGCGTGATTGATATCGAGGCGCGCGAGCCTGGCTATTTCAACGAAGAGCACGTGAAAGTACTAACGCTGGTGGCCTCGCGCATGGCGGCCGGCATTGAGAATGCTCAACTGTACACACGCACCACCAAGCAGGCGCGCATTCTGCTGCTGCTCAACGAAATCGCGCGCGAATTAACTTCGATTCTCAACTTGGACGAGCTCCTCGGTCGAGTTGCCGAGTTGGTGCGCCGACTGATCGACTACCAGATGTTTAGCATCCTTCTGCTCGATACGGCGGGCGAGAAACTGCAGCATCGCTTTTCCCTGCGGTTCAATGAAAATATTCATCTGAAGCACGAGATTCCTTTGGGCCGTGGGCATCGTCGGCGCTGCCGCCCAGAGCCAGCAGGCGGTGCTGGTGCCCGACGTAACAAAGGACTCGCGCTACATTGAAGCCAATCCTGAGACCCGGTCGGAATTGGCGGTGCCGCTCGCCTATAAAGGCAAAGTGATCGGAGTGCTCGACTTGGAGCACACGCGCCGCGGATTCTTTACGGAAGAGCATCAGCGGATCATGTCTACTCTGGCCGCGCAAATTGCCATCGCTCTGGAAAATGCTCGTCTGTACGAAGAGATCGAGCGCCAAGAACGCCGCCTGGAGCGCGATCTGGCACTGGCACGCGAGTTGCAAGGGCGACTGCTACCCCAGACCAATCCCAAGATGGCGCACCTCGACGTCGCTGCGAAATTCGTTCCTGCGCGTGCCATTGGCGGCGATCTGTACGACTTCATTCCGTATTCGATGTCGCGGCTTGGTATTGTGATCGGCGACGTTAGCGGCAAAGGCGCCCCGGCCGCCATCTACGCCGCACTGGTGAGCGGAATCGTCCGCTCGCACGCTCCCATTGAACCTGGATCGGCGGAGATGCTTTCCGCCGTTAATCTCTCTCTGGCGGAGCGCCGCATCGAGGCCCAGTTTGTCTCGATTATCTACGCCGTCTGGGACGATGAAGAGCGGACCTTGACGGTGGCGAACTCCGGACTTCCCCGCCCCATCTTCGTGCATGGCGGCAAGAATGAAGTGATCGAGGCAACCGGCTTACCCCTGGGCCTTTTCGACGAAGCGGACTACGACGAGTTCAAGTTCCGCATGAAGGCCGGTGATATGTTTGTGTTCTTCAGTGACGGCATTCTCGACGCACGCAACCGTAAAGGCGAATTGTTCGGGCGCGGCCGCGTCGAGAAGATCGTCGCCGAGTGCGCGGGAAAGTCGGCAAACTGCGTGGTGGACTCCCTCTTCAAGGCGGCCGCCGAACATTCAGCGGGCGTGGAAACTTTCGACGATCAGACCGTCGTTGCCATCCGGGTGCACGGCGCTGCCCATTCAGGCTCCAAGAAAAAATGACGTCCCGCAGTCAGAGCCCGGCAGCGCGTCCTCCAGGATTTGTTTATCGCGAAACCAGGCGCGGCATACTGCGCCGCACGGGCCCGCTCGTCTTGCACTGCGAAGACGTAGCACTTCCCAAGCTTGCCGAGCAATACGGTACGCCGCTCTACGTTTATTCAGCGACGACGATTCGCGAACGCTACGACGCGTTTGACGCCGCATTCCGCGACCTGCCGCACACGATTTGCTATTCCGTCAAAGCCAATTCCAACCTGACCATTCTGCGGATGCTCGCCCGTAAGGGATGCGGGTTCGACGTTGTCTCTGGCGGCGAACTCGAACGCGTGCTGGCCGCCGATCGCAAAGCCGCAAGAGCAGTCGTCTTCTCTGGTGTTGGCAAGACGGCCGAGGAACTGACAGCGGCGCTGAAGGCTGGCATCATGCTGTTCAACGTCGAGAGCGAGTCGGAATTGTGGACGCTCGCCGAGTGTGCCGCCCGCCTGCACAAAAGTGCTCCCATTGCCTTACGAGTGAATCCCGATGTCGCAGCCGAAACACATCCCTACATTTCGACCGGCCTGCGCAAGCATAAGTTTGGTGTACCCATTCGCGAGGCGCGGGCGCTTTACGCGAAGGCCTCGGGTGCACGCTATCTGCGGGTTCGCGGAGTTAGCGTGCATATCGGCTCGCAGATCACCGACGTCGCGCCGTTTGGCGAATCCATGGTGCGGGTGGCTGATCTTGTGCGAGAACTCCGGGGCGACGGCCACCGCATCGATTACATCGATGCCGGAGGTGGCCTCGGTATTGCCTACGACAAGCCATCCACGCGAACATTTTCCGCGGATGTCGCGGCCTACGCGCGCGCACTCGTCACGCCCTTGCGTGGACTGGATGTGCGCCTGCTTCTGGAGCCGGGTCGTTCAATCGTTGGCCCTGCTGGCGTTTTGCTGACCTCAGTCGTTTACCGCAAAGAGCACGACGGGAAACGCTTCCTTGTGGTGGACGCCGCAATGAACGATCTGATTCGACCCGCCCTTTACGGTGCCTATCACGAGATTGTCCCCGTTACGCAAAGTGCTGAACCCGGAACCAAAACGGAAGTGACCGACATCGTTGGCCCGGTTTGCGAGACGGGAGATTTCTTCGCGCGCGATCGCGAGTTGCCGGTGATCGATGAAGGCAGGCTGCTGGCGATTCTGGACGTGGGAGCCTACGGGATGGTGCTTGCGTCCAATTACAATGCGCGTCCACGCCCCGCGGAGATCCTGGTTACTGGCAAATCGACCAAGGTCATTCGTCGGCGGGAGAAAGTATCGGATCTGCTGCGCCCGGAACGCTGACGTCATCCTTCACTCCTGCCGCTCTCCCCACTTCAACTTCGTACGCAGCACGTGAAAGAAGTCTGATCCCGTGCGAAACAGATTCACCTGATGTTCAGAGAGGCGACATCGCACGCGATCGCCGTCGCGCAGGTCGAGACCAGGCTGCCCGTCCAGACTCAAGTATGCAACTTCCTCTTCACTGCGCAGCAGGATTTCAATCTCCACCGAATCCGGCACGACCAGTGGACGGTGCGTCAGAGAATGGGGCGCGACCGGGGTAACCACGAATGCTTTTACGGTCGGCATCAGTACCGGACCACCGGCCGACAAAGAATACGCAGTCGAACCCGTCGGCGTGGCTACGATCATGCCGTCGGCTCGATAGCTAGCAACGAAGGCCTTATCGATGTGCAGGTCGTAGGTGTTGAGCCGTGCAAGTGCGGTCTTGTTCACCACGGCATCGTTGAAAACCAGGTAGCTGCCACGCACCGTTTCTTCCCGCAACAATTGCACTTCCATCAGGGAGCGGCGTTCCACGGCGGCACGCCCTTGGGCAATCGCATCGAGCATCGAGTAGAGCGACTGCAACGGAACATCGGTGAGAAATCCTAGGGATCCCAGGTTGACACCCAGCAGCGGCACGTCGATGGCCGCAGTCACCCGGGCCGCTGAGAGCAAGGTTCCATCCCCGCCCAGCACGACGGCAAGATCCAGCGGTTTCGACGACATCTGCGACCGCGGCACCACTTCCTGCCCGTCGATGTATTTTGCGGTTTCCAGGTCGACAATGACTTTGTATCCGTGTTCTGAGAGCCAGGTGACGACGCCAGGAAGTATCTTTGCCACTGCGGGGCGATCTGGCCGGGAAATGATGGCGGCGGTTTTTCGGGGGGCTGCTTGCGAGCTGGCCATAGGGAAAATGAGATTGTACAGCGAGTTCACCACAGAGGACACGGGGGACACAGAGGTTAGAACACTGAAAAAAGCAGAAACTCGCGATTCCCCTCCGCGCCCAGGATGGGTGATTCGATCGTATCGGTGTGCATCGCGCCCAGGGTTATTGCGCAAGCTTTCACCTTCTCGACGGCTTCCAGTTGAGTGCCTTCGTCGCGCACAATGCCGCCCTTCCCCACGTGTTCTCTGCCGGCTTCAAACTGGGGCTTCACCAGCACGACCATTTGCCGTCCCCGGCGCTCATGCGGCGACTCTGGAAAAGCGGCGCTAATCACGGCAGGAAGCACGAGGGTAGCCGAGATAAAAGAAACGTCCATCGCGATGAAGTCGACTGTGCAGCCCACAGCCTCGCGCGTCAGGTAGCGCGCGTTGGTCTTCTCCAGCAACCTTACTCGTGCATCTTGGCGGATTTTGAAATCCATTTGACCATAGCCGGTGTCTACAGCAATAACCTGCGCCGCGTTGCGCTGCAGCAGGCAATCCGTAAAGCCGCCGGTGGATGCGCCGACATCAAGGCAGATCTTGCCGGCGACCTCGATCTGCCAGTGATCGAGCGCGCGCTCCAGCTTGAGTCCACCCCGGCTAACGTATCTGAGATCTTCGCCGAGCAAACGGATCGCACACTCTGCCGAGACCTGCGAACCCGCCTTCTCGACCTTCTGTTCTTCCACAAGGACCTTGCCCGCAAGGATGAGGGCTTGCGCGCGTTCGCGCGAGGCGGCCAGACCACGGTCCACAAGAAGTTTGTCGAGTCGAACTTTCAAGATTTTTTTGTCAACGAGTTCTACCACGAAAGTGCCAGCCCTCGCTCTAGTGCAAAGTGGTGAAGCGCCTCACGGGTGAATCACTTACGCATGGCGATCAGCTCTTTTCCACAACGTTTTCCACGAACGTGTTGAAAACTTCGGTCGGCAGAATGCGTAGCGAGTCGAACATCGCTCAAGACAAGGTAACGCCTCAATAATAAAAGCCGCCCGAACTGAGGGCGGCTTCACAAACTTCGTTTCCTGCTCGACTATCCCGCAACTTCTTCCAGCAATTTCTGATCAATGTCGAAGTTGGAGTGCACGTTCTGCACGTCGTCGTGCTCTTCGAGCGCTTCCATCAGGCGGATCATAGTGTTGGCCGCGGCACCTTCCAGCTTGATGTAGTTCTGCGGAATCATGGCAACGCTAGCCGAAACAGGCTCAATGCCGGCCTTCTTCACGGCTTCCAGCACGGCTTCGTAGGCGGAAGTCTCCGTCAGAATTTCCCAGTTGTCGCCATCATCATTCAGGTCTTCTCCACCCGACTCGAGAACGATATTCATCAGATCGTCCTCTTTGGCAGCGGCTTTGGAAATCAGGATGTCGCCCTTTTTGTGGAACATCCACGAGACGGCGCCCGCCTCGGCCATATTGCCACCATTCTTGCCGAAAACGTGGCGGATTTCGCTCACGGTCCGGTTGCGATTGTCGGTATTGATGTCGAGCAGCACCGCCGCCCCACCCGGACCGTAGCCCTCCAGCGAGAACTCTTCGTAGGTAGCGCCGGGCAATTCGCCCGTGCCGCGCTGGATGGCTCGCTTGATGTTGTCAGCGGGCATGTTCTCCGCCTTGGCCGCAACAATGGCGCCGCGCAGCCGCGGGTTGGAGTCAGGATCACCGCCGCCGTTCTTCGCAGCAATGCTAATTTCCTTGATGAGACGGGTGAAGATTTTACCGCGCTTGGCGTCGAGCGCGCCCTTCTTGTGCTTAATTGTGGCCCATTTTGAATGGCCGGACATGGTTAGACCTCGTGTCGAAAGTCCTTCTTTAAAGAGCTATGGATGGCGCAGGATTCGCCTTCAGAGGAGATCACTGGATTGCCTCGGTTTGAATACAGGCGAACCCAAATTATAGCACGGACTTGTAGCCGTCTCGTAATCAGCATTGGGCCATCTTCGAACCCTTCACCAACTCCCTTGCCCGATCATTTGGTGGTCTTGACTATGTACGATTTCGCACCTACTATGCGAACCATCGCGCGCTATCTCAATTTTAGGTTGACGATGTAATTCTCTATGTCTGGTCAGCTCTTGGGGCACTACCGGGTCCTCGAAAAAATTGGTGCAGGCGCGATGGGCGAAGTTTTTCGGGCTCGCGACGAGAGGCTCGGACGCGATGTCGCCGTTAAGCTGATTCGGCCGGCCTCCAGTGATAATCCCGACCACTTGCGCCGTTTCGAACAAGAAGCCCGAGCCGCTGCCGCGCTGAACCATCCCAACATCCTCGCCATCTATGACGTTGGTTTCGAGGGCACAACTCCGTACATCGTTTCCGAATTGCTGGAGGGCAAGAATCTGCGCCTGCGCTTGCAGGAAGGCCGCATCCCGGTGAAGGAAGCTGCCGACTACGCGCTGCAGATTGCGCAGGGCCTGACCGCCGCCCACGATCGGCTTATCGTGCATCGTGACCTGAAGCCGGAAAATCTTTTTCTCACCAACGACGGGCGCATCAAGATCCTTGATTTCGGCGTCGCCAAGCTCCAGGTTCCTGCCGAAGAAAATCGCTCCATCGAAAGTCTCACCACCGTCACCAAACATGGCGCCGTGATCGGCACCGTGGCCTACATGTCTCCCGAGCAACTGCGGGCCAAACCGGTGGACCACCGCAGCGACATTTTCAGTTTTGGCGCGATTCTCTACGAAATGATGTCGGGGTACCGCGCATTTCATGGTGAAACCGAAGTTGATACCATGACCGCCGTCCTACGCGAAGAACCAGCGGGCGCAAACCTAGAACAGGCTGCCATCCCGGCGGGATATCAGGACATCGTCAGGCATTGCCTCGAAAAGGAGCCGGAGAACCGCTTTCAGTCCGCGAAGGATCTGGTCTTTGCTCTGCAGACACTGTCGGGAACTTCGGCGGCCGGAACGTATCGCATTCCGAAGGCCCGCACTCGACGACTCGTGTTGCCTTGGGCCATCGCAGCGGTACTGGCCTTGTCGACCGTGCTTCTCGCAGTCTTTCTACTCACGCGTACTCCCGCTCCCTCTCCGACCTACAGTCGCGTGACGTTCGAGGCAGGCACGGTATATTCGGCACGCTTCACCTCAGACGGCCAGACCATTGTGTACAGCGCAGCCTGGAACGGCAAGCCGGTGCAGCTGTTTACCACGGTTGGAAATTCCCTTCTCTCGCAGCCGCTAAATCTTACTGACGCGAACCTATTGGCCATTTCGCGGAATAACGAACTTGCCGTCGTGCTGCGCGGCACCCACAACGGCCAACTCGAAACCGTCGATGGCATGCTGGCTCGCACTCCTCTGGCGGGGGGATCGCCGAAAGAATTACAGGCCGACGTGCGCTGGGCTGATTGGGACGCAAAAGGCGAACTGGCAATTGTGAACTACGTGGACGGCCACAGTCGGCTCGAATATCCCGTTGGCCATGTGCTCTACGAAAGTAGCGGATGGATCAGCAACATCCGGTTCTCTCCCCACAGCGAGATGATTGCCTTCATGGATCACCCGGCGCTTTGGGACAATCGCGGCTCCGTCTGCGTCGTAGATTCTAAAGGTCAAGTTCGGACTCTCTCGGGCCCATGGGACTCCGAGCACGGCATTGCCTGGCGGCCGGACGGGAAGGAGATCTGGTTCACGGCAGTCGAGAAGGGTAACAACTTGAACCTTATGGCCGTGGATTTGTCGGGCAAGATTCGCCCCCTGCTGAATCTGCCCATGGGGATCACGCTGCAAGATATCTCTCCGCGCGGACAAGTCTTGGTCGCGCTCAGTACCAAGCGCCTCGCCATGGGCTTCAGTACTCTGGGCAGCAAGGAAGACGAAGAACTATCGTGGCACGACTGGAATGTAGCCAAGGATATTTCACGCGACGGCCAGTTCGTTCTTTTTGAAGATGCCAGTGAAGCTGCTGGACCCGGCTACGCCGTAGCGATCCGAAAAGTAGACGGTTCTTTGCCGATCCGACTGGGCGACGGCAGCGCGGGTGGGCTTTCCCCGGATGGAAAATGGGCGATCTCGGTCTCTATCGGCAGTCCAGAGCGCGTCACACTTCTTCCCATTGGAGCGGGGCAACCTCGACCGGTGGAAGTGGGCGGATTGGAACACATTTACAACGGATGGGGCCGCTTCCTGGCTGACGGTAAGCAACTCATCGTCATTGGCAATCAGGCCGGCCATGCCAAACAGTGCTTCCTGTTAGATCTGGCCGGCGGAAAGCCCAAGGCAATTACACCCGAAGGAATTCTGTGCGGCCCGACTTCGCCCGATAACCGGTGGGTAGTCGGTCTTACGCAGAACTCAGACGTGGCGATGATCTATCCGCTAGGTGAAGGCCAACCGCGGTCGATTCCAGGCCTTGCGGAAGGTTTTCGATCAGTGCGATGGTCCAATGACGGTGCGGCTCTCTACGGATATCACGCGGGAGAACTCCCGAGCAGAATCTACAAAGCAGATATCGGGACCGGCAAGCAGACCATGGTTCAAGAGTTGCGCCCAGGAGCGCCCGCGGGCGTCGTGAGCGTGGCTCCGGTGGTAGTTAGCAGCGACGGAACACACTTTGCCTACAGCTACAACCAGACTCTGTCAGTCTTATATTTGATTTCCGGACTGCAATAGCAGCACGGGCTCCAGCCGCATTCTCTCAATCTAACGACCCCGTAAAATCAGCAGCAACGTAATGGAAGAAAATCGACGTCGACGTTTTTCCTTCCGGCAGAGGACTGCGGTAGTGCGGTAGCCGAGTTCCCCGGTACGCCAATCCGTCCCCTAGCGCCTGGTAGACCGTGACGGTGCCCGTAGGCGTATCCAAGTGGATGGGCCATGGCGTTTCCAGCACCGGTTCCGGAGAAAAATCCAGGCAGAGGGTGACACTGAATTCGCACTGCGCACGGTCGGTATGCTTCTTCAGTTCCGCTCCACTGCGATACGAGGCCATATACACGTACGACGGCTTGAGAGCTTCCCCGGCCACCGCGCTCAAAGTCTCGGCAATGTCACGGTGAAAGAAGCGTGCAACCGGCTCGTTATATGCCACGTAACGCTGCGAGCTCTGGCCGTCGCCCAACTGAACCGCACCGCTGCGGATCAGGTAACGATAGTAGCGGCGCAGGGCCGCAACGTGGAAAGGATGGATCAGGTCAGCGAGGGGCGCATATCCCCTTTCACGAAAGAGCGTGCTTGCCGTCCGGAGCACCTCGGCGCGTTCCCGTCGGCGCCGGTTCGCCTGATCTTTGAAAACCAGGATGCCCGCTGCCATCAACAGCCGCCTTGTGTCGTCTGGAACCCACGATGGCACCTGCTCGCCGGGACGTAGATCTCGAATCGCACTCTCCGTTTGTGGTCCGAGCCAAAAAGGAAGCAGATTTGCAGTCGAGCGACTTCTCACCCACGCGATCGTACCCTGCAACGCAAATCCAGAAACCAGTTCCCGACGAAATTCCAGCTCCTCCGGCAATCGCCCATCAGAGCACAAAATGCAATCGGGATTCAGATAAAAACTCCGATCACTTCCTTCTCGCTGCAGAGACTTGAAAACGCGCTGCGGGATCAAGTGCACGGGCAGTTCGTCGAGCAGGCAGTAAAAACGGTCAGGAGGAAGCGTCACGGGATAAGTTTGCCGCGACCCTTCCTCCAACAGGCTGCTCATCCACTGCAACCAGGCCGAGTTTTCTAGCGACGAAGCCATCCGTTCAGAGTGAAGCGGCTGTCGGCGAAAAGCTGGCTGCTGCAATTCACCGGAGTGATCTCGTGCAAGAGTTCGCACGGGAAGAAGACGATCTGGTTTTGCCGCGGCATGATTGTCTGATAGCTGCCCTCGCTGACGTAGGCGCCATCTTCCAGGTGCGCGTCGTGAATCCGCAGTTCTCCGCCTTGGAACTGGCAGGGTTCGCGGTGGAAGAAATAGACAAACGTCAGATGTCGCGAGGCCACGCGCTCGCTGCCGTTGTCGCTATGGAAGTGGAAGAAGTCACCGTCATTACTGGCAGTAACTTGCGCCTCGACATCCGCAATTGCAAACTGCTCCATGTCCAATTGGGACAGAACCTGCGGCAACGCGGCTTTAATGCGCTCCAGCATCACATCCTGATGCTTCTCCAGGTCCGTCAGTACGCGTGAGCGCCGGTGCTCGTAATTGACGACACCACCATTCGCGCCGTGAGAGACCACCTCGCTGGTGCTGAAAGCAGCCTCATGCTCCAACGTGAAGCGGGTGAGTTCTTCAAGCTCCTGTGGCGCCAGGAACTCATCGAGAACGACACATCGCGCCGGCAAATGGGCGGGGCGATCCGCCACGGCCGCGCTCGTTTGCGAGATGATAGTGGTGCTGGTGGCAGTCGGCGGTTGTGGCTCCAGCGGCCGCCGCAAAGGCGTCCCGGGCGGTTGCGGCTCCTTCGGCGATGGAACCACCGGAGTGTCTCGCAACGGTGCTCCCGGCGGTTGCGGCTCCTTCGGAGGCGGAACCATAGGACTGTTGACGATGGGAGTGCGCGCCATTCGGATCGCTGGTGGTTGCGGTTCCCTTGGAGGCGGTACCGGCGTACCCGGCGGCTGCGGCTCGCCTGGCGTCTTCGGTGAAGCATAGATATCCGGGGGACGCACGCTCGTCGCTTCCCCGTTTGGTAACGCACTGCTCTGCAGAATTCGGTCGACGATGCTGCCACCGAGCACCGCGAACGCTCGTTGCGCTACGGTTTCCCCCACCGCCGACGCGATCACCGCGCGCACGGCTTCCTGAGTCTCTGGATTCGCGGTTGTGGCTGCCTTGGCATGCTGCACCAATGTCGCTACCAGCGCACGTTCTGGCGCACTCAGAATCCGGTCATCTCGCATCAATGTTTCTGAAAACGAATCGAGAATTTGCTTCGGTGTCATCAGAGACACGCCTCCCCGCGTGTGCCTATAAAAACATTTGGATTTTAGGGGCCCGTATTACAGGGGAAGAAGCATGACAATATACCGGAGCGTTTGAATAGCCAAGAGAAATCTTTTCGTCGAAGAGTATCCGATCCGAATCATTAGAAGAGTGCGCGAAACGAAGATGACTCAACAGAACATCGCGGAGAGGTTGTAGCCCTTACCGGCTGACCATGGCGCCGACCAACGACTGAAATACCTTCACTCCGTCGGTACAGCCCAATTCCGGTTCGGCCGCGCGCTCCGGGTGCGGCATCATGCCGACGACGTTTCCTCCCGGGCTGCAGATTCCAGCGATGTTCTCCAACGACCCGTTTGGATTGGACGCGGCCGTGATTTCGCCTTGAGGCGAGCAGTAGCGAAATACGATGCGATTCTCGCGCTGCAACTCTTGCAACGTCGCTGCATCACAGAAGTAATTCCCTTCCATATGCCCGATCGGAATGGTCAGTACTTCCCCCTTCGAACACGCATTGGTGAAAGGGGTCTCGACATTCTCTACCCGCACTTGCACCGGCTTGCATACATACTTAAGGCCAACGTTCCGCATCAACGCGCCCGGCAGCAAGCCCGACTCGCAAAGAATCTGAAAGCCATTGCAGATGCCCAGCACCAACCCGCCGCCCTCGGCGAACTTGCGCACCGACTCCATGACCGGCGAGAACTTGGCAATCGCGCCCGTCCGCAGGTAGTCCCCAAACGCAAAGCCGCCGGGCACAATGATGGCGTCGCAGTTTTCCAGGTCGTGCGATTCATGCCACAGAAAGGTGACTGGCTGCTTGGCGACATGCTGAATCGTCCAGTAGGCATCGTGATCGCAGTTTGAACCTGGAAAGATGATGACGCCGAATTTCATGGGTACCTTCAGAAGCAGGAATTTGAGCTTAGTCTAGCATGCTAACGGCGCCGGCGAAGCCATCGTGCTCGTCGAGTCAACCCTGCCAGACTCGCTCATGTACCATAGGCACCCATATGCCACCCGAGATCCCTTCTGTCAAAGACGACAGCCTGACTGTCATCGCGATCTCCGCGCTCGCGTGCATCCTGCAGGATATTCTCCACGAAGGTGTCGGCCATGGTGTAACCGCGTGGCTGAGCGGCGCCCACCGCGTCACCATGAGTACCGTTGCCTTGCAAAGTGATATCGAGACGAAATGGGTCTCGGCCAACGGCACGCTCGTGAACCTGGTTTGCGCCGGGATCCTGTGGCTTCTCTTGCGAAACGGCCATCGCTATGGGCCTGCCGCTCGATACTTTATGATTCTGGCTTTGGCGGGGAACCTGTTCACTGGCACAGGCTATTTTTTCTTTTCAGGCGTTTCAAACTTCGGAGACTGGGCAGCCGTCATCCACGACCTGCACCCGCATTGGGTTTGGCGCATCGGACTGATCGCGGTTGGCGTGGCCACCTACTATGCCTCGATGCTGCTGGTCGCCGCGGAGTTGAATCCCTTTCGCGGGAATGTCGGGAATCCACGCAGCCTTCGCGCCCTCTGCTGGACTCCTTATTTCACCGATGGAATCCTTGCCGGAGTGGCTGGTCTGCTTAATCCCGCAGGACTGTTTTATGTGATTGCTTCCGCCCTGCCTTCAACGCTAGGCGCGAATGCCGGCCTCCTCAGCCTGCCCAGCATGATGCGGGGGATCAAGGCCAGCCAATCCGAACCGGTGCGTCCCATTCAGCGCAGTGTCGCGTGGATTACGACCGGAGCCATCGCCAGCCTGCTCTTCATCTTCATGCTGGGCCGCGGAATTACGTGGGTCCGCTAACTCCTGCCAGTTCATTCGAAACGGCCAACAATCGTTACACAGCCACAACCAACGGCTCGCAGCCGCCACAGCGCCGGCAGCTCCGTGTTGGCGAGCAACGCAAGACACGGCACATGCGGAGACCACAACCGCAGTCGTTGAAGTAGAAAACGGAAAATACGTGAAGTAGTGGCAGCCCGCGAACTTACTGAGGATTCTGTGGTGTGAACGCCGCGGGTGAGGTCTGTGGCGGCGCGACTCCCGGTGACGACGCTGAAGGCTGATCCGAAGCAGATTCGATCAATTTCGGTCCATCGCTTTGTCCCGCGGTCGCTGAGGAACTATGCGCGTAGCTCTGCGGCGGATATCCTCTCGCCTGCACAATCGCCCAGTGCCACTCCTCGTCAGCAGCTAGGTCCCGCCCCAGCCGTGCGCTAAATACCGACGTCGTTGACGGAGGCGCCGCCGCCCGCATCCGGTAAATCGTAGTCACGTCCTGTCTCTTCTCCGGGCGAACTTCCTCTTCCTGCGACGGATACGCCGCAATTGCTGGCACCAAACCCACAGTGCCGTTCACCGGAATCGACGCCACGCGGACGCCGCTTTTCTTGACGATCGTAAGCGCAACCGCCAGCTCACTCAGGTGCCAGTCAGTTTGGTTGTAGACAGAGACAATCAGTGTGTCTCCTTCGACAGTAGCCGGCCCTTCCAGCTTCGACACTTCGCTCGCCGGAAGTTCCATTTGAGCGTATTGGCTCGAAAGCAGCGTCTTCACATTCGCCGTAAAGGCCAAACTGCACGTCACGTCCGGAGCGCTAACGTGAAAGCCTTTCCCGTCGCCAGCCATCAGGTATCTGAGCGCCGACCCAGCGGCACGGCGGCTCTCCGCCTGGTCCATAACCTTCGTGAAATTGTCGTCGTCAATCACACCCTGCGTTGGCGGAGTCCTTTTGCGCAGGTTGCGAGCCACGTCTCCCAGCGGCACATTGTTGGGATCATCCGTCGGCCCGAATCCCGAATCATCCTGCGCAGCCAAGCGCACCGGCGCCAATGCGACCAGCAGTGTGCACAGTCCAAGAATCACTCGTATTTTGCGAAGCCACAGCATGGAAACTCAGGAAGGCCAGCCCTTCTGCCAGAAGGGATTCCTGAGTTCATTGTATGGAGAGAGCGAAGAAACCGGCACGATACCGGCAAACCTTGGTAACGATTACTTCCGGGATGAGGAATGAAGCAATGGGCGCGCGCTGACGAAATGGTTGCGCAACGGGGCGCGCGCCCAAGCCCGGAAAAACCGTTCTACAGAAGTCCCTGAGACCGGAACCGTGTAACTGGGTCGACCACCGCTTGCCGCTTGAAAATCCAGCGTGCCACCGCAAAGCCAAGGGCCGCATAGAACAGGTGCATCGTTCGCATAGACACCCCCCAATCGGAATCGACCTCAGTGATTCTGTAGGGGAGATACCGACATCAACCTCTATCGGCACAATAGCAACACGTCCTCAGTCGAACAAGGCACAACGGTGCCATAGAAGTGGCACGGAAGTAATAGAAGTAACGCGTAGAGTTAACAGAAGATACGTACCGCCGCCGCACCGCCGCCCTCCCGGCGGGCGTCCGCGCCCGCCGTGCCGACAACGAGAGAATCTAGAAGTTTTGTTAACGATCAGTGCGCCCCAACTACCTCATCGGCAGCCCGCCCCGCCGGAGGCACCACGACTGTCGACAAGCTGCCCTGTACCGTGAGCTTCTGGAACGCCGCCAGATCCCGCCGTTGCAAGTCGTCCCAACGCCCGATCAGTTCCCCCGTCTGCCGCTTCAGCTTCTCCAACTGACGCTCCTCGGCCTCGGTGGGCGCCGAATCCGCCGTCCCCGCATCCATTGCCAGGTATGCCAGCCGTGCGTCCAACTGCGGAGGATACGCCAGCGAATCCTCGTTCGCGCTAATCGTCAGGTTCACCATTTCCTCGCGTACCGCCACCAGCTTCTTCTCCAGATCATCCGCCGCCGACGCAATCGTCTTGGTGCTGGCGTTCTCCGGCAGCCTATGCTTCAGCCCTGCCAACTGCGAACGCACATCCTGGATCTGGTTGACTGCGTCATACACTCGGCTCAGTTCGTCGCGCGTTTCGATCAGCAGTTTGAATTGCGCCTCCAGATCTTCGTGGCTCACCTTCACCCGCGGGTCCAGCTTCAAATCAAATCCAGCCGTCTGCGTTTGCGAACCCACTGTTAGCCGAACCTGGTAGTGCCCCGGAATCGCCACCGGCCCTCGCGCGCCGTTGCCATATTCCCACAGGTAGTAGCCCGGTACGCTGTGCGCTTCGTCATACCGCAAGTCCCACACGAACCGGTTCAAGCCTGCTTCTGGCTTGATCTCCTTCTCCGGCTTCTTGTCGTCCGGACGCAGAGGCTCTTCCAGTGTCGGATACTCCGTGCTCGAATAGGTCCGAATCACCTTCCCCGCCGCATCCAGAATTTCGATCTTCGTCTCCGTCTCCGCCTTGGGCACATCCTTCAGGAAGTAATAAATCGTCGCCCCCACCGCAGGATTCTGCCCCGTCACCTTCGAAGTGTGCCGCTCCCCGCTCGCTCCCGCCTGAATCCGGTACGCGGTCCCCGGCGTGTACAAGAAGAGATCTTTCTGGGCGATTTCATCACTGTACTGACGCAGGGGCGACACGTCGTCCAGAATCCAGAACGCTCGCCCGTGCGTGGCCACTACCAGATCGTTGTCTTTGATCACCAGATCGTGAACTGGTGTCGTTGGCAAATTCAACTGCAGCGGACGCCACTTCGCTCCATCATTGAACGACACGAACACGCCCTGCTCCGTTCCTGCATACAACAACCCGCGCTTCTTCGGATCTTCCCGCACCGCCCGGACAAATGTCGTATCCGGAATCCCCTGCGTCAGCTTCGTCCAGCTCTTACCGTAATCGCTCGTCTTATAAATGTACGGACGCAGATCGTCGAACTGATGCCGATCCACCGCCACATACGCCGTCCCTGCATCAAACGGCGAAGCATCAATCAGGCTGACCCGCGACCACTCCGGCATATCCTTCGGAGTGACATTCGTCCACGTCTTGCCTTCATCTTTCGTCAGCTGGATCAATCCATCATCCGTGCCCACCCAGAGCAATCCCTTGGTGATCGGCGACTCCGCCAGCGCAAAGATTGTGTCGTAATATTCCGTGCCTGAATCATCGATCGTGATATCGCCGCCCGAAACTTTCTGCTTCTCTTTATCATTCCGCGTCAGGTCCGGACTGATCGCCTGCCAGTGCATCCCACCATCCGTCGTCTTAAACAGCCGCTCGCCACCGTGATACAGCGTATTCGGATCATGCGGCGACAACATCACCGGCGCCGTCCATTGAAAGCGATGCTCCAGGTTCGCCGCCCCATGCGCATCGGAAAGTTCCGGCTGCTCCGTAATCGCCTTCACCTGCCCAATGTGACGGTCATAACGCGTGATGTTCCCCTGATAATCCGCCGCATACACAATATTCGGATCCCGTGGATCCGGCGCGATATATCCTGCCTCGCCGCCGCCCACGTCATACCAGTCGCTGCGATCAATCGACCCATCATCGCTGCGGCTCGCAATCGCCACCGTCCCGCTATCCTGCTGCGGCCCGTACACTCGATACGGCGTCGCCGAATCGGTGATCACGTGGTAGAACTGCGCTGTCGGCTGGTTGTCCTGCGGCGTCCAATTTTTCCCGCCATCCAGCGTGACCGTTACACCACCATCATTCGACGCAATCATCCGCCGCGTATTCTGCGGATCGATCCACAGCCCGTGATTATCCCCGTGCGGCACGCGCACCTTATCAAACAGATGCCCGCCGTCGGTCGACTTGTACGTTTCCACGTTCATGATGTAGAGCACGTTCTCATCGCGCGGATCGGCAATCACGTGCATGTAGTACCACGGACGCTGCCACAGGCTATGATCCGGATTCACCAGCTGCCAGTTCTCTCCGCCATCATCGGAGCGATACAGGCCGCCATCGGGATTGTGTGCCTCAATCAGCGCGTACACGCGCTCCGAATTCGCAGCGACCGAAACGCCAATCTTCCCGTACGGCCCCTTCGGCAGCCCGTGCTCCTCAATGCGCTTCCAGGTCGTGCCGCCATCGTTCGAGCGATACAGTCCGCTTCCCGGGCCTCCGTCCGACATGCTCCACGAAGTGCGCCGCGCCTGCCACAGCGCCGCGAACAAAATATTCGGATTGTGCGGATCGAACGCCACATCAATCCCGCCTGTGTTCTCGTCCTTGTAGAGCACCTTCTCCCACGTCTTCCCGCCATCCATCGTCCGGAAAATCCCGCGCTCCGGATTCGGCCCGTACGGATGCCCCAGCGCCGCCACAAAAACAATGTCAGGATTTGTGGGATTGACAATCACTTTGCCAATCGCGCGCGAATCGCGCAGCCCCACGTTCTTCCATGTCTTCCCGCCGTCCAGCGACTTATAGACGCCGTCACCGTGCGAAATATTTCCGCGGATACACGCCTCGCCCGTCCCCACATAGAGAACGCTGTGATTCGAGTTCGCCACCGCGATGCTCCCAATCGCCGAGGTGCCTTCCTTATCGAACACCGGCGACCACGTCATCGCTCCGTCCGTCGACTTCCACACTCCCCCGCCCGTCGCCCCGAAATAATAGGTCGTCGGATCACCCGGAACTCCCGCCGCCGTCAGCGATCTTCCCCCGCGAAACGGCCCGATCAGCCGGTACTTCATTCCCTTGAATGCCTTCTCTTCCGGCTTATTATTTTCGGACGCAGCCTCGTCGTCCGTGGCCGCCGGGGCTGCAGGCTGAGCCGCTTTGGTGGCCTGTTCCGGCTTCGCCGCCTTCGATTGCCGCTCTGGCCTGGCCTGCCCAACTACCGCGGTCCCGAACAAAAATGAGAATGCGACAATCAGTACGACCCGTACCCACACGTTCGCGCAAAAGCTGTTAGAGCCCATGTTCAAAGTTATCTCCGGGGATGTAGTGGACAATTCGTTTATGGTAATCCAGCGGAGGCTCGCTGCAAAGCCCGGCCCGCTTCCTGCAACATTTAATTGACTGTGAGTCATTCCGCCAACGGCATTATTTCTTCGACAATAGAACCTTCTTCGCCTCTTCCAGCTCTTTTCTCTTCGCATCCTCAACCTTCGGATACGCCAGATTCAGCGACTCCAGCGTATCCACTACTACGCTGGAAATCACTAGACGCGTGAACCATTTGTTGTCTGCTGGAACTACATACCACGGCGAGTCTTCCGTCGACGTCGCACTGATCATCTCTTCGTACGCCTTCTGATACTCATTCCAATACTTGCGTTCGTGCACGTCGCCTGCGGAAAACTTCCAGTTCTTCTCCGGCTCATCCAGTCGTTCCAGAAAACGCTTCATCTGTTCCTTCTTCGAGACATTCAGAAAGAACTTGCGGATCACCGTCCCGCTCCTCGCCATGTGCCGCTCAAAGCAGCGGATATCTTCGAATCGCTCCTTCCACAAATGCTTGCCTACCAGCGGCTCCGGAATTCCCTCGTTCTTGAGCAACTCAGGGTGCACGCGCACTATTAGCACCTCTTCATAATAAGACCGGTTAAAAATTCCGATATGCCCGCGCTCCGGCAAATCGCGCGTTGTCCGCCACAGAAAATCATGCTGCAGTTCAACTGGCGATGGCTGCTTGAACGAATACACCTGGCATCCCTGTGGATTCACGCCCGACATCACATGCTTGATCGCTCCATCTTTCCCCGCCGCATCCATCGCCTGGAAAATCAAGAGCACCGCCCACGTGTCTTGCGCATACAGCTTGTCTTGCAATTCCGCCGTGCGGGTCACCTGCTCCTGCACCGCTTCTTCGGCCCGGTCCTTGGACTTCAAGTGCGCCGTATCCGCCGGATCAAAATCCTTCAGTCGAAAATGTTTCCGACTGTCCACGCGAAACATTTTGGCAAGTTTCTCAGTCTTCATCGATGAAATGCTCCTGGATTCTCGGCTCTCGAAGTGCGTCATCCTGACCGGAGCCATTCTTCAGGCGAAGGGAAGGATCCCGCGTGTATCGCATGGCGTTCCCGCGTGATTCTAGCGGAGCCCTCGCCGGACTCTAGATTCTACCCTCAATCCCCATTGATGATAGGATCACTGGCGGCGCTACGTTTTGCCTGAGTCAACCACGCAACCGAGTCTTGAACCGGAGTTTCCCCTATGAAAAGCCTCACCCTTGTTGGAATTCTGCTGCTGGTCTTGGGAGTACTGGCGTTCGTCGTCCCCGTTCCTCACCGTGAAGATCACAGCGTGAAAATCGGCGACGCTAAAATCGGCGTTCAAACCCAAAACAGCGAAAAGCTTCCTCCCGCAGCCGGTATCGTCTTGCTTGCCGGAGGCGTCCTCGCCCTCGTCATGGGCATGCGCAAGTCATAACCTGAACTTTGGAAAGTCCCGCGTGTTCGAATCCGAGTTCCTGACTCCCACTTCGGAAGCGAAAGCTCTGTACCAGAGGCTGGTCTTCGAAGCCGCGCAGATCGTGTGCACATCACTCTCCGGCGTCTCCTATAACGGCAAGAACGCCGCCGCTCTCGACCGTTTGGTGCCCGCTGACTTTCTTCCGCAACAACCTGCCACCCCCGAACAAATCGCCGCGACCCTGCGCACAGTGGTCGACCATTCGGTGGACGTCAACCATCCCCACACCGTCGCGCACCTGCATTGTCCGCCGCTGTTGGCCGCTCTTGCCGCAGAGGTCGTTATCAGCGCTCTCAACCAGTCCATGGACTCGTTCGATCAGGCTCCCATCGCGACGATCGTCGAACAGAAACTGATCCACTGGCTGTGCACACAAGCCGGACTGCCCGCAACCTCAGACGGCACCTTTACTACCGGAGGCTCCCAATCCAACTACATGGCCCTCCTGCTGGCGCGGGATGCGTTTCTGCAGAAGCACTGGAACTGGTCCGCCCAGAAATCCGGACTTCCTCCGGATGCTCGCCGCATGCGTATTTTTTGCTCCGAGGTCGCGCACTTCACAATAGAAAAGGCAGCCTCGCAGTTGGGTCTCGGAACCGACGCCGTAGTTCGAGTAGCAGTGGACGACCACTTCCGCATGAGCCCCTCCGCCCTGCGGGATTCGCTTAAGACTTCGCAAGCTGCCGGACTGCTTCCCATGGCAATCGTAGGCACAGCCGGCACTACCGACTTCGGATCGATTGATCCACTTCCGGAGCTAGCTTCGCTCGCTCAATCCGCAAGCGCCTGGCTTCATGTCGACGCAGCCTATGGCGGTGCTTTACTTTTCTCCGCTCAACATCGCGTCAAGTTCGAAGGCATCGAAGCCGCCGATTCCCTTGGGCTCGACTTTCACAAGCTTTTCTGGCAACCCATCCCGTGCAGCGCTCTCCTGTTGGCCGACGCTCGACACTTCGATTCCATCAAGCTCTACGCGGACTATCTCAACCCGGAACTCCACGAAGACGAAGGCATCCCCAATCTGGTCACAACTTCCCTGCTCACCAGCCGACGCTTCGATGCCCTGAAATTGTGGATCTCATTTCAGACCCTCGGCCGCACGAAGCTCGCCGCCATGATCGACCGCACCATCCAGTTGGCCGACCACTCCGCGAATATCGTGAAGCAGACGCCGCAACTCGAACTCATGTGCGAACCGCAACTCAGCACGGTGGTCTTTCGCTATGTCCCCGGAGATCCCGCAATCGACTCAGACGAACTCAACGCCACCCTCCGCCAGCGCCTCTTCAACCGCGGACTCGCCGTCGTCGGCCACACGCGCGTGCGCAATCGCCAATCCCTGAAGTTCACCTACATGAACCCCACCGTCACCGAAAATCACTTGGAAGAATTGCTCCGCATCATCGTCACTCAAGGCACGGAAATCGAGTCCTCAATCAATCCCCGCGCCTAAGAATTGCGGTTCGTATCAAGTCGCGCCTGATTCGTATCAGGCGGTGTTGATCGATATCGGGTAGTGCCTGATTCGTATCAGGCTATGCCTTCAGGCATAGCGTAATTGTCCCCAAATGAATTCGGCCTTTAGGCCCTGCGCACTCCTTAACCAAGAAACCGCCCGCTCCATGCCCGGTCCGTATCAGGCTATGCCTTCAGGCATACCACCAGCACCCTGTCCGGTCCGTATCAGGCTATGCCTTCAGGCATAGCGTAAGCGTCCCCAAATGAATTTGGCCTTTAGGCCCTGCACCTCATCCGAGAAACCGCCCACGCGTTTCCTCGCTCGGCACTGGACACGAATCATACCGTCCAAAAATCCGATACCGGTTCCGCGCCACCACCCCATAGCCCCACTCGCGAAGCTTCCGCGGAACGAGCCGCAGCATCGATCCCACCCAACACCAGAATCGACATCCGCCACTGCGTCGATGTGTGGATGTTTCATCTGTGGGGACAGCCGCCCGCGGCTGTCCGGCCGAGCGCAGCTCGGCTGCCCCCAGATGCATAAGGATCAAGATCGCAGCCTCGGACCGCGCCAACAGCTCCTCGGCCTCTCCCCCACGATTAACCACTACATAAACCGTATCCAGGTCCCCAGCATCCGCCCCGTGCCGCGCCAGAATGTCGGCAGCCAAAGCACTCTGCAGCGATGCAAACTGAAACAAACCCGCCGGATCCCGCCGCAGAATAAACCGCACTAGTCGGTTGCACAGCCCGCACACACCGTCGTACAGAACAACAGGGTGCACTGCAAAGTCGAGGTCAGATCGGGTCCTGCTTTCCTTTGTCACGCGTAATCCTAAAACCCGTTTGTTGAGTGGTTAACGAAACTGTTATGTGATGTCAGTTAGGTTGCTAACTCCAATCACTCTATTGTAGTTCGCACTCATTCCCCGATCTCGCGCCTCAACACACTCAACAGTCGTTTAACGTTTGATATCCCGTGAGACCGGAGTACAATCCCGCGTTATAAATCCGTTCGACGATGGAGGCGCGTATGTCCGCCCGTCTCGCAACCCTGTTGCTCTTGATCGCAGCCGTACCAGCGGTCTGCCAACGTACCAGTGTTCAGGCAAACGTCAGCCAATCGGTCGCTCTACAACAACAACGCCTGAACCAGATGCCACCACCCGCACAGTTAGATGTGACAGCCGCCCGCCTGGACGCCGTTCAGCAGGACGCGAACGAATTGGCCGCGCTCAGCTCCGCCATTCAATCCGACCTGCTCAAGGTCCAGCGCGGAGTGTTCGTCAAAGACCTCAACGACAACCTCAAGAAGATGGAGAAACTGTCCAAGAGGCTAAGAAAAGAAATGGAGTAGATCGCCGCTGCCAGGCTGGTTCAGAAACCCGAACTCCTTCAAGCCCTGTCGCCGCCGCCGTAACCGAACGACCGCGTCCCTGGCCCGCCCGGCCGTCAGCGGAAGTCTTGTGGAGAACCTGGTCTCAGCCGGGCGTCAGCGAGGGCTTCGTGGAAGAGCCCGGCTTCAGCCGGGTGTTAGCAGTCGAAAACAACGCCGGGGCTTTTAGCACCTGTCTCCTAGGTCGCCCATTGTCTCGAGAACACGAAAAACCAACCACTAAGTCCTTGCAGCTCAAGATTTTGCCCGTAACTTCTTGACGCTCTGAGATTAATTTTAGATTTTCCTCTAACTCCATGATTCCAATAGACCGGAGGGGGAGGGGGGTACCCCACATTACCAGATAGTAAACAGCCATCCCAAAACGGGAAATCTAATCTATTTCACCCTGCGGCTGGCCACAAGAAGATGACTCCAAGGCTCGTCATCGAGGCGACTGATCTGCACCACCGGATGCCCTTCGGTCGTGTCCTGAATGAACTGCCCATCGCCAATGTACATTCCAGTGTGATCGATCTTGCTCGCCGACGCGCCGAAGAAAAGCAGATCGCCCGCCTGTAGATCCTTCCTCTCCACCGCAATCACACCGTTCCACGCTGCTTGCTTATCGGCATCGCGCGGCATGATGTGGCCACGCGCGCGCACCAGCATCTGCGTGAGGCCCGAACAGTCGAAGCCAAAGCTCGAAGTGCCTCCCCATAAATAAGGAATTCCGAGAAAGCGTTTCGCCAGTTCAATGGATTCGGGAATCGACAATGGCTTCGGATCCGAAGTCACTTCACTCGCCTGAATCCACGCGCTGCGCTTGTCAGGCAGTCGAACCTGCAACCACCCTTCGTGAGCGTCTTTTCCCTTCTTGTCAGTGCTCGCCTCGTCGTTCGCATCGGACATCACTTCCAGACGTGCTTCGAAAGGAATCGTCAAAACAGGTTTGTGACGCGTCACATCAGGCTCGCGATACAAATTGGCGAACAGGCTCTCGACTTGGACCACTGTCCCCGTCGTCGCATATCCCGACCCGCTCTGCACCAGCCGAAGATGTCGGCTCGGAACCCATCCTTTATAGTGATCGGCAGTTTGAATTCGCGACCACTCCCCGCGAGCCGTCACGAGCGTCACGTTGCTGCCATAAATCGCCTGCGACACGACGTCTGTATTGTCGCTGGGTCCCGAATACATGTTGGTCACAGGCACCACGACAATCTGCATGTTGCCGACTGCAGAAATACATGAAGACGAAAGGATGAGTACTAGCGCGATTGCGCCGATCAGATGTTGGCTCTTACGATGGATTGCCATGAGTGAGACCGCGTGTTTCCCGGGCTTCTTGGAGTGAGATACTACCGGATCGGACTCACCACTTGCCACTGGAAAAGCCGACGCCAGTAAACGAAAGTCTCGCCAGTAATGAGATTTCGCTCGGTCGAATAAGACTGTATCCTTAGAGCGCTTGCCCACAAGAGCGGAGAACTGAATTTGGCTGCATCCCCAATACAAAGATCCCCGAAACTAGGATCGCCTATCTACGATCTGGATACGCCCGTAACGCTGATTGATCTGGATCGCTTGGAGAGGAACATCCGCGAATGGCAAACGCACGTCAAGAACTGCGGCGTACAATTCCGCTCCCACATCAAGACCCACAAGATTCCGGAGATTGCGCGCATGCAAGTCAACGCAGGCGCTCGCGGAATCGTCAGCGCCAAGGTGAGTGAAGCGGAGCCCTTTGCCGCTGCAGGCATTGAAGATATCTGCATTGCCTATCCGGTATTCGGTGAGGTGAAGTGGCAGCGACTTGCCGCATTAGCCGCGCGCATCCGCAGCCTCACGGTGAACTGCGATTCCGAACTTGCAGCTCGCGGATTGTCGAAGGCTGCAACGACAGCGGGAGTCACAATCCACATCCAGATCGATATCGACAGCGGACTGCATCGCGGGGGAATTCCGTTTGACGACGTTGCTGCCGTTGAGCGCCTCGCTCGCGTCATCGCATCGTTGCCGGGATTGCAGTTGTCAGGAATCACGACCTATCGCTCCAGTGGTTTCCCCGGCGCGCCGAGTCCCAAAGATGCTGGACACGCGGAAGGCCAACTCTTGGTCAACGTCGCGAACCGTCTGCGCGACAAAGGCCTCGAGGTCCGAGAGGTCAGTGCGGGAAGCACGCCCACCGGAAAATGGGTCGCCGAAGTGAAAGGCGTGACCGAAGTGCGTGCAGGCAACTACGTATTCAACGACCTGATGCAACTGGATCACGGCATTGCGACCGAAGATCAGTTGGCGCTTTCCGTTCTGTGCACGGTGACAAGCACAAGTGGAGAGGACCGTCTCACCATCGATGGAGGAACCAAGACCTTTAGCGGAGACGCAGGCGGAGTTGGCACAGGCCGCGCAGCTCCCACATCCATTGCCCGCGCCGTCGATCGACGCATCTTTGTGGATCGGCTCAATGAAGAGCATGGAATGGCGCGCACGGAAGAAGACGTGAAGCTAGGTGAGAAGATCCGTTTCTTTCCATATCATGCTTGCACCTGTGCCAATCTCAACGACGAGATCATCGGCTTTCGCGGAGAGCGTGTCGAAGAAGTTTGGCGGGTGCAAGCGCGAGGGCGCAGAACCTAGACTCTGAAGGTAAAGGAGGAATCATGTCGAAATACGTGATCCAGACCACCAAGGGAGCAACTCCGCAAGGTGCGTACTCGCAAGGCTGGCGCGCAGGAGATTTCATCTTCGTGACCGGAACCGGTCCAGTCGATGCCAACACTGGCAAGCTCTCCGGGTCATCGATTGAAGAGCAAACGGAACTGGTGATCAGCAATATGGAATCTGTTCTCGCCGCCGACGGTGCAAGTTTGTCCGACGTCATCAAGGTGACAGTTCACCTGAGCGATCCCGCACTCTTCGGGCGCTACAACACGGTCTACGCTCGCCGTTTTTCCCGTCCTTATCCAGTGCGAACCACGGTTGGAAGTGATTTGAGCTCCCTGCCCGGAATGTTGATTGAGGCCGACTGCATTGCCTATGTGCCACAGAAGAAGTCCAGCGCTCGCAAACCAAAGCCGAAGAAGAGCAAGAGCAGGCGTTCGAAGTAACTAAGCGCCCGGCGACGTTCTGGGGCGAGACTTGCGGAAATAGAAATACAGCGGAAGCCCAGCTGCGATCAGTCCCAAGCCCACAGTGGACTCCAGCGGACGCGTGTGGATCGTGTTCCACACCAGCCAACTCGCCACCAGAACAAACACCAGCGGCAGAAATGGATACGCCAAGGTCTTGTAAGGCCGCTCCGCTTCCGGCATCTTCCGCCGAAGGGCGAAGACGGATGTTGTTACGAGCGCATAGAAAATCCACGACGCAAAGACCACGCAGTCGGTGAGTTGATCGTACGTCCCCGAGATCGCCAGCAGGCTTGCCCAGATCCCCTGCAACACGATGGAGAAGACTGGAACATGCGTCGCGCCACTAACGCGCCCGAAGGACGCGAAGAACAGGCGATCGCGCGCCATCGCATAAGGCACGCGAGCAGAAGAGAGAATGGTTCCGTTCAGCGCCCCGAGAGTGGACAGCACGAACACGAGGGAAACGAATGAAGCCCCATAGCGCGCCAGAAAGGTTTGCGCCGCCTTGGCTGCGACGGGAAGCGCATCCGGATAAGTCGTGGAGTTCGACGTCAGGACTTCAGAGAAAGGCAACGCGAAGAAGTACGAGAAGTTGGCGACGCAGTAGATCACGACGACAAGCGCTGTACCGATGATCAGCCCTCTTGGAACATTACGGCTCGGATTCTGCACTTCGCCCGCACACATAGGCATCTGATTCCAACCCTCATACGCCCAGAGAGCTGCGAGCATCGCTGTTCCAAATGCCGCGAAGCCAGTCCATGGCCGAACACCCAACGGACGAGCCAGGTTGGCGATCGTGCCACCCTTCGAAAAGAAGAGGATGCCGCCGACAATCACCGCGATCCCGGCAACTTTGAGAACCGTTAACCAGAGCTGAACTTGTCCACCCAGAACGACTCGGCCGCAATTCAGAGCTGACAGCAGAACGATCACAGCCACCGCGAGCACTTGCTGCGTACCGAATCGCCAGACGAGCGGCTGGCCAAAGGCGCGGTAGGAGTATTCGAACCACACGTGATTGATCGGCAAGATGGCTGCGAGAAAAGTGGCGAAGCCAACGGCGAGGCTTGCGATGGATCCCGCAGATCCCATGACGAAGCGCATCCAGCCGAAGAGAAATGCTGGCCCTTCGCCATAGGCTTTGAGTAAGAACACGTACTCGCCGCCCGCGTGAGGCAAGAGCGCGCCTAGCTCTGCATAGGTAAGCGCACCTGCCATCGACAGGAGGCCCGCGATGGCCCAAGCCCACAGCACCAGGCTCGGCGAGCCTACCGTCTGCGCCATGATGGTGGCTTTGAGAAACACTCCAGTCCCAATCACGGCGCCCACGACGAGCGAAATAGTTGGAGCGAGCGTCAGCCCGCGGTCGAGTTGCGGGTCGGCGTCAGGGCGGGAAGCACTCATCCAGATTCAGGTCGCTGCGATTTCACTCTCGAAGAAATCGAAGTCGATGAAGTATATGGTGCTATGCGGGAAACGCCAAGCTGCAGTCAGGCGAAACTGCCCGGACGATGGGGCTACTCACAATCGGTGCCCTGGAGACTCGATCATGCGCGCTGTTCGTGGCGAACGCTCAGCCGATCAAGACCACTCCGACCTCGTTTGAAATAGCAATATCTCGTGCAGCCTGAAATATGTTCAAGTGGAAGTCGCATGGCGAGATCGCTATTATCGTTTTCCGGAATCGGTCTCTTCCGGAGCATTGCGCCGAGACTCGGCGCGAGCTTGGGTTCTTCAGGTATGAACCCCAAGCTTTGGCAGCAGCCATTGCGTCAAGAGCACATAGGCGACCAAGAACGCGACTCCCCAAACCCAATTCGGCATATTCTTTTCTCCTATCTGCCAACTCCAAGTTTACGCAGAAACGTCATCATCGGGCACCAGTTCGTGAGGCCGGATTGAAACAGGTTAAGGCCAACAAAAGCCGTGAAAAGGTACCAGTACGAGCTTACATAGTGCCCCAGCGCCAGCGACAACAGAACAAAACTCCCAGCGATCAAACGAAGAGCACGCTCTACGGTCATAACATTTCTCCTTCACAACTACAGGTTGGTCGGCGCAAGTTCGCATTGCGGCGTTTCGCATTCCGCGACATTTTCCGGGGAATGCGGATGCATGGGTGGAGCTGAGTTTCCTCTCTGCGAGAGGTAATAAAGGACCGGAACCGCCATTCGTGACAGGACTGTGGACGCGACCTCGCCCGCCATCAGGGATAGCGCCAAGCCCTGAAAAATCGGGTCGAACAGAATCACGCTCGCTCCAACAACCACGGCAGCTGCGGTCAGCAGCATGGGGCGGAAGCGGACCGCGCCCGCGTCGACGACGGCTTCCTCCAACGACATTCCCTGCGAGCGGCGCAACTCGATGAAGTCGACGAGGATGATCGAATTGCGAACAATGATGCCCGCTCCCGCGATGAAGCCGATCATTGAGGTCGCGGTAAAGAATGCCCCCATCAGGGCATGTGCGGGCAGAATGCCAACCAGCGTGAGCGGGATCGGCGCCATGATCACCAGCGGAGTAACGAACGATCGGAACCAGCCCACGACCAGCACATAGATCAATACCAGGACAGCCGCAAAGGCGAGCCCGAGGTCGCGAAAGACTTCCACCGTGATGTGCCACTCGCCGTCCCACTTCAAGGAGAAGCGATCGGTGCGTTCGGGCATGGTGGTGCCCTTGTACTGCTTCACAGCGTAGCCATCGGGCAATTTGATTTTGTCGATGGCTTCGCTCATCTTCATAATCGCGTACACAGGGCTCTCTTCACCGCCCGCCACATCTCCGGTCACGTAGACGACCGGCTGCAGATTTTTGCGGTACACGCTGGTATCGATTGTCGTCTGGTGAAGGTTCGTTACTTCCTGCAATGCGATTTGGCCGCCGGAGGGCGTGGGCAACCTCAGATTGCCAAGGTCTTCAATGCCCGATCGATCGGGGCGTGCCAGCCGGACCTCGATGGGGATGTCCTCACGCGACAGGGGATCGTGGAGCAGCCCCGCGTTCGCTCCGCCTAGCCCCACTTGCAGAGTACGGGTCACCTCGCCAGGAGAAATGCCATGGAGAGCAGCCTTGTCCAGATCGACTTTCATGTCGTACTTAGTCTGCGGGTCTTCAACGTACCAATCCACGTCGACGACGCCGGGCGTTTGCTGGAAGACATTCTTGACTTGAGCCGCCAGTTGAATTTGCCCTTTGTAGTCTGGCCCATAAATCTCAGCCACGAGAGTCTGAAGCACGGGCGGCCCGGGTGGAACCTCTGCCACCTTGATGCGTGCACCGAAAGGTGCGGCAATCTTGTCTAACCCGGGACGCAAGCGGCGTGCAATCTCGTGGCTCTGGGCTTTTCGATCATGGCGCGAAAGCAAGTTCACTTGGATGTCGGCCTGATTGGGGTGACTGCGCAGGAAGTAATGGCGCACCAGGCCGTTGAAGTTATACGGGCCTGAGGTCCCGGCATAGATCTGGTAGTTGATCACCTCGGGCTGTTCGCCCAGGTACTGTCCCAGGGACTGCGCGACGCGAGTCGTCTGCTCCAGTGGCGTGCCATCGGGCATGTCGATGATGACCTGGAACTCACTCTTGTTGTCGAAGGGAAGCATTTTTACGCGGACCCACTTCAGCGGGACGAAGGTCACGGCTGCGAGCAGCAATAACAGGACGCCCCCGAGAAACCACCAGCGGCGGCGTGCATTGAGAATCAGCGGATTCATCATCCGCCGGTACAAACGGGTGGTCCATCCTTCGGTCTCGTGCCCGGAATGATCGTGATGGCCCGCGTGTTTCCTCAGCAACCGCAATGCTGCCCAAGGCGAAACGACGAAAGCCACGATCAAGGAAAACAGCATGGCGGCCGAGGCGCCGACCGGGATCGGGCGCATGTAAGGCCCCATCAGTCCGCGCACGAAGGCCATAGGCAAGATTGCGCCGATGACCGCAAACGTGGCAAGAATCGTAGGGTTGCCAACTTCGTCTACGGCCTCGACCGCGACATCCGATAGCGAACGCCCTCGGCTTTCCGGCAAGCGAAAATGACGCACGATGTTCTCGACGACAACGATCGCGTCGTCCACCAAAATGCCGATGGAGAAAATCAGCGCAAACAATGTGACCCGGTTCAGGGTATAGCCATACAAATAGAAAACGGCGAGGGTGAGGGCGAGGGTAACCGGCACTGCCAGCAGTACGACACCGGATTCGCGCCAGCCCAGTGCGAGCGCGATCAGCAACGTGACAGATAACGTCGCGATGAGCAGGTGCTTGAGAAGTTCATCCGACTTGTCCTTCGCAGTCTCGCCATAGTTGCGTGTGACCGTGACGTTCAAATCGTTGGGGAGCGCATAACCGCGCAGGGTGTTGATTTTATCGAGCACGCGCTCGGAAATGTCGGTGGCGTTGGTACCTTTCCGTTTGGAAAGCGTGATGGTGACCGCAGGATAGTCCAAGCCAGCCGTCTGTCCAGCACCGCGTGCATTGGCAAACAAGACGTAAGTATCCGGCTCGGCGGGTCCGTCTACCAGCTTTTCAGCCACATCGCGCAAGTAAACGGGACGTCCGCCGTGTACCCCGACAACAACCTGACGTACGTCTTCGAGACTCGTGAAGAAAGTGCCGGCTTCGACCTGAAACTCCTGATTGTTACGCGCGAAGTTACCAGCTTGTCCGCGACTGTTTGCATTCTGGAGTTGTCCTACAATCGAGCCCGGGGTGAGCCCGTAAGCCGCCAGTTTTTGAGTGTCGAGAACTACGCGCAACTGCCTGGGCTGGCCGCCGATGAGTTTGGTTTCAGAAACGTCGCTCAGCGGCTTGAGTGAGTTTTCCAGTTCACCGGCGATTCGCCGCAGGCGATAAGAGTCATAGTTTTTCCCCCACAACGTGAGGGCCATGATGGGCACGTCGTCAATGGAGCGGACCTTGATGATCGGTTGTGTAACCCCGGGAGGAATCCGATCGAAGTTGGAGTAGAGCTTGTTGTAGGTCTGAACGATTGCGTCTTCTTCTTTGGTGCCAACGTAGAACCGCACGACCAACATGCTCACGCCCGGATGACTGATCGAGTAGATATACTCCACGCCCGGCACTTCGCGCAGTAGCTTTTCCATGGGAAGGCTAACCCGCTGTGCGACCTCGTCAGATGAGGCGCCTGGCATCTGAACGAAAACGTCCAGCATCGGCACGACGATCTGCGGCTCTTCTTCTCGTGGGGTCTTGAGAATGCTGAAGGCGCCAAGCAGTAGCGCAGCGACGATCACCAGCGGCGTCAGTTTCGAATCGATGAAGCTGTGAGCAATGCGACCGGCGAGGCGCAAGCGGTTCGGGAGAGGAATCACCGATTTAGAGCTGCCATCCGCCATCACTGCGCCTCAATTCGTTTGCCATTCAGGTCGACAGCGCCCGGTTTGGCCACGAGTTGCTCGCCGTCCTGAAGGCCGGCCAGTACTTCGACGTCAGCGCCGGAAAGCTTACCCAAAGTGATGTAGCGCAAATTCGCGACCTTGTTTTGGTCCAGCACATAAATGCCTTGTAATTGGCCGCGTTCGACTATGGCCGTCCGTGGAATCATCAGTGCCTGCCGCTGGCCGCGAGAAAACTGGGCTCTCCCAAAGACTCCCGAACGCAACCGTGCGTCTGTGGGCAACTCGATCTTCACCAGGAAGGTGCGGCTGGCGGAGTCTGCAGCCGGGACAATCTGCACCACCCTGCCCTTCAGCGCAGAGTTGCTAAGAGCATCGATCACGACGGGAACCTGCTGCCCGGTTTTCACATACTGGAGATCGCTCTCGTTGACGGTGGCTTCCAGTCGATAACGACGCACGTCCTCGACGGTGAAAATCGGCATACCCGGGGAAGCCAGCGTCCCGGAATCGGCTTTTTTCTCCGTCACTACGCCGTCGAACGGCGCACGCATCCGGGTGTAGTCCAAGGATGTGCGGGCCTGAGTTAATGCTGCCTGCGACTGGGCTTGACCGGCCTTTGCCATATCGCGACGCGCGACCGCTGCTTGTTGACGAGATTTCACTTCGTCGAACTCCTGAGGACTCACGGATTTCTTTTCGAAGAGAGCTTGATAGCGCTTCAAGGTTGATTCCGCCAGAGCCAGGTCGGAATCTGCTCCGACCAGTTGCTGCTGGGCCGCAAGGTCTGCTGCGATCGCGCGGTCTACTGCGGCTCGCGGCTGGGCGTCATCGATGATGGCTAGAACTTGACCGCGCTGAACGCGATCGCCTTCGTGAGTTCGGATCTCGATGATATTCCCCATCGCTTGGCTGGCGATCTCGCTAGTCTGGGCGGCACGGACCGTGCCGACCTCTTCCAGCAAATCGGGCACATTCCCCGGCTGGACTGCGAGCAAGGAAATGTTCCGCACCGTTTCCAGCGACTCAGGCTGGCGGGTCTGGTCGCTAGAGCAACCGACGAAGGAAGCAATCGCAAGAAACACAACAAATGTTGGCCTGAGAGCGGGATTCATATGATTCATGGCATCACCACGGGAGATTGCGAATTCAAGTTTCCACTTGCCAACTCCAGGTTGGCGTAGCTGGTCTGGAAGTGATAGACAGCCTCCCAGTAATCAGTCTGGCTGCGGCGCGCCGCATCTTCCGCACCCAACAAATCGGTAATGGTGGTCAGTCCGCTGTCGTAGCGATCCTGGTTGATGCGCAGACTCTCTTGTGCCTGGGCGATCACGGCTCTGGCCACTTCGATCTGCTGCCGGCTGGCGTCAGCCTCGTAGTAGGCCCGCCTGACTTCGAGGCAAACAGCATCGCTAGCGGCTTGCTTCATCGCCACAACCTTTTCTTCGAGCGCTTTCTGACGGGAGAGTTGCGCCCGCTTCGCACCGCCTTGAAAGAGGTCGAGTTGCACTTCGATCCCGCCCACCCAGTTGTTGCCACCGCCGCCAGCGACGAACGTAGGGTTGTCCATCTCCCATCCGGCGAATGCATTCACTCGCGGACCGAAAGACGACTTGGCCATCGACACACTCTGCCGTTGCGCGGCCTCTTCGGAGGCAATGCGCTTCAAGTCGGGCCGATTGGTGAGTGCTTGCTTCTCGACATCCTGCACGGCGGGGATCGGAAGAGTACGCTCCGCCAACCCTTCGGTGAGTTGGAACGGAGAACCAAGAGGCATACCCATTGCCGCGTTCAGTTGTGCCCGCGCCACCTCGAGTGAGTGCCTGGTCCGGATGACTTCCTGCTGTCGCTCGGCCATGCGAACCTTAGCGGTCAACAGATCGGACTCAACGGTCAGCCCAGTGTCGAATCTCGCCTGGCTTCGCTCCATGATCGACTGCGCCGTCTTGGCCGACTGCTCGGCGACCTCGAGTTGCTTGGCAGCCAGCAAAACGTCGTAGTAGGAACTGACCACGCGGAAGACGATTTCCTGATCCGCACGAGCCAACTGGTGTTCCGCAGCCTGATTCATTAGTTTTGCCTGATGGATACCGTGCCAACTGGCGAACGAGTCGAACAGATTCCAGGTACCTCCAAACCGCGTGGCGAAGTTGCCGAAAGGCAAAGGCGAATTCAACTGGTTGAGCGCAAAGTCTGCTGTGGTGAAACGCTCCTGCCGGAGCTTGCTGCCAAAGACATAAACCGGATCATTGCCGCGAGTCGCCGTTTCAGAAAAACTCAAGTGAGGCAGCAGGAACGAGCGTGCTTCACGAACTCCGGCAGAGCTGGCTTTTGTATCTGCCATCGCTGCCTTGCGCAGAGGATTTTTTTCCAGCGCGACGGTGACCGCCTGCTGCAGCGAAAGCGTCGAGGGCTGGCCCACTTGAGCCGGGACCGGAATCGACGAGAGCCACAGCGAAGCGACGCCTAGAGCCACTCTGGATAAGGCTTTCAACCTTGCACTCCCGCCACCTGAGGCGGCTTTACCCACTCGGTCTTGTCCTCAACGATTTCGTAGGTGGTGTGAACGGTAGCCGTTTTCTGAACCATGGCCCCTACGGAGCAGTATTTTTCTTCCGATAGACGAATCGCCTCCTCCAGCGCCGCCACGCCAATGTCGAAGCCGGTTACCACATGATGGATTCGCGCCTCCGTGAAAACCTGGGGCGGCCGCTCCGCTTGATCAGCTTCGACGCGCACTTCGTAGCCAGTTACTTTTTGGTGGTACTTTTGGCGGAGGATGGTCACAACGTCGAATGCCGTGCACCCCGCCAAGCCGGCGGCGACCAGTTCAATCGGCTTTGGGCCGGTTCCCCCGGCCGCGTCGTCCAATAGCAGATGATGGCCGCTTCCGGTCTGGGCCACGAATTGGCGCTGCTGCCTAAGTGATTGAGTCAGTTCGACTTTGGCCGTGATCATGATTGCCTCCTGCTGCTTTCTATCGACAAAGCACACGAATAAATGCAGGATGTTCGATTTTGTTACAGGGAAAATTACTCCGGAGGGTTCAGCACGGGAACGTGGGCCTATGACCTCGGTCGTACGACGGCGCGGGCCAATTCGTAGTGATGCATGAGCTGCTTGCGGAGCCGGAGGGCGTTCTTACTCGCAGGGCACTCCGCCGGAAACGATCGGCACTGTTCAATCGCTGCAGCGAGAGTAACTAAGAATGCCTTGCAGGGCTCACAGCCGTTCAGGTGTTGCTCCAGCTCTTCGCAAAGAGAGTCGTCTAACTGCTCGTCGAGATAGTTCGAGAGCTCAGCGAACATGGCTTTGCAGCGCATCGGTCTGGGCTGAGCGTGGCTGGGTTGTTCGTGAGAAGGAACCCGCGATGCGACGGCCGTTCTTTTCGAGCTCGGTTTCAGGCCCTTCATCAATTCTTTCCGAACAAACAGCCTGGCTCGATGGAGCCGAACCCGCACGGTTCCCGGACGCAGTCCCGTAATCTCAGTGACCTCTTCGTCCGTAAGCCCCTCCATGTCGCGCAGCACCAAAATAATGCGGTATTGCGGCGGCAACTGCTGAATGGCGTTGCGCAAGAGTCCCGCTTCTTCACTCCGAATCGCAAACATTTCCGGGTTCACACTCCCGTCCGCGTCCATCTGCTCCAGTTCCTTGCGATCGGGCATGAGATCTTCCAGGGAAAGATCCGGCTTGGGAGCAAACTTGCTCCGGCGGCGACTCATCAGGCAGCGGTTCTTGGCCACCTTATAAAGCCACACCACGAGCGCCTTGGGACTGTCGAATCTGGGTAGCTGCGGGACGGATTTGAGAAGCACTTCTTGCATAGTGTCTTCGGCGTCCTCTCGATGGCCGCAGACGCGCATGCTGAACGAGAACACTGTATTTTGTAGGAGAGCCAGCGCCTGCTCCAATGCGGCATCGTCACCCCGCTGTAATAGGCGCACTGCTTGTTCTATCTCAGACCGCATACTGTCGAAAGCTCGGAAGTCAGATGATTGTGGGAGGAAAGGAGAGGATTGGCTGCCCCCCAGGGATTCGAACCCCGATAACCTGCTCCAGAGGCAGGTGTCCTAGCCGTTGAACGAGGGGGCAACTTCTTGCCTGCAGCCGAAGTCGCAAGCTGTTTTGATTTTATGGTTGAAGGCGAGGTGGGGTCAACCAGAACCGGAGATGCCTTCCTTCGTAGAAGCGATAGAATTTGAGTGATCAGATCTCTTCTTAAGGAGCAGTCATGGTGACCACTCTTGGTTCTGTCGTTCCCGCCACGGATTATTCGGAGATAGCGCGTCGTCCGCTGGAAGCCGAGCAGTGTGCCCTGGTGGTGATCGATATTCAGGAGAAGTTGCTGCCGCCGATTTTCCAGAAGGAGCAACTAGTGCGGAATTCACAGCTTCTGATTCGCGCCGCCGGGATTCTGAAGATTCCTGCACTCGTAAGCACGCAATATGCGAAAGGGCTGGGACGAACTGTGCCGGAGATCGCTTCCTTGTTGCCCGGGATCGACGGCATCGACAAGACATTCTTTTCCTGCTTCGGCAGCGACGTTTTCTGCAGCGTGCTGAAGCGTCTGCCCGGGCAGCGCACAACGCTTCTGCTGTGCGGCATGGAGAGCCATATCTGCGTGACGCAGACTGCGATGGGGGCGTTGCGCGAAGGATATCTGGTACACGTGGCGTCGGACGCGGTCAGCTCGCGGACGGAGTGGAACTGGAAGATTGGGCTGGATCGGATGCGGGCAGCGGGCGCGGTGATTTCGTCGACGGAGATGATGATTTATGAATTGATGCGGTCGTCTTCTTCGGCGGCGTTCAGGGAGTTGTTGCCGCATTTGAAGGGTTAGGAGTGCCGACGGTTGGATTCCTAGCAGTCTTAACGCCCCCACGGGGCTCGTTAGCATCATCCCGTTTGCACCCACAGTTTGCGCGGTGGCTGCATTCTTCCGCCGCTGTGCGGTTGTCCTCCGGCTGTTCCTCACTCGCACAACGAAGCGAAATCACGCGCGTTCTACTGAGCTTCTTCTTTTTTCTTCACTCTCACAACGGTGATCTTGGCAAAGCCCTCGGCGAAGGATGGGGGCTTGAACTTCGCGGCCATGCGGCGCATGACATCTTCGGGGACCACGAGGTCGCGGCGTTGATGGCGCTCAATGCAGACTTCGAGAGGAACATCGAAAAAGACGGCGTGCACTTCGTAGTTGTAGTCCTTGGCGAGTTTGATCCAGTGCTGCCGTTCTTGAGGGGTCAGGTTGGTGGCGTCGACATAATTCATGGGACGCTTGGCAATGAGCCTTGCCTTGAGCATGGACCGCAAGTTGGAGAACACGAGATCCTGAAAGCGCTGCTCGCGTACGTCGTCAAATAAAAGAGAGCGAACCATGTCGCTGGACAGAGGCGTTACGTTGTGACGCTTGAACCACGAGCTCTTGCCCGAGCCCGGGAGACCAATCGCGAGCACGACGATACCCTTCGGCGGACGTGGGGGTGCTGTGGGAATTGCGGCAGGAATTTGTGGAGCTTGCGGCACAGGATGCGCATGGGGCTCAGTGGCTTCTAGAGTTCCTGTGTCCGGCGCTTCTGCTTCTGCTACTCCTTCTTCGGAAGGCACTTCCGAATCAGGCAGGACCGGGACAATACCTTTTGCGGCGGCGGGTGTGAAAGCTTGGGCCACGGCTTGCTCGCGGCCACGTCCACCCCGGCCGCGTCCACCTCGACGACGACGGCCGCGTCCCCGTTGACCTTCTCCGCGAGCGGCGGACGGACGAGACGGTGCAGTGCCAGCGGCGGACTCTTCGCGAACCGGCTGCGCTTCGACGTCAGCGTCGTTCAAGACGGCCTCTTCTGAGGCGCGTTGGCTGGGCTCAGGACGCCTAGTCTCGAAATCGCTTGCTTCGGATACTGGGCTCGGCGCTTGTTCCGCGTCGAAATACGCCGGTTGTAACGGCGGAGGCGCCGGCTGACTTCCCTGCTCGGGGGCTTTCTTCTTGCGGCGCTGTAATCGATCTTTCATCCATTTACGCATGTTCAGGCTTGTAACATATATCGTGCGATAGGAGCAATCGCGCGGGCCGGTCGCGTACCAGCGATGATAGGGGAAAAGGAGAGCGAGCGGAGCAGTTTTTTCGCGGTCACTCTAGAATAGTTTCATGCCGAGTCAAATTCCTTCCGCCATTCAAGGTCAGAATTACATTTCGCTGACAACATTTCGCAAGACAGGAGCGGGGGTCGCCACTCCGGTGTGGTTTGGAGAAGAAGGCGGCAAGCTCTACGTGATGACGCGCAGCGATATGGGAAAGACGAAACGGATTCGGAATAATCCGCAGGTGCGGGTCGCGCCCTGCACGATTCGTGGCAAGGTGACGGGCGCCGAGGTTGCGGCCTCGGCACGCATTCTGCCGGCGGAGGAACACGCCGGGGCGCGGAAGACGATCAACCGCAAGTATTGGATGGCGCGGATTCCGCTGGTATGGTGGCGAACCGATACGTACCTGGAAATCAGCTTTGAGTAGCTGCCATTTGAATCTTGAACCACGAAGGACACGAAGTTTCACGAAGGAAAGCCTTAGTCATTACCTTCTTCGTGAACCTTCATGTTCCTTCGTGGTTCATGAATTTCCTGATTCACCATTCTCCGGTGGTCAGATAATCGTGGATCGAGGTCGCCGCGCGGCGACCGGCGCCCATGGCGAGAATCACGGTGGCGCTGCCGGTTACGATGTCTCCTCCGGCAAATACGCCTTTCCGAGTAGTACGTTGCGTTTCCTCGCTGGCCTGAATGTATCCACGCTTGTTAATACCCAGGCCGGGCGTGGTGCTCTGCACGATGGGGTTGGCGCTAGTGCCGATGGCGATGACTGCGACCGATAGCGGCAAGTCGAATTCTGAACCCTGGATCGGTACTGGGCGGCGGCGACCGGAAGCATCGGGCTCACCCAGTTCCATACGAACGCAGCGAGCAGCGGTCAGCCATCCCTTTCCGTCGGAGACAAATTCGACTGGCGCGGTCAGCATCTGGAAGTCGATCCCTTCCTGCCTGGCATGGTGCACTTCTTCGGCACGGGCGGGCATCTCGGCATCGCTGCGGCGGTAGATCACGTAAGCTTTGCGTGCGCCCAGTCGCAGTGCAGACCGAATCGCATCGAGCGCGGTGTTTCCGCCACCGATCACCGCTACGTCTCTGCCCTTCAAGTCGAGCATGGGCTCGTCGTAGACAGGAAACTTATACGCCTTCATCAGATTGATGCGCGTGAGGAACTCGTTCGCAGAATACACTCCGTTGAAATGCTCACCGGGAATATTCATGAACTGGGGGAGTCCTGCGCCCGTACCGATGTAAACCGCGTCGTACCCTTCTTCCCCGAGAAGTTCGTCTATCGTGACGGTGCGACCGACGACGACATCCGTTTCAAACTCGACGCCCATCTCTCGCATGTATTCAATCTGTTCGCGCACGATCTGCTTGGGCAGACGAAATTCGGGGATCCCGTAAACAAGAACTCCGCCGATTTCGTGCAGCGCCTCAAACACGCGCACCTTGTGCCCCTTCTGGATCAGATCGCCTGCAACGGTCAGGCCGGAGGGTCCGCTGCCGACGATTGCAACCTTCTTTCCCGTGGGCGTCACATTGGGCAGGATGTGCGTTCCCATGCGCTGCTCGTAATCGGCAACAAAGCGCTCCAGATATCCAATGCCGAGCGGCTTCACTTTCTTCGACAACAAACACGTGCCCTCGCACTGATCTTCCTGCGGGCAGACGCGCCCAGTGACGGCGGGCAGGACATTGCTTTCGCGGACCTTGACGGCGGCGCCGAGAAAGTCGCCAATCACGATGCGCTCGACAAACGCCTTGACGTCCACTCCGACCGGACAGTTATCGGTGCATGTGGGCTTGGCGCACTCCAGGCAGCGCATCGCCTCCTGCTGGGCGAGATCGGGATCGTAGCCGAGATTCACTTCTTCAAAGTTGTGGGCGCGCACTTCGGCGGGCTGCTCTGGCATCAACTGCCGCGGAACTTTCATGCGCTCCTTCATCGGCAGGGGATTCTGAGATTTCTTTGCGGTCGTCGTCATCGTTGATCTCCTTGCCGGGTCGGAACAGGCTCAACGGCGTTTGCAAGCTCCCGCGCCGTCCCTTCCGTCTTGCACCGATGGAATTCCGCCAAAGAGCGCTGCTCGGCGTCTCGGTACATTGAGTTGCGCTGCACTAAGACGGCGAAGTCGACTCGATGAGCGTCGAACTCAGGGCCATCCACGCAGGCGAACTCGCTCTTGCCATCGATCAGCACGCGGCAACCTCCGCACATGCCGGTGCCATCGATCATGATGGGGTTGAGACTTACGACCGTGTGAATGTTCTCTTTGCGAGTCATTTCGGCAATCGCCTTCATCATGACGATGGGACCGACCGCGACGACGAGATCAATGCGGGTGCCATTCTCGATCAACTGCCGGAGTTTGTCGGTCACGAATCCCTTGTCAGCGTAACTGCCGTCGTCGGTGGTGATCATGAGGGCATCGCTGACAGCACGCATCTCTGGTTCGAGGATGACGAGTTCCTTATTGCGGGCGCCGACGATGGAGATCACACGGTTGCCGGCTCGCTTCAGCGCTGCGGCCGTGGGATACGCCATGGCGGTGCCCACGCCTCCGCCGACCACGACAACCGTGCCGTAGTTCGCGATCTCGGAAGGCTTCCCGAGTGGTCCGACCACGTCGAGAATCTGATCGCCCGTGTTCAGCGAATTCAGCAGGTGCGTCGTCTTACCTGCCGCTTGCACAACAATGTTGATCGTGCCGCGCTCGGGATCCGAGTTTTCAATCGTTACCGGGATGCGCTCGCCCTCTTCGTAGATTCGAAGGATGACGAACTGTCCTGGCTTCTGTTTTCGCGCGATCCGCGGCGCTTCAATCACGAAGCGTTTGACTCCTGGGGCTAAGAATTCTGCGTGGATGATTTTGAACACAGGCTCTCCGCAATCAAGAGATTGCACGTTTCCCGACTAAACGATTGTGTTGGGAAGAGCCCGGACAGGCTGTGATTTGAATCACATCGCGATGTGCGGTGAATGGAGCAATTCTGGGTCACGAGTTTGCATGCCTTTGTAGATACTCATCCCCCGCAATATTTCGATCGGCCCTGCATGCCACATTATGACTGGCATGACACTATGTTATACTTGTGTCATATCTGTTGGGAGATGACATGAACACAGAAACGCGGTTGCGGATCAACGAAAATGGACGCGTTGTCATTCCTGCGTCCTTTCGCAAGGCCTTGGGTATCAACCCAGGCGATGAAGTCATTTTGCGGCTGGATGATGATGAACTTAGGATCACGACGATGAAGCGGCGCATCGAGAGGGCGCAGCGGAACGTGAGGAAGTACGTGAAGCGTGGAGTCTCGCTGGTGGACGAGTTAATTGCCGAACGGCGCGAGGCGGCCAAGCGTGAATAGAATCGTGCTCGATGCGTCCGCGCTTCTGGCTGTCTTAAACGGCGAACCGGGTTCAGCCAAACTTACTCCTGAATTACTGAGCATCGCCGCCAGCAGCACCGTCAACCTGGCCGAGGTTCAGAGCAAACTCGTCGGCCGGGGACTTAGTCCCGACACCGCGTGGGCTGCTGTCCTCAGCCCCGTTGGCGAACCTATTCCCTTTACCGCCGAGCACGCCAAGGTTGCCGGCAGCATGATCTCCGAGACTCGCTCCTTTGGATTGTCACTAGGAGATCGAGCCTGTCTGGCATTGGGATTGGCTCTAGACGCACCCGTCTACACTGCGGATAAATCCTGGAAGAATCTGAAATTGGGTTTGCGAATCCACGTGATCCGGTAACTCTCCAGTAAGCGCCCCCGAATTAATTCCCTGCGGGCTTGTAGATCACTCCCTGGCTGTTGCGACTGTTCATGATCACCCGCAAGGGTTCATTGAATTGCAGGTGCCGGACGCAGCCTTGCTCTTCCAGCGCCGGCTTCTCGGCGAGCCACGGCCAATCGACGGAACCTTCGCCGGCATCGGGATTCACGGTGAAGTATCCGACTTGGAAGGCGGTGAGGTTTTGGAAGAAATGGCTGCCCTGCGACGGAGTGACCCGGAAATCGTGGAAACCGGCTTCAACAATCGCGCGCGCACCGGAGATTTCGTCCCACTCGACGGGGATACCAAGCCACGGATCGTTGGATCCCCAGCGACCGACTCCGATCAGCAGATAGGGACGATTGTCAGCGCTTAGGACGGCATTGAAGTGAGCGACGGCTTTGGCTACTTCCTGACTGCGGCTGCGCTCGAAGCGATGGGAATCGACGACAACAATGTCGTACAGGTTTTCGATGCGGCCGTTGCCCAGAACCTTCGAGCATTTGCAGATCAGCTGAGATGCATCCACGTCGCCGATGGTGAGATCCTGATGATCGCGCGAGAGAGTGAGCGGGCGGATCTGCAGGAATCCGAACTCGGCAGGCTCTTCGGCGCGCGGCAGGCGAACGGCGAATTCGATTTCGACGGGATTCCCGAGCGCGTCTTCTCCAGCGCGCACCAGCAACTCAAGGATTGTTGCCAGGGGAAAGAGCTCGTGCTTGAGCATAGGAGCGAAGGTGACGATGCGAGCGCCGGGGCGGCTCAGTCCGTCGTATACAGCTTGATTGTCGGCGGAGTATGTCGAGGCAACGGCGTGGAGAGTCCCGTCCTTTTCGGCAACGTCGAGGCCGAAGCGGGCTTCGCGGAGATGGCCAGGACCTGCGCCATGGGGAACGCCGTCGAGCTCAAGGGCGCAGAACTCAGTTTGCGTATTGGCCAGGATGTCTTCCACCGAGGAGAATTGCAGGAGGTTGCGCGGATAGCGCGGGCAGAAGCTCAGACACTTTCCTCCGTCGACCACGGTGCGGCCTAGACCCAGAGCGACCGCAGCGATGCCATCGGCAAAGGTCATGGGCTCGACGGGATAGAAGTTGTGTGAACGCACCACGCCGGAGAAATCGGGATAGAAACGCGATCCGTGGGCTATGCCAACGACCTGTTGCAGGATCACCGCCATCTTCTCTTCTTCCAGACGATAGGGAGTGGCTCGCACGTACGCCTTGGCATGCTGGCTGAAGGTGGAGGCGTAAACGAGCTTGATGGCTTCGGAAAGCTCATCGAGGCGCGTTTGCAGGTCCGCGTGCTGATTGCCGAGCATGAATGTTTCGTACACACCGGTGAAGGGCTGGTATTGGGAGTCCTCAAGCAGGCTGGAGGAACGCACCGCCAGCGGATAGCCGACTTCCTCCAAGTACGCTTTCAGGTTTTCCATCAGCTCGAGGGGCAAGACTGAGTCGAGAAAGCGCTGCTGGATCTCGGTGTCGTCGTCGCAATGCAGTGCAAAGTCGCCCAGATTATTCTCGATCAGGAATTGATCGAACTGGTCGGTGGCGATAACGACGGCGGGGGGAACACAGATACGAACACCGGGAAAGCGGCGAGTGATGCGTCGTGTCCGGAGGAGATGACGGACAAAAGCCAGGCCACGAGCTTTGCCGCCGAGAGAGCCGGAACCGATTCTCAAGAAACTGGAGTCTGAAGGCTTGAACGTATCGGGCTTGAAGTCGCCGATGAGGACTTCGTTCTGCTCGCGGCGGTAGTCGTTGATCGATTCGATCAGATCGCGGCGAAGGTGTTCGGGACCGTTGAAGTCGGAGACCTTGCGTGGCCTGAGCTTGGCGGCCAATGCAAACTCGGTGCGGGCCATCAACCAGTGGGAAAAATGGTTGCTCTGGGCGTGGTACATCAGGCTTTCGGGCGGAACGGTCTGAAGCTGTTCTTCGAGTTCGTTGAGATCTTTGGCGCGTCCGACCTCGCGCTGGTCAGGCAAACGGAAAACAAAATCACCGAATCCGAAGTTGTCGGTCAGAATGCGGCGCAGGTCTTTGAGGAGCGTGGGCGAGCGCTTACGCAGGAAGGAGTAGCCTTCGGCGTGCGCGCGCGGACGGAATTCGGTGCGGCTGGTTTGCAGGACTACAGGCACGTCGGGCGTTAGGCTCTTGACCATGCGCGCGAGTTCGAAACCGGCTTCGGGACTGAGCTTGCCTTCCCAGGGGAATTCGACATCAGAGACGAGGCCGAAGATATAGTCGCGATATTCCTGAACGAGGCTAGCTGCGTCTTCGAAATTGGAACTCAACAGGATCTTGGGACGCGCCTGCATGCGGACAAGTTTGTGAGCGACGTTGATGCCTTCCTGAATCACGCGCCGCGACTGCTTGATGAGTTCGGTGTAGATGACCGGCAGGAAGGCTGAGTAGTAACGGATATTGTCCTCGACCACCAGTAGAACCGGAACTCCCATCGCTCGTGTGTCGTGCAGGACATTGCGCTTGTCTTCGATGTACTTGACGATTGCGATCAGGATGCGCGCGTTGCCTTGCCAGAGGAAGACGCGATCAATATCGGTCGTCGGATTGCGCGCCACGAAATTCTTGATTTCGCGATAGTCGTAGGCGAGAACGACGACGGGGACATCGAGTCCAGCGCTGCGGACTTCGCTGGCCAGTTGCGCGGCGTTCATGTCACCGACTGCGAGATTGGTAACAATCAGATTGAACTGCGGGTTGGAACTAGCGAGGTCGAGGGCTTCGGCGCAGCTGGAGACATGGGTGATTCCCGGAATCTGTTGCAGGTTGAGTTCGAGGGATTCGTCGATGAGGAGTTCATTGAGGCGTCCGTCTTCGCGCAGGATGAAGGAGTCGTAGAGGCTGGAGACCAGAAGGATGTTATGCACCTTGAAGGGCATCAGGTTTTCGAAGCCTTCAAAGCGTTGTTCAGCGTCAAGGATGGGAGCGGCGATGCGGCGGTCGATCATGGGCCTTTTCGTTAACTGCCCATCATACTCGCGCGTCGACAGCCAGTCGGTGACTGGGAAAGTGCAAAGGAGGGATTTAGTCTTGGGTGTGGTCGATTGATTTTCCCGTTTTGGGCCTGGTATTTACTGTTTGATAATAGGGGTATCCCCCTCCCCTCCCGGTCTATTGGAATCATGGAGTTAGCGGTAAATCTCAAAGTAATCTATGGGGCACAATAACTTAGGGGCAAAATCTTGTGCCGAAAGGACTTATCCCGCCTTCTCGTGATCGCAGTAGCTGAAGCAGACGTTAGAGATTGGATCTCCCTGCCGCAATGTCAATTGAAAAGCTTCGCAGGTTCGTTTCGGGAATCAGGTCTCTCCGGGGTCCTGCAAAACCTTGAACCACTAAGGACACGAAGGTTCACAAAGGAAAGATCTTCACCTACAACCCCTCTTACATTTCTCAATTTATACGCGCCTACAATATCCGCACGGCTCAATCGTCTACACAGGTGGATGAATGACGCGGCGAGCCCGAAGTACATGGCAGTCGAGCGGATGGCAATCGAACAGGACCAACGCATTTCCGACGTGGTCAAGCGGGAGCAATCGCGGCTGCGCAACTTCATTCGCCGGCGGGTGCCTGATCCGGGCGACGCGGAGGACATTTTGCAGGACGTCCTCTACCGACTGGTGGAGGCGAACCGCCTGCTGATGCCGATCGAGCATGTAACGGGCTGGCTGTTTCGTGTGGCGCGGAACCGCATCACGGATCTGTTTCGCAAGAAAGATCCGGAGAGCTTTGGCGATCTCGACGTCGAGGGTGACGACGAAGACTTGCAGTTCGAAGATCTGCTGCCGTCGGCGGATGCGGGGCCGGAGGCGCTCTACGCCCGGAATGTGCTGCTCGGCGAGCTCGAGCGGGCCATCGCGGAGCTTCCCAAAGAGCAGCGCGAGGTGTTCGTCGCGCACGAGTTCGAGGGGCGCAGTTTCAAAGCGCTGTCGGCCGAGATGGGAGTGAGCGTGAATACGCTTCTGTCGCGCAAACGGTATGCGGTGCTGCATCTGCGGGAACGATTGCAGAGGGTGTATGACGAATTTACGAAATGAGGGACGAACTATGAGAAAGAAATGGTTTTGGATTGCGCCGCTGGCGATTGTAGCGATTCCGCTATTTCTCTTCGTGGGCGGCGAAGTGGTGATGCATCTGTGGAACTGGCTGCTGCCACCGCTGTTCGGCTGGCGGACACTTGGCTTCTGGCAGGCGCTCGGATTACTGGCGCTGTGCCGGATTCTATTCGGAGGACTGGGCCATGGCGGGCCGGGACGACATAGTGGGCGCGGATTCCGCGGGCGGTGCCGGAGTATGAGTCCGGAGGAGCGGGAGAAGTTTCGGCGGGCGATGGATGAGGGGTACAACGTCGGTGGTGGGGAGAAGGCGGGAGCCTAGGGTTCTCCTTACTTTCAGCCGTTCCCTCCGGGGCGGATGCCCTCAATGTCTGCTGCGTACCGGCCTTGGAAAGACCGGGCTATTATCAGTCGTCCCTTCCTGGACGAGTTCACAGGTTCCTTCCGACTGGTTGCAACCGCGAAGCAAAATCCCCACCTTTGCTGCAAAGGGCGCGGCAAAGATGGAGCACCGCTAATGCTGTTGGTGGCCCGCTGATCTGGCCACCGTAGCAACGAGCATACCCAACAAATAATAGAGCGGCCCGTTAAGTAACGCTGAAAAGACCCACATCACCCAACCAAGTCGGTCGCCAGTGCCTATGGTGAATATTTGAAGGAACAGGCCGGGGCAGAGGACGAACATCATCTTCTCAACGACGTTGTACATCGGTGGCGGAGGCGGAAGGTGGAAGGGATTGAACCTGTAGTCATACCAATACAGCGCCATACACGCGAAACCCGAGCCCACACCTACGACTGCAAATCTTCGCGGCAGGCTTGATGTGTTCAACCCGCACCTCTCTGAAAGAACGGGGTGGAACTTGTCCACCCCGCCTTGTAGTTTCCGCATGCAACTGCCGGGCTTCGCCCGGCGGACAGCCGAAGGCGGCTGTCCCCACATGTTTCTTTTCTACACCAACCCTTGATCCAGCATGGCGTTGGCTACTTTGAGGAAGCCGCCGATGTTGGCGCCGTTCACCAGGTTGCCGGGCGTGCCGTATTTGTCGGCCGTTTCGAAGCAGTTCTTGTGAATGGCGATCATGATCTTGTGCAGACGGTCGTCCACTTCCTCGCGAGTCCAGCTCAGGCGTGCGCTGTTCTGGGACATTTCGAGGCCGGAGGTGGCTACGCCGCCCGCGTTCGCGGCTTTGGCCGGTCCGTACAGAATCTTGGCATCGAGGAACAGCTTGGTAGCTTCGAGCGTGCTTGGCATATTCGCGCCCTCGGCGACCAGCTTGATTCCGTTCTTGATGAGATTCGCCGCGTCTTTCGCGGTGATCTCGTTCTGGGTGGCGCTGGGGAAGGCGCAGTCGGCTTTGATGTTCCAGAGCGGATTGTGTTCCAGCTTGATATCCGTGGGCATGAAGATCGCTTTTTTGTAGTGATCGGCATAGTCACGGATGCGTCCGCGCTTCACGTTCTTCAGTTCGATGATGAAGGCCAGTTTTTCGCGATCGATGCCATCGGGATCATAGATGACGCCGTTCGAGTCGGAGACGGTGACTGGCTTCGCGCCGAGATCCAGCAGTTTCTCGACGGTATATTGCGAGACGTTACCGCTGCCGGAAACGAGGCAGAGCTTGCCGTCGAAGGAATCCTTCTTGCTCTTGAGCATTTCGGCGGCGAAGTAGACGCAGCCGTAGCCGGTGGCTTCGGGACGAATCAGCGAACCGCCCCAGCCCAGACCCTTGCCGGTGAGGACGCCGGTGAATTCATTGCGGAGACGCTTGTACTGGCCAAAGAGGAAACCGATCTCGCGGCCGCCCACGCCGATGTCGCCGGCCGGGACGTCGGTGTCGGGACCGATGTGGCGCTGCAATTCGGTCATGAAACTCTGGCAGAAACGCATGACTTCGTTGTCACTCTTGCCCTTGGGATCGAAATCGGATCCGCCCTTACCGCCGCCCATGGGCAGCGTGGTGAGCGAGTTCTTGAACACCTGTTCGAATGCCAGGAACTTCAGGATGCCGAGGTTGACCGAGGGATGGAAGCGGAGTCCGCCCTTGTAGGGGCCGATGGCGCTGTTCATCTCGATGCGGAAACCACGGTTGACCTGGATGTTGTTCTGATCATCAAACCAGGGAACGCGGAACATGATGACGCGTTCGGGCTCGACAATCCTTTCCAACAGACGCGAGGATTGATACTCGGGATGTTTCGCCAGCACTAACCGAAGAGAATCGAACACTTCTGCGACGGCCTGATGGAACTCAGGCTCGGCGGGATTCTTCGCCTTCACACTGCTCATAACCTGCTCAATGTATTCCGCCGGAGCCTTAACCCCAGGATGTGTCAATACAGAACTCATAGTCCTACCTCCGTAGGTACAACTTGAAGATAATGCCGTTCCTCATTGTCGGCTTCCATAGGAAAGTGGCAGTGATAATTCTCACGGGCGGTGGTGATTTGGGTCACGTGGAGGGTAGTGGTTATGAATCAAGGGGTTACGGCGGTGCTGAAAAAGGGGGCTTAGTGATTCCACGGGTACCTCCCCTATAACCTGCCCTAATAATTGTCGTTCTAAGCAAAGCAAAGAACCTATGCAACCACTGCTGATGGCGGCCGAGTACAGAGGTCCTTCGCTTCGCTCAGGATGACACGATCGTTTTAGACGGCGATCAGCAGATTCTTGGCAACTGCTCGCCGCTCAGCATATCCACGACGCGGTTGCCGCCGATGCGGCTTTGCAGGACGACCGTGCGGCCGGGAGTCTCTTCTACTTTGCCGACTTGGACTGAGGCTTGCGAGACTTCGACTTTCCTTAGAACGTCGAGAGCACGCTGAGCTTGCGCTGCTGGGACGAATACGGCGAAGCGACCCTCGTTTGCGACGTAGAGAGGATCGAGGCCGAGAATTTCGCAGGCGCTTTGGACCGTCTCCTGGACGGGGATGAGAGTCTCTTCGAGCTTGATGCAGATGTTTCGGTCGGAGGCGATCTCGTTCAACGTTGTGGCCAGGCCACCGCGGGTGAGGTCGCGCAGGCAGTGGATTTCGACTCCGGCATTCAGCAGGGCTTCGACCGCAGGCCAGACCGAGGCGGTGTCAGTCAGGATGGGAGATTCGAATTCGAGGCCCTCGCGGACGGAGAGGATGGCGATGCCGTGGCGGCCGAGGTCGCCGCTGACGATGACGGCGTCACCCACCTGCACGGAGGCTGGGCCGATGGTTCCCTTCACGTTCGTTTCAATCAAGCCAATGCCGGAGGTGTTGATGAAGATGCCATCTCCTTTACCTTTGTCGACAACTTTTGTGTCGCCGGTTACGAGCTTCACGTTCGCTTTCGCGGCGGCCTGTTGCATCGATGCAACTACGGTGCGCAGCGTGTTCATTTCGAGGCCCTCTTCGAGGATGAATCCGGCGCTCAGGTAGAGGGGGCGGGCACCGCACATGGCGAGATCGTTGACGGTGCCGTAGATGGCGAGATCTCCGATGGTGCCGCCGGGAAAAATCAGCGGGCGCACCACAAAAGAGTCGGTGGTGAAGGCAAGGCGGGAGCCGTTGACCGGAAGAACCGCGCCGTCGTGCCGCTGTTCGAGCATGGGATTGCCGAAGGCGGGCATAAAAATCTTTTCGATGAGCTGGTGGGTGAGCCGTCCGCCGCCGCCGTGAGCCAAGACGATGCGATCGTCAGCGACTCGGGGTACCGGACAACTCAGGTTGAACTCGGTCATGATTTTGGCGTCTGCCATAGTGGTAGTAGGCTGCGCACGCGCCCTCCGACGATACCATGGGAGCGCCCAGCGGATTTTCGGGCGTGCACTTCACGGCAAAAGCCGGGCACTCGTGCGGCTTCTTGATGCCTTGCAAAATCAGGCCGCTGATGCACTCAGGCGACTCGCGCGCGGGTTCGGCGGATGAGGGATAGCGGCGGTTGGCATCGTATTTCTGAAAGCGCCCGCGTAATTGAAAGCCGCTGGAAGGAATCTCGCCGAGGCCGCGCCACTGGCGGTTCACAACTTCGAAGACTTCCGCGATGCGCTCCTGTGCGGGGCGGTTCCCTTCCCGGCGAGTGGCGCGCACATATTGGTTCTCGACTTGATGGCGGCCTTCTTCGAGCTGGCTGACCGTCATGAGGATGCCTTCAAGAATGTCGAGTGGCTCGAATCCGGTGACGACGATGGGAACTTGGTATTTTTCTGCAATCGGAAAATATTCTTCGTAGCCCATGATGGTGCAGACGTGGCCTGCTGCGAGGAATCCCTGGACGACGCAGTTCGAAGAGGACAGTAGCGCCTCCATGGCGGGAGGCACCAACACGTGAGAGACGAGAAGCGAAAAGTTATCGGTGTGATCGTGATCGGCTTGCCACGCGGCCATGGCGTTGGCGGGTGCCGTGGTTTCAAAGCCGACGGCAAAGAAGACGACTTGCCGCGAGGGATTCTGCTTGGCGAGTTTCAGGGCGTCGAGCGGGGAATACACGATGCGCACGTCGGCGCCTTCAGCCTTGGCATCGAACAGGCTCTTTGTGGAACCGGGCACGCGCAGCATGTCTCCGAAGGAGCAGAAAATGACTTCGGGGCGCTGCGCGATGGCGACAGCTTTGTCGATGAGATCGATCGGCGTAACGCAGACGGGACAGCCGGGGCCGTGGACGAGCGTGATGTCTCGCGGCAGCAAATCTTCGAGGCCGCTCTTGACGATGGTGTGAGTCTGGCCGCCGCAGATCTCCATGATCGTCCAGGGGCGGGTTACTTTCTTCCAGACTTGCTGGGCTAGTTGTTCGGCGGCTTTCTGATCGCGATATTCACTGAGGAATTTCACCGAGTTCCTCCTGTAGTCCGCCCATCTCCTCGAGGTACTTGAAGACGCGCTGCGCTTCTTCTTCGTCAATCACGCTGATGGCAAAGCCGACATGAACGAGGACATATTTTCCGACTTCGGCTTCGGGAACGTAGGCAAGATTAATTTCCTTGCGGATGCCGCCGAAGTCAACGCGGCCGCGGCGGAAGGCGATGTCGCCGTCGTCCATGATTTCGACTACCTTGCCTGGAACTGCGAGACACATTTCGTAGCCTCCCGTGGCCTCAGCGGCTAAAGCCGGGTTCGTTCCCGGCGTTTGTGGCACGACTGAAGTCGTGCCCTTCCCAATCTCGGTCGTTCCTGTCGTACCATTCCAGATCCCGACGTTTTCTGAAGTCGTGCGCTTTTCGATCTCGTGCCCTTCCCGCACCCGCGTCTGTCGCTGCCGCTGGGCATCTCGGCATGCATCTGGAGAGCGGGACGCGTGCGAGCGCCAGATGCGCTCGCGGCATCCGCCGGGACGGCGGTGCTACTTCTTGTTGCGCTACATTTTGCTCATCACTGCCTGCCCTAGCGCTATTCCACCATCATTCGGAGGAACACGCTGGTGCGTGTGTACTTCAAAGCCCTTGGACTCCAGAACGGCAGCTGCACGCTCCGTCAGATACCGGTTCTGAAAAACTCCGCCGCTGAGCACGACTTGCTTCAGCTTCGCGCTGGTAGCGACTTCGACGATCCATTCCACTAATGCGTTATGAAAGCGGGCTGCGATGCGCGAACCTGCGACGCCAGCCAGCTTGTCGGCCATCACGGCTGAGATCAGAGGGCCCCAGTCTCCACTCGGTAGAGCATACGCCTCTTCGGTCCGCAAAAGGCCAATTTCATTTTCCAACAGCATGGCTGCCTGACCTTCGAAGCGATTTTCCCTGGCTACGCCGATGATGCAGGCGACGGCATCAAAGAGTCGTCCCACACTCGTAGTCGGAACGACATTGATACCGCGTTCGAGCATATAGCGGACCTTGGTCTCGTCCAATCGGGGATTCCCCGGCGATTGTTGTCCGACCGCAGGGTACGCGGGCTCGGAACCAAAGACCTCGTGGAGCAGACTGGCGGCGGAGCGCCAGCCTTCGCGGACGGCAGCGTCTCCACCGGGCAAGCCAAAGGAGCGTAGGTGAGCGATGCGCTCGAATCGGTTTTCTTCCACGTGAAAGAACTCGCCGCCCCAGATGGCGCCATCCAAGCCGTATCCAGTGCCATCCCACGAGATTCCGAGGTAAGGGCCCTGAACGTTATTCTCTGCCGCGCAGGCCGCCACATGAGCCTGATGGTGCTGGATGCGGAGCAGTGGCAGCCCCGATTGCTCGGCCCAATGGGTGGAAGCGTAGTCGGGGTGCAGATCGCAGGCGATGACTTCAGGCTTGAAACTGTAAAGGCGGCACAAATCTTCAATCGCTTTCTGGAAGGCTTCTCGAGCTTCGAGAGTCTCGAGATCGCCGATGTGCTGGCTGAGGAAGACATCCTGGCCCACTGCGATGGCCACCGTGTTCTTGAGATGGCCGCCGACCGCGAGCACAGGTGGCAGGCTCCGGGACACGCGAATGCCGAGGGGAGCGTACCCGCGGGCGCGGCGCAGAATGCCGGCGCGGCCGCGCGTGAGTCGAACCACGGAATCATCGCAGGCACGAACGATGGGCCGATTGTGCATCAGGAAATGGTCGGCGATGTCTTTGAGGCGGACGAGGGCTTCGTTGTTGTCGATGGCGATGGGCTCGTCGCTACGGTTGCCGCTGGTGGCGATCAACGGAAATCGGCACTCCTCCATCAAGAGGTGATGGAGGGGTGAGTACGGGAGCATGACGCCGAGATACGGAGAACAGTGCGCAACGTTCCACGCGATGTCTGTACCGGTCTTGGGCCTCATCAGCACGATCGGAGCGGCTTGCGATTCGAGCAGTTCCACTTCGGCGGGAGAAACTTCGCAGTACTGGCGCGCCATTTCGAGCGAAGGCATCATGAGCGCGAAAGGCTTCTCCTCGCGGTGCTTGCGTTCGCGGAGTCGGGCGACCGCTTCAGGGTTGCGCGCATCCACCAGAAGCTGGAAGCCTCCAATGCCCTTGAGTGCGACGATTTTTCCCTCGCGCAGCGCCTCGACCGCATCTTCGATGGTGCCATCGAGTTGCGGGCCGCACACGGGGCAGGCGTTAGGCTGAGCATGAAAGCGCCGGTTTCCGGGGTCCTCGTACTCCTCGCGGCAACGGGGACACAACACAAACTCGCGCATCGTCGTATTGGGTCGGTCGTAAGGGATATCGACGACGATCGTGTAGCGGGGGCCGCAATTGGTGCAGTTGGTGAACGGATATTCGAAGCGACGATTTTCGGGATCGAACAATTCCGCGCGACACTCGATGCAAGTCGCCAGTTCCGGCAGGACGTTGACGGTTTTGCCAGAGTCGGAATGGCTGGCCAGAATTTCGAAGTGAGTGGAACCTTCCGTCGCGAGCCAGGCGGATTCACGAACGGTTACAACGGAAGCTTTGGGGCGTTCGCGTTCGATTCTTTGCTCAAACAGGATCAATTGCTCGGTGGGGCCTTCGACCTCCACCACCAAGCCCGCGGAAGAGTTCAAAACCCATCCGGTAAGCGACATTTCTGTAGCCAGGCGATAGACGAAGGGCCGGAAGCCAACTCCCTGAACGGCTCCGCGAAGAGTGATGCGGAGGCGTTGTGTCGCGGATTGTGCCGCAACCGTCTTCATGAGGGCAGAGCTGCTGCCCTGATTCTAAGCCTTCCGGAGTCGACGGGAAAATTCAGGCTAACGCAGGGAGTGAACCAATGTCTCGATCCGGGCCACCAGAGCAGGCAGGGCCGCCGCGATAAGGGGGGAAAGGGCTTCGCCATGGTCAAACTTTTCGCCGGTCAGAGTTACCGTGAAGGCACACAGGTTGACGCCGTAGAGTTGGCGAGCCAGAGCGAGGACTGCAGCGGGAGAAAGTTGATGGGAGAAGCGGGACAGCCCCTCGATGGTCTCGACCGTGGACGAGCGCACTTCTCCGGGCTGACCGTTGGCCTGGTTGGGTGCGGCGGCATCCACGAAGATGACCGCCTTTGCGCGCGTGATGGTCTCGGCAAGTTCCGGAGCGAGTTGGTGAAGCCGGAGAATCTCGACGTCAGTACCGGCAAGTTTTTTTTCCAGTGCATCGGCGGCGCGCCATGCGAGGCCGTCGTCGGAGCGCATTGGGTTGCCGTAGGCGATGATGAGGATGCGAGGCATGGTGGAAAGTCTAGCTCCGGACGCATTCGTCTGCAGTTGCGCGCGGAGCGCGCGATGACGGCGGCCGGGGAACGGCATGTGGTCAGGCGCAAAGCAGATCGCGCCGTTCGACTGCGAACGCCTCTGCACAACGCCGGCCACGGCTGCGCTAGGCGCCGTCGACACTCGGAGCTTCGCTCCTCGGGGCGGACGAAAGCGTCTGCCCCTACATTTAAGAGCGGGCTACTTCGTCGAGGAGTTCTCCTTCCGGACTGAGAAGCTGTACGCGCAACGGCATTTCGCCGAAGGCATGGGTCGAACAGCTGAGGCACGGATCGTAGCAACGGATCACGGCCTCCACGCGATTCAGCATGCCGGGCGTCAAACGGTTGCCGTGGACATAGTGCTTGGCTACCTGCAAGACGCTACGGTTCATGGCGAGATTGTTTTGCCCCGTAGCGATGATCAGGTTCACCCAGCGGATCAGGCCCTGCTCGTCAATCTTGTAGTGATGGAACAGAGTGCCGCGCGGAGCCTCGGCTGCGCCCACGCCTTCCAAAGCGTTGGGCCGGGCAACGGCGCGCACGTGCTTGGAGAGAATCTCCGGATCGTTCAACAACTGCTCCAAACGCTCGATGCAATACAGGACCTCGATGAGCCGCGCGTGATGGTAATGGAACGAACTGAGGACCGCGGTACGCTGCAATTCGTGAAATTCCGCGAGCTCCTGATCGGCGCGCGGAGTGCCGCAGCGGTCGGCAACGTTCAGACGAGCCAGGGGTCCAACGCGGTAAACGCCGTCCGGAAATCCTTTCGGCTTGTAATAGGAAGACTTGAGATAGCTCCAAGGCTCGACTTTTTCCCCGATGTAATCGTAGTACTGGTTCGGGTCGAGATCGTCAGCGACCACATGGCCGGAGGCATCGACGATGCGCAGCTTGCCGCCATAAAAGGTGAGGCCATTGTCTTTCTTGACAATGCCCATGAACAGCGTGGGGAAGTTGCCGAAGGTGGAGATCTCTTCCCGGAAGCGCTCCATCGTGCTCTTGAACCATTCCAGAGTTCGCTCGGCGATGGCGAGAGCGTCGGGGATGGCGAACAGGATGGCATCGCGATTGGCCTCGGTGAGCGGTTCGCTGACGCCTCCGGGCACCACCCATGCGGGATGGATACGCTTCCCTCCCAGACGTTCGATGATGCGCTGGCCAAACTGGCGCAGGCGGATGCCATCGAGCGCAAGCTCGGGGTTTTTCTCGGCCACGCCAAAGATATTGCTGATCGCGGGATCGGCGTCCATGCCGAAGAGCAAGTCGGGCGAGGACAAGTGAAACAGGCTCAGGGCATGCGACTGCGTGACCTGGGCCAAGCCGAAAATGCGGCGTAATTTGTCAGCGGTGGGAGGTATTCTTACGGCCAGCAGCGAGTCGCACGCCTTGGCGGACGCGATCAAGTGGCTGACAGGACAAATGCCGCAGATGCGCGCCATGAGGGACGGCATCTCGTAAAAGGGACGGCCCTCGCAGAGCTTCTCAAAGCCGCGAAATTGGGTCACGTGGAAACGGGCTTCCTCGACCCGACCGTCTTCGTTGAGATGGAGCGTGATCTTGGAATGGCCTTCGATGCGCGTAACCGGATCGATAACGATGCTGCTGCCCTGCTTCACGAAGTCTCCCTTGTTCAGCTTCTAGCTTCTAGCGACTAGCTATCTTTTTACCCTCTCGCCGATGTACCGCAATAGAGGAGCGATGTGAACGAAGTTATATGCGATGCCCCCTGCTTGTCCTCGCCGAATCAGTTTCACAAAATCAAAATCGTCCTTAAGGGAACCGATATCCTAGTTGTGCGGTGGCTTTGAAACTTCGGACAGTTCGGCCGCCGGTATGTGCCAGTAAAGATCCTCTTTCGGGTCGATCTCGATCGTTGGCTGCTGTAAGTCTTCAATTAAATGATCCAGCACTGCATTGGTTGAGCTCTTTATTACTCGCAGGTCAATTTGATGGCTCATCCGTACTCCGCCTCGGCTACGATCCAAAACGAGTTTTTGAGGTCACGTCCGGGGTTCGGCCTTCCAGCAATTCGCTGACGACGTAATAAATCGTGTCGGCGGAAGGCGGACAGCCCGGCACAAAAACATCGACGTTGACGAACTCATGCACCGGCCGCGAGTTGGGCAACAACGCGGGCACGATTTGGTTAGGAATGCCGGGATCGAAAGTGACATTCTCCCGATAGGCCCGGTCGAGGACCGCCTTGGTGCCGAAGGGATTGCGCATTCCGGGTACGTTGGCCGTGACCGCACAATCGCCGAGAGATACCAGCGTTTTCGTGCGGGCCCGAACGATTTTGATCTTGTGAAGATCTTCTTCGCTGCTCACGGCTCCCTCAACCAGCGTTACATCGACATCCTGGGGAAATTCTTTGGCGTCGACCAGCGGGCTGTAGACCAGATCAGCCAATCCGGCGACGGTAAGCAGCCGCTCATCCATATCAAGAAAGGACATATGGCAGCCGGAGCAGCCATCGAGCCATACGGTTGCGAGCTTCTTCTTACTCATTCATCCCACTCATTTCTTCCGTATTTCGCATTACAGGGGCTAAAGCCCTATTTCCTTTTCCCCTTTTACGCGGCCCTAAAGGGCCGCTCTTCCACACTCGTTTGCTAGCCCTTCCATACTCATCCGCTCGTCTCATCCACGCTCGTTCGGTAGCCTGTTCCGTGATCGTTTTTGTTCACTCTACCCCGGCTGTGTGTCTCAGTCTCCGACGTGCTTTCGGATCCGCTTCCGCTCGTTTATTTCGCACTTCAGCGCTCATTCGTTCTCTCCCCGCATCATGGTGAGGTAGGGGAGGAACTGGCGCCGTTTCAGCATTTCGGCGACGGAACGTCCTTTTTCAAACAGCGCGCCAGTGGGGCACACGTGCACGCACTTACCGCAACTGGTGCAGGTGTCCGACGAACCCCAAGGCTCGTTCAAGTCGGTGATGACCTTGGCGTCGATGCCGCGGCCCATGATGTCCCAGGTATGGGCGCCTTCGATTTCCTCGCAGACGCGCACGCACCGGGTACACAGGATGCAGCGATTGTGATCGATGACGAAGCGATCGTGCGATGCATCGACCTCTTCCTTGGGATAACGGTAGGGGAAATGGACGTGCGTGATCCCCAGGCGCTGAGCCAGCATCTGCATTTCACAATGTCCGTTGGAGACGCAGACGGAGCACACATGATTGCGCTCGGTAAATAGCAATTCCAGAATCATCCGGCGATAGCCTTGCAGGCGCTCGGAGTCGGTGGTGACCTCCATGCCTTCCTCGACCGACGTAACGCAGGCGGGGAGCAATTTGTTCTGGCCTTTGACCTCGACCAGGCATAGGCGGCAGGCTCCCACGTCGGACAGACCATCCATTTCGCACAGGCGGGGAATGAAAATGCCGTTCTGGCGGGCTACATCGAGGATAGTTTCTTCCTGGCGCCCGCTTAGGTCGCGGCCATCGATGCGCAGTGTCTTGACAGGGGCGGGGCTCATGCGGTTTCTCTTTCTTCGGCGGCCTGCGCACCGCAGACTCCCGCCGGACACTTATGGTCTTCAATATGCGCCCGGTACTCCTCGGCGAACGAGCGCAGGGTGCTAACCACTGGATTCGGAGCGGACTGGCCCAGGCCGCACAGGCTGGTGTGCTTGAGCAGGTCGCAAAGTTCTTCCAGCATCTTCATGTCTTGCGGCGTAGCGGTCATGTTGCCGATGGCGGTGAGAATGCGATGCATCTGGTACGTGCCGACCCGGCAAGGAATGCATTTGCCGCAGGACTCGGTCATGCAGAAATCCATGAAGTACTTGGCCACATCGACCATGCACGAACTTTCGTCCATCACAATCATGCCGCCGGAACCCATGATCGAACCGGCTTTAGCGAGGGATTCGTAATCGACCGGCATGTCGAGGCAGTCGGAGGGCAGGCAGCCGCCGGAGGGGCCACCGGTCTGGACGGCCTTGAACTTGCGGCCTTCGGGAATTCCGCCGCCGATTTCAAAGACCATTTCGCGCAGCGAGATCCCCATAGGAACTTCGACCAAGCCGGTATTTTCGACGCGGCCGGCCAGGGCGAAGACCTTGGTGCCTTTACTCTTTTCGGTGCCGATGCCGGCATACCACTCACCACCGTTGCGGATGATGGGCGCGATATTGGCGAAGGTTTCCACATTGTTGATGAGAGTAGGCTGGCCGAAGAGGCCTTCCATGGCAGGATAGGGCGGCCGTGGGCGAGGAGTGCCACGCTTGCCTTCCACCGAGGCGATCAGAGCAGTTTCTTCGCCGCAGACAAAGGCTCCGGCACCGAGGCGCACGTCCACACGGAAGCTGAAGCGCGTGCCGCAGATATTGGAACCCAGCAAGCCCAGGCGCTCGGCTTGACGAATGGCATTACGCAGGCGCTTGATGGCGAGGGGGTACTCGGCGCGCACATAGATATAACCTTCGGCTGCTCCCACGGCATAAGCGGCGATGAGCATGCCTTCGAGCACGCGGTGGGGATCGCTCTCAAGCACGCTTCGATCCATGAAGGCGCCGGGATCGCCTTCATCGGCGTTGCAGATGACATATTTTTGAGTGCCGACCGACTTCGAAACCGTGCTCCACTTCAGTCCGGTGGGATATCCCGCGCCGCCGCGACCGCGCAAGCCACTCTTCGTGACCTCGTCGATGACTTCGCGCGACGTCAGCTCCGTGAGCGCCTTAATGAGGGCGGTGTAGCCGTTGGCAGCAATGTAGTCTTCCACGCGATCGGGATCGATGACCCCGGAATTCTCCAGGACGATCTTCTGCTGCCGCTGGAAGAACGGAACATCGGTGGGACAGAGCAGGCGGGAGACCGGAGTGCTTTCCAGGCTGTCGACGATGGCCGCGGCGTCGGCGGGTTCCACCTTCTTGTAAAGCACTCCCGCACTGGTGGAGACGAGGGGGCCTTCGGAGCAGAGGCCCATGCAGCCCACGCCTTTCACCTGGCAATGATCTTTTGTGCCGCGGCGCTGGACATCCTGATCCAGAGCATCTTTGACCGACTGGCTCTGGCAGGAAAGGCATCCGGCGGCGACGCATACATTGACGCGTTGGGTGAACTGGCTCTGAGCCTCGCGTTCGGTTTCGGCGATTTGATCGAGTTCCTCGGGCGTCATGCGTGTGTCCATTTCTTCAGGTGTTCGCGGATGGCCGAGGTCGCGACTTTCCCGGCAACTTCCTGGTCGTAGACGACGGCGGGCGCGAGTCCGCAAGATCCCAGGCAGCGAGCCGTGAGCAGCGAAACCTTCTTGTCAGAAGTCGTTTCCCCGGGAGCGATGCCCAGGTCGCGCTGGACTGCGTCGAGCAATTGCGGAGCGCCCTTGATGTAGCAGGCCGTTCCCATGCAGATGACGCAGGTATGCTCACCCGCGGGTTTCAGGGTGAAGAAATGGTAGAAAGTGGCGACACCGAAGGCCCGGCTCAGAGGCACGCGCAGCGACATGGCCACGTAACGCAGCGCCTGCACATCCAAGTATCCGAAGGCCTCCTGCACGGTGTGCAGGGTTTCAATCAGGCCGCGCTGCTGCAGGCCTTGACGCCGCATGGTGGCATCGACCAGCTTCCAACGCTTGTCCTGATTGGGTGGAGTTGGCTTGGCAACGTATGAGGGCATGTTCCTTCCCTATTGCAACGGCTTCAAGAATGAATGATGAATGGTGCTTCAATTAAAAAATGATTGTAGTCCTGATAAAACCAACAATGCTGATCGCACTCGCAATAATTATTAGACTTCAGTTTCATTTCGGTTCTACGCCTTTACAGTCACACGGCAACACACTTGTGGACGTCTTCCTCCGAGTACTTCGGACTCTTCGCTAGCGCGGAAATGACGATCAGGGTGGCATCGTCCTGCAACTGCGAGGAGCAGAACTGTTTCACGGCGGCGAGCGGGGCGCATCGGATGCAACGATGAAAACGACACTTTCATTTCACGGTGACTAGCTTCGACCCTCCTTGGTCGGTGCAAGTGCGAAGGAGCTCGGAATCAGCCCCTTCGAATCATCAGTACCGGACCGTCAACACCGGGCAATGCGCCTTTGCGATTACGTAGTGCGCGGTAGACCAGGGCAGATGCGTGCTGCCTAGCTCTGCAGAGGCGCGGGCGCCGAGTACGATCATGTCGGCCTCGCGATCGCATGCGACCTTCAGGATGCAGTCCGCGGGCGTGCCGAATTCCAATAACGATTCTGGCAGGTACTGCAGAGCGGCATCGTTGGGAACCAGCGATTTCAGGCGGCAGATGCTGTCTTCCATGAAATCGGGGCGGCTGCCCAGTCCGGTATAGTCCTCAATCACGTGTAGAAGTGTGAGGCGCGAGCGGAACTCTTCGGCCAGCGCGACTGCCTTTTGTACTACGAGCGCGGAGTACTGATCGAAGTTGGTCGCGAAGATGATCTGCTGCAAGTCCAATTCAAGGGGCGCGAGATCGCGTCCGCGCATTTGGATTGCGGGGAGTTTGGCTCGTCCGGAAACCTTTGGGCCAACCGTCAGAACGGGGCACGGTGCATGACGCAAAATGTCTTCTGCGACCGAACCCAAGAGCAATTTGCCCAAACCGGAGCGGCCATGGGTTCCGACGACGATCAGATCGATCTGATTCTCGTCGACAATTCCAGCCAGGTTCTTCCACACCTGGCCATGACGGACATAGTTATGGTGTTTGATTCCCTCCAGATGCGAAGAAATCTGGTCAAGTTTCACGCCAGCTTCGGTATGAGCATCTTCGTAGATCGTGCTCATGCTGACGTAATCGACGCCTCCGGTCATCATCAGCAGGCTGGCGTCGGAGAGCACATGCGCGCTATGCAACGTGCTCCCAAAGTGCCGGCAGATGGCGGTGGCGTAAGGCAGGGCTGCCTCCGAAGTTGCTGAAAAATCGGTAGCAAACAGGACATTCTTTACCGGAAGGGCAGCGGGGACTTTCGGTTCGGGGTGAGTGCTGCGCAGTTCTTCTACAGGGGTCATAGAACACCTCCCACAGCTACCTTCAAGATCACACTCGGGGGAGTTTTTCGGTATGCCCCCTGTCACCTGATTTTGTGATTTGAATCACATGTAGCAAGGAGCGCAAGCGGTGCGGTTTGGGAAATCGCAGAAGCTAGAGCAGGTCTCGGTCGTACGAGACCCATCGAAATTGGGCCTCCGCCCACGACCTACTGCGCGAAGCCGTCGGCCTGCGTGACAGCTCCGACGGCGACGGTGTGGTCGATGTAGAGCCTGCCGGCTTCGAGGGCCTTGCGGTCGAGTTCCAGCAGGGCCGGATTCTTGACTTTCTTTTCCAACACCTTCATGGCGGTCGCCGGCGACAGACATTCGGTTTCTTCCAGAAGCGCACCCATCATGACGACGTTTGCGACTTTGGCCGAACCGAGTTTGTCGGCGATCTCGGAAGCAGGGATGCATACCACCTGCGCTTGTGAGATTTCCAAGTCCTCGGGCAAGCGCTCGCGGCCGTAGATGATGGTGCCGCCAGGCGCAACCTGCGAATAGAACTTACGGAGGGAAATTTCAGTCATCGCGATGAGCACTTGCGGCCGGGAGAGAACGGGTGTTCCGATGCGGTCTTTGGAGAGACAGACGTGGCAATGAGCGCTGCCCGAACGCATCTCGGGGCCGTAGGAGGGCAACCAGCTGACTTCCAAGCCTTCCTGCATACCCATCTCAGCAAGAAGTTGGCCGAGCAGTAAGACTCCCTGTCCGCCAAAGCCAGCGATCTTAATGCCGAGGTCGCGGAAATGATGTTGCTTGCGGGGAATGGCCTCGCCACCTGCAGCTTTTGGCTCTCCTTCGACGAGCTCAGCGACAGTCTTGTGAGGGGGAACGTTGTTGTTAGGAATTTCCACCTTGCGGTCGCGAAAGACGTTCAACGGGAAGTTTGGGATCATCTTCTCGGTGATCCACTTGCGCGCTTCGACCGGATCCTTTCCCCAGATCGTGGGACAGGGCGAGAGAATTTCGACAAAGGTGAATCCGGCACCAGCTCGCTGCAACTCCAGCGCCTTGCGGACGGCCCGCCGCGCCTTCATGATGTTCTTGTTGTCGGAGAGGGCTACACGCTCGATGTAAACGGGAGCTTCGAGGGAAGAAAGCATCTCGGCCATGTGAAGGGGAAAGCCTTCATTGACCGGACGGCGGCCCCAAGGGGACGTGGTGCTCCGCTGGCCGACCAGAGTGGTGGGCGCCATTTGTCCGCCAGTCATTCCGTAGATTGCATTGTTCACGAAGAAGACGCTGATTTTTTCTCCGCGATTGGCGGCATGCACGATTTCCGCAGTGCCGATCGCAGCCAGGTCTCCGTCCCCCTGATACGCAATCACAATCTTGTCAGGACAGGCGCGCTTCAGTCCGGTGGCGGCGGCGGGAGCGCGGCCGTGCGCAACCTGTACGTTGCCTACATCGAAATAGTAGTAGGCAAAGACGGAGCATCCCACTGGGCTGACAAGGATGGTCTGGTCTTGTACACCCAGCTCTTCCAGAGCTTCAGCAATCAGTTTGTGGGCGACGCCGTGGCCACAGCCGGGGCAGTAGTGAGTTTGGTGTTTAAGATCGCTTTTGCGCTCATATTGCGGATAAAAGAGTGGCGATTTCTGGTGAACGATTTCGTAGTTCTCGGTGACCGGTTTCGGTTGTTCCGCGATGACGTTGTTTTCCGCCATGATTGGCTCCCCACTGTCCCGACCTAGCGGCGGACGCATTTCGTCCGCGCGCCGCGCTCAACTCAGTTCGCCAAGGCCCGGACGAATGCGTCCGGGGCTCCGTGTTCACACCGCCGCCGGCAAATGCTCTTCCATCTTGCTTACCAGTTCATCGATGGACGGGACGTTGCCGCCGCCGCGTCCGTAGAATTCAACCGGGCGCTTGCCATCAAGGGCAAGACGGACATCTTCCACCATCTGACCGTTGCTCAGTTCGACCACGAGAAGCTTCTCCGCGTGCATCGCCGCCGCCAGGATTTGCCGCGAAGGGAATGGCCACAAGCTGATGGGACGGAACAAGCCAACTTTCAGTCCATGATTGCGAGCCTCATCGACCGCCGAGCGAAGCACGCGCGAAACAATGCCGTAGCCGACGACGATCAGTTCGGCGTCTTTCGTGCGGTACTCCTCCCAACGGGTCTCGGCCTGCTGGGCACGAATGTACTTGGCTTCCATGCGGCGCTGGTGCTCTTCCAGGTCATCACACTCGAGGAAAATGGAACTGACCATGTTCTTGCGAGTCTCAGCGGTTCCCTTCACCGCCCAGGGTTTTTCGGGAGCGAGGATTTCACGATACTCGAGGTCCAGCGGCTCCATCATCTGGCCGACGAATCCGTCGGTGAGGACGATGGCCGGGTTGCGATAGCGGTCAGCCAGTTCGAAGGCGAGTATGGTGAGGTCCGCCATTTCCTGCACCGAGGCCGGGGCTAGAACGAGATTGCGATAGTTGCCGTGACCTCCGCCCTTGACCATAGCGAAATAGTCGCTCTGCTCAGGCGCGATGTTGCCCAGGCCGGGGCCGCCGCGCATGACATCAACGATGACGCAAGGCAGTTCTGCGCCCGCAAGATACGAGATGCCTTCCTGCATCAGGCTCAATCCCGGGCCGGAGGAAGCGGTCATGACGCGCTCGCCCGCCGACGCCGATCCATACACCATGTTGATGGAAGCGGTTTCACTTTCCGCCTGAACGAAGGTACCGCCGACTTCCGGGAAATAGAGCGCGGCGGCTTCGGCAACTTCGCTGGCGGGGGTGATGGGGTAACCGTAATATGCCCGGCAGCCGGCCAGTACCGCGCCTTTGATGACTGCGACGTTGCCTTTACAGAGTTGGCGCATGTTCGCCTCCGGGCCGGGGTTGAGGAACGGCCACTTTGGGGGGCGGCACCAGCCGGTAGACGAGGATGGCCCCGGGCTCCGGGCAGCAATAGAAGCAGATGCCGCATCCGGTGCAATCGTGGCCGATGTAACGCGCCGGATGCACTCCGTAAGAGCTTAATTCCGGAGCGAGTTCCAGGCACTTGGGCGGGCAGGACTCCACGCAGAGCCCGCATCCTTTGCACTCCTCGACATCAATCCTAATATTGCCGCGTGCTGGGCCGGCCATATTTCCTCACCTCTGTGCCGCCGTTTGTGCTGCTTGCGGATTCTGCAACCACTTCGTCTTTTCACAGTATTCGTACAACTCATTGCGGAAATCGGGATGCGCAATTTCGATCAGAGACTTAGCTCGTTCCCGAATCGATTTGCCATGCAGGAACGCGACCCCGTACTCGGTAACCACATAACGGACGAGACCACGCGAGGTGACCACTCCGGCGCCGGGATCGAGCATGGGCACGATGCGCGAAATCGTTCCGTTCTTGGCGGTAGACGAGATCGCGATGATGGGTTTACCGCCCTTGGAGCGCGACGCTCCGCGCAGGAAATCCACCTGCCCGCCAATACCGCTGTAAAACTGGTTGCCGATCGAATCGGAACAGACCTGGCCGGTCAAATCGATTTGCAGCGCGGAATTAATGGCCACCATCTTGTCGTTGCGCGCGATCAGAGCGGGATCATTGGTATAGGCGGTGGGATGAAATTCGAAAATGGGATTGTTGTCCACAAACTCGAACAGGCGCTTGGTGCCCAGGGCAAACCCCAGAATGATCTTGCGCGGCTTGAAGTTTTTGCGTGCCCCGGTGATGACTCCTGCTTCGATCAGAGGAATCACGCCGTCCGAAACCAATTCGCTGTGCACGGCAAGATCCTTGCGGTCCATCAGCATGGGCAACACCGCGTCTGGAATTCCGCCGATGCCGGTCTGCAGGACGGCGCCGTCCTCAATCAGGCTGGCAACGTTGCGCGCGATCGCGATCTGGAGGTCGCTGACCACCGGCCTCTTAAGCGCGCACAAAGGACGGGAGGACTCGACCAAGGCGTCGATATCGCACACGTGAATGAAGCTGTCGCCATAGGTGCGCGGCATGTTGTCGTTAATTTGCGCCACCACAAAATGGGCGCACTTGGCGGCGGTGAGAGTGGTGTCGACCCCAACGCCGAAGCTGCAGAAACCGTGAGAGTCTGGCGGTGAGACTTCGATCAAGGCGACGTCGATGGGCATCGCGCCGCTCTCGAACAGCCCCTCAATCTCACTCAAGTAGATCGGAGTGTAGTCGGCGCGGCCGTCATTAATGGCATCGCGCACATTGGCACCAATGAACACCGCGTTGTGGCGAAAGTGTCCTGCCATCTCTGGGGCTACATAAGGAGCGCACCCCATGGTCATCATGTGCACGATTTCCACGTCGTGCACTTCGGGAGCGCGCCGCATCAGCGCCTCGACCAGCGTCTCCGGTTCGGCGCAACCAGGCTGGATATAGACCCGCATCCCCGACTTCACACACTGGAGTGCTTCGTCGGCCAATTTCAGCCGCTTCTTGTATTCCATTTCCCACGACATCGACATTCGTTATCCGCTCCCCTAGCTGGCCCGTAGCGCATGTTCTCCGCGCGACGCGCGAGCCACCTCTTCTTCATATCCCACAGCGGCATAATAAATCGCCCGGTCAAAGAACATCTCGAGCATTTGCAGGAGTTCGAGTTCACCCATGATTTCAATGGCGCGGTCCATGACGGCCTCGCTCTTCAGAAACTCCCAGAGATTTTCCTTGGTCAGGACAATTGCCTGGACGACCTCGCTGATCGGAACCTTTTGTTGGGCCCGGCGCGACCCGATCTCACGATAGCGGTGCTCGATATCCAGTTCGTTCTTGCCCAGCAGCCACTCGCCCAGGTGGCGGTAGATTTCGTAGACGCGCTCTCTTAACTCATGAGCGGAAATATCGCGAAAATGGGTGACTTGCAGACTATCCTGAACTTTTTCTTCGAGCCCCGCAGCGAGTGCGTCGGCATGCGATTCGATCAAGCGTACCAGTCTATAAGAGAACATCATACGCACCCCTTTCGCCCGTTTCTGGGCGCTGCGTCAAACCAGGAGCTTCACCCCCGCGTCCTGATTGTTCCAGCCCTCGACCGGGACTTTGCCGGTTTCGACGCCGGGTTCCAGGGTCTGCGGAACGGTGATGGCGCGCGAAATCATGCACACCGCTTTGGTTTTGCGCAGCAGGTTCAATCCTTCTTCGCGTTGCGCCTCAGACTGCACGGTCAGCCGAGGACGAATCAGGATTTCGTTGAAGTTGCAGCCCGTGGTCCGGTTGCGGCGGACGCTGCCCTCGATCTCCACTTCCAGATCGGTAAAGTCGAACTTCGCGGCCCGGGCCACTTCGTGGAATGTAGTTGTAAAGCAGCCAGCCAGGGCGCAAAGCAGAAGTTGCTCCGGCGTCCATCTTCCCTGCAGGCCACCCAACTCGGCAGCCTCGGAGAAATGGATGGTATTGGGAGAGGACTCGCATTTGGCCAGTCCGGTGCGGCCTGAAGTCCACCAGGCCGAAACGCGATAGGTATATTCAGCAGCCATATTTGACTCCTGACGCTCCCAGAGGGCGCCATCCCCACTTCAAGAGGAGAGAGTGAAGATCACGGTGACCGTGGTCTCAACCTCTACCGGTTGCCCATTCAAAAGGTACGGCTTGTAACGCCACTGGCGGACTGCACTAAGGGCTGCGGGCACCAACATGGGGTGGCCGCTGACCAACTGCAGATTTGTGATCTGGCCGTTGGCGTCGATAACTGCGCTCAATACCACATCGCCTTGTATGCGCGCCGCGCGTGCCAGCGGGGGATAAGTCGGTTCAACGCGATGGATCAGCAGGCCCTTGGTGACGCCTCCTGAGATTCGGATACGTTGCGGGGTCACCGGCACAAACTTGGGAACCGCCGAGAGGTTGGAGGTGGCGGTGATAACACTGCCAATTACACCTCCCAGTTGTCCACCGGGAATTCCTCCCGGAACTCCTCCCACCACTCCGCCACCGGACGGCATAGGCGGCGGTGCCTCTTCCTCTTTAATCATCTGAACTTTTTGTGGGATTTTCGTTGGCGTCCGCAGTCCTCCGTTGTTCAGCATATCGGTTTGAATCTGTTTCACCACTTTCACCACCGCCGCTGCCGGCGGAGGGGGAGGAGGCGGAGGAGGAGGTGCCATTAAGAACGTTAACAACTGCGCCTTGGGGAGTTCCTCGGTAAACATCAGAGGCACGGCCAACATGACCAGAATCAGCAGGCAATTGAAAACAAAGGAACTGGTCGTCGCGAGAGCCTTACGCTTGTTTTGCGTTCCAAACTCGAGCAGGCTGTCGGCGAACATCGCTCGCGGGGGCAGAGGTGGCCCTAATATCAATTCCGCAGGGGGCAAGCTCGTACCGGCGACGCGCTTAGCCGCTTGCCCTGGCTGGACTTGTTTTACTTCTGGTTCATGAATCTCGATTGTGCCCATAGGAACCTCCCTTGCCTCACCCTGCCTCGCCTGCTTCAGGCGGGTCGTGGCGAGGGGATGTGGCCTCTGCGGTCACATCGCCCCTTTCTCCACGGTCATCTTCTTCGAAGGCCCCCTCCGGGCAAATGGCCCACATCACGTTTCTTCGTGATCGAAATCACGGTTTTCGCATTTCGGGCTAAACCGAAGTAACCATGGCAGATGAATGGTGGAGGATCTGCCTCGTTGAATCGTCGGATGGCGGGGGCAGCACCGCGAATAAGAGGCAAAGGTAGAGGGAGAGAGCGGGTAGAGACAAAAATCTCAGATTTCGGCCGTCGAAACAAGGGAATCTGTAAAACATTCCGCAAGTGGCCGCAAAACGGCCGGCTATTAACCCCGTAAAGACATCCATCGTGTAAAGCAAACTACGAGAGCAACCGCGGCAAGACCAAGCCGGACGGGGAGTGAGGAAAGCTCGACAAAGCGAACGCTTCGGGCCAGAACAACAATTGCGGGGAATTATATCCTCGGACGATGACCAAGCTGCGCAGGTTCCTGCGAATCGCAGTAGGCTCGCAGGGGCACTGCGTTGCGGAACGCGGCGCCTTGACTATAGGTCAGTCGATTCGACAGGTTCGCGAGGTGATCGGTGTCTTACGCTCGATCGGAGGACGATTTCCCTTGGGCGAGTTGGGCGGAGTAACACCACTCGTGAACCGCCTGACCCTTGCTATCGGTCTTGCTCGTTTTAAGATCCACGGGCTTATGGCAAATCGAGCATAGAGGCGCGAGAGGTGGAAGAGGCTGTGTCATTGCCTGTCTCCTTACGGCAGGTGCAGAACAGCCGAAGTCTAACAAATTGGTGCGGATTTTCAAGCCCACGCGTGATTCAGATTGGGCTCGACTTTTGACCGTGTTGGCGGGTCACGGTCTTCCGGTTACTTGTCAACGTCAGCGTTTCAAGGTGCAATTGTGACTGGGGAGGGTTCCATGAGCCGCCTATTCGGCTTTCTCAGCGTGATCATTGTGATGGCCGTCGGTATGTACATCTATTCCAAGCAGATTCAAAGCACGTCGGCGCCTGCGGGAGCAAGTACACCCCAGGGCGCCATCAACATTACCGGGGTAAAAAGCGATTTAATCACTATTGCTTCTGCCGAACGACGCTATTTTGCCACCGAGGGAAAGTATGCCTCGCTCGACGATCTGATCTCCACCAATTACATTTCCGTAGCTCGCCAGAGACCTCCTTATAGTTACGCGGTCGAGCTGGGTTCCAATAGCTTTCGTGTCGTAGCAACGCGGTCCGGAGAGAACCTGGCGGGAACGCCTGCACAACTCTCGGTGGACGAGAACATGGAATTCCAAACGACCGACTAGGCGCGGAGACCGACGATAACCTCGATGGCAGTCGTGCATTTGCGACAGTTAGGCTTTGACCCCTTCTAATAATTTGGATCGACTTGGTTAACTCTGACAGGCCAGACTGGTAGTAGAATGCCTGAACGGTGACCATTCCCTATCACTCAAAGAGCTGACCCATGAACGTTCTATTCCTGTTGTTCGTGATTTCGATTCTGCTGCTTCTCATTTTTTGGGAACTGAGCAAGATCAACACCCGGCTCAAGAAGGCGCTGGGACCTGTCCAGAATGCTGGGCAAGACAGCAAACGCGCCTTACCCTGACACTCCGACCGCGCGATCAAAAGCCAACCGTCGCGTGGTTCCGTTTGAGATGCCTTTCCGGAGGCGTTCGCCCGGTGAATCGACCGGCAAAGATGGAGCGGGAGACGGGGATCGAACCCGTGACATCCAGCTTGGGAAGCTGGCGTTCTACCGCTGAACTACTCCCGCTCAGAGCCGGCGAACTGCCTTAGCTTATCATTCCCTCTACAGGCTCACAACCGTCGACGAGAGGCGTGAATTCGTGTTGCCATTCGTGTTTAAATAGTCGGCCTGTAGCTCAAGCCCGATCGATTCCTGGGAGTCTATGCGTTCCACAAATTCTGCGATTGCCCGCCCTGCCGCTTCACGCCGCAAGTTTCTGCAAGCTGCCTTAACGACTAGCGGAGGTGCCGCGTTGTACCCGGCGCTGAGTGCGGGACGAGTGCTGGCTCCGGCGACGCGCGCGGTTACGCCGGTCAAGCCTTTCGAATTGGACGAGATCACTATTGTGGAGTTGCAGGATGGGATGACGTCAGGCAAGTTCACAGCTCGCTCACTGGTAGAGAAATACTCGGAGCGCATTGATGAGATCGACAAGCGTGGGCCGGCGGTCAACGCCATCATCGAAATGAATCCCGATGCGCTGACGATTGCCGACGCACTCGATCAGGAGCGAAAAGCCAAGGGAACGCGAGGGCCGATGCATGGCATTCCGGTACTGATCAAAGACAATATCGACACGGCGGATCGCATGATGACCACGGCGGGTTCGCTGGCTCTCGTCGGATCGAGGCCAGCGAAAGATTCTTTCGTCGCACAGAAACTGCGAGCGGCGGGTGCGGTCATTCTCGGGAAAACCAATCTCAGCGAGTGGGCGAACATCCGCTCCAGTCATTCGGTGAGCGGATGGAGTGGACGAGGCGGTTTGACGAAGAATCCGTACGCGTTGGACCGGAATGCTTGTGGATCCAGTTCCGGAACGGGTGCGGGGATTTCGGCGAACCTGGCGGCGGCTGGCATCGGGACTGAGACCGATGGGTCGATCGTATGTCCGTCGTCGTCGAACGGTCTTGCAGGAATCAAGCCAACCGTAGGACTCGTGAGCCGCAGCGGCATCATTCCGATCTCGCACAGCCAGGACGGAGCCGGGCCCATGTGCCGAACCTTGCGCGACGCAGCGATTCTGCTGGGAGCGCTCACCGGCGTCGATCCGGAGGACGCGGCGACTGCGGCCAGCGCGGGCAAAGCGCAAACGGACTATGCACAGTTTTGCGATCCCAATGGGCTGAAGGGCGCAAGGATCGGCGTGGCGCGAAAATACTTTGGATTCAATGATGCGGTGGACGCGCTGATGGAAGAGTCTCTTGGCGTGATGAAGCGGCAGGGAGCGACGCTGGTCGATCCGGCGGACATTGAAACGCTGGGAAAGTTTGATGACACCGAACTGCTGGTATTTATGTACGAATTGAAAGCCGACCTGAATGCTTATCTGGCGAGGCTTGGACCGGGCGCGCCGGTGCATACGCTGCAAGAGATTATCGAGTTCAACGACCGGAACCGGCAAAAGGAAATGCCGTATTTCGGACAGGATCTATTTGTGAAGGCACAGGGTAAAGGGCCACTGACGGAGAAGGCGTACGTGGATGCTCTGGCGAAGAATCATCAATTAGCGCGGACTGAGGGGATCGATGCATTGATGGACAAGCATCATCTGGACGCGATTGTAGCGCCCACGGGAGGGCCGGCATGGCTGACCGATCTGGTGAACGGAGATCATGTGGCGGGAGGAAGTTCGAATGCCGCGGCGGTCGCCGGGTATCCGAACATCAATGTGACCGCGGGTTTCCTTTCGGGCTTACCGGTTGGCATCTCGTTTTTCGGGCGAGCATGGAGCGAGCCGACATTGATTAGACTGGGGTATTCGTTTGAGCAGGCCACCAAAGCGCGGCGTGCTCCGCGGTTTCTAACTAGCGTGGAATAGTATGATCTTGCAGGAATTGATATTGAAATAGCAGCAAAACAGACGTGGCCGGTCTCTAATCTTCCACTGCGTTTTAGATTCCCATGTTAGCCTTGACTTATGAGGGGGTAATGGATGACCAACCTGAGTAAGGTAGTGAGTTCCCTGCGAAACGAATACGCCCGTCTGGAAAAAGAGATGGGACGAGTGGGGAAAGCTCTCGATGCACTCGGCCATGCTGGCGGGAAGTCGCTCAAGAGGACAGGACGTACCTTGAGCAAGGAAGCCCGCAAGCGGATCGCCGATGCGCAACGATTACGCTGGGCGAAAGTAAGGAAACAGGCCGCCAAGCTAGTCAAATCCTAACTGCAGTTATTTTTTTAACCAGGCAGAAGGTCCCGTTCGTAACTTCTCCCAAGACCGCGCGCGGGGCCACATGCCGAACCTTCTGACCTCTGATTCCTGTTCCATGCCACTGCCAGGATTGTCGCGATCTTCAGTCCGGGTGTTTATCCTTCTCGTATTTATTCCCCTGATGACAAAAGTATTGACCGGGGAAACTATCCCTCTTCAGTCGATCGTCACGCCGTCTACCGTTGTGTTCAAGGATGGCCATCCCGTCATCTTTGCGGTGCATGGTTTCATTGAATTCAAGTCGCTGGCTGAATTGTTTCCGTACATCCAAATGCAAACTGGGCGCTGGAAAAACCGCAATGATTTCGGAGATACCGAACGGCAGGCCCTAGGACGTGAATTGTTGCGACGCGGAATCGAGAGCCGGATTATTTCGATGGCCGACGAGCGGCCTCTGGAAGCGTTGGTAACGCATACTCGGCAAGAATTGCAGGAGGCGCTCGGTCGCTTAAAGGAACCGGTGCCGCCAGGTTATTCCGATGCGTTCCTGGAAGTGCAGGATAAGTGGAAGCATGCGGTAAATTGCTGGAGCGCATCCCCGTCGATTCCGGCGCGCGTGCTTTCGAACTGGTATCCCATTGAAGAAGGCATTACGCTCTACGGCGCCACTTATGACTCCACGGAGCATTTCTGGCAAGCGGTGAAATATCATCCGGTAGTCACGGTGAGCCAACTACGGAAGTTGCTGACTGAGTTCCAGCAGAGAGATTGGAGCAAGTGGCTCGCACGATTGGACGATGATCCGAATTTGTATTTGCCGAATGCGTACGCCGTTGAGTTTCTGCGTCACAACCTGGCGCGTGAACGGTTGCAGTGGTTTCAAGATGAATTGTCGCGACATGGCTTACAAGGCGAAGATCATGCGAGGTTGGTGCAGCAACGACACGCGGCTGCGTTCCGCTTCAGCGCTTTTGAAGAAAAAGTGCTGTGGGGGGACCTGGCGGATTTGTTTCAACTGGTGCATTTATTTTCTCAGCCCGACGATCCGATGCGAACAGTATTGGCCGACGCACACTTCGACGGCGTTTATCTTGGCGAACGGAAGATGGGATTTATCAGCGAGGATTTTCGTTCGTTGATGCTGGAGATCTGGAGGGTGAAGTATTTGCAGATGCCGCGCTTTCGCGAGGTGATTGCGTCGATTCCGAAAGAGATACGACTAGAGCATTTCTTGAATGATGGGGATTCGCCCGATATTCCGATTCCGGTTTATGTGGGGTATTTGAACCAGATAAGGGAGTTGGCGATCGAGGCAGGGCGGTGAGGCGATTTTCCGGGAGAAGCAGTCGCGCCCGCAGGGGCTAAAGCCCTATTTCTTCTTGGACCCTGACGGCACGCCTGAAAGGCGTGCCCTTCCACGAATCCTGCTCTTCCACGGCCTCTGCCCTTCCCGACGCATACCCTTACGCGACCCAATCTAGCCAGGATTTGAATGACTTCCCGAGCTCAATCTAGGTCCAGCGGAACCACTTCAATGCAAGGATAAAGGAGATTCCGCCCCACAGGGCTAGTATCAGCAGGCGGGGCCACTGTTGCAGGAGTGGGGTGCCTTCGAGGATGCTGGCGCGGAGTGCGTCATTCAGCGCGGTCAACGGCAATGCTTTGATGAAAGGGTGAATCACTGCGGGGAAACGTTCATACGAAAAGAATACGCCAGAGAAGATCCACATCGGCATCATGACCAGGTTGATCAGCCCGCTGATGCTCTCGATTTTTTGAGCGCGGCTTGCGGTCAACAGGCCGACACCGCCGAAGGTAAGGGATCCCAGGCCTCCGAGGAGCGCGATCGAAAATATGGATCCGAGAACGCGCATGTGAAAGAAGATGACGCCGAAGACCAGCAGTAGGCCAATTTCTATCACCATCAAGATCAGGCGGCTGCTCATGATGGCCAGCAGGAAATCTCCGCGGCGCATGGGGGTTCCAACGAAGCGCTTGAGCAGTTTGCGCTGGCGCATATCAACGAGCGCGAAACCGATCCCCCACATACCTGAGTTCATCAGGTTCATACCGAGCAGGCCGGGGATGAGGAAATCGATGTAGCGGGATCCCGGTTCCGAAGAGGAGACGGTTGTGGTGGCGACGACGTCCTTACGGCCTGCGGTGGCTTGCAGGGCGTCGTTGACTTCCGACTTCGCCAGAACGCTTTCGGGGCGCGCGGGATCGTAGCGGTATTGCAGGCCGCCCTTGTCGCTGGGTTCGATCACAAGATCGAATTTGCCTAGACGGAATCCTTTTTGTGCTTCGTCGGACGACAATACCTGGATTTTGAAGATGTCATGCTGCTGGGAACGCGAAAGAAGAGACTGCGCGTCTTGCGACTCACTGCCCGCAACAATGGCGACGCGGACGGCGTCCGAGGGCTTGTTGCGAAAAGCTATGCCGAGGCCGAGCGCGAGCAACAGAGGAAACACGAAGACCCAGAAAACGACTTCCGGCTCTCGCTTGAGTTCGAGCATGCGCGCGGTCAGCAAGTGGCTGTAGCCTGCCCACCTCCCGTTCGGACGCGGTGGACGGGCTTGCGGCGCGTCTGCTCTTCTAACCGGCGTTTCCTGTGCAACGCTCATAGTTATTGCCTTGGCGAACTATCGTGCCTGTGGTTTCCATTTGTTCAGGAAGTCAGCAAGTGCGTCGGGAGCCAGGCCACGGGCGTCTTCGAACTCGCCATTTTTCTGGCTGACGACGAGTTTGCCGTCGCTCTCCGCGACCGCCAGCGCCGGGATGCCTTTGTTCAAGGGCACATCATATTTTTTTACGAGATCGCCGTTTTTGTGCTCGTCTGGTCCGAGGTCGACGTGGACGACTTCATAGTTCATCGCGAGGATAGGCGACAGATCTGGCCGCTGGAAGGCAAGATCGAGTACGTGGCAGTCGAAACACCAGTTAGCGCCGAATACGAGCAGTAGCCTCTTTTTTTCGCGAGAGGCTCGGTCCTCGGCTTCCTTGATTTCCGCGTGGGCGTCCGCGTCGGCCGGATAGATATTCTTCTTCATATCCGCAGGCTGCTTGAGCTTCGGAGAGTCAGTCCTTTCGGCCGCAACCAGACGCCATTGGTCGCCTTGTTTCAGCCAGTACTGGTCGTCGGTCACGCTGACGGTCTGCGCGTTGGGCAAACCGGACGCGACGTCAACACGGAAGATGATGCTGGCCCGATCGGGGCGAACGAGTAGACGGACGATTTCGACATTCATGCTGCGAGCTTTGAGACCCAGCCAGAAACTGACATCGGAGTCCGCGTCGTGCTTCGCTCGATTCAATTCAATCTCTGCAGGCGGATTGGTGCTGTAGAAAGCCTTTAGTGCGGCAGGGTCGCCGGCGAGGACTGCACTTTTCCATTGCTCGAGCGGAGTAAAACTGGAAGAGGCATCCGCCGTCTGGGCGTGGCCGATGGTTCCCAAGCTGCTAAGTAGAATCATTGTTACAACTGAAAACTTTAGAACTCTCTGCATTCGTTAACCTTTCGTATCTTCAGCTATTCTTCCTATTCTTCGCGCAGATGGCGTCCTGTCAAACGCACAAATACATCTTCCAAACTCGCTTGGCGCGTTGTCAGATGTTGCAACCGGCTCCCTTGCCGGTCAATTGCTTCGAGCAGCGCGGGGATCGTCAAGTGCGGCTGCTTTACATTCAGCGCGACCATGCCATCGTCATCGCGAACCGACTCGACGCTGGGCAATCCCTTCCATGCCTGTAGGGCTGCGCCGTCGGAGTTGCCGCTCACGGAGAACTCAACCACGTGATGTCCGCCGAGTCGGTCGATCAGATCCGCGGGCGAGCCTTCGGCGATGATCTGGCCGTGATCGACGATGGCCAGGCGGTCGCACAGGCGTTCGGCCTCGTCCATGTAATGGGTAGTGAGCAACACAGTGCCGCCATTGCGCTGGAATCCGCGAATGATGTCCCACAACTGGCGCCGGCTTTGGGGATCGAGACCCGTCGTAGGCTCGTCGAGAAATAGAATTTTTGGATTGCAAACCAGCGCGGTTGCGACCGCAAGGCGCTGGCGCTGTCCGCCGGAGAGCTTGCCGACCCAGGAGTCGGATTTTTCGGTGAGTTGCAGTTGCTCTAACACTTCGTCCGACGACCGCGGCTGGCGGTAAAAGCTGGCGAACAGTTCGATGGTCTCACGAACGGTGAGCTTCTCCGACAGGCGAGTCTCTTGCAGCGAGATGCCCAGCCACTCGCGCATCTCGCGTTCATTCTCGAGCCAGGTGTGGCCCAGGATCGATACCTCGCCGGAAGTAGGTTCCAGCAGGCCTTCCAGAATTTCGATTGTGGTGGTCTTCCCTGCTCCGTTGGGGCCGAGCAAGCCGAAGCATTCGCCGGTTTGGATCTCGAGGTTGAGCCCGCGCACGGCCTCGAGTTTGCCATCGTAGGTCTTGCGCAGATTGCGGCAATGGATGGCTACGGGCATTGAGTGATTTTATCGAATATCGGCCGCGCAGTCGTTGCGGACTAGTTCTGGTTATTCCGTTCGGAAAGTTCCATAGGCAACAAGAGGTCCTCGATGTCTGGGCCACCCCTTGTAGAGCCATCGCGCCATCAGCCCGTAGCCCGCTATCCGGGCGCACAAAAAGCCGATTTGAATGAGGTAATAGTGATGCCAATACTCAACTGAGCCGGATGCTGTCGGCTGGCGGTTTGAATAATAGATAAACGAGTTGACGCGCTCCGGCAAATAAGACACTTCGCTGAGCGCCCATACGGTCAAAAGCACAGCCAGTGTCCGGCTGGCCAGTATAACGGCGTCTTTTCGCGACATACGCTCTTCTCCAGCAGTTGATACTAGAACTTGGAATCTGATGGCGGGGTGGACCCGGAGCATTCTACCCTGCGGGTATAATCCTCGCACCTTATGACCTTGAACTCTGGCACGAAGTTGGGGCCTTACGAAGTCGTGTCTTTGATTGGAGCGGGCGGAATGGGTGAGGTCTACCGAGCCCGCGACGCTCGACTAGGGCGCGATGTCGCGATCAAGGTTCTCTCGGAATCATTCGCACGAGACCCGGAGCGCTTGCGTCGGTTCGAGCAAGAAGCGCGGGCAGTGGCGGCGCTGAACCATCCGAACATCTTGGGACTGTATGACATCGGCACGCAGAATGGCAGCCCTTACCTGGTTTCTGAGCTTCTGGAAGGCGAGAGTTTGCGCGAGATGCTGAAGAACGGTCCCGTGCCGGCACGGAAGGCAGGCGACTATGCAGTGCAGGTTGCGTCGGGACTGGCGGCGGCGCATGAAAAAGGGATTATCCACCGCGACCTCAAGCCGGAAAACCTTTTCATCACGAAAGACGGACGGGCGAAGATTCTCGACTTCGGCTTGGCCAAGCTGACGCAGTCTCCTACCGCAACACCCGGTCCCGAAGGCTTGACAGTGACCAGTTCTCCGACGGTGGCGGGAGTGGTGATGGGCACTGCCGGCTACATGTCTCCTGAGCAGGTGCGGGGCGAACCGGTGGATCACCGTACCGACATCTTCGCGTTTGGCGCAGTGCTGTTTGAAATGATGACGGGACAGCGAGCGTTTCACCGCGACACGGCGGCTGAAACCATGACCGCGATCCTCAGAGAGGAACCACCGGAATTGGCGGAGAGTTCGAAGGTGGTTCCCCCGGCGATGGACCGTATCGTACGGAGGTGCCTGGAGAAGAGACCGGAACAAAGATTTCAATCCGCGCAAGACTTGGCGTTTGCGTTGGGAGCGCTCTCGGGTACGGATGCTAGTGGAGCAGTTGCAGCAAAACCTCCGGTCCGCACCGTGCGGCCGTGGTTATGGATTGCGGCGGCGGTTGCATTATTCAGTGTTTCCGCTCTTGCGTGGCTGGTGTTGCGGGGCACTCCGGCGGTTCATCGCATGCAATTTGCACTGCCAGTGCCGGGAGAAGCCAGCCAGGTTGCTCTTTCGGCGGATGGCCAGATGCTGGCCTTCGTATCACCTGACGACAACACCGGCACGCCAACGCTTTTCGTCCAGCGCATTGGATCGCCCAACGCAGTCGAGTTGCCAGGGACGGAAGGGGTAACTTTTCCCTTCTGGTCGCCGGATGATGCTTACATAGGATTCTTCGCCAAGGGCAAGCTCATGAAGGTGGCAGCTTCTGGTGGGTCGCCTCAGACCCTATTCAGGGCAGGCCTGGCCCGGGGTGGCTCATGGGGATCGAAAAACGTGATTGTATATGCTCCCGAGCCCCAGGGCGGACTTTGGCGCATTGATGCGGACGGCAGAAATGCGGCGCCCCTGACGACCATGGGCCAAGATGAGCAATCGCACCGCTGGCCGATATTCCTGCCAGATGGTGACCACTTCATATTCTGGGCTGGAAACTTCCTGAATCGCAGCGACGACCGGACGACTGGCATTTACAGGGGTTCCCTTGGTAGCAAAGAGAAGACTCTGGTAGTCCTGGCACATTCCAACGCCGGGGTCGCGCAGGGACAGATCTTCTACGCTAACGACAAGCGTCAATTGGTGACCTCTGCGTTCGACATGTCGAAGGGGAACGTTTCGGCCGAATCGCGTGTGGTCGCAGGATCTGTGGGATTTCAGCCTTCGATTATCTGGGCTGACTTTTCCGCGGCGATCACTGGCAGCTTAATCTACTCGAGCGGCAGTCAGACGACCGTATCAGCCCTAACTTGGTTGGACCGGTCGGGCAAGGAAGTTGGTCGAGTGGGAGAAGCCGGGACGTTGTCAAATCCCATCCTTTCACCCGATGGCAAGAGTGTGGCGGTAGACATTGCCGATTCAAAGGCCAACAGCGTGGATATCTGGCTGGAGAGCTTGCAAGGTGGCTCCAATACTCGATTCACGTTCGGCCCCAGCGAAGAGGTCGTGGGAGTATGGTCACGCGATGGAAAGACCATCGCTTACCGTTCGGTAGGGGAACAAATTAAGTTGATGTCAAAGGCGGCTTCGGGCTTGGAGCGGGACAAGACGTTGTTCACCGCAGAAATTTCCGCGGACACATTGCCCAATTCCTGGACGCTGGATAACAAGCAGATCCTCTGCACGATGTTTTTCCCGGAGCGCACAGGAAACCGGATTAAGGGCCTCGTTCTTATACCGGCCGCGGGCGGGACACCCGTGCCCTTCCTGACGACTCAGGGTTCCGAAACAAACGGCCAAATATCTCCCGATGGAAAGTGGGCCGCCTACTCGTCGAATGAGTCCGGCGAGTGGGAAACCTATGTCACTACGTTTCCAGCAGGAGCCGGAAAGTGGCAGATCTCTCGTGGTGGAGGTACCGAGCCACGCTGGCGGCACGATGGCCAAGAACTTTTCTATATCGGACCGTCGGGAATGCTGATGGCGGTACCGATTGCGACGGAAGGGACGTTTTCCAGCGGAACGCCCGTTCCTCTTTTCCAGGTTCGTGGACGCGCCTTCATTTCGTCGACCGACATATTCACCTACGACGTCAGCCCGGATGGAAAGCAGTTTCTGGTAAATCGCTACCTTAAGCCTGATCATCCCAGCCCATTGACGATTGTGTTGAACTCGACGGCGGAGGAACAGAAATAGGTCGGAAGGCCTGTCGTGCAAAAATTCAGCATCGCGAAATTCTCTTGAGGCATCTTTCTTCCATGCGCATCCCGAAGCGCGGTTTTACTTGACGGCGTTCCCTCTAAGACGCCCGTGTGTCGTTTCCAAACAGTTCTCAGTTCCCAGTTCTCAGGTGAGAGCATGCAAAGGAAGCCGCTTATGCTGCGTAAAATCTCCGTTTTATCGTGTCTGCTTGTCACTTTTGTTGTGGTCGCCGCCGCCCAGGATTCGCGGCACTTCACCTTTCACTATGCATTTACCGTAAAGAACGTGCCCGCAGGCAAGAAGGTTCGCATTTGGATTCCGGCAGCGCAATCGGATGCATTTCAGGAAGTAAAGGTCGTTTCGGCCAGAGGAGACCTGCCGGTGAAGAAAATGCGCGAAGCGAAATATGGCAACGAGGTCTACTACGCTGAGAGCCACAGTACGACTCAGCCCGAACTGCATTTCGACGTCGAATACGATATCATTCGCCGGGAACGGATTGCGCTGAACCCTGGCGCCCATCCCGTCAACGCCTCTTTGACAACTAAAGAAAAGATAGAAGACCTTCAACCGGATGCGCTCGTCCCCATCACGGGCCTCCCCGCGGATCTCGCAAGCAAAGTGACCGAGGGCAAAACCACGCCGCTAGACAAGGCGCGGGCCATTTACGATTACGTGTTCACGACCATGAAGTACGACAAGACCGGCACCGGCTGGGGACACGGCGACGTTCTCTATGCTTGTGACGCCAAGAAGGGAAACTGTACCGACTTTCATTCTTTGTTTATTGCGATGGCGCGATCGCAGGGCATTCCGGCACGCTTCGAGATCGGATTCCCATTGCCGCCCGACAAACATTCAGCTGAGATCGCGGGCTACCATTGCTGGTCTGATTTCTACGTCGATGGCAAGGGCTGGGTTCCAGTCGATATTTCCGAAGCTTGGAAGCATCCGGAAAAGAGGGATTACTTCTTCGGATCGCACGATGTGAACCGGGTGCAATTCAGTATGGGCCGCGACCTCGGCTTGAATCCTCCGCAGAAGGGTAAACCGCTGAACTATTTTGTCTATCCGTATGTCGAGGTTGACGGACAAGAATATTCCAACGTGTCACTGGCGTTTTCGTTTGCGGATGTGGGAGCGGCAGTCGCTTTGAAGTGAGCAGCCTCAAGCGGCATCGGCCTTACCGGTGGCCATTGACTGTGTCACCGGGGCCCTGCTGGGGAGTTTGTTGTCCGGGCCCGGGATTGTCGACCGGAGGGGCGACCGGAACCGGCGAAATTCCGTCGGAGGGCTTTGGCGCGTTTTCAGAGTCTTCACCGGGTCGGCGCAGGCTAGGAGCATTGGGCGGTCGGTCTTCTTGCTTCGCCTCAGTGTCTTTGTCGGGTTTTTCGAGGATTACTTCTCTTTCAGTGCGAACAATCTTCTGGCCGCCGACCCGCATGGTTTCAACGCGGATCACTTCGTCGCCGACGATCCGGACAAAGTCCACATCCTGAGGAGGTTCGCCGTAGATCCATTCCTCGTATTCCGTCTCCCCATCTTTTTCTCGTACTTTCTTCGGCGCCTTGCCTCGGGAGTGCACCACCATCTCGCTATTCATTCCCACGAGCACCTGGTGAGCCAGGATCGCCGTTTTGACCTTGGGAGGAACGGTGTCGAGGTAAGCCTCCTCTTTATTTCTGGCATTGAAGTCGAGGACGGGTAAGAGCAAATCGCGCAGCTGCCGCGCCGTCATTTCGGGGACATACTTATCGAAGTAGACGTCGAGATAAGTTCCGTGAGGGTTTTGTGGGGCCTCGTTCGGACCCATCTGGGCGTTGGTGCCGTTCGCGCCCTGCACCTGGATATGTTCGTACCATTTCTTGCGATGAACCGGGCCACCGTTGATGTCGAAATGGATGTGGTCGTCCTTGATCTGGACATACGAGAGGTGAGCCGGATCGCCGGGTTTCACGGCCGGACCCCAGATGGCGAGAGCCTGTTGCATTGCGGGACCGCTGGGGGTGGCGACGCCATCTCTCAGCTTGATGCCCGTTGTTCCCATCGGGAAAAAGGTGCGCGCATAAACAATCTGGGTCTCAAAGTCACGGATGATCTCGAGGCGAGTTTGCTTCGACATGCGCGGAGCGTTGGAAGGAATGGGAGGCGCAGGCGTAGTGGACTGCAGGGCCGGGGTACTCGACGGCGGAGTCGCGGGCGGGTCTTGCGGCGGAGTTAAGCTGGAGTTTTGAGATTGCGCAGGGATCGTAGAAATCAGTGCGGAAAACAAAACGAAGAACGCAAAGCGAAGACGTTCCATAAACCACCCCAGGGCGACTTGCGGTCATTATAACGCTGTTTGGAGGGGTGGAAGACCGCTAAAATTGCAAATTGGGTGTAAGGTTCCGAGCGGCTATCCGAGGTTTAAAGCCTTCCTGATCGTACCGCGCTCCTTCTGAATTTTTTCCTGCAACAAAGTGATGGCGTAGATTAACTGCTCGGGGCGCGGGGGACATCCCGGCACGTACACGTCCACCGGAATGACCTGATTGACACTCTGTACCAGGGCGTAGTTCTGGAAGACGCCACCGGAAGTTGCACATGCACCCATGGACATGACCCACTTGGGCTCAGGCATCTGTTCCCAGAGTTGGCGTATGACAGGCGCCATTTTGTTGGAAACACGCCCGGCGATGATCATCAGGTCGCTCTGCCGCGGCGAGGGGCGAAAGACTTCGGCACCGAAGCGCGCGATATCGAAGCGCGACGCGCCCATGGACATCATTTCAATGGCACAGCAGGCCAGACCGAATGTCATGGGCCAGATGGAGCTCTTGCGCATCCAGTTGACGGCGGAATCTAGGGTCGTCAGCACCACTCCCTCAGGAGTGGGATTGCCGAAGGTTAGGTCCTTGACGGTCTTGGTGCCGTTTTCGACTTCGATGTAGGGTCCGAAATTCAGTTCGCGGGCCATGAAAACATTCTAAACCACAGCGGGACACAGAGAGCACAGAGGCCACAAGATCTCTAAAGAGTGATGATGATTTTGCCGAACATCTGGCTCTTTTCTAAATACTCATGAGCTGCCCGAAGGTCCGCCAGCGGGAACGTTCGGTCGACCACAGGCTTCAGGCGACCGGCGAAGATGTGGCCCAGCACTTCGTGCAGTTCGGCCATTGTGCCCATGTAAGAACCAAGCAGGGTAAGTTGGCGAGCGAAAAGGTGACGCAGATCGAGGTTCACAGCAGGTCCCGTGGTCGCGCCGCAGGTTACCAGCTTGCCTCCACTCTTGAGAGATCGCAAACTCTCATCCCACGTCGCCAGGCCGACGTGTTCGACTACGATGTCGACACCTTCTTTGTTCGTGATCTTGCGGACCTCTTCGGAAATCTTCTGCTTGTAATGATTGATGCCGTAATCAGCGCCGAGCGCGCGTCCCTTTTCGAGTTTGGCTTCGTCGCCGGCGGTGGTGATGATCCGGCAGTGAAATAACTTCGCAATCTGGATGGCAGCAATGCCGACGCCGGAACTTGCTCCGAGTACGAGTACCGTCTGGCCCGGGCGCACGGCGGCGAGACCGACCAGCATATGCCAGGCGGTCACAAAGACCAGGGGGACGCTGGCCGCTTGATTGAAATCGAGGACGTCGGGAATAGGGATGACACTGGCGCCGGACACGGCGATCAGCTCGCAGTTTCCGCCATCAACCGCATTGCCGAGGACCGTGAACTCGCGGCACTGATTTTGCACTCCTGCCAGGCACTTCGTGCAATGTTCGCAAAAATGCATGGGGGCGACGAGAACACGCTGACCGACTTTGAATCCGGTGATGTATTCGCCAACCTCGACGATCTCGCCGGCGATGTCGCTGCCTAAGATGTGAGGAAGTTTGACCCCGGGTAGTCCCTTGCGAACCCACACGTCGAGATGGTTGAGCGAGCAAGCCTTCACCCGCACCAGCACTTGGTCTTTTCGCGGCTGCGGGTCGGGGATATCTTCGTAGGTTAAGACTTCGGGTCCACCGAATTGATGAATGCGGACAGCTTTCATGCGGGCTTTCTCCTCCAGCAGAAATTGAGGACTGTTCAACCTACCACAGCGACGGCAGGCCTCGCGGTGAAAGGTCGCACAAAATCCGCGGTAGAATTCGATGCGAGGCCGATCATGCACTGCCCGCTACACACATCTTTGTTCCCTCCTCACCTGATGTCGAAGCCACACCGTTCTTTTGGGCATCGGTTGTTTCTGGCGTGTTTCACTGTTCTTGCGCTGCTCGCTTCATTCGCGCTGTCTCAGGACAACGATGAAGGACACGGACCGCCCACCCTCGCGATCGGGTCGGTGGCTCCCGATTTCTGTCTCCCCGGGATTGATGGCCAGACGCATTGCTTGCAGGAGTACTCGAAGGCGAAAGTTCTGATGATTGCCTTCATTTGCAATCACTGCCCGACCGCTCAACTCTACGAAACTCGAATCAAGAAGATCGCCGAAGATTACAAGAATCGTGGGGTAGCGGTGGTTGCGATCGAGCCGAACAATCCTAACGCCGTGCGGCTTGATGAAATGGGCTATACCGACGTGGGCGACTCGCCGGAGGAGATGAAGATTCGCGCTGAGTACCGGAATTTCAACTTCCCGTATCTCTACGATGGCGAGACCCAGAAGATTTCGCAGCTGTATGGTCCAACTGCGACGCCGCACATTTTTATTTTCGGCGCCGATCGCAAGCTTCGATACGAAGGGCGAGTGGATAACAATCCGCGTGAGCCGCTAGTCACAAAGCAGGATGCGCGCCTCGCTCTGGACGCGGTGTTGGCAGGAAAACCAGTGCCGACGGCGAAGACTCCTTCGGTGGGCTGCTCGACCAAGTGGATTTACAAGGAAGAAGGGCGCCGCCAGGAAATGACGGAAATTGAAAAGCAGCCGGTGAAAATTAAAATGGCGAGTGCCGAAGAGCTTAAGGCCTTGCACAAGAATTCGACGGGCAAGCTATTGCTCGTGGATTTTTGGGCCACCTGGTGCGGCCCCTGCCGGAAGGAATTGCCAGACTTCGAAACCATGTTCCGGATGTACAGTCATCGAGCCTTTGACCTCGTTACGGTGAGCATCAATTATCCCGACGAAAAGGCTGGAGTGGAGAAGGTACTGACCGCCGAACATGCCACGAGTACAAACCTGATTCTGGGTTCGACCGATATCTATGCGGAACTGGCAGCCTTTGACCCTGACTGGAACGCGGCGGTGCCCTATACCTTGCTGATTCGTCCAGACGGGAGCATCGCCTACAAGATGCAAAGCTCCAGCGTGGATCCGTTGCAACTCAAGCGACTGATCATTGCGAATCTGGCGGACGATGACTACATCGGACACCAAGCATATTGGAAGGCGGCCGTCGAAGCACGGAAATGACTTGAGCTAGGCCCTTCCCTGGATTTGACTTGGCCTGGAGAAAGACCCAATAATCACGACTGAATGGACATTTACGAAGAAATCGTCGAACTGCGGCGCGGGGGACGCCGGGGGGCCGTGGCGACGATTGTCAACGTGCGCGGTTCGATTCCGTCGTTCAAAACCGCGAAAATGCTAGTGCGCGACGACGGTTCGATTGTCGGAACGATCGGCGGCGGATGCGTAGAAGCGGATGTGTGGCAGGCGGCCCGTGAGGTGATGGAATCGGAGAAGCCACGAACCTTAAAGTTTGACTTGAACCAAGATCCGAAATACGACACAGGGCTGGTTTGTGGCGGGACTCTGGAGGTTTTCGTGGAGCCCGTATTACCTCCAGCATTACTTTATGTTTTCGGCGCAGGTCATGTGGCTTTCAGCCTTTGTCGGACGGCGGCAAGTACAGGATTTGACGTGATTGTGATTGATAATCGTTCCTCGTATGCTACGAGCGAACGCTTTCCCCTGGCTCGCGAAGTACACGCCCTTGATTTCGAAGAGGCCACGAAGAAGGTAGATCCAAACGAATCGTCTTTCATCGTCATTGTCACGCGCGGGCATCGAGACGATATGCGGATTTTGCGCTGGGCCGTGCAGACGCGCGCGCGATACGTGGGAATGATCGGTTCAAAGCGCAAGGTGATTGAAATCTTCAAAACACTTCAGAAGGAGGGGCTACCCGCACACCTATTTGATCGAGTGCATGCCCCGGTAGGTTTGGACATTGGCGCGATTACGCCAGAGGAGATCGCTGTTGCAATTACGGCCGAGCTTATCGCGAACCGGCGGCATGCCGCTTCGGCGCTGCCGCACCTAAGTTGGTTCAAGGGTGCTCGGGAAGAAGCCTCACCGGGCCCAGTGGCCGAGGTACTGGAAGAAGGCGAAACCAACCTGTGAGTATCCGCGCTCACTGACTTTCGCCGGGCTTTCTGCTATTGTCCGCACATGTCCCGCTCGCCCAGTTTCGCCGGAGTCATTCTGGCCGCAGGGGAATCCTCGCGCATGGGGACCGACAAAGCTTTGCTTCCCTGGCCGCCGCAGATCGCCGGCCAGGCGCCGTCCCACGACACATTTCTATCCGCAGCGATTCGATCGCTGACGGCAGCAACAGATTTCGTTGTGGTAGTCGTCGGGAAAAACGAGACGGAACTGGCGCCGATTGCGTACGCAAACGGCGCAACTGTGGTGCACAATCCCGACCCAAGCCGCGGACAATTCAGTTCCCTGCAAGTCGGGTTGCGCGAAGTACTGAATCGAGGTCGCGATGCGGCCGTGATAACCCTTGTCGATCGGCCACCAATTGCTTCAGTAACCGTACAACGTCTGCGGGAAGCGTTTGAATCTGCGCCACAGGGTATCTGGGCAGTTGTGCCAGAGGCTTCGGGAAAGCATGGACATCCGTATCTGGTAGGACGCGAATTGATTGAAGTTTTTCTGCAGGCCCCCGCAACCGCTAGCGCGCGCGACCTTGAGCATCGCTATCAAGAACACGTCCAGTATGTGGCAGTGGATGACCCGTTTGTGGCCTTGAATATCAATACGCCTGACGACTATGCCGCTTTGCTAACCCGGACCGAGTCGTAGCCGGGAGTTTTGCCTCGTGGCGGGTTGCCCATTTCTCGATCTCCACGTTATTGTCGAGAGGCATGGAAACATCTCGGACGCAAACGCTAAATCCCACGCAACTCGAATTTGTTGAAGGTGTTCTGCGATTGAAGCCGCGGGTGGCTGCCTTCGATTGCGATGGAACGCTGTGGTCAGGCGACGCAGGAGAACGATTCTTCGATTGGGAAATCAAGCAGGGCGTCGTCTCAGGGGCAATCGGAGATGCGATGCGCGCTCGCTATGTCGAGTACAAAGCCGGCAAGGTGAGCGAAGAAGAGATGTGCGGCGAAATGGTCACCATGCACCGAGGGATGAGTGACGCCGTGATGATGAAGGCCGCCGTGGATTTTATGGCGCACTCTTTTCCCGGACATATTTTCTCTGAGATGCGGGAACTAGTCAGCCGCCTGCACGAGGACGGCTGCGACATTTGGGCTGTCTCCTCATCGAACGAGTGGGTGATTCGCGCTGGAATGAAGAGCTTTGGCATCGCTGAAAGCCGCATCCTGGCGGCAAAAATCGAACTTGAGGATGGGGTAATCTCCGATCGGATTGTCCGCATTCCATCCGGTCCGGGTAAACCGAAGGCGTTGCGTGAAATCGTCAAGAAAGAGATCGACGCCGCATTCGGCAATTCCCGCTGGGACACGGATATGCTTGCAATCGCGCGCCACGCTTTCGCGGTGAATCCCAATCCTGACCTTGAAGCGGTCGCCCGCCAGAATCGATGGACGATCTATTTTCCCGAAACGCAATAGACGGGGTCGTTAGCAACGGATCCGTAACTGCGTCTCCCAGTGAGAATGCCGGTTGACGACGCGCCGCCCATTTACAATTTGAGTATGTACTCGGCGCAGTTGCTCGATCACTTTGAAAATCCACGGAACCCCGGCGAAGTCGCCGCTGCGGATGCCGTCGCCGAAATCGAGAATCCGGCCTGCGGCGACATACTGCGCCTGACGATGAAAATCCATTCCGGCCGAATTGCGGAGATTCGGTTCAAAGCCAAAGGATGCGTGCCCTCAATGGCGTGCGCCTCGGCTCTAACAGAATTGGTTTCCGGAAAAACATTGGAAGAGACCCGGTCTTTGAGTCGCGAGACGGTCATTGCGGCGGTGGGTGGTTTGCCACAAGCGTCGGCACATGCCGCGCAATTGGCTCTCGACGCGTTATCGACGGCTCTGCGGCAAATTCGGTCGTGAGTATGTCGTCCTTCCACACAGTGCGTCGCATTGCTTGCCTTCAGCCTAGTGCGACGGTGATTCTCGACACTTTGGGAGCGCTGGGGAGTGTAGTGGCCTGCACGCGCTACTGCGCGGACGTTGTCCCCCAAGTGGCGGATGGCTCGCGCTTGATTCTCGCGGATTCGTGGACTGCTAGTACCGAGCAGATCGTAGCCGCTAAGCCAGATCTCGTGATCGCAGCGGTTCCCTACCAGGAGAAAGCGGTCACTGAGATCTTGCGGGCGGGAGCGCGATTCTTAGGCTTGGCTCCGAAGAATCTTGCGGATATCTATACCGACATTGCGATGATCGCGGGCACGGTGGGAGAGTCGGATCGCGGTGAAGCGGTAATTGCGGCGATGCAAAGCAGCATTGCTAGAGTCCGAACTCGGGTAAGTGCGTGTGAACGGCCAAAGGTATGGTGTGAGGAATGGGGCAATCCGCTGATTGCATCGCAGCCATGGGTCGCCGAACTAATTGACTCCGCCGGAGGAGTCTTTCTGAGCACACCCGGCGTTCGAACGACGGCAGAAGAGGTTCGGATGCGCGATCCAGAGGTGATCATCGCCGCGTGGTGTGGAGCGGGCGATCGAGTTCCATTGGAGAAGATCGTTGCCGACCGAGGTTGGCTCAGCACCTCGGCAGCACGCTCTGGCAGAGTTTTCTGTATTGCGGACGAGTTGCTCAACACTCCCGCACCTACGTTGCTGCAAGGTTTAGCGGCGCTAGGCTTTGCGATCCATCCGGAGCTGTTCTCGTGCACGAAAGGAATCCGGCAGATTACTGGGGTTCCGGTGTTCGAGGAGAAGAATCCGAAGGGCTGAGGTAAGATCTGCGTATGCCCGTGGGCCGCCGAATCGAAGAGATCCGCAATGAACTGACTGCGCTGGCTGAAACAGTGCCAACCGCGCAGGAACTGATGCAAGCGATGGTCCGGCTGCTGCATGAGCGCATGCTGAAATATAACTGGGTGGGCTTCTATTTGTTGGAGCCCGGTGCACAGCCGCCGATGCTGGTTCTGGGTGCATTCGAGGGAGCGATGACGCCGCACACTCGCATTCCGCTCAACCAGGGCATTTGTGGCGCGGCTGCTTCGAGCGGACAGACGGTAGTGGTGGACGACGTGAGCAAAGATCCCCGCTACCTTGCATGCTCGCTTGAAACCAAGTCAGAGATCGTCGTGCCTATTTTTGCACACGGCGAAGTTGTAGGCGAGCTGGATATCGACAGCCACTTCGCAGCGGCTTTCACGCCGGAACATCAGGAACTGGTACAACACTGCGCTCTGCTCGTTGGCAAAAAGTTGGAAACCTCCGATCACTAACGGTCAAAGAATGACGGTCACGCAATGAGAGTAGAAAAGGGCAAAGTGCGCGCGCCCGAGATTGGCCGGGTATGGCTGAACTCGACTCCACTCAGCTTCCGGCAACTGCGCGGTCGCGTCGTGCTGGTCGATTTCTGGGATTACACGTGTGTGAACTGCATCCGCACGTTGCCTTATGTACAGGCATGGCACGAGCGTTACCGTGACAAAGGCTTGACGGTAATCGGAGTGCACACGCCTGAATTTACTTTCGCGCAATACGAGTCGAACGTGGAGCGCGGGATCCGGGAATTCGGACTCAGCTACCCGATCGTAATCGACAGTACTCGCGAAATCTGGAAAGCGTTTGCCAATCGCTATTGGCCAACCAAGTATCTGCTCGACAAGGAAGGATATCTGCGCTTCGGTCACTTCGGGGAAGGCGGTTACGGCGAATGTGAGCAGGCCATTCAAGAGCTGCTGCATGAGATTGATCCGAGTCTGGAGTTGCCAGCCCTAATGGAACCATTGCGGGAAGAAGATCACGTGGGCGCAGTGTGTTACCGCGCGTCCGGCGAACTTTATCTCGGAAACCGACGAGGGCGCATCGGCAACGAAGGCGGTTCTAAAGAAGACCAAATTGCCGACTATGCTTTCGCGGGAAAAGCTGAGGAAAACTTTTTCTATGCCAACGGACGATGGGCATCGACCGCGGAATATTTTGAAGCGGTTGAAGACGGGCCGCACACTTTGCGATTGAAATACGATGCATCCGCCGTAAACTTGGTAATGGCCAGCCCACATGTCACGAAGGCAGAAGTGGTCATTTTGCAAGACGGTAATCCTCTGACGCGGGAACAGGCTACACGTGATACGCGTTTTCGTCCCGGCGCGAAAGGCGATGAAGAAAGCTACGTGATTGCCGACTCGGCCCGCATGTATTTTCTATTGGACAATCACGAGTTTGGCTCGCACGAACTGGAACTTCGCTGTTCGACTGGTGTCGCCGCATTCGCCTTTACCTTCACCAGTTGTGTCGATCCGGTGACCAGCGCACTACAAGCTGCCAGCGTGACCGAGCCATGAAGCGCGTAGTCGCGGGCCTTATCGTAAAAGAAGGGAAGCTCCTGGTGTGCCAGCGAACGCGGCACCAGACCATGCCTTTGAAATGGGAGTTTCCCGGGGGAAAAATCGAAAACGGAGAGCAGCCCCGGGATGCTCTCCGGCGAGAATTGGAGGAAGAACTTGGGATTCTGGCCACCATCGGGGACGAAGTCAGGAGGATTCAACACGAATATCCGAACGGCGGCATGGTGGAGCTCCGCTTTTTCGTGGTGCGCGAATACCAGAAAGAGATTGAGAATCGCATTTTTCGTGATATTCGTTGGGCCGACCCCAAGGATCTTCCAACCTTTGATTTTCTCGAAGCAGATTTAATGCTAGTCGGCGAACTTGCTGCCGGTAAACTCCTCTGATCTTTCATGCTGGCTTGAAGCATGATGGCCACTGACTGTGTCCGAACGGGCGAGCTAGCCTCCCGTTTTCCCCGACATCATCGCCAAAGCCAATGCTACGGAAAGTGCGGTAACAATGATGGTTGTCGCCCAGGCCACAAAATTGAAGAGCCGCGTGTTGACATATTCGCCCATCAATTCTTTCTTGTTGATGAGAAGAAGCATGAAGACCAGCACAAAGGGGAGCACGACACCATTCAGCACCTGAGACCACAGGACGATTTTGACTAACTGTTGCCCGGGGATCAGCAGCACGAGCACACCACCCGCCACGATTAGCAGGGTGTACAGCCAGTAAAACACCGGCGCTTCGCCGAATCTCTTCCCTACGCCGGACTCGAAACCCAATCCCTCGCACACGGTGTACGCCGTGGAGAGGGGCAAAATCGAAGCCGCGAACAGCGAGGCATTGAACAGGCCGACGGCAAACAAGATGTACGCGTAGTCGCCCGCCAGGGGCTTAAGAGCCTGGGCAGCATCGGCGGCGTATTTGATGTCTCGGAAGCCGTGTACATAAAGGGTCGCGGCGCAGGCCACGATGATGAACCAGGCGACGATATCGGTGAAGACACATCCCGTGACCACGTCCAGGCGTGACGCCTTGAATCCGCGACGGGTGACGCCCTTTTCCACTACTGACGCTTGCAGATAGAACTGCATCCACGGCGCGATCGTTGTTCCGACTACTCCGACGACCATGAATAAATACGCCTGGTCGCGAAAGGCGACGAGCGCGGGCGGTTTGAACGTCGCGATGGTCGCGTCCTTCCACAGGGGATGGGCGAGGACGCCAGCAAAAATGTAGGTGACGTAGAAGAACGAAGCGGCCAGGAAGACCTTCTCCACGGTCTTGTACTGGCCTTTGACCACGATGAGCCAGACAATCACGCCGCACACGGGCACGGTGATAAATCGCGAGAGGCCGAACAATTCGAGGCTGGTGGCAATGCCAATGAACTCCGTTACAACATTGCCGAAGTTGGTGATCAAAATGCCAAGCATCATGAAAAAAGTGATGCGGAACCCGAATTCCTCGCGAATGAGATCGCTGAGGCCCTTGCCTGTAACCGCTCCCATGCGCGCGCACATCTCCTGCACCACGATCAGGGCGAGGGTGATCGGGATCATGGTCCAGAGGAGAAGATGTCCGAACTGGGCTCCGGCGGACGAATAAGTCAGGATGCCGCCGGCATCGTTATCGACGTTTGCGGTGATAAAACCCGGACCGACGACGGCGAGGAACAGCAGGATCCGAGTTTTTGAACGTTTGAAGAACTTCATGCGCACTTTTCGCAGACATAGGGGATAAAGCGACGTAGTGACCAACGACGCCACAGGATAAATGCAGCGGCGAATCTGACCAAACGAAAAGTGCGGAAGGGGACAAATTAGGGATGGCAGAGATGGTGCACGAGCGATGTTATGTCGCCGAGCGTGGGAGAGAGTCGAACTGTCAGCTTTCCTAGTATTGGTGCGCGTGTCTCCGATCCGCTATTTGCCAGCTGTGGGACGGTTATGCGAGGAGAGGTACGAGCGGGCGTGAGAGATTTGCGGAAGGTCGGAATCGGCGGACTTCCATGCCGCCAGAAAGTCCGCGTATTCAGCCGCGGCTGTAGAGGTGTCGCCCGACTGTTCGCTCGCGATAGCGATACCGTAGAGTGGAAAACCTGAGCGCGGACGCTCGACGAGAGCGTCCTGGTAGGCAGCCTTGGCGTCGCTCCAGTCCGATGCAGCCAGGAGTGCAGCCGCCTCAGTTTCACCGACCGGCCGAATGTAAACCGGAGGCTCGTGGTATCCCAAAGCCTTTTCCTCTCGTGCGGCCTGGGCGTAGAGCTTCTTCGCATCGTCGGTGAGCTTCTTTGTCATGAGCACACCCGCACGCAGTTCAAGTGACATGACGGACAAGCTGCTCACCAGTGGATCTGGAAACGCGTCGGGCATCAACTTCAGCATGGGCGGCGCTGCGTCCGCACCTTTCTGTTTGTCTTTTCGTTTTTCTTTGGCTATTGCACGTTCTTCGTCTTTCAAGTGATTCGAGAATCGCCAGAGTTCCGCATCGAACTGCACTGAAGCCGCTTCGGCACGAGACGAATCTCGTTGATCGAGAGCCTGCATTCCTAGTGCGAATTGGGTTAGCTGCCGTCCTAAGAACTGAAGATTGGGAAGAGTCGGTGACGGATCGCTGGATTTCAGCATTGCGAGAGCCGTGGTCCAACCGGCCGTGCGCAGGGCCACTGGGAGACCAGGATTCAGGCGAGAAATCGCATCGCGCGGCGACCAGGGATACAGTGTATTTTCCAGTTCACCGCGCGCGTCCTTTAACTTGGCGGACAACGCTGTGGCCTCGCTGAACTCCCCCGCTTCCAGAAGGTTCGCGATGGAATACATCAGGTTGTGCACGTAGTTCCAGTCGTCGTCCACCTGAACGTGCTGTGCCTCCATGTATTGCTCATCGGCTTTCATGGAAGCTGCAAACGATTGCTTCGCACTGGCGTAGTCTCCGGTGCGATAGTAGATGTGGCCGGGCATATGGACCATGTGGCCCGACGTGGGCGCGAGACGGCCGAGAATTTCGGCGCTGTGCAGGGCTTGCTCGGGGTGACGGCTGGTCTCGACTGCATGAATCCAGTAGTGATTGGCTGCCGAGTTGTCCGGATCATCTTTTAAGACAGATTGCAAAATCGCCAGGGCTTCTTTTTGACCCGGTCTCGGTTCACCATTCTCCTCGTATCCGTCCTTAAGGGCGTCTGCCAGAAACAACTTCGCCTGCATGTCCTTGGGATTGCTCTTGACCAGCTTGCGGTAGATCTGAACCGACTGCGAATCCTGTTTGTTCTTTCCCTCCTGCTCAGTCTTTTCGGATTTCTGCTCGGTGTCGGCGGCTACGCTAGCGTCGATGTAGAGTCGTTCGGCTTTGCTGGCTTGCCGCTTAAGGCTGACAGCCTTCGCCAACATCTGGTTTGCGTAATACCTGGAATTGCTGTGGGCGAAGGTTTCTGCCCGATAGATCCCCCAGTAACACATCGCGCACTGTGGATCGACGCGGATGCTTTGCTCGAAGGCGCGAAGGGATTCATAGTCCCAAAAGTCGTGCAGCAGGTTTAGTCCCTGGTCAAACCATACCTGTGCCTCAGGCGTGGCCGTGATACGAATGTGGGCATTTCCGATGCCCGTTAACTTCTGGGGAGGCGGCAGCTTTTCGGGAGCGACTGCATCGCGGGTATCCATCGGGTGACAGGCCATCCCACTCTGTGCGTAGATACCCTGCGCGCAAGCAAGGATGAGGAATAGCCTGACCAAGCCAGATGAGATCGTGCTTGAGAATAGGATCCAATATGACTTAAAGGTCGCCACAAGTTTCCCCAGTTTCCTTGAATTAACTTGCATGTTGGTTGATGTATAAGATGCGCTGATCTCTATAGCTTCGCGCGCAACATACTGATCACATCATCGGATGTAATGACGCCGGTCAGTTTGTTGCGCTCGTCCACCACGGGAAGAGTTTGCAGATTATATTTATCGAATAGTTCTGCCACTTCGTTTTCTTCGACGCCCTCATGGGCAAGGACCAGAGGTTCCTGAGTCAGTGACAACATGGGAGCATTCATGTCCGCGAGGACCAGTCTAGCGAGTGGAACCGCGCCAACCAAGGTTCCGTGGGAATCGACTAGATAGATCGTGCTCACGACCTCGACTCCACCTTCAAATTCGCGCAGCGAATCGATCGCATTTTGGACGGTCGCCGTCACAGGCAGGGCGAGGAACTCGGTGGTCATGCGGCCGGCGGCGGTCTCTTCGCGATGCTCCAGCAGCTCGACGACGTCCTGCTGCGCTTCTGGCTCCATCTGGACCAGGATCTGCTCGGTGCGCTCTTCCGGGAGATCCCCCAGCAGGTCTGCGGCAGCATCGGGATCCATCTCTTCGACAATGTCAGCAGCGCGTCCAGAATCCAACGACTCCACAATCGCTTTCTGAACCTTGGGTTCAACTTCTTCGAGGGCCTCAGCGGCCGTCCCTTCGTCCAAGGTCTGAAACACAGCCTGTCGCTCATCGGGCGCGAGATCCTCCACAATGTCGGCGATGTCGGCGGGGTGCAGTTTGGCGAGGCCTTCGTGGGAAATTTTGAGTTTCACGCGACGAGCCGGATCGGTCTCGATTACGTCAATGAAGTTCCAAGGAATGCTGCGGGCCGGAATTCTGCCAAGCAGAGCGTGCAGCGCCGTCTTGGGCGCCACACCCCGCAGCAAGCGCCGAACGGCGCCACGGGCGCCTACGTCGACCGAGTGGACGCGCAAAACCGGCCGAGTGCGGGCCGTATCTTTGTCTTTGGGCGCATCGACCTGAAGGTCAACGTCATTGACACGGACGACCTTCCGCCCATTGATGTCGATTACCTGCTGGTCCAGCAGATCGCGTTCGAGCAGAAACAGGCCTTCGGTGCCGTTGGCGGCGGGCCACTCCGATGCCGGCATGGTGGTTCGGATGCCACCGTTAATCGCGGAAACCGCCGCGAGGGAGAGAATGCGGCTCCCTGACTTCGTCTTCACGATGAGACCCGAGATACGGGAGCGATCCTCTTGCGGGGCGAGAGTCACCTCGCGCACACGACCGGAGGCGCCCGACGGGTCGTAGACCGTCGCGCCCAGCAATTCGCTGAGGGCCAGAGTCATCATCTGGCTAGAGAATAGCGAACTCGCACGGCTTTCGAAACGAAAATCGGGAATTTGGCCGCGGACGCAACCTTCGGATCAAAATTCGCTTTCGAAGCCGGGAATTAGCAGAAAGCACGGAACGTTGGATCCTGTGGATCACCCCTTCACCGGCAAACTGTCATGACTCGCCACGCAGCGCCAAGTTCCGCCTATGCGAATCCAAGTGTCGGTAAATCGTCCACGGCGGTCGAAGCGAATGCCCTTTGACGATCCTTTTTCATGGTAGGTTCCGGTGACTACTGCGACGGTGCCATAAACCTTGATGCGGAAGCCCTCGGACACCAAGACGTCATAGTGATACGACGTGTCCTTGGTAAACGCCATGTGCTCACGTTTGGTCTGGAGGGTTCCGTCGGGTTCAGTGATCACGAAATCGTTAGTCAAAATCAGTTCGAGAGCCGCCGGATCGTGCTGCAATTCTGCCTGGTTCCAGGCATTTTCAAGGGCGAGGATCTGTCCCTCGTCACCATTTTGCGCAGCTTGCCCAAAAGCGCCCGGAACGACGCTTGCGCAGATTGCAATTAACAAACAGGCCCATTCGGCAAGTCGGAATTTGGGAGCTACCTTCATTCGCCCTTCCCTCGCAACCACGGAATAGCTGCAATCGAGAAAAACGGCAGCGTGTGAAGGCATCTTATGGTCCAAGTCTAACGGAGACAAGACCATGCAAGATCCCTGTCTATAAACCGAGTAGGAGGTACGCATTGACCGCGGCAGAGTCAAACAAATCACAATTTCGCACGTCCAACGAAAGTGGCTTCGAAGGGAGTTTGGTCTCTCCACGAAGCGACCCACGAATGTCATCCGGCCGCAGAGAGACGACTCGCGAGCCCCGTATAATGGACTAGAGTGCGTCATATCTTAGACATCATCGGTCAAACCTTTCGGGCGCTCTGGGCGCATAAACTGCGCTCGTTCCTAACGATGTTTGGAATCGCCTGGGGCGTTGGTTCCCTGCTGTTGCTGGTGGGACTGGGAGAAGGTTTCCGGGCTGGTAATCGCAAGCAATTCGACTCCATGGGCGAGAACGTAATGTTCATCTGGTCGGGGCGAGCCCCTGTGATGCAGGGGAGCTTTACAGCCCTGCGCCAGTACTATCTGACCTATCGCGATTACGAAGATATTCTTCGCGAATGTCCGAGCGTCGCTGCGGCGGCACCTGCGATTTCCCGCGGCGACATCCGCGCCGTCAGCGATTTTTTCCAAGCCAGCGGCCAGATCGTGGGCGTGCCGGCAAACTTTAACCAGATCCGATACCTGCCGGTGAATGAAGGCCGGTGGATCAACGCTCTGGATGACGCGCAAAAGCGCACGGTGATTGTGATCGGCGACGAGGTCCGGCGAACTTTGTTTCCCGGTCGACCGGCTATCGGGGCCACGATTTTGCTCAACGGCGTTCGCTTTACCGTGATTGGCACCCTGCAGAAAGTCGGGCACGGCGACAACATGAATCTGAACTTGCGAAGTTTTGTCCCGTTTCATGCTATGCAGGATTACTTCCGCCCGTTGAATACAGGGATTGCGACCGATGTGATCTCGTTCATCAACTATCAGCCGAAATCGCGCGCCTTGCACGTCACCGCGCAGCAGGAAGTTCACAAGATCATCGCCCGCAACCATGGCTTCGATCCGAAGAATCCTGATGCTTTCGACGAGTGGGACACGATCAAGACGGTCGATCAAATCGGCAAGATCTTCGATGCTATGAACATGTTCCTGGGAAGCGTGGGATTGGTGACCTTGGCGCTGGGAGCAATCGGCATCATTAACATCATGCTGGTTGCCGTCGCGGACCGGACGCGCGAAATCGGTCTGCGCAAAGCGGTGGGCGCAACGAACTCTAGCATCATGTTCCAGTTCTTTGTGGAAGGAGCATTTCTAACGCTGCTGAGTGGCGGCATCGGCATTGCAGGCGCTGCTGGACTGATGGCCATGCTGTCGGGAGTCGATCTCGGTCAAGGGTTCGATCCACCCAAGCTGGTCGCATCCACGGCGTTTCTCGCTGTTATCTCGCTGGGAGTGGCTGGAGTAGCTGCTGGACTATATCCGGCGCGGCGTGCCGCTATGCTTGAGCCCGTGGAGGCCCTCCGCAAGGAATAGTCATGCATCGCGATCTCTTACAACAAGCGTACTCGGCCATGCGCCATGACCTGCGCCGTACCCTGCTCACGATGGCGGGGATGGCGTGGGGAATTGCGACTGTGGTTCTACTGCTGTCCTACGGGAACGGCTTCGGCAAAGCCATCGAGACCATCTTCGAAAGCTTCGGGGCGACAGCGGTGGGAGTGTTCCCGGGGCGCACGTCGCAGCAGGCCGGCGGCAACAAAGCGGGTGTGCAGGTTCGTTTCACCAATGATGATATCGAGTTGATGCGGAACAATATCCCGCTCTGCCGGCATGTTGTCCGCATGGCCCAGAAGGATTCGACGGTTCAGAACAACAACCGATCGTTCACATTCCCCGTGATGGGGCTCGATCCTTCGATTCAGGACATATGGAATCTCGACATCGAGCAAGGACGTTTTCTCAACGATGCCGACAATATGCAGCACGGACTCTATGCGGTGATCGCATCGGAAGCGCGCGACAAACTTTTCTCCGGCATGCCGGCGGTGGGCGAATCAATCCGCATTGATGGCGTGACTTTCGAGGTAATCGGAGTGGGTGCGCCACGGATGCAGGAGGGTGACAACGACAATAACCGCGTCGTCTATATTCCCTTTAATTCGATGGATGTCCTCAAGGACAATCACTACCTCGATGGAATGTGGCTCGACTCCGCGGGGCTTGACCACGACAAGTTGGATAAGACGATTCGATCGACACTGGCTACCGCGCATAGCTTTAAGCCAGACGACCAGCGCGCTGTTTTCGTCTTCGATGCGCAAAAGCAACTAGCGCAGTTCGGCATTATCACGATGGCATTGAAGGTTCTGTTGGCGTTCATTGGGACCGTCACTCTGGGCATCGGCGGCGTTGGCCTGATGAACATCATGCTGGTATCAGTCACGCAGCGGACGCGCGAGATCGGCGTGGAGAAGGCATTGGGAGCGCGACGACACCACATTCTTTTTCAGTTCCTCTCGGAAGCGATGGTGATCACAGCCGCTGGAGGGGCGCTAGGAATTGTTCTCTCGTATGCGGTATCGATCTTCGCCGGCCGCATCACCTTTTACAGTGCCCTCGCAAAGCATGCCGAGGCAGCGGATATCCGCCTGATTGTCTCGCCGATGATTTTGGTTGTGGCGACGTCGATCCTGGCGGTGGTGGGAGTGATCAGTGGCATGGTTCCGGCACTGCGGGCAGCCAATCTTGATCCCATCGAAGCGCTGCGATACGAGTAGCCAGCGCGTTGCCTGCCGTACAATCATTCCGGCATGTCTGACGACATTCTTACCATGACACCGCCCCCGGCCGATGCGCGCCTCGCGTATGGCTCGGATCCCAACCAGTTTCTCGATCTGCGTATTCCCTCGGCGACAAGAGTTTCCAAGCCATATCCGTTGGTGATCAACATTCACGGCGGTTATTGGCGCGCTAAATACAATCTCGACCACGCGGGTCATTTATGCGCTGCTCTGACGAGCAAAGGCCTGGCGACTGCGAATCTCGAGTTCCGCCGTGTGGGAAACGACGGCGGCGGATGGCCAGGCAGTTTCGCCGATATTCGTTCCGCCTATCAATTTCTTACGCAAAACGCCCGGCAGCATCACCTGGACACCGCAAGAGTTGTGGTCATGGGACATTCAGCCGGAGGGCAACTCGCGCTCTGCCTTGCGGCTCACGAAGCGAGTGTCAGTCGCGCGGTTTCGGTCGCTGGCGTGGTCGACTTGCAGCGTGCGCACAAGCTACACCTCAGTCACGATGCCGTTGTCGAGTTTCTGCATGGCACGCCCAGCGAGGTTCCGGACCATTACCGCGAAGCCGATCCGATGGAGCTTTCGATCCCCACAGCCCGGCAGTGGTTGATTCATGGTTCTGCGGATGACGAAGTACCGGTTGCCTTCAGTCGCGATTACGTGTCAACCAAGCAAAATCGCTCGCTCAAAGAGAAAGAAGATGTGCATCTGCTCGAGATCTCCAACGCTGGACACTTCGATGTAATTGACCCGAGAAGCGCTGCGTGGAAGCAGGTGGAAGCCCTCGTGCTTAGGTTATCTGAATGAGACACAGACCTTTCGGAAGTTGCTAGCTCCTTGGATCTCGCATAGAATTCACGATAACTTTTGGCTGGCCACGCGCGACACTCGGGCTCGCGTGCTGCGTACAACCAAAGACCCAGAACCCATGGTGCCCTTCAAGATTCCACAGGTGTCCTCGTTCGAATTTCCACAAAACGAAAGTCTTTATGGACTTCTGTTTCAAAACAGCCTCGATGGTCTGATGTTAACGGCACCGGATGGCTCGATTCTCGATGCTAATCCTGCGGCGTGTCGGATTTTAGGCCGCACTCGGGAAGAGATTCTGAGCGAAGGGCGACAGGGGCGGATGGACTCTTCCGATCCTCGACTTGCGGTTCTAGTCGCCGAGCGACAACGTACCGGCAGGGCTCACGGGGAACTGAGGGCGCGACGCAAGGACGGCACGCTCTTCCCGGCAGAGATTTCTTCTGTCGTCTTTCAGGGCCCCGACGGGCAACTGAGAACCTGCATCATCTTTCGTGATGTCACGGAGCGGAGAGCAGTCGAAGCCGAACGCGAGCGCCTGATTGAAGAGTTGCAAGATGCATTGGGTCGAGTGAAATCGCTGGGCGGTCTTCTACCGATCTGCGCTTCTTGCCGAAGGATTCGCGACAAGGAAAACTCGTGGCATAACCTGGAGACCTATATCCGGAATCATACGGAGGCGGACTTCACGCACGGAATCTGCCCAGACTGCCGGCGCCAACTCTATCCCGAGACGATTCGCTGATGCCGCGTCATTGACACCCTAACCGCCACCTCATACGATTCTCGGTTCATCGAGGGGTCCCCATGACGACTCGTCTCAGGCTTCATCGTTTTCTTCTGATTGTCCTCACCGCTTTAGTATTGGCCGCGGCGTCGACATCCGGGCCGCAGGCCGATCCTACACGCTACCTGAACGACATCAAGTCGCTTGCCTCGCCCGACATGGAGGGACGGGGCGCCGGCACCAAGGGTCTGACGCGTGCCCAACGCTTGATTGAGAAGCGCTACAAAGAACTCGGACTGGAGCCAGCAGGATCGAATGGCTACACCCAGCCCTTCACGGTGGTCACTGGGGCTCGCCTTATGTCTGACAACCATTTCGCGGTGGAGGCGGCGGGATCCAGGAATGATTTGAAAATCAATCAGGACTTCGTTCCGTTTAGTTTCTCTGCTTCCGGTCAGATCGCGGCTCCGGTCGTGTTCGCAGGATATGGCGCGACGGCTGACGAATTCCATTATGACGACTATGCTGGCCTCGACGTGAAAGACAAGCTCGTTGTTGTTCTGCGCTACGAACCTTCAGGATTCGCGGAGAAGAGCGGCAACCATGGACTCACGCAACACTCGCAGCTCATCACTAAGGCTATTAATGCGCGCAATCATGGAGCAAAGGGCATTGTCGTTCTGAACGGAAAATTGGGTGACGGAGAAGAGGATCTGCTGACGAGATTTGGCAGTGTCAGTGGGCCAGAGAATGTCGGATTGGTGATGGTGCAAGCGAAAAACGCGGTTGCGGAGTCGTGGTTTCAGTCCGCGGGAAAATCCCTGAAAGACGTACAGGAGCAGATCAACTCGACGAGCAAACCGGCGTCCTTCGCTTTCCCGGATACGTTACATCTCATTCTGCACATCGACATTGAAACGACGCGTGCTACGGTCAACAACGTTCTCGCTTGGTTGCCGGGGCAAACGGACGAATACGTCATCGTCGGGGCTCACTATGATCACCTGGGTCGAGGCAACTTCGATTCTCTGGCTCCGTCGCAGATTGGACAGATTCATCCTGGGGCGGACGATAATGCCAGCGGAACGGCCGGGGTCCTCGAATTGGCACGGCTCCTGGCGCCACAGCGCGGACAACTGAAACGCAGCATTTTGTTCATGGACTTTGCGGGGGAAGAACTTGGGCTATTGGGTTCGGCCGAGTGGGTGAAAAATCCGACGAGACCACTGTCGAAGGCCGTCGCCATGCTTAATATGGACATGATTGGCCGCATCAAGGACGACAAGGTTTACATTGGAGGCGTCGGCACCGGTTCCACGCTCAAGGCCATCCTCGAACAGGCGCAAAAGGAAACGCCGTTCAAGATCGAATATTCTGCCGGTGGATATTCCTCAAGCGACCATACTTCGTTCGTAGCGAAGAAGATTCCAGTGTTGTTTTTCTTTTCTGGATTGCACTCGGACTATCACAAACCTTCCGACACATGGGACAAGATCAACGCGCCTTCGGCGGCGCGACTGCTTGATCTGGTGGAAAACGTCGCGGTCCAGTTGGCGAATGCAAATGACCCGCCCACTTTCCAGGTTGTGGCCGAAGACAAGCCGACGACAGGGGGCGGGGGCGGCGGTTATGGGCCGTACTTCGGATCGATTCCTGACTTTGGCCAGACGGAAACTGGGGTGAAGTTTTCTGATGTAAAGCCAAACTCTCCGGCTGCCAAGGCTGGACTCAAAGCAGGGGACATCTTGATTCAATTTGGCGACAAGCCGATCAAAAACTTGTACGACTTCACGGATGCACTTCGGCGGAGCAAGGTGGGCGACGTCGTGGAAGTGAAAGTGCTGCGCGATGGTCAGCCAATCACCGTCAGTGTGAAGTTGGAACAAAGAAGATGATTACTCACTTCTAGCAGGATCAGGACTCCATGTGTATCCGCGCAATCCGCGGCGAAGAAGTTACGGAGAATCCCTTATAATCGTCGCTCACAGAGAGGACTCCTTTGCCCTTCGACGACCTTCGCCAGTGGATCGCGGCGCTTGAACGCGCGGGCCAACTGAAGCGCATCCAAACTGAAACTGATCCTATTCTCGAGATCGCCGAGATCACTGACCGTGCCTCCAAAAGCCGCGACAAACAAGGCGTCGCAGGGGGCCCGGCACTGCTATTTCAAAATATCAAAGGTCATTCGGGCGCTCAGGTCCTGATCAATCAGTTCGGTTCCGAAGCCCGCATGAAACTGGCGCTGGGCGTCAATTCTCTCGACGAGATTGCGGGACGCATCCGTATGTTTATGGATGTAAAGTCGCCCCAGGGTTTTCTGGACAAATTGAAGATGCTTCCTTTGCTGACGGAAGCCGGCAAGTTTTTTCCGCGGACCGTGCCTACCGGGCCATGCAAAGAAGTGATCGAACGCGACAACTTTTCTCTCCTTGATTTTCCGATCCTGCAGTGCTGGCCGAAAGATGCTGGACGATTCATCACGCTGCCGTGCGTCACCACGCGCGACCCCAGGTCTGGAAAGCGCAATCTTGGCATGTACCGGATGCAGGTTTACGACGAACGCACGACGGGGATGCATTGGCAGCGGCAGAAGGTGGCGGCGGAGCACGCGCGGGAACGCATGCGCGCCGCGGTCGATGGAAAATCTGCTGCGGTCGACATCATGGCGCGCTCTTCGGGCGGGTCAGTTTTGGCGGAAGGCTCGCGTCCCTCAGGAAAGATGGAGGTCGCGGTTGCCATCGGCACTGAGCCGGCCGTTACCTTCTCTGCGATCGTTCCTGCGCCGCCCGAGGTCGAGGAATACTTGATCGCTGGCTTCCTTCGCGGGGCCCCTGTTGAGCTGGTGAAATGCGAGACGGTCGACCTGGAAGTGCCGGCAGCAAGCGAGATTGTCCTCGAGGGATACGTAAATCTCGATGAACTTCGCACCGAAGGTCCGTTTGGAGATCACACCGGCTTTTACTCGCTCGAAGATCTTTATCCAGTTTTCCATCTGACCTGCATTACGCACCGGAAAGATCCCATTTACGCGACCACCATCGTGGGCAAGCCTCCTCAGGAGGATGCCTATATGGGCAAGGCGGTTGAGCGCATCTTTTTGCCGCTGATGAAACTGACAATCCCCGAGTTGGTGGACATCAACCTGCCGATTGAGGGCGTCTTCCACAACCTGATGATCGTCTCCATCAAGAAATCCTACCCGGGACAAGCGCGAAAGGTGATGAACGCGATCTGGTCGCTGGGGCAGGCGATGTTTACCAAATGCATCGTCGTTGTCGATGAAGACGTTGATGTTCAGGATCTTGCCGATGTAACTCTGAAGGTTTTCAATCACATCGATCCTGAGCGTGACATTCAGTTCACGCTCGGTCCGGTGGACTCGCTTGACCATGCGTCGCGGTTGCCTAACTTCGGATCGAAGATGGGAATTGACGCTACGCGCAAGTGGGCAAGCGAGGGTTTTGCGCGGCCATGGCCCGATGAAATTGTGATGGATTCGAAGACTAAGGCGGTGGTCGACAGCAAGTGGAAGATGCTGGCCAGGGAACTTGGCATTGAGTGATCGAACCGCCTAGTTCTCTAGCTTGATCTTCGCCAGCGTCTTCACGACCTTCGCATCCTTGGCATCGTGGACTTCAATGCGAACTGCCGTTCCCTCTGCATAACGCTTAGCTTCCTCGATAAGTTTGCGAGTGCTCGGCGGCAACTTGGCGATTCGTGCGGCTGCAACTGCCTTATCGCTAAGGGCAAATGAGGCCAGGAAACAACCCGTGCTAGGGGATAGATAGACGATGTTCCGTTTCTTCCGTTGCAGTCGCAAGGACCAACCCGCTTTGATGGAATAGCTATTCCATTCTTCTGAATCCAATTTCAGATCACGCTTCAGATCGGCAACAAGGCCTTTCCACAACGCGTCGGCATGGCCTAAAGCGGACGACAACTCGCTCTCGGTTGGCCGCTTGTCGTTGCCTGCAAACGCATTCTTCAACATGAGAACGGTCGGACAGTTCGGCGACGGGAAGTTAATGTCCTAATCCGAAGAGAGTTCGCACACCCCAAGCTGCGGCGACGCCGAATACAGCTATGAATGCAAGGCCAATCGCACGATCGGTTATCGTGCTTTTGCTCCAACCCTGGAGCACGGCGACCGTTCAAAGGACAAATAAAACAATCGCGCCGACGCCAAGAATCTTTAGCAGCATGATCCAATTCCTCCTGTTCCACCGAAACCACTCTGGAACAAGACTCGAAATCGATAGTGCTGCATCGTTACACTTCGTGCAGTGATGTAGATCACGCGACAGCGATGCGGCCGTCAGCCAAAACTATTCATGCGGCCGATCGGGAATCACGTACTCATATCCCGAGCACTGGAGCACCGGCAAGCGGGGATATTTGGGAAATTTCGGATCGGTGGCGGCCCGTTCGCACAGGTAGAAAGTAGATCCGCGGTCGGACAGGATCTGCCGCATGAAGCGACAATCCGAACACAGACCCACACTTACCTTCAGAGCGGCTTGGTTCCGCTGGTTCACATTCACAGAATACATGCGTCCCGACGGGTCTAAGGGCTACTCAAGCCTCTTAACCCGTTCCCGACCTCCGGATGCTGGCCTTCGGGACGATTTCGCCATTCTTTCGGTATACTGAATATCGAGATGCCAGTTCTGAAGAACATCGCGGCCATTGCCAAAGGTATGAGCATCACCTTCATGGAGATGTTTCAGCCCACGACTGTGGAAAATTATCCAGACGGCAAGGATCCGCTGCGCGGCGCGCGTATTGAGGCTCGTTTTCGCGGTGCCCACGTGCTGCAACGCGACGAGAATGGACTGGAGAAGTGCGTGGCCTGCTTCCTGTGCGCGGCAGCGTGCCCATCGAATTGCATTTACATCGAAGCCGCTGAGAATACGGCCGAGAATCGCGTCAGTGGCGCCGAGCGCTATGCCAAGGTCTACAACATCGATTACAACCGCTGCATTTTCTGCGGTTACTGCGTGGAAGCGTGTCCAACGGATGCGATCACCCACGGACATGGGTTTGAGCTGGCGACCTTCAATGCCAGCAATCTGGTTTATCGCAAGGAGCAAATGCTGGCCCCCCGGCCAGCACACATGGGCGCCAACGTGGTATTCAACCAAGCCGACGTGGATGGTGGCGCGCCGGCGGAGATGGTGCCGGGAAGCTGACTTCGAAGCGACTGCGAGTTCGACCAACGCCGGTCCTCGAGACCGGCGTTCGTGCATGTGGGTCAAGGCAACTTCAACTTCTTCGCCGCGGATTTACGCGGATCAACTCGGATCGACCGAATGCGAAGAACTAGAAGCTAGGAGCTAGAGGCTGAAATGGCTGACTTCTTACAGACCGTGAAGGACCGCGTCGTAGTTTACGACGGCGCAATGGGGACCAACATTCAGAAGCGCAATCCTACTCTGGACGATTACTGGGGCAAGGAGAATTGCAGCGAAGTACTGGTGTTGAGCCGCCCCGACATTATTCGCGATATTCATGCGGATTTTTTCCGTGTGGGCTGCGACATCGTCGAAACCAATACCTTCGGCGGAAGCGGTATCGTCCTAGGCGAATTTGACTTGCGCGATCGTGTACACGAGATCAACGTGAAGGCCGCGCAACTTGCGAAGGAAGTGGCGCAGCAGTTCTCGACGAACGATCGTCCCCGCTTCGTCGCTGGGTCAATGGGTCCCACCACTAAGCTGCCGTCGCTGGGTCACATCAGCTTCGACGCGATGGTTGAATCTTACGAGGAGCAGGCTGCCGCTTTAATTGAAGGCGGGGTAGACGTTCTGTTGATCGAGACGGCTCAGGATTTACTGCAAGTAAAGATCGCCACCATCGGCGTGCTGGAAGCAATGCGGAAAGCGGGAAAGCGACTACCCGTGCAGGTGCAAGTCACTCTGCAGGAATCGGGGACGATGCTGCTGGGCACAGAGATCGGGGCAGCTCTGACTGCGCTTGATCCGTTCGAAGTAGACGCAATCGGTTTGAACTGTGCAACCGGACCGAAGGAGATGAACGATGCCGTCCGCTATCTGGGGCTGAATTCGACCAAGGAAGTTTCGGTCTTGCCGAATGCGGGATTGCCACAGAACGTGGGCGGCCACGCCGTCTACCAGTTGTCGCCAGAGGAATTGGCGGAGTATCACAAGCACTTTGTAAAGGACTACGGTGTCCGTATTGTCGGGGGATGCTGCGGGACGACTCCCGAGCATCTGAAAGCCGTCGTCGATGCGGTTGCCAATGTTGAGCCGGCTAAACGCGACGTGAAACGCGCGGGTGCAGCGTCCAGCGCGTATACGACTGTTCCGCTTGATTTGGAACCTAAGCCTCTGATCGTCGCCGAGGAAATGAACACGACCACCCGAGTCGAACATTTCCGCAAACTGGTGCAGGGAAAGAAGTATGACGAGATTCTCGGTTTAGCCAAGAAACTGGTGAACGACGGATCTCACATGCTGGATCTGTGCTGCGCGATCGTGGGCGAGGACGAGAAGGGATACATCACTTCGATCCTCGAAAAGATCGCCACCCGCGTGCCGGCGCCCATTCTAGTGGACTCGACCGAGGCAGACGTCGTTGAAGAAGCCTTGAAACGTATCCCAGGCCGGGCCATCATTAACTCGATCAACCTGGAAGATGGCGAGAAACGGACCTCGAAAGTTCTGCCCATGGCAAAGCGCTACGGGGCGGCCGTGATTGCTTTGACGATCGACGAAGACGGAATGGCTCTGACGGCCGACAAGAAGGTCGCCATCGCACACCGCATTCACGATCTCGCGACCAAGAAATATGGTCTGGACAGCACCGACATTATTTTCGATGCTCTCACGCTGCCGATTTCTACCGGCCAGGAAGAATATCGCACGGCGGGCATCGAGACGATCAACGCAGTGGAGCGCATTAAAAAGGAGCTACCCGGCGTCAAAACCATTCTTGGTGTGAGCAACATCTCGTTCGGTCTCGATGCCTATCCCCGTCGAGTGCTCAACTCGGTGTTCATGCACGAGGCGGTGGATCACGGGCTCGACATGGCCATCGTGAACTACACGAAGATCTATCCGCTATACAAGATTCCGCAGGAAGAAGTGGAACTGGCACGCAAGCTGATCCATCGGGATGCCAATTCCGACGGCGATCCACTGCAGAAGTACATGGCACATTTTGCCGGTATGAAGGGCAAGACGACAGCCACGACAACTGCCCATGTCGACACGCTCTCGGTCGAGGACAAGCTGAAGTTCGCCATCATCAACGGCGAAAAATCGGTCGGCGAGGGTGCGCACAAGAAATCGCTGGAAACGCTGCTGGAAGATGCGCTCTCGAGTTATTCGCCCCTGGAACTGATCAACACGGTTCTGCTAGACGGCATGAAGACGGTCGGCGACCTTTTCGGTGCGCGCAAAATGCAATTGCCGTCGGTCCTCGATTCAGCAGGCGTTATGAAAGCGGCAGTCGCGTACCTTGAGCCGAAGATGGAGAAGAAGGCGGGGTCGCAGAAGGGCACGATCGTATTAGCGACGGTGAAGGGCGACGTGCACGACATTGGAAAGAATCTGGTCGACATCATTCTGTCGAACAACGGATTCAGGGTCGTCAACCTTGGCATCAAGCAATCCGGAGACACCATCATCCGGGCCGCTCAGGAGTACAAGGCGGACGCCATAGGGCTCAGCGGACTGCTGGTGAAATCCACGCTCGAAATGAAGTACGTTATCCAGGATTTGGAACGGCAGAAGCTCGCATTCCCCGTGATCTGCGGCGGCGCAGCACTGACTCGCAAGTATGTGGAGGACGATCTGCGGCGTGAGTACGGTAACGCCGTCTTCTATGCCGATGATGCATTCGCAGGGTTGCACATCATGGAAGACCTGGCGACAGAAAACGGAGCAAAGCAAACTCGTTTAACCGAAGGACGTACCGTAAAGGAATACGCGAAGGCCGCGGCCGTGGATGAAGAAACCGGGCCGGTATTCGCGGAACGAAGTCCGGTGGTGACGGACGCTCCGAATATTCCGACACCTCCGTTCTGGGGTGTCCGTGTATGGAAAGACTACGATTTGCGCGAACTCTTTCAGTACATCAACGAGACGGCGTTGTTCAAGAATCAGTGGCAACTGAAGACCGCCTCCCAGGCGGATTACTTGAGGTTGGTAGAAGAGAAGTTCCGGCCGGTTCTGCACAAACTGGAAGATGAGGTCGCGGGTTCTGGATTGTTCGAGCCCAAGGTCGTCTATGGGTACTTCCCTGCTCAGGCGGATGGGAATGATGTTGTGGTTTATGACGCGGAGGGCCAGCCGAGCTCGAGCTCAGCCGGAGAGCCGACGCCCGTCCCTACACGAGAACTGTTGCGGTTTACGTTTCCACGGCAGCGCGAAGGGCGGCGGCTATCGATTGCGGACTTCTTCGCGCCGAAGTCCTCGGGAAAAATGGACGTGATCGGGCTCTCTCTTGTAACGATTGGGCCCAAAGCGAGCGTGGAAACCCAGCGGCTGTTTGAGGGAGGAGAGTACACAAAGTATCTCTACCTGCATGGTCTCAGCGTTGAAACCGCCGAGGCGTTGGCGGAACTACATCACAAGAAGATGCGCGAGGAATTGGGAATTGCCAGTGAGGACGCAACGGAAATTCGCGATCTGTTTCACCAAAAATATCGCGGGTCGAGGTATTCGTTTGGGTATCCCGCTTGCCCGAATCTTGAGGATCAGACCAAGCTGTTCGCCTTGCTAAAGCCCGAGGAGAATGTTGGTGTTCGACTCACTTCCGGATTCCTGCTCGAACCTGAGCAGAGTACTTCCGCGATCGTGGTGCATCATCCGGGAGCAAAGTATTTTGTGGTCTAGTAAAGGGATCACCACAGAGAGCACAGGGGAACACCGAGGAAGATCTTGACTGCTGATGCAATCCAGCCTGACGGGGCGCATTCTTCTTCGCCTAGAGCGTGGTATGCAGGGCGTAGCTTCGAGGCGGGGCGATCACCTTGCTGGAGAACAGTGCTCCGAAGTCGATCACGTTCAGACGATTGTTGAGATTTAGGAAATCCGCCTGAAGCCGCATCGACACTTTGTCGTTCTTCCAGACATCCGCGCCCAGCGGCGCGCCCACGGCCAGTGAGCACTTCACTCGGTCCCGCATCAAAGGTCGACCACGGCCTGACCATACTGGGACACCCCAGACCAGACTTGGATCACCAAGGCACCGAGAAGGGCGGCGGCAACCTTCTGACTTTTTTACAAAATCCAGACACTTTGATGACAAAACTGATCTGCAGGTAAGGCACCTTTTACTCAGATCCTATGACGGGGGCAAACCGCCCTGTAGGTGGGATCGCAACCTTCAGCCCCTCCGTCACCGGGAGGGAATGGGGAAAAACAGGCGCTCGTACCGCAGGGGGTGCGAGCGCCGTTTTGCGTTTTTTGTACCGCAAGGATGTTCCCGGGTGCCCGCTTGTGCACTGGAGTCGAGCGTCCTTGGCCTATCTGGCTCAAATTCACTGTTACAATTTTAGCTCTGACCCGCCGAAACCGTTGCAGGCTGGGTGATGACGCGCCATGAAATGTCCTTTTTGCGGATTTGCGAACGATAAGGTCGTTGATTCCCGGGAGAGCAAGGAAGCCGAATCCATCCGGCGGAGACGGGAGTGTTTGAAGTGCGGAAAGCGCTTCACTACCTACGAGCGGATCGACGAAATTCCCTACATGGTAGTGAAGAAAGACGGACGCCGGGAAAAATTCGACCGCCAGAAAGTTCTAAACGGATTACTGCGGGCATGCGAGAAGCGTCCGGTACCGATCAGCAAACTCGAGCAGATCGTCAACGAAACCGAATCGTTTGTCATGGAATCTGCGGAGCGTGAACGCAAAACAAGTGAGTTGGGCGAATTGATCATGAACCGGTTGCGCCGTTATGACAAGGTAGCCTACGTGCGATTTGCCTCCGTTTATCTGGACTTCAAGGATGTGAAGGAGTTCATGAACGAGTTGAAGGATCTAGTGAAAGTAAAAGGTGCATAAGACCTACCTGTGAGGACCATGCATTCATGAGTCACAAAGTAACCCTGATTCCCGGAGACGGGATCGGCCCAGAGGTAACGAGGGCCACGGTGCGTATTCTCGAAGCGACGGGAGTGAAGTTTGAGTGGGAAACCTTCGCCGTGGGTGCCGAAGCTTTCGAAAAATCCGGCGAATACATCCCTAAGGATTTGATTGAGTCCCTGGAGCGAACGCGCGTTGGCTTGAAAGGCCCCGTGACCACACCGGTTGGCGGAGGCTTTCCCAGCATCAATGTTGCGCTAAGGAAGAAGTTTGAACTGTACGCCAACTTCCGACCCATCCGCAATTTGCCGCATATTCCGACGCGTTATCCGGACGTCGATCTCATCATTGTCCGCGAGAACACCGAGGGACTGTATTCCGGTCTGGAACATGAAGTCGTGCCCGGGGTGGTGGAAAGCCTGAAAGTCATCACCGCGAAAGCCTCGACGCGGATTGCGAAGTTTGCCTTTGAATACGCCCGCAAAAATCAGCGCAAGAAGATCCATTGCATCCACAAAGCCAATATTATGAAGTTGTCGGACGGGCTGTTCCTTCGCTGCGCGCGGGATGTGGCGAAGAATTACCCGGAAATCACCTATGGCGAGCATATTGTCGACAACACCTGCATGCAGCTGGTGATGAATCCATACCAGTACGACATGCTGGTGATGGAAAACCTTTACGGTGACATACTTTCGGACTTGTGCGCAGCCTTTGTGGGGGGACTGGGGTTTGTTCCCAGCGCCAACCTCGGCGATGAGTGTGCCGTGTTCGAGGCGGTACACGGATCGGCTCCCGACATTGCGGGAAAGAACCTGGCTAACCCTACGGCACTGTTGCGCTCGGCGCTGCTCATGGTACGGCATCTGGGGGAGCAAGCAGCGTCAACGCAGATTCGGAACGCTCTCGAGCGCGTTTATCGTCATCCGGAAAAGTTGACGCGCGATATCGGCGGCAAGGCCGGAACCTCGGAGTTTGCCGATGCCGTTATCGAGGAAATGCAGTCAGCCAAGGCATAGCCGCAAAGAAAGTCTTTCCAGCAAATGAGAATCGCAATCCTTCGATCCGTGATTCTGGCAGCGTGGCTGGCAGCGGTTTGTCACGGTCAAACGATGAAAGTGACTCTGCTGGGCACTGGCAATCCACGGCCCCGCATCGATCGGTTCGGCCCAAGCATTCTGGTCGAAGCCGGGAAAGAAACTCTGCTCTTCGACTGCGGCCGCGGCGCGACTATACGGCTTTCGCAGGCATCGGTTCCCTTCTCCGCGGTAACTGCCTTGTTTCTCACTCATCTGCATTCAGACCATGTGGTTGGGCTTCCAGACCTTTGGCTGACGGGCTGGATTATGGGACGGCATGTCCCACTGCAAGTGTGGGGTCCGACGGGAACCGTCGACATGCTCAAAGGTCTCGAGCAAGCCTACGCTTTCGACGTGCATATGCGCAGGGACGTTGATGAACAAATACCTGCTCAAGGAGCCGTACTGAAGGGGAAAGATATCGGGGAGGGCGTGGTTTATGAAAACAACGGCGTCAAAGTCACGGCTTTTCTGGTGGATCATGGACCGGTAAGACCTGCCCTGGGCTTCCGCGTCGATTACCAAGGCCATGCGGTTGTGCTCTCAGGGGATACACGTCCCTCGGACAATTTGATTAAGTTCTCGCGGGGCACGGACGTGTTAGTTCATGAAGTCTTCGATCCGGAGGCCTATCGCGAAGTTGGCAACTCTCTGACGCCAGAACAGAGGAAACGGGTTCAGGGGCACCACAGCACCCCCGAAGAAGCAGGCACGGTATTCACAAAGGTTGCGCCCAGGCTGGCTGTGTACTCGCATATTGCTCCACCCGACGTTCCAGACGTGCTGCCGCATACCCGCAAGACGTACTCGGGTCCGCTTGAAGTCGGGGAGGACTTGATGACGATTGAGATCGGAGAACAAGTTCGGGTGCAGAGACCAAGCCCCTAAGCTGCATTCCAGCAGAACGTGCCATGCCGACAAATCCATTCTTGATTTTAAATTGATGACTCGTCTGTTCCCTTTCAGCGACGTTTCAGGGCTTCCAACTCTTCTAAAGTGCGCGGCCAGTCTGATCCAAGCAGCCGCGATAGGCTTCGATCGGCAAGCACTTTTCCTCCCGTCTGACAGCGCGCACAATAGTTGGTCTCCTTGTCCGCATAGCGAATCCGAAGAATCTTATCTCCACACCTGGGACAAGGAAGCCCGTAGCGTCCATGGGCTGCCATATCTTTACGGAATGCAGTAACCTTTTCCGGAAACGCTTTCTTCGCCTCAGTACCGAGTCGAGTTATCCAAAGTTGCAGAGTCTGCCGCGTTGCAGCGAACAGTCTCTCCCACTCTTCAGGCTTGAGCTTGCTCGTCAGCGTGATGGGGGAGAGTTGTGCGGCATGAAGAATCTCGTCAGAGTAGGCATTCCCGACACCGCTGAGGAGACGGGGATCAGTGAGGGCCCGTTTCAACGTGTGATTTTCCGCAGTCAGGACGGATCGAAAGGCATCCAAATCGCTGGCAAAAACGTCAATTCCTCCAGCGTCAAAAGCACGCAGAGCTTCCTCCCCTTTGACTAGATGCAGAGATGCACGGTGCTTGCTGCCGGCTTCGGTGAGCACGAGGGAGCCGTTGGGGAAATCGAAAGCTGCCAGATTCTGACGGCCAGCCAGCTTTGCATCTCGCGGGCGCCAATGCAGCTTGCCGGCAATCATCAGATGCAATACCAACCACAATTCCCCGCTAACGCCGATGGCAATGCGCTTCCCGACCCGGCGCAATTCCGCCACTGTCCGCCCTTCGACATCGGCGAGCGGCGGCTGAGCCGTTCGAAGTAGAAAGGGACTGGCAACGCGTACGCGCTGCAGTGGCTGACCGACGATGCGCGTTTCGAGCGCTCCGATGTAAGCACTGATGTCTGGCAACTCTGGCATACATATCAGATTGCATGCGCATCTTATTTTTTTCAATCCGCACAGTGATGAACACAGTGTGTTTCCTAAATTTGCAAATCCACCATTGACTCGCGCGCTCGGTTCAAGGTACAGTCCTTGGCGTTCTGGGGATTCTGGGGAAAATGACGCGCACATCACGGCGTGTGGGGATAGTTCTCTTTCAGCTCGGTGGACCCGACACGCTGGAAGCGATCGAACCTTTTCTGTACAACCTGTTCTGCGATCCCGATATCATCGACTTCCCTTTTGCCCGCATCGGCCGTAAGCCCTTGGCCAAGCTCATCTCGACCACCCGCGCGCGCAAGGTGCAGCACCACTACGCGACCATTGGCGGCGGATCGCCCATCCGGCGCAACACAGAGCGGCAGGCAAGGGCTCTAGAGACAGAACTACGCCATCAAGGGGTTGATGCGCATTGCTTTGTGGCAATGCGCTACTGGCATCCCTTCACAAACGAAGCGATCGAACAGCTGCAGGCTGCCCAGTGTGACGACGTGGTTCTGCTTCCCTTGTACCCGCAGTATTCATCGACGACGACCGGATCGAGTTTGAACGAATGGCGCCGTTTCTTCCCTGCCGAGGTCCCGGTTCATTGCGTCGAGACTTTCTATCGTAATACGATGTATCTGGACGCTGTTATCGAGAAAGTAAATGAAGCGCTCTCGCGCTTCACATCGCCCGAGCGGGCGGAAATCGTTTTCAGCGCTCACAGCATCCCAATGTCAGTGATTGAAAAAGGCGATCCTTACCAGCGGCAGATCGAGGAAACAGTGCGGCTTCTGACCGAACGCGGCGGATGGAGCAATCGGCACCGGCTTTGTTACCAGAGCAAGGTGGGGGCAAGCCGATGGCTGCAGCCTTCTCTCCATCAAACTCTACGTCATCTGGCGAACGAACAAGTGCGCGAAATGTGCGTCGTTCCAGTGGCGTTTGTTTCCGACCATGTCGAGACTCTGGGAGAAATTGACCATGAAGCCCGAGAAGAAGCGCACCAGCTAGGCTTCGCGCAGTTCGAGATGAGCGCCGGGCTCAACGATTCTCCAAGATTCATACAAGCTCTGGGGCAGATCGTGCTGGAAGCTCTGGACCAGGAAGTTCACGGCTTGATTCCGATCAACAGCGTGGGGAGGAAGTTTGCGGCGCCGGAGTACGCGGCGGCGGCCGGTTTGGACTAGGGTTTTAACTCAAGGTAGAGGAGGGAGTGCATGGCGGAGCCGGAGACCGGGAAGGTAAATCCGAATCCCGAAGCGGCGAAACCCGCAGCGCCGGGAGCGCAGGATGCCACCAAGTATGTGGGCACCCCGGCCGTAGGAACCTCGAAAGCAGCAGCGGCCGCTGGGGTTGCCGGGACAGCTCCGTCGACGGAGATCGATCGTCACCGTCGCCGGTTTGTGTGGACCATGGTCACCGGCTTCCTCATGGCTTGGTTCCTGGCCTTCTTTCGCTTCTTCCTGCCCCGCACGCTTTTTGAACCCAACTCCGTTTTCAAAATCGGCTACCCGTCAGAATTTGCACTCGGAGTCGATACGAAGTTCCAACAGAAATACCGCATTTGGGTCGATCGCACTCCCGATCGTCTATTTGTGATTTACGCTCGCTGCACCCACCTGGGCTGCACGCCGGACTGGAAACCCAGCGAAAACAAGTTCAAGTGCCCCTGTCACGGCAGTGGCTACGACAGCGAAGGCATTAACTTCGAAGGTCCCGCGCCTCGGCCGATGGACCGTGCACACATTGAGCTTGCGCCCGACGGACAAGTTCTGGTGGACACTTCAAAGCTGTACTCGTGGCCAAAGGGGCAGCCGAGCAAATTTAATGATCCGGGAGCGTTCTTGACCGGGGTGTGAGCAACCGAGGCCCCGAGGGCCTCCCGAACTGCCGGCGGGACGCTGGCGCTAAAAAATCTTATGGCTGACGAAAACAATGCGAACGGCGGCAACGGCGGCTCTAACGGCGGCCCGCGTGGAAAGAACGGCAAAGTCGGGCTGGTGGACAGAGTCACTACCGGTGTGAAAGACGACATTCAAGCTCTTAAAACCGACATCCCTGCCAAGACCAAGGAACAGATCGAGGGGCTGAAAGATCCGACGAAGACGCAGGTCTACACGTCAATCTTCCGCCACAAACACGACGACACGCCGCGAAACCGAGCACTGGGCGTGCTTTCCAATGTGTTCCTGCATTTGCATCCCGCGAAGATTAATCGGGATGCCGTGCGTTACAGCTACACCTGGGGCATGGGTGGCATCACGTTTTACCTGTTCATCATCCTGACCTATACGGGTGTGCTGTTGATGTTTTATTACCACCCCAGCAAGGTGCAGGCGTTTCGTGACGTTCTTTATCTGGAGCATGATGTACCGTTCGGGAAGATCTTACGCAACATGCACCGCTGGGCGGCTCACCTGATGGTCATCGGCGTGTGGCTGCACATGTTCCGCGTATTCCTGACGGGATCGTACAAAAAACCGCGCGAGTTCAACTGGAACATCGGTGTACTGCTGTTGGTGTTCACGTTACTGCTGTCCTTCACCGGATATCTACTTCCCGACGATCAACTCGGATTCTGGGCTGTCACGGTAGGAACCAATATGGCGCGTGCAACGCCACTGCTGGGGCATGAAGGTCCATTCGGGTCGATGCTCGGAATGACGCCATACAACGACGTCCGGTTCGGATTACTCGGCGGGTCGATTGTCGACGCGAATGCTCTGTTGAGGTCCTACATCTGGCATTGCATCGGTATTCCGATCGTAGCGTCGGTGCTGATGATTGTGCACTTCTGGCGCGTGCGCAAGGATGGCGGAATTTCGGGCCCGGCCCCGGTGATGCTGGAAGCGGAAGCGGATAAGCCGCGGCGGGGGCCAAAAGCGGCAGGAGAGTAGGCGGGTTTGTAGGAACAGTCAACCTTAGCTCGAACTGAACTTGGCGAAGGGGCTGTCCGCCGGGCAAAGCCCGGCAGAGTTTGAAAAAAAGGCGTCGAGCTCCGCTCGACGGACAGCCGATGGCGGCTGTCCCCACAGGGTTGGTGGAGAGATTATGGACTGGCGACAACTTTGGGAAATCTGTTCGGCGCCTGACAACGTGCCGATCGTGGGCTTGATTCCGCTGCTTGCGTTTTACATTTATTTGGCGGTGAAGCAGGCACGCGCCAACGATCAGTTGATCGAACAGCTTGAGGCCGATCCGGCAATGGCCAAGACGCATCATCGCAAGACTTGGCCTTTCAAGCCCGGTTGGGCAAAAGAAGTGCACGTTTGGCCTTTTCTACTCCGAGTCGAATTCCTTGCGGCCATCATCATCACCATCATCTTGATGGTTTGGTCGATCACCCTGAACGCGCCGCTCGAAGAACCGGCGAATCCCAACTTGACAATGAATCCGGCGAAGGCTCCCTGGTACTTTCTAGGACTGCAGGAGATGCTCGTCTATTTCGATCCGTGGATCGCTGGCGTAGTCATGCCCACGATGATCATCATCGGATTGATGGTGATTCCCTACATCGATACCAATCCCTTGGGCAGCGGGTATTACACCTGGAAGCAGCGTAAGTTTTCGATTTCCACTTTCATGTTCGGTTTTGTGATCTTGTGGGTCGCGATGATCATCATTGGGACGTTCATTCGCGGTCCGGGCTGGCAGTGGTTCTGGCCGGGACAAACCTGGGACCATAACCGGTTGATCTATGAGGTGAACCGGGATCTACCAGATCTGTTTGGACTCACTTCGAACGCGGCGAAAGCAATTTTTGGCGCGATCGTGGTGGTCGGATTCTATCTGGTTGGCGGCGGGGCAGTGTACTCACTGTTCCGCCGGAAAATGAAAAAGGATTTCCAACGCATGAGCCTGCTGCAGTTTTCGCTCATGGCATTTCTGTGGCTCACCATGATTGCGTTGCCGTTGAAGATGGCTCTGCGGCTGCTGTGGCACATCAAGTATGTGTGGATCACGCCCTGGTTTAACGTGTGAGAAAGGCAGCTTTTAGCTACTAGCTCTTAGCTTCGAGCTCCTGGTTTCGAAAGATCGTCTTCAAAGGATAAGAGGGACAATCCGGTGCCTGAAAAACCCATCCCCGAGCAGGATCCGATAACCGGAAAATCGTACGCCATCCATTACTTGATTGCGACGGTGATTCTGATCGCCACGCTGTTCTGGGCCTTGTACGACGAAGCCTGGGGACAGCGGCCGTGGAAGGCATTCCAGGATCACTGGAAAGATCGTTATGCTGCCTTCTTGAACACAGCGAAGTCGACTTCCACGAAGTCCGAGCAGTCGGTGGAAAAGGATCCGCAATACGCCGCTTTGAAGCAGGATTACGAGAAGGCTTATCAGGATTCCAAAGCGCAAGCAGAAGAGGCTCGCAAGAAACTGGATGACGCCAGCGCCCGTTTGCTGGCAGTACAGAGCGTTTTTACCGACCGTCGAGCGTACGTAAACGCTCTGACCTACGAACTGGAAACGAGTACTAGCGCCTCGTCGAAAGCAAGCAAGCAGAAAGACATTGATTCCTACAAGGCCGAGCAGGCGACAGTAGAGTTTCCTGACGGCACGAAGCAGAAGTTCACATTTCCGCAATTGGAGGAAAAATACAACGAAATCCGCGACGAGCGTACCAAGCTGAGCCTTGAACTGGGCGACGTGATGAAGCCAGCCACGGCAGCCAAGGCGAAGATGGATGAATACATCTCGGATCACATGGTCGATCTGACGCCGCAGCAAATTCAGGGGCTGCGGAAACGGGCGACGGAATGGGACCCGGCGATCGTTCAGATCAACGTAGCTGATGCCAACATTGTCGACCGATGCGAGTCCTGCCACATGAACACACGCGAGCCGCTGAAAATCACGGCTGCGGCCATGACCGGCAAAGGCGAAAAGAAACCGGACGAATATGCAAATGCGTTCATAAGCCATCCCGAGCCGGAGTTGCTGTCGATTCACGATCCGGAGAAGTTTGGCTGTTCCCCGTGTCATCAGGGCAATGGACGCGCGACCACCAGCATCGAAAAGGCTCATGGAAATTATGAGCATTGGCTGTGGCCGCTCTATCCCAAAGAGAATTCGCAAGCCGGCTGCCAGACCTGTCATTCCTCCGACATGGTGCTGGTTAGCGGCGATCTCCAGTTCCAGACGATCAACGACGGCAAAGACCTGTACCGGCAGCGCGGCTGCATGGGCTGCCATCGCTATGAAGGCTACGACAAGGAACCAGAAGACCTAAACTCTGTCGGCCAGCAGATCAAGCAGATCGAAACACAGAAGAAAGAAAACGTAAAAAATTCCGCGGATTTGATGAAACAGGCTGACGCCGCTGAGTCCAATGACGCAGCCAACAAGTTAAACACGCAAGCCGTCGACCTCAGAGTCGCCAACAGCAAACTGGATGCTCGCCTGCAGCAGCTTGACTTCCAATCGCACAGCCTGATGCAGGATCAGAAAAAGGTTGGGCCGAACCTAAAAGATGCACGACTGAAGCTGAATAAGAATTGGATTCCGGTGTGGCTAAAAAAGCCCTCGGATTTCCGTCCGACCACGAAGATGCCGAACTTCCGCCTTACCGACCATCAAATTCAGGCGATATCGGCTTACATCTGGCAATCAGGCTTTACCGACGCACTCCCCAAGCACAAACCCGGCAATGCCGCTCATGGAAAGGAACTGTTCGAAACGCGAGGCTGTCTGGCGTGCCATTCCATCGGTGAAGGCGACCAGATGCAAGGCGGAACTTTCGCGGCAAACCTGACGCGGGTTGGAGAGAAAGCGAACTACGACTATTTGGTGCGTTGGATTCATAACGCTCGCCAGCGGACACGGCCCTACTGTCCTTACGAGAAGAAGGACATCGGTCCCGAAGATTACGCGAAGAAGAACCTTCCCTACGTATTCGACCTGGACCACAGCCGTTGCCCGAATGATGGACACGAACTGCAAGTACAGAACATGACGGTGATGCCGAGCCTTCGTCTGAGTCCGGAAGACGCCGAGGACATTGCCACATATCTGATGTCGCAGAAGAAGCAAGAACCGTCGTCCTACGCGAATGCGTCGTTCATGGATGATCCGGCGCTGAAGGAAGAAGGTAAGAAATGGGTTCGCTTCTACGGCTGCGGCGGCTGCCACGAAATTGCTGGCATGGAGGAGGAAGGCCGCATAGGCACCGAACTGACCTTTGAAGGCAGCAAACCGATCGAGCGTCTCGATTTCGCGTTGTTTACCGAAGTCGCACAGCGCGGCGGCAAAGGCGCAGAGCCGATCAAGGACAAAGAAGATTTGGCCCGCCTGCCTGACGGTCCGGCAACGGAACCATGGTACGACCATAAAGGATTTTTCGAGCACAAACTCGCCGAACCGAACGTCTATGACCAGGGCAAGGTAAAGAGCGAGACGGAAGCGCTGCGCATGCCGAACGTGCACCTGACAAAAGATCAGGTGCTCGACCTCACGACGTTCCTGCTCGGTAGTCAGGAGACTTCCCTTCCCCAGAGTTATCAATACAAGCCGGGCGATGCGCGGCACGATATTCAGGAAGGCTGGTGGGTGGTTAAGAAGTACAACTGCATGGGTTGCCACCAGTTCATCCCCGGGCAGCGGACGATCTTAATGGGCCTGAAGCAGTACCAGGACGCGCAGGAGCAACTGCCTCCGAAACTTCTGACGGAAGGCGCACGCGTCGATCCTGAATGGCTTCGGAAATTCTTATCGAATCCGGCGCTCAGCACTACTGACACAAATCGCAATGGAGTGCGGCCATATCTGAAAGTCCGCATGCCAACTTTCTCGTTCTCGGATAACGAACTACGAAAGCTGGTGCGCTTCTTTGAGGCCTTGTCGCAGCAGCCGCTTCCCTACATTCCGGAAGAAGTTCCGACTCTTACGGCCAAGGAAAGTGACATGGCGCGAAGTTTGTTCTCGAGCACGGCAGCGCCTTGCCTGAAATGCCATGCCACGGGCGATCCCGCACATGACAAAATCGCGACAGCACCGAACTTCCTGTTGGCGAAGGAACGGCTGAAACCCGATTGGGTGGAGCGTTGGATCACCGATCCGCAGGCAGTCAGCCCGGGCACCTCAATGCCTTCGGGTTTGTTCAGGCAGCAGAACAATCAATGGGTGTTTGCCGGACCCACGCCGCCAACGTTCAACGGCTTCGAGGGTGATCATCGCAAGCTTTTGACCGATTACATCTTCCAGTTAACGCCTGAAGAACAGCGGCGTGTGGCGTCTTCCATGCCTCGGGCGAAGGCGTCTCTACAGCCGTCGAGTAAGCGTAAACAGGCAGCGGTGGAATCGCATCATACCGCGGGCGGAGGTTCGCGGTAGAATGTGCGGTCTGATCGGTGGTTCTGCCTATGTCTAACGATCTACTGCGAGGGCGGGCACGCTCTCGCGACAGCCGGCGCGTTGCCGGCGCTACACATAAAATGAAAGGGCGACATCATGAATAAGCAAACGGGTTGGGGAGCAATGACCATCAGCATGCTGGCTTTGTGCGGCCTGCTGATCATGGCAGCATGCAGCAAGAAAGAAAATACGGAGCAATCCAGCAACGCTCCGACGGAATCGGCAGCTCCTGCGCAGCCGGCAACTCCGATTGATCCGGCGACGGTAGCCACCATTAATGGCACGGTAAAATTCGACGGCACTGCACCCAAAGCAGCGAAGATCGATATGAGCCAGGATCCCGGTTGCAAGGGCACCAACGAAGCCGAGAACGTTGTGGTCACGGGCGGCGACTTGGCGAATGTCTTCGTCTATGTCAAAGACGGACTGGGTAGCCGAACATTCGACACGCCCAAGGATCCGGTGGAACTTGATCAGAAGGGCTGCCAATACCATCCGCATGTTCTAGGTGTGATGGCCGGTCAGACCGTCCAAATCAAGAATGACGATCCGACGACTCACAACATCCATCCAACTCCAAAAGACAACCGGGAGTGGAACGAGTCGCAGCCGCCCTCGTCTCCTGCGATCGAAAAGAGCTTCGCCCGCGAAGAGATCATGCTGCCGGTGAAGTGTAACCAGCACCCGTGGATGAAGATGTACATCAACGTAGTAAAGAACCCGTTTTTTGCTGTCACATCCAAAGACGGCAAATATGAGATCAAGGGCTTGCCGCCGGGCGACTACACCATCGCGTTCGTGCAGGAGAAACTTGGAGAGCAGGATCAGAAAGTAACAGTGGCTGCCAAGGACACGAAGACCGTCGACCAAAGCTTCAAAGCGGGCGGCGAGTAGCTTCTACGGTGATAGAATACCGGGTTGGACAAGGCAGGCCGCACTCACTGTTGCTGCCTGCCTTGACCTCCTAACCCAAGGGTGGTCTCCAACTAACTCCGGAGACTCCCTGACCCAAGGGGCCCTACTCTGAAAGCCATCGCGACATCCTACAATCGCGGGCATCACAGGCTCGCGGTCATTCTTGCTTGCTGGACTTTTCTTCTCATCATCGCGGGAGCGCTGGTTACTAGCAACGACGCCGGGCTATCGGTGCCGGACTGGCCTACCTCATTTGGTTCCTGGTACAAGATTCCGAAACTAGTCGGGGGAGTGAAGTTCGAACACACACATCGTATGATCGCGCAGGGGGCTGGACTGCTGACAATCATCCTTGCGGTCTGGACCTGGCGCACGGAAAAGCGGCGATGGATGCGGGTGTTGGGCTTCGGTGCGCTAGGAATGGTTATCGTTCAAGGAATTCTTGGGGGACTCACTGTCAAACTCTTCCTCCCGCCGCCGGTATCTTCGGCGCACGCAGCACTGGCCCAGACATTTTTCTGCCTGGCCGTGGCATTCGCTCTCTTCACCGGACAGAAATGGGTTGAAGAACAGCCTCAAGTCGAATATGACCAGCGTCGTCCCAGCCTGTTCACCTTGACGCTATTATCTATTTTCGTGCTCTACGTTCAACTCATCCTGGGGGCGATGTTTCGTCACCACGGGTTGAGTTGGTGGCCTCACGTGGTGCACGCCGTAGTTGTCTCATTCGTGCTGGCGTGGACGGCGATCCGCGCCCTCACGATCTATTCGCAGATCGAAGCCGTTCGTCGCCCCGCGATTCTTATGTTGTCACTGGTCATTGCTCAGTTGTGCCTGGGATTCACGGCATTTCTCACCCGCGTGTCGTGGGGTCGAGATGCGGTGCAACCGGAACTTCCCATGGTGGTGGCGACCGTGGCTCATGTTGCGGTGGGAGCCCTGTTGTTGGCAAGCACCGTAATCCTGTCGATCCAGGTATGGAGACATGTGCCCGTGGCCTTCGAAGAGCGATTGCCTGAGGCGCAACGGGACGCCTCGGCTGCTTAAAGCTCCTGACAGCGAGCGATGGCGCGAGTTGCTTTCTCTTCCCAGGGATTCGATTGTCACTATTGTTCCGCGGCTAGTTTTGCCCATGATGTCGTAAACTGGTTGCAGTCCTCGGAGTCTCCTTTGGTTTCAAAAGTCTCTTGGCTCGCTGATCCCGGGTTGGAAGCCGAGCAGTCTGCCGCGTCCGTTATTTCCGTACAGAATTTGGTTCACCGCTATGAAAATCGAACTGCGCTGAATGGAGTTTCCTTCGATGTGCGGCCGGCGGAGTTGTTCGGACTACTCGGACCGAACGGCAGTGGAAAGACTACGCTATTCCGAATTCTATCGACGCTGATGATTCCCACCGGCGGCCGGGCCCTGGTAATGGGTTGCGATGCCGCGCAGGATCCCGCCAATGTGCGAAGACAGATTGGCGTGGTGTTTCAGGCGCAGAGCGTTGATGCAAAGTTAACCGCATACGAGAACCTCTGGCATCAGGGCCATCTCTATGGTTTGCGTGGGTCCGCTCTCAAGGCGCGCGTAGGAGAGATTCTCGAACGGGTGGGTCTGGCTGATCGCGCCAAAGAGAGAGTGGAAACATTTTCCGGCGGAATGCAGCGCCGCATCGAACTGGCAAAAGGCCTGTTGCACCATCCTGGAGTGCTATTGCTCGATGAACCTACGACGGGGCTTGATCCCGGAGCGCGCCGCGATTTGTGGCAGTATCTGCAAATCCTGCGCGATGAAGAGCATGTCTCCGTGCTGGTCACGACTCATTTGATGGAAGAAGCGGAGCGCTGCGACCGCCTTGCCATCATGAATGAAGGAAATCTGGTTGCTCTGGGAACGCCAACAGAATTGAAGAGTGAAATCGGCGGTGATGTGATCATGCTCGATGCCGCGCACGACGCCGCTTTGCTGGCCGACCATATCCGGGCACGGTTTCGCGTAGAAGCATCCGTGCTCGGGAACCAGGTACGGATTGAGCGTGAGGGGGGGCACCGGTTTGTTCCTGACGTGGTCGAGGCGTTTCCGGGCGAGATTCAGGCGATTTCCGTCAGCAAACCGGCGCTGGAGGATGTATTCATCCATCGCACCGGCCATAAGTTCTGGAGTGAAGAGCGCGAAGCGGTTTCCGAAGGTAAATCCGAAAACAAGAAGAAGAGGAGGTAGCTTGCGTCCAATGATTCTGGTGCTTTCTCTCGTACTCGGTGTAGTTCCCTTATTTGGCGTTGTTTGGATTTTCGTCAGTGGCATGATCGTCCTGTCTCCGTTTTCAATCACAATGGACGGGCTGTTCATGACGCTGATCCTGCTGACGCTGTCCGCATGTTTCCTGTTGAATGCATTCTGGGAAATGCGCGACCGCGGAATGCTCGGCAAGAAGAAGGAAAGCGCACCCACGAAGGCACCTACGGCAAAAGCGAGCTAAGCGATGGCAACCCACGCTACAACTTTGACACGGCCTCCACTGGCCCCTTCCGCGGGAGTGGCATTGCCCGCATTTACGCTTTGGTGGCGCGAGATCGTGCGCTTCTACCGGCAACCCACGCGCGTGGTAGGGGTCTTGGCGTCTCCCCTGGTGTTTTGGCTGGTGATTGGCTCGGGTTTCGGAACGTCATTTCGTTCGGGTGGTGGACCCGGTCAACAGCACTACCTGGATTACTTCTATCCCGGCGCGCTGATCATGATTGTCCTCTTTACTTCGATCTTCACAATGATGTCGGTGATTGAAGACCGAAAAGAGGGATTCTTGCTCTCGGTGCTGGTCGCGCCGGTGCCGCGCACGGCAATCGTTCTCGGCAAGGTGCTGGGCGGAACCACGCTTTCGGCCATTCAAGGGCTGATTTTCCTGATCTTCGCGCCCTTCGCCGGTGTACATCTTGACCTTGTGCAGGTGTTGCTGGTCGGGGTTGTTGTTTTTCTCGTTTCGTTTTCCCTGACCGCTCTTGGCTTCGCAATTGCCTGGCCTATGGATTCCTCGCAGGCCTTTCACGGAATCGTAAATCTGTTTCTGATCCCGCTGTGGCTCCTGTCGGGAGCGCTGTTCCCTCTCGCCGGCGCTTCCGGGTGGATTCGGGTCATCATGCGGCTGAATCCACTGACGTACGGAGTCGAGGCGCTACGAGGATTGCTTTATCCAGGGGCCGAAACCAGCTTTCCATTGCCTTCAGCCATGGCAACGCTGCTTCTTTTCTCGTTGGTCATGCTAGGGTTGGCGGTCTTGATGGCAAACCGCCGGACGACGAGGCCTGCTGCGTGATCGCTGAGCAATACGCCTTCTTCCCTGCCCTGAATGCTACTCTGAACGGAACCAGCGCCGCGTTGCTTCTCACGGGGCGCGTGCTGATTGCGCGCGGACGCATCGCCGCACATCGCGCCTGCATGATTGCAGCCGTGGTTGCGTCAGCCCTATTTCTGGGATGTTATTTGTTCTTTCATTTCAAGGTCGGGAACATTCGATTCCTCGGCGAAGGCTGGGCGCGCCCAGTTTATTTTGCGATCCTGATTTCGCATGTCACCCTCGCGATCGTCATTGTTCCACTCGCGATCGTGACTTTAAGTCGCGGCCTGAAGGCTCGTTACGATAGGCATCGAGCCATTGCTCGCTGGACCTGGCCGCTGTGGATGTACGTTTCCGTCACAGGCGTGATCGTATATTTCATGCTTTACCGGTGGTTCCCGCACAGCTAGTACTCACCACGGAGGAAACAGACAAAAACTGCGAGTACCCGGAATTGATTTTCATGTCCGTTCTGAAACTCAAAATCGATGTCTCCGGCACAGTCGGCGACGCGGCGTGGCGCGAAATCCAGCAGTATGATCAGATTCAGAGCGCGGATTTTGGACCGCAGTTTGGCAGTGGCGGACGCTGCAATCATCCGCCCGGTGTTCCTCATGCTAAAGGAGAGTGGATCGGCGCTGAAATCCGGCTCCAGACACCGCTTCTCGCACAGTACGCTATGGCGCACTACCTCGAACAGGAGCGGGTTCTCGACGCTGATGTAGAAGAACAGTGAGAGTGATTTGCTATATTTTTTCGATATCCCATGTCTAATCAGCCTGAATCGTCCGCTCCGAGTTCCGTGAGTTCTGCTGAACCAGAGGCCAAGCCCAAACGCAGTATGTCGCGCACCCAGAAGATCCTGTTTTTCGCCACCGGTTGGCTGATCGTCCTCATGCCATTTCTGTTCTGGTGGAACACGTGGTTTGGGCGCCATCTTTCCGACCAGCAGATGACCGAGTATCTCCACGACGACAAGAAGCCACGCCATATCCAGCATGCCTTGGTGCAAATGGGGGAGCGCATGGGTGCGCCGGACAGAACATACTCTGAAAAGTCGGCAAGCAACGTCGATGTTCAGCGATGGTACCCAGACCTGGTACGTCTCGCCAATGATCCGGTTGAGGAAGTACGCAATACAGACGCATGGGTGATGGGACTGGATCCCTCGGGCACCGGTTTTCGCGAAGCATTGCTGAAGATGCTCGCTGATCCGTCGCCCATGGTTCGAGGAAACGCCGCGTTGTCACTCGTGCGCTTCGGCGACCCCACCGGACGCCCGCAGATCGTGGCATTGTTGCAGTCAGCACATATTGATGCTCCCACAGATGGACACGTCGTCGATGCAGATCGCCCCGGAACCGCCGTTCATCAGGGAGGATTGCTCGCAAAATTAGCGACCACAAGTTCCTCGGCGCCGGTTGAGATCCGTTCGCCAATCCCGGGGCGAATTCGATCGGTTTCGCAACCGGGCGCCAATGTCATCGCCGGAACAGAAGTGGCGGTCGTCGATCCGGGCACCGAACAGGTTTGGGAAGCACTGCGAGCACTGTATTTGGTCGGGCAACTGGAAGATCTGCCGGCGATTCGTCCCTACGAACGCGACCTGCCCGATATTTCCAATGACGTTCGCAAGCAGGCATTAGAGACAGAACAAGCGATTCGAAAGCGCGCGGGAGCAAACTAGTCGGGCATGGCACAACGATTGGGCTACGTTGCTCTGGTTGTTCGTGATTACGATGAAGCCATTTCTTTCTACACGCGGTCGCTCGGGTTCCAGTTAATCGAAGACACAGACCTCGGCAACGGAAAACGCTGGGTGCTAGTGAGGCCTCCGGGCGCTGAGGGAACGGACTTGCTGCTCGCGCGTGCAGTTAATCCCGAGCAGGCAAGCCGCATCGGCAACCAAACGGGTGGCCGCGTTTTTCTCTTTCTGCACACCGACGACTTCTGGCGCGACTATCGCGAGATGAACGCACGCGGCGTGAAGTTCGTCCGGCCCCCAAGCGAAGAAGCGTATGGCACGGTCGCGGTCTTTGAAGATCTCTACGGCAACAGGTGGGACTTGCTGCAACTGAAAGCCGACGGCTGATAGCTATTCTCTAAATTGCCATTGGCCCGACTTCTTTTTCCACTTCCACTGTATCGACCATCGCGATTGCGTCCCAGGGACAACCATCGAGGAAGCAGCCATCCGGGCCCTTGCTCAAGCATTTCTTGCAGCCGATACAAAGGATGGGATCGATCTGGATGCGGCCGAACGGCGGATGATCTTCATCGGGAACCCAGAACATGCAGTCTTCCACCGGGCAGTATTCGACGCATGCGGGCGAGCCAGCACACCCGGTGCAGCACTCGGTGATGACCGCCAATTCCTTCGGCTTCTTCTTGCGCGGGGTCGCGAGGCCTTTGGACTTGGGCTCAAACTTCAGTTCGTCGGGAACCATACCGACGGCTTTGGTGGCACCGGGAGCAGGAGGCATGCGCGGAATTATACCCTGAACCCGCTCAATTTATGAACCTTACTTGCGCGTGAAAATCCGGCACGAGAATGAGACGACCGGCCCGAAACGACACTTCCGCATGGATTTTGTGCCTGGCGGCACGATCTCCACCGGCCTCCTTCTGCTATAGTGAACCCCTGCAAAGGAGCACGCTTATGGCTGGCAAGAGTCTGAATCGCGTTCAGTTGATTGGAAATCTAGGCAAGGATCCTGAGATCAAGTACACCCCGCAGGGTACGCCTGTTGCCAAGCTCACCATCGCTACGAACGAACGCTTCAAAGACAAGGCCGGCGAATGGCAGGATCGAACCGAATGGCACAATGTCGTGCTCTGGCAACGTCTGGCCGAGATTGCTGGCGAGTATCTGAAGAAGGGCGGCAAGGTCTATATCGAAGGACGCCTGCAGACTCGTTCTTGGGATGACAAGACATCCGGGCAGAAGAAATATATGACCGAAGTCGTAGCCAGTGATTTGATCCTTCTGGGTGGACGCGGCGAGGGTGGCGGAGGCGATTTCGCCGGAAGCTCACGCGGGTCGTCATCTTCTGCCGGAGGCAGCAACAATTTTGATCAACGCACTCCCGAGCCCGAACCGGCAGCCTCCGGACCGATCACCGACGACGATATACCGTTCTGAACCGTTAGCATCGAGACCCGAGCTCAAGCTCGCTGATCGTGAAACGCAGAGATCTCCGCTGTATCAGGAGCTTCCTTGCTCTCGATTGCTCCGTCCTAGCTACGCAGAAGCAATTTGCAGCACCGCGCGTGGCAAATTCAAGTGAGCCGGTCGTCGCGAGAGGAACTTCCAGGTAACCGCCAAATTCCTTACTTGCTTCTCTATCCAAGGTGATGAGCGCGGACGAGACGCAAAATCACCATCCCCGCCGCGGCCCTTTAGTTTGAGCCGCTTATCACCTTGCGAAAATCCGCACGCCGAAGTAACAGTTACCGTAAAACGAACTGCAACTCGCGCCCTGACTAGGGTAAAAGGTCTCTTGACAGTGGTAGCTAGCGCAGTCCAATATTGGATTCAACTACAGCGCAGTACCTCAAGAAACCCCCCAAGGGACTGGCTTTTCGCAGCAATCCATACCCTTATCAAGGAGCAAGTACTTTGGTTCTTACGAAACCCGATTTTGACGTCGCTATCATTGGTGGCGGACCTGCAGGCGGCTCCATGGGCGCCTACCTCGCAAAAGCTGGAGTGAATTGCGTAGTTCTCGAGCGCGAACTGTTCCCACGACCTCACGTTGGCGAGTCACTCGTCCCTTCTGCCATGAGAGTGTTCCGCGACCTGGATTTTCTCAGTCAGATGGAAGAAGCAAAGTTTCCCCACAAGTTTGGCGCCGCCTGGACTGCCGAGGACCGCGGTGCATATGACATGGATTTCAAGGGCGGTTTCGACGGCAAGGGAGACAACTTAGCCCCAACCTCGCATGTCGACATCAGCTTTAGCGAGCGGAAACAGGATGGCGTGGACCGGGAATATACGTATCACGTCGATCGCGGCAAGTTCGATCTCATGCTCCTGCAACACGCCCACAAGCTGGGAGCGACGGTGTATGAAGGCGTGAAAGTGAGCTCGGTTGACTTCGACGCCAAGGAACCGGTCGTCCGCTTCAACATGGGACGAAACGGCAAGGAAATGGGCCTGACCGCGAAGATGGTGATCGATGCCAGCGGCCGCAACACCTTCCTGGGAAATCAACTGAAGCTCAAAGTCAAAGATCCTGTGTTCGACCAGTATGCAATTCACACCTGGTTCGACAACTACGATCGCAAGGTGTTCTCCAAAAAGAATGAGCACCGTGATTTCATCTTCATTCACTTCCTGCCCATCTCCAATACCTGGATCTGGCAGATTCCTATTACCGACTCCGTCACCAGCATCGGCGTGGTTACTCAGAAGAAGAATTTCGCCAAGTCGAAACAGGAACGCGAAGAGTTCTTCTGGAGCGCCGTCGGATCACGCCCCGCGCTGCGGGATGCCCTCCTAAAGGCTGACCGAATGCACGCCTTCAAAGATGAGGGCGACTACAGCTACGCCATGAAGCAGGTCACCGGCGACCGCTGGATGATGGTGGGGGACGCGGGACGATTCGTCGATCCTATCTTCTCGACCGGCGTCAGCATCGCGTTAAACAGTTCGCGGTTTGCGCACAAGAACGTAATTGCCGCCCTGGAAAAGAACGATTTTTCGCGCGCCAGTTTCTCCGAGTTCGAAAACAAAATCCGGCTCGGAACCAAGAACTGGTACGAGTTCATCTCCGTTTACTACCGCTTGAACGTGCTGTTCACCTACTTCGTGGGTGATCCGCGCTACCGTCTCGATGTGCTGAAGCTGCTGCAAGGCGACGTCTATGACGATGCCGCGCCGCCAGTGCTTGAGAAGATGAAAAAGATGGTGTCGGAAGTCGAGCAGAACGTGAAACACCCGTGGCACAAGTCCCTGGGTGATATGACGGTCGACGCCTTCAAGCAGGTTGCCACCAGCTAGAACAGCACCACCATTCCAGAAGGGAGAAAGCTTTGGTTATTACCAAGCCAGATTTTGATGTCGCCATCATTGGCGGAGGACCCGCAGGATCGTCGATGGCTGCCTACCTGGCCAAGGCCGGTGTGAGTTGCGTCGTATTTGAGCGCGAACTGTTTCCTCGGCCCCACGTCGGTGAGTCGTTAGTTCCTTCTTCTACCCGTGTCTTCAAAGACCTGGACTTCCTGGGACAAATGGAGGCGGCGAAGTTTCCCCATAAGTTCGGCGCGGTTTGGACGACAGATGATAAGAAGATGCCTTACGTGCATGACCTCGACGGTCTTGCTCCGGATTGCAACGTCGACATCCGCTTTGAAGAACGCCAACAGCCGGGCATCGACAAGAACTATACCTACCACGTCGACCGCGGCAAGTTCGACCTGATGCTTCTGCAGCATGCCAACAAGCTGGGAGCAACTGTTTACGACGGCGTGAAAGTTGTCTCCGTAGACTTCGGTCCCAAGGAACCCTTGGTTCGTTTCACCATGGGATCGCAGGAAATGAGCGTCAGTTGCAAGATGGTTGTCGACGCTAGCGGCCGCAATACTTTCCTGGGAAATCAGCTGAAACTTAAGGTGCAGGATACGGTATTCGACCAGTACGCGATTCATTCCTGGTTCGACGGCTACGACCGCAAGGTCTTCGCTAAGCGCGATACCAATCTGGACTACATTTATATTCACTTCCTGCCGCTCTCGAATACGTGGATCTGGCAGATTCCCATCAGCGACACGGTGACCAGCCTGGGCGTGGTGACGCAAAAGAAGAACTTCGCGAAATCCAAAGCGGACCGCGAAAAGTTTTTCTGGGAATCGGTCGGCACCCGTCCGATGATCGAGGAAACGCTTCGCAAATCAAATCGCATTCGCCCGTTCAAAGACGAAGGCGACTACAGCTACGCCATGAAGCAACTCTGCGGCGATCGTTGGGTGATGGTCGGAGATGCTGGGCGATTCGTCGATCCAATCTTCTCGACCGGCGTCAGCATCGCCCTGAATAGTTCACGCTTCGCTCACAAGGACATCCTGAGTGCGCTCGAGACCAACGACTTCTCGCGGAAGAGTTTCGCGAACTTTGAAAATACGCTGCGCCTCGGCACGAAGAACTGGTACGAGTTCATCACCGTGTACTACCGGCTCAATGTCCTGTTCACCTATTTCATCAACGATCCACGTTATCGCCTGGATGTCCTGAAGTTGCTGCAAGGCGACGTTTATGACGACGCCACACCAGAGGTGCTGGAAAAGATGAAGAAAATGGTGACGGAAGTTGAGCAGAATGAAAAACACCCCTGGCACAAGCTTCTGGGCGATCTGACAGCAAACGCGTTTCGTCCGACGGTTTAGCCGTCCTACCGGCGCCAACAAATTCGCAGTGGGACCAGGACGTGTCTGGTCTCACTGCGTTAAACTTTTCGAACTCTTTTAACGAGCTTGGGGCTCGGTGCTGATATAAGCTTCACCGGATTAGGCGAGGGTCCATGGTGCAGAGCAACCGGAATTTCATCATCGCCTACATTCTCTTGGTAGGGCTTCCTGTTCTCGGACTCATTGGTGTTCTGAAGACTGGGCGAAGAGTGGCTGCGCCGATTTCGCTCGACGGCACGTGGACACTGCAAGCCGATTCTTCGCGCTTAGCATCCCTACCTTGCGGAAAGTCGCTGACGAGTTCAGACTTTTCGATTTCACAGTCAGGCGAAACTTTTACGCTGAGCATAACGACCGGACCAAAATCCACCGCGTCAGGCGTTCTCGTTGGAACCACCTTGAAGGCTTCGTTGTTCCCGTCTCTCTCGGACGATCCGGATTGCGGCCGCGGGCGTGAGTTGAACTTACTCGCCATCGTGGATCCGAATGCGACGCCAAGGTCGCTGACAGGAACGATCTCTCTTAACGATTGTCCGACTTGCCAGCCTGTCGAATTCCGCGCTTTCCGGCGCCCGCCTGCGGCAAAAGGAGGAAGCTAATGCCGAATCTCTTCCTCCTAGTCCTGCAAATCGCGGTGGTGGTTGCGGTATGCCGGGTTGTCGGTAGTCTTTTCCGCCTCATTCACCAGCCCCGGGTGGTGGGCGAAATGTTTGCGGGAATACTCCTAGGCCCATCTTTCTTGGGATGGCTAGCTCCTGGAGTATCGGCGTATTTGTTTCCGCCCAATAGCCTGGGTTTTCTGAACGCGCTGAGTCAAGTTGGTGTGATGATCTTTATGTTCCTGGTGGGACTCGGCATCAATCCGAAGGAACTCAAACATCACGGGCATGCCGCGGTCCTGACCAGCCACGTCAGCATCACAGCACCCTTCGTCCTGGCAGCCTTTCTTTCGCTTTATCTTTATCCCAAGCTCTCCGATGACAGCGTCGCCTTCAGCAGCTTTGCCCTCTTCATGGGTGCCGCCATGAGCATCACGGCGTTCCCCGTGTTGGCGCGCATTCTCTCGGAAAGAGATCTTCTCGGAAGCCGGTTAGGCACCATTGCCATTGCTTGTGCGGCGGTAGACGACGTGACCGGCTGGTGCATCCTCGCCTACATCGTTCTTCTCATCCGTTCAGCGCACAGCGCAAGTCCAATCTGGCTCACGGTAGGTGGCCTGCTTGGCTTTGCGCTGTTCATGATCTACGTTGTCCGCCTCTTGTTGCGGCGATTTCAGACGATTTACGAGCGGAAGGGCGGCTTGACCGAGAATTTGCTGGCGTTAATGCTGCTTCTTGTTCTCAGCTCTGCCCTGCTGACGGAATGGTTAGGACTTCACTTGCTCTTTGGAGCCTTTCTGATGGGCGCGATCATGCCCAAGGAGGCGAAGTTTGTACGGTACATCGTGGATCGCTTCGAGACCATCGCGATCACTTTGCTCTTGCCTCTGTTTTTCGCGTTCACAGGACTACGCACGAATTTCGGCTTGGTGAATGGCCCTGAGATGTGGATGTACACGGCTTTGATCATCCTGGTAGCGACCGCCGGGAAACTGGGAGGATCGATGATCGCTTCCTGGCTGTCGGGAATGCCCCTCAGGGAATCAGCCGGGCTCGGCACCTTAATGAATACCCGCGGCCTAATGGAGTTGGTGATATTGAACATCGGTTTGGATATCAAAGTTATTTCTCCGGCGTTGTTTTCGATGATGGTTCTGATGGCATTGTTTACGACATTTATGACAACTCCGGTTCTCGAAATCATCTGCCCGGATCGGATTCTCCGAGCAAAAGTGGCGAGCGTGTCGTCTCAAGTCCCGGTTTCTAGCATGGCGTTGGAGTCGAGTGATGGTAGCGCCGCCTAACGGATTTTCCACTGTGCAAATTCTTGCAAGGTGCGCTAGTTGCAAGAATCTGCACACGAAAAAGCGCATGAACACTGCCGATTTCATAGGGTGACTGCGCAAGAATCTGCTATGATGCCATTCATTGATTGGCTCTGCGGCAGACGCAGACCACGCTGTATATCGAAACGTTCCGTCTTCCTCCCTCTGCAGTTCGCCAAACTGAATAGCCATCGGGTGCTGGTGAAATTTCGTCCTATGAATACGTGCAGAGTGCTGTGGCTGCTTTTCCTTGCCGTCGTATGTTCCACCTTGCAGGCCCAAACGGTGAATACGTTCGAGGGGATCGACGCGTCGCAATTGGCCAACCCAGGATTCGATATCGATCCCAACGGCGCGGTCGGCACGAAGCAGTTCATGGAGTGGGTCAACGTCGCGTATCAGGCCTACGACAAAGTAACTTTTGCGCCGGTATGGTCTGCGCCGCAAGCGGGAGCGACACCATGGAAAAATGCCGGCCTGACCAACTGTACGCAGATTGCCGGAGATGGCCTGGTTAACTTCGATCGCCTGGCTTCACGATGGATCATCAGCGCCCGTACAAATAACGCGAACAATTATTTCTTCTGCGTCGCGATTTCCAATACGGACGATCTTTCCTCCAGTTCCCTGAAATGGTTCACCTATGCTTTTCCGCTGAATTCAATCTTGGGGACGAACGGTCAGGGGAATGTGTATTTCCCGGACTGGCCTAAGCTCGGTAGCTGGAGTGACGCATATTACATGTCGACCGACCTCGAAGATCCGGGTAGCAACTTCAAGGAAGTTGGCGTTGTGGCCTGCGCTCTTGATCGAGCAAATATGTTAGTCGGAGGAGTCGCCAGATCTCCGCAGTGCTTTCGCGATCCCGCGTCGGGCGGAAGTACTGTGTATCTCGGCCATAGCCTGATACCCGCCGACCTCGAAGGCACAAACGCTCCCCCGGTGGGACGAGACGAATATTTCGTCGCTATTCAGAATCCAGTACTTGACGGCGTCACGACCACTTCGAGCTCTTTTAACATCTGGGACTTTCACGTTGATTGGTTGCACCCATCCAACTCCACATTTACAGAATCGACGCAACCAGTCGCACCGTATACCCCCGGCTGCTACACCACCGCCCAGCCTGTCAACACCGTTTGCGTTCCTGAATCGACCACGAGCATCACAGGTATCCGTATCGATTCCGTTGGTGACCGTTTCATGCCGCGTCTGGCGTACCGGAATTTCAGTACATACGAGTCGTTTTTGTTCAGTCACACAATTCTGACGGGATCTGGAAACAGCAAGCAAACCGGTGTCCGTTGGTATGAACTTCGAGGCGCCGGCACTCCCGCGCTCTTCCAGAATGGGACCGTGAGCCCAGACTCGTCTTTATTCCGATTCATGCCGAGCATCGCGCAGGACGGCAGCGCCGAGGCCGCTGTGGGTTACAGCGTCTCCAACGGATCGACGCATCCCGGCATCAGTGCCTCATGGTGGAACCTTGCCAACCTAAGCGCCCCAGTTGAATTCAGTTTGTTTCCAGGAGCGGCGGACGAAGAAAACAATAGCAAGTGGGGCGACTACACCAGCATGACGGTGGATCCCGTCGATGACTGCACCTTCTGGTACGTGAACGAATACTTCAGCCAGAACCAGACCGGAACGCAACACAATTGGCAAACGCGCATCTCCAACTTCAGGCTTCCCGGATGCGGCCAAACCGCACTGTCACCTGCTACCGGCCTGGCATTCGGCTCTGTCGCAATCGGTGCCACGAGCCCTTCGCAAGCCGCGATCCTGACCAATGGACAGAATGCGACGCTCAACATCAGCAGCATCGGGTTCTCCGGTGCAAACGGTTCCGACTTTGCTCAGACCAACAACTGCGGATCGAGCCTGAGCGCAGGCGCAAACTGCTCGATCGACGTGACTTTCACTCCCGGTGCGCTGGGATCACGCTCGGCAACTCTGACTGTGACCGATGACGCCAGCAATAGTCCGCAGACTATCGGCGTCAGCGGGACTGGAATCACTCCCGTCACGGTTTCACCCACCAGTCTCAATTTTGGAAATGTCACCGTTGGCGCGAGTAGCACCGCACCAGCCGTGACTTTGACGAACAATCAGAACGTGGCGCTCACTAATATCAGCATCGTGGCCAACGCGCCGTTCAGCCAGGTCAACACTTGCGGAACCTCGATCGCCCCAGGTGCGAAGTGCAAGATCACCGTGACGTTTACCCCAGCCGTCCTTGGAACAAAAACAGGGGCTGTCACGATCTCCGACAGCGCAGCGACCAGTCCACAAACGATCGCCGTCCGCGGAACCGGCGCTAGCCCGGTTACGTTTTCTCCCACTTCGTTGAGCTTCGGGACGGTAGCAGTTGGCAACTCCAGCAGTCCGCTACCTACGACGCTGACAAATCACCAAAAAACGCCGCTAACGATTAGCTCGATCAGCATCATCGGCACGAACAGTGCTGATTTCTCTCAAACCAACAATTGTCCCGGTTCGTTGGCTGCAGGAGGAACCTGCACAATCTCGGTGACCTTCAGCCCGCGTGCCAGTGGAAGCCGCAGCGGAAAATTGAAAATCGTCGACAACGCGGTAAACAGCCCACAGAATGTCGCACTCTCTGGTATAGGACAGTAGGCAGTAACTGTTCGTTCGGAATATTTCTGGCCATCGTTCATGAAGGCCTCGCGCCAGGGGCACGGGGGGTTCGATTTTACTTTGGAGGATTCAGATGAGAAGTAGTTACGTGTTCGCCGGAAAAGGAACGGTTCTGCGCACCTTGACTGCCAACGATAGTGCGGCTTGTTCTCGCCGAACCTTGGACGCCCGTTGGGCCGTCACTCGACTGAGGTCTGTTCTCCTCACTACGGCGATGGCACTGATCTCCAGCCTGCTCCTTAGTGGGCAAGTCAGTGTTCTCACGAACCGATATGACAATGGCCGTACTGGACTGAATCCGAATGAATCCTTCCTGAATCCGGCGAACGTCAAGTCAGCCACATTCGCTAAATTGGGCTCCTACAACGTGGATGGTTATGTCGTCGCGCAACCGCTGTACATGCAAAACGTCACCATTGGCGGCACCTCTCACAACGTCGTTTTTGTGGCGACAATGCATGACAGCTTGTACGCCTTCGATGCTGACAACATTACCGGCGCTCCATTGTGGCAACGAAGCTTCATTAACCCCGGCGCGGGGATTACTCCAGTCCCGATTGGCGATCAGGGATGCGGCAAGGTCAATGGTTATAACGAGGTGGGAATTCAAGGCACTCCCGTTATTGACCCTTCTACTGATCCCACAAGTGCCACGCTCTACGTTTCAGTCAAGACCAAGGAAGTCGTAGGGGGCGTACCTAGTTATGTCCACAGGTTGCATGCGATCAATATCACGGACGGCACGGAAAAATTCGGTGGCCCAGTTCAAATCAAGGGTTCGGTACAAGCTGCGAACGGCATGGTAGCGTTTGATTCCGCCAAGGGATGCCAACGAGCCGGACTGCTGCTTACCAATGGCACGTTGTATATCGCTTTTGGATCCAACGGATGTGACGGCTCGCGCGGCTGGGTATTCGCCTACAATCCGGGTGTAGGCTTGGCGCAATTGGGCGCATTTTCTACGTCTCCGAATCAAACACGCGGCGCAAACGTATGGCAGGGCGGCGCAGGCCTGGCTGCCGACGCAAATGGAAATGTGATTTTTCTCACAGCCAACGGCGTCTTCAATGTGAACACGGGCGGATCCGATTTCGGGGACAGCTTCTTGAAGCTGACTCTCACGGGCAACTCCTTAACCTGGAGCGACTACTTCACTCCTTTTGATCAAGCCAACATGGGAGCGAACGATCTCGACTTGGGGTCAGGGGGTGCGATGCTGGTACCCAGTCCAAACGTCGTGATCGGCGCTGGAAAAACTGGGACCATCTACGTTGTGGATCCCAACAATATGGGCGGGTTCAACCCCAACAATAACAATCAAATTATCCAGTGGCTGCAAGATGCGCTGAACGAAGTCGACGGCACGCCGGCACTGTGGGACAATACCGTTTTCTTTGCTCCAGCCCATGGTCCAGCAGTCGCCTATTCCATGGACAGCGGTGGACACCTCACCAAATTGTTGCAGCAATCCGCGCCTATCACGCCGGTGGCTGGACCCACTCTGTCGTCGAACGGTTCCACCAACGGAATTATGTGGCTGGTTCGAAACTTCGGAACTGCCCAGCAGCTTTCTGCCTTTGATGCGGCCGCTATGTCAGAAACCTACAACAGCACTGTGGCCGGCAGTCGTGACACCTTGGGAACAACACCTCATTTCGTGATTCCCACCGTGGCGGATGGCAGGGTATATGTCGGGACGCAAACGCAACTCGTCGTCTATGGCCTGATGCCGGTGATCTCCAATATTTCCGGCGGCAATCAAACCGGAAAAGCTGGAAGCACGCTGCCTTTGCCTTTGACGATTCGGGTCACGGATCCGTATACCGGCAACCCGTTATCGGGAGTTACCGTCACCTTCGCCGGAAAGGGATCGTTCGGCACGCCGAACCCCATGACCGACAGTACTGGCACCGCAAGCACGACGTATACGCTGCCGACTACCTTCACATCCAACACGCTGACGATCACGGTCAGCAGCCCTGGCTATGCATCAACCACATTCGTGGAAACGGTAACCGCCGGCAGCCCAGCCTCCATTAAACCGGTTTCCGGAGGAACCCAAACTGGCACCGTGGGCACCACGCTGCCCAAGGCGATTGTCTTCAAGGTTGCTGACCAATACGGAAACGGCGTCCCCAACATTATGGTGACATTTAGCGACAGTCCCAACCATGGCAGTTTTTCTCCTACCTCCGTTTGGACAGATTCATTGGGTAAGGCGACTGTCACCTACACGCTGCCCACTAAGGCCGGATACAACACCATCACAGCGTCCGGCGGCGGCTTCAACGCCAGCGTGCAGGAACGAGCGGTAGCGGGAAATCCCACTTCACTGTCCATCGTGTCGGGCAACAATCAAACAGGGCATCCGAACACGCTGCTGCAACAACCCTTGAAGGTTAAAGCGACCGATCAGTTCATGAATGTGGTTGCAGGCGTCACGGTGACCTTTACTGACAATGGAGCGGGGGGGGCTTTGTCTGCACCGAACGTAATCACGAACGCATCCGGCATTGCGAGTGTTTCATACACGACTCCAACTAAAACCGGCAACGTAACTATTACCGCGTCGTCTACGGGGCTGAACTCAGTCAACTTCACAGAAACAGTTCAGTGAGCTTTAATGCAAAACTGGTGTGACGATCTAAAACAGCGGCAGGGTCGGTCCAGGCGACCGATCCTGCCGCGTCCGCAGATGATCCTGAACAGCCAAACGATTCCACGCTGCACAACAGTCTCGACGCAAAGGGAGGTCCCAGTCTCGCCGTGCTCCGCGTCTTTAGAAGCCAGCCGGCGACACGAGGAAATGCTCACTGCTTGTGCCGAAACTTGCGGCAATCGATTCAAACACTATGCAAATTCCTTCATCTTGACAGGCCCTTTCCGCGTTCTTCATACTCGACGAAACATCTCCCTCATGGCGGTTGATGATTCCCCCGCGGATTCCATAACTTTTCTGACAATGTCTCAACATGAAGCTTGTTCCCAGTAGCCGGGATGAAGGGATCTTCAGATTCATTCTGGACTGAGTTTTCTTACTGCACTCAATTCTGTCGGAGGTAGATTGTGACACGTATCCGTTCGATCAGCGTAATGGCAGCCGCGGCTCTGGTGATTGGTTTGAGCCTTCAACCTGTTCCAGCACACGCTCAGAACATCATCAGCACCGTAGTCGGCGGGGGAAGCACTCCAAGCACGCCGCTTACCGCCGACCTTCCGGGGCCCACATCGGCGGTCCGCGACCAAGCGGGCAACACCTACATTGCCGCGCCGACCTCCACCGACATATTCAAGTTGACGACGGCTGGAGTACTTAGTGTTTTCTCCGGTCAGGGCTACGGCGGCTTCAATGGCGACGGTATTCAGGCGAGTAACGCACAGTTGGGGGCCCCGGCGGCCATTGCCTTCGACAGCCACGGAAATATCTTCTTCTCTGATTTCGGATCCTCGCGCGTGCGTCGAATCGACGCCACGACTGGCATCATCACGACTGTTGCCGGGAGCGGCGAAAAATGCGCTCACGGCTTCAATCCTTGCGGCGACGGCGGACTGGCCACGGATGCCTTGCTGAATCTTCCGCAGGGCATCGCTCTGGACAGTACCGGCAATCTTTTCATCGCTGACTCTGTTGACAACAAAATCCGCCGCGTTGACGCCACAACCGGCATCATCACGACTGTCGTCGGAGACGGAAACCCGTGTCCGAATCCTTCAAACGATTGTGGCGACGGCGGGGCCGCAACTTCTGCGCAGCTCAGCCTCCCGGAAGGCGTTGCGGTGGACGCTAACGGCACTTTGTATGTTTCTGACACGCTCGATCAGCGCGTAAGAATCGTTTCGGGCGGGAACATCAATGCGTTCGCCGGCAATGGCGGCTTCTGCCGCAATTCCACGACAACGTGCGGTGACGGACATCCCGCAGTCCTGGCGAACCTGCATCAGCCACAGCAGTTGGCTTTGGATGGGTCCGGCAACGTTTACATTGCTGACACCATGGATCACAAAATCCGTGTGGTTGACAGCACCGGAACCATCACCCTGTTCGCTGGCACCGGAGCCCAGGGTTTTGGCGGAGACAACGGCGCTGCTACGAGCGCCTTACTCGATCTTCCAGTCGGAGTCTCCGTGGATGGATCGGGAAACATTTTGATTTCTGATACTGGTAATCAACGCGTGCGGATCGTTTCCGGTGGCGTGATCAAGACTCTTGCTGGCGGCGGGACCGGCGGCGACGGTGGTCCTGCGACCAACGCCATCCTCGCAGGCCCTTACACGCTAACCGGAGATGCCGCTGGCAATTTGTATATTGCTGACCGCGGCAATAACCGCATTCGCAAGGTCTCTGGCGGCACCATCACAACCATCGCCGGAACCGGAAGTGTGGGCTATTCTGGCGACGGTGGCGCGGCGACCAGCGCCATGCTCAACGGTCCTACCTCTGTTGCCATCGACTCAGCCGGCAATATTTTCATCGCCGACACCGGGAACCTGGTGGTCCGCAAGATCGATGCCTCAACTCACAACATCAGCACGGTCGCGGGCAATGGCAACTCCTGCTTCCCAACGACATCCGCCTGCGGAGACGGTGGGCCGGCGACCAGCGGAAACCTCACTTGGCCTCTGACTGTGACGGTCGATGCCAATGACAACCTCTTCATCGCCGATTACTTTGCCTTCAAAATCCGGAAGGTTAACGGATCAACTCAGGTCATCACCACTTATGCGGGAACGGGAATCGAAGGACGCGCGGGTGACAACGGGCCTGCGACGAAAGCGAATCTGGACCATCCTTCGAGCGTTGCCGTTGACGGAAACGGAAATCTGTTTATCTCCGATCAATACAACAACAAAGTTCGGAACGTAGATACCGCCGGGGTCATTCACACCTACATGGGTACCGGCAAGACTTGCTTGTGCGGCGACGGCGGACCGGCCATCAACGGCAGCATCTGGAACCCTCTCGAGGTCGCGACTGACCCGAGCGGTAACGTCTTTGTAGGTGGCGGCAATGCTAACGTCGTGCAGCGGATCAACGCTCAAACCGGCATCTGGGGAACGGTTGCTGGAAATGCCAAGAAGCCTCTGGTTGGTGGGTTCGCTGGCGATGGCGGACTCGCGACCCTGGCAACGTTGGCCAACTTCGGCCTATGGGTTGATGCGAGCAACAATCTCTTCATCTCAGACGAGGGCAACAATCGCATTCGCACTGCTCATCTGACTCCGGCCGTAACTATGCCCACTCAGCCGATGAATTTCGGGAACGTGGCGATCAACACTGCCAGCAACTCGAAAATGGTGAAAACGCAGAGTACGGGCGGTGTGGATCTGAATATCTCCAGCATCGCGATTACCGGAACCAACGCCTCCAACTTCAGCAAGACTACTACCTGTCCGAACCCGGGACTGTTGGGCGTGGATTCACAGTGCAGCACCAGTGTGGTCTTTACTCCCACGTTCTACGGAAACGCAAAGGCCAGTCTGACCTTCACCGACAATGCCACGAACAGTCCGCAGACGATTTCGCTGACTGGATCAGGGCCGGATTTCAGCATCTCGAATTCGTCGAATACCTTAACGGTAGTGCGAGGCAATGCTGGTTCGGTCACCACAACGCTCACGCCGATCGCCGCATTCAACAAGACCATCGCGGTTAGTTGCAGCGGTGCGCCCGCAGGAACCATGTGCAAGGCGAATCCGACATCGGTGACGCTCAACGGTGTGAGCAGCGGGACAACGCAGATTACGGTCACGGTAGGAACTTCGGCTACGCCCGGAGTTTACACCTTGTCCGTCAGAGGGCTATTTTCGCCTTTGCAGCACGCTGCACCGCTGACTCTAACGATCCAATAGAAGAAAAATCCAAAGTCGTTGATAAGAAGGGGCGGGTTCTGGAATCCGCCCCTCTTTCTTTGCCCAGCTCGAATGCCTGTTTATCTCGCAGACGGATTGCGTTTTTACAATCCGGCCTTGGCCTTATTGGTGGTTTGTGAAAGCAACCCGCGGGATCGGCGTTCCAGAATGAGTTTCTCGACTCTTTCTTTATCGCTAGGCGGCCACATCTCATCAAGGGCCTTCCAGGCCTCGTCCTGGCGACCGCTATACAGATAGTTCAGCACGATGGTCAGAACCTTTTGGACCGCGGGCAGTTGGTCGAACAGCATTCCCTCACTGTAGGTTGATTTCTTGAGCTTATCCAACTCGTCGGGAGTCAATTCGCTACGAGCCTTCTCAATCTCGTGATCGTAATCCGTAGTGTGCTCGGAGCTGACGTCCACTAACTGGTCGCCATCCAAACGCATGAAAATCCGCGGAATGACAGAATTTGCGTGCGGGACCAGAAAATAGTCGAAGACTCCCTCTCCAGTATTCAACTCCACTCGTCCGTCATCTCGGGTCTTGAAAACCACGGGGACTTGGTTGTGAATTTCGCGAACTAATGGCAGCCCGTCGGTCAACCCGATGATGCGATATGTGTAACAACAATGGGCTCCGCCAGAAAATCCTTGCACAATGAGATCCGGCTTTCCGTCGCCGTTAACGTCTGTCCCGGACAAGGCATTGATCGATACGGCCCAATCTGTAGCCACCTTCTTACCGGCAGTCTTGCTTCCGGCAGGGGTCACAGTCGCGAAGCATCGGTTCACGTGCCCGGGGGAACCAGACAAGCGCACGCTATATCCCGAAAACTGGTGAACTTGGGGCACGCCTTTTGGCGCTGGACAAACGAGCACCGGTTTCTGGGCACTCGCTTCGGGCTTTATCAGAAAGATAGCGGCACCAACCAATAACAAACCAAGAGTCGACCGCATCGGACTACGGGAGCTGATCATCAAAATGGACATGCTATTAATTTACCCTTGAACCGACCAGCCTTGGCAAGCAGAGAACGCCAGAGTTCCATCCCAGGTAACTTCGTCGGAGAGCCCAAATCCCGGTGTGTCTCTCAAACCATCCAAAAAAACAAACACTCAGCGCAGATGAAGCGCTGAGTGTCAGCTCAAGCAGACTGTCGCGACCGCTGAAAATGCTACTGATTCGCGAGCAGTATAGGTTTGTAACCGATCGGGACGGTTGTTCCGGAGATCGTATGGCTCTTGCCCGCCAGGTCCAGGTAGTGCGTATAGTTTTGGCTGGCGGGCGGGAACTTGTAATTAGACGTGCCGCAGACCCCGTTACTGCAACTCTTGGATGTGTCCCAAACTGCCAGGGCCTGGTATCCACCTGATCGGCTCAAACCGCAAGTCCATATCGTTCCAGTCACAGAGCATTGCTGACTCAGGGTTGTTCCAACCATCCAGGATTGCACCTGTTCGAATGCGATGCCCGTCCCGCAAATGAAGCCGGTTCCGCTGGGATCGGGAGTTGTGCATCCCTTCACGCTATCCATGGACCAGAGTGGCGTCGTGTCTTCCCATGCGTACCAGTAGGTCCGGCTCACACCGGAACTCCAGTGCAGAAGCATGGATCGCCCCACAAATCCGGCTTGCTCATCCGGATCCGGAAACGCCGCGGTTCCCCAACTGAATTCGTCGTCAAAAATCGGCTTGCTCAGAAGCTTGTAAGTGGTAAGGGCACCGTCTCTCACATTACTGATCAAGCCGGTGATTTTTTCTGGACTGTTGCCGCTGTATCCATGCAAGCCAATGACGTCAGTGACGGCGTCGCCACCGGCGGCGAAATATCCCAGCAACCAAGTGTTGATGGCGCCACCACCCAATGCGGCGGACGGAGTCACAATCATCGCATTCGGATCGATGCCGGCGTTGTTACAGTTCGAACCGATGCCTTTGATGATGCAAGCAGCGTCTTGCGCCATGCGCACCAATTGAGCTGTTGTGCCGCGCCAGAATCCGGAGATGTTCGGTTCGTTCCAGATTTCGTAGTACTTGATGTGGCCCACGCCGCTGTTCACACTGTGCGTCGCCAGCGCGGTGACCCAGTCCTTCCAGTGCTGGTTCGTTCCAGAGCCGTTCGAATTCAGATCTGCGGGCCAATAGCATTGCCCGGGCCCGCCGCCATACGTCGTTCCGTCAAACGCACAACCCGGTGTCTGATTGCAGGAAGAAGCCGTCTTGGCGTTGCACTGCGCCCACACCGGAGTCATGGCCATGGTGTAAAGAACGTCCACGTTGTGTTGCTTGGCATCCGCCAGCCTCTGATCCAGTTCAGTCCAGTCGTAGGTTCCCGGCGCTGTATTGATCAATGCCCAATCGGCTCCGGCATCCCAGAATCTTTGTCCTGAAATTGGAGCGCTTGGCCACGGCGTGTTGACGTGGTTGACGTGCATATTGAACATGTTCGCGGGAACTGTCTTCCCTGCCAGGTTCAAGTCCACCGTAAGCGTGAAGGCTTCTTTTGCGGTCGCCTTCTTCTTCGCCGAATCGCTCACGTGAACATTAAATGTAAATGATCCCGTCTCCGTTGTGGTTCCGGTAAACGTGCCGTTCGATTGGATATTGATGCCCGTCGGCGGCGTGCCCCAGCTAATGCTCCATGTGTAGGGAGGGATACCTCCGGTGGCCTTAAACGTCTGAGTGTACTTCACCCCTGCTAGCGCATCGCTCAAACCGGTGGTCGTTATGGCCAGCGTCGCAACCGGGGTTACCGTCACGGTTGACGTCGATGACTTGGTTTTGTCGGCAACGCTCGTCGCAGTCACGACAGCGCTGGTCTCGGTGGTGACATCGGGCGCCGTGTAGAGTCCGCTGGGGGCAACGTGTCCAATCGAGGAAGACCAGGTTACGCGCGTATCGCCCGTATTTTTGACCGTCGCCGTAAATTGTTGGACCTCCGCTGATGGAACGTTGACGTTCCCGGGGGCGCTTGACACACTGATTGGGGGATTCACCGTGACCGATACCGAATTCGAAACCTTCGGATCCGCCACACTCGTCGCTGTTACCGATACCGTAGTCGTCTTGCTGACGGTGGGTGCCGTAAAGACTCCGCTACCCGAGATCGTTCCCTGCCCGGCTGTCCAGGTAACTCCATTCCTGGTGCTGCCGGTTACCGTCGCTTTGAAGTTTTGAGTCTTTCCCGAATTCATGACGACGCCAGTGGGAGTGACTGAAACCTTGACCGGTGGCATGACCGTGACTGTAGCCGTCGCTGACTTGGTGGGATCGGCAACGCTGGTCGCCGTCACTGACACCGTGGTGTCGCTCGATACAACCGGAGCCGTATAGAGCCCCGTATTCGAGACTTTGCCTTTCGTGGTTGACCAGACAACTTTCGTATTGTCTGAATTCGTAACCGTCGCGGTGAACTGCTGAGTCAGCGCAGAAAAGACATTTACGCGCGCGGGAGAGATTGAAACATGTACTGCCGTACCTGCGTATGAGGACGAGACCGCAACAGAAGAATAAACGAGATGAAAGTCGCTAGGTAAACGCGCGAGTTGTGGATGGGTTGAAAGCTGGATCCATCAATCTTACGGACCGAGCCATTGCATCTTCCGGACGGGGGATTGCCGGACATTGGGAACCTCTAGATATGAATTTTTCGAGCTAATGGAAACACTGTACGGAGGTTGGGGTCAACCCGGTAGATTCCAGAAGTACAACCCGTAGTTTGGCCGTTAGTACGAGCGTAATCTTGCCAATGCCAAATTGGGCCTAAGCCCTTGTGTTCGGGGACTATGCAAGAATCTGCATACCCGCCGAAGGTGCCATTTACACCCTTGCCTGAACCGATTAAAGTACCAATTAACTGTCTGTGGATTTGGGCTGCCAAGCGGTGTTTGCTGTTCAGGATAGCCCGATTAGCCCGTCATTCAACGGGATCTGCTGGGACTGTCTCCCTCAACAAAAGCGCAGGTGAGGAAGGGTCGCACGCGATTTCACGTTACATGCGACGTGTTGTAGCTCACACGAGGCGCTCATCTGGAACGCTGTGCTGCCGGACGAGCACGTTTACTTGTTGTCCATGCCCAACGAGGTAAAAACAATTCCCATGAGCAACGCCGGACGTTCGAATCTTCTCCGATTCTTCTTGGCAGGATCATTGCTGTTCTGCTTGCTGTCGTCCCTTTCCGCGCAGACGATGTTGGCTGGAACGAAGGACATTACCCAGATCCAGCACATCGTCTTCATCATCAAAGAGAACCGGAGCTTCGACCAGTATTTCGGAACCTATCCCGGCGCCAATGGCGCGACCAATGGAACGATTTCGTCGGGACTGGTGATTCCGCTCGGGCACACACCCGACCAGACTCCTACTGATATCGACCACACCTGGAACGCCGCCTACACCGCCATCGACGGCGGAAAACAGGACCAGTACGACCTGATCTTCAACGGTAATCACAATGGGGACTATCTCGCGTATACGCAGATGACGCAGACCGACATTCCCAACTATTTCACCTACGCGCAGAAATTTGTTCTCGCCGATAAGATGTTTTCTTCGATTCGGGCCAATAGTTTCCCGAACCACCTTTACACCGTCGCGGCTCAGTCGGGAGGCGTGATTGGAATTCCCTTCTCGCCCGTCGAGCCCAATGGAATCGGCACCCAGGGCTGGGGTTGCGATGACGACCCCACCGTGGTGGTGCAGCAGATGGACGCTGATGATGATGTAAGCAACGTTCGACCCTGCTTCGACTTCCCGACACTGGCCGACAGCCTGCAGAGCGCCGGCATTTCCTGGGCGTTCTATGCCCCCCCGTTCGGCACTCGGGGCTATCAGTTCTCGACCCTGAACGCGATCAGTCACATCCGCAACACGTCCCTCTGGACTGAGCATGTGCCGAACAGCGCCAATTTCGTGTCCGATGCCAAGAACGGCCGATTGCCAGCAGTCAGCTGGCTGGTAGCAGGACCGCAGAGCGAGCATCCGCCGAACAGCACCTGCATCGGAGAGAATTGGACCGTCAGCCAGATCAATGCCATCATGCAGGGGCCCGATTGGGCCTCGACCGCGATCTTTGTGACGTGGGATGATTTTGGCGGATTTTACGACCACGTCGTGCCGCCGATTCACGACATGTTCGGGCTCGGACCGCGCGTGCCTCTGCTGATCATCTCGCCGTTTGCGAAGCCCGGCTACATCTCGCACACTCAGTACGAGTTCTCATCGGTTCTGAAATTCATTGAAGAGCGCTTCGGCTTGGCGCCCATGACAGGACGCGATTCAGCGGCGAACGACACTACTGACAGCTTCAACTGGTCGCAAACTCCGAATCCACCGGTTGTATTGTCCTCCCGCACCTGCCCCGTCGTTTCAACCACCCAGATGATTTTCGGCAACTACGGGATTAACACAACCAGCACCCCACTGGCCGTAACGATCACCAATAACGGTACGACTGCCATGACTCTGGGCACGCGCACAATCAGCGGTGATTTCACGCTTGGCACCACGACGTGCACGGCGACGTTGAAGGCAGGAGCGGCATGCAAGGTCAATTTCCAATTCAAGCCTACAGCGACCGGACAGCGTAATGGTGTGTTGACCATTAACGACAGTGATGTCACCAGTCCGCAGCTGGTCAACATCACCGGCACGGGATCCAACATCGGCATCTCGCAAAACGCGCTCTATCCCGGACTGAAGTTCGCGCAACAGTCGTTAGGCGTGGCCAGCAATCCTCTGAATGTCACACTGACCAACAAAGGAACCACGCCCATTACCATTTCCAGCCTGCAAATGATTGGAGACTTTTCGCAGACCAATAAGTGCAACAACACCATACCCGTCGGCGGAAAGTGCGTGATCTCAGTAAAATTCACCCCCACGCAGACCGACTACCGTTACGGAGCCTTGGTCGTGAACAGCAGCGATCCTGCCAGCCCGCACACGATTCGCGCGTATGGGCCTGCGACCCAGGTCTCGCTGAACCCAACCAGCCTGACCTTTGGCGCTCAAGCGGTGGGCACAACCAGCGCCTCACAGACCTTCACCGTGGGGAATGTTGGAACGCAGAAGCTCACCTTCGCCAGCATCGCGGCCACGGGAGACTTTGCCCAGACCAACAACTGTCCCAGCCCAATGCTGCCGGGACACACTTGCACAGTGACTGTAACCTTCACGCCCACCGCGACTGGAGCACGAACGGGCAATGTAGCCCTCAGCGACAACAATGGCAGCATCACCAGCCCAGAGTATGTGACGTTGACGGGAACCGGGCAGTAGGAGCGGGGAGAAAGCACGGTCATAGAATTAGCTGCCGTTTCGGGCAACCATAGGGTTGTCCGCTCTTCGTCTACTCCTACAAGCGCACTTCCACTGTTTCAGTCTCCCGTGCCGCGCAGCGGGACGGGAGCGAGGTTGGACGCCCCGGCTCTGACGTTCAGCGACGCGCCGCGACTGCCAGTGCCATGCGGCGTTAAAGTCACGATTCATCGAGCACCTTGCTCCTGGCGACAACGTACTGCCGCGCTGCTCTGCGGGGCGCTGAAAACAACGCCTTATACCACTCCAGTCGTGGGTCCCCTTGCACGCGGAAATAGCTTGCGAAAAACGACTAGGGAGTTCCGGCGGAATAGTGTTTTACATTAATCTCCGGCCCAAGTTCGTGAAGTCTGTCCAGCAGACTGTCCTTTTCGTCTCCTAAGTATTTATCAAAGAAAGCACGTGTTACATCGACGATCAATGAGAGGGAATGGAGCGCTGCAGCTTTCGCCTGGGGGTCGCCGGCCGCTTCCAAGAGTGGTACATCCGTAAAGCTGTTGTGATCACTGTCCGGCGTCTTGATCGTGACACGGTAGCCGCCGTCTTGGCAGTGCCTGAGCTGTTTATCGATAGCGGCGTCGTGCTGAACTATCGATTGATTGAAGTGTTGGCGAGACTCATGAGCGTCAGCAAGTTCCTTATCGGTTGGGGGCGCAACGAAAATCTCCTCAAGCAAGAAGGGCTGGTTTAACGGGCCTGCTCCCGGATAATCTAAAACTGCTCCCTCATCCGGCGCGCCATCCTCATTCACGCACGCCCTGATCCGACGATCCAACTGGCAGGCACGTCCAACCGCCCGGCCGCCGATAGAATGACCCACCGCTCCCACGTGCGCCAAGTCTAGTTTGCCGAAAAACACCGAGCCTCGATTCCGATCAAGCATTGTCAGTTGATCGAGGGCAAAACTTATGTCAGCTGCCCAAACACTGTCTCTCTCTTTCTCCCACGTGATCGCTTTCTTCGAAGCTTCCTCTTCAGAAATCTCGGGTGGCTGTGGTCCATAAATACTCCAGGAAAGCTGCGACAGCGCGACCGTTCTGCCATCGGGAAAAGCAACTACATTCACCTCGTAGGTATGCTGGATTGAAGCTACGACGTACCCGTGGCTAACGAGTTCCTCGATGAAGGCGGTGTAGTGAAATACCGGGCTCCCCAGCCCGTGCGAAAACATTAATACGGGAAATCGAGCGGGATTTTTCGCGGGAGTCGCACCCTCAACTGCGTTCGAGGCGAGTTCGCCGGACAAGATCGCCGGCCATAGTTTCCCGTCGGCTCCGGATAGTGCACGATCAGAAAGCATGTTGATCGCTGCCGCGCCTGGCAGGTAAGGAGCAGGTTTACCGGTCTTGCCCCCCTTCTCTGTGGGATACCAAACGTAGATCATCAGTTCCCGCTTTGCGTCCGGGTCCTTCGATAAAACCTCCCTGCGAGACCGATCTGTCCAATCGAACCCGATCCTGCCAACAGCAAACGGGCCCGTAGGGCGTGGCAAGACAGGCAATGGAACTTTGCCAGGGGCCGCGAAAACAGCTGCCGAGAAAAGAAGTGTCCCAATCTCCATACGAAGACAGTTCACCCGTTTGTCCTCTACGTGTCCTTCATATCAAAAGCTCAGTATACGGCGTGGCGGATAGCCTTTCTTAGTTTCAGATGAACGCGAATTCCGAAAGAAATATCCTCCTGATTCTCTCTCAACTGTTGAAGACAAGCACACAAAGCGTGACCTTGCTTGATGGTCAACCTCTTCACGATGAGGAGGTCAATGCTCCGTGCTAAAAACATTCGCCCGCTCCCCTGCCGCCAGGCAGGTATGAGCGGGCGATATCTTAACCTTCCTGCGAGTTCTCGTCTACGGCAACAGCCCGTACACGTCGAGTTCGCCAGCCGTGCCCACGTAAACCCTCCCGTTGGCGACGGTCGGCACCCCGAACTGCACACCAAGGCCAGTAGTGGTGCCGGTGCTGTTGTAGAGCTGCACACTGAGGTTGTCGGCTTCGAACGCGTAGAGGACGCTCTGGGCCTGGATCGGAGTCGCTTCCCAGACGATCCACACAATACCGTTCGAATCGCCGTTGGAAGAAATCGCCGGCAATCCGCCCGGATAGGCGAAGACAAAGTTCCCTTCCGAAATTGGATTGGGGGAGAGCTGTCCGTTGTACACCCGATAAGCTTTGGGCACATCGCCGGTACCGACATAGTAGATCTGGTTTTGCCAGTACGCGCCCTTCGGCCAGATGCCTTTGTCGCCCTTGCCCGTGCCGCCGGCGGCGTGCACCACATCGCTGAGAATCTGGTTGTTGTTGGAGGCGTTGTATCCTCCCATGTTGTCGCGGTTCAGCAGGTAAACATCGCCCGTCTTCCCGCCTCCAAACAGCAAGTGCGCAGGACCTGTGGTCTGATCGGGAACAACCGTCACGCCACCGGAACCGAGGTCAAGGTCCGCTCCAATGAAGTAATACTGGTTGAACGGTGTGAAGGAATCGACCAGCGAAAGGCTGCCGTTCGTAGAAAGCTTCAGGATGCTGTCGCTATAGTTCGAGCCCCCGAAATCACCATCAAAAGTCCCGTTCCCTGTTGCGATATAGATGTTCCCGCTGGCGTCCGCTGCCGGTGCTGATCCCGATCCCCAGACTCCACCGGCCCAGCCGTTCGGAGATGTGTTGAAAGCCTGCAACTGCTGTAGAGAAGTGGAATCGTACGCCAGCAACCACCCGTGGAAATTCGGAGGATCGCAGAACGAAGCAAACGCGATGTAGACCACGCCATTCATCAACAGCAGCCCGGAACGCTGGTTGGCAATCAGCGGATCCCACAGTACGTTGCCCTGCCCGTCATAGCCGGTACCATTGCCGGGTACCGACGCCTGAATTGTGACCGGGCTGTTGGCCTTGTCCGCACCCGTGGTGATATCGAGTTGGTGCAGCTTTTGTACGAAGTTTGTGTGGCCGCCACTCACTTCTTTTGTTCGTGCGACCAGGTACATCGTCTTGGTAGTCGCGTTGATGACCGGAGTACCCGTGATGCCGACTTCCGGCTTCATGCTGTCACACGTAATGTCGTTACCGCCTGAAGTACCAATCGAAAGCGTAGTCACACCGTCCGCGGGACTGATAAAGCTGGTTTGCCAGAGCGGTGTGCTCGTCAGGTTATCCGCATCGAAGGCGTAAACGCTGTCGTGCTCCGTAGCCACATAGATCACGTTGTGCACGCCCTTCCCGGGAATGTTCACGTTGGGTACGTAGAGCGGTTGCGCGTAGACTTTGCCGTCCACCGGGAACGAAAATACCTTCCCGAATTGTGCGCTGTTCACGTTGCCCGGGGTCAGGACCGTCTCCTTCAGATTCTGCCCGGTTCGCATGGTGTCGTTGTGATAGGTGAACGTGCCCGCGTAGTTGGTGACATAAGCGAATGAGACAGCCGCTTGAGAGCTGTCTGCGGTGCTGGTGGCTTTGATGGCATGGCGCCCGGCGGTGCTCGGCGGTTTATAGAGTCCCGCCGTGGAAATGGTTCCAACGCTCGTGTTGCCTCCGAGTACGCCATCAACCGCCCACGTCACCGCGTTGCTAGAAACTCCGTTGATGGTCGCCAAATACTGTTGTTTCTGCTGAGAGGTCACGGTAGCCGCGCGTGGGCTAACCGCAACCGTGCTGGCAGGAACGACACCGACCCCCGATAGGGTGAGCGTCTGAAGATTCGAAGGATCGGTGTCATTAAAGGTCACACGGCCGTTTCGTTTGCCAGATCCGCTGGGAGCAAATGTGACCGTTAGCGTGCAAGTTCCACCGACCGCTATCGACGTGCCGCAAGTGTCGGTTTCCGTGTAATCGCCGTTGCTGGTGATGCTGAGGAACGTGATGGGCGAACTTCCGTTATTCGTTACCGTGACATTCTTGGCGGCGCTCTTTCGGCCCAGATTGATATTTCCAAAGGTTAGTGTGATCGGCGAGAACGTCAGGCTCGAGACGCCACCCACGCCGGTCAACTGCACAACGTGGGGACTGCCAGGAGCACTGTCGGTGATCGTAACGGTGCCCTCCCGAGTCCCAGCCGCAGTGGGCTTGAATACGACATCGATGCGACATGCCGTCGCCGGCGTCGGTGACAGAGGGCTCACGCAGCTATTCGTCTGGGTAAAGTCCCCCGTTGCAACAATGCTGTTAACCGTCACCGCAGCTCCGCTAATGTTGGTAACGGTCACGGCCACTGGACCGCTCGCCGTATTCACCAATTGCGTTCCGGCGTTCAGGTTCGTCGTGCTGAATGCGATGGCGTTGTTGACCCCGGTACCACGGAGGTTGATGGTTTGCGGGCTCGTGGGCGCACTATCCGTCACGGTCATCGTGCCGGTCTGCAGCATAGCCGATGCCGGCTTAAAGCGAATCGAGATCGTGCATGACGCACCGGCGCCACCGACGTTCCGCAGCTGTTGGTCTGCGAGAATCCCGCGCTGGCAGCAATCTTCGTAACGCTCAAAGCCGCAGTACCATTGTTCGTCAGAGTCACAATTTGGACAGGACCGATCGTCCCTACAAATTGGTCAAAGAAGGCTACGCCCGCAGGATACAAATTAACAGCGCTCGTCGCCGGTGGATTCACCTGCGCGGATGTCCCCGGAGCCGCGCAGAACATACCTGCCACGGTCAATAGGGCCGCGGCCACTCGGAGTTTGAAATTGCTTCTGATTTGCCTGGAATTTCACAAAGATGTTGCCCTGCTTCGTAGTCATAGGCCTCACTGATGGGTTAGTGACTCTGTGATGCAAAACCCGTTCCGGTCAAATTAACCAATGCCGGGCTGTTGAAGTCGCTGCTGATCACATCCGCAACTCCCGTCCGCGTCCCCGCCACCGAGGGAGTAAACACGACCGAAACCGTGCAGCTTGCATTCGGAAGCAATGAGGAGGGACAGTTGCTGCTGGCCGCGAAATCCCCCGTTGCGGTGATCGTTCCCAACACCAGGTTCTGCGAAGGCGAAGGATTCTTGATTGTCGAGGTTTGTGGAGCGCTCGTAGTCCCCACAGCCTGTCCCGCAAACGTTAGCTTTGTTGGAGACAACGAGATCGATTGGCCCGCTCCCTGCAGCACCGACACATACGGACTGTAGGCGTCGTTCGAGTTGATGAATAGTGCCCCATAGCGGTTTCCCGATTGAATGGGAGTGAACTTAGCCGTAATTTGGCACGAGGCACCCGCGGCCAGCGTCGTCTTGCAAGTGGTCGTGCGCGAGAAGTCCCCCTTCATTTTGATGCTGGATAGAGCAAGGGTCGAGGAACCGGAATTCGTCATCGTGTACGTTTGTGACGATGATGTCCCGGTTACGATTCGCGGGAATTGCTGCGCCGGCGTCAGCAAAATCGAAGTCCCCGTTCCGGTAAGTTGCGTTACCTGCGGGCTGGTTGGATCGCTATCACTCACCGAGATGGTCCCCGTCCGTGTGCCCGCTGCCGTCGCGGTAAAGTTCACCGTAATCATGCAACTGGCACCCTTCGCCAGCGTGGTGGGACAGTTATTCGTTTGCGAAAAGTCTCCGCTCGCGGTGATGCCCTTCATCGTCATCGTTGCGCCACTGCGATTGATGAAGTTGAGTTTTGTCGTTGTCACCTTCCCCAAAACGCCGATCCCAACATTGGTCGTCGAGTTGATAAACGGGCACGTGTGGGTCTGCAGAATCACCCCATTGCGCGCCGTCTGGGTAAAATCAAAGCTGTCGGTCATGTCGTTGGCCAAGGCGTCGCGTTCGGTCAGAGCGCTCAAACCATAACGCTCCTCAATGAACTTCAGTACCGACGAAAATTCATACTTCGTGTGCGAGATGAAGTTCTTCTTGGCATACGGTGAAATGATTAGCAGGGGAACCCGCGGGCCCAAGCCGAACTTGTCCAAAGTCGGGGGCGGAACGTGGTCGTAGAAACCGCCGAAATCATCCCACGTAAGAAATACGGCGCTGCTGCTCCAATTCGCTCCCTGCATCAGCGCGTTCATCTGGTTGACTGTCCAGTTTTCTCCCGTGCAAGACCCACTGGGCGGATGCTCGTTCGTGGTGGCACGGGTTACGAGCCAGCTCACTGCGGGAAGGGTGCCATTCTGAGCGTCAGTCACAAACTGGGTATCGCTCACCACATTCGTGCCCCACAGTGACCCAAAACGAATGTGGCTGATGCCGTCGAGCGGAGAGTACACATACGCGGGATCACTCTGTGGCGGCGCGTAGAACTTCCACGAGACTCCTGCAGCCTGCAGTTCATCCGCGATCGTTTGAAAATCAAAGCACGGGAATGGCGCCGAGACCGTGTCGTCCGTATCCCACACCTGTACCGATGCGGTGGGATTGGCGTCGCAGCCCCAGGAGTTCACCGTGGTTTTCGGGATCGTAAAGGCGCCCCCCGCTTGAGCTCCCACCATGTAGAGGTGATTGGCCCAGCTGGCACCTTTCATCGACGAATACATCTTGTCGGCGAGAACGAAATTCTGCGCATAGGCGAAGTAGTTCGGAATATCCTGCTGGGTCAACTGGCTCAGGCCCAGCATATCGCCATTCAGACTGGCTCCTGGAATCAGATCGAACTGATCCATCAATCCCTTGTCAGTTCCCGCGATGGCGTCGTACCAGCCATGTCCGGCAATGTCACGGGGCGTCTGATCCGGGGTGTGCCCCAGCGGAATCGTTTGCCCGGTCGAAATCTTCGCCGTCGTCGCTCCGTCTGCTCCGGGGTAAGTCCCGAAATAATTGTCGAAGGTCCGGTTCTCTTTAATGATGAAAATGATGTGCTGGATCTTAGTCAGATCGACCGGTGGCGGAGCCGATGCCTGCGGAGCGCTCTGGCCAGTCTGAGCAAATGAGGCCCCGGTGGAAAACAGCAGACAAATAGACAGAGACAGAGCACAAGATTTGCGCAGGAGTTCGGCGCCATGCTGAACGCAGCTATGCAGAGACAAGAGAACCTCCGGAGATTTCAAACCGGGCACTCTGGGAGCAACCCGCGGAAGACCACTTTAGTGGGGGATATCAAAAGCGGGGAGAATTGCTATCCTCGCGACGTTCGTCCATTCTGTCGAGGACCCATAACCGTGTCAAGATGAAAGATTTTGCAAGGGTATGCCGCGGTTAGGGCCGCAACCTGCTGAGTCTGAAACCCTTGAGGGCTGTTGTGTCCAGCCCTCAGATCCAAAATAGCCTCCTTCAACACGAACTCTTGCTGGCACAAAACCACACTGGAGTATAGGGCGAAGTCGAGAAAAACTTCATCATCAGGTTCACGACTTTTGGCACTCCGGAAGCCGTATTCGGGTGCGTTCCATCCGACTGGAAATCATCTTCTCCATTGCACGGAGAACCGCTCTGCCCGTTGCACCAGATCAGCTGGTCGGAACGCGGCGTGGTCCCATAGGCCCACAGGTAAGGACCCCATGCAGTCCAAGCAGCCGTGCCACTGTTATAGTTCATGTCTCCCGCCACTGGGTCCACCGTCCCGTTACGAATCTGATTGATCTGGGCCTGAATCAACCACTTTCGCCGAAAAGCCGTACTCGTAAGCATAAGGTTCAGGATTCAGAGGAACCGAAGCATAGCCAGCGTAGATGCGAGTCGAAATAAAAATCTGCTGCAGGTTCGGATACCGTGGCCTTGGCCGCTCGAATCGTTTCACCCAACTGCTCTTCGTAGTTACATGCCTCGATCGTGCCCATTTCGCTGGCACAGTTATCGGTAAACGGCTGCAACGAGGCGAACCCATGCAGTGCCGGCGAAGGATTCGCATTCTTAATCCACAGTACCTGCACCTGCTTTTCCGTCAAGCACGGCGTTGCCGGTAGTACCGCCACATCCTGCAGGAGCGGATGGTGCGTCTTCGCCGTCGCCAGCACTGTGTCGCGTACTCGATCGTACTGATTCTCTGCCGGCACTCCGCTCGTGTATTCCGGGCAGTTTGGCGAGTCCCGTCGCCACCGTCCACGGACAAGCAGTTACGCTTCCGTAAGCGCCGTCCAAAACGCAGCGAAGCGTTGAATGGTTCACACTCTGCTTCGATGCCGCGGCGTTCACAAATGCGCTGAACTCCAGGGTCGCATTCGACATTCCGATACCGAGGAAGACAATAGCGCCACTGGAACTTGCATTTCCGTTTTGATCAAGAGGTTTAATCGCAGCAGCCGCCTTCTTTCCATGCCGAGTCGTGGTCCTGACGGTGGCGTATCACTGCTGTTCTCGTACAACCCACCCTCGAAGCCCAGATAATTCTGTGAAGATGTCATGTCCATCAGCGGAACCAGAGCGGCATTGTTAGCAACCGTAACGTGCGTCTGCGCGGGAGGAAATCCAGTTGCACTGCGCTGATGATCGTCGTGGTTCCCGGAGCAACGCCCGCTACACGCCGGGATGATCACCGCTAAACTCTCCACCGTAGCAACGGCAGGATTCGACGATGTTCCAAGTGGCAGAACTCGTCACCTTCTGGTTCGAGCCATCACTGTACTCAATCACCGCAACGACCTGCAGTTTGGCTCCGGGAGCGATCGACGGATTGATTACGCTGAGCGCCAATCCCGTAGCAGTAGCGGTACCGCCACTCACTCCCAAGTCGTATCGGACGTGATTCCGCCGAAGGTCGCCATGATGTCGGCGGAGCCGCCTGCTACTCCCGTAGCAACGCCGGCGCCTGTCCCGGTCGCTGTGAATGCTCGCCACAGAAGGATTCGACGAAGACCAAGTCACCGAAGAAGTGACATCGCTGGGAGTAGAGCCATCACTGTAAGTGGCGATCGCTGTGAAACTGCTAGTTGACCAACTGAAATCGGATTCGTGGGGTTAATCGCTACAGCCGTCACAGTCTTGTTCACGGGCGGAACAACCTGTGCATCGGGACTACTCCCCCCGCAGCTCAAGCTAGTCTGCGATGGCGGCGAACAGGCACCCCATCCCCAAAATCGGCTTGCGCCGGACAACTCCCATGGCCTTGATAACGAACATCTTATCCCTCGTGGCGATATTTTAGCCGTACCCGGCGTTCGGGTCGATACCGGACTAGTGGCGCACAGCCCGAGGCAAAGCACAGCCTTATCGGGTTAGTTGCTTCTATAACCCGGAATGTCGACAGGAGTTGCGGAAATTTGGAAATCTCTAGTGAGTAAGAAACCAAGGCGCGGTAGTCACATCCGACTTCAAGAAGTTAAGCAGAATATTGGTTTCCTTTTCACGTCCTTGCGGGTTCGTGGGATGAACGCCGTCATGGTTCACGTCTTCGCAGGTCCAAGTCAAACCATCGCTTCTGGCCAGCAGTCCATTTGCCCAGTCGTATGGTCCCCACGACATCCAAGGCGCCATGACCGCACCTTTGCTGGAATCGTAATTGAGTGTGGGATCACCGTCGATCTGATCCTCAACCGCCCACTTCACCGCAAAGCCTGATTCGTAGGCGAATGGCTCCGGATACGAGGGATGGGCCAGTCCATTGGCGTATCCGTCGTAGAACTTGCTGGTGAAGTAAACCAACTTCAAGTTAGGAAAGATTGTATGCAGGTTTTGCGCGATCAATTTGTATTCCCCATGTAGGTGCGACATGTCCTTCGGGAAGGTCCCAGCCGGGTAGCCGTCAACCGCTACGACCCACGCCGCCACCACCTGATACTTCGTCAAGCCGACCTGTGGCAAGTAAAACTGAGTGATGGCATTCCATACCCCGTTATGCACGTCGGCGAATCGCACGGCGCCTGCGTCCGGCTGTGCTCCCCGGGCAATCACCAGTTGGCGATTTCGTAACGGCTCAGCATTTCCATCAATCGTGAACTGGTCCCAAGTATGGGCGGTCGACGACATGCCGATGGAAAGCAGGCCGTAGACTCCATTGGGGTCGGGATTTCCTGCGGCATCGAGAGGGCCGATCGATTGCGCGATCGCGATCCCCGCAGCCTCGTGCGAGGTCGGCCTCACATTGCTCCCATTGGGATAGAGGCCACCCTCACTTCCCAGGTAGGAACCGGTGGCAAGGTCGTTCAGGGGAACGATCGGGGTTGAAGTATTCGCGATATCCCAAAAGAGATTGCTGCAGTTCGAACCTGTCGGTACCCCCACTGAAATCGTCATCGTGGAAGTCGCGGTAGTCAACGCAGCGTCAGTCACTTGCACATTGAAATTGCGCGTGGTGACCTTCACGGTGGAAGCGATGGTGCCGGTCACGGTTCCATCGGAGTTGAGCGTCAACCCCTTCGGCAATGCGGATCCCGGCGAGAGTCGCCACTTGTAGGGCGGCGTACCTCCAGCCGCCGAAAAGGCAAACAAGTACGGAGCTCCGGCGGGCACCTTTGGCAGGACGGGGAAAGAACTGACTGAGAGTGACTGTGCGGGTGTGGTCGTGCCGGAGAGGTCGACCGCATTCGCGGGCAGCACGTCATAGGAAATTGTGAGCAAACTGGTCTGCGTCCCGGGAACTGTGCCTGTCTCGGTGACCTGCAGAGAGAGAGCGTTGCCCGGGTTTAGCGTTGCCGGCAAGGCAGAACCGGACGCGGAAAACGGCGGATCGATGGCAACCGCCAGCACGGTCAGCGGGTCCGTGCCGGTATTGGTAACCGTGACGGTCTGCGGAGCACTGGTCACACCTACGGGCTGGGTAAAGGAAAGCGACGAAGTATTGACACTGACCGTGGCGCCAGTCCGCACTGCCGACCCGAAAAGCGGAATTGAGATTGGATCGAGGCCGTCAATGTTGATGATCAGGTGGCCGGAGAACGTGCCCGCCGAAGTTGGCACGAAATTGATGCCGTAACGTGCCGGTTCCGTCGGTACCAACGTGTAAGGCGCCCACCCAGTGACCAACTGGAAAACAGGGGAATCAATGCTGATGCTCTGGATCGTGAACGTCGTCTTGCTCGTGTTGGTGAGGACAAAATTGACGTTGTGGCTCGGCATGCCGACCGTACCCTCAAACTGGGCCGACGATGGCTTCAAAGTGTAGGAAATCTGCGCATTTGCCAGGAGCGTAAGAAGGAAAAAGCTAACTGTGATTACGATGGCGTTAAGCCGGCCCATGAAAGACTCCCAGAAATATTTGAGCTTGGCGCCGCCACCGTAATCGAACTGCCCTTCACAAACGCTGCGCGAAGAGAGCCAAACCGGCGGATGGAACGATGAAAATTAAGGCGCCTCGGGGGAAGGCAGTTGAGATCCTAGCCTTGACCGAACATAACTTCAAGAAGATAGTTCAACAAAGACATATCGATCTTTTCGATCATGCAATTTTCTTCACACCCGCCAAGTCGACAGATGTTTCGCAAGTCTATTTCCTGAACCACATCGTGTACGGAGAATGCAGGAAAAACTCCAGAAGCATGCCCGCCACTTTTTCCCTGCCCTCGGGATTAGGATGGGTTCCATCTGGCATAAATTCCGAAGGCTCCCAAGTCAAACCATCAGAACGCCGGACGGTGCCGTCCGCCCACAAATACGGTCCCCATGCAATCCACGGGGCCGCGCCCTTCTTATAATCGAGATCGCCCGCGATGGGATCCACCGCACCTCGCCGCATTTCGTCCACCTGCGCCTGGATCGCCCACTTCACCGAGAACCCATATTCGTACGCATAAGGCTCAGGATTCAGCGGCACCCGCGCATACCCCGCATAAATCCTGCTTGAAATAAACAGGAGCTTCAGATTTGGATAGCGCGCTCGAAGCGCTCGAGCCGTATCTCCGATATAGCGCTCGTATTCGTAAGCCTCCGCATTCTTCGCGGGCAGCGAGACCGTTGGCCGGCGTTCCGCATTCTTCATCCACACCACTTCCACCTGGTCCTCACTCAGGCCTGCCGGCTTCAACAATTCGTCACGAATGCGGTCGTACTGATTTGGCAAATAACGTGGCATGTTGCAACCATGCTGCTGAGGCGTTTCTTTCGCGCTCGCCCAGGCACATGCTGTCATTGAGCCTTGCGCCCCTTTGACTACAGCCATCGAACTATGGTTCACACGGCTGTCGCCGGCTTCTAACTCTTCAAACGCGGAAAACTCCATCGCGGCATTGCTCATGCCAATTCCCAGGAACACGAATTTCCCGTGAATCGGTTTTACCTGCTCGGCCAGTGCAAGACCGTCCGTTCGATGATCCGCCGGAATGTCGCTGCTTCCGTTTTCGTACAGACCTCCGGAAAAGCCTTTGTACGTCTCTTTTCCGAGATCATTTAACGGCTTGGCTACAAATGACTGAGCCCACAGGCCGCTCGCAACGAAAAGACTTGCCAGAGATACAGGAATAACTCTTAAGAAATTGCGCATGTGAATCCTTGCTTCCCCGAACCACAGTTTGACAGCAATTCTCATGGAGGCGCAATGGCGCATGGACTGTATGAACCGAAGGATGGGCCGGTACGCGCAGGCAGTTCGAACCTTGTCAGAAGCAAATCGTTATTTATTCTCGAGCAAGATGGGCTTGTACCCAATCAGGACCGTGCTACCGCTGATGGCGTGAACCTTGCCCGCCAGATCCCGATAATGAACATAATTCGCGCTGTTGGGCACGGTGAAGTTTGAAGTCGTACAAGTGCCATTGTTGCAACTCTGCGCTGAATCCCAGACAGCCAGCGCCTCATAGCCCCCTGTCCTGATCAAACCACAGGTCCATACCGTTCCGGTCGCTGAGCAATTTGAACTCATGGCAGCGCCGACCATCCAATTTTGCAGTTGCTCGTAGGCGATCGCCGACCCACATGTATATCCAACGCCGCTCGGATCAGGAATCGAACATCCCGCGATGCTGGTGGCGCTCCACATCGTTCCGGACGCGTCCCAGCTATACCAGTAGACTCGACTGACTCCGGCGCTCCAGTGCAGGAGCAGGCTGCTGGCTACGAAGCCTTGCCTCTCGTCAGGATCCGGAAACGTGACGTTCTCTCCCCAACTGAACTCACTGTCGAACAGCGGCTTGCTGGTTTGCTGGTATGTAGCGAGGGAGCCCGACTTCAGCGTGTTCACGACATCAAACACTCGGTCTGCCTCCGTGCCGTTGTAGCCATGAAACGCAATCACATCCACGAAGTTGCCGCCGCCTAGCGACATAAAATCCGTCATGAACTTATCGATCGCCATAGCACCCTGGGTAGGAGCCGGTGTAACGATCAGCGCGCCAGGATCGATTCCCTGCCTCGTGCAACCTGGTCCCGTTCCTTTGATGATGCAAGCGGCGTCCTGCGTCATTCGAACCAGTTGGGCCATCGTTCCGCGGAAGAAAGAAGTCGAATTCGGCTCATTCCAGATTTCGTAGTATTTGATGTGCGCCGTGCTGCTGTTCACGCTATGAGTCGCGATAGCAATGACCCAGTTCTTCCAGTATTGGTTGGTACCAGTGCCGTCAGCCTGCAAGTCGGCAGGCCAGTAACATTGGCCAGGTCCACCGCCCCATGTTTCCCCGGCATACGCACAATCCGGAGTCTGGGTGCACGGAGAAACCGTTGTGGGGCCGCACTGTGCCCAAACCGGCGTACGTGCGAGATCGTAGAGCACGTCAACATCGTGCGTCTGCGCATCCGCCAGCCGCTGATCCAGCACCGACCAGTCATAAACGCCGTTCGCCGTGTTAACCAGCGCCCAACTAACACCAGCGTCCCAAAGTCTCTTCCCGGCAAATGGCGCGCTGGGCCAAGGAGTGTTGGGCCGGTTCACATGCAAGCTGAAGAAATTAGCGGGAATTGCTCCATCCAGAGCGGCAGTATCAACGCTTAGAGTGAATGACTGCGTTGCAGTCTGGGCTGGCGACGATGAATCCGTCACCATTGCCGTAAAGGTAAATTGACCGAGCGTACTCGTGGTGCCCGATATCGATCCCGAGGCGCTCAGTTGCAGCCCCGTCGGCAGGCTCCCGGACGATATGCTCCATTGATACGGAGGCGTGCCGCCTATTGCTGTGAGATCTGTGTTGTAAGGCGTTCCGGAAACTGCATCTGGAATGTAAACGGTATCAATGGTAATCGCCCCCACCGGGGTTACAACGATCGCAGCCGTTGCCGATTGACTCGAATCCGCCACGCTCGTCGCTGTCACAATCGTATTTGTATTTGCCTTCACAGCCGGCGCGGTGTAGAGGCCCGTACTGTCGATCGTCCCCGCTGAAGCCGACCAGGTAACCGATGTGTTGGAGCTATTGGCAACAGCCGCACTGAACTGCACCGTCCCCGAAGCGACGACGGTGGAAGTGGTGGGGCTGATCGAAACCGAGACGGAAGCGTTCGAACCTGGCTTGCCGGCGCTCACTCCGGCGCAAGCCAGCGAGAAAATTGTCAGACCGACGAGAGCTAATACCTCCAGGGCCGCAAGTTTGGTGCCGACCGAGCCGCATTTGCGACGAGCTCCCGTGCGAGGAAAATGGTTGGCTGACATCGAACGCTACCCCCAGCTTTCGCCCTGCAAAGAAATGCAACTTCACTGTAAGCAGGGCCGAAGCGGGAGAACAGGTAACAGACGGTCAGCACATTTCAGGCTAAAAGTGCACGCGATTGGGCATCGGACTTCTCATTGGACCACTACTTTAGTCATGGAATGAAACAGGCCAGGAACACTGCGAAAAAGCCATCAAAGACTGAGGGAAACGGCTCTCGCACCACGCCGGCTAATCCTCGGCAACATCCCCAAAATAACCGTTAAAATAGCAGCTAAGTCCTGTTGTTGCAGAATCTTTCATCTTGACAAAATCTGCGCTGGAAGCAAGGATTTTAGTACTGCCTGGTGGAATTCCCCCGCTCGCGCCAGTGGCGATTCCCAGACCCTGAATACGACATGAGGTTGCGACCCTTGGTGAGTTCCTATGTGCGGAAACTGTCCTCGTTTATCTTGTTGGGAATCCTGCTCTTTCAGTGCCTAGGCCTGGCGGCTCAAACTCCTCGCCCAGATCCCCAGTCCAAGCCCGGTTCCGTTCCGGGCGACATCAACAACATCCAGCATATTGTCTTCATCATCAAAGAGAACCGCACGTTCGATCAGTATTTCGGAACCTATCCCGGAGCGAATGGCGCAACCTCCGCCGTCATGTCCACCGGTCAAACGGTTCGTCTCGTTCATGCTCCCGACCCGCCTCCGCGCGACATCAGTCATGGCTGGTTTGACGCCGTGCAAGGGGTCGACGGCGGCAAGATGGATCTCTTCGATATCGTCTCCGGCTCAAATTTGAACGGAGACATGTTGGGCCTTTCGCAACTCTCACAATCGGATCTACCCAACTACTTTAAATACGCGACAGCACTTCGTCCTCGCCGACAACATGTTCTCGTCGATTCAAGGTGCGAGCTTTGTAAACCACCTGTATACCGTCGGCGCTCAGTCGAGCAATATCTTCACCCAGCCAAGTCCTTCCCAGACTAACGGAGGCAGCTGCGATTCGATTCCGGGGACGTTCACTTACGTCTGGAACGACGACAATACTGTCACGCAAACCTTCCCTTGTGTGGATTTCACCACGCTGGCAGACGAACTTCAGAGTGCGGGAGTCAGTTGGAAATTTTATGCGTCGCTGTTAGGTCAGCCGGGCTATCCGTTCACTACGTTAGCAGCCATCAGTCACATTCGTTTTAGCTCGCTTTGGAATAATGTGGTGGATCACAAGCTCTTCAACCAAGACGCCCAGAGCGGAAATCTACCCGCTGTCTCTTGGCTCATTCCCACCGCTGGAAACGACGAACATCCACCGTCGGGTACGTGTCCCGGCGAGAATTGGACGGTCGCTGCTTTGAACGCGATCATGAGCGGACCAGACTGGAACACCACCGCCGTCTTTATCATGTGGGACGACTTCGGCGGCTTCTATGATCACGTACGTCCGCCAGTGGTCGACAAATTTGGACTTGGTCCGCGAGTGCCGTTGTTGATCGTTTCTCCGTACGCGATTGCGGGCAAGATCTCGCACACTCAGTACGAGCCTTCCTCGATCTTGAAGTTCATCGAGGAACGCTTCGGCCTTCCACCCTTGACGGCGCGCGATGCCAACGCCAACAGCACCACCGACAGTTTCAATTTCAACCAGGCTCCGCTGCCGCCAGACATTCTCACGCAGCGGGTCTGCCCATTCATCTCCCCGAATTTCGGCATCGGCCGGCAGTCAGTCGGAATCGCTGGGCCCAGCACACCCATCGCTTTCGTCAATCAATCGACGCAGGCGTTGACGATTTCCAACATTGCAACTACCGGAGACTTTTCACAAACAAACAATTGCCCCACCGCCCTGGCAAAAGGAAAAAGCTGCAACATCAATGTCAGCTTCAATCCTACTGTCACTGGATCTCGTACCGGCTCCGTTGTAATTACCGATAGCGATCCCAGCAGCCCGCAAACTTCGAAGCTCACTGGAATGGGGACATTCCTCACGCTCACGACGCCAGGAAATTTCGGCAACATTGTTTACGGTGCCAAGTCAACCAAGACCGTTACTCTGTCGAACACAAGCAATTCTGCGGTGAAGATCTCCGGCATCCGCACCGCCGGCCCATTCTCGCAAACGAATTCGTGCGGTTCTTCAATCGCGGCAAACAGCAGCTGCCAGATCACCGTCCAGTTCGCTCCCAACGCATCTGGAATTCTCGCGGGATCGTTGATGGTGAATGCCAATGACCCTGCCAGCCCGATCGTAAGTTACCTGCGAGGTACCGGCCAGGCGATTAAGCTCTCTCCGACTACCTTGACATTCCCAGCTCAAGCTGTGGGCACGACCAGCAGTCCAATGACGGTCAAAGTCAGCAATCCTTCGACCGTCTCAGACTTGACAATGGGTCCAGTCACCGCGGCAGGCGACTTCGCGGCCGGCAGCAACTGCCCGCAGACTCTGGTTCCCGGCGCTTCCTGCACCGTCAGCGTCACCTTCACTCCCTCACAGACCGGAACGCGCACAGGAACGGGTAGCGTCGTGAACAGTGATTTCCGAAGTCCGCAGACGATTCGGCTTCAGGGTACGGGCAACTAAGCGCACTTGCTAACGAACACATTTGCGCGCGACATCGCAACCCTGCAGCGAGAATTTGAATCCATCCCCCGGAACATGCAGAGTGGTTTCCAAACTTGCAACTGTTGTATTTTGGAAGTCGCATTTATGCTGGCGATTCGAATTTAATGAGCCAACCGCCGCAAGACCCCGAAGCCTTATATGTGCGAGTCGGGTAACTGGGCGGTGAGAGAGATTTTTATCACCTAGCTGTGCAGGTCACGGTATCCGGAAGGACAGCGAAACGCGGCCGCGAAACGGCCCGCAATCAGTAAGGGTAGTAGGTAATGGCGGTTCCATTTCACCATTAGCACGAGGATCCTCATGATTCGTTTTGCACTCCCCCGGGTATTCACGGGCCCAAGTGTTTCCGCCGGCAAAACCAACTCGCTGAAGTGCCGAGACGTCCTGACGTTCGCCTTCGCAATTCTTTGCCTTGCATCATCCGTCGTTGCCCAGGTTTCATACACCGTCCGGCCAGTCCGCGAACAATTTCCCAAGACCACGATCGGAACAGTTAGTCACACTACGACCTTCATCCTGACCAACACGGGCACGACCAATCTGACCGTCGAGAGCATGACGCTTATGCCCTCCGAATTTCAATTGGTGACGGGTTGGTCCCCAAACACAGCTAGCCCGGGAAAGAGCCTGGCATTTGGCGTAAATTTTGTGCCCGATGCGGCCAAAACCTTTAATGGGCAACTCACTCTTTACATCACCGGCACGAGTCCCCTGGTTCTTCCATTGAGAGGAACGGGATTGACCACCACTGCCGCCGCCAGTCTTAACACTCCATCGTTAACGTTTTCCGCACAGAGCCTTGGGACATCTTCGTCGCAATCCGTGACCATCACGAATGTGGGGACGGCTCCTTTCACCCTGGAGTCCATTAATATCGACCCTCCATTTACGGTTCAAGGTTTCACCACTCCCGCAACGGTATTGCCCGCGGGCTCGCTGCCTCTCACGGTTACTTACTCCGCATCTTCCGTGGGCACATCGTACAACGCAATGGTGCTCAGCTACGATGTGCTCCCCCCGAACGCGGTCGCACTCACGGGAATAGCTATTCCCGCCTCCTCCTTCGTAATTACTAATTTCCCCACCTTGCCCGCGGCCACGGTCAGTTCCGCCTATCTGGCCTCATTGACAGCATCCGCGGGGACCCTGCCCTACGCTTGGTCTTTGCCCCCTGGATCAAGTCTGCCTACAGGACTCAGTCTCTCGAGTACTGGAACCATAAGCGGAAACCTCGACCCTGGTGTCAGCATCGGAAGTTACACATTTCAAGTAGCCGTAACCGACTCCAGCACTCCTCCGCTCGTCGCCACAGCCAGCGTGACGATTCCCGTAGGCCCGATCACTGGAGCCAATTGCAGCAACATTTCTTGGAACGTTGCAGGCACTTCCACCCCAATGGTCGCGCTCACGGATCTTGGCTTTGGCAGTTATCTGGGCTCGGAAGGAGGACTTTACCCCGACGGCCTCAATACGCGCCCTCTCGAAAACGATGCGGCTGGGCTTGCAATCGCAAACTCGATTCAACCCCTTGACGGCAACGGCAATCCCGATCCCAATGGCAAGTACGGGTTGATTTCGATTGGCGAATCGAACACCTCAAACACATACGCGCAGTTCACCATCAACGCGAACGCCGATCCTTCGAAGAATTCTCATCTCGTGATTGTCAAAGGCGCACAACCCACCGCTCCCGCTGCTAAATTCGCAGATCCAAATGACGGCGTATGGAATGCCATCTTTCAATTCTTCCTTCCTCAGGTCGGCCTTACCGCCAACCAGGTAGTGGCCGCGTGGGTGCAAGCCGTCAATGCCTTCCCAACGGGAAAGTTTCCCGCTGACATGATGCAGGAGCAGAGCCAACTGGAGAGCATCGCACAGAACTTGCACACCAAATTCCCTAACTTGAAGCTGGCATACTTCACCAGCAAGTTTTATGACGGCTATGATAATGGCCTGCCGCATCCCAGATATCCCGAGCCCTACGCATACGAAACCGGCTTCGCGGTGAAGTGGAGCATTCAAGACCAGATCGATGGCGATCCCGCCCTGAATTATGATCCGGACGAGGGCACGGTAAAAGCACCATGGATGACGTGGGGACCCTATGAATGGTCGAACGGCCTCCTTGGACGCAACGATGGCTTGATCTGGACCTGCCAGGATATGACCTCGGATGGCGTCCATCCCTCAAGGCCGGGCGGATGGGAAAAGGATGCAAATATCATCCTCAACTTCTTCAAGACCGAAACCACAACGACACCCTGGTTCTTACAGCACTGAGTTGAAAATCGTCGTTTCACTGCTAATTCCGCCTAACCATAAGTTAGCTAAAAGAATCTAACCTTTGCCGAGTGGAAATCGCCGACGCCGGGTTTCTTCTTGCCAGAGGAGTGCGTACGGAATGAGATATGTCACATTGCTGTCAGTTTTGGTTCTAATGTTCTGTGCCGCCCTCCTGTTGGGGCTCAATGCCTGTAGTGGAGGGAGCACGAGCTCGGTCACAACCGTCACGCCTCCTCCTCCGCCTCCCCCTTCGAAGATTCAGCACATCGTCATCATCTTCCAGGAGAACCGGACACCCGACAACCTTTTTCAGGACCCCGTTCTGATCTCTCGCGGGGCGGATATCGTCAATGTTGGCAAAAACTCGCTCGGACAACAGATCCCTCTCACGGCACTGGATCTGGGGAACGCCGGGAGTTCGCCTGACAACTACGATCCCGGGCACTCACACGCCGGTTTTCTGAAAATGTATGACAACGGAAAAATGGATGGTGCGGACCTGATCTCGATTTCCTGCGCGCCTGCTGCCGTGAACTGCCCTCCGGCGGGCAGTCCGCAATTTAAGTATGTGATGCCGTCCGACGTGCAGCCCTATTTTCACCTTGCGGAGCAATACACCTTCGGCGACCGCATGTTTCAGACCAACCAAGGCCCCAGTTTTCCAGCCCATCAATTCATCATCTCCGGCACTTCGGCCCCTTCGGCCTCAAGCAATCTTTTCGACGCCGACAATCCCGACAGGACGGGTAACGAAAACGCCGGCTGCATCGCTCCTGCAACCGAAACCGTCAGCATGATCGACCCTAGCGGCAACATGACAAGTCAGTACCCGTGCTTCGATCATCCGACGATCACGGACTCGCTCGAGGCCAAAAATATCAGCTGGCGTTACTACGCTCCTGAAGCCGGATCGATCTGGACCGCACCGAACGCGATTCAACACATGTGTGGACCCGACGCGCCTCCACCGAACGGCACCTCTTGTGTGGGTTCGGACTGGACCAGCAACGTAGTCCTCAATCATGCGCAAATTCTCACGGACGTTTCCAGCAATCAACTTGCCCAGGTGAGTTGGGTTATCCCCGACGGAAAATCTTCGGACCACTCCTTTGCCAGCGATGGATCCGGCCCATCCTGGGTAGCCTCGGTTGTCAACGCCATTGGCAACAGCCAGTACTGGGCCGACACTGTCATCTTTATTACCTGGGATGACTGGGGCGGTTGGTACGATCACGTGGCGCCTTCCGTCATCAACTCGTATGAGTACGGTTTTCGCGTACCCCTGATCGTCGTTTCACCTTACGCCAAGGCGCAGTACATTTCCCATACGACCCATCATTTCGGCAGCATTCTGAAGTTCATCGAAGAAACGTTTTCCTTGCCTTCGCTGAATTACGCCGACGCTAACGCCGACGATTTTGCGGATTGCTTCGACTTCACTCAGACACCTCTTACCTTCCAAACCATCATCGCTCCGCTCGATGCAGCGCACTTTATCAATGATAAGAGTCCGCCCACGGATCCCGACGACGATTAAAAGCGTCACAAGTGTTGCTCAATCCAAAGAAAAAGGCGGCCATTTTTGGCCGCCTTCATTTACCTCCGGAACACCTACTCTTCAGTGAGCAAGAAACCAGGGCGTGGTGGTCGGATCGCTCTTGAAGAAGTTAATCATGAGATTGCTTTCCTTTTCGCGTCCGTAAGGATCCGAGGGATGGAAGCCATCGTACTTGATGTCAGGACAAGCCCACGTCGTCCCATCGCTTCTCGCCAACAAACCATTCGCCCAAGGGTACGCGCCCCAAGACATCCAGGGAGCCTTTACCGTCCCTCTCGCTGGATTCCAGTTCAGCGCCGGTTTGCCATTGATCTGATCCAGAATCGCCCACTTGACTGCGAAGCCGGATTCGTACGCCCAAGGCTCGTTATCAATGTTGCTTAGGCCGTTGGAGTATCCGGTGTAGACCGATCCTCCAAAATAGGCGAGTTTGACGTTTGGAAATTTAGCGAAGACATTCTGCACGATCGACTCGTACTCCGACTGCAATTTCGCCATATCCTGAGGGAAGGTTCCGCCCGGAGTCGGATCGATATCTTTAATGTAAACCACCTGTACTTGGGCCGCGGTAATCCCCGCCTCGGGCAAGAAGTTCTGGAAGATTGGGTTCCAGAAACCATCAGTAGCGCTGGCAAAATTTTTGGCATAGGCACGTGGTTGCGCGCCCGCCACCAGCACAAGCTTAGGATTCACGGTCGGATCGGCCTGCACATCCGTCGTGAACGTGAGCCAAGTATCAAACAGGGCCGACATACCGACTGACATCAGGCCAATTTTGCCATTTACTGTATCGACGTTGCCATTTGCGTCCAAAGGCTGAATGCCTTGCGCAATCGCAATGCCTCCGTTATTGAAGGCCGGCGGGCGTGAATTGGTTCCGTTCAAATACAGCCCTCCTTGCTTGCCTCCGTAGGTGCCCAGTCCCAGGTCATTGATCGGGACGAGAGGGTTCGTAGTGTTCGTAATGAAGCTTTCAATGTTGTTGCACTTTGCTCCCGTCTGCGCGGACACTGGAATCGTGAGCGTCTTTGCCGCCGTGTGAGAGGCGGAGTCAGTGACATTCACCGTGAAACTATAGCTGCCAATCGTCACGCTGGGATCCAGAGTTCCTGTGATTGCTCCGTCTGACGATAGCGATAGTCCCAGAGGTAAATTGGAACCAGATTGGAGGCTCCAACTGTAGGGAGGCACTCCGCCAGCAGCGGTAAGATTTGATAAGTACGCGCCCGTCACCACTCCCGAAGGCAGCTGCGGGTAGATGCTCACCCCTAACGCATTGCCAGCGGTGACACTTCCTTTGAGTGCGGTTCCTTTTGACAGCACGTTATTGAACCCCACCGTCAGCATGTTGTTATAGTTCGCCGGAATGGTTCCGTCCAGGTTCACATTCACCGTCAGGAATTTCCCTGGTTGAAGGACTTGCGAGTGCGGAAATCCACTCAACTGAAACGGTGGGTCCACGGTAATGGTATTGACAGTCGTGCCGGTCGTACCATTATTCGTGATCGTGATGGGTTGGCTCGCGCTCACTGTGCCAGCCGGTGTGTTCGCGAAGCTCAACGATTGAACACTGATCGCCGGATTCGCCCCGGTGGAAACTCCTGTGCCCGTCAAGGGCACCACGACCGGTTGCGACCCTTCGATATTGATCGTGAAAGTTCCGTTGAAAGTCTGTGGTGCATCGGGGGCAAATCGGATGGAATAGTTGATCAGCGTGTTTGGCGTCAACACGACCGGAGACCACCCGTAGAAGAACTGGAACTCCGATGGCTCGATGCTGTAACTATCGATGACGACATTACCGGTCTTCCCCGTGTTTGTTACGGTCACGGCGTAAGCCAAGCCAATCGTTCCATCCACCACCTGTTTAAAGGCGACAGAGGCGGGTGTAACTGTAAAGGTCTGGGCGGAAACCTGCTGCGATGTCAGCGCTACCGCGAACGCCAGAATGAGGGCAATGCCAAAGTGCTTAGCCAGATTGCGGCAAAATGTTTGCTGCACGAAGCCTCCTATTTGATGCTGCGAGAAAATCTAGGTTTTCTCTGCGTGTCTTACGATTTCAACCCAACCGCGAGAGGGAGGACTTTCAACTCAATGCGTGGACCGGTCCAGAAGAACCGGTGTCGAACTAATTTCAACCTTGTTTCCCGAAATCCCCGCGCTTTCCCCAGTTAACTTGTGCACGGTGTTCACGTCTTTTGGCCGATCAAAATCCACTTTGCGTTCGGGATTCCAGACGATAAACGAAATTGCGCCGTCCCGGCTCAACTGGCAAATCCAGGTACCGCGATCCTCCGTGATCGACTCCATGCGGGCGCCAACCATCCACTTTTGTATTTCGGCATACGCTCTTGCCGTCGCAGTCGACGTCGCCTCATCCGCTTCGGTCATGCGTACCCGCGCTCCCTGGTTGTCCCACGCATACCAGTAGAAGCGACTGACGCCATCCGCCCAGTTCAGAATGTAAGCTCGCGCCACATAGGCAGGGCCGTCTTCGGGATCAATCCGATACGGCTGGAGCCAGCCCGCTTCCGTGTTCCAGAGCGGCTTATCAGCGACGCCATACTTGCGCGTGATCTCGTGAACCTGATCGATGAACCCCAGCATGCCCTCAGGTTCCTGGCCCCGCACATAAAAGTGGTAACCAATTACATCGGCGTACTTTCCCCCGCCTAGCCTCAAATATTCCTCGAGCCAAGGTAATCCGGTCGGACCTACCGCCGAAGGTGAAACCACGACGATGGAGGGATCAACCTCTTTCAGCACGCCGTAGGCTTCTCGAGCCATGTTGACCATCGTCTCCGGCGTACCGCTATAAAAGTTCTCGAGATTAGGCTCGTTCCAGATTTCGTAGGCCTTGATACGCCCCTTGTAGCGGGTCGCCACCTTCCGAACATAGCTCCGCCAATCTTCGAGATTGCGAGGCTCTGCCATCCCTCCCGGCTGTGCGTTGGGATTTTTGCCAACCTCATTCGGACGGGCCGACGCCCATTTCGGAGAGCGTCCCATGGTGTACAGCACTTCGACACCGTGCTGCTGTGCCAAATCGACGGTGCGATCAAGCATCCGCCAATCCCAATCCCCTTTTTGAGGCTCGAGCTGCGCCCATGTCGTATGCGTATCCCACAAGCGCCACGCTTTAAAGGGAACGGAAGGCCAAGGCGTTGAAACAGCTGCACGGTGAATGTGCATCCCAAAGAATGTAGCCGGAATCGGCTCGGTCGGTGGTCGCGGCACTTTGGCCTCCGCTGCCGCCCAGATTACGATTCCCAACGAGCTTAGGAGCACCAAGCCGACAAGAAGATGACTGCGAATAAATTTCATCACGAGCACTTTTCGATTCGTCCACAATCAGCGATCCGCTGACAACGCTGTCGATCGCCTATTTTCGTCTCCCGCGACCGGCGATTGAGCCTTCACCGCCCGGTACTTTCTCAACCAGCCAATTGGCGCATAGCAATACACCAGCACAACCGCTGCGTCGAGTGCACGGTAAGCGCGGAATACTAACTGATCTCTCATTCTCTCCAGCGCTCCGGGCATCCGTACATCTTCACTTCCAGACGTGGCTGGCGCCGGCGGCCACGCATTTCCGTACTGCGTCCGCCAAAAACAGCGATACCGCTCAATCTTTTCTTTCAACGCAGCCGGAAGAACTTCCGGTCGAGATTTCTTGCCGACAATCTTCTCGCTCTTGACGCCCTCGTGATGTTCACCCTCGTAAATGGCGGAACGATCCGCACCCTCAAGCGTCGTCATGCGAGTTTCAAAAGGGATATCCAGAAACTCGCAAATTCCCTGCATGACTTCTTCTGACCGGTGAATCAGATCCTCGTAATCGATCTGGTGCACCGGAACTCCGCGTTTTACCAACCGATCGCAATCCCGCCTCATGCGATGCAGTCCGAACAAGGCCCGGTGCGGAATGCCCCGCTTGCTGAACCATGTGTCCTTCGCTGCCGCCCGCAAGATGCTGCGGCAAATGTCAGCAGGATCCCTCCAGATTACGACGAACTGCGCTTGGGGAAAGTCATGCGACAATCGCGTTAGGAAGTCATAGTAGTTTGGAGACTTTCCGCCCCAAATTGGCGCACCCTTGCGCAGAGCATACTGCCCGTAGATCGCCTTCATTGCACTGGGCAATCCGTCGGCAGCCCCAGGAATCTCAGACACAGAAATCTGGTGCCGCTCCAGTGCGCTGTTCCAGAAATTCCACCGCTCGGCCCAATCCGACTTCCCTTTTTTCATCAAAAAGAGTGGTCGCAGCACCGGCAACTCCGCCTCATACATCAGCGAAATCTGGCTGTGCTGATTGAGTAAGGCATAAAGCAACGAAGTCCCCGAACGCCACATGCCGACTACAAAAAGAGGCCCAGGCCGCAGCCCCGAGCCCGGCTTCGTCATCCGTTCTTCTGTGAATACACTCGTCGCCATATTTGAATTGAGTGGGGAGGGATGGGCCAGCGTCATCGACGCAAGAAGTTCCTATGGAGTGATTTGCAGATTAAGGAGTGGCTGACCTCACTTGGTGAGGTCAGCCCGGAGAGGGATGGGGTTCGAACTATCGCGCGGAAACAAGTTCCGACTGCTCCACCGGTTTCTTCGTAACCTGCGATGCAATCCACTTGTAGGTGATGGCCAGTCCCTGTTCAAGACGGATCGAAGGTTCCCAGCCCAACACTTTGCGAAGCAGAGTGTTGTCGCTGTTGCGCCCGCGGACGCCCTGCGGACCAGTCAAGTTATGCCGCTTGACCAGCTTCTTGCCCGCGATGCCCGACACCATGTCCACCAACCCGTTGATGGTCACAAGTTCGTCGGTTCCAAGGTTCAGGGCATCCCGACAGTCGGACGCCATGATCCGCGTGAGTCCTTCCACACAGTCGTCCACATACATGAACGAGCGCGTCTGCTCGCCGTCACCCCAGATCTCGATTTCGCTGCCGTTCGATGCCATGGCAACCTTGCGGGAAATCGCAGCCGGAGCCTTCTCCTTGCCGCCGTCATACGTCCCGAGGGGGCCGTAAACGTTGTGGAAACGCACGATGCGAGTCTCGAAGCCGTAGTCCTTGTAGTAATAGCGGCAGAGTTCCTCGGCAAACAGCTTTTCCCAGCCGTACCCCGGCTCGGGATCCGCCGGATACGCATCTTCTTCCGTCAACGGCTTCACTTCCGGATCTTTCTGCTTCGCCTGGTTGTAGACGCAAGCCGATGAGGAGAACAGGAAGCGCTTTACGCCATTCTGCCGGCTGGCTTCGAGCATCTGGGCGTTGATCAGAATGTTGTTGCGGCTAATGTCGGCGTGATTTGCAGTGATGTAGCCAATGCCTCCCATGTCGGCTGCAAGGTTGTAAACTTCATCGATGCCACCGCGCGTGGCCAGCAGGCAGCACTCAACCTTGCGCAGGTCGAGAACTTCGAACTCGTCCGCCGCACTAGCTTCGTACTCAGGACGCTTGATATCTGCACCCCGGACCCAGCACCCATCTGCCTTCAGACGCTTAACCAAATGATGACCAATGAATCCACCGGCCCCTGTAACCAGTACCCTTTTCTGCTTGTTCATATCCCCTCTTTCCTCTCCTGGGTTTCGACCCCTGTAATTTTCAGGTTCCATGGGAACCCGTTACTTCTTGACTTACTCGTATACGCGTAAAGTAGTGAGCTCCAACAACACGTTCCAAGCGAATCTGGAGCCTTGTACCAGATATCGTCGCCACAGCCGCTTTGGCTCCGCCAGCAAGCGAAACAACCATTCCAATCCGCGCTCCCGCATCCACTTCGGAGCCTGCTTCAAGCGCCCGGTATTCAAATCAAATGCCGCGCCCACTCCCAGCATCAAGGCAACGTTCAGCCGGTCCCGATGCTCGCGCATCCATCGCTCTTGCTTCGGAGTGCTCAACCCGACCCAGACCACATCTGGCGCCGCTGCGTTGATGCGCGCAACCACTTCTTTGTCTTCTTCCTCGGTGAGTGCACGGAATGGCGGACAGTACGTCCCGGCTACGCGAATCCCGTGGCGCTCCTGCTCTACCTGAGCCAGACGATCGGCTACTCCCGGCGCACCGCCGTAAAAGTAATGGCTGTACTTTGCTCCAGTATCACGGCAGAAAGTCTCCATCAACTCGGGACCGTAAACTCGTCGCGCCAACTGCGCAAAACCACGAATCCGGCCAAGCCATACTAGCGGCATGCCATCCGGCACCACTAAATCCGCATCCTTCAGGATCGCCCGAAACTCTGGATTCTGATTCGACTCAGTCACTCCATGCATCCCCGTCACCGCCACGTAGCGGGCGGGTCCGCGCTCCTGAATCGAAGATTCCATCCAGTCGACAACGTCCGGAATCTGCACGGCGTTGACTCGAACTCCCAGCACGCGGAACTGCGGCAACGGATTTTGAGTGTTTCTTGTCATGTTTTTGGGTTCGTCTCAGGACAGTGTCGTTAACTCTGAACTACTTGAGCCCACGCTGGAGCGGGACGCTCCAACATTCTCGAGGGCTTGACTTCCCTCACCAGCCGAATGCTCACAATGACCATGGCCAACAGCAACATGAATTGCGAATTCGCGCGCCCGCTGAAGGTCGCGTTAAACATTCCATTGATCAGCAGGTTCGTGTAAATCGCCATGGATCCGATTGCCAACCGTTGAGCGCGTGGCGAAACCTCGCCTCTCATCGTCTTCCAAAGATTGCGCACAATCACTGCGTGAATCATCAACATCAGAAACAGGCCGATCAATCCGTTGTTATAGAGAGCTTCTAGAAATCCATTGTGCATGTGTCCGGCCTGGAACGGCGTGCCCGGCATTGCCACCGATACGAATCGGGAGGAAACGTATCCGTGTCCCTGCACAATTTTCTGCTTTATCGCAGGCCAGACAAACGCCCAGAGTTCCGTGCGCCCCGTCAGGCTCGTGACTTGGCCTGAACTCGTGTAGGCGGACATGTACTTGGACAATGGAGTAAATGTCAGGGCAAACCAGAAGATGACGACGATGCCCGCCATGAATCCCAGCGTCGCTCCTACTCGCTTCTGCAATCCGAAGAACAACAATCCCGACAGAATTCCTGCAGCGATGGCCGCTTTTCCGCCGGCAATGATCATTACGGACAAACCGATGACCGACAGCACCAGCAAAGCCTTTCTTTTTCCCGGCGTGTAAACAGTGAGCGCGAGCAAGGCAAATGTTCCAGCCGCCGCCGAAAGCCCGGTCGGACCTTCGCGCATGCGTGTTTCAAATTCGTTCTGACCGTAGGTTCCGGTCGGATCGGGCATCATCGAACGGATCGATGGCGCTCCCACCAGGAACACATATGCTGCGATCGTGGCCAGCAGGAAGGCCGCAACGTCATCGAGATCAAACAACTGCTTCGAGATCGCTTGCAGCACAAGAACGATGAGACACAGCTTGAACGCCCAGGCCAGCGAGAACGAAAGCTGCGGTGCATAAGCTACTGAAAGCAACGCTACGACAGAATAGATCGAAACCCACTTGTACTGCCCTGAGAACAGGCCGCGCAACGATCCCGGATTCCCCAATAAAAAGACCAGGAGGGCCGCAGCAGCCAGCATCCAGATGGCTGCCTGTGCGTAAGCGGCAAACGCGAACTGTGATTCGTATGTGCTGGTTGCATCGTTGATATAGGAAAAGATCTCTTCGGACGCCAGCAGCAATCCCCAGACCGCGAAAATGAACCACTTCGGACGCTCTGCCAGCGCCCGGCTGCGCGCCGCGCAGAAACCCAGCACCACGAAGAAGATCGCCCCGACGCCGATGACCGTAATCACTTCCTGCGTCACCAGTTCGCTGGCAATCATCTCGAACAGAAACGCCGTCAGCATGCACAGTGCGCCCACAATGGCCACAGTGCGCCAGTTGAAGCGCGCCTGTGGCTCTGGCGCAACGTGATTCGGGGTCGCGTCCATCGCCGCGTCGGGTTTTGTCTCGAGAAAAGTTGGCACGGTCTTAAGCTCGTACTTCGGCAAGCGTTTTTGGTGCTTCGAGCGCGAGAGCATAGCCCAGTCGCGACATCGCTCTTCCCGCATATTGATCGATCAATTGCAACTGCGGGACACTGAGCTTCTGCTTCCATCCCTGAACTGAACCGCTGCCGATGAAACGGCCCTTGGCGGATGCTCTCTGCGGAGTGATCTTTTCCTTCGCCTTCATCTGTTCGAGCGAATTATTCTCAATCGCTTTGCGGATCGAGCTCTGTTCCACCGGAACATTCATGAAATCCATGATCTGCTTCAGAGAACCCTCAGTATCACGGCGCATTTCTTCAAATCGCACGACCAGCAATTCGCATTGGTTGGAATCGGCCGCATCCAGCCAGGTGTTCACATGATCGGTCCACAACCCGAAGGGGTTGACACCCTTACGAAGAAACGCGTTCAAGAACACGTCGAAATCTCCGTCAATCACTCCGAGGGCGTTCTCGTACGCATACTCAGAGAACAGCACATCTCGGGGATCCCGTGCCAGGTAAATCGCCTTCTTGTACGACGGGCGATACAGTTCGTGCGTCTTGATCAACCGACCATCGCCCGGTAAAAGAGCCTGCGCGCGCGAGTGTTGTCCCACATCCGGGCTCAGCAGGTTGACCCCTTTAAAGCCGCTCGACTGTCCCGCCAGGATCTCCGCCAAAATGAACCGAAGCCACGTGCTGCCCGAGCGTGGATACGATGCCGTAAAAATATCGCTCGGACGAAATCCGTGATGGCGAACCCATAACAAGGGAGATCGCAAGCCTGTCTTCGAAAGATCGTGTCGCAGTCGTCGCAGCGTGGGCATGTTGAATTTGCTCCGGAAAAATAACGATGTACTAGGTTCTGCTGAGCGTTTCGGGGGCGATGTGGCTCGGTTCCAATGGAGACGGTGAGCCATTGCGGCGATGATGAGCCTCGTTCAGACTCTCGCTTAATTCAGCCGCCACAAGGTTCACATTCGGTTCGTTAAACATTGATGGGTGGTCTCCTGGAATCCGGTGGAAGCCTACGCCTGCTCCCGCCAGGTCCATCCACCCCAGCTTAAAGTCGAAATAGGGACCATCGGGCCAATCGCTGGATTGGAATAAAGTCACCTTCCCTGCATAAGGCAGCGGCTCGTAGCGGTGAAATGCCGGATGCACAATGAAATCCGTGTTGTGCGGGCGATCGCCGTTTCCATTTTTGGCGCTCGTCGCGGAGAGCTGCCAGATCATGCGCTCGACCTTCCGCCGCGCTTCGTCCAGTCGATCCAGAAGGTAGGCAGAATTCTCTTTCATATCGGCCCGGAAAAGATTCGACAGGTGATACTTAATTCTGCCCGTGTAACGTCCGTCGCGCAGTGGATTCTTATAGTAGGCATGATTGTGCGCATCGAACATGGCGAGCAGGGACACTTCGTCCCCCGCAAGGCTCACCTGTCGCGCAATTTCATATGCAATCACTGCATTCACACACAAGCCGGCCAATGCATAAGGACCATGTGGCTGAACCTCCCGCATCGCGCGCACCAGGTATGCGGCCACATCTTCCAGACGATAAGGTGTTCGGAATTTTGTGGCGTCGGAAAATGGCAAGTCCAGTCCAAGAAATGGCTGATCTGGCCCCAACTTTTGTGCCAGCAGCCGAAAACGCGGGCCGCCTCGCACCCAGAACAGAGGCAATCTTGACCCGTGCGGCTGCACTGGGACAATCGCCCGGCCCCGAATGCTTACGTCCGGATTTCTCAACAATTCAGCCATAAGCTCAATCGTCGGGGCTTGGAAGACAAATGCCAGAGACAGGGTCCGATCGAAATCCGCTTCAACCCGCGCCAGCAACCGCGCGGCCAATAGCGAATGGCCACCGAGTTCAAAGAAATCCTGACGGATGTCCAGGTCATTGCGGCCCAGCACATCCTTCCAGATTGCCAGCAGGCGGGCCTCAACAAAGTCGCGAGGCGCCGGAGGCGGGGCCACAGCCACATCCCGCACCCCTTCGATACTGGCAAGTTGCCGCCGATCTACTTTTCCGTTTGTCCCGCGCGGTACGGCATTGACGAATGAGAAAACTCCGGGCACCATGTAGGCCGGCAAGCGGCTCTTCAGAAATGCCCTTAATTCTGCAGCGGATGTCGAATACTCTCCCCGGGCCACGACATACGCGACCAGACGCAGGCCGTTTGAATCGGTCTCTTCGGTCAGGACCACTACTTCCCGCACGTCCGGATGCTCGAGCAATGCGGTCTCAATCTCCGTCAGCTCAATGCGCAGTCCACGTATCTTGACCTGCTGGTCGAGCCGGCCCAGAAATTCCAGGTTCCCGTCCGGTAAGGAGCGCACCAAATCTCCCGTCCTGTACAGGCGATCTCCGGCTTTCCCGGCGAACGGATTTGGAACGAACTTTTCGCGTGTGAGATCTGGCTGGCCTAGATACCCTCGCGCAACCCCGGCCCCTGCTATGTGCAACTCACCCGGAACCCCCAAGGGGACGGGTTGACGCTGGCGGTCCAAAACATACGTCGAAGTATTTGCGATGGGCTTGCCGATCGGCGTAGACGCATACGAAGCCGCGGGATCGCACGCATAGACGCTGCTCCAGACCGTCGCCTCGGTCGGTCCGTATTCGTTATACAAAGATACCGATGGGAGCAGTTGATAGTGGCTTGCCACCAACTGTTTGGGGCACGCCTCGCCCGCAACAATCACCGTGCGAAGCGACTTTAGTTGAGCGCCCTTAGCGGTATCGAGAAGTTCGCTGTACAAAGACGGCACACACAGCATGTGCGAAACCGAAGTGTGCCCGATCAGTTCCGCAAGCTGTTCCGATTCCCACTTGAACTCAGGCTCCGGCAGAACCAGGGTTGCACCAGTCACGAGTGCATGAAAAATCACGGCCACTGAACTATCAAAACCCACCGGCGAGAGCAGAAGGTATTTCTCAATCGGCTCCCGGTAGTAGTCGACCCGGCATAGTGTCGAGTGCGCCAGGTTCCGATGCGTGACCATGACCCCCTTGGGCCTGCCCGTAGATCCCGACGTGTAAATCACATAAGCCAGATCTTCCTGGTTAACCTTGACCGGAACATCCTCCATCGATCCTTCGCTGATCGCGCTCCAGTCAGCGTCGAGGCATATCACGCAAAGATCGTCGGGACGGTTGAGCGGCGGCAGGTGGGCTTGCGTCAACAGCACAGAAGCCCCGCAATCCGTCATGACGTACTCCAAACGCTCTTTGGGATAGGTCGTATCCAACGGAACGTAGGCGCCGCCCGCCTTCAAAATACCCAGGATTCCGACCACCATCTCCAAAGATCGCTCCACGCATAAGGCCACCGTGGATTCGCGCCCGACTCCGAGATTTCTCAGGTGATGCGCTAACTGGCTCGCCCTGTGATCAAGCTCGCGGAAGCTCATGGAATGATCGCCGCAAGAAACCGCGACTGCGTCAGGCGTCTGTTTCGCTTGTGCCGCGATCATTTCGTGCACTAACGTCGAGGGATACGAATGGTTGGGCCCCTCGGATTGCTTGAGCAGTTCCTCCCGCTCTTTCGCGGGCAGAATTGCGAGCGTACTGATGCGGCATGCAGGATTCGCGACCACGGATTCCAGCAAGGTTTGCCAGTGCCCGATCATGCGCGCGATGGTTCCATTCTCAAAGAGGTCCGTACTGTAAATCAGCCGCCCCTGCAAACCCTCCACACGGTCGTCCAGCACCAGGCACAAATCAAACTTCGCGGTGCCAGTTTGGACGTCGATCGCCGTCAGATTCCAATTGGAATCAACTATCGATAGCGTTGGTTCGAATGCCAATAACACCTGGAACAGAGGATTGCTGCTGAGATTGCGCTCGGGATGAAGTTGTTTAACCAGTTCATCGAGGGGAACGTCATCGTGCGAAAGCGCTCCCACCGTGACATTGCGTGCACGTTCCAGCAATTCACGAAATGTTGGATCGCCCGATAAATCGGTTCGCATGACTACGGTGTTCAAAAAGAAACCGAGAAGTTTCTCGCTCCCCGGGAAATTGCGGCCGGCGGTGACGCTTCCAACCAGGATATCTTCCTGCCCTGAATACCGGTACAGCAGCGCATCGAACGCTGCCAGAAACGTCATGAACAAAGTCACGCCCGCCTGTCGGCTTAGCTCTCGCAGGCCGGCGCTCAGTTCTGCCGACAGGGCAAACGATTGCATCTCTCCGCGAAAAGTTTGCACGGCGGGACGCGGTTGGTCCGTCGGCAATTGCAGGGTGGGCAGTTCGCCCGCAAGCTGCTTCTTCCAGTAGTCCAGTCCCTCATTCAACAGCCCCCGCGTGGCTGATTGCCGTTGCCAAACTGCGTAGTCCGCGTACTGAAATTCTAATTCCGGCAACGGACTAGGTTTTCCTTCGAGACATGCCTCGTACAGTGCGACCAGTTCTGGCAGAAATATTCTGTATCCCGTCACGCCATCGAAGATCATGTGATGCGCGGTGATCGCCAGTCGAAAATCTTCATCGCTGAGTCGAATCACTCGTGCACGGAACAGCGGGCATTGCGTTAGATCGAACGGTTTGCATGCGTCTGCTGTCGCCAGGCGCAAGGCCTCCGCTTCACGTTCTGCCTGTGCCATGCTCCGCAAATCGGTGACCGGCAACGTTACTGCGAATGCAGGATGTACCGTTTGCACGGGCTCCCCATCCACCTTTGAAAACGTCGTCCGCCACGCTTCATGCCGCCGCACGATCTCCGTGAAGCTTCGTTCCAAAACCGCAACATCCAGCGGACCGCGCCGGTGTACGGTGAATGGTTCGTTATAGACGGGACTATCTGGAGCGAGTTGCGCGTGCAACCACAACTGCTGCTGCGCGAACGTCAGTGGCGCCGCAGTCCCGGAGTCGCGCTTCTCGATGCGCTCAGTCGGAACCTGGTCCACCCGCAGTTGCAGGTAGGCTTCCAGTTGCTTGCGCTTCTGATCCGAGATTTGCACGGCTTCCGGCATTTCTAGTGAGCCAGGCTGTGTTCGCGATCCGCAATTTGCGGATCGCCAACTTCGCCTTGGGCTTTGACGAACCCTAACACCTGAGCATTCGTGAGGTAGGCCACCCCATCACGTCCGCTGACGTAGTCAAGCATTTCCTTGAGTTGCGCCCACAGATTCAACTTCTCGAGTTCCCACGCGTGCCCGTACAAATGCCAAACCCCGCCGTCGCGGAGTACGCGGTCAAAGAATTTCTTTCCCAGTTGAATCCAACTCTCGAATGAAATCATCTCCGGCACAGATTGAACCACCCCTGAAATCCCACCTAGCCGCGCCATGTTCCTCAAGTAATTCGAGCGCGTATGGGGATAAGCCTGCACCGTTGTCGGCATCTCAAACGGAGAGAACGCAGCGTCCACACACAACATCCGGGTCGTGCGCGCTCCTCCGTATCCCGCTCTCTGAAGCTCTCGCACAACCGAAGCATTAAAGCGCCCTCGCGGATAGCAGAACATCACTACTTCCTTGCCCAGCATCTGCTCCAGCGCCGGCTTGCAACCACCGACTTCCATTTCCAGTTCTGACGGGCTCAGTTCAGTCAGTATGCGGTGCGAGATCGTATGCGCGCCAACCTCGAATCCTTCCGTCACCAAAGAACGCAAGTTCGCTGCAGTGAAACGCGATCCCCCATCTAGCTGACCGGTCGGCACGTAAAACGTGCCGCGCATTTTCTTTTCGCCCAGCAGTTCTGCCACCCGCATTCCGCTCACGGCATCGTCGTCCCAACTCGTGGTCACGACCACGCGTGGTCGGTTCGCGGTTACCGAGTCCGTTTTCGTCGAATGCTCCATTCTCTAGACCAGAACCGGCTCAGCTTCCGCGCGTTCCGCGCGACTCGACCGTGAACCCATCGCGAATTCGTAAATTTCTTTCAACAGATAAAAATTGCGTTCCGCGGTGTACTTTGCCTCGAACTCAAGCCGCGCCCCCCGACCCATGGCTTCCATCTGTTCCGGATGGTCCCAAGCCCATTCAACCTTGCGCGCCAGATCGTCCGCTTCGGTCGGCCTGAAATGTAACCCCGTTCGTCCATCCGCGACAATTTCTTGCATCGAACCCAAGCGGGAACATATGACAGGAACTCCACACGCGAAGGCCTCGGCAATCGTCACCGGAAAACCTTCATACCACTCACTGGGAAATACCAGGAATCGGGCGCCCTTCATTGCATCGATTGTGGCGTCGTGTGGGAGTCTGCCACGATAAACGATGCCCCCCATCGCCGGGTCCTTCAATTGCGCTTCCAGGCTTTCCCGGTTAGGTCCGTCTCCAATGATCATCAAGGGAATTCGCTGCCTGAGTCGTTTCCACGCTGCCAACATCGTTGGCAGGCCCTTGGGATCGACTAACCGTCCTGCAAACAGCGCATATTGGCCGCGCTTTTCCCGCATTCCAGGATCGGGCAACACAAAATTCGGCTTCACCCGAATCTTTTCCGCCGGAAGCCCTCCATCAATCAACTTGCGCCGCGAGAATTCCGTCAGGGCGATATAACAATCCACCATGTTCGACCACGTGCGCATGCGGCGATGCACCTGCAACATCAGTGCGAGAGCCGATGTTCCCAACTTCGATCCCTGATAACAACCGTACTTCACCCCGCGCAGCAAGCCATGTTGCAAGCATTCTTCGCAGACGTTACCGTCACGATAAAAGGTCGCGGCCGGACACAGAAGCCGGTAATTATGTAGCGTCTGCACCACCGGAACGTTGGCCTTCCGGCAAGCGTAATAAACCGCCGGAGAAATCAGCGGAAAGAAATTATGGATGTGAACGACATCCGGCTTGGTTCGCTCCAGCAGCGCCGTGAATTCCCGGTACCAGCGCCGCGACCAAACGCAATCCATCGCTACGCCAATTTTCTTCGCCACGCTATCGGGATACGTATTCTGCTCAACTACAGGAGTCACCTGCCAGCCGAACTGCGTCATCAGACTGGCTTCCGACTCGAAAACCTCGTCTTCCCCGCCTCGCAGAAGATATCGATTATGTACCGATACGATGTTCAATTGACTCGTCCTGAATTCTGATTGAACTGCTGACGGGTAGCGCGTGCATGATTCAATCGGCTTGCGCCGCTTCGGCCACTGTCAAGCTCGGCATCTTGAGCGTTGCGACCTTACGTCCGTAGAGAACGAAGGCGACGACAACATAAAGGGCGTTGGCCAGAATCATGCTCCAGATCACACCCTTTAATCCGAAAAACTTTGTCGCCGGAATGCCCACCAAAAGGGCAACCACGCTGGCCGCGCCGTTTGCGTAAAACAATGATTGCGGAGATTTCATTCCGCGAAGCACGATCGCCGGCCCCAAACTCGCGCTCCATACAATCGTCTCCAGCCCGAACAACGGAATCAAGTAAGCAGAACCCATGTACTTGCCCGCATACAGAAACTGGAAAATCGGTTGGCGCAGCGGGATAATCACTGCCCAGTACGCTACGGCGCCAAACACAAATAACATCGCCAGCTTGCGCGTCAAACCGGTCGCTGCGTCCGGCTTTTCTTCCGACATTCGTGCCGCGAAGGGCAGAAACAGCATCGAAAGCGCAGCATACGTTTGCAGCACCGGAGCAGCAAGATTCATCAGCGCCCGTAATTCGCCTGCCGCCGCCATCCCCGAAAATGTGCTGACCAGCGGAATGTAAACATAATTCGGAATCCAGCCCACCACGCAAGTCGCGAGCGCCCAGCTGCCATACTCCCAATGCTTGTGCCAGATCTCCGATAGCCGCGGTTCCCCAGTAGCCGGATCAAGCGCCGAGTTCAATTGCCACAACATGACGCATGCACTGAACAATGCAGCGCCTGCCATGATCAGAAACGCGCTGAAAGAACTGAGCCAGCCACCGCGATAAACCAGGTACACACCCCCGGTGACCATCGCGCAGTAAAACGCTGCACCGAATGCAGCCGGGCCCGGCGACAATTTCAGGTAAAAGCTGCGCCGTGCCATGGCGTGAATGCAGAGAAACGGAGTTGCAATCGCCATTCCTGCCAGCGCCACCGGTAAGACCAAGGAGTGCCCGAACGCTTTCGCGGCCATCGCCCCAGCGGCAATTACGACTCCGGTGGGCAGCGAAATCGCCCAGTGAATCGTCAACGCCTTCTTCAGGTACCCGCGCATGTTGTCGCGGTAATTCGAACCCGCGAACACCGAAAGCGGCTCCAACAGCAATGCCTGGTAGAGGAAGCCCACGAGGATGAACAAGCTGAATGACAGCGCATACGCGCCGTATTCTTCCGGAGCGAGCCACCGAGCCAACAAAATTCCCAGCAGGAAATTCGAGCCCGAGATGAGCCCGTTATCCAGAATCGCGAGCCCGCCCTTCGTCATCCAGCGCAGGAACTTGGCCAACGCAAACCCTTTCGTCGGCACGGATTGCGCCTCCGCCGAGTCAGGGGTCTGTTCGGTCAAAGGGCTTCTGCTTTCTTCGACAACTGGCTCTAACACTCTAGGCTCCGACGATGTTGTGAACTACTTGGGGAGGGCTGAAATCCGAAGAATGGATCTCAAGAAATACTTAAGGTTTGCAGCTCAGACAGCGTAGCCTGAGCCTGCTTCATCGCGGCTCGAATGGCCGCCGACAGATGCTGCACTTGCGGCTCATTGAGGATGTTGCCATGATCCGCATCGACTTCATGAATCTCAAGTTCTGCCGTCGCGTATTGGCTCCATCCGCCTTGCGGATCATCCAGTCCGCGCAGCGCTTTTTCACTGGCGCGAAACAGCACGATCTTGCCGGGATAGGCTCGCGGCGAGTAATTCCGCTCCGCCACGGCGCAAGCCTCGCGAACTATCTTTAACGGGCGGGGCATGCTGAGCAAATCAACCCGCCGTTTGATGCCCTTCCGATAACGACTAACCCTCTTCTTCACGTAAGCGACCTTCTGCTCCGCCGAGAGCGTGAAGAACGTGCCCAGAAGCGAACTCGCCGACTTAGGAGCTCCGGGATACGTATCCACCAATGCCAGCAACCCAACGACTTGCCCTGCCTCGATCAGGCGGCGCGCTATCTCCAGCGCGACCAATCCTCCGAACGAATACCCGCCCAGAAAATACGGACCCTCTGGCTGAACTCCTCGCAATTGCTCGAGGTAGTACTCTGCCATGTCGTCTACTCGACTGAGACAGGCTTCTTTGCCGTTCAGTCCGCGGGCCTGAATTCCGTAGAACGGCTGGTCGGGACGCATCCGTTGCGCGAGTTCGTGAAAACGAAGAACCGTTCCACCCAATCCATGCACAAAAAACAATGGCGGCTCCGAGCCCTCGGCCTGCATAGGAATCAACGAAGACCACAGCTCCGACGACGCATCTCGCCGCACCAGATCGGCGAATTGTTGGATCGTGGGAGCTTGTACTAAAGCCGTCAGGGGTAATTGCTGTCCAAATGCCTTCTCCACTCGGCCCATCAGCCGGACGGCGAGCAGTGAATGTCCGCCGAGCTCAAAGAAATTGTCCCCAACACCGATCGGACGCTTGCCCAGCACCTGTTCCCAGATCTTGACCAACTGCGATTCCACCGCGTCCCGCGGAGCCACGACTTGTCGCCCTTCTATAGATCGTCTTGCGGGCGGGGCTGGAAGTGCGCGCCGGTCAACCTTCCCGTTAGGCGTGAGCGGAAGCGACTTTAAGAAAACAAAATCGCTCGGAACCATATATTCCGGTAGTCGCTCAGCAAGAAAATCCCGAAGATCGCCCGCCGAGACTGTATGTTCCGCGGACCCAACCACATATCCAACCAGACGCTTGGTGCCGTCATCTTCGCGAGCAACCACCACGCACTCGCGAACTCCCGGACACTTCTCCAGTACTTCCTCAATCTCGCCGAGTTCAATCCGGTATCCACGAATCTTTACCTGGAAATCGGTGCGCCCGATAAATTCAATCGATCCATCTGGAAGAAACCGCGCCGAATCTCCAGTTTTGTACAGGCGTTCGCTCTCGTGCTCCTTGAACGGATTCGCAATGAACTTCGCCGCCGTCATCTCCGGCCGATTCAGGTACCCGCGAGCGACGCCCGGCCCGCCAATGTGCAACTCTCCTGGCTCGCCGGCCGCAACCGCCTGAAGATTTTCGTTCAGAATATAAATTTCGGTGTTTGCGATCGGCTTGCCAATCGGAAGATTGTCCGGGATCGGCTTCGTCTGATCTGGCTCATACGACGTCGCAATGACGCTGGCTTCGGTTGGGCCATAGGTATTGATCCAGCGAACCCGATCGCCTCCACACTGTAACCATGACTTGTAGGCGGCGCTCGATGCTTTTTCGCCTCCCACAATCACCAGTCGCACATTCTCGGGCATGCGCCGTTTCGACTCAGCCAGTTCGCGCACCAATTCGTGCCAATAGGCAGTAGGTAGATTCAACACTGTGATCTGCTGTTCCTGAATCCAGCCCAGCAGTTCAGAACTTCCCATCAGCGCTTTGGACGCGCGGTTGACCAACGTTGCTCCTGCAATCCAGCTCGGCCACATTTCCTCGATTGCAATGTCGAAGCTGATGGACGCAAACTGCATCACGCGATCGGTGGGCGTAATGCCGTAGAGCTGAATGGCAGCGACGTTGTGGTTCACCAATCCGCGATGCGTTAATAGCACCCCGCGCGGTTTTCCGGTCGAACCCGATGTATAGATAACGTAAGCAAGGTTGTCGGGAGTCGCTATCGGCGATAAGTTTTGCCGGCTCTGCCCTTCCAGAACCTGCAGCGAATCGAGCAACACGATTTCGCGTTTCTCAGATCCGAAGGCTGGCAGGAACTCCGAATTCGTGATCAATACCGGAGCCTGCGAGTCGTCCAGCATATATGCCAAGCGATCCTTCGGGTAATCCGGATCCAGAGGCAGGCACGCTCCTCCCGCCTTCATCACCCCTAGCAGCGCGACAAGCAGTTCTGGCGATCGCGGCAAACAAATTCCAACCGGCACATCAGCGCCCACGCCTCTGCTACGAAGCAAATGCGCCAATTGATTTGCTCGCTCCGTCAGTTCCCGGTACGTGAGGCGACGCTCTCCCTGCTCCGCAGCAATCGACTCGGGATCGCGCTGCGCCCGTTCTTCAACCAGCTGGTGGACACATTTATCCGACGGATATTCCGCGCGCGTGTTATTCCACTGAATCTGTTGGTTCGTCGCTTGATCGCTCAGAGGCTCGTGCACCGAGACCTGTTGGCTCTTAGACCCTTCGTCGCCGAACTTCACCTTCAACGAGGTCAATCCACGAAGGCCCAGGTTCGTCCGCCACACAAGCTTCTGCGGCTCCAGACGAAGCTTTGGCATTCTCCGCAGCAAGGTTTCAAATACAATTTGGCCTTCCGCTCTCGCCAAAGGCGCACCAAAACAGAAGTGCGCCGCGTATCCAAAGGCGAGATGCCGATTGTCTTTCCGCTCGATATCGAAGTCGTCCGGATTAGGAAATCTTTCGGGATCGCGATTCGCCGCCGCCATCACCGCGATCACCGCCTGCCGCTTACTGATCTGCTTCCCGCCCAACACACGATCGGATGGCGCGAGCCGTGCCGTATGCTGGCTTGGACTCTCATACCGCAGCATCTCTTCCACCGCTGACGGAATCAGCGATAAATCATTCTGCAAGCGCTCCAGCTGCTCCGGATTGCGAAGCAGCGTGAGAACTCCATTACCAATAAGGTTTGTCGTCGTCTCCTGCCCGCCTACCATCGTCACGATCGTGTTCGCGACAACCTCTTCTTCCGCGAGCTGATCGCCCTCAACCTCTGCGGTGAGCAGCGAATGAATCAGCCCCTCTCTCGGATTCTTCTTGATTTCTCGAACCGCATCGCGGAAGTATGCCGTCATCTCGTCCACGGTCTGCAACATCAGCTGTGCGCGTTCGGGATTGTGCTGGAAATTTCCCAGCATCTCGGCGAAATTCGCCGACCACTGCTTGAGTTGCTGGCGATCGCTGACTGGCACTCCCAGCATCTCCGCCGTCACGATGGCGGGCAGTGGCTCGGCCAGGTCCGTGATGACATCCATCTCGCCCCTGTCCTGCACCGCGTCAAGCAGGTCGTTCACGATCTCCTCAATGTGCGATTTGAGGGCGTTCACTCTCGCCGGCGTAAATGCCACCGATGCCAGCCCCCGCAGCCTGGTATGTGCCGATGCGTCCATAAAGAGCATCTGCTTTACCATCAACTGTGCGATCGGCCCCAAGTGATCGAGCCCCATGGCAGACAGTTGTTGCGGACTGGGAGTGCGATCGGCGGAAAACGTATGCAGCACTTCCAGCACATCGGCGTAGCGCGTTACCACCCAGGCGTGCAGAAACGGATCCCAGTGCACCGGATCCTCTTCGCGCAACCGCCGAAATAAAGGATACGGATTGCCCAGAACCTCGGGATCCAGCAACCGATAGAGACTCAGCACCGAGTCTTTCGTCGTTTCCGCAGAAATAGGTTGTGTTCCCTGGGACACTAGCTGGCTTCTCCGAGTTGTTGTCTCGAGCTTGGAGTTGGTTCGATGCGTTCCAGTTTCGCCAGAATTAGCTTTTCAATCTCTGCCGACATTCCGGCAAGCGTCGGATGATCGAACAGGCTCAGCAGGCTGAGTTCAACTCCAAAGCTCTGGCTGATGCGCGTGAGGAGTTGTGTTCCCAACAACGAGTGTCCGCCCAGGAAAAAGAAATTGTCGTTTGCCCCAACCGCTTTCACACTTAACAACTGCGACAGAATTACCGCCAGCCGCTGTTCTACCAGCGTGCGCGGGGCAATGTAGTCGTCGTCTACCAGGCAGTTGGTCGCATCGGGCGCCGGCAAAACGCCGCGGTTCACCTTTCCGTTCTCCGTCACCGGCAGCGCATCGACGCGCACAAACGAAGCAGGAACCATGTAGGCCGGAAGTTGCCGGCTCACATGCTCGCGCATTTGCGTTGCCGTGATCTTGGCCCCGGGCGCCAACACCAGATACGCAACCAGGCTCTTTTCACCGCCATCTCGTTCCCGCGCCACGACTGTGCTGGTTTCTACTCCGGCGTACTGGTCGAGCACCTTTACGATTTCTCCGGGCTCAATCCGGTAACCACGGATCTTCACCTGTTCGTCTGATCGGCCGAGAAATTCGATCTCTCCGCTGGGCAGCAACCGAGCCAGATCTCCGGTGCGGTACAACCGATCGGATGGATCCGCACTGAACGGGTTCGCTACAAAACTCTGTGCGGTCAGTTCTGGGTGGTTCCTATACCCACGCGCGATGCCCGCTCCCGCAAGATACAGTTCACCCGGAACTTCAAGCCCGACTTCTTTTCTTTCCTCATCCAAAATGTGCGCGCGAATGTTATCAATCGGGCGCCCAATAGTAGGTGGACGCTTTGAAGATTCGTCTCCATGTACCGTCCCTGAGGTCGCGACCACGGTGCATTCGGTCGGCCCGTAATTGTTTACCAAGGTGAAGGGCAACCTGGCTGCTGGCCGGCGATGCAGCTTATCGGCGCCGGTGAGAAGAATACGGAGAACAGTGTTCTTCGGCCACTGCAACAGCAACAGCCGCTCAGCAAGCGGCGTGGCCAGGAATCCAATCGTGATTCGTTCTGCCACCAACCAGTCGCGAAGAGCTTCGGGATTCTGTCGAATTGCATCCGGCGCCAGGTGGACGCTCGCTCCAGCCGCCAAGTACGGCCACAACTCCCACACGGCAGCGTCAAATCCAAGCGCCGCCAGATGGCTCGCGCGATCGCCTGCGGTCACCTCAAATGAGCGCAGATGCCAGGAAACCAGATTCGACAGACCTCGATGCAAAATCTCCACACCCTTCGGCTGGCCCGTGGAACCGGAGGTGTAGATCACGTATGCAAGGTTTTTTTCAGTTACGGCACACGTGGGAGAATCCGATTCCTGCCGCGCGATCTCCGCTGCATCTCTGTCGATTGCCACGACCTGGCAACGCCCAGCGGGCAATTGTCCCGCCAGTTCCGATCGCGTCAACACTGCGGCTACCCCGGCATCGCGCAGCATATACTCCAACCGCTCCCGCGGTGAATCCGGCGGAAGCGGCAAATACGCTGCCCCAGCCTTCAACACCGCAAGGGCGGCGATCACCATTGAAGGCGAGCGATCCAGATATAGCCCTACGATTTGTTCGGATTTCACGCCCCGATCAAGAAGAAGATGAGCCAGCTGATTTGACCGCTTTTCCAGGTCAGCATAGCTCAACGTCTCTGAGCCACACGTCACCGCGACCGCGGAGGGCGCAGCCGTGGCCCGTTGGCGAATCAGCGCCGGAATAACTAACAATCCTAAGTCGGATGGCGCTTCAGTTCCGACGGCGACGGTTTCAGAAGGTGAGGGCGTGTTGGGCTCGACTGTATTTTTCACGATGTTTACAAAAACAGATAAGTTGACCGCAATTCTTCTTCTTTAAACTGACCCGCACTTCACAAATCAGGCTGCGCCAGAGCCCTTCAAGACAGCAGGAATCGTTCTCAACAAAATCTGAAAATCCAGCCACAACGACCACTTGTCGATATATTGCAGATCCAGTTCCATCCATTGCTCGAATGAGATCGAGCTGCGGCCGCCAACCTGCCAGATGCACGTAATTCCAGGGCGAACGCTGAATCGACGGCGCTGCCAGTCTTCGCTAAAGCCTTCATAGTCCCGCACCGGCAACGGCCTCGGCCCCACCAGGCTCATGTCACCCTTCAACACGTTAAACAGTTGAGGCAGTTCGTCGATGCTGGTCTTCCGCAAGAACTTCCCCACGCCCGTGATGCGGGGATCGTTCTTGATCTTGAACACCGGACCACTCACTTCGTTCAGGTGTTCCACTTCTTTCATCTTCTTCTCAGCATCCGGAACCATTGTCCGGAATTTGTAAATTTTGAAGCGCCTCTTATTCAACCCGAGACGGTTTTGCACGAAAAATATCGGACCACGGGAGGTCAGCTTGATCAGCACCGCCGTAAACAGGAACACCGGCGAAAACAGGACGATCAGGACCAGCGAAACCAGGAAATCAAAGCCGCGCTTGATCGCAACCGTCGTCCCTTCCACCATCCCGCCGGTGTAGTGGGTAATGACCGAATGTCCCCCGAATTCATCCGCCCTCGATTTAGCGAGCTTGAGATCGAACAGGTTGGAGGTGAAGCGCAGCACGATTCCCTGCCCTTCGCAGAGCGCGGCTACTTCGGAAGCGTGCGCGTGAAGCGAGCGCATCGGCAACGCCATCGCCACTTCGTCAACGACGTTTTCGCGCAAAAATGCCGGAAGCCCCGCGAAGTCGGCGACTCGCTTATAGCCGGATTGCCGGAACTCCTCACTGCCTTCCCAGTCATCGTCGACAAACCCAATGATGCGGTAGCCCAACTCCGCCGAACCTTCAATCTTCCTGGCAAAATGGACCGCCCTCGCGCTGGTGCCGACGATCAGCATGTCGCGCAAGTTTCTGCCGTGCAAACGCACGCCCTTGAGCACCTTTCGCATGATGAAGCGGCTCAGGATTGTCGTCAGCACGCTGGTCGCCCAAAATACCACGGCAAACATAACCGTGATCATTCGGATGTGAAACAGCGCGGCTCCCATCAGAATGGCAAGAGTCCCTGCGCTTCCAGCCTTCAGGATATCGGTTGGTTCTTCCCACCGTCGGGAAAGACGGTGAGAGTCATAAATCCCGAAGACCGAAAAGATCAAGTGCCAGACCAGCAGCAGTCCCGCAAAAATCACGAAGTTGGAGACCTTGACCCGCATGGAAAGAAATTCTTCCAGCGTGAATTTGCCGCTCTCCTGCGAGACCACCATTGTGGCCACCGCAAAAGAAACCAGCATGAGAACAAGATCGTAAACTTTTAGGGTGTTGAGAAGAACCTGGCGGCGAATCGTACCCACAGGGGAAACCTCCGATGAACCAGACTCAAGGGTTGTAGTCGGCAGTGCGGGGGGGAGGTTGACTCAGCTTAAGAATACTGAGGTGCGGTCCCGAGTGCGAAGTATCAGTAGCGGCTGACTACCGCATTCGGTCCCTGCTATTTCTTTGATTTGGCGATTAATAGCTGTTCAATCGTGTCAACGGACTTTAAGTTTTCCGGATTAATTTCTTCATCGCTCACACGAACTCCGAAATTTTCTTCCAGGAAGGAAACCAGTCGGAAGATGCCAAGGGAATCGATCACGCCGTTATCCATCAGCGACTCGTCGTCCCGAAACGACGTGATGCCTTTAACACTGGCGAGATTTTCCCGAATAAATTCGCGAATCTGATCTTTCACAGCGGGCTGGGTGCTTTCTCTTGCAGTTGTCATAACAGGGTTTTGCTCCTCCTGGGGTCTGTTGATTTCAAAATTAAATTTAAACAAATCGGTTACTGCGTGATGGGATTTATACCAAGGCGGCTTGCGACAGCCGCACACGATCGATCTTCCCGGTTGAAGTCTTTGGCAGATCGGCCATGAAATCGATGATCTCGGGAATCATGTATTTCGGAATTTTCGCCGCACAATGCAACTGCAACTCCGCCGGCTTAAGCGTATGAGAATCATGCGACGCGACCACCGCCTTAATCCGGTTGCCCACGATATCGTCGGGAATAGCAATCGCTGCAGCCTCTTTCACGCCCGGATGACTCAGCAGGGCGCTTTCGATCTCCCCTAGTTCAATCCGGTATCCCCGGCTCTTGATCATGCTGTCGCGCCGGCCCATGAAATAGTAGTTTCCGTCCTCCGCCAGCGTGACCAAATCTCCTGTGCGATACATGTTTTCTCGAAAATGACTTTGAAAGCGGTTGGGCACCACCATCTTCGCCGTCTTCTCGCCGTCGGCCCAGTAGCCGTAAGTCACAGCCGGGCCGCGAACGTACAGTTCCCCGCTTTGGCCCGGCGTGGTCACGATCTGATCTTGATCATTGACCGCAAACACTTCAGTGTTTTCGCACGCGATGCCGATCGGCAACTTGTCCATGCTGTCAAGGCGCGTCGACTCCACCTTGTAGTACGTACAAACGTTGGTCTCGGTCGGGCCGTAGAGATTGTAGAACTCCACCGCCGGCAACAACTCCACCAACTGCCGCAGATATTTCATCGGGAAGACTTCGCCCGCAAACAAGATGATGCGCAACTTCGCGAGCTTCTCCCGTTGCAGGTTGGCATGCAGCAGAAGCAGCACGAGCGCCGAAGGCACCGAATACCACACAGTGATTCCTTTGCTTTCGATGAAGTTGGCCAACGTGGTCGGAAATAGCGCGATGTCCTCGGTCACGAGGTACACCGTCGCTCCCGCTTCGATCCCGTTGTAAATGTCAAACACCGACAAATCGAAGTGCAGAGGTGCGTGATTGGAGAGGTTGTCCGCGCTGGTGATGTGGAAAGTTTCAGCGCACCATTCCACAAATGTAAGGGCATTTTGGTGTGACAACATTACGCCCTTTGGCCGCCCCGTGGATCCGGATGTGTAGAGGATGTATGCCAGATCGGTTTCGGTGAGTGTCACGGCATGGTTGTCGTTCGCTGGAAACTCCGCCAGCATCGACCACGGCACCACTCCGCCGCCATTGCCATTTTTCTGTTCAGAGTCCACCAGAACCGATACCTGCAGCGAACTCAAAGTCGCGGCATCCAGACCGCGGCGCTTCTCACCATTGGTGATGAGCACGCGCACTCCACAATTTCCCAGGATGTATGCCACTCGATCCGGCGGGGCCGCTGGATCGCAAGGCACATACACCCCACCCGCCTTCAGCACACCAAACATGCTGACGATGGATTCAATTGACTTGGGAAAATACAGGCCGACGCGATCACCCTTCTTCACGCCCTGCCGTTGCAGCAGATGCGCCAGTCGGTTCGACTGTTCGTCCAACTCCCGGTAGGTAATGCTCCGTCCGCGAGCCCAAACTGCGATTTTTTCCGGATACTGTGCCGCGCTCTTCTTCAGCAGTTGCTGCAGGATATAAGCCATGGGTTCCCGTTTAGCAGTGAATTGAAATGATGAATTGCGACTGAACTTACAGTCCTTGAAATCCGGCGATGATGACTTTCTGAATCTCTGATGTTCCTGAGTAGATCTTCCCCGAAATCGCGTCGCGCAAGTCGCGCTCCATCTCGTATTCCGTGGTGTAACCGTAGCCACCGTGAATCTGGATCGCATCCAGGCACGTCTGCACCGTTGCTTCGCTCACATAAAGCTTAGCCATCGAAGCCTCGCGCAGCGCATGCCGCCCCTGGCTTTTGAGCCATGCCGCCTTGTAAAGCAACAGGCGTCCGGTTTCTAGCCGCACTTCCATGTCAGCAACTTTGTTGGCGATGGCGGAATACTTTCCAATGGGCTGCCCGAACTGCTGGCGCTCCCGGGCGTACTTCACACAAGTCTCGATCAGCCGCTGCATCATCCCCAGATGACTCGCCAGGATGCAGGTTCGCTCCCATTCCATGGAATGCGTAAAGATCGCCTGTCCGCTTCCTTCTTTACCCAGAATGGAGTCCGCGGAAACTTCACAATCCACCAGCGCCACTTCCGACATTGGCGAAGTGCGCAATCCCATCTTGTGCAACTTCTTGCCAACGACCAGACCCGGATGCCCCTTCTCGATCAGAAATCCGGTAACCCCGTTGGCGCCCTTCGAAGGGTCGACGTTCGCAAATACGATGAACAGGTCGCCGTGAATCGTATTCGTAATGAATGTCTTGGTTCCGTTGATGATGTAACGATCGCCCTTGCGTTCCGCGCGCGTACGCAAACTGTAAGCGTCCGAGCCCGACATCGGCTCCGTCATGCAATGCAGCCCAATCCACTCCCCGCTGATCAGTTTCGGCAGGTACTTGCGTTTCTGCTCTTCCGTTCCAAACGCCATCAGTGGAATTACGGTGGTCCACATGTGGGCGTTCAGCGAAAACAGAAACCCGTTGTCCTTGCAGCCGTAGCCGAGAGCTTCCAACGCACAAACTGTCGTCAGGGTATCGGCCCCTCCGCCACCGTACTCCGGTGGAACCGGAAGTCCTTGAATCCCGAACTCTGCGCATTTTTTCCAGAAATCAAACGGAAATTCTTCTTCCCGATCGCGCCGCTCCAGGTCGTCGTTCAATTCCGTTTTCGCAAAACGAATGACTTCTTTTCGAAACGCCGCTTGCTCTTCGGTCCAGGCAAAATCCAAAGTGGTCCCCTCGTTCTGGTCTAAACGGAAACTTTTTCTGATTTTTCAGCTTCGTTGCTGCGAACCTTCGGTGCGCTCCCGTTGCCATTTCCACTTGGAGCGCTTCCATTCGGCTTAGCTTCAATCTGCCCGGCTCTCCAGGGAAACCGGCGCGGCTTGCCGCCCGGCAACTTGATCCGCGCCGGCACGCCCATGATCGTCGTATTGTCCGCCACGTCGGTAATCACCACGCTGTTCGCCACAATCACAACGTTGTTTCCAATCTTTGCATCACCCACAATCTTGCATCCCGCGCCAAAATATACGTTGTCGCCAACCCCACGGCATCCGGAGCCAATCAAAACTCCCGATTGGAATGTCGCCCCTTCCCCGATTTTTATCGGAGGAATATACAGACCTTGCGGTGTGTGGATCACCATCCCCTTACCAATCTCTGCATCGGGTGAAATAAACACTCCCAGGAAAAGCTGGTTGAATCTTTGCCAGATCAGCGCCGGGATCAACAGCAAATGGCGAACCACCGGAACCTTCAGATTCGTCACCCAATGCCCGAAGCGATAGCACAGCAGGGCCGGCATTTCGACGTGCAGTAGTACCCTCCACAAGCCCTGTTCCATCTTGCGGTCGCCCATCGCGGCTTGAAAATCAGCGCGTAAATTCTCGAACATTTCTTGCCCTTCTTGGAATTTGTAACCTGGAGGTTGTGGAGCTTGCAGAAAAACCTAGAGTTTCTTGTAGATGGATTCCGGAATGGGATACGTTCTCTCGTTCAACACGGCCCCAAGCACCTGCGCCCGCGCCGTTTTCAGTTCCTGCACGGCTTTCCTGGCCCATTCTCGACGAGAGGAATTCGCTTTCAACACCAGGACAACTCCGTCCGCCGCGCAACCCAGCGCAACTCCGTCGCTGCCAACGCTCATGGCGGCCGAATCGATCAACACGTAATCAAATTCATTTCGAAGTTCCGACAATCGGAGCCGCATGCGGTCCGAACTGATCAATCCCTGCCAGTTCTCGCCCGTCGAACCTGCGCTCACCAAAAACAGGTTCGGACGCGACAATCTCTGCACATAGTGTCCAATCGACTCCGTCAGGCGCAGAGAGTCCGCCAGCCCGTGCTCGTTGGAAACCCCAAACATTTCATGCTGGGCCGGTTCCCGCAGGTTCGCATCCACCAGGCACACTCTGCCGGTAATCTGCGAGGCCAGAACCTCCGCGGTTCGAGCGCACATCCAGCTGCATCCATTCCCGGGCTCGGTTCCCATGAACACCACGGAACGAGGCGACTGGCCTCCTGGCAGCAGAAACACACGCTGCACCAGTTTGCTCACTTCTTCAAGTTCCTTGGCCCCGATATTCAAAACCGGCGCCTGCAGAATCGCCGGATTCTCAATCACTGGCTCAGGCGTGTCCTGGGCAATCAGGATGTCTTCAGGCTCGAAGACGTCCTGCTCTTTTCCAATTTTCTGCAGCAACTCGAAGTTTCGACTCATTGTCCCGTCCCTGATTCGCGATTCCTACCCAACTTCACTGCCAGTTCTTCAACGACCGCGCCACCAGTTCCAGATAAGCTCTGGCGTCTGTTGGTGTAATCGATCCGCCGTTACCCGGCCGCCGTGGCGGCGTTCCCGGAATCATCTCTCCGCCCTTGCCCGGAGCCCGATGCCGATGTCCATCCGTACGCCTGATATTCCCGGGCTCATGCGCAATGACTTCCTCGTCCACGCCGAGGTCCGCGAACCCGGCCGTCTCCGTTTGCCAATTTCCGGACAGGTGCGGGGTGATGTCCAGATCGGAAATCACTTCCTGCACGATCGCTGCATCCACCGTTTGCTGCCGCATGGCAAAAGCCAGCGAAAGAGCGTTGAAGCAGAAGTTGTTGATATTCCGCGGGATCCCTTCCGTAAAGTTCGTGATACTCACCAGGGCCTGTTCTGTGAACAACTCGTTGCCCTGGTAGCCGGCGACGTGCAGGCGGTGCTGAACATACTTCCGTGTCTCTTCCGCCGAAAATTGCTTCAGTCCGCTCACCAGGGATACCCGTTGGCGCAACTGCGACAAGTGCCGGCTTGCCAGCTTGTCTGCTAATTCAGGCTGCCCTGCGAGGATGATCTGCAGCAACTTGGCGCGCGGAGTCTCAAAATCCGAAAGCAGCCGGATCGTTTCCAGCACCGACGCGTCCAGATTCTGCGCCTCATCGACGACTACGATGAACCGGTTCCCAGCCCGCGCTTCCTGCAGCAAGTGCCGGTTGAACTCTTCATGCATCCGGACAAAATCATGATCTCCGGTCTCATACCCCAACTCGGCCAGCAAGAACCGCATGAACTCGCGCGACGTGCACTGCGTCTGAAACAGAAAGGCAGTCCGGGCCGACGTCCGGAATTTCTCCAGAAGGTGGAACAGCAGCGTCGTCTTCCCCATTCCCGGCTTCGCGATCAACGCCAGGAATCCCCGTCCGGTCTCGATCCCATAGTAGAGCGAGGCCAGAGCTTCCCGATGGGCCGGACTGAGATAAAGAAAGCGCGGGTCCGGTGTCACTCCGAAGGGTTGTTCCCGCAAGCCAAAAAACTTTAAGAACATTCGCTGCTCCCCTCTTAACCTTGCTGAATGGGCTGATCAACTGCGGCTTGTGCGATGTCCTGATTCCAGCCATTCCCGTTCGAACCGTTGCGGCCATACTTTCCCTGCGCGCTGAATCGGTGCGGGACCGACGCCAGCACCGGAATATTCAGCTCCGACACGACTTCCGACGGCGTGCGGAAGGAATTGTCCATATATTCCGCGGCAAAGACTACGCCCAGACTCACCGTTGCAGATAGCAGGATGCCAACCATTGCAAAAATCAACTGCGAATTGGTTGGTACCAGTGGAACGTTCGGCCGTTCCGCAATCGCCACGTTCAAAATCCTGCGCACGTCCAGCGCTTCCGCCATCCGCGCTTCTTCCTGCTTGCGCTGGTACAGCAGATAATTCTCTTCATTCGTCTTTGCGGTTCGCAGCAGGTCTTGCTGGATCAAGCCCTTTTCTTCGAGTGTTTTGGCTTGCTGCTGGTAGAGAGTGACGATGGTTTGAGTCGCTGCTGCGCGCGCCTGCAGCGCGCTGTAATCGGATTTCGCCTTCGCCAGTTCTGTGCGAATCCAGCTGTAGGTCGGATTCTGGTCTGTCGTCTGTTCCTTGATCGGCTTGTCGTGCTCAGCTTCAATCGACGCGCGCGTATCCGCAATCTGCTTGTCGACTTCCTGCACCAGCCGGTACGACGGTTGGTACTTGGTCAGCAACTCGGTCCGCTTCAACTCCAGACTCATCAAGGTACTCTTCATCTTCTCCAAGGTCTGGGCATCATCCGACTCACGAACTTGCGTGGTCAAACGGTCGGGAGTCGTTCCCAGCTGCTTTTCCAGATCGCGAATACGCTGCTCCGTCGACGCCATTTCCGCCCGCGTCGTCTCCAGCGTAGCGCTGAAGTCATTCAACTTCTGCAACGTCATATCGCGCGCCAATTGCGGAGCTACCCCGCCCTGTTCGTCGGCGAACTTCTTCAGTTCGGCTTCGGACTGGGCCATATTCTCCCGGTACCGCTCCGTTTCCTGCTCAAAGAATTTCACTTGCCCAGCCGGACGATGAACCGCCAGGTGTTGATCGATGTAAGCATTGGAAAGCACATCCAGCACGTGAGCCGCGGCTTTTGGATCGGACGAGCTGTAGCTCAAACTGATGATGTTGCTCTTCTTCAGCAGTTCGACGTGAAGATCCGCCTTCAGACGCATGATGGCTTTGGAAATCTTCTCGTCCTCACTCCGCTTGATGCCAATGTACGCGAGCATCGACTTGCGCTGCTGCAATCCGCAGGTCAGCACGGTCTGCCGCAACACATCGTCACTCTCGATCAGCTCGATCTCCGAGTTTAGCTCTTCTTCGCTGATATCTTCCTTCACCTGCAGGTTGTCGCTGCGTTGTGGTGTCACCACGGGATCCACACGCTCGCGTTTCACCAGGATCTTCGTCACCGCCTGGTATTTCGGTGGCAACATCAACGTCGCCACGATCGTGCCCAGCACCAGAGTGCCAAAGCTCAGCACGAGCAGCCGCTTGTGACGGAATCCGATGGCCACAAAATCCCGCAGGGTGAACGAAAGCCCGTGTCCGGCGTTCCCTGAGATGAAGTCTTGGTCTGTCATAGATCTTGAATCTCCTTGTTTGCCTGTTTCTCGGCCCTCGGCTACCAAATTGGGAACTGGGTGAACGCACCCACCGAAGTGTTGGGAATATACTTCGAGATCTTCGAAAGCGTATTCTTCGGCACCACGATCATGTCACCAGGGTGCAGATGCAGGTCTTCATGCAGATTTCCATCTTTCAGCATCTTCTTAACGTTGATGATCTTGGCCTCGGTCCACTCGTCTGATACCCGGCGGAACAACAACACCTGGGAGTGTTTCGCAGCTTCGGTGAAACCACCTGCCATCGCCACCGCTTCGGTTACCGTCACGTCTCCGCGCAGGTCATACTTCCCCGGATGTCCGAGCTGTCCGTCGGCGATGAAGTAAGGCTTCTCGAAATCCTTCAGCATGACAACGATCTGCGGTTCGTTCAGGATCTTTCCGTAAGCCGTCTTCAAGGTTTGCGTCAGCTCCGGAACCGTTTGCCCGGCAACGTTCACATCGCCAACGCCCCGCAGCGTCACAAAACCGTCCGGCTGCACCGTGACCGTCTGGTTGAATTCTGGGCTTAACTCAAAACTCACGTCAAAGCTGTCGCCCGACCCAATCTTGTAGCGCGGGTAGCGAGTAGCGAACTGAGGGCTCGTCGCGCTCGACGCAGCTTTGCTGGCATCTGCCACCGCATTGTTCGCCACCGCGGGAGGAGCCGTCTGCGCCTCGATACACACTGTGGCGGCCATCACTACCAACAACAATCCAATAAGCGATTTCATGTTTTTCATCATTATTTTCCTAGCCAGGAATAGAACCGGTTCCCGCCAGCCGACAACAATAACTGTGAATGCGAATCAACTTCCCGATTTCGGCAGCCCATTGCAACCTTCGGGGACGTTTCGATAGTCTCACTCGCCCCGTCCGCTCAGCGGGCTACTCGATTTTTGACCCTTGCGCCGGTACGGCTGACCCAATACCGCCGTGCGGCGTGATATTGTGCCGGCGAACTTTATAAAGCAGGCCTCGATAGCTGATCTTCAGGATCGCTGCCGCCCGTTTCCGGTTCCAGCCCGTATGCTGCAGCGCACGCAAAATCACCTGACTCTCAGCTTCTTCCATCACTCGGCGGAGAGTCGAATTTTCGCTGCTGGGAACGTACGTGACTCCGATCGCTGTTGCCTCTGCGGGCGGCTGCGGATGCTCGTTGCTTAAATCCAGATTTTGCGACATGTGTAACCTCGAGTACGAGAGTGAGCTTCAGACGTTAGAAGGAGAGAGTGGAGCGGCCTAGGATTTCGGAGCTTTTTGCAATTCATCCGATTGGTTGCGGAGCCAGGTAACTCTTGAAAAGTTACCTTTGATCTGCCGGGCCTCACAGCTTCGCCCTCTCAGTCCCATATGAGACTGCGACCTTCGGCTTCCGACACGAATAGCGGTTGCGTCAGAAAATTTCTGACTGGCTCCAGAGCTTGTTGGAACTGCTGTTAGGGGGGTTTTACTTAATCACAGGAAGCATCCGTTATGGGTGCCTCCGAATTGAAAAAAGCATAATGGAGTCTGCAAAACCGTGCAAGTGGTAGAAAGACTCGCAAGCCCGGAGAACAAAGGCTCCTCCCGCGTTTCCGAGATATCCGGTTTCCGCATCCTGACATTAGCCCCCGCTTCGCACGATCTGCATTACGCTGACTCCACCGTGTACCCCTGCACTCGAATACAAAGGGACCGCTGGATCGGCTCGATGGAGATCATCAGACTCTGATCCCCATTGTGTGCTGCCAGAATGCCTTCGACTCCGTCCAGAGATCCACCGCGGATCCGCACTCGTTGTCCCACCGTCAAGGACGAGATCTCTTCGAACGGCACTTTGCTCGCCAACAAAGTCCGAATGTCCTGGATTTGGCTCTCCGGAATTGGCGTTCCTGATCCCTGGATCCCCACAAACCCCGCTACCCCGTGCACCTGAAGAACTCGCAACCGGTCGGCCGAGGATAGAACCACACGCACAAAGTTGTACCCTGCAAACAGCGGCAGTTCGACTTCTTTGACCCGATCGCTCCACTTATGCGTTCGCTTCACCAGAGGAAGAAACGACTCAATACCTCGCTGCTCCAGTTGATCGGACACCATTTTTTCGTGGCGCGACCGAGTGCGGATTGCGTACCACTGTGGTTCATTCAACAGTAGTTGCATGTCTGTTCTGTCGGAAATCGAAGCCAATTCCTGGTTGCGGCTGCCCATCCTCAGCTGCCTCCCAAGTCATTCGCAACTCGTTGGAATAAATGACGACTCTCCGGCTTTGTGGCCAGACCAAAATTAACGCGCCGCCAAGTTTTCGTGGGGTAAGTCAGTACCTTTGAAGTGAGCTTACGGGGGTCCCCAGATTTGTGACGATTCTATCTCCATGATCAGAAATTGCAAGGAGCAGAAGGTGTAGGGTCTAAAGTCTCCATTGCGGGCGCAGGAAGGGTGCGCCAGTAACGAAATATCTCTTTTAAATGCATATCGATACGAGACTTTCGAGGGGATGCTGATTCAAAATCGACAGCAACCAGTAACTACAGAGTGGCATCCCCCAATAGTGCCATTTACTCCCAGTCGAAGTTCCCCTAACGTTTTTAAACACTGTGGTCAGTCTCGCCACGCACAAATCCCCTCACGCGGGTATAGGGACCGCAAAGCCATCAGTCTATTGTCTGTGTTTTTGCTGAGATACGAAACAAGCTAAAGCTCGGAAATCACCCTTATGGCCCATCTTTCGACCGTTTCCAATCAGGCTCGCGTTCGCGTATTAGCCGCCGACAGTAATTCCATGAGCACTCAGTTGCTGGTGGAAGCGCTTGGCCGCGACAACCAGTTCCACATGATCGAGTCTCCGTCCACTGCGGCGGCCCTGCTCGCCTTGGTAAATCGCGAGAAGCCGCACGTCGCTGTGTTATGTGGCCGGCTAGGCCAGACCAACGGCGGTACCAGCAGCTTGCTGCGGGAAATCCGAACGCAATCTCCCGCGACGCGCATTATTGTGCTGCTCGACTCCTCGGAACGATCCTTGGTCATTGAGGCCTTTCGAGCCGGCGCCCTGGGAGTCTTCTGCCGGACCGAGTCTTTCCGTTTGCTCGGCAAGTGTATTCAATGCGTGCAGCAGGGACGGGTCTGGGCCAGCGCCACTGAGTTGCAATTTCTGGTGGAAGCTTCGTCACAACCCGCGCTCACTCTGTTCCAGACCAACGACGGTTCTTTGCTTTCTGCTCGCGAACGAGACGTCGTCCGCTGTCTGGCGGATGGCCTCACCAACCGCGAAATCGCGCAGCGCCTCAAACTGACAGAACATACGGTTAAGAATTATCTTTTCCGGATCTTTGACAAGCTGGGAGTTTCCAGTCGCGTCGAGGTTGTTCTTTATGCGCTCGGAAACGGCGTTCCTCGCAATTCCGAACCGCCTGAGGATCGCAAGCAGGCGCAAATTGAAGCGGTTCGGCCGAGAACTACGCCGCCCGCCCCGCTCGTGATTCGGAAGAGCGCTATTTAAGCCCCGTAGACACTGGGTTATTAAGAGGGCAATCGGAAGGTAAGCCTTAGGGTTGTCCGCATTCCCGTAGGACGCCCATCCACGACATGCGGCCGGAAGCGCCACTGCTTCACCGCATCGATGGCGGATGGCGCCAATTCAGGCGGGCCGCTAACCACCCGGACATTTTCTACCTTCCCTTCGAGATCCACACGAATATCCAATAGCACCGAGCCCTGAATTCCGGCCTGCCGGGCACTGCCCGGATATTCCGGCTCGACCCGGCTAATCAAGTGGCTCTCAGCCTCGGCCGCCGATACCGGCACGGCTTCATCCTCTCCCTGCCCTGTCGGCGGCGCTGCTTGTGTTTTTTGTGGCTGCCTGTTTCCAGACTGTGAATTGTCCGCAGGCATGCGGAATACTTCCTTCCCGTTCTCGAAAATCAGTAATCCGCCTTCCGGGACGGTCGTCGGGACAGCTGTCTTCCGCGGGGAAGTTTGCTCCGCCGGCACTGTGCTCGCGACCACCTTGCTCGCGATCGGGATATCTTCGGCGGGGCGCTCGGAGCTAACCGGCTTGACCACCGCGGCCGCCGTCAGCATCGGGTGAGAACGGGCTGCTGCCTTCTGAATTTTCAGATGGCCGCCGATCAGAATACCTAGCAAGATCGCGCAGGCAAGAACGGCAATTCCCAGGGCTGCAGTGATCCAGTCAAAACTCCGCGAAACGCGGATCTCCGGGCTTTCCGGGAGGGCTTCCTCAACGGGTTGAGCCGGAGAAACTTCAGGCAGCGCCTGCAGAGGCTGAGTCGAACGCTCCAGGCTGCTCAAGGCACGAGTTCCCAGCGCCTTGAGCGTGTGTTCCGCGGCCTCCCCAAAAGCATTCGGCTGCGATGAAAACAACTCGAACACGCCAACCAGATCGTCGCCCTGTAAAAGCGGCATAATCATGACCGATCGCACACCCAGCCGCAGAGAGGCTTCGCGGTCTACTCGCGGATCTTGCAAAGCGTCGTCGCAACGCTGTGTTTTGCGCGTCTGAATGCATTCCCCGGAAAGTCCGGATTCTTCATCGAGCTGAGAGCCTAAGTCGGGAGCGGTCGAACCGCTGCTGGCGCGGCACACCATCTCCCCGTCGCGGCGCAGCACAATCGCCGCCCCTGTCGCGCCTGTACCTAAGCATGCCTTCTCCACGATCTCGTTGAGCACAATCTCCAGCGCCAGTTCCGCGGAAAATTCCGGAGGCAAACCGCCTTCACCCTGCGCACTCAACCTCGCTGCCAGGACTGCAAAATCGTTTTCGAAGTGTGGCTCGGCGGGCGCGCTCGAAGCAGCGGCTTCAGGTTTCGAAGAATCGGGTTTCAACCTAGTATCGGGCGCCATAGACCAAGACGAAGACCAATAAGGATCGGAAGCCGACGTCGGCCCTCTGAAGCGGAGTGTCCTCCCGCGGCGCCAGCTTGTCAATATATTCCAGTTGTTCAGCCTGCCCCTTATTTTAGGCCTTTTCCCGTGCGACAACCGCATTCAATCCGCCGGAAACCGCCTCCTCGCCATCATCCCAATCCGGGATGCCCCCCTCGATTTGGCAATTCAATAGAGTCTTTTCTCCCCTCCCAATGTTAGTCTGTATCCGTTAGAATCACTGCAACTTGGGGCGACGTGGATGAGTCTTCCCAGTCCGTTTTCCTGATTTTCTCCCCTCGCTTCCGCGCGGAAGCATATTCAAAACAAATTGTTGCGGGACATTTAACTACGGGAGTGAAACATGCAGATTGCGGTTGTCGGATCCGGTTACGTGGGGTTAGTGGCAGGCGCCTGTTTTGCCGACCTCGGGCACGATGTCATTCTGGTGGACAATGATCAACGAAAGCTTACGGCACTCAGGAACGGACAAGTACCGATTCACGAGAAATTTCTGCCCGAGCTCCTCAGCCGCCACCGTGAACAAAGCCTTACCTTTTCCGACGATCTGAAGGATGCCGTCAGCCGCAGTTCGGTAATCTTCGTCGCCGTCGGCACTCCTCCCACCGAAAGTGGGGAAGCCGATCTGTCCTATGTGGAATCTGTCGCCCGTGAAATTTCCGGCGGCATCAACGGCTATAAGGTCATCGTTGAAAAGAGCACTGTGCCGGTTTACACCAGCAGTTGGGTGCGCAAGATCATCCTGCGCAACGGCACCGATCCCGAGCTGTTCGATGTCGCATCCAATCCGGAGTTTCTGCGCGAAGGCACCGCCGTCACGGACTTCCTGTTTCCTGACCGCATCGTAATCGGCTGCGATACCGATCGCTCAGCCGAAGTGTTGCGCGAAATCTACAGTCCCCTGACCAATGGCAGCTACTACCAGCGCGCCGACGCCATTCCTCAACCCGATCGTGCTTCCATTCCGCCACCCATCATTGTCACCAGTGCCAAGAGCGCGGAGTTGATCAAGCACGCCTCCAACGCCTTCCTGGCCATGAAGATTTCGTTCATCAACGCGGTGGCTTCGGTCTGCGAGTCCGTCGGCGCCAACGTGAATCAAGTTGTTCACGGCGTTGGAACTGACTCCCGCATCGGTCCCAGATTTCTGAATCCCGGCATCGGTTATGGCGGATCCTGTTTCCCCAAAGATGTCATGGCGTTTCGCGCTGTGGCGCGTGAATGCGGCTATGACTTCCGCCTGCTCGATGAAGTCATGCGGATCAACGAAGATCAGCGTCAGCGCTTCCTCCGGAAAGTTCAAAGCGCGCTCTGGACGCTGCGCGGCAAGAACCTCGGCGTTCTCGGTCTCGCCTTCAAAGGCGGCACCGACGACATCCGCGAGTCGCCTGCGCTCTTCCTAGTGCAGTCTCTCGTGCAGCAGGGCAGCCGGATCACCGCTTACGATCCCGCGGGCATGGAACGCTCGCGCGAAGTTCTGACCTCCGGCGTCACCTTCGCCAACTCCGCTTACGAGGCCGCGCACGGCGCCGACGCTCTGCTGATCCTCACCGAGTGGGAGGAGTTCGCCAATCTCGATCTGAACCGGCTTCGCCAGGAACTCCGCTACCCCATCGTCATCGACGGACGCAACTTGTACGATCCCGAGATTATGGCCGCGGAAGGCTTCACCTATTACAGCGTCGGCCGCGCCGCCTCTCATCCCGATGGCGTACCCGCAGCAGTCCTCAGGAACGGCAAGAAAGCATGAGCCCTCAACGCGCCGTGGTCACCGGGGGCGCCGGCTTTCTGGGCTCTCACCTAAGCGATGCCCTGCTGGCCGAAGGCTGGAGTGTAGTTGTCGTCGACAACCTGCTGACCGGACGCCTCTCCAACATCGCCCACCTCAGCAACGAGCCGCGCTTCGAATTTGTCGAAAAAGACATTTGCGAGCCCTTCGATGTCGGCAAGGTCGACTACGTCTTTCACTTCGCCAGCCCGGCCAGCCCCGTCGACTACAGCAACCACGGCATTCCTACTCTCAAGGTTGGATCGCTCGGCACCTTCCATGCCCTCGACGTCGCGCATAAATATGGCGCGAAGTATTTAGTCTCTTCGACGTCCGAGTGCTACGGCGATCCTCTGGAACATCCTCAGAAAGAAACTTACTGGGGACACGTCAATCCTATCGGACCGCGTTCCGTCTACGACGAGGCCAAACGATTCACCGAAGCCGTCACCATGGCCTATCGCCGCTATCACAACGTCGACACCCGCATCGTCCGCATCTTCAACACCTACGGTCCGCGCTTGCAATTGAACGATGGCCGTGTGGTCTCGAATTTCATGAAGCAAGCTCTTCGCGGCGAAGATCTCACTGTCTACGGAGATGGCCGTCAGACGCGCAGCTTCTGCTACGTCAGCGACGAGATCGACGGCTTCCTGCGATTATCCAAGTCGGACGAGCATCTTCCCGTCAACATTGGCAATCCCAGGGAATTCACCATCCTCGAATGTGCAGAGCTGGTTCTGAAGGTCACGGGCTCCCAGAGTCAGATCCGTAACGAACCGCTTCCCCAGGACGACCCCAAGCAGCGCCGCCCCGACATCACGAAAGCTCGGCAGTTGCTGCAATGGGAGCCCAAGGTAGACCTCGAGACGGGCCTGCGTAAGTCGTTGGACTACTTCAAGAGGGCCGTTGCCGAAGAAGCAGCCGCGAAGTAATTGCCGATTTGCCCGCATGTACGTACATAAACGGCTTACTAAAATGTAAGTCAATGCGGATATTACGGAAAGCGGTCCGTTTCGGGCGTTTGCCCGCCCTCCACGATGCCCTTTCTTGGACCGGAAACGGCCCTGTTAGCGACGATCGCATCTGCAGGTGAGGCGGAGGTCATCGCGCGCAAGATCGTGCCTCCAGCAGCCTCCCAGGAGGCTTCTACGACTTATCAACCACTTGCACCAGGCTTCAATGACTTACAAGGAATTTCAAGCAGTTACGGACATTGTTCGAGATGCGTCCGTTGCTTAGTTGGAAGGTTGTGTGGTCGAGGCGACGAAGTCCAGCAGCTTCTTTACGTTCGCTTGCTCGTCATGGGTCTTCAATTCAAACGCGACTCCCATCCCAAAGCCGGGATGAGCCGCCTGCACTGTTCCCCGCAAGTGCAGCTTCAGATTGTAGGTTCGAACCACAATCTCGACCTCGGCGCCCTTAGGAAATGGTAGCGGAACCTCCAAATAGCATCCGCCCGAACTCAAGTCGGTCAGGCAGCAATGATTCGGAACCGACGTTCCGGAGCGATAAACCTCAGCCCCAACGCGGCACGCGTAGCGGGCCTGCGTCCGGCGATTATCAGCATCGGAAGCGTCGGTGCTCGCGATTTGCTGAGTCGAGATGTAATGCGAAGGCTCTGGCGCCGTGCGAGTTCCATGCGTCTGCTCAGCGATCGACACCGTCGAGAGTTGCAGCAACTCCTCCATCTCTACGGTAACGTCAGAGATTCGCTCTCCCTTGGATTCGTTCGGAACGTTGACGGCGAGAAAATCGGTCAGTAGCCGGCGCGATGCCTTCGGCACATCGATGAACTGCACTCCGGCGCGCCCGTTCCAATCCTGCCAGATTAACTGGCCCGACAATCGCACGTTCGAAGTTTGCCCCGGCAGCTTGAACTGAAAATAAACTTTGCTTACAGGAGGAAGCTTTTTCCCGAACCGCACCGACATGCCCTCTTGCGCAAGATCCACCAGTGTTGCCTTCTCCTGCTCAACATTGGCGTAGTCAGCAGTCGCATGTGCGTGCACGGTCGCTCGCGCATTCTTGCGCTTGTCCTTGCGCATCACTTCCCTCGCCGCTCGCAGGCTGCTCAGCGCCCGGTCGTAGGCGACGGGCTTATATAGAACGAAATTCACTCCCAGTGAAAACAGCTCGCGAATGGTTTCCTGCCCGGCCACCACCGCGACGGCGAGCGTAGCATCATTCAGTCGCGATGAGCGAGTATCGCGCAACAACGAAATCACTTCATCATTCGATGACCCGTCTACAATCACAACGTCAAAGCGCTCCTGCGCCAGCCGAATCGACGCTCGAACGAGTTCGGGACAGGATTCAACCCGAATGCTGAGTTCGCCCAGAACCTGGCGCAGCACTCCGGCCGCCGCCTCATCAACGCATACCAGCAGAGCAGATAGAGTCATACCTGCCCCAATCCTAAGTTCCGCTAGTTCGGGTCACAAGTTACCGGGGTCACTCCGCCTGCCCCACTTTATCCGCCGGCCACTGTTGCGCTGAGGCTGGATCTCGTCTGCAGTATCGTGTCTACGGTAACTTGCTCCGCAAGAAGAGCGGTCCATAGAATTGGGCATCCTATGGCCTCGCATGACATCTCGCAACTGACTGCCGACTGGATGGCCGCCAAGTGGGCCTCCTGGATCTGTTTATATGTGATTCTCGGAATCGCCGTACCGTGGGCCATGACTCGAGCCTGGGCGCATCAGCACCAGACCGTGTTGAAACCGAGCCTCAAGGAACTCTTCAAGCACGGAGAACTAGGACTGGTCGGCCTGATGCTCGCCATCTCCGTCATTTGGGACCTGCAAAAATCTCAGTACTCTTCCCATACCATAGCACTGGGTTCAGTGTTTCTCGCCATGACCGGGATCATGTCAGGCGCGGTTTGGATCGAATCGTATTGCCGCCGCAGCACCGGCATCCGCTTTACTCCAGAACGAGCCTGGAGAGATTCACGCAGTCTGGCCTTTCTGGTATTCAGTCTGGCTGCTATGACTGAAATTCTTTTAGATCGTTTCGCAAAGGTGGCGGGTCAATGAACGCTTCGGCGGCAGCTCCAGCACTGGCAAAAGAGGCTCGTCATACGGTAGCCATGAGGCTTGCAGATCCAGCCATCATGCTGGCCAATGTTTCATTGATCTTCGCCGTGCTGCTCATCGTCTTTCCGTCATCGTTTCCGCACCTCATCCTCAAGAATTGGCAAAATGCACGTCTTACACCGATTCTGATTTTGTTGACTGTGGCGCTGAACCTGGGCCTTTACCTGCGTGTCGCCCATCGCCGCGCCGCCAAGCCGGGAATTATGGCCTCCGCCTGCTTGGGCAGCGTACCCGTCATCGTGCTCGCGGGCTTGAACCTGCTTCTCCAAAGAACCATCCTTCAGACTTTCACCGGCGATATCGCGAACGCCTCGGGGCGGGTCAATGAAGAAATCCTCGCCCATACTTATTTCACGCTGATCGCAGGCATCTTCGCTCCATTCCTCATCATCCGGCTGGCGCAACAGCTCCGAAAATCCGACTCCTAACGCTCGCGCACTCCTTCCGGATCCTGGCTCCCTCTCCGCATCACTCCGCACTTTGTGCCAACATTCCCGGCCGCAAACTGACCCCCGAAAGCCGGTAACCACCTTTGGATGTGACAAAAGGTCACGACCGGGTGCTGTGGACTGTCGTACTTTGACGCCTCTCTGGTTCCTTCCTAGGATGTGTTGTGGTTTGCAGCTTTTGTGCGTCTGTTCGAACGTAACCGCGACGGGTTATTAACGTAACTTTGCAACGTTATCTTGGGTGGCAATAATGATCCAGTCGACAAAAGTGATATTTCGCGCGGAGTACGCGGATCTCGCGCATCAGGGCGCGGGTCGCGGTGCTGTACAACCTTTCAGCGCGGTCGACGGAACGAGCCCCCTACGTGTTCGAAGCAGCATTTGCGGTCCTTGTCCAATTGAAAGTTCGAACGCATTCAGCAGTCCAGTACATCTCCCCCGAAAGAGATCTATGACGTCAAGTAAGAGTCGCGGATTTTCGATGCTGGAGTTGCTGATCACGATCGCCATCGGCATGACCATGGCGGGCGTGACCTTCATGGCTCTGATGCCGCTGTTTCAGCAAAACCACGTGGACGCGGCTTACGACACCACGCTTTCCGTCATTCGCAATTACAGAAACTTATCGATCAGCCAGAGCAAACGTTACATCCTGACTTTTACTGCCCCGGGAACCATCACCGTGCAGTATTGGGGCGTGGGCGTTCCCGTCTCGCCGCCGCCCGTACTCGTGGCCACCTATACCCTGCCCCCAGACGTTCAGTTCGCGGTGCAAGCAGGATTTCCCACTGGGGCAGCGCCCGACAATTTTGGCAGCGGCGGTACCGCCATCGACTTCGATCAAGGCATGGGGCTGGGCAGCCAGAACTACATCATGTTCATGCCCGACGGCTCTTCGCAAGACACGCTGGGAAATTACAACAGCGGCGTTTTGTATATGACCCGTCCCAGCGATCTTTACAGTTCGCGCGCCATCTCGGTCTTCGGCACCACCGGAAGAGTTCGAGGCTGGCGCCTCTACAACCAGAGTGGAAACACATGGGTGCAACAATGAAACAAGGCTCTCGGACATCCGGGCAGGACGGATTCTCGATCATCGAAACGATGATTGCGATCGCGATCCTCGGGATCGGCATCGTTTCCGTGCTGGCCGCGTTTGGCACGGCAGTCGCAGCCACCCAATATTCGCAAGAGAACCTCATCGCGCGCCAGAAAGCTCTGGAGGCGATGGAGAGCATCTACACCGCTCGCAACACTCAGCAAATCACGTTTTCGCAGATCGCTAACATTTCTGCAGGCGGAATTTTCACGGACGGACCCACCCAGCTCTTGTCCGCGGGGCCCGACGGATTAGTGAATACCGCAGATGATTTGCCGTTCGCGGCTTCTGGAGCATGCGCGGCCGGACCCGAGTGCATCACTCTTCCCGGTCCTGACGGGACTCTGGGAACACCTGATGACACGTCGTTGAGCCTGGCCAACTTTCAGCGCCAGATTCAGATCGGGACCGTGCTGCAAACGGACGGGACGATTAATCCCAATCTCAAGCAAATTACCGTGACCGTCAGCTACGCCACCGGCGGATCCAGCATCCCTCGCGCTTATACGGTGAACGCACTAATTTCAGCCTTCCGATAAAGATCTGGGATGGTGAACATGCACATGCCAAAGCATAAAACCGAACGCGGCTTCACACTCCTGGAACTCACGGTCGCCATCTCTCTGGGCCTGATTGTGATGGGCGCGATGGCCGGCCTGTTTAAGGCCGGGATGGATTCCGCGATGTTGTTGACACAGCGCGCGGAAACTCAGCAGAACATGCGAGCCGCCGTCGACCTCATGGTGAAGGACATCAGCATGGCGGGAGCCGGTCTGCCTTCGGGCGGCATCCAGCTGCCGACCGGCGCCGGCAGCAACGGCTTCTCCACCTATGGTTGTGATCAAACTGGCGCTTGCCACGTTCCCGGAAATACCTATCCCACCGGCAACTATATGTATGGCGTGTTGCCCGGCTACAAGAATGGCGTCGAAAATAACGGGATCGTTCCGGCCGCGCCCTTACCCGCTATCGATAGCAGCATCACTTCGATCTATTCCGATTACAACTTTCCCTTGTGGGAATATCAGGTCACGTTCCCGGTTCCGGGCAATGGCACCACCATTGCTCTGACGCCCGATCCGGCGATTGTGCCCGCACCACCCGCGATCAATTCTCCCGGCGGAATTCAGGTGGGCGATCTCATCATGCTCAGCAACAGCCTGGGCACCGCGGTGGGCGAGGTGACAAACCTCACTCCGACAACCATCGATTTTGCCGATCTGGATGCGCTCAACATCAATCAGAACGGAGCTGCCTCCAATAACATTCGCGCCATCTCCGGCGGCGCCAGCACGGTTGCATATCGCTTGTTCGCGGTGACGTATTACTTGACCGTTCCCGCCAACGGCCAGCTGCCGCGTCTCATGCGGCAGGTCAACGGCCTGGATCCGGTTCCGGTCGCCGACAACATCATCAACCTTCAGTTTTCTTACGACATTTACAACTCGACGACGTCGGCCCTCGAGGCGAATCAGCCTGACCCGCTGGGTGCGGGCGATTCTCCCAACCTCGTGCAGAAGATCAACATCATCGTTATGGGGCAGAGCATGATCAATCACGGAAACAAGTCCCAGAACCTTTCTCTGGGAACTTCTGTGAGCGCGCGGAATATGGCTTTTCGGAATCGCTATCAGTAGCGTTTTTTGGGGGCAGGAGAATCAATCCAATGGGACAGCGAAACAATAATTCGGCGGGCTTCACGCTGATCGCAGCACTTCTTATTCTAGTGCTGCTGTCGGGCGTTGCGGCTGGACTGATTTACTTGGTCACCAACGAATCGCGCATGAGCGGCAACGATCTGGAGACCAACCTGGCGTACTACGGCGCGGAATCCGGCATGGAGAAACTTACCGCCGACGTCTCCGCCCTCTATACGCAGTACATGATTCCGACCAATGCCCAGATTCAGAACCTGACCAACTTTCCTCCCACGCCGGCGATGGTCAGCGGCATGAACTACACCGAGACCATTACGTATCCCACCGATGCCAACGGCAATCCGGTCAGCAGTTGGAACACGGTTAGCTCCGGATCGAATCAGGGACTGTACGCGGAAATTATTCCGATGAACATGCAGGTCATCGCCTCTCGTCCGGGCGGCGCATCGGTCAACATGACCCGCAAGGTGGAAGTATCGCTGATTCCAGTCTTCCAGTTTGGTGTGTTCTGCGGATACGACTGCAGCTACTTCCCTGGCCCCAATTTCAGTTTTGGTGGACGCGTTCACACCAACGGCAGCCTGTTCCTGGCCGCCGGTGGGGATCTGGTTTTCAACGACAAAGTGGCTGCCTATCAGCAAGTGATCATGGATCAGCTTGAAAATGGCCATCTCACGACGACAGGTTATGGTGGGACGGTGTTTGTCCCAAAAGCCAGTGCCGGCTGCCCGCTCAATACATTTCCGCCGACCGGAACCAATTGCGTGGCCCTTCCCGGAGCTGGAACGATTCCGGGGGACGCTAGCTGGAGCGGTGGCTTCCCCAGCGTGGCGGGAGCCGCGAACCCCAACTTCCCCAGCCTTTCTTCGGGAACGCTGAATGGATTCGTAGCCAATTCCCTGACCGGCGTCAACAATATGCAGTTGCCCTTTGTGCAGAACAGCTGCACCAGCAATCCTCCGCCCTGCACCGATCCGATTGCAATCATTCGTAAGCCGCAGCCCGGCGAGTCGGCGACGAGCGCACTCGGGACGTCGCGTCTGTACAACAAAGCGCAGATTCGAGTGCTACTGGCCGACACGGTGGCTGACCTGCATCCCGACCGTGGACTTGGCGCGCTCGACGCCGACGACGTGCAATTCGTCCCCAACACCGGTTGGAACATACCCGCCGCTGCAGGCGCGCGCGATACCTCGGGCGCCGCAGTCTCTGGCCTTGAGTTCTACGGCATGGCTCAAACCGCCCCATCGATTAACAACTGGGTCAATCCAGTGGGCTATCCGGGATGGACCGCCTATCCGCTTTTAGGCGAACTCACAACGGCAGGAATTCCGAACAATGGTCAGGGCGCATGGTTGCGCGTGGAGTATCTCAACAACACCGGCAACTGGGTGGGGATTACCCGCAAATGGCTGAACTGGAGTTTTACCCGTCAGTACAACCTTCCGCCCACGGGACCAACCGGAACGGCGGGAGCAGATCCCTACAATCCAAACGCGATTCTCATCCTGCAGCAGATGAATCCCACTACCCCTTCCCAGATCGGACTTCCCAATGCGTTTTACCCGATCAATTTCTACGACACGCGGGAAGGCGAAATGCGCGACGCCAACAATGGATGCGCCGTAAACGGCATCATGAACGCAGTCGAGATCAACGTCGGCAACCTGGCGAAGTGGCTGAAAGGTGCAGGCCCCTACGCCGGCGATCCCGGCCTGAACGTGAACTACGCCAACCAGAACGGCTACATTCTTTATTTCTCAGATCATCGAGGCATGCTGGTTGACCCCAACCCATCGAATGGCGGACAAACTCCCGCAAACGTGATCAGCGGCGAACCCGGCCTGGAAGATGTCGTCAACTCAACCCAGCCCAACACTTCCACGAATCCGGACGGCGTTAAGGAAGCGGCCACTTATTACACCTATTCGCCCGAAGACGTCGACCAGAACGGCTTCCTCGACAACTGGGGCGGCAAAAACATCGGCTACGGCTTTAACGTGAACACCAATACAGCTCCGCCAAATCCGTACCTCACCACGACTTGCAACACGATTGGTTTGAGTAACGCGGTCTCAGGAGCACGTCACGTTTTGAAACTGGTCGCTGCCGGCGCAGATGGCGCTGGCAATAGCTATCTACCGGTCCGCGCCGACAACGGTCTGGGCGGATTCACCGTGGCATCGGAAAATCCGATCTACGTGCAGGGCAACTACAACAGCAGCTCCGCCGACCCGTTCTGGGGCGGCGGCAGCAACACCACGCCGCACGCGGCAGCAGCCATCATCGCCGATGCGGTCACACTGCTGTCCGGCAACTGGACTGACGCCAACAGCCTGAATAACCCGACCAACCTCGGCGGCCGCCCGGCAGCTACCAGTTATTACCGGATGGCTGTGGCGGGAGGCAAGAACGTTCCATTCCCCATTCCGGCCTGGGCCGGTGTCAGCAACGACTTCGGCACCGACGGAGGGTTGCACAACTTCCTGCGCTATCTGGAAGCCTGGGGCGGTCGCACCCTTTACTACAACGGATCGCTGGTCAGCATGTACTACGCCGAATACGATACCGGCATCTTCAAGTGCTGCACCACCGTGTACAGCCCGCCAACACGTAGCTATGCGTTCGATACGCTCTTCCTGAACCCGGCCAACCTGCCTCCCGGCACGCCCATGTTCCAGGACGTCGTGAACCTTAGCTATCACCAGAACTTCACACCGCAATAAACGCGCACATTTTCCATTGACCCGGTTCGCTTCTGCGGACCGGGTTTTTCGCGCCAAAATCCGATAGAATCGAACCCATCCGACGCACTTTCGTCAGTGGGGAATCGATAACAGCATGGCATCCTCTTCAGGACGTCGCGGCCTTTTGTGGTGTTTGTTTTTTCTCTCCGCCGTGGTGGGCATCGGAATGTTCTTTATTCCCGCCTTCATCATTCGTCCCTTCAGTCACCAAACAGCGTCGGGGCTCGCCCTTGCGATGGCGCTCCGCCAGCGTGCTCCCTGGCCAACCCTCGCGGCCGCGCTCGTGTGTGCACTGCTCGCTCTCATTCTCTGGAATGCCGTCAACCGCTGGCGCAAAATCGTGCTCGGAGTGGTGATGGTGCTGGTCACATTCTCCGCCGTCATGTCACGCCTCAACTACTTTGAATGGATGTTCCATCCCATACCGAGTGCGCAATTCGAATCCGCCTCCGCCAGCAAGCTGGGCAAAGATGAAATGATTCTCGCGCTCCGTTTCGGTTCCGACGCCCGCGCTTATCCCATTCGTGAAATGGCCTACCACCACGTGCTCAATGATGTGGTCGAAGGCGTTCCGGTGGCCGTCACCTATTGAACGCTCTGTCACACCGGTCTGGTGTGGACGCGAACGGTAAATGGCAGGGTGCTGCATTTCTATCTCGCCGGCATCAACAACCAGAACTTCCTGATGCGCGACAAGGAAACGGGCACCTGGTGGCAGCAGATTACCGGTAAGGCCATTCATGGCCCGCTGAAGGGTGCATCCCTCGACTTGGTATTAAGCGACGAATTGACTTTCGGCGAGTGGAAGTCGGAGTTCGCTGACGGCAAAGTTCTCGCCGAGGTCCCGAAATACATCAAGGAATACGACAGCAACTGGGAGCCGGAAGTCGCCAAGCTCCCCGTGGTGATCAGCTTTCCCGGAACCGAGTTGAAATCTCGGGACGTGGTCGTGGGCGTGAAGATTGACGATGCCAGCCGCGCCTATCCCTGGGACACGCTGGTGAAGCAATCCCCGGTCGTCGATCACGTGCACGGCACGCCGTTGCTGGTTGCAGTCGGCCCCGACGGAAAGAGTTTCCGCGTCTTCGTGAGCCGCATCGACGGCAAGGATGCCGAATTCTTCCTGAAAGGCGAGGCCGAGGGCGAAGCCAAACCACAGACAAAGACCGAAACAACGCCGGAGACGAAGCCCGGGCCATCCGCAGCAAACAAGCCGGCTCCGCCTGCCGATACCAAAGCTGTAGTTTCGTCGGACACTAAGGCTGACGCATCAACCGCCACCAAGCCCGCGCCGGCCCCCACGCCCAAGCCCTGGATCCTGCTCGACACTACAACGGCCAGTGAGTGGAATTTCCAGGGCTGCGCGATCTCCGGCCCCGCGCAGGGCAAGTGCCTCGATCGCGTACCCGCCCTGAAGGATTACTGGTTCGACTGGCGCAATTATCACCCCGACACGACGATCTACAAACGCTAGATCGCGTCCACAACTCAAACCAGGTCAGCGGTATTGGCAGAGTCATGGCGTTCGTCGGGCTATTTCACGACTTCGAAGATGTTGCCGCCGTTGAAATAATACTCATCGCACGATGCACCGAACAGATTGCCAGAGTTATCGAAGAGAAGATTTCCAACGGGCGTGTAGAAACTTGGCGTTGCGTATTCCTTGTTGATGCGCCATCCGCCGGAAGCGGGAGATAATTCAAAGACCTGTCCGCATGCGCCGTAGAGGAACGGATTGCAGTTCTCTATACTACCGCCGTAGGCAGTGCCGCCGTAGAGGTTGCCTCCCGCATCGAAAGCAAGTCCGTCGGACGGATATTCACCGTCGGTCCCGTTAGTAAAAGAATGGAGCACGGTTTCTTTCCATGTACCTTTGGCTGGAGAAAGCTCAAAGACGACTCCACATCCCGGGGAAGCACACGACTTCCCTCCCCATTGCGTCGTTCCGAACAAGTTTCCGGAATTGTCCAGGATCAGGGAACCGTTTACATTCGCTCCATCCGCTCCGTGAAAAGTATGAATCAGCGATTCCTTGCGGCCAGACCCGCTTCCCGTGATCTCGAATAAAGTGCCGCAGTAGATTCCACCGCAGGCGTTTTCGATGACTCCACCGCCAGCCGCTCCGTAGATATCGCCGGACGAATTCGTCACAATGCCCTTCGGATTCTGTCCGCTGGCACCGCCCTTGAAGTCATACAAAACTTTTTCCTGCCATTTTCCATTCGAGCTTCGGGATACTTCGAAGAGAACGCCGCAACCGGGGCTCTCGCATGCGGAACTCCCCCCGTAGATGGTCGTTCCGATCAGAGAACCCGAGGGCCCAAACACCAGGCCCGTCGGAGATTGCCCGTCTGCTTCGCCGGTGAAACTGTATAGAACGGTCTCCGTCCAGGTACCGTTTGAACCTCGCGACAGTTTGAACACCACGCCGCACCCATTCCCCAAGCAGCCTGCAGAGGATGTGCCTCCGTAGAACGTCGTTCCATAGAGATTGCCCGCGTGGTCGAGCAGCAAACCAGTTTGCGGCCACACTCCATCCGCTCCGGTAAACGTGTGAAGGATCGTTTGGGTCCACCCACCTCCACTCGAAGGCGTAAGTTGAAAAACGTCGCCGCAACCCTCGTTGCACCTGGCGAGGCCTCCACCTGAGCCGACACCGTAGAAACTGCCGTTTGGGCCAGGGATAAGATTCACATAGGTCGTAAGAGACGGGAGCAACTCGATCGTGGTCAGGTTCTGTGCTGCAGCCGGCAGTGCGTCCAAGACGAGCGTAGCGATAGCCGCAACCAGCAAGAGCAATTTATGGTTCTGCATCGAACCTCCAGAAGAAGAAAATTACGAAGCGGCGGTTACGAGTTGGGAGATCGGAGAATAACGCGGCGATCTGGCGAGGCGGATACAGACCGACACCGAACTCGCCAGACAACGAGAATCCCATCGGCATGTAGGTAACGTCAAGATGCAGGATTTTGCAGCCGATGCGTCGGACACTGCTGGGTCCCTGCTGAAGCAGTCTCTGAGATTGACGCTGCTTACTGTTCTGCGACCGTCTTCTTGGCTGCTTCCCGCACTTGATTCTGTTCGATTGCCATCTTGTAGGCAACGTAATACTTATAGATGTTGCTGACGTACTGCACCGTTTCCTGCCCAATGTCTTTGGCAACCATCATTTCCACATTGCCGAACCATTTGTTGGGGTCGAGTCCTTCTGCCGCCGTTTGCTTGCGCAGGCGCACGATGCGGTTCGGGCCGGCGTTGTAGGCCGCGAACGTAAGGAGAGTTTTATCCATGGGAGTGATGCCGGGATCGTTGAAGTACGTTTTGGCGATCTGCGCCAACATCTTCGTGCCCGCGTGAATGTTCGGCTCCGCCGCCCGGACGTTGGGAATGTTGATAGGACTGGCCGCGGCATATTTCGGAAGGACTTGCATGATGCCCACCGCGCCACGAGGGCTGACTCGCTCCTGCTGCAGCATGGATTCCTGGTATCCCTGAGCCGCGAGCATGAGGTAGTCAAAATTGTATTCCGCAGCATATTTCTGGAAGTACTTCACATACGACTGGAACTTCTTGACTTCCCCTTGGGAAGTGGCGTTCTTGATGAACTTCTTGTTCTCGTAATACTTCTTAAGCATCATTCTGCCGAAGAGAGTTCCCTCGCGATGATCCTTCAGGAAATCGTCCAGGACTGCTTTCAGCTTGGGACTGTTCTTGCGCATCGCCCATGCCAGATTCGCATCGTTCGTCAGTGCGATGTCGCGGTGGACGACAATGTCGGGCAGAACCGCCGACCATAGTTCCGCGCGGTAAGCGAACACAGCCGTCGCCGGAATGACTCCGGCATTGGTCATTTCCAGTAAGTCCTCGTCGGTGAGATTCGGATCGGACTCCTTGACGAGGATCTCGGCCCTGCCCGCTGCCTTCAACTGTTGGCTGCGTTCTTTCAGGAGTTTGTAGGAAAGGGTGACCGGATTGACGTAGATTTCCTTGCCGCTCAAGTCATCGAGGCTGGCGATTTTCGGACCGTTCTTCCCAGTCACGACCACCAGGTTTACCTTCCCACCGGATATGATCGGCGTCGAGAAGTCCACGAGTTTCTCGCGTTCGGGGGTGACGATAACGACGGAGGCGATCACATCTCCATAACCGTCGTTTAAATACTCTTCCAGCTGCGCAGGGGAGACCGGAATGAACGCGACTTTGAATTTCTTTGCTCCGCTCTTCAGCTTCTTGTTCAAATAGCGTTCGAACTCTTCTGCGATGTCGGGAATCGCGCCCCTGAGACGTCCCTTGTCGTAAAAAAACCCCGTCTTGTTGTAGAGCACCAGCATGCGCAACATGCCGTGCTTCTGGATTTCATCCCAGTCGCCTGTCCAGTGACCAAGACTAGCCGGCAAATGAAGCGCATATCCGGGAGCCGCGCTTTCCGCAGACTGGAGCGATTCGTCCATGCTCTGTGCCGCGGTTGTCGCTGGAGCTTCTGGCTTCGGGGTCGCCGGAGGTTTGGAGCTGCAACCGGTCAGGCCTACCATCAAGACGACGACTGCCAATGAGATGCAAAGAGTGCATCGGCATGATGAGGACATGGGCTTATTCTTTCGTGCTTGGAAACGCTCCACCCGCATTCCGATTTTTTAAGGCTGCCGATTCGATGCTGCACAACTGCTGCGCGCGGTTGATGCTATTCCCGATAGAAGACCAGCAATACACCTAGCAGTACCATGCCACTCGGCCAGGCGTATGGAACGAAGCGTCCGCGCCAAAATTTTCCATCGGAAATAAGTTTGAACAGCGCAACGCCCAAGCCAATGATCATGAACCAGAAGTGTTCGCGCTCGACCATCAGCATCGAGGGCGTCATGTGGTGATGATGGCTGGACGAGGGAGTATTGGTGGGAGTCGGATCTTCCCCGGTCCGCATCGCGGCGTGACCCATTCCCGAATGATCCATGCCGGAGTGATCCATTCCCGACTGATCCATAGCCATGCTGCCCTGATCCATATCCTTCATAGCGCGGTCCATGCCCGGCATGAGATCCGATGCGCGTGGAGCTGGCAATTTTCCATCGGGATCCAACGCAGGGTCGACCAGGTAAGCGCGGGCTTCAGGGGAATTGGCACCCGAGCCGCCGGTGTGATCGTGGACGAGGAGAAGTGCCGCGCCGACAATGGCGAGGATGCAGAATGTCCAGGTACCCCAAAAGCGATTGAGGGAGCCGCGTGCCCGCAAATACTCGACCACCGCGATCGCAATGAGGAGCAGGGCGTAGATCTTGTGCTGTCCCGCTTCCCAGTCGTGGTGCACAAGCCACGCCCAACTCAGATTGCCGCGTGGCCAGATTTCACTGTCGCTCCAAAGCGCCAGAAACAATCCCGCAAGCATAAACAAGGAAGGCCAAACGTAACGCAGGGCTCGGAGACTCGGAGAAAGAAAGGAGGCCAGGACGAGCGCTCCCACTCCAATCAACGCCCATCCCGCAAGGTGGTGATTGAATTCCGAGGGAGCCTTGTTGGGATCCACGGATGCAGCGGACGCGGGAACTGAGACAGCGATCAGATGTTGGCCAGACGCCCGGATCATGATGGCGCCGTCCGCCACCTCCCCCAGCCCAGCAACACTGAGCCAAAGAACAAAAACGCAACTGACCGCGCGCATCCACATCCCAGCCACTTCCCAGATGACCCGGAGGTCGGGCCCCTCCCGCCTGAGTCGCGCGGTAGAGGCTGCCAAAAGTGCATGAAATGCTCTTTTGCCAGAACCGAACAGGTGGTCTCTCGAACCCCACGTCTGCAAGTGAGAGTGCTCTTTCCATGTGAGTATCGGCCACTGTCAAATCTACCAGTCGAAACCTGGTTCGACGGAAAAGTGACACGGGCGCGGCGGATGTAACCGGGGAAATTCGCACAACTGAGCCCAAGTAAAACCATTCTATTCTGGGTTAATCAGCATGACTGCTTACCCACTACGGACTTCTCCTTCGTCTGACTATCAGTTGTGACAGTTCCAAACCGTTCACCCCGATGTTGTAATTTCCCACTCAGGGTGTGTTGAGCTGTCAAAACCCTGGCGAAGTAACTCTTAGGAGCGCAGTACCATGAAGAAAATCCTCCTGCTCACTGTCTTAGCATTGGCCCTGCCGGCGGCAGTTTTCGCCGACAGCAGCATCGACTACACCAACAGTGGCGGCACTTTGGCGGGTTCGAGCAGCGGACTAACGCTGTCCGGCTCGACTTTGGTGGCTGTCAACGGGCTCATCGGGGGACTGATTACAGGAAACGACTTGGGTAGTGTGAGCTTCACAACGGGCGCGCTCTCGAGCGGTTCTTTGCAAATGGGCGGCACCTTCGCGGCGGGCGGGACGTTCACCATCAGCGGCAACGGTAGCAACGGAATTCCGAACGGTGCGTTGTTCACAGGAACATTCGATGGGCCTGCGACTTGGACCCTGATAACTCTGGCGAACGGAACGCATAACTACATCTTGTCCGGCACTCTGACGGGATCCGGCGACACTGGGACGGCCACCTCAGGTGTGACCGTACAGTTGACTATCAACACTGGCAAAGGCTTCTTCAACGGCAGCACCAACATTTCGAGCGGTGACACGAACATCAGTTCGGGCGGTGTCACGCGAGGCGTGGTGCCGGAACCGGGCTCGCTGAGCCTGATGGGAGCCGGCTTGATTGCGCTAGCTGGAGTGGCCCGCGGCAAACTAAAGGCCTTTACGTTAAGGAAAACTTTGCCTTAAGCGGATTGGAAGGCACGGCTTTCAAAGCCGTGCCCTTCCCAACTATTCTCCAGACCCGTTCACGCAAACGGGTTCTCGTCCGCACTGCGCCCATAAATCACTGGTAGAGGCACGTCGAGCAATCGCAAATACACCGACAACTGCCCGCGATGGTGATACCAGTGATTCAGCATGATCGACCGAATCACCTCCGACCGCGGCCGGCTGAAGGCCTCTTTCCCATTCACCATCAGCCGCCAGTTCCCTTTTGCTTTCTGCTCAGTCATTCCCCCCAGGCAATCCTCGCCCGCCTGGATACTTTCTTGAAATGCAGTTTGAATCTCCTCGACATTCTTCGGTTCAGGCGGATTGAAATTCGCCTGCGCCGCGTCAAACTCGTCGAGTTGTGAAATTCTTGCCAGCGCTCCCGGAACGCTCGCGATATGAAGCGCGAGCGCCCCCAGCGACATTGACTTGCGATGCGGCTTCCATGTGAGTTTATCCGCGGGCAATCGGTCCAGCACTCTCTGGGTGATGGCACATTCCTCGCGAAATTCTTTCAGCACCGGTTCCAGCGTCTGCATGATTCTTATCTCCTGCTTGAATGAATAATTAGCGTGTCGGGTCAATCAACTTTCACGCGCTCTTCTTTTCCGAGCAGCATGAGTCGTCTGCTTTTGCGGGAGCAACGTATGTAGCATTCGGGTCGACCACCTGGCCGTCCTCGTACTTGTCATGGTGCCGAACCCACGCCATGGTAAAAGCCAGCCCATCTTCATCCCGTCCTTTGGGCGCAAGGTCGAGCCAGTTGTAGGTCGTGATCATGGGGTCGAGCCCGCGTCCAAAGCTGGAATACGTGTGGAAGATCTCTCCCGCTTCGTTCTTATAGAACACGCTCGCGCCGGGCGCTTCCTCCGACGGAAACTCCATCAGGTCGTAGTTGTAGTACACCTTGCCTTTCGCCTGCTCTTCCTTCGTAAACGACACGTGATAGTCGTGGTTGAAATCATTTCCGAACGACGACACCCACTTGAAGTGCCATCCCATCCTCTTCTTGAATGCTTCGATCTCAGGCAAGGTCGCTCTCGAAATCGCAAGGAACGTCACATCGCGATGCGCCAGATGCACCGCGGCGCCGTCGAAGCCGTCAGCCAGGAACGAGCAGCTGGGACACCCCTCTTTCCATCCCGGACCAAACATGAAGTGATAAACAATGAGCTGGTTCCGCTCGCCAAACAAGTCGGACAGGCTCACTTTGCCTCGGGGTCCATCGAACACGTAGTTCTTTTCGACCTTTTCCCACGGCAGGGCGCGCCGCTGCCGGCTGATCTCATCGCGCAAATGCGTCAACTCTTTCTCCTTGCGCAACAATTCCTTGCGCGCCGTAACCCACTCCGATTGCGCCACTACTTTGTATTCTGTTTTATTTGTCACTGCGTTCATCGTTGCCATCGTCATTTCTCCTATCCCTAATATTCGTCGAATCGTCTTTCGCTTCACCCTTCTTCTTCCCACGAACCAATTTGAAGGCGAGCGCGGCCACCCCACCGGTCGACATCACGCTGCCCGCCATCAGCGCGGCGCTGGCCATGCATGCTGGACACATAACTCCTCCTTCGGGCGCAATGGAACTTACTTCCTCGCTTTCGCCTCAGCCCGCTCGCGGAGTCGGGTATGCATGTGCGTCCAGCCCTTGTTCACGCCTTGCCGGTGGTCATCCTGAATCAGGCCGAGCGCTGCATGATGGAACTTGATGAGCGTTCCGCCATCTTCCTCGCTCAACCGGTATTGCAGATTGGAGACAACCGGGTACGACATGAACAGCGGACCGGTCAGTTCAATCAGCGTGGGCCGCTTAATGGCCTGCACGTTTCCCCAGAAATGTCCGTTGCCATTCCCCAGATCGCGATACCATCGGCCTCCGGGCCAGGCCTCCAGTTTCATCGACATCGTCTTACCGTCGGGTGTGTCGTTCTCTGGCCCGAGTTGTTCCAGCAACGCCTCGAATGTCACCTCCAGCGATGCCCGCACGTGAATTTCCTGCGTGATGTTCAGCGTCAAATGCTCAATACCCGCGGTTGCCATCGAACTCATTCTTGCCTCCTTGTTTTCTGTTTTTTGAATCTTGCCTGACTTGCGTCATCCCGACCGTAGCCGCTTTTCAGGCGGAGGGAGGGATCTCGCGCGCAGAACATCGTCATTCGAGAGATGCACGCCTCTCAGACGCCATCCAGCGTTTTCTGTTTCGCCTCGGCCCGTACCTTCACGCGGCTCAACTGGTGCTGCCACAGCTGTTCGAACGTTTTGGTCCACTCGTGCAAGGGACGGATCGCCTCCGCATTCGTTCGATAAAACATATGCCTCCCATGACGCCTCACCCGCACCAGACCAACCCTCCGCAGCACTCCCAGGTGTTTCGACACCGAAGGCTGCTCCATTCTCAGGTTCAGCACGATGTCGCCCACGGCCCGCTCCTGTAGCGCCAGATAATTCAAAATATCCCGCCGCCGTGGCTCCGCCACCGCATTGAAAGCATCCGATGTCGTAGCGGCCCTTGCCATGTCAGAAATATATATTCCCATATCGGAATATGTCAAGCGATTTCCGCCGAATCGCGGGCCGGTAGAAACGCCACGCATCCCCGTAGATCAACCGCAGCGTGCCGAGTTTCATCCCAGCCGCATATTTGCCGCATTCCGCACCACTATTAAACAGCCTACCTTGCCAGTTTCCCTGTCTTTCTTTAAAATGAACCTATGGCACGCAAGACCTTCGAGATCGCCGTGATCGACTTCAGCCAGGCTATCGGGCTATTGGTACGCCGGGTGCGCGCAGCCGCGGCGTCGCATGAGCTTTCCCTGACTGAGTCTGCTGTCATGGCACGCCTTGCGAAAGGTGGTCCCGCAACCACCGCAGACCTGGCACGGGCGGAGAGCATGAAGCCGCAGTCGATGGGCACCACCATTGCCGCGCTTGAAGAGATGGGCATGGTCGAGCGCAAGCCCCATCCCACTGACGGACGCCAAGTGAATATTGCGCTAACCGACAGAGGCGCCGCCGTCCGCAAGAGTGCCAAGGACGCGAAACGCACCTGGCTGGCGCACGCCGTCGCCCAGCTCGACAAGCGGGATCAGGCAACCCTGTTCGCGGCTGGTGAGATCATCAAGCGTCTGGTGGAATTGTGAGCAGCTCCGCCACTCCCTCGGAGCTGCAGGAAACTTTCTCGCATGCCTGGCGAGCGCTGCGCCACCGCAACTTCAAACTGTTCTTCGCGGGCCAGAGCATCTCACTCATCGGCACTTGGATGACGCGGCTGGCGACCAGTTGGCTCGTCTACCGGCTCACGCACTCGGCCCTGCTGCTGGGCATCGTAGGCTTCTCAGGACAGATCATTTCTTTTCTTGTGGGGCCATTTGCGGGCGTCTGGGTGGAGCGTCTCGATCGCCGCAAGCTTTTGGTGTGGACGCAAGTCTTTGCGGCCATCCAGTCACTCGCACTGGCCGCTCTTACGCTCGCACATGTCATCAACCTGTGGGAGATCATTGCCCTCTCTGCTTTTTCAGGGATTGATCAATTCCCTCGACATGCCCGGACGTCAATCCTTCCTCGTGCAGATGGTCGAGGATCGAAATGATCTGAGCAACGCCATCGCCATCAACTCCTCCATGGCAAACGGCGCGAGGCTGGTCGGCCCGGCCATCGCCGGCCTGCTCATCGCCGCCTTCGGCGAAGGGTGGTGCTTCCTAATCGATGGCATCAGTTACTTTGCCGTGATCGCTTCCCTGCTGATGATGCACGTCAAGCCGCTGCAGATCCGCCGCACGGCGACCAGCATGCTCGAACAAATGCGCGAGGGTTGGGACTACGTTCGGACCTTTCGTCCCATTCGCACCATCCTTCTTCTGTTCGGGCTGCTCAGTCTGATGGGATGGCCGTATTCCGTCCTCTTGCCAATCTTCGCCGGCCAGGTACTGCACGGCGGAGCGCATACTCTCGGCTGGCTCACGGGAGCGTCCGGCGTCGGCGCGCTCGCCTCGGGGCTCTCTCTCGCCGTCCGCAAGTCGATCCTTGGGCTTACACGCATGCTTCAGATCGCGGCCGCCATGCTCGGAGGAGCGCTAATTCTCTTCGGCCTGTCGCACACGTTGTGGCTCTCTCTTGTTCTGATGGTCTTCGCCGGATTTGGCCTTATGCAGGGAGCATCCGTCAGCAACACCATCATTCAGTCGCTGGTGCCGGAAGACAAACGCGCCCGCGTGATGAGCTATTACACGATGGCTTTCTTCGGCGGGGCACCGTTCGGCAGCCTGCTGGCCGGCACGCTCGCTCACCGTATCGGAGCGCCTCATACCGTCATGGTTACGGGCGCGTTCTGTGTGGCCGGGTCGCTCTGGTTTGCATTGCCCAAGGTCAGGGCGGTCATGCGGCCAATTTACGAGCAGATAGGCCTGCTGCCACTGCGCGACATGGCACCGATTTCCGATGAGCCCACAACATGAAGATCGCAAGGTTTCAAAGACCTCTCTGAAACTTTGAAACGTTCGAAGTCTTGAAACGAGCTCTCCAACAAGTTCAGGAGAGGAGAAATCACCGTGCATTGGCCTATGTATGTCGCTTGCTTCTTCGCCGGAATGTTTCTTGCAAATGCCGTGCCTCATTTTGTGCATGGAATCTCGGGGGACTGCTTCCCTACACCATTCGCTCGCCCTCCCGGAAAAGGTTTGTCATCGCCCACGGTGAATGTCCTGTGGGGACTTTTGAATCTCATCGTCGGCACCATCCTGTTTCGCGTCAGTAACGCTTCAATGGCAGACGTGTCGGCGCTCGCTGTTTTCCTTGCCGGCGTCGCTGTAATCAGCATCCTGATGAGCGTGCAATTTGCCAGGAAACATACCAGCTAAGCTCATACCCAAAAACGGAAGCGATATGTCTCCTCGAAGCGAAAGGATAAAACATGCCTCTGACCAAGCTCGATAGCATCGCTGCTTTGATCGCGATTGACCTGCAAAAAGGCATCCTCAGTGCGCCGACGGTGCACCCGGCCAGCGAGATCGTTGGCCACGCTGCCCAGCTCGCGCGCGCCTTCCGCGAGCGAGATCTGCCTGTCGTTCTTGTCAATGTCTCGGGCAGGGCTCCGGGCCGCACCGATGCGGGAGCTCCTAAGTTTTCGTTCGCTCCCGATTGGACCGAACTGGTTCCTGAGTTGGATCCCCAACCCACTGACTGTTTCGTGACCAAGCAACGACCGGGCGCATTCATTGGAACGGCGCTGGATGATTATTTGCGCCAGCGGGGAGTAACCCAAATCTTCCTGGCAGGCATCTCGACCAGCGTCGGCGTCGAATCGACGGCGCGCAGCGCCTACGATCACGGCTATAACGTCGTGTTCGTCATAGATGCCATGACCGATCGAGACGCGGATTCCCATCGTCACAGCGTCGAGAAGATTTTTCCCCGCCTAGGTGAATGCGATACCACCGACAACGTGTTGAAACTGGTGAAGACCGCGCCAGCATCCGAGATTTAGCCCCGCCGTCGGGAGCCCTCCAGTTCATGCGTTGCCCGGGATGGATACTTTCGTGGTCTTGACACTCGCCCGAGAAAATTCGATCGTGCTGGAGTCTGGCCTCTTCGAGATCGCGCAGAAGAAGAGCCAAGTTATTTGCAATCAATATTTTGCCTGATTTAGTTAAAGTTTCTGTCTGATTCTAAAGAGCTTACAGTTCTTGGTCTCTCGTAAGTTCTTTAGATAGAAGATTTTGCCTGCAAGTCATTGGGGCGCTTGTATTTTTTGGCAATTTCCCTCCAGCTTCATGATTCCATTACATCGAGGAGGGGGAGGGGTACCCGAAAATTCCGATCCTTCCCACCCGCTCTTCCCAAAATGAAACACAAATACTCCTTCCTCTCGGAACTCGTCTAAACTCTTTCGAGAAGTTTTCCTCGGAGGAGGAACCACCCTTTGTCTACGATTCGCGCCGTCTTTTGGGACGTCGGTGGAGTTCTGCTCACCAACGCGTGGGACCGCAGCGAACGCACTGCGGCGCTCGAACGCTTTCATCTCGACCAGGACGAGTTCCACGACCGTCACGAGATGGTCGTGTCATCGTTCGAGCGCGGCAAGATTACGCTTGATGAGTACATCGACCGCACGGTCTTCTACCGCACGCGTCCCTTCCCGCGCGAGGAGTTTCGCGACTACATGTTCTCTCTGTCGCAGCCGTTTCCCGAGGTGATCGAGTTTGCGCAGGCGCTTGCCGATTCCGGAAGGTACTTCATGGGAACGATCAACAACGAATCGCGCGAGCTCAACTATTACCGCATTGAGAAGTTTGGATTGCGGAAGATCTTCCGCCTCTTCGTGAGTTCGTGCTTCGTAGGATTCCGTAAGCCCGAAAAGGATATCTATCGTCTCGCGCTGGAGACAACTCAAATCCCCGCAGCCGAATGCTGCTTCATCGACGATCGCGCCCTGAACCTCGAGTGTGCCGTCAAGCTGGGAATGCACGCCATCGAGATGCAACACATAGACCAGCTGCGCCAGGACCTCTCAAAACTAGAGGTGAACCCATAACCCAGAACGTATCGTTGTCGTGGAGCGCGTGATCGTGGAGCGTATCAGCGCGGAGCGCGTCGTCGTGGAAGAGCGGCCCTTTTAGGGCCGCGTTAATTCGTATGGATGATTGCGGGCTTTAGCCCCTGCTTTCGACGGTGAGATCGCCTCACGGGTTCTTGCGTGGCACGCTGGTCTTGATGCCCGCGCTCTGCGGAACATCAGACTCCAGCGTAGTCAGCGTCAAATCGCTGGACCAGCAATCGGCCGCGAGCTTCCATTCACTATTGCTCTGGCGCGCACACACCCACAAATACTTTCCGCGCTCTTCGCGCCGCTTGCCGGTTGCGCTCGGAATCAACGCCTTGAAGCGTCCCGCCTCATAAGCCAACTCGCCAACCACATCGATGCGCACCGGTTCGATTTCCACTTCTCCAAGCCCCGCATCCAGCGCGCCAAAGAAGAACTCGCGCAGCGCCGCAGCTCCGCGGATCGGAGGACAATTCGAACGCAGCACAATCGCATCCGCCGTGTACAGATCCAACAGATCGTCGAGATGTTTCGTATTGCAGCCCAGCACCCACTCTTGCGTCACGCTCCTCACGCCTGCCTCCGCGCGGCTCATGTCTCCGCGCAGCGCCGCTGTTGGCCGTATCTTCTCTTCCCGCACCGCATCCGCGCGGGTCATTTCTGGCGCGTACCGAGGCGCCATCGCTTCACCACCGGGAAAGTAGTGGTGATGGTAGTGATGGTGATAGTGATGGGTCTCTTGTCCCGTGGGTCGAGTTGCCGGAGGACGCGATTCTGGCTCGGGATCGAGAAACGGATTGGGCGGAAGCTTAAAGGCATGCGATGACAGACGTTCTTCATCCGCAGACAACGAAGACTGTCCTGACGATTCCGCCACAATCGCTCCGCACATGCCGCAGAACTTGTTTCCCTCGCGATTGCGATGTCCGCAAAGGCCACAGATGATGATGGGCCCCGTAATTTCCTGTGCCGTGTCGTCCGCCGCCATCTCCGCGTCGGTCTCAGCAGCCAGGCGCTGCGCCGATTCCAGCGCGGCAGCAATCGCGTCTGCGCTGGGTTTCGGACGTCGCATTTCCGGCTGTAGTTTGCGGTAGATCTCATTCATATCGATTTTCCGCAAAGGCTCGTCAGAGGATCTGGGATTTTTCTTGTCTTTGTCCACGAATCGAATCACTCCGCTGTTGGCTCATTCTAGCCCAGCAGCGTGGCAACGAGCTATCGGCTGGAAAACTCGATTTTCCCTTCGATCTCCGTCGGCACGCCGTTGCAGGTCGCAGGGCGATATTTCCAGGTACGTACGGTCTGCAATACATGGCGATCGCCTGCCAATCCAGCGCTCTGCAAGATGAGAGGACTGTGAATGCGACCGTCGGTTCCGATGATGAAACTAACTGTAACTTTCTCGCCTCGCGTGGCAGGAGGAAAGAGCGGATCGGGCGTCGCCAGAGCCTCCGGAGGCTGCACGGAAAGGCAGGAAGGCCGCGAGCTGACGTGAATGACGTCCACGAACCGCGAAGCACGGGCCAGCGCTTTGAGCCCTGGGCCTTTTTGCTGTTCCAGGGTGGCCGTACGCACGCGCTGCGCGGGCGTTCCCACCCCCCACGCAATTAAAGGGACGAGAACAAGAAAGATCGCGGGCCAGACGCTTCGACGCACGGTTACTGCTCCTGTTAGGCGGAAATCACCCTGCTCCTGGTGTGGGCAAATGCAGGACCACTCCTCAATTAAGGATTCTGTTGAATGAGAACGAGTTATCGAGCGCGAGAAGCGATGGCGCGTTGCCCGAGTGAAACAAATTGCATACAAAATCATCTTTGTTATAAGCGCGATAGATCGGCCTTCGCAGAACTTCACCGCGGTTTTTGCATCATGAGTTGACCTCCGCAATGAGGAGGAGTTGACCGATTTGAGTCGTCGAAACTTTTCACGCGACCGCGAGAGCGAAGTTCACTTTGAGCCCTGTCATTGTTGGTTGAAATTATGTTTGGATAAATATGCCGGCCGCAATTTCTTGCGCTGCTTGCGATGCAAATTCTTGCAACCGTCGAAAAAGTTTTGACTTTGTTCTTGACAGACGAAAAAGCTGGGTTATTGTATCGAGCAGTGTAAAGACGTTTGTTTCTTCACGACGCTTCGTCTGTTTGTTGAGAGCTGTTTTGATGTAACCGCGCCCAGCCATGGGCACGGGCAGTTGGGGCCAAGCTCGAATCAATCAAAAAGTCAGAGGAGAGAGAATCATGTCTAAACTCGCGGTTTCCGTTTTCACCGTTTTGTTGCTGTTGGGCACCTACGCCTCGGCGGCAGACCACAAGCCAGGCCCAGCGCGCGATGATGCTCCCAGAGTGCAAATCGCACCGCCAGCGTTGGCCAATGAAGTGATCGGGCGGACGTACATCACGACGGCCACGCCGAACATCACATTGGTCGCAGGGTTCAACACGGAAGACAGTGGAATTTCGTTCTCGTGTCCGTCAGGCACTTGCACTCTAGTCGTGGACTCTTTCGCCACGAGCGGCGGCAACACGGCAGCCAGTAATAATCGAGCTCTCTGCCTTGTCGTCGACGGCAATATCGTCGGCGCCTGCGCATATGACGGGTCGGACGCTACTGATGACACCTACTCGGCGGTCAATGCGATCAACACCTTCACGGTAGGCTCGGGAGCACACAGTGCGTTCATGTACTTCTACTCTGTCGACGGAACAACCATGTACACCTACACCAACGTATATCGCCTCTACAGACCCTAACGAGGACTCACGGGCCAACGAATAAGGGGAGGCTTCGGCCTCCCGCTTTTTTTGCCGTTTGTTTTGTCCCCCCGCACGACGTACCAAGTTGAAGCACCGCGTGTGGTTGCGTCGGGCAGGATTTCGTTTGCGACACGGCCGAAGACGAATTCCGTTTTACGGTTTTGGCTAAACGATTCCGGAGCGACGCAATGTGAGCAGAGTGATTTCGGGGGGACAGTTCATGCGAACTGGCAGATTGATTGTCCCAAGACCGGGATTGGTATAGAGCGTGAGTTGCTGGATCTTGTATAAACCCCACACATATTTTCTCGCGAGATCGGGCAAGTAGAGCGGGCCCATAAGGGGGAACCGGATCTGGCCTCCGTGGGAGTGGCCAGAAAGTTGGAGATCGACGGGGTGATGCGCGACCCGATCGGCGTAGTCGGGTTCATGCGCCATCATGACTACGGCTTCTTCCGGCGGAATTCCGTGCAGCGTTACGTCCATGTCGGGAGAACCCTCTAATACATCCTCGACGCCGCCGAGCCAGAAACGTGCTCCATCGCGTTCGACAGGAACAGATTGATTGTTCAGGACCGGAATGCCCGCGGCTTTCAGGGCAGCGGTCACGCGATTGCGATCCGTGTAGCAATCATGATTTCCCAACACTGCCCAGAGGCCGTGAGGGGCCTGCATTTTTCGCAGCAACTCGACACAAGGTTCGGCGGCGGCGGCCCCGCTTACGGGATCTCCGAACGTGGGTGCTGAAACAAAATCTCCAGTCAGGGCGATCAGGTCGGGCTTTAGAGCATTCACCTTGCCGATCGCAGCGTGAATGGGGTGAACGGAAAAACAGCGGTCATAGTGAAAATCGGAGAGAAGAGCGATGGTAAAGCCATCGAGACGGGAGGGCCAGCGCCGGAGCGAGATTTCCTTTCGCACGAGACGCGGCAGGTTGGGTTCAACGACAATCGTGTCAGCGGCGAGGGCAACTGCACCGGTGGCCGCAGCGAGACGGATAAATTTTCGTCTGGTAGTTGGAAGAAAGGGCAATCTGTTTTAGGCCCGCCATGGCGGAAGGCGGGCAGCGGTCTCCGCTGTTCAGGATAACCTGTACTGGCCGATCCGCGATAGAGCGAGAAGGGTGCATCGATCAGAAACTGAATGTGGCTTGCAGATCGATACGCCGGTTCGCCGAAGAACCCGCGGAGAACGGGCCTCCCTGCAGAGAATTCGAAACGCCGAAGAGTGGTGAGCCGAGAACGGCGTTGGGATTGGCGACGTTAACGTTGTTAAATACGTTGCGGACACTAACGCCAAACGTGAGGTTGTAGCGTCTATCGGAATTAGAAGACATACTCATTGGACCACCGCCACCGAAAAGGGGGCCCCGGCCCCCACCGCCGCCGTGGGAACCGCCACCGCCTGGCCCACCCGGTCCACCAGGAGTTGGACTATTCGCACTCTTCGCCCTAGCTCCCAAACCGAAAGTCTTGGTAAGGCGCAGGTTCAACACGAATCGGCCTGGCCCGGTGCCGTAGTTGATGGGCAAGAGTCTCCCCGTGGCGCCGGACGCGTCAAACGTTCCAAGCGGTGTGCAATAGATTTGATTGTTCGAACCTGAGGTTGTGATCGATCCGCACGTGGCGCTGGACAGGAAACCGGGACGATCGTTGTAGACGGAATCTCCATTCAAGTCAGCCGCAGAGGTGATATTGAATGGTGAACCGGAACTCACCACCATGAACGGGCTCAGGCGGAATAGATAAGGCAGAGCGATGCTTCCGCCCAGAAATAAGCGGTTACGGACGTCGAAGACACCTCGGCCATAGTCCTGGCTGATGTTGTACGAGTTCGATGGGAAACCGGAAATACCCGCGGTATCGCTGTTCGCATAGTTCAGGGTGTAATAACCGAATAGTTGAAATTTCGAGCCGATGCGGACGTTGGTATTGACGATAAATTGATTCTGTTTGAAATTCCCTTCAGACACATATTGATAAATGTTCCCCAGATTGGGGAACGGAACAACGCTGCTTCCGGGCGTGCCCGGGAAAGGCGCGTTGGCGTTGCGAGTGAGAAATTGGTCGAAGCCGCGCGAGTTCAGGTAGGTAAGCGACAAAGTGGCCGACTTCGTAACCTGACGTTCCACGCTAACAGCGCTTTGCAGAGTATAGGGCGCGTGCAAGCCGGGAGGAATCTGATAGACCGCCGATGCGAGGGACGTGGCCGGACCGCAGTTCGAGAAGTCGGTGATCGGCACATCGACGCCGGGGAAGCAGGTTGGATTATTGATGATGAATTGCTGTTGCGTAACTCCGTTCAGGCGTTCGGCTTGCAGGATCTGCTCGGTCTTAAAACGATCATAGAAAATTCCGATGCCGCCGCGAATGACCACCAGAGGCGGCGAGCTGCGCCCATGCACGCCCCAGGCGAATCCGAAACGAGGGGCCCAATCGTTGTGGTCGTGAATTACGTTCTGCGTCTCGTAACGAAGACCCAAGCTGAGAGTCAGGTTCGGGCGAATGCGCCAATCGTCCTGTATGTAGGGTTCGACATCGAAGTAGTTGGCGTTTGCCGCGGGCGAACCGGTTGTATACGTCAACTGGTTGGCGTAAGGGGGAAGCCCGCCATTGCCTTGGGGGTCCTGAATTTGTCCCATAGCGAATGCAAGTGAGATCGGACACGGCGGATTCTGCCCTAAGCAGGTCGGAGTCAGGTTGGGACTACCCGTCAGAGCGGAAAAGACGAATGTTCCGTTGAATCCGGAAGTGGAATAGTTGGAGTCTTCCGTTCCCCGTACACGCGCGCCGAATTTAATACTGTGATTCCCATGAATCAGCGAGGTGTAATTCTGAAGTTCGTAACTATTCTCCCGATCGCTGAGGTGACCCTGGCCATTGCCACCACCAACAAAATTATCGAGGACATCGGTAACCGGATTGGTGTTGGTCGGATTCTGAAGATTGTCATCGCGGTTGTACTGGAAGCGCGTTTCATTGATGAGCTTGGAACCAAACACCTGCGTGTCGCTGATCTGTACTGTCTGCTCGGTCTCTTCGGAATAGAAAGCTTGTGTAGGAAGATTGAGCTGGCTCTGACCACCACCGCCTAGACTATTGTCTTCCGTGTCACGGAAATATTGATATCTCGCCGTAAGCGTGTTGTTCTTCGTGATGGCCCAATCAAAACGAGGTCCGAGATTGGTTCGGCGGTGCGGGTTAGAAATCGAGTCGACGAATGGAACCGCGGTGGTGAAGGTAGGATCGAGCACAACCGCATTGGTATTGGCAAGGTCGTTGATATTTCTCCGGTCGAGATTGAAGAAGAAGGACGCCTTCTTGCCGATCGGTCCCCCGATGCTTCCACTGAATTGAGTTGAGTAGTAAGGCTGCTCTTCGCCGGCGAATGGATTTTGCGAGTTGAAAGACGAATCGTTGCCCAGGACAAAAACCTGTCCATGGTACTTGTCGGTTCCCGGCTTGGTGAAGATTTCAATGCGGCCATAGCCGAGCTTGTCGTACTCGGAGGAGAAAGGGTTCTGGTTGATGCGAATTTCTCGAATGGATGCTTTCGGCGGCAGCTGACCTGCCGTGAAACCATCGATGTACATTTGTCCGCCGTTCGGGCCGGCAGAAGGCCCAGCAAGCGCTTCCAAATCTGATTGCAACTCGTCGGGATCGTCGGGAAGAGCTTCGAGTTCCTTGCCGGAAATCACGATGGCGCCGGCATTGCTGGAGGGATTGACATCGATGGTCGGAGCAGTGTCGGAAACCTGAACCTTCTGGGTCTCCACTTCAATGGTCATAGCGACGTTCAGCCGCAGGGGCTGATCGGCGATCACGACGTTTTCGTTCTGGTAGAGAGTGAAGCCCGGGGCAGCGGCGGAGAGCATGTACTTCCCTGCCGGCAGGTTTTTAAACTCGTACATCCCCTGGCCGTTACTCTGAGTGACAATCGGAGAGCCCGTCGCGGGTGTCATGATCACGCTGGCGCCTGGAATGATGGCACCAGAGGGATCGGTGATTTGTCCCCGAAGAGTTCCCGAGCCTGTTTGTGCGAGTAAGGCGCCTACCGACAGGACGAAGAAGACCAGGAATAAAAAAGGGCGAACGTATCTCTCAGCTATCATTTCATTTACCTATTTACCAAGACTTCCTTAGGATTCTATGAAGAACAATCCTTTGCTACGGACCCGCGTCTCCGCTGGGCGCGCCGCCTAAACTCCAGGGAGCGAGCATCATTGCCTGGCTGCCGGAGGGAGCGGCCTGAAGAATCGGTTCGACCCCACTGAGCAGAGTGATTGCGGTCCCGCCCCCTGTTGTAGAACCCATGGTCGTGACGATGAGCACGGCATCGCCTTTGTGCAAATCGGCGAGCGTGACTGCAGGCATACGGTTCAACATCTGCTGTAGATCGGGAGTGCCGCCCTGCCGCATGCCTCCGCCCATCGCACCACCACTCGAGTTCGTACCGTTGTTTGGCGCGCTGCCTGACTGACCGTTGTTAGCGGCAGCAGGAACTGAGGTGGAGTTTGCGGAACCCGCAGCCCTGGGAGTTCCTGGCGGCATAGAGCCTTTCAAACGTGCAGCAATGCGCTGCGCCATTTCGGGGGGCAGTTTGTGGAGCTGTGATTCTGGCGTGATCTTCACGGGCACCGCTTTCTTGCTCAATAAATCTTGAATGATGAGTGTGCCAGCGCTTGCATCCACGGAGTTGACCGTTCCAGCGATGTTGCGAAAGCTGCCTGTAACAATTTCTTCCGCAGTCAGTTCGGAACCGTCAGCGCTGCGGGCTCCGCGAGCGCGAAGCTGATCGCCCGGCCGGATTTCCTGAAGGCTGCTGGGCTTGGCATCATCGAACTTCACGGAGTCTGGGGCATAGCGGCGAAATACTGTTGTGTTTGACGTGTGTACCGCAATTTCTTTTTTCCCGCCCAGGCTCGTGACCGAGATCGTAACTATGCCAGCGGTGGCATCGACGGCGCTGACCAGTCCACCGAGACCGCGCTTTTGCCAGTCCTGGCGCTCCTGCGCGTGGCGCGCTTCGAGATCGGAATGGGAGATGACGATGACCTCCAAGGCTGCGATCGACGAACCGTCGGGGGTTGCCTGTCCTCGCACTCGCACTCGATCGCCCGCTTGCAAGTCCTGCAACTGAATGGGAGTTGCATTGGTCAGATCCTTTGCGCCCGGGGCAATACGGAGGAGGCGCGCGTTTGGCTGGACCGTGACAGCGACCTCAGGACCGGAATCCGGGGCTAAGGTGATGGCATTCCCGGTGATCGCTTTGATGGTGCCGATGCGTCTCGCCACGGCAGGTTGGCCGGCGTCCTGAGCCAAGCCCATGGAAGGTACAAAACCTGCCGGCGTACCGCTCGCACCGGACACGCCTATGATCGATAAAACGAGTGTAGCGATCGTTGCTCTCTTAGCTTTCATACGCCCCACCTCTAATCTACATGGCCGCATATGGCGGAAGTCGATGATTTACAAAGTTTTACCCAGACAGAAGAAGTATTACAAAATCGTGAAATGAGTTTCGCCCGATGAACCGCAAGCCGTTGTGATGCGGATTCCAGCAGAATCGATTACAGGATTCGTTCGTGCGTGTAGCCGGCGGAGACCAGTGCTGCCAGGAGTTCGGCAATGTGATCGGGGCCGCGAGTCTCCATCGTGATGTCGATGGCAGTGTCGCCAAGGTTGACGCCGTGATAGGCGCGGTCGTAGGCGGTTTCGACGATGTTGGCGCGATGGTCGGCAAGGATTCCTGTGAGGCGGTGCAGAGCGCCGGGATAATCAGGCAGGTGAACGCGCAGGCGGACGAGGCGCCCATCTTTCACAAGACCGCGCTCGATGATACGCGAGAGTAGCGTGACGTCGATGTTGCCGCCACAGACCAGGACGGCGATCTTTTTATCTTGCAGAGGGAGCTTGCGGTTGAGAACCGCGGCGATGGCGGCGGCTCCGGCGCCTTCGGCCAAAGTTTTCTCGCGCTCCAGCAGCAGGAGGATGGCGTTGGCGATTTCTTCTTCTTCGACTGTAACGATGTCGTCGACGTATTTTTGGACGAGAGGTAGGGTGCGTTCTCCGGCGCGGCGAACGGCGATTCCGTCGGCAATGGTCTTGGCGGACTTGAGCGTCACCGGGCGGCCTTCTGCTACCGCAGCCTTCATGGAGGGAATTTTCGAGGGCTGGACGCCGAAGATCTTCACGGATGGATTTGATTCTTTGACGGCGCAGGCAATGCCTCCGATGAGGCCTCCGCCGCCGATGGGAGCGACAATGACCTCGATGCCAGGATGCTGCTGGAGAATTTCCAGTCCGAGAGTTCCCTGCCCTGCGATGACGGTGTCGTCGTCGAAAGCGTGGATCAAAGTAAGGTGATCTTGCTCGCTCTGCGCGACCGCCTGTTCGTAGGCCTCGTCATAGTTGGTGCCGTGCAGGACGACTTCTGCACCGTAGGCGCGTGTTGCGGAGACTTTCGTGAGCGGCGTGGGAAGCGGCATGACAATACGCGCATTGATCTTGTGGCGTCCGGCGTGATAGGCGACACCTTGCGCATGATTGCCGGCCGAGGCCGCGATCACGCCGTGGGAGCGTTCTTCTTGATTGAGCGTAAGCAGTTTGTTCAGGGCACCGCGCTCTTTGAAGGCACCAGTGCGCTGCTGATTGTCGAGCTTGAGGAAGATGGAATTGTTGGTGAGGCCGGAGAAGGTTTCCGAATGCGTGCAGGGAGAGACGCGGATGTCGGCGCGAATCCGGTTGAGGGCGGCCTGGATGTCGGAGAGTTGGATCATTACGCTAGGGCAGTCATTTTTCTACTGAGCTCTGCTGGAGTCCCCTCCATCTTAGCTTGGAGCACGATGAGATGGTCAGGGTCACGAGGCGATTTGTTGCGCCGAGGTAGTCAAAGGGGCAACAGTGCGCGGCGTTAGCGTCTGCAGGTAAGCGTCGACTCCGGCCGCAGCTTGGCGGCCTTCGGAGATCGCCCAGACCACGAGAGACTGTCCACGACGCATGTCGCCGGCCGCGAAGACTCCTGGGACTGACGACATGTAATTTTGATCGGTCGCGACGTTGCCGCGGTTGTCGAGCTGAACTCCGAGTTGCTCGATCATGCCGTTGCGCAACGGGCCGAGAAATCCCATGGCAATGAGGACCAGGTCGGCTTCCATCGTGAACTCGGTGCCGGGAATGGGTTCGAACTTTGGAGGAGCGCCAACTCTGAGGGCGTGCAGTTGTTTGACGTTGCCGTTTTCGTCGCCCGTGAATTTAGTGGTGGCGATGCTCCAGTCGCGGATGCCACCTTCTTCGTGAGCTGCTTCGGTCCGCAGTTGCATGGGCCAGAGCGGCCACGGAGTTTGTGGGGAGCGCTCTTCGGGAGGCTTGGGCATGATTTCGAACTGGTGGACGGAAACAGGCTTCTGACGGTGAACCGTGCCCAGACAGTCGGCGCCGGTGTCGCCTCCGCCGATGATGACTACACGTTTGCCGGTGGCGAGAATCTCAAGGGATGAGTCGATCGAATCGCCGTGGCAGCGCTTATTTTGCTGCGGAAGGAATTCCATGGCGTAGTGGATTCCCTTGAATTCGCGGCCGGGAACTTTGAGGTCGCGCGGATGTTCGGACCCGCCGGCCAGGACGATAGCATCGAAATCGCGGCGAAGGTCTTCGACGTTAACGTTTCGGCCGACCTCCGCATTGGTGACGAACTTCACGCCTTCAGCGGACATTTGTTCGAGGCGGCGATCGATGATGTGCTTTTCGAGTTTGAATTCAGGGATGCCATAGCGGAGCAATCCGCCAATGCGATCTGCCTTTTCGTAGACCGTGACCGAATGGCCGGCGCGGCATAACTGTTGCGCGGCTGCTAAACCTGCGGGACCGGAACCGACGATGGCAACTTTCTTTCCGGTGCGGAGCTTCGGTGATTCAGGGTGGATCCAGCCTTCGAGGAAGCCGCGCTCGACGATATTCTTTTCGTTCTGCTTGATAGTGACTGGCGGTTGATTGATGCCCAGAACGCAGGAGGCTTCGCAGGGGGCTGGGCAAATGCGTCCGGTGAACTCAGGGAAATTATTCGTCGCGTGCAACTGGCGGACGGCTTCTTTCCAGCGGCCGCGATAGACGAGATCGTTCCAGTCGGGAATGAGGTTGTTGACGGGACATCCGGTTTGACAGAACGGAACACCACAATCCATGCAGCGGGCGCCCTGCTTACGAAGTTTTTCTTCCGGGAAATCCTGATAGATCTCAAACCAGTCGTTGACGCGCTCGGCGACGGGGCGACGAGGAGCGAGCTCGCGCGAGTAATCCATGAAGCCGGTGGTCTTACCCATGTTGCACCTGCTCGCTTTGCCCCTGCTCGGCGTGGGCAAGGATGGCATCGGACTGGCTCGGAATGTACGCTTGCTCGCTGCGGCGAACTCCGAGCACGCGTTTGAATTCGTGCGGGAAGACTTTGATGAACCGCGAAGCCAGGTCGTTCCAGTTGTCGAGTATCCACTTCGCGCGATGGCTGCTGGTTAACTCCAGATGGCGCGTGACCAGGTCGCGGACAAGTTGGACATCTTGTGCTTCGAGCAACGGCTCAAGGTCGACGGAGTCGAGGTTGCAACGTTTCTCGGTGAAGTCTCCGCGCTCGTCAAAGACATAGGCAATGCCGCCACTCATGCCGGCGGCGAAGTTTCTGCCGCAGGAGCCGAGCACTAAGATCAGTCCGTTCGTCATGTATTCGCAGCCGTGGTCGCCAACGCCCTCAACCACTGCGGTTGCTCCAGAATTGCGGACCGCGAAACGTTCGCCGGCGACACCATTGAAGAACGCTTCGCCGCTGGTCGCGCCATAGAGGGCAACGTTGCCGATGATAATGTTTTCCTCGGGCGCGAAGGTGGAAGTGCGTGGCGCGTACACGATGACCTTGCCGCCGGAAAGCCCCTTGCCAACGTAGTCGTTGGCGTCGCCTTCGAGAGTAAGCGTGACTCCATTGGCCAGGAACGCTCCGAGGCTTTGGCCCGCAGAACCGGTGAGATGGATGCGAATTGTGTCGTCGGGCAGTCCGGCCGAGCCATAACGGCGCGCGATTTCTCCACTCAAGATTGTGCCGACCGAGCGATTGACGTTACGCACCGGCAAATTGACTTCTACATTTCTCAGGCTCAACAACGCGTCCAGGGAGTGCTCGACTAGTTGATGGTCAAGGGCGCGATCCAGACCGTGATCCTGGGTGTGCACGCAACGCCGCGCCACGCGCGACGGTACGGGTGGGTTGTAGAGAATCGTGGAGAAATCAAGCCCGCGAGCCTTCCAGTGGTCGACGGCGGGCTTCGCGTCTAACATGTCGACGCGGCCGACCATCTCGTCCACAGTGCGGAAGCCGAGTTCTGCCATATATTGCCGCAGTTGTTCCGCGATGAAGAAAAAGAAATTGATCACGTGCTCGGGTTGTCCCTTGAACTGCTTGCGCAGTTCGGGGTCTTGCGTAGCAATGCCCACCGAGCAAGTGTTGAGGTGGCACTTGCGCATCATGATGCAGCCCATCGCGATCAGAGGGGTCGTGGCAAAGCCGAATTCCTCGGCGCCGAGGAGAGCAGCAATCGCGACGTCGCGACCAGTCTGCAGCTTGCCATCGGTTTGCACGCGAATGCGGCTGCGCAGATCGTTCAGCAGCAGGACCTGTTGAGTTTCCGCCAGGCCGAGTTCCCAAGGAATGCCCGCGTGCTTGATGGAACTCAGCGGGGATGCTCCGGTGCCACCGCTGTCACCGCTGATGAGCACGACGTCGGCGTGAGCCTTGGCAACACCTGCTGCCACTGTCCCGACGCCGACTTCCGCCACCAACTTCACCGCGATGCGCGCTTGCGGATTCACATTCTTGAGGTCGTAGATCAGTTGCGCGAGATCTTCAATCGAATAGATATCGTGATGTGGTGGAGGCGAGATGAGTCCAACGCCGGGGATTGAGTGCCGCAAACGGGCGATAACGTCATCAACCTTGTGGCCCGGAAGCTGGCCACCCTCGCCGGGCTTCGCACCCTGGGCCATCTTGATCTGCAACTCGTCGGCGTTTACTAGATAGTTCGCGGTCACACCGAAACGCGCGGAGGCCACCTGCTTGACGGCGCTGCGGCGCAGATCGCCGTTCGCGTCGGGCTTGAAACGCTCTTCATCTTCTCCGCCCTCGCCCGTGTTGGACTTACCGCCGATGCGGTTCATGGCAATTGCCAGAGTCTCGTGCGCTTCCTTGCTAATCGATCCAAACGACATGGCGCCGGTAGTAAACCGTTTCACGATCTCCTTGGCGGGTTCAACTTCTTCGAGTGGCACTGGATTGTCACTCTCCTTGAGCTTCATCAGGCCGCGGAGTGTGCAAAGGGTCGTGCTCTGCTTATCGATGAGGTCCGTATATTCCTGGAATGTCTTGAAACTGTCTTGCCGAACCGCTTGCTGCAATTTGCTGATCGTCTGCGGATTGAGCAAGTGATATTCGCCGTTCACGCGCTGGTGATAGCTGCCGCCGACTGAGAGTTCGGTTTCAAATTCGGTGAGCGGACGGAATGCGAATTCGTGCTTGCGTTGCGCCTCGGCCGCGAGGACGGGCAAACCGATACCTTCGAGCCGAGAGGTCGTGCCCGCAAAGTAGGAGTCAATCAATTCCTTGTTCAGTCCGATGGCTTCGAAGACCTGCGCACCCTGATAGCTTTGCAGCGTGGAGATACCCATCTTCGAAAAGGTCTTGAGCAAGCCCTTCTTGATGGCTTTCATGAAATGCTCGACGGCAATTTCAGGTGTAACGCCGTCGCCCAATTCGCCACGCCAGACCAGGTTTTCGACGCTCTCAAGCGCCAGATAGGGATTGATAGCGCTGGCGCCATAGCCGCTGAGCAATGCAAAGTGCATGACTTCGCGGGGCTCGCCCGATTCGGTAATCAATGCAACTTGCGTTCGCGTTTCTTCGCGGACGAGCAGATTGTGTACGGCGGCCAGAGCCAGCAGGCATGGGATAGGAGCATAGTCTTTGTCCACGCCACGATCCGAAAGAATCAGGAGCGAATAGCCAGCCTTTACCGCGAGAGATGCTCTTTGGCAGAGTTCATCGAGAGCACGCTTGAGTCCTTCTTCGCCGTCGCGCGCACGAAAGAGAGCCGGCAAAGTGGTCGCCAGCAAGTCACGATTCGAGACGCGGCGCAGTTTTTCCAACTCGCGATTCGAGAGCAGAGGATGCGCCAGCTTCAACATGTGGCAGTTCTCTGGCTCTTCCTGCAGGATGTTGCGCTCGCTCCCGATGTAGCTGATGAGCGACATTACCATCTCTTCGCGGATGGGATCGATGGGAGGATTAGTGACCTGGGCGAACAGTTGCTTGAAGTAGTTGAACAACGACTGCGGCTTGTCGGAGAGGCAAGCGAGAGGCGTGTCAGTACCCATGGACCCAATCGGCTCTTCGCCTTTCGCAGCCATCGGACCGAGGATCATGCGCAGATCTTCGTCGCTGTACCCGAAAGCGCGCTGGCGGCGGAGAAGAGTTTCGGCATCGGGATAGTGCATGCGCGAAGGCTCGGGCAGTTGATCGATCGTGATCTGATTCTCTTTCACCCATTGGGCATAGGGCTGACGCGACGAGAGCTTCTGCTTAATTTCTTTATCCGAAATGATGCGGCCTTCCACCGTGTCCACGAGAAACATTTTGCCGGGCTGGAGGCGGCCCTTTCGCTTGACCTGCTCAGGAGCAACATCGAGCACTCCTGCTTCTGAGGCCATGACGACCAGATCGTCATGGGTGACGACGTAACGTCCGGGCCGCAAGCCGTTGCGATCGAGAGTGGCTCCGATCACGCGACCGTCGGTGAAGGCAATAGCCGCAGGACCGTCCCATGGCTCCATCAGGCAGGCGTGATACTCGTAGAAGGCTCGCTTCTCCGGTTTCATGTGCGGATTGCCTGACCACGCTTCGGGAATCAGCATGGCCATCACATGAGGCAAGCTGCGTCCGGATTGCAGGAGTAATTCGACCGCGTTATCGAAGTTTGCCGAGTCACTTCCGTCGGGAGCAATGATCGGAAGGAGCTTTTTTATATCCTCGCCGAAAAGCGGCGACCGGAGAAGCGACTGGCGCGCCTGCATCCAGTTCACATTTCCGCGAAGCGTATTGATTTCGCCATTGTGGGCGACATAACGATAGGGATGGGCGCGCTGCCAACTAGGAAAAGTATTGGTTGAGAAGCGCTGGTGAACGAGACACAAAGCGCTAACGGCATCGGGATCGGAGAGTTCACGGTAGAAGTTCGCTATCTGTGAGGCAAGCAACAATCCCTTGTAAACGATCGTGCGACCGGAAAGGGACGGGATGTAGAACATCTCGGCGTCTTCAATGCCTGACTCACGGATTTCGTTTTCGGCGCGTTTGCGCACGACATAAAGTTTGCGCTCGAAGGCATCCTCGTCCATTCCGGGCGCGCAACGCACAAAAATCTGTTGGATATAAGGTTGGGAAGCGCGCGCCACGCGGCCAATCGCGGAGGCATAGACGGGAGTATCGCGCCATCCTAATAAGGTGAGCCCCTCTTCGCGGACGATACGCTCGAGAATTCCTTCGCACTGCAGGCGCGGATGCTTTTCAACGGGCAAAAAAGTCATGCCGACGCCGTAGGTACCGGGCTTGGGAAGAGAGAAACCGAGCTTGCTGCATTCGCGCGCGAAGAACTCGTGGGGAATCTGGATCAGGACTCCCGCCCCATCGCCGGTTTCCGGATCGCACCCGCAGGCGCCGCGATGGGCCAGGTTCAGGAGCACCTGAATTCCCTTACGAATGATGTCGTGACTCTTGTGACCGCTGATGCTTGCGACAAACCCGATTCCACAGGCGTCGTGCTCGTGCGCGGGGTCGTAAAGGCCCTGGGCGGGTGGAAGGCCGTAGGTCGGGTTTAGACGCGTCATCATGGACTCCGTCCGTAGACTGAACTCCTTTCGAATCACTCGTTCTTGGGCTGGCCTTGCGAAGCGACAGAATGTCGCACACTTATGCTCAGGAACAGACGTTCGTGTCCTCTTTAATAGCGTGTATGGCCGAGCAAAGTACAATGCAGAATTTCGATGCAAGCGATGCAAATTTCAGGGCATGGCTTGCCGGCAGTGGTTCCGGGTAAATAACCTCGAATGGTGTCGACTCCGCTATAATTTCGCTACACCAAAATGGACTTTGATCAACTCATCACATTCCTGGAAGTTGCCAGGCAGGGCAGCTTTTCCCGTGCGGGCGAGAAGGTTTTTCGCTCACAGTCAGCCGTCAGTGCGCAGATCCGCCAACTGGAGCAGGAGTACGGTGACCGCCTGTTGGACCGTTCCGGCAAGACGGTGAAACTGACTCCAGCGGGCCAGGTTTTTTACGAATACGCCGAGCGTCTGAAGAACCTGCGGGATGAATCACTGATGGCGGTGGCGGATCATAGTGGCACGCCTCGCGGGACGCTGCGGGTGGGAGCCAATGAGGCCACTTGTCTCTACGTTCTGCCGGAAGTTTTCGGCGAATATTGTCGCCGGTATCCACCGGTGCAGATCAGCATCTATCGAAATTTCAGCTACAAGATCGTCGAGAAACTGGAAAACGGGCAAGTGGAGGTTGGCATTTTAACGTTGCCGATTCAGTCTCCAAGCTTGAAGATTCAGCCAATCTTCCGCGACAAGCTGATGTTGATGGTGAGTCCTAAGAATCCGCTAGCCAAGTTTAAAGTAGTGCCGGTCAGCGAGATCGTGAAACATCCGCTACTCTTCCCGAAGACGGGGCACACGCGAAGGCTGCTGGATAAGCTGTTTCGGCCGCATGCCGCAGAGTTGCAGGTTCGCATGGAGCTTCCCAGCATCGGCATGATCAAGAGTTTCGTGGCGGCAGACCTGGGGGTATCGTTGATCAGCGCGTCGTTTGCGCGCGATGAAGTGGAGGCAGGCCGCGTCAAGCTCATTGATCTTGAGGATGCGGAACTGTACCGGGAACTGGGACTAGCCTACCGGCGGGATCGCACTCTGTCGGTGGCGTCCACAGCGTTTGTCGGATTATTGCGTCAGTTTGCTACGCAGTTGAAGAAGTCGGAGAGCTGAGACACCGGGCGAGCTTAGCCCGACGGACAGCCGAGGGCGGCTGTCTCCCCATGCGTACTGCGGAAGCTAGCTGGAATTCTGATTACTGCTATCGGAATTTTGAATTTCCCCCGTTTTCGGGGGCAGGGTACGCTACCAGCTGGATTCGAAGTCTGCGTCAGCCATTTTCATGAAGATCCTCATCCAGAAGTCCACACGAATTACATCGACAGGCACAGGTACGTCGACACGAATTACGTGTCTTCTGGAGGACGGGATCGGATGAAGTAAAGAACTCATAAGCAAGTTCACCGAACCCACCGCCAGAAGCAATCTGGCGGTGGGTTTTTCTTTGCTCCAAAAATGATCGAAGGAGTTGGCCAAATGAGCGAACTACAGCGACAAAGCAGATTCGAGAGAAGCGACGATGTGGTGGTGATGAAGTTCGGGGGTACGTCGGTGGAAGACGCGGATGCGATTCGCCGGCTCATCAGCATTGTGCAGAGCAGGCTCGTCGCTCAACCAGTCGTCGTGGTGAGCGCACTTGCGCGGGTTACTGACCAATTGCTGGAAGCAGGCAACATGGCCGCGAACGGCCATTTAGGGGCTTCTCTGGCGATGGTCCGGAATATTTACGTTCGGCATGAGCAATTGGCCGACTCTCTGGTGGATGGATCCACCTACAGTGCTCTCGACCGCGAGTTGCGAGGAGAGTTTCAGACTCTGGAAGCGTTGCTGCACGATCTCGAGACCTGTCGCTCGCTGGATCTGAAAGCACAGGATCAACTGCTGGGATTCGGGGAGAGTTTTTCCAGCAAGCTGGCGAAAGAGGCTCTGTGCCAGGCGGGCGTGCAAGCAACGCATGTCGACGCGCGCCGCTGCATCGTTACCGACGGACGCCACGGGCAGGCAACTCCGATCTGGGAGGTGACGGAGGAACGATTGCAGGAAACGTTGAGTCCTCTGTTCCAACGTGGGCAGGTACCGGTGATGGGCGGGTTCATCGCATCAACGGTTGAGGGCGTGCCGACGACTTTGGGCCGAGGGGGATCAGACTTCACCGCGACGATTGTGGGCGCCACTCTATGCGCTGCGCGAGTTGAAATTTGGACGGATGTGGACGGAATTATGACCGCGGATCCCAAGTTGTGTCGCGACGCCCGCGTGATTCGGCGGATGAGCTTCGATGAAGCGGCCGAGTTGGCGCATCTCGGGGCCAAAGTTCTTCATCCCGCGACGCTGGCTCCTGCGATGCGTGAAAACATTCCTGTGTATGTTCTGAACTCTAGACGGCCGTTGGGGGAAGGCACTGAAATCACCGCCCGCGCACGAACGAGCAAAGCGGTCAATGCGATTACTGCGAAGAGAAACGTAGCGACGGTTGAGATCAAAGCCATCAGTGGGGGTGACTCAGAACTGCTGCACGACGTTTTTGCAGTTTTTGACAAACATTCGCGCCCGGTGGACGTCATGGCAATGACGCCGGGACACATGTTGTTGCTATTAGAATCGACGGGCGCTTTGCGCGGAATTTCGGAGGAACTCAAAGGAGTGGCGGAGGTGCGCTGGGAGAATCACAAAGCGCTAGTGTGCTTGGTGGGAGAAAACATCCGAAGACAACCGGAGGTGGCGAGCCGAGCCTTTGCAGCCGTTTCGGATATGGACGTGCGAGTACTTTGCCAGGGTGCGTCGGATCGGACGATTTCATTCCTGGTGGAGGAGTCGAAGGTGGCGGAATCGGTGCAGAGACTGCACGGAGTCTTTTTCCCGCACCCCGAACCCGCCCACGACTGGGGTGGAATCTCCAGTGCGTTCTGCCAGGCGGGTTGACGGAGCACGGTCTAGTTACCGAGCTTGGCGGCTTTCGATACATCCGCAGCCGGACTCGGCAAAGGCTCAATGATGTGCAAACCACATTCGGTTTTGGCGAATCCCGGCCAACGACCGGCGCGCGGATCTTCTCCAGGGCGAACGGCGCGCGTGCAATGCGTGCAACCGATACTCGGGTAATCCTGATTGTGAAGCTCGTTGTAAGGAACATCGTGGTCGTGGATATAGCGCCACACTTGCTTTGACGTCCAATCCACGATTGGATTGACCTTCACCAAGCCGAACTTCGCATCCCATTCAACGCGACGGGCGCTCGAACGGACTGAGGTCTGATCGCGGCGAATGCTTGTGATCCATGCGCTTAACTCGCCAAGCTTGCGGCGGAGCGGTTCAACTTTTCGAAGATTGCAGCAGCGGTCGGGATCCCGGGACCACAAGTTAGCGCCGTGCGCGCGTTCTTGCTCCTCGGGGGAGAGCACCGAAAATACTTTCTCGATGGAGATGCCGTATTTTTCTTCAATCCGGTCCATCAGGTTGTAGGTTTCGGGAAAGAGAAATTCGGTGTCGATGGTGAAGAGGCGGAAAGCTTTGTGGACTCGCGACGCCATGTCGATCAGGACCATGCCCTCGGCGCCGAACGCCGAGGAAATGGCGACATTGTTGCCGAACTTCTCGAATGCCCACGAGAGGGTTCGTTGTGGAGTCCAACTCTCCGCAAGCAGCTGAATATCTGCGATCTGGTCTTGCACTTGGTTCTGAACGTGGTTCACGCGAGTGTCTCCTCGTTGCCTGGGAAAGCAGTCAAGGAAGAATCCTCGAATAGAACGGCGGGGATCGTACGATTGCCAGCAGAAATTGCGGGCAGTCCGAATTCGTCTGAAAGGGTCGCCGGATCGGCAAAGCGTACGACCTCACCCACCACTAACAATGTGGGAGCGGCAAGCTTCGGCGAGCGATGCAAATCGGCAACTGTGGAACGGTGCGTTTGCTGGTGTGCGGTCGTCGCTCGCGAGATGACTGCGCAGGGCGTCTCTCCGGAGAGACCAGCCGCCTTGAGCCTGGTGGCGACGTCGGAGTAATTCTGTCCGGGCATGTAAATCACGAGCGTTGCTCCACTCCCCGCCAGCTTGTTCCAATCGGCAGCTTCGCTGCCTGAGGCCTGGTGCGCGGTGATGAAAACCAGCGCTGAGGACGCGCGGCGATGCGTCAAGGGAATTTCTGCTGCTGCCGCGGCACCCAGGGCAGACGTCACTCCGGGAACGATTTCGTAGGGAATGTCGGCACGCCGGAGTGCTTCGATTTCTTCGCCTGCACGTCCGAAAATCATCGGGTCACCGCTTTTCAGGCGGACTACGCGGAGGCCAGAGTCCGCAAGGGCGATCATGAGGAAGTTGATCTCTTCCTGCTGAATCTTCTTCTTGCCGCAACGCTTGCCGACGTCGTGCACCTGAGCAGTCGGAGAAATGAGCTGCAGAATTTCGGGAGCGACCAGGTCGTCGTGCAGCACGGCATCGGCGGTCTTGAGCACGCGAAGCGCTTTTAGCGTGAGCAACTCCGGATCGCCCGGCCCAGCGCCCACCAGATAAACTTTGCCCTTCATCGTTCTTCTCCTTTAACGACCAGCTCGCGGGTTTCGGCCAAAGCCGCCTCGAGCGCTTCCCTGCTGGCCAGCGAATGCAACAGGTCCAGCTTTTTTTCTTTGTCGAGATCGCTCGCGAGAATGAGCTTGCGGGTCTCGCCCAGTTCCTTGACCCACGCGGCATATGCCGGACCGTATTGCTTTTCGAGTTGCTGGCGAATTTTCTGCGCCAGCGACGGACTCTGCCCGGCGGTTGAAACCGCAATTTGCAAGTCGCCGCGACGTACAACCGAGGGATAGAAAAAGTCACACAGATCTGGAACATCGACCACGTTGCAGAGAACGCCCCGCCTTTGCGCCTCGTGATAGACGCGTTCATTCAGGGTGCGGGAATTGGTCGCCACGACGACCAGGAACGCTCCGTCCAGGTCATCAGGGGAGAAGGCGCGCAGATCGAGTTCGATTGCTCCAGCACGGGCCCATTCCCGAACGGTTGGAGTCGCATCGAGAGAAACGACTCGAATGCGCGCACCGGTCTCGAGCAGGCCGCTAATCTTGGGCTCACCGATTCGTCCGGCGCCCACGACCAGACATTGACGTCCTTCGAGCTTCAGGAACATTGGGAATAAGCTAGTCACCGTGTCCTCCTGCTTGAGCGAGAGACCGAGTTGGGTCCGGCAAATCACGAGCTACGGGAGCAATCACTTCACCGGCGAGAAACTCGCGCAATTCTGAATCGCTGTGGCGAGCAAAGAAGCGGCGGAGATTTTCGCCAGCTTCGCGCTGTGCCAGGTATCGTCCTAGCAGGCGCTCGAGAGCATCAGGAACTTCGGTCGCGGCGCAACGATATCCAACCGGACGAGCGGTCGCCTGATTGAGGCCAAGCGCTCCGCCCACGCAGAAGTAGTAGGCATCCACCATCTGGTCGTGAACTCTGATCTTCTTGCCTTCTATGCCGACGTCGGCGATCCAGTGCTGGCCGCAGCTGTTGGGGCATCCAGTAACGTGCAATTTCAAATGCTGATCGAAACCGGGCAGGCGTTCTTCCATTTCTTCTATGAGCCAGCGTGAAAAGCTCTTTGTTTCCGTGATAGCGAGTTTGCAGAATTCTGTTCCGCTGCACGCGACGGTTCCACGCCAGAAGGACGAGCCTCCAACCTTCAGCCCGATGACGTCGAGTTCTTTCGCGAGCGCGTCGGCTTGAAGCGTACGTACGTTCACCACCAACAAGTTCTGCATGTTGGTGGCGCGCAGTTCGCCAGCAGCGAAGCGTTCAGCGAGATCGGCGGCGGAGTGCATCTGCTCAGCAGTGATGCGGCCACGAAGAACGACCGCTCCCACGTACGAGAGACCTGGCTGCTTCTGGGCATGAATGCCAACGTGATCACGGTAAACATCTTCCGGAGGATGCTCTTCGGCCGCGGGGTCGAGTTGGATTCCGATACGATCTTGCAATTCGCTGAGAAAACGCTCGGCAGTCCATCCATGACGAAGGAAGAGAAACTTCAGGCGGGCGCGTTCGCGGTGTTCGCGCAATACCTCGGAATCGCGGAACAGTTCAGCTACGCCTTTGATCACGGGCAAGACCTGATTCCAGCGGACAAAGGCATTCAGCCGCGCGCCAAGATAGGGATCGGTTGAAAGCCCACCGCCAACTCTCAGGGAAAAGCCAACTTCTGGTTTTCCGTCAAGCGTGCGGGTGATGGCGGTGAGTCCAACGTCGTTGATCTCGGGATATGGGCACCACACTCTGCATCCGGTGATGGAAATCTTGAACTTGCGCGGCAGGTTGTAGAAGTCGGCATTTCCGGCGAGCATCCGCGAGGCTTCGAGCACCAGCGGCGAAGCGTCTACGATCTCGTCGGAATCAACACCCGCGACGGGGCATCCGGTAACGTTGCGCACGACATCACCGCAAGCACCGGTCGTATTCAGCCCAACTTGCGAAAGGCCGTCTAAAACTTCAGGAAGAGATTCAATGGTGACCCAGTGGAGTTGAATGTTCTGACGGACGGTGAGATCGGCAATGCCGTTGGCGTGTTGGTGGGTGAGATCGGCGATGGTGCGAAGCTGGCGAGAGCTCATCATGCCGTTGGGAATTCGGATGCGCACCATGAATCGCTGAAGGGCGCGGCCGACTCCGCCTTGGCCGCCGGTAACGCCCACTCCATCGCCCTGGGTATAAACACCCCACCAACGAAGATAGGTCCCGATCCAATCCGGCGGGATGGACTCGAATCCTTCACGAGCGAAGCGACGGATCTCCTCCAATCCTTGCCATGGATTCATCTCCCGCTTCAAGCGCTCGGCCTTTTGTGCTTTCGTTTCTTTGGCTGGAATCGTCATAAGTTATGGTCCGAAAACATCCGGCGAAAATAAAAAACCCACCGCCAGGTTCATCTGGCGATGGGTTTATGAGTGCCGGTGTTAAGAAAAACTTCTTAGGTCAGCAGCCTCCCCGCGCCAGTGCACACGCATGCACAACAACAACAAGTGCAACAGCACATAGCGCGAAGATTGCGGATCTCTGACATTCGAGTCTGGATTCTAGGTGGCCCGGCTTGCGCCGTCAACTATCTTACGTAACAACTTCGATTCATATTTTGCATGGAGAGAATCATAATTTTTGCAGGCATGATGCCAAGCCACGAACCCCGCTGTAGAATCAGCGACTTAGCATTCCCAACATCTGTTGAGTGATAATCTCTGGTTACCTCGCACAGCTTACTATCGCAGTCTGACCTTGCTCGGAAAGGCGTGCCCTAATGAAGCGGTCCACTATCTTCTTAATACTCCTCATTCTGCTGTTCGCGGTTTTTGCAGTCGCTCAGAGTGAAAATTCGTCTGACCCGTACAAACCCACGCTCGATCGATTGCAGGCACTGACTCGTCAGGGCGAAAGTCAATGGCGTTATCACGCGGATGTTCCGCATCCGGAAGATCCGGGTCTGAACGACTCGGACTGGGGTACCTTGACGGTGAAGAACGTCTCGGGCCCCGGAAGCATGAACAAGAATGAGGAGCACTGGACGGGAACCCGCGTGTTCCGACGCTGGGTGCAGATTCCCGAGAAGATTAACTTCTACGCCACTCAAGGCTCGCGCGTGTCGATTGATTTGAGATTTGGAAGCGAATCTGGCTTGAAGATCACAGTCTTCTCCAACGGCGCGATTCTTTATCGCGGGAGCGACGACGACATCCTGCCAATGCTGCTGACGGAGAACGCACAGCCAGGACAGAAATTCCTGATCGCGGCGAGAGTGGTCGCGGACGACGACGCACAGTGCGAATTCTTTCACGGTGAACTGACGATTGAACCCCCGCACGCTCGGCCCGACCCCGCCTTTCTGCGAACGGAATTGCTGTCTGCCCGACCGATCATCAATGCGTATGAAGACGGAAAGGCGGAGCGCCAGCAGCAACTCGACGCGGCCATCAAGGCGATTGACTTTTCCCCGCTCGAGAAAGGAGATCAGGCGGGCTTCGATGCCTCACTGAGGCGGGCCCATACCAAGCTGGAAGCACTGAAACCCTTTCTGCAGCAATTCAATATTCGAATCGTGGGCAACTCGCACATTGACATGGCGTGGCTGTGGCCGTGGACCGAAACCGTGGAGGTCGTACGCAACACATTTCAGAGTGTGCTCGACTTGATGCGCGAGTATCCGGAGTTTAAGTTCACGATGTCGTCGGCGCGCACCTACGAGTGGATGCAGGAGAAATATCCCGACCTCTTCCAGCAGATCGAGAAGCGCGTGAAAGAGGGCCGGTGGGAGATTATCGGCGGCATGTGGGTGGAACCAGATCTGAATATGCCGGATGGGGAATCGCTGGTGCGGCAGATTCTGGTGGGCAAGCGCTATTTCCAGAAGAATTTTGGCGTGGACGTGAAGATCGGATGGAATCCAGATTCGTTCGGCTACAACTACCAACTGCCGCAAATCTACAAGAAGTCGGGCATGGATTACTTTGTCACTCAGAAGCTGCTCTGGGCACACGAATTTACTACATTCCCTTACAAATTTTTCTGGTGGCAGGCACCGGATGGGAGCCGGCTGCTCACCTATTTCCCGCACGATTACGCCGGCGGTATTGATGCCGAGCCCCTCGCGACGGACCTCTCGATCTGGATGCCTTCGATTTACGGCAAGACGATCCCCGAGAAGCCCGAGATGATGCACTTGTACGGAGTGGGAGATCACGGTGGAGGGCCGACTCGCGTCATGCTCGATCACGCCGAGCAATTGATGTCTCCAGAGGCGGTGTATCCGAAGCTGGAATTCAGTTTTGCGCGGGACTTCTTCAGCGATATGGAGAAGAAGTTGCCGAACATGCAAGTCCCTACCTGGGACGGAGAACTCTACTTCGCGTATCACCGCGGCGTGTTCACTACGCAAGCGGAAACCAAGCGCAGGATTCGACGCTCCGAGGAGATCGTACTGAACGCCGAGAAATTTGCATCGTTGGCATCGCTTTACGGGCGTTCGTACCCGCAGGATGGAATGGAACGCACCTGGAAGAATCTGCTATTCGAGCACTTCCACGACATCATGCCGGGTTCCGGCATTGCGGTGAACTATCTGGACGCTAAGCGCAGCATGGAAGATCTCGATCGCGCAGCGAACGACGTGACCAAGAAGTCTCTCCGGGAGATTGCGGCACATGTAAACACTCAGGGCGACGGGGTACCGGTGCTGTTGTTCAATTCGCTGTCGTGGCCGCGAACCGAAGTGACAGAAGTCGAGGTACAGCTGCCTGCAGCGGCGCGGCAAATTGTGGTGGTGGATTCTGCAGGAAAGCCAGCGGAGGCACAATTACTCTCCATTGACCAGGAAACTCACCGCGCCCGGTTGTTGCTGTTATCGACCACGCCTGCATTCGGATACAACACCTATTTCGTTCGTGGCACAGCGGCCGCGCCTGCGACCCGTTCCCTTTTGAAGGCCACCACAGACACACTCGAGAATGAGTTCATCCGTGTGCAGATTGATCCGCAAACAGGTTGCATGATGAGCCTGTTTGACAAACGGAGCGGCACTGAATCGCTCGCGCCCGCGGAGACGGACACGGGCGGACCCAAGACTTCCATCTGCGGGAACCTGCTGCAGACATTCGTCGATAAGCCTAAGCAGTGGGACGCATGGAATATCGACGCCGATTTCGAAAAGCAACATTGGGATCTGGACAAGGCCGACGAAGTAAAGCTCGTGGAAAGCGGGCCGCTCCGAGCGGTGATCCAAGTCAAGAATCATTTTCAGAGCTCGACGTTCGTGCGCGACATTACTTTGTACGCGGGAGTGCCTCGCGTTGATGTGAAAATGCAGGCCGATTGGCACGAAAAGCACATTCTGCTAAAAGTTGCGTTTCCGGTGAGCGCCCACAGCGATAAGGCGGCCTATGAAATTCCATTTGGCTCGGTGGAGCGTCCAACTACTCGCAACACTCCCGCCGAACTCGCGCAGTTTGAGGTGCCGGCGCAGCGATGGGCAGATATCTCGGACTCGAAGCACGGGTTCAGTCTGTTGAACGACTGCAAGTATGGATACGACGCGAAAGGGAACGTGTTACGGTTGTCACTCCTGCGGTCGCCGGAATATCCCGATCCCCATGCGGACGAGGGCCATCATGAGTTCACTTACTCTTTGTATCCGCACGGCGGAGGGTGGAAAGATGCGATGACCATTCGGCGCGGGTACGAGCTGAACTATAAATTGCTCTCGATGCCGTTCGAGAAACATCAGGGATCGCTGGCGGCCGAGCACTCGTTTCTGCAAGCGACACCAGACAACGTCATCGTCACCGCAATGAAAAAAGCAGAGGATGAGAACGCGCTGGTTGTGCGCTTCTACGAATGGGCGGGTAAAGATAGTGGGGTTACAATTCAACTTCCTCCGGGAGCGGAGTCGGCGGCGGAAACTGATCTGATGGAGAAACCACTTGCTAACTTGTCAGTGAGCAATGGCCGAGTGAGCATCCATACGAAGCCATACGAGATCAAGACGATCAAGGTAAACTTCTCCGAATTGATTCAGGCGACGGCGACGGCCAAGCATGACTGACGCGAAGAACCGGAGTCCAATTCTCGGCGTCGATATTGGCGGCACCAAGGTTGCGGTCGGCCTCGTGGATCACGATGGAAGGATTGTCAGCCAAGGTCGCAATCTGATGGTGGCCAACGGCACGGCTGAAGCCGGTTTGCAGGCGGTGCTAGGGGCAATTGATTCGCTAGCCTCGTCGTCGAAAGTGGGCATTCACAGCATCGGAATCTGCGCTCCCGGACCGCTGGATCCGAAAGCCGGGGTCGTTCTCAATCCTCCGAATCTTCCCTGCTGGCGAAATTTTCCGCTGGCTGAGAAGATCTCCTCTCGATATCGCGTGGCAGTCAGAGTGGACAACGATGCCAATGCTGCTGCTTTGGCGGAAACGCGCTGGGGTGCCGCCCGCGGATTTCGCTACGTCTTTTATGCCACGATCGGCACCGGAATCGGAAGTGGTATTGTGCTGGACGGCCGCATTTATCACGGTCACAGCGGCGCCGCGGGAGAAGGCGGACATGTAAGTATCGACTACCGCGGACCGCGGTGCGGTTGCGGCAAACTAGGATGCATCGAAGCGCTGGCAGCTGGACCGGCGATCGCTGGTCGGGCGCGCGCCAAGTTGGGGACCGGACACTCTAGCTCCAGGATTCTCGAACTCTCCAAGGGCGATGTGACTGCAGTGACTAGCGAGATGGTCGGACAGGCTTATGCTGCCGGCGATTCGCTGGCACGAGAGGTTCTTCAAGAGACAGTGGAGATCCTGACTCCGTGGATCGGCAACATCATTGATCTGCTCGATCCCGACGTTGTGGTAATGGGTGGCGGGGTGGCGGCGATGCTCAAACCATTTTTCGCTGAAATTAAGCATGGGCTTCCTCGATGGTGTGTGAATCCAAGCGCTTCTGAGATTCCACTTGTGATGGCTCACTACGGGGCCGATGCTGGCATTGCGGGAGGCGCGGCACTGTGCGCTGAGGAAACTGCTTGAGGAAGGATTTGGAATGATCTATTCGCGCTTGTTCCGGCGGCTTGCAGGATCGGCGATTTTTGCTCTGCTCTTCCATGCGGGAGTGTTCCTAAAGGCTCAGGATCTGCCGAAGGCGCCGCAGTCACAGATCTTCGCTCTTACCCGAACCGTCGGGCCGTTTACGGAACCGGCCATCGCCGTGAACCCGATGAATCCGCAGCAGGTGGTGGGAGTATTTCAAGATAACGTGCATGCCTCCTATTCAACGGACGCGGGGCATTCGTGGCAACCGGCCGAGAACGTGGACCCTAAGAACTACCGCGTCTCCGGCGACGTGTCGGTGGCTTTCGATAATCATGGTCACGCTTTTGTCTGCTATATCGCTTTCGACAAGTTGGGCAGTTTCAACTACTGGGCGCGGGGAGCTACGCGCAACGGAATTTTTGTGCGGCGTTCGCTGGATGGCGGAAAAACATGGGAAGCCGAGCATATCCCCGTAGCAGAGCAGTCAAGTTCCCCCGGAATTCCATTTGAGGATAAGCCGTACATTGTCGCCGACAACAGCAAGAGTCGATACGCGGGCAATCTCTACATCGGATGGACGCGCTGGAGGTTAACCGACTCGCAGATGGTGATCTCGAGGTCCACCGATGACGGGAAGACATGGTCGCAGCCGCTTGAGATCGATGCGCATCCTGGACTACCTCGCGATGATAACGGCGCGGTGGAAGGATTCGATGGCGTGGTCGACCCGGATGGCAGGCTGTATGCGATCTGGAGCCAGGACAATGACATCATGCTGACGGTTTCCAAAGACGGGGGAAAGACTTTTTCGCGAGCTCGCCGCATCATTCATACTGCGCCGGTCATGTTTGCCATCCAGACACTGGAGAGGGCGAATGGATTCCCGCAAATTGCGATCGACCCGAAGAGCAAACGTTTGTTTGTCACGTGGAGCGATTATCGCAATGGCGATCTCGATGTTTTCCTGGCGACGTCTGATGATGGCGGCAAACACTGGAGCGCTCCGGTGCGCGTGAACAATGATCCGGTGCACAATGGGGCGGAGCAATTTTTTCAGTGGCTTGCTGTCGACCCGACCGATGGCTCCGTAGACGTGGTGTTTTATGACCGCAGGGGCGATCCGCAGGGCCGCAAGCAGATCGTAGTTCTGGCGCGATCGATCGACGGCGGCCGCAGTTTCGCTAATTATGCGTGGACGGATGAAGCATTCGAAGCCAGCGAAGTCTTCTTCGGCGACTACAGCGGGATTGCTGCTTACGGCGGGCGCGTCTACGGCATCTGGACCGAGAAGCCCGTACCACTACCAGAAGCCAAGGACAAGACTGACGCCGGCAAGGACTCGAAGGAAGCGAAAGCGCAGCCGCGTGGAACGGTCGTCAAGATTGGGACCGCAGATTTTTCTAAGCCGGCGGGCTCCAAATAAAAGTATCGCATAAGGCGCGAAGACTTCGGGGCAAGCAACAGAAAAGGCGATCTCACGCGGAGATCGCCTTTTGCATCCTTAGATGAACTTAGAGTGGCTGGACGTTCTCAGCCTGCCATCCCTTGGGGCCCTTGGTCACGTCGAATTGCACCGTCTGGCCCTCCTGCAGGCTCTTGAAGCCGCCCGCCTGGATCGCTGAAAAGTGCACGAAAACATCTTCGCCATTCTGGCGGCTGATAAAGCCATAGCCTTTGGCGTCATTGAACCACTTTACTGTTCCTTGTTCTGCCATGTTGGTGCGGTGTTCCTTTCAATCAATTTACGCTGGAGAGATTCGGAGGTACTTGCAGGCAGGTACTTGCTGGTTAGGCGAGAACTGCTTACGACCGATTCGGTCTAACGCACGTCCTGATGCTACGCTGGGAGCTATCGCTTAGCAAGCGATTTGCGGAATAGAAGGGGTTCGCCTATCTGGAGAAGCTCCCACCGCTGTTGGAGCCTTCGCCATCCTGGGCTGCCTTATTCTCCCGACTTTCCAACTCCGCTTGACGAAGTTCGGTGGCCTCCGCAGGGTCGGTTCCGGCCTTGATGGTGCTCTTTTCCAGAAAGTATCTCCATCCTTCGTGGCGGTCCGCCGAGCTCTGTTCAATTTCGAAGTTTTTCAAAGTCGACTCTGCATTGGCCCGCCCCTTGACGACCTCAACAACCCCGGCAGATTCGTACGTGCGCACATTGTGGCGGATTACTACGTAGGACGCCTTGAGTTCATCGTGTGTCAGATGTATTCCCCTTTGTGGTCCTGAAATACCACCTACTCTGAGAGTATGCGCCGTCGTCGTGATTAGCAAGTTGATTGCGAGCCCAGATTCGCTGAAGCAACTCGTTTCTAGAAACACTTCGGAGAGGGTGACGTTGCGTCAACCGCCGCACCCACTGAACCCTTGACGGTCGCTCGTGCATATGTTACATGTTGTAACGCTACAATGACTAACACACCGAACGCACGTCTAAGGAATATGGGCGAGGTCGAACAGCTCGTGATGGATTACATCTGGGCGCATGGTCCGTGTTCGTCCGAAGCTTGCCGGGAGGCTCTGGCTGTGTCCCGCCCGATGAAGGACTCCACGATACGCACCATCCTGCGACGACTGGAAGAAAAAGGTTTTCTGACCCATGAGATTCAAGGCCGCACATTCATTTACAGGGCGTCAGATGCGCGCCAGAACGTTGCCGTGCGCGCTGTGAAGGCGATCATCGATCGATTTTGTGGCGGATCTGCCGAACAGCTCGTCCTGGGGATGGTGGACAACGCAGTACTGAACCGCAGGCAATTGGAGCGGCTCGCCCGCAAGATTGCTGAAAGAAGTGCGAACGAAAAGAAGGAAGGCCAATCATGATCCTTACTGGCGGTGGCCTTGTGTCTGGAAGTCTACTGATGACACTCGTTGAGTCTGCGATTCGGGTCGTTGCCTTGAGTGGCATTGCAGGACTGGGACTGGCTGCCTTCCGCGTGCGAAACACAAGGACGCGGCTGTTTACCTGGACGATCGTACTTTATGCCGCCCTTGCTATGCCGATGCTGGAATGGATGCTTCCGACGATGTCCGTGCCTGCTCCGGCCCTTTTTCAGTCGAAGCCCGAACCTGTCCCCTACTCGATCGAAAACGCGCATTTCGTTGATCGGGATGTTTCGAGGGCGGTATCGACCGAGTACCCAAGCCGAGCGGAGATGAGGGAACCGGCCCATTTGCAGACTCCATTCACAGCCCCCACCGAAAGCGATAATTCGGCTCATTCATTCCTATCGTCGATTCCACCGAGCACGATTCTGGGGGCAGCCTACTTCACCGTCGCATTGTTTTTGTTAATGCGCTTCTTCGCAGGAATCATGTTCAGCCGTCGCCTCTTGCGGGCCTCACAAACAATTGACCATTCGCGCCTGGCCGCAAGGGTCGCAACTTCCGCGAAGAACTGCGGACTTGCCGTTCTCCCTCTGACGAAAGAGTCGGAATTGATTTCTGTTCCCCTCACGCTGGGGGCGCTACGCTCGACGATTCTTCTCCCGACCAGTTGGCGCGAATGGGATGACCGAAAACTCGATGCCGTTATTACCCACGAGGTGTCGCATGTCGCCCGTCGCGACGGCCTGACTATACGCCTTTCATTGTTGCACCGTGCGGTCTTCTGGTTCAGCCCGCTGGCGTGGTGGCTTGACCGGCATCTGGCCGATCTTGCGGAAGAGGCAAGTGACGAAGCGGCGCTGATCTTCGGAACAGACCGGAAAGACTACGCCCGAACTTTGCTTGGATTCTTCGAAGCCTTGCAGGTCACGCCCGGTCGCGTGTGGTGGCAGGGCGTTTCGATGGCAAAAGCGGGTCAAGCGGAAAAAAGATTAGAGAGAATTCTTACCTGGAAAGGATCTGTAGCCATGCGTTTGAAGAAATCAATTGCGGTTGCGGTGCTTACGCTTGCAGTTCCAGTTGTGTATTTTGCAGCCTCGGTGCACGCTGCCAAAGCACAAAGCCACACACCTCCGGCAGTTGCTGAGGCACCCGCTGCAGGCGTTCCCTCCCCTGCGATTCCTCAGTCCGAGCCCAGTTCTGCGCCAACCGCTGGCGATGCACCGGCTGCCGCACCCGTCGAGGGGATTGGCCCATCTGTCGGAGCGCCGGTTCAAGCGACGGTCGCCCCCATGGCTCCGCGATCGCCCGTTCCTCCGGCGGCTGGTGCCAGACGATCTGGACGATCACGGTCATCTTACGGCCGCGGATTCTCTTACGCTTACGGCTTCGACGACGAACAGCGATTCGTAATCGTCTCGGGCAAGAGCGACTCCCTCACAATGTCGGGGACGTCGGAAGATGCGCGTCACGTTGAGAAATTGAAAAAGCAGATTTCAGGCGATTTCATCTGGTTTCAACGCGACGAAAAGTCTTACATTATTCGCGATCAGGCTACAGTCGACCGTGCGCGCCAGCTTTGGGCTCCCCAAGAAGAGCTTGGCAAGAAACAGGAAGCTCTCGGCAAGCAGCAGGAAGAATTGGGAAAGCAACAAGAGGCACTCGGAGCGAAGATGGAACAGGTGCGTGTCAACGTTCCCGACATGACCGCCGAGCTCGACAAACTGAAGGCCGAATTGAAGCAGCTCAGTTCCACAGCCACTATGGAACAGATCGGCCACATTCAATCTGAGATCGGAGAGTTGCAGAGCAAGATCGGCGATCTTCAGTCGAAGGCGGGCGATCAGCAAGGCATATTGGGTGAGCAGATGGGCGCTTTAGGGGAGAAACAAGGAAAGCTCGGAGAAGAGCAGGGCGAGTTAGGACGTCAACAGGGCGAACTCGCGGAAAAGGCTTCCCAGCAGATGAAGGTACTGCTCGATGAAGCGATCGCGAAAGGCATCGCACAACTTGAGTTGTAGGCCGCGAGCCTTCCCAACTTCGTCGAACAAGGCTGCGGATTGGTGACGCCGTTACTACGTTGCCGTCCGCAGCCTCATTCTTTGGCGCAAACTATCCCTAAAAATGCGAATCATCCGTTCGTCGACGATCTTTGTCCTTAACAGCAACCGCCGGAAAAGAGTTCTCTTTCGAGGCTTAGGCTCTTACCCAACGCTCGTCTCTAGAGGCTGACCGAGACGCTGTCTCCCAGAAGGTGACGCAATTCCGCTGCCTAGGCGTCTCGCAACGTTAACTTCCAAAGGCTACAATCTGGCCCCACACACCCGTCGCAGAGCAAGCTCTGAGATCATTGCTGCGTGCTTGGGCCCAAACCATAGCGACGGTTTGACCACTCCGCGCATCCTCGGCGAAAATCATGGCTCGATCCAGTGATTTGTGAACGATAGGAGCGCCGATGACTCATGATGCCGCCATTCTGAAAGCCCAGGAGATTGCGACTCGCGTGCTGGCACCATCTGCGGGGCAAAACGATAAGGCGGGCCGATTCTCCACCGAGGCGATCGCGGCACTTGGTGCGTCCGGACTGCTTGCGCTGATGCTACCCGCGGATGTTGGTGGTTTAGGGTTAGGGCCTCGCACGTTTGCAGCGGTTATCGCCGCACTCGCCGAGGCAGATGCTTCGGTCGCAATGGTTTATCTTATGCACATCCTCGGCGCCGCCACGATCTCGGCAGCGCGTCCGAGCGCGGTTCAGGCTGTCGCGCCCATGCTGCAGGAGATTGGTGCCGGTCGCCATTTATCCACTCTGGCTTTCAGTGAAGCCGGCTCGCGCAGCCATTTCTGGGCACCCACATCGCGCGCCGTTCGAAATGGAGACGGCGTGCGAATCAGTGCCAGGAAATCATGGGTGACCAGCGCAGGTCATGCTCATAGCTATGTTGTTTCTTCACTTTCTCCTGAGGGAAAGGGACCCACCGATTCGACCCTCTACCTTGTTCCAGCGCAGACGCGCGGACTTTCCGTGGCGGGACCCTGGGACGGTTTGGGACTGCGCGCCAACGCTTCTTCGCCCATTACACTGGACGATTGCGAAATCCCATCTAATCTTCAACTGACCGATGATGGCGGCGGCTTTCCAGCCATGCTGAACGTGGTTCTTCCGCTGTTTAATTTGGGGACGGCAGCGGTGGCCCTGGGATTGTGCCGGGCGTCGGTCGCTGGAACGACCTCGCACCTCAAGAACGCGAAGTTTGAGCATCTTGGCCAGAGCCTCGGAGAAAGTCTGCCTACGCTACGCGCACAACTCGCGGCAATGCAGATTGATACCGATGGACTGTCGGCACGTATCGACGACTTGATTGATCATCTGGAGAAGCCCCGCGAAACGACAATGCTTCGCGTGCTGGAGACTAAAGCCGCGGCAGGGGATGTTGCGATCGGCGTCACCTCGGCAGCCATGCGCATTTGCGGCGGTGCGGCGTTCTCCAAGCATCTGAATGTCGAACGCCTGTTCCGTGATGCGCATGCGGGCGCTGTCATGGCGCCTACGGGCGACGTTCTGCGCGAGTTCATCGGGAAGGCGTTGCTCGGAATGCCGCTCTTCTAAGACATCGAGCCTGCAGCAAGGAATGTCTTGGACTCGGCGGACAAAAGAATTGGGAGAGCCTATGAACAAAACAATCTGGCTGGGGGCGGTTGCCTACAATCCGAAGGTGGTGACCATTTGGGAGGGCATGCGGCGCTACTTTAACGAGGAAGCGCATCTGCCGGTTGAGGTGGTTCTCTTTCAGAGCTACGAAGCGCAGGTTATGGCGCTCCTCGCCCAGCCGGGCGACGCAGTTCCACGTATCGATATTGCATGGAATACGAACCTTGCATACCTGCAAGCGGATGAGTGGAGCGGCCACTCCTGCCGCGCGGTTGCTATGCGCGACACCGACCTCGGCTGGATGACTAAACTCGTTGCTGTCAGCGGAGGTCCGGTTGCCAGCCTTGCCGATCTGAAAAATCGAACGCTGGCCGTTGGCAGCAGGGACAGTGGACATGCAGCGATTCTGCCAGTTCATTTTTTGGAGCAGCAAGGCATGCGCGAAGGCACACATTACCGAACGTTGCGCTTCAACAGCGACTTAGGCAAACATGGTGATACCGGGACGAGCGAAGTCGACGTGGTGCGCGCCGTCCTCGACGGACGAGCCGATGCGGGCGCAATCGGCAGTCCCTTCTGGAATACGGTGCGGAGCGAGCACCTGGTGCCCGAAGGCGGCCTTCGCGAGATATGGTCGTCTCCGGCGTACAACCACTGCATGTTCACGGCACGGCCCGACCTCGATCCAGAACGGGAGCGCCGGTTCGCCGAAGCGCTTGCGGCGATGAGTTACGACAACCCGGTGCATCGGCCGATACTCGAGGCCGAAGGACTTCAACGCTGGCTTCCGCCTCATTTGGATGGATACACTGCCCTCCGTGAGGCGGCGGCACATCAGGGATTCTTCGAGCGGGGATTAGAGAAATCCGCGTGAGAGCCGTTTGAAACCTCATCACCTAGGAGCCACCGATATGTCAGCATCGACCGAATTGCAAGCAGGCTGTCTCTCGCGCCGCGGCTTCTTTCGTTGGGCCAGTTCGTTGGCCGCGGCTCTGGGCGGGGCGCCGCTGGTTTCCGCCGCCAGGGCTCTTCCCTCGCGAATGGAGTCGCCAGAGGGCGAGGACTACTATGCCAAACTCGGCGTTTCGACAATAATCAACGCCGCCGGTACCTACACCACGCTCACCGCTGCTTGTATGCCTCCAGAAGTTTTGGCCGCGGTGCAGAAGTCCGCGCTCCATCCTGTCCGTCTGCACGATCTGCAGCAGAAGGCGGGCGAGTACGTCGCGCGCCGTCTCAAGTGCGAAGGAGCGGTCGTGACTTCGGGAGCCTCGGGAGCGATCAGCCTCGCGACGGCGGCCTGTCTGCAATACGCAAACAACATAAACATCTTAGACATGCCGCAGGCGATCGACGGCAAGAAGAATCAGGTCATTGTGCAGCGTGCCCACCGCTATGAGTACGACCGAGCCATGTATCTCTGCGGAGCGCGGGTGACCGAGGTGGTCACGCTCGACGACTATAAACGCGCGTGCGGTGCAGGCAACGCCGTGATGACGAATTTCTTCAATGCTGCGGAAGACGAGGACGGGGTCGCCGGTAGCGCACAGATCGGGCGGGAGGAATGGCTCCGCGTAGCGCACGACTACAAGATTCCGTGTCATCTGGATGCTGCCGCCGACATGCCACCGATCTCGAATCTGTGGAAGTACACGGGCATGGGTTTCGACCTGGTAGCTTTTTCTGGCGGCAAGGGAATGCGCGGTCCGCAAAATGCGGGCCTTTTGCTTGGGCGGAAGGCCCTGACGGACCTCGCCCACGCGAACAATAATCCGGGCGACGGAATCGGCCGCGGCATGAAAGTGGCTAAGGAGCAGATTGTCGGCATGGTGGCGGCGGTTGACTGGGTTCTTTCGCACACGGAAGAATCGATGCAAGGCGACTACCAGAAACGGGTCGATCTCATCGCCAATGCGATGAAGGGGATCCCTTCGGTCAGAACGGAAACGGTGGTCCCGAAGATCGCCAACCATGTTCCACATCTCCTCATACGCTTTGACCCGACGGTCACAGGGATTACGACTGGCCAGATCGTCGACAGTTTGCGCAACGGGACACCTTCGATTGAACTGAACCCCAACACCGGCCAAAGGCCCAACCAGGGCATCCCTGCGGATGCAAACACGCTAGTGGTTGGCGTATGGATGCTGCAGCCCGGCGAAGATGTGATCGTGGGCCAGCGCATTCGCGCGGCTCTCACGAAAGCGGCCTAGAATTCTTTTAGAGATGGGTCATTGAGGTTGCTGCTCTGCGGCCGGTTTGGGCAACTTTCACGCGCAGTTAAAGATTTTCGCCAACTTGTTCGCGTGTTCGGCTTCGCGGTCGAAGGCGCGTCGGACGGCAGCGAAGGACTCAGAGAGCGGAAAAATGTCGCGCCTGACCAACAGATCGGCATCTTCTGCGCCGACTGGATGCCAGTAGACGCCATCGGCGGTAATCGTGACTTCCGGCACTAAATCGGCTCGACTCACTGCGACACCTTCGCTGGCAACACCGCGCAATGCGATCCGGCGGATGACCCGGTCTTCTGCCGCAATCTTTTTCTCATCGAGAAATTGACGAAACGTCTCAGCATCGCGATCGGTTGAAACCGTTGCGGCCAATCGCACGCGAAAGCCGAGGGAACGAGCGTGCTGAATTCCTTCGCGTGTGCGCGCCCATGTTCCAGGCCCGCGATGGAGGTCGTGCGGTTCTGGCATCGCGCTGTCTAAGCTGATTTGCAACACAACCCGATCACGAGGCAGCGCTCGCAAGCTTTCTATGCGACGACCAGTAAACAACATTCCGTTGGTCAACACCGTGGTCGGAGCCGCTGCTGCACAAGAAAGAAGAATCTCGCCGATGTCTGCCAGCAGAAACGGCTCGCCTCCAGTCACGAAGATTTCTTTGACGCCGACTTGCACCGCTTCGCGAGCGATTCGTTGCACGCGAGCGAGCCCTAGTTCGCGCCGTGGTGCACTGGGAGAGGAGCGCACGCAGCAGTAGTCGCAATGCAGGTTGCAGTCGAAATTCGTGTACAGCCAAAGCCGTGAGCCAACCGGCCTATCGTCTTCCGCTGGGCCCGCGACCGACGCCGCAACGGCACCGCACCGGAAAACCCAGCGCGCCCGGCCTTGTTCCACCCTTGATTCCAGCAGCGGATTCCCGGTGAACTTACACCAGGTTTCCAATTCAGGGCCGATGCTCTGTTCTTCACCGCTCACAGCGACCAAAGTTCCCGGGCGGCTACGGCGTAGCACAGCGATCAGTTCAGGCAACAGTCCGGACGTAAAGGTCTTGCGCCCGATATCCAGATCGACGTCAGCCCTCATCGGAATGCATGTATTTTAGAATGTCCGGGACCACCGGGAGTCAGATATTAACGGCGCGTGCTGCTTTTGGCGATGCCGCCGATAAAGTTAAAGATCCTTCACTCCACCTAAAATACGGCTACGTTCAGGATGATGCCAGCGAGAATTTGATGGAGCTGTCGTTCAAGCTGCGCCTCTTCCAGACGTCCGCGCCTGCGCCTGCGCGATCACTGCGCCTTCATCCAGGCATCCGACCCCGTCAGCTTAACCGCAACGTCCGTAATAAAAATGTGCAGCGGCTTGCCGTCGGCGGTGCCGCGATGCTCGGTTGAGAACAGAATTGGGCCTGCCTTCTTGTAGCCTGCCCACGTTGCAAGGACACGGCTCGGCGGTCTGGCCCCGCCGCGGTGGTACACAAAGTACACGACACGGTTGTCGCTGCCGACGTAGAGATCCCAGGTGTCGCCGGGCGTGTATCCGCCATCTGCGGGATACTTCACCGGAACCAACTCGGCCATGCCGGGGCCCACGGGCAGATTAAATTTGCCCTGATCAATCGCGCTGGCACTCTTGTCCCAATAAGCATGAAAGGGGAACAGAGTCCAATAGTTATCATTGATGAAGCTCGGGTCGATCTCGTTCTTCACGGAGTCGGACTGCGTGCTCGGGTCGGTACGCACGTAGGAAACCTTGAGTGGCTTACCGTCTTTGTCAACGCCTTCAAAGGTAACCTTATTGGTCTTGGGCTCCCACTCCCACTTGTGAGCAGCCTTGAACAGTCCGGTAATTTCTCCGTTCCAGGTGTAGCGGATCGCCTCGACTTTATCCCACGAATCGATGCCGTAGGCCTTGGCGACTTTGTCGAGAATTGGCGCTCGGTCTTGCGCCCAAGCGTTTGCCGCAAGGATCAGAAATCCCAAAAATAAACAACGGATCGTTACTGAGCCGGCCAACTTTTTCATGAACAATCCTCCTTACAGTTGCGATTAAGCCATAACTTAAGAAACGAGTGTATTGGACGAAGGTATTTATCTAAAGCTTGGTAAGGGTAGATGATGACGCACACACACTCTCGGATACACAAAATCGCGAGGAGTGCGACTAACTTCAGCCGACCGGTCTTCCCGTCCATTGTAGGGTGATGAATCGGACGATCCGGCGCGAAGCGACGATTGCGGCAGCTATTGCCACGCATCCATATTCGATGAGCATCACCCAGCCAGGAAGCGCCCCCCACGGACGCCCAAGTGTGCGCAAGTGCCACATGATGTAAACAGGGATAATGCTCACAGTCCAAAGGCTGATCAGCAGCGTCGAGGCCGACGTCAGAAATGGCAGCAGCCAGAGAAGGTACCATGGGAAAACGGCGGGCGCGCACAACAGAGATGCTGCCATCGGCCATGCAAATTCAGAACCTTGAATCACAGGGGACACAGAGTCACACGGAGGAAATCCTGTGTCTTTTCCTCTGTGTGATTCTGTGTCCTTTGTGGTTGAGATTCTTTGGCGTGCATGGTTAAGCTCTCTGCTTCTAATCCAGCTTGCCGTCGCTAATCCGACGAGCACTGCCAGTCCCGCAAGCAGCTGCGGAGGCGCAATCCGAGCGAGCGCGGCAAATACGGGACCATTGAATCGAAAAGTCCGCACATACGTGTCCAGAGATCCGATCGGAAGGCGGCCATGACTGAGAAAGGGCACATATAGAAGCGAGACGACCGTCGCCGCGAGCAGCGCGTCTCGAATGCGAACCCGCTTCCAGTAGAGCGGTAGGAGTACGATCGGCAGAAACTTCACCGCTACCGCCAGCCCAAGCGCGATGGCCGCAGTCGCCCGCCACCGGCGCGCTAGAGCGGCGGCCGACACTACCAGCAATAACGCACCAACAATATCGATGTGACCGCTTCCCGCCACCTCAACGGCTAACAATGGGTTCCAGGCGAACGCTAGAACCGCCTGCGCTCCCTGCTTACTACGCAGAAGATCGAGCAGCACCAAAATAATCGCGAGTTCGCACATCACAAATGCGACTTTCAACGCAAAGGTGGATTCCTGGATCGCAGTGACTGTGCGGAAGAAAAGCTCCGCTGCCGGAGGATACGGGCTCGGTAGATCCGGGTTATTCAAGGTGCGGGTTTCGGGGGTATGCAATGCGGCGACCGCGGGATCACTCGGAATGACAAGATAGGGGTTGTAGCCAAGCCTTTGCAGGCGGCCGTCCCAAACATATCGATGAATGTCATCATCGGCGCCCGGAGGGACGCGAAGAAATTCAATCTGCCACACGGCAGCGAGGACAAGACCGATGATAATAGCGCGCCGCGGAAATGTTTTCGTCGCGAAGAACTCACGGGCCGACAGGAGGTAGACGATTCCCGCAGCCGCCACGGAGGCCATGAACGTCGGTCCACCTCGATCGCCGAAGGCGCGTGCGCAGATCGTTAACGCAACGCACAATGTGGCGCCGAGTGCGTACACTCTCCACTCGGTGGAGACCTTCACAGTTCTCCCGTGCCGGTTGGTAATTTTACGGCCAGGAGTTCCCAGTCTTTCAGCCACTGCGCCGTGCGTGGCGCTCTTGCCGGAGCCCGACGCAGTTCCACTGCGAGACGAGTCAGGTCGTCGGCTACATCGATATCGTAAAAGGAGTCTACGAAGCCTACCGATAGGTCAAGAGCACGGGCGCGCGATAGGAGGTTCTCCAGCGCATTGCTTGTGCCCATTCCGTCGCTCGTAAAAAGCGTGGGATGAGAAACATTTGCCCCCACGAGATAGTAGCCTCCGTCGTGTGTTGGTCCCACGACGACATCATGCGCCATGAGGGTTTCGAAGGCGTCTTCGAGAACAGAACGCGGCAGGTGGGGGCTATCGCTGTTGAAGGCGATGGTGCGCCGCTGATGGGCGTCGCTCCGATGACCTTCTCTCTGATGATCTGGCGCGAAATGCGCAAACACCGAAATGAGGCCTGCCGCCAGCCCTCCGCCCTCCTGCGCAATTACTCGCACGTCACTGCCCGCGATCTGCGACAGTTCGCTCACGTCGGTGTTGGGGCACATGATCGCAACTTCCACATCCGTCAATGACCGCGCGAGCGCCAGCGTGTCGTTCAGAAGACAGCAATAGAAAGCAGGGACAGCCCCGGGAGAAAGGCTGGAAGCCAGGCGGGTTTTCACCACGCCCGGCCTCGGTGCTTTCGCCATGATGACGAGCGTGCGATCACTCGCTGACGAATACACCACGGTCTCGGCTGAAGATTTCATAGATTGTTGGGGCAATAATATACGACGGGTCGCCACTCAAGTCCGGTTTTGGCTTCAGCGGGGAGGGTCAGATCTTCTTAACCCTGTCATCCCGACCGGAGGAGATCATCGCGAAGGCGATGATCTGCGGAGTGGAGGGACCTTGTTCTTTTAGGGTGAAGGACTCGCGAGGATCAATTCGGACTCAACGACACTAAAACACGAAAGAGCGCAGGAAGATTCCGTCCAGCTATAGAACTGCCCCGCTCAAGCTAAATCGCTTGAATGGGCCCCCCGCGCGTGGGAGCGAAGGCAATCGCAATACGGTAGTGACTCAGTTTGATTTCCGCAGGAGCACTGATAAAACGAGAGCTCCAGCGCACGTCACGATGAGCCAGAAAACGAAGCGTCTAAAAAACGGGAGGCGGCTGTCCGGGAATACTTCCTCATAGGTTGTGGAAACCTCATCACCGCCGCGTCTCCACCATGCTATTTTGTCAAGCGAAGCCTTTCTTGTGAGGCGAACTCTCATAACGATCTCGCCACAGATGCTTAACAGCGCCATGACCATTAGAAGCGAAACGAAAATATCGATCATGATTTAGCTCGCCCGCTCTCCGACTGCTTTCAGAATAGGCCCCTTGTCAATTCGTTTTGAAAGCCTGTGTTGTGGCCGTCCCGACAGCAACTCGGATCGACCAGTACCCACAGAACGGTCACAGTTGTCGATAGGAAATCGCTATATTAGGCCTCACACGGCACGCGACGTGCCAACTCTTCGCCGCCGGAAATAATAGCGCACAATCAAGCTGAGAATGAACCAGCCGGCTCCGATCGTGCCCTTCAGCGTGCCGCTGATCTTCGATTTTCCAATACGTGGATAGTAGCTGACTGGGACTTCAACCACGCGGTATCCAGCCAGAGCGCCTTTCAGGATCATCTCCACCGCCCAGCCATAGGTCGTTTCTTCGAGCGCGAGCGCGCGTAGTACATCGGCGCGGCCAGCACGGAAGGGGCCGAGATCAGTGAGGTTCAGCCCGTACAGGAGCCGGATCAGGCTGGCGGCGAGACGATTTCCAAACGCCTGATGCCAAGGCAACGCCCCGGCAGCGCGCCGCTCGTACAGGCGGGAACCAAGCGTGATATCCGCACGCCCCTCCATGATTGGAGCTAAAAGAATTAGCAGTTCAGACGGCCGATCGCTGTAGTCACCATCCAGGAACACGACTACGTCAGGGGAGTTTGCCGTGGCCATCCCCGTAAGACACGCTTGCCCATAGCCGCGGCGCGGTTCCTGAACCACGCGGGCTCCCATCCTTGCTGCGATCTCGGGCGTCCCATCATTCGAGTTACTGTCGACAACGATGACCTCTGTCGCGAGATCGGAAGGTAGATCCGCTAAGACGCGCTCAATTGCCTGCGCTTCATTGTGGGTAGGAATTACGACGGACACTCGCACGTGAAATTGGCCCTATCACCACCAGCGGGAAGATGGCCACCGTTGCGCCAGCCATGCGTCAACGCCCCATTTTCGGCCGGCGCTTCCAATCGCGAGCCCAAGCGACGCGAGCACTGGAACCAAGAGTTCCCAGATCCACGCTGTGCCCAACTCCGAAATCCAAAGGCTTCCGAGGAACAGAAAAGCCACAGTTGCAGCGGGTCGAGTGAGCAGACCGATGACGAGCAGGATGCCAAGAGAGATCTCGGTCATTCCCTGCATGGGAGCAGCGATCGCAGCGTGGCTTGCCGCCAGCCCCATCACCGCCTTCCAGGCGGACGGGCAGTGGCTCGCCTTGATGTAGTAATTGATCAGACCCGCATAACCTGCAGGAGTGTAAAGTCCTTTCCCCAGATTCTCGAAAAAGACTGACACGAAGAGTGCGCCGATCGTCAGGCGGACGACTGCGAGGCCCGTTGCGGCATCCAGCACGCTGGTCATTCCGGTTGTCCGCTTTTGCGCGGGACTGAGATTCATGGTCATCGTCGACCTCCGATCAGGCAATTCGACCGCCCCTGAGTGAATGGCAATCTTAACCTCTTGCTCCCTTTCGTGCCAGAAGGAGGCGCAAACTGTCGCGTCCTTCCCTTCCACAATCAGCAAGGCCAAGCTGCTTCTGAACGGACTTTGGCTTCCTGTCGTTGCCAGTGCTGCTCTAGCACTGGGATTCCTGTTAGGTACTTGGTTTGCCAACATGCGACAAGGAACGTCGGAAGGGTCAAGTGGCGCTCAGTCACAACAGATGTGAATGCCAGAAGCTCCTACGCAGCAAGTCGTCCCGCAGCGGAACGCAAAGCATCATTGAGACGGGCCAGGTCGCCAAGATTCTTTCAAAAAAAGAAGCTCTCGGGGCGGCATCCGAGATAGACGCGGGCGTGTCGGGGGGAGGAACGGCTCGCTATCTTGCCGGCTCTTCACCCTCATGCTCGTCAAACTGGAAATCTTGGCTACCATCGTAGAGCGTTTTGAATTCCGCAAGTACGTTTCATTCTTCGCCCACGAGTAGTTCGGGGAGCAATCTCTGAGGCTGCGTCAGCGTGCGGGCGCCGCGACTGCTTGAGCCATCTGCTTGCGCTCAATCTCGACTCGCTTGGCTTCTTTGCTCGCCTCGAGCGTCAGGTCGCGTGTCCCGAAGCCCACGCCAATCCTCTTGAGGAAGTCATTGGGTGGAGTGCCGCCAGCAAAGATCCACACAAAGTCGTTCTGAATTTCCTGCAGGTTGCCCTTGACATCCAGCATCACTGATTCCGGCTTGAACTCCACCGGGCTTGAGTTGAACAGCACGCGCAACTTCTCAGAGCTCACGAACTCTTCGATTCGTTTCTGATTCCGTTCCTTGATGCGGCTGAAGCGTTCGCTGCGATACGACAATGTCACCTGGTTCCCGGTCTGGCTCGCCAGGCCCATGGCGGCTTCCACCGCACTGTCGCCGCCGCCTACCACCAGAATTTTCTTATTGATGTAGTGATCCGCCTCGATCAGCCGATACATCACCTTCGGCAGTTCCTCTCCTTTGATTCCGAGCTTGCGCGGTTCGCCGGCTCGTCCCAGAGCCAGGATCACCGCGCGGCCGCGATACTGATTCGTTGGGGTTACAACCGTGAAGATTCCGTCGGCGCCCCGCTTGACGTCCTCCACCTTCTCCCCAGTAGACACGTTGAAGTCCGCCCGGTTCAGGATCATGTCCCAGAAGGCAAGAAGGTTCTCTTTCGAAAGTTGCATCTTCTTGAACCTGCCGTACATGGGAAATTCCACGGGACTCGTCATCACCAATTTCTGCCGAGGATACTTCGCAACGGTGCCGCCAATCTCGTCACGCTCAATCGTCAGGTAGTTGAGCTTGTGTTCAATCGCCCGCAGCGAAGCGCTGATTCCCCCAGGACCTGCTCCGATCACGAGAAGATCGTGCACGCAGGGAACCGGTTGAACCGCAGCACTCGCCTTCAATCGCGCCGCAATCGTGTCCACACAGTCGCGCCCTTGATTCACTGCATTCTTGATTAGAGCTAACCCGCCGAGTTCGCCTACGATAAACAGGTTCGGCACCGATGTCTCATATTCCGGTGACAGGTAGGGCATGTCCGCCGCCATGCTCGGACTCGCCATCACCATCGTAATTGCCCCCACCGGACAGGCGTCCGCGCACAGCCCGTGTCCGATACACTTGTGGCCGTTGACAATCACCGCCTTGCCGCCAATCATCGCCAACACATCGCCTTCGGGGCATACGCTGGTGCACGTTCCACAGCCGATGCAGTAGTTCGTATCGATATGCGGATGCTGCGCCTTGGGTCCCTCGGAATACAGCTTTCCCTTTTCCGCCGCTTCCCGCGCTCGCGCCTCTTTCTTCTTCAGGTTCCTCAGGTATCCCATGAGGAAAAAGAGGCAGATAATGCCGCCAATCGCGTACGTGATAATTGTGTCCATGTCGGCTTAGAAGTACCCCAAAACGAGTTGCAGCCCAATGTGCAAGAGAGCCAACACGGCGAAGGCATAGCTGAAGGGCTTGTGTACCACGTGCCAAAGATGGAAGACTTTTTGCGAGCGCGAGAGAAAGAGCACTCGCTTCGACAGCGCAGCCTCTTCTGCCGCCGCGCGGATTATCTTTTCAAGTTCCCGATTGCGCGTCGGGAAAAATCCTGCCATGGTCTTCAGGGATTCGCCGAAGCTCAGCGCATGTCGGCGGAGCCCCGCCACACGGAACATGCGAATCACATCCAGAACCATCATGTACGGAAGCGCCACGACGATAGGCAGCCTCGCCACTCGATTCGCGTCGGGCATCCGTAACAAGGCGCGAAGGTCCGCTTCTGGCAAGAGCTTCTGGGCCGCCAGTTGTTGCGACAGGTGTTCCTGCAATTCCTGCAATTCCTTCATCGACAATTCGGCAGTGCTTACCTTGCGAGGGATCTGCGCGTAAAGGTACCGCCCGACCACGCCGCTGGTCGAGACCGCGAACATGATCCAGAACGCCATGCCCGCGATGCCCTTGAATTTCAGGGTCGAGTGGAACGCGACAATGAATGGCGCCGTCAGGCCCATCAATACATGAATATCAAGCCAGTGCCGCGTGCTGCCCTTCGTCCCCAGCCACGCCCAGTGCTTGCGGATCGGATACAGAAAAATTCCCAGGAAGAGCGCTACTCCCACAAATCCCAGGTAGAGTCCAACCGGTCCGCTCGGCCGTAGCAGGTGGTGCTTGGGTGAAAATGGCCGATCGACGGAGGACAGTTTGTAATAGTCGAAGCCGTAAACAAAGATGGCAAGATTCGACGCAATCGCGATGGCGTAGAGGGCATAGAGGCGCACACGATGGCCTCTCTCCGCGTCCGGCACTGTCTTTGCCCTGTTGGCGATGCGGGCAGTAGCGGTTGCATTCGCACTCATTTTTGAGTTACCTGTTCCTCGGTGCTCACTGTGAATTTCTTGTATGCACTAAATTGGTGCAAGTTACGCCAGTGCTGCCTGGCGGTTTCGACCTCCACGCGCGCCTGTGTCGGAAACCAGTACACTTGCTTCGAATCGGAGAACGGAACCGGGGCGAAGTCGATCTCGGAACTTAGCGCCTTCAGGCCGACGTCTTGCAGGCTGTCGGCGATTCCCGCTTCAATCTTCGCGATCGCTCCCGTGGTCGGATCGATCCATGCTGTCCCTGAGAGTTCCAGCGGATACTCTCGTCCGCGCAGAGCCAGTGCGGCCGGAGATTTCATCCCTGGAACATGTTCAAAGCTAACCTTCTCCAGCGCCCGGCCGCCAATGACATCCTCTCCCGCCAACGCGAACTTAAACGCCTCGGCATAATACGGATGAAAGACAAGGAACAATGTGGCGAATCCGTTGCTCAGCAGCATGGAGGTATTCTTGCGGTCGCGCTTCGCCTCATGCACCGGGATTCGCGATTCCGAAAGATTTAACTCGCCTCCTGCGTTGGTCAGAATGACAAGATAGTCGTAGGTCGAGTCTTCCTTGAGTTCGACCTTGTCGTCTTTCCCCAGTTTTTCCTGCCTCACCTGTTCGGTGCACTTCACATCCGAAAACTGCTCGAGGAATACCGACGTCTGATTGGCGGTGCGCGCAAGCAGGTCGCTCAGTCTCTCCGCTTCCGGCGCCACGCCCGTAGTTCCGGCGACTCCAAGCCCAACCAGAATAATCACGGCAAGAACAACAGCCGAGGCATTGCGTCCACACCGCGAAATGATTCGTCTCGAACTCATTATTCGCCCCTCCTCTTCGAGTCGAAGCGGTAACCGATGGAGAACATGAACTGGTCATAGCTCAGGTCTCCGCGATTTGTTGTGAAACTGCTCTGCAGGTAATAGTGCGGCCCCAGAGTCGTTTCTACCGTACCGGTGACGAAGCGCCCGCGCGTATTGGTCGTCAAGGTAGACGCAAAATTCTGCTGTCCCATCAGAACTTCGAGCCGCAACCGGTCACTCATTTGCCGCGACAACGAAACCGCCTCATAGGACCCATTGCCGAACGATCCACTGAATCGCGCGTAGTGAGCATCGGCGCGCAGCTTCACCCACGGCAGGCGTCCGAAGGTGATGCCGTACATCTGGTTCAAGGAAGTCTTCGCGTCTCCGGTACCGCTGCTCCGGCCCAAATTGGTGGAAAGCCAAACCTGATCCCACACCTCGACTCGCCCTCCCGCGCTAAACCCCTGGAAGAGATATTTGTCGAGCAGCCCGGTTCCGACCAGATTCGTGTCAAACGTCGGGATATCGCGAAAATAGTTGTAGTTAAGATCTAACTCAATCCGAGGGTGCGGATTCACCCGAAACGTGAAAAAGTTGCGTCCCAAGCCGGGGCCCGGTGACGGTGTTACCGTATTCCCCCTGGGGTTATCGAGTTGTGCCGATTCGTAGATGGCGATGTTGCGCTTGAACGAGAGCGAGTCTTCGAAAAAGATAAACGGCCGGTCGACCGCCCAACTTACCATGCTGACTCCGGCGCCACTTGTGCTGCTGTAGTGGAAGCGGTCATACTCCCCGCCTTCGAAATTAATGAAAGCCCCGCTGATGACCCGGTTCGGACTGTAATCCCACGACGAAGGGTCGGGCGTCGATCCGCCAAAAACCCCCAGCGTTGCACCTTTCGATAGCCTCTTGCCAAAGTACCCGCCGTCGATCGTGTCGAGGCTCGGAGCCCAAGGCAGATACAATCGGCCAAATCCCGCGACCAACGTCGAGTTGGGATTGTCGTACGTCATATTTAAGTGATAAGTGCGATTAATCAGGTTCTGCAGAGTTTGCTGGCTCGCGACCGATTCTTTCGTCAGGCGTCCGCGCCAGTAGCCGCTCAGGTTCCAGTACGTTCCTCCGATTCGCGTGATGTCTCCGCGAAACACCATCCCGACGTCAGAACTGGTCACATTGCTCGTCCCGTGACTGATCGTCTCGATTGCATCAAACCCAATGCGCCCCCGAGCCCGGTTCACCGAAGGCAGCGGCGGGCGGGGAACCAGTTCCCGTGCTTCTTCGTCCAGTGTGTCGCCCTCTGTGAATGAAATGACCGCCGGATATTGTCGCGTCGCACTCAGCGCTCGCTGCTGCACTAGCGCTTCTGCATCGCCGGTTGACAGATATGCCAGGTCGCCGACCTTCACCGGTCGCCTGGGAGCGTGAATGTCCGTGACCGCCGATGTTTCAGCAACCGCAGTCACTTCCAGTTCGGCCACCGTGTGCGGATCCCCTGCGCTGGCACTGTCCCCTTGCGTCGCCGGAACATTTTTCTCTTCGACTTCCAACTTCATTCCTTCTTTGAGGCCTTGAGCGCGCCCACCTTCCAGATAGGCGACTCCTTCGGCGACATACTTCACCTTGAAGATAGTCCGCAAACTCGGATCATCCGACCGCGCGATGACGGTGGAATTCTCCGCCGTCGGGCCAGGCTCCGCGGCCGGAGACGCAGCTGCCGGCGGCGCTGATTCTTCAACCTTCGTGCTCACTCCTGGACTAACGGCAGCGTTGTCGACAGTTGGCGCGGCGGTGATTGGAGTGGCTGTTACTGCCGTGCCCGAAGATGGGAGGGCTGAGGCTAGAGCGGCCGAGGCCGGCGCTCCCGCTTCTGACGCGACTGTCGTTGTCACAGGAGCGGCCGCCACAGGCTCCGGTTTGCTTGCGCTGGCAATTTGATGCGGATCGAGTGATGACTGAGCAGCAGGTTGAGATGGTGCGGGTGCTTGCGTAGCCTTTTGTTGCGGGGTCGGATTCAGTGCTTGTGGCTGAGGCAATCCCGCCCTAGCGGAATTGTTTGACGGAGGCTCGAACGCCGGCCCGCCAGTCGTTGCAGGCGGAACTGGGGCGGGAAAATCAGCTGAACTTTCTTCCGCGGGCGGTGTCGGTGTCTCCCGTCGCCGATGGAAAATCCCAATCAGATTACCCGAAGTTGCCGCGACTGGCGCGCCATGAGAGGTCTTATGCGCATTCTCGACCGCGCTTATCGTGATGACAATTCGGTTTCCCTCTGTCTTAACCGTGTAAGGATGTGGTTGATCGAGGTCGAGGACTACTCGCGTAACCAGCGGACTCGTACTGTGCAGGCCAGTGCGCACCCGGCGCACACCAACCGCATTCACCGCGACACTCCTCACTCGGTCATTAGAGTTGGTATCAGGAAGATCCAGCAGAATCCGGTCAGGATTCGAAGCCGTCTCAAACGAAGGCTTCACCGCAGCACTCAGGGTGATTTCCACGCGCAGGTCCGACCCGTCCAATGCCGTGGTCAGGGTCTGCACTGTCGCCGTGCCAGAATTGTTCTGCGCCGTGGCACAAGACAACAAGAGCATCAGAGTCCCGAGATGTTTCTGAACTGCCGTCATTCTTTGCTGACACTCGCTGGCGCTCCACCGGCCGCCCGAAATTTGGCGTTTCCGCCGTTCTTTGTTGTGATTCAGCACTTCACCCAGCCAAACTGCGTTATCCCCCCTGACCGTTCCGGTGGCACTGATAGCAATTCACACTGTTGTAGACATACCCGGATACTTTGGGGTGTTGAAAATTGTTTGAGTTATTTCCGCCGTGACAGCCCGTGCATTGGAATACGGAATAGTCATTCGAATTCGTATGGCATGTGGAGCACACGTTATTCGCATTGCCATGACTCGTCGGAAATGGCGTGTATTGCGTGTGATTGAACGTAGCTCCAGTCCAAGCCGTTGTGTTGTGGCAATTTTGGCATGTCGTTGGGAAGAACTGCGGTTGCGCCTTGTGGCCAGGATTTGTCGTGTTGTTGTAGTCCGTCTGATGGCAGCCGACGCACGCCGTCGGCAGAGTCGTGTAGTTGTTGTTGACGTGACAATCGGTGCACACTCGCGGCGGCACCAGGTGCGATCCCGTCAGCGGGAACGTCGTGTTGTTATGGTTGAAGGTGGAGTCCGTCCACACCGTCGTGTCGTGACAAAGTTCACACGTCGTCGGGAATCCGGCCGAGGCATGTGGCGGATTGTTCGTACCTGCATAATCCTTCTGATGGCACGAGTAGCACAACGTGCTATTCAGCGCATAGTTGTTGTTGACATGGCAATCGGTACACTGCCGAGGCGGTACCACATGAGCTCCCGTTAACTGAAAGCCGGTCGTAGTGTGGTTAAACTTTCCGTCGGTCCAGAGCACGGTATCGTGGCAGGTTTCGCAGGTCGTCGGGAAGCCCGCCGCAACATGATTCACCGGGGTAGTCGCGTTGTTGTAATCAGTCTGATGGCAGGACACGCAGGCCGTACTGGTCAGGTTGTAGTTGTTGTTGACGTGGCAGTCGGTACACTGCCGTGGCGGCACGGTATGGGCACCTGTCAGTACGAATCCCGTGCTGTTGTGATTGAATGTCGCGTTCAGCCAGGTCGACGTACTGTGGCACGATTCGCACGTTTGGGGGAAGTTGGCCGTAACGTGGTTCGGGTTTGTCGTCGTCTGGTATTCCTTCAGGTGACAGCTCACGCATGCCGTGTTGTTCAATGCATAGTTGTTATTGACGTGGCAATCCGTGCATTGCCGCGGTGGCACTGTGTGTAAGCCCGTGAGAGCAAATCCCGTCGTGGAATGGTCAAACTTGCCATCGGTCCAAAGCACCGTGTCGTGGCATTGCTGGCAGGTCGTCGGGAACCCCGCATGCGGCACCGGGGTTGTCGCGTTGTTGTAATCCGTTTGATGGCAGCTGACACATGCCGTGGTCGTGATGCTGTAGTTGTTGTTGACGTGGCAATCCGCACACTGCCGCGGCGGCACCATATGTGCGCCCGTCAGTGGGAACCCCGACTTCGAATGGTCAAAGGTTGCCGGCTGCCATGCCGAGGTGTTATGGCACGTTTCGCAAGTCTGCGCGAAGCCGCCCTGCGCGTGGTTCGGATTCGTGGCGTTGTTGAAGTCCTTCAGGTGACACGACACGCAGGTCGTGCTCGTCAGGTTGTAATTGTTGTTGACGTGACAATCCGTACACTGTCTCGGCGGGACCGTGTGCGCGCCCGTAAGAGCGAAGTTCACCATCGAATGGTCAAACGTCGCCGGAGACCACGCTACCGTGGTGTGGCACTGCGCGCAGTTCGACGGGAAGTTGGCCGCCACATGGTTAGGATTCGTGGTCCCTTGAAAATCTTTGAGGTGGCAGTTAATGCAGGCCGTACTCGTCAGGTTGTAGACGTTGTTCGCGTGGCAGTCGACGCACTGCCGCGGCGGCACCGCGTGTCCACCCGTCAGCGGGAATCCCACCGAAGCGTGATCGAACTTCGCATTCATCCAGGTGTCAGCGCCGTGGCAAGTCTCGCAAGTAGTGGAAAATTTTGCGGTGACGTGATTGGGAGCGGTGGTCTTTTGGAAATCGGCCGAGTGGCAGGAATAACATGCCGTCGACATCGTCTGGAACTGGCTCGTGGCTCCACCCTTATGGCAGGAATCGCAGTCCACCGCCGCGTGTGCTCCGGTCAAAGGGAAACGGTTGTTGTGCTGCTGAATCTGCTGGATCAAAACCTGCCAGCCGCGCACCGTATGGCACTGCTCGCAATTCGCTCCCAGTTGCCTCTTGTGAATGTCCGCGTGGCAGTCCTGGCATCGTTGTCCAACGTTAGTGAACACTGGCTTCACGTGGCACTGCACGCATGTCACCGACTGGTGCATCCCGCGCAGCGGATACTTGGTTTGGTTGTGATCGAATTCCGGAACTGCGCGGATCGGCTTCCATCCCGCCGCAGTGTGACAGTTCTGACATGGCACGTTCAAATTTCCGTGCGGACTATGTGTACCTGCGGAGGCCTGTGCTTGCGCCGTTCCCGAAACTCCGGAAAACGCAAACACCAGTACTGCGATCAGATGCAACACGCCCCTGGACGACGACATTACTCGCCCCTTGCTTGGCCTCAATCGCAATTTAGTGAAAAACGGTATGAAGACTTACGACGAGTGATGCAATTTTCTATCCACTTAGATTAGCGATCAACACGCCCTTCCCGAAAGGTTACGCAAGTGCCTGTTCAACGCGATACTCGTTCATTGTTCGAATTCGCTTCCGAACAACTATTACTATGAGTCAAAGGTAAGTTCTTCGCGTTGCCTGGCACTTTTTGCCCTAAATCAGGGGCGTTCAAAAAACTAAACACCGTACAAAAAGCCGAGCGAGGAATCCTCTCGCTCTCGCGTACGTCTTAGAGATATACCCCAAACGCGCTCCCGCCATCACTGAGAGGTTGTATAACTTCCAGCTCCCGAAAGGCCGACCCTGGCTTTAGAAACCGGGTTTCGTTGCTTTCGGTACGGGATTCGTAGGTCCGTGGCAGACTGCACAATCCTTCGGCGTCGGTTTGTAGAAGAGTACCGTTTTAGCCGCCACCACCTTGGTTAGCTTGTGGCATGCTGCACAGCGCACGTTCTGGTGCGCCCCGCGCAGGGGAAACTCCGTCCCCTTCTCATGATCAAACAGTGAAGGCTTCCACTTCATGCTCGCGTGGCACTCTGCGCAGCGCGTGATTTCTCCTTTGGCAAATTGCTTTCCGTGGACGTCCTGGTGGCAGTCCTCGCACTGAGTCGGCGCAGCCTTGAAGTCCACGTTCATCAGCTTGGTTTCGAGGTTCGGTGGTTTATGGCAATCGATGCAGGCTGTCGCCCGGTGCGCCCCCAGCAGCGCAAATTTCGTTTTCGAATGGTCGAAGCCGGAAAGCTCTTTCCACGATTTCGTGGTATGGCACGCCTCGCACCCTGCCAGGGTACCGTCAGCCCGTGCCAGTTGCATGCGCTCCCTGAACTGTCCTTTGTGCGGATCGTTGTGGCAACTCGTGCAAGTCAGAGTCTTCCAGTGATAAATAGCCGTCGGCTTCGGCTGGAACTCGCTCGACTCCTTATGGCATTCGGCGCACGGAACCGCCATATGCCCACCGGTCAGCACAAAGTGAGTTTCCTTATGCTTGGCCAGGCTGAACGTCGAAGGCTTATACGCCTCCAGATTGTGGCAGCGGTCGCAGGCATTAAAGTTCGGAGCCGCCGCAAACTGTCCCTCATGCTTGTCGGCGTGACAGTCAGTGCAGCGCTCGAACTTGACCTTGAACACAGTGTCCTTGCCCTTCGGAACATGGCATTGCTCGCAATCCAGTCGCGCGTGCTTCCCTTGCAACGGATACGCGCTCGCCGCGTGTTCCTTCACCGTGAAGGTCGAAGGCTTCCATCCCTGGACGGTATGGCACGAAGCGCACTCCCCGCCGTCCTTCCGCTTGGAAAACTGTCCGCTGTGCGGATCCGGCTTGTGACAGTCCATACACTTCTGGAATACCAGAGGCTTTTTAAAATCGCCGTTGGCATGGCACTTCGCACATCCCACGCTCCCGTGCTTGCCTTCCAGCGGAAACTTCGTCTTGGAGTGGTCGAAGCGCTCGTTGACCGCCTGCAGCGACACCTTCTTCCACGCTCCCGTGTTATGGCACGACTGGCAGCCTTGCGGGAAACTCCCATGATGCGGGTCCTTGTGGCAGTCGGCGCACTGACTGAAAGGAATCCCCACGTACTGCGGCTTTCCGTCGGCGCCGTTCGTATGACACTTGGCGCATTGCACCTGCAGGTGCAGCCCCGTCAACGGATAGCGCGTCTTCGAGTGATCAAACTGCGATTGACCGGATTGGCTGACGTTGATCGACTTCCAATCCACGAAATTGTGGCACTGCTGACAAGTGGGTCCCAAACGGCCTTTGTGCTGGTCTTCGTGGCAGCCAATGCAACCTGTAGAGAGTCCGAGGTAGGTTCGGCCAGGGTCCTTGATCTTGATGGACGCGCGTTCCTGCGGAGAAATATGAGACGGATTGTGGCACTTGTTACAGGTCAAGCCCGAGTGCTTACCTTCCAGCAGATATCCCGTCTCCTTGTGATTGAACGTCCTGATATCCCACTTGATGAGCGGAAAGTCTTCGCCGTTATGCTCCGAGTGACATCGCGCGCACTCCTGGCTCGACCCTGCGGGAATATTGTAAGTAGCATGCAGGCCCTTGCGAGCCGAAAGACGGGTTGCAATTTCTGAGTGACAGTCCAGGCACTTCAGAGTCGCCTGCCCGCCGAACTTATGGCAACTCGCGCAGTTGGTCGATCCATTCAACGATTGGTGCGGCCTCGACAACGGCCCCGGAGAGATCTGCGCTGAACCCGACGGCAGCAGAGCAAAGAGATATGCCAAGACCAAGAACGCACCGCAGCCGAATGCCTTAGAGCGCACCCTTCTCTTCCAGGTGCCCCTTGCAACCGGCTGCATCCTAAGTTGTCCTGTGAATTCTTTCTCGCCCCGCACCAAGTCCCCCGTGACATCGATCGCACGTCGGTGACCAGTGAAAACTCTTCGCAGTTTAGGTGCCAGGGACCACTGAGACTAGTCCCCAGGAGTACACTGCAGCCCCGAGCACTCGTGCATTGTCCGCTCGTCCAAATTCTTTCAGCGCGGCAGACATGTGTCCCACGCAGTCTCGGACCCACTCGTCCGGGTGGCCCAATGCCAAGCGTCGCGATCCAGAAATTCGTATCAGGCTAGGCCTTCAGGCACAGCGTAAGCATCCGCTGAATCGACCGCCCCTTCAGCCGCTCCCCGCCTCACGCCGTACAAATTCCTGAACTCACGCCGAAAGTTTTTTGTACGCCGCCCTCTTCAGGCCTGAGCATCGCAGCGTTGAATTGTGATTTGAATCACTTACATCCCCACCCAACTCCTGCACCCTCAATATGGGAACTTAGGGTCTGAGACTTGGGTGCGAATGCGTCTCGGGCAGAGGGTGGGGCGTGCTCAGAAGACTATCTCCGTCTCGTTTGCTAACGGTGGCAGATCTCCTCTCTTTCCTCCATCAGGAATCCATTTTTATCTGCCTCAATCTCCTGATTCTCGCCGTCCTGTTTTCCTTGCACTGGTACTTTGACGCTTTCTGGGGAAGGCCGACTCCGCCACTGATCGCGGCCGTAGGATTCGGTTTCATCCTCAAAATCGTCGAATGGCTGTGGCTGCGCCGTCTTTCGCAGCCCTTGACGCCGGCTGCCCTCTCCGCGCTCACCTGGGCATCGATCACCGTGAACCTGACCCTGGCCTCATTTCTCGCCTTACTCACCGATCGAGAGGACACTCCTTACTTCGTGTTGATGGTGGTTGCGGTTCTGGAGGCCGCCTTCCGCTTCCGGGTGTGGGCCATCGTCGCCGTGGTCGCCGCGGTCGACGCCTCGCTCTTCTGGCAGGTCTGGTGGTACTTCAACAAACATCCTCCCGTCGACATCGGAGAATACTTTGAAGCCGGCATCACATCTCTGCTCTTCGCCATCGTCGGAGTTCTGGTCTGGCTGCTGCTCGCCGACCTCCGCCACAAAGAGGATCGTCTGGCAAACAACGTGCTTGAACTGGAGCATGCGCGCGAGCAGTTGCTGCGCGACGAAAAACTGGCTGCCATGGGACGTTTATCCAGCGCGATTGCTCACGAGATCCGAAATCCGGTTGCGATGATTGCCAGCTCCATCGCGACTGCCAGGCAACTCACCGGCGCCGAGCGCGAGGAAATGTTTGAGATTGCTTCCGACGAGGCGAGCCGCCTCAGTCAATTGACCACCGAGTTTCTCGACTACGCCAGCACGCGCCCTCCAAGCCTGGCGCCCACTGCGCTCGCCGACGCTATCGCTTACGTTGCCGACGCCTCGCGGGCTCACGCCAGCCAGAAGGGAATCCGTTTCCAGTTCGATGCTCTCGAAAAGGTGATCGTGCAGGCCGACGAAAGCCAACTGCATCAGGCTCTCATGAATCTCCTCCTCAATGCCGTCGACGCCTCACCCGCCGGTGGTACCATCACCCTCCGATGCCGCAACGGACATCGGAGAGCGTGCATCGAGGTAGAAAATGTTGGCCTGCCGATTCCTGAGTCTGCCCTGAACCGGATATTCGAACCCTTCTTTACAACCAAGCCTCGCGGCACCGGACTTGGATTGGCCATCGCCCGTAACATTGCGCGTGCTCAAGGGGGAGACTTGATTCTCTCCACCAACGTACCGGCTCGAATCTGTTTCGCCCTCAGTCTTCCAGTCTCCAATGAAGGCATCAAGACAAAGAAAGGCTAGCTATGGGACGAATCCTCTTAGTCGACGACGAACCGAGTATGCGCCGTATTCTAGCCACCAACCTCCGTCTGGACCACCATCAGACTTGGGAAGCAGGTGGCGTCGAAGAGGCTCAGCGCCTTCTGGCAGCCAACGATTTCGATGTCGTCATCACCGATCAGAAAATGCCCGACGGTGACGGCCTGACCGTACTGACCGCCGCTCACGAGAATGATCCCACGCTCCCGGTGATCCTTCTCACCGCCGTTGCCAGCATCGAACTCGCAGTGGAAAGCATGCGCCATGGCGCCTTCGACTTTCTCGCCAAGCCGTTTCAGCCAGAAGTCGTCCGCGGTACCGTGTCGCGTGCCTGTGAACGCACTCGCTTAGTGCGTGAAAACATCCTGTTGAAAGATGCTGTCGTTCGCCTGGAAGGCGCTTCAGAAATCTATGGAGACAGCCCCGCCGTTCGCCAGGTCCGCGACCGCATTGCCCGCGTTGCTCCCACCCACGCCACGGTTCTTATTACGGGCGAGACTGGTACTGGTAAGGAACTTGTCGCCCGCGCCATTCACCGCAACAGCCCGAGAGCCGCCAAACCTTTCGTCGCCGTAAACTGCGCCGCCTTCACCGAAACTCTGCTCGAAAGTGAGCTCTTCGGCCACGAAAAAGGAGCCTTCACCGGCGCCGACCGCCAGCGCCAGGGACTCTTTGAAGCCGCTCACGAGGGCACCCTGTTCCTCGACGAAGCTGGAGAAATGTCGCTTGCTGCGCAAGCCAAGCTCCTTCGCGTTCTCACCGACGGACAGGTGCTGCGCGTTGGTTCCACGCGCCCGCGTCGCGTTGACGTCCGCGTCCTGGTCGCGACCCACCGCAATCTCGAACAACGCGTCAAGGAAGGACTTTTCCGCGAGGATCTCTTCTATCGGCTGGCCGTCGTTCCCATCCACATCCCGCCGTTGCGCGAACGCCGCGAAGATATCCGCGGCCTCAGCGACGTCTTCTGCCACCAGATAGCCACCGAACTCAAAATGCCGCGCCGCCGCCTTACGCCCGAAGCGCTGGAGAAGCTGCAGCACTACTATTTCCCGGGAAATTTGCGCGAGCTGAAAAACCTGATCGAGCGTTCCTACATCCTCACCAGCAATCAGGAGATCGGTGCCGACGATCTACCCCTGGCGCAGAAAGAAACGCTTCCCGCCAATGGCAATAGCGCCCACGCGCTGTCCATTCCTTTTACTGACTCTTTCGACCTGACCGGAGTCCTCGAGAGCGTGGAGAGGGAATTGATTGAGCGTACCCTGACCGCCACTCGCGGCGCGCAAGCCGAGGCCGCCCGTCGTATGGGTCTGTCGCGCAGCGCACTCGCCTACAAGCTCACTAAGTACGGATTCCGCTCGATAGAATAAAAGCAACCATTGCTCGATCCGGCTCAGATGGTCAGAGCTGTTTCCTGGCTCGACGGTGATAGCTTGCGCGCTTTTCAGTTTCAAACAACCGACCGCTAAAGAACTGGAATATGATTTTCTGTGGCGCACGACGTCATCGGTTTCCGCCCTAAAACAACCAGCGTAAACAACAATTACGGATTTTGATGCCGACTTCCACCAATCCACTTATTGGGGGCCGTTGACATAGAGTAAGAGTGGACAGCTTGGACTTCGCCGGTTCTGCCACAATCTGTCCATGACCACGAAAACGATTCCTTCTTTGGATTACAACGGTACTGACAGCCCGTTCTTGATCCATTAAGGAATTCTTTGACCCAGCAAATCGGACCCAAGATCAAAACCCTCATTGCGCAGATTCCGTGGACGAGGGCAGACTGGCAACATCACTCAGGTTCTCAACCTCACGCTCCAATGTGCCTAGGCTCTCAAGTGCAGCCTCGACTGCTGGTGCTCCTTCCTGCCGCACACTTCTAAGATTGCTGAGGCCCTGCTCCCGCATTCACGATCAGCCCGTTCCGGTTCTCCACCAGCAAATTCCCGCTGTAACTCAACTTGGCCTCCTTGCCTGCACCCTTGCGCGCCAGCTTGGCATCGGGATCGGTCTTCGAGGCGTGGGTCTGATTGGACCGCTTCTCCCCGTGGAAGTTCACCGTGGGGTTGCCGGGATGGTCCGACGGAGGCACGGTCTCTCCGTCTTTCCGCTGGAAATTTTTCGCCCTGCCCAAGCTTCCAGCAACGTCCCATCCACCGTGAAGTCAGACCTGTGATCCGCGCTCGTGCCACCACTTGCGCCAGGAACTCTTCTGCCACCTCGGCCTCAGCCTCCGGAATGCTCATGGAGTGCAGTTTTGGTTCCGCGAGAACGGGTTGAAATTCTTCTGTGCTGCTCTCGGACGCGATCTTCGAGGCGGTAGGACAGCAAACAGTAAGCTGATCCCAGCACTCTCGCGGAAGTAATACAGGGAAATCGGTAGGGCATCCTACGGTCCCTTGTGTAGAACCTTTGGGCCGGGACCGCCCTGTCTATTCCGCACCTTCCATTGCTACACACCAAGGCTAGAATGCCCGTACAAAACAGAGCGACGCGCGAGATCACCATGTCGCAAATAGCTCACGGGGGAACTCTCTGAAAGGCTCTAGCCTAGTGGGTGCGGCCTGCATATTCGATTCCCTGGCGCCTACGTGTTCAGTTGGATCTTCTTGTGATCGTCGGTGCAATTTCGTTCGATGGATAGTCGGCCCTCCAGCTCGCACAGCGTGGCATGCGCGTTACCCTCGTTGATGCCTGGGCGCCGGGTAACTCTCGCGCGAGCTCAGGCTGGTGAGACTCGGACAATCCGTGCGCCCCCCCCGGTCTTTCATTGCGAATTCCCGTGTAGGAGGAGTTTACAGGGAGCGGAGCCAGGGATAGGATCGCTTTCAACCTCGCATCAAACCGTACCTCACTTCATGCCCTCACGAACTTTGACAAGTACTTGGTCGGCTGTTTCGAGGCGTAGCAAACCTGAGCGCGGATACTCAACGTCGAGCATGACGTAAACGACAATAACTGTGATGACCGCGAAACTGAAGATGTGGAGCCAGCTCCGATGTTGACCGACCGCCATGCGAAAACCAGCTAGAAGTGAACAGAGGAGGCCCAAGCCGAACAGAAGCAAATAAATGATTCGCGGCGGGTGGATCTGCAGCGCCATCGTGCGGGTGGTAGCTATATCAATCATGTTGTTTAGGGCAGGAAGCAGCAACTTGCCCGCGTCCGGGTGAGCATTCGGGAGCCGAGTAGCGGCTACTGCTTGCGTCCAAATCTCTTCCTGCAGCTTCGTCGTGTTGGCCATCTCTATTTCGGCTGCCTGCATATTCGGCAGCCTATGATAGGTCTCCAGCCGAGAGTCAACGTAGCGGCGGAACAACTCTTGAAGTCCGGGCTGTTCCTGCTGAGATGCTAAGTGCAGCCGCAAATACGCGGTTTCGATGCTATTGGCCTCGTCTGCAATCAGCATTCTTTTCTCGTTGAAACGTAGTGCCGCTCCTGAGAAAGTGAATGCCATTAGCAAGCCGAACAGCGCGAAAACCGCACCCTCGATCGTACCCAAGTTGTTCCGCTCGCCTTCCGACTCTGCACGGCGCCTGACACCAAGACGACGCCCAGTCTCCAGAAGGGTCACCATGCCGAAGAAGAGCAGGGTGGCAAAAAGTAGTGGGGAAATAGGAGGTTCCATGAGATGCAATCCCATTGGCCATTCGCTGCCAGAGTTGCTCGCCGACATTATATTCGTATGCGGAAGCGCTAGGCCCGTGCCATTGGCGCAGTATTATCCTCACAGCTGGCGAAAGCAGGCGATTAGAACCCGTCCGAATAAATGAGTTGAGATCGTGTTGGGCCTGAGCCTTCGTGCCGATAACGGCGCAAGAATAATGACACTGCGATGCCGCGGGCCCGCGAATGCGAGCGCGGGAAGAGGTGTCGGATGTGGATTATGCGCTGCTGGAGCCGCTGTTGCGGTTTCCTTAGCGTACCGACAGGCGCGGGTGCGCTGGTTCCGCAGGCTGGTTGTCCGCCACGAATCTTCAAGCTGAGAATTTTCCGGATGGTCCGGCTTGGTTGCGTGATAATGGTGCTGCTCGATTTGTGAGGACCGAATTGGTCGCGTTCGCGTGACTTCAAAAGAAAGTCATCCACAATCTGGAGGCAGGACTTGCCGCCACCGTTCCGATCCAAGCAGGAAGTCATCATTAACGCGCCTTTGGAAGCGGTGTGGTCCTTCAGCATGGATCTCACGAAGATCCCGGAGTTCCATCCTCGGGTGGTCAAGGTTGATCTTCTTTCTGGCAAAACCTTCCGCGAACCAGGCGTGTCATATCGATGTCATCTTTCGGGCGGGAAGCACACGTGCATCGAGAAGGACATCGAAATTATCCCGCTGCAGAAGATCGTCACGGTGTTGCCGGAGGACACATTCGGTATCAGCAAGATTCTCGGCGATTACAGAGTAGAAACGACGTTCCAAACGCTCGGCCACCGATCAACCAAGGTGGAAATTAGCCACTATTACTCGACGACAACCCTGAAAGCCAAGCTCCTCAACTTAATCGCAAAAAATAAGATCGCCCGGGAGACCCAGGCAACACTGAATGCTGCCAAAGCCACGATAGAGGCTGCCTGCCGTGCGGGATAGGGGTTTTTTAGATCGGTTCTAGTGACTTACAAACTGTTCTCTAGTACTACTG
>CAVSVS010000024.1:0-41807 GCA_963731405.1 uncultured Acidobacteriaceae bacterium | reverse complement strand
TCGACCCCCACTCGCTTCCGCCACTAACTTGAGGAATGGTGTCGAAGCTTCGGATGTAGGTTTTCGGAAGACCACAAACACAGTAGCCAGCACCGCGATAGTGCAACCTCTTCGCCTTGCCCGAAATGACCTACAGCAAGTCCTGATTGGTCCACTAACCGCTACATCAACTGAGACGGCGACAGAAGCGTAATGGCCTGGGCAAGGGCACTCATGAACTCGGCAGATCGCGCGCCATCCACTACGCGATGATCACTGGAGAGCGTCAAGGTCATCATCGGACGGACGGCGGGCCGACCATCGACGGCTACTACCCTTTCCGCGATAGCTCCGACGGCAAGAATTGCAGCTTGCGGTGGGATGATAATTGCGGTGAATGCATCAACGCCGAACATCCCGAGATTGGTGATTGTGAAAGTCCCTCCTGCGAGATCTGAGGGGCGTAATTTGCTGCTGCGGGCGCGTTCTGTAAGTTCGCGACGCTGCTCCGCAATCTCGGCCAAGCTGGCCTTGTCAGCACTACGAATCACAGGGGCGACTACTCCGTCGTCAACGGCCACTGCTAAGCCTATGTTGATCTCGGCATTTTCACGAATGCCCATTGCTGTCCAACTAGCGTTCATCATCGGGTGTTTGGTTAGGACACGCGCCACCAGCGCGATCAGCAGATCGCTATAAGTGAGCTTCACGCCATGAGTCTTTTCGATTTCCGGAACCAATTTCTGGCGCATCTCGATCAGAGCTGCAGCATCCACATCGCGAGCCAGGAAAAAATGGGGTACGGTTGTCCAGCTTTCGGTAGTGCGCTCCGCCATCAGACGGGAGACGACGCTCACGCGTTCGGAGGAGATCGTGGGTACATCGATTTTGGACTCTGCCGCGGCAAGAACGTCGGAGGCAAGGATTTCTCCTCCAGGCCCTGAGCCTCGGACCTCGGCAAGATTGACACCGCGTTCGCTCGCGAGACGTTTGGCCTTGGGGGAAATCCTCGCGCTCTGTCTGGAAGTCTGTCCCGGTGAGGAGATCTGCTGCGAGGATGCCAAGTTTGCGCTGTTCGCCGTTGTTCTGCCCGATTCGGGAGGAACTTCTTCGGCGGGAGGCGCTTCTCCGGACCGAACGATCCAAGCGATGGTTCGACCGACGGGAACCTCCGCTCCAGGTCCGACTTTGACTCCTGCCAGAAAGCCATCGGCGGGTGACTCAATCTCCATCACGGCCTTGTCGGTCTCGATTTCAAGCAACGGTTCGCCTTTGGCAACCGCTTCCCCCTCTTTTTTCAGCCACGAAATAAGCTTGCCTGATTCCTGGGCCATTTCGAGCGCGGGCATTACCACACTAATCGCCATAGTTTGTTGTCCAATTGGTCGAAGACGCCTCTGAGGAGGCGTAGTGAGCCTCGTCTCACCACCCTTGCTGTTTCAGTCAGCAACGCCAATGCGCTCCTGCTTGGAACTGTCTTCAATCATCTCGCGCACGCGCGTGCGGGGCTGCGATTCGGTTTCGCGAATTGCGGGGAGCGGTCCGTCCACCGTGAAATAATGTCTGCCCGCGACCAGAAGTTCTTCGGCGGGGAAGCGCGTGATGACTTCGTGGCCAGTTTCGGTCACGACGATCTCTTCTTCGATGCGGGCTGCGCTCCATCCATCCGTGGACGGCCAGAAAGTCTCCAAGGCAAACACCATGCCCGGCTTGATTTCGCACGAATGTTCCAGCGATACGAGACGGCTGATCACGGGCTTCTCCCAGATAGCGAGCCCGATCCCGTGACCGTACTGCAGCGCAAAGGCCGCTTCCTCATTGGGGAAACCAAATTCCTGCGCTTTCGGCCACACAGAAGCAATCTCAGCCGTAGTACGGCCGGGTCGAACCAGTTCTATCGCCGCATCCAGATATTCGCGGCATCTCTTGTAGGCATCATTCATCGCGTGCGAAGCGTACCCGATGGTAAAGCACCGGTAGTAGCAGGTGCGGTATCCCATATAGGAATGAAGAATGTCGTAGTACACGGGATCCCCCGGGCGAAGCACGCGATCGGAGAAAACATGCGGGTGCGGGTTGCAGCGCTCGCCGGAAATTGCATTCACCGCTTCGACATATTCGGAGCCTAGGTCGTAGAGCACCTTGCTGACCAGACCGACTGCTTCGTTCTCGCGCAGGCCCGGCTTCATGGCGCGGTAGAGCTCGTCGTAGGCGGCGTCGACCATCATGGCCGAAGTGTTGAGCAAGGAGATCTCGTCCTGCGTCTTGATGACGCGGGCCTCGGACATGAGTTGCTGGCCGTCGACGATTTCGAGGCCCTCCCGTTGCAGTGCGAAGAGCACGGGGAGTTCGATGATGTCGACGCCGACGGGCTCTTTGTGCAGCCCGCGTTGTTCAAGTTCAATGCGGATTTTTCTAGCAACATCTTCGGCGCGCCCCATCTCGGGAGTCATGGCGCCGCGCAGCATGGAGATCCCGGCACGCGAGCGTTCTCCCAGCCACGGACAATTCAGCTGATGGTGTTTAGCGGCGGAGCCGAAGTCCCAGAGAATCGGCTCGTCATTTTGGGGAAGGAGCGCGAATCGGTTGGCCTTGTCCTGCGCCCAGGTGCCGATGTGCGTAGCGGTCAGGTAGCGGACGTTGTTCATGTCGAAACAGAGCAACGATCCCATCGACGACTTGGCGAGCACGTCTTTCGCTTTCTGTAGACGTTCGCGACGGAGGCGGTCGAAGTCGATCCGGTTCTCCCAATCCACCGCCATCGTTCCGTGAGTTTTGAGTCCCATAAATCAGCTCCTAGCTGCTAGCTTGAAACGAGGGCGAGACGCCCTCGGACAGCCGGCAGGATGCCGGCGCTACGCTTTATTACAGAGTTGCCGTGCTGCTTCTGAAACCGTTTCTTCGGTCGGCACCGTCACATCTTCCAGCGGCGGAGAAAACGGAATGGGAACATGCATCGCGCCCATGCGCTTCACCGGAGCGTCGAGATCATAGAACGCTCCTTCGGCGATCACCGCCGCCAGCTCCGCAGTCACTCCGTAGCGCCCGTAACCTTCGTCGAGGACGATCACCCTTGACGTCTTCTTTGCCGATTCGATGATAGTCTTCTCATCCAGCGGCCACGTGGTGCGCGGATCGACCACCTCCGCACTGATCCCCTCTTTTTCAAGTATGTTGGCTGCCCCCAGAGCGACCTGCACCATGCTGCTCGTGGCCACCAAAGTGATGTCCTCGCCTTTGCGCTTCACGTCGGCAACTCCCAACGGGATCGTGTAGTCTTCCGCCGGAACCGGACCTTTCAACTTGTACATCATTTTGTCTTCGAAAAAAATGACCGGGTTCTCGTCGCGGATCGCCGTCTTCAGCAAACCCTTCGCGTCATACGGAGTCGAAGGAAGCACGACTTTCAATCCCGGCACGTGACTGAACCACGCATGCAGCGATTGCGAATGCTGCGCTGCCGAACGCCGGGTTGCACCCAAGGTCGTGCGCATCACCATGGGAACCCTCCAGTGCCCGCCTGACATGTAGTGAGCTTTTGCGGCCTGGTTCACCATCTGATCCATGGTTAGCGTCAGGAAATCGCCGAACATAATGTCGACCACGGGTCGCAGGCCCGTCATCGCAGCGCCCACGCCAACTCCAGTAAAGCCAGCTTCGGAAATTGGCGTATCGACCACGCGTTCGGCTCCAAATTCTTCGACGAGTCCGGAAAGCACCTTGAATGGCGTTCCCGCTTCGGCAACATCCTCGCCGAAGATGCAGACGCGCGAGTCACGGCGCATTTCTTCCGCCAGCGCCTCGCGTACCGCCTGCGCAAACGTGAGTTCACGCTCAGACATAAAAACGCTCAGGCATAGACGTCCTGCTGCACCTGGTCAACACTGGGATACGGCGCCGCAACGGCAAATTTCACAGCCGTCTCCATCTCCGTGCGCGCTTCGGCGGTAATCTGATCTAGCGCGGCTGCGTCTGCATGACCCTGCCCCAGCAGCCATTTCGCGTGCAGCTTGATCGGATCGCGTTCCGTCTTCCAGTGCTGCTCTTCCTGCTTCGAGCGGTAGTACTCGCGATTGATGTCACCCACGTGATGACCGCTGTAGCGGTAAGTATCGGCCTGCAGGAACGCTGGGCCTTCGTCGGCACGCGCCCGCTTCACCAACGTGGTCGCGACGTCGTTCACCGCGCGCACATCCTGGCCATCGACCTGCGCGGTCTCGAGCCCGAACGCGCCCGCGCGTCCCAGGATCGTTCCAGCGGTCGTTTCGGAATAGTGCGTGTACTCGTTATAAAGATTGTTTTCACAGACGTAGATCACAGGCAGCTTCCAGAGCTGTGCCAGATTCATCACTTCGTAGAGTGATCCCTGGCCGAGTGCGCCTTCGCCAAAAAAACAGACCGCGACTCGTCCGTTGCCGAGTCTCTTCGCCGCAAAGGCCGCGCCAGTTGCGATGCCAACGCTGCCGCCGACAATTGCATTCGCACCCAAGTTTCCAGTCGCAGGATCGGCAATGTGCATCGATCCACCCTTGCCGCGGCAATAGCCCGCCTCCTTGCCCAGCAACTCGGCAAACATGCGATCGGGAGCAGCGCCTTTGGCGAGGCAATGTCCATGACCGCGATGCGTACTAGTGATGTAATCATCAATGCGAAGCGCTTCGCAGATGCCCACGCCAATCGCCTCTTCGCCGCTGTAAAGATGCGCCAGCCCCGGCATGAGCGCCCGCGTGTAGAGTTCATTCACCTGCTCTTCAAACAGGCGGATCCGTACCATCTGACGGTACGCGCGCAACCACCTGTCTTTCTCCGTAAGGGTCTCGTTCGCGGCTTCGGGCTTGGAGGCGGCAGTCGTCACTTCTTCCCTCCGGCGTTGACGGGAGTGCTCACGCCCGACATGGCAGCCAACACATCAAACATGCAGGCGAAATCGTATTTCGTCCAACCCAGGCCACGCGCCGCTGTAAGAAATTCGTTGCTGACAGCCGTGGTGGGGAGAGGCACGTCGAGCTGCCGACCCAAGTCCATGGCCAGCACCATATCTTTCTGCATCATGTTCACGTCGAACCAGGCCTCTTCCGGCTGTTGCAGCACGAAGGGGCCGCGGTACTGAATCATCGGCGAAGCTACGGCGCTGTGCGTGAGCACGTCGACGGCAACCTCTCGCGAAATGCCGCTTTTCTCGGCCAGCAATACGCCCTCGGAGAAGGCCAGCATCTGCACTGCAAGACTGAGGTTGATGGCGATCTTCATGGAAAGCGCTAAGCCGTTATCGCCCACGTGACTGACCTTCGGCCCGATGTCCAGCAGTAGGAGCTTGATCTTCTCGAACGTTTCCGCTCGTCCACCAACCATCACAGACAGCTTGCCTTGCTGCAAGGTGATCACGCTGCCTGACACTGGCGCATCCACCATGTCGGCCCCAGCGGCACGCACTTTCGCAGCCAGCGCGCGGCTCACCGTCGGACTCACCGTGCTCATGTCGATGAAAATCTTTCCCGTACTCAATCCCGAGAGCAGTCCCTCCGGGCCTTCCGTGATCGCCTGGATTGCGGCAGCGTTGGTCACCATGGCGAACGTATAGTCCGACGCACTCGTCACCGCGCGGGCCGAGTCGGCCCATCGCATTCCCTTCTTCACCAGCCACTCTGCTTTTTCACGAGTACGGTTGTAGCCGGTCACGGTGTGACCTTTACTGAGCAGACGATCGACCATCTGGCTGCCCATCACTCCGAGACCGATGAATCCCACTTTCGCCATCCGCGAATGCCTCCGAATATTTGCCCATGACTTCTAGTGTGTACCCGGCTTGCCGACTCCTTGTTTTTCCGTCGGAGCCTGGCTGTCGTCGCGTACCTGAAGCAGATGCGCCCGCATGGCGCCACGCGCCTTCTCGACATCGTGACGCTCGATCGCCTCAAGAATCCGCTTGTGATGGAATTGACCGCGCTCTGGGCCGCCGGGAACGCGAAAGATGCGGAGCCGCTGCTCTCGCAAAAGCCCTACGATGGAATCAAGAAGCGAAAGGATGAGCGGATTCGCCGCTCCTTCCGCGAGCGCCAGATGAAAATCAAGATCGGCTTCGATGTAGGTCTCAGGATCCTGCCCGGCACGGTCCATCACCGCAACCGCCTCGCGCATCGTGGTCAACTCCGGTTCTTGAATCCGCACTGCGGCTAGGGCGGCAATCTCCGGCTCCAGAATGGCGCGCACCTCAGCCAGATGGGTTGAGCCTTCGGGCTGACCAATCTTCGCCATCAAGTCGAGCGACTGTCGCACCGCCTGAGTGGTGCCATCGGTGATGAACGTGCCGCGACCCGAGTAGGCCTCGACCAAACCTTTTTCGCGCAGCGCCTTCACCGCTTCGCGCACGGCGGTGCGGCTCACGCCAAAACGTTGCGCGAGTTCGCGCTCGGCGGGAAGCTGGTCTCCGGCCTTCAGATCGCCTTTGACAATGGATCCTTCGATCTGCTGAACGATCTGTTCGTACAGTCGTGAAGTGCGAACCAGCTTGTACACTGCTTTGGCCTCCGCACGAAGTGGCGTGCAACCAGGCCGCACACCGGCTTTGGTCCGGCTACTATACCGCATATCCACAGGGAGCAGTCGCGTTAGTTCAGTAGAGAACATCGCTTGGTATGTTGGTATGGTGGTATGACCAAATGAGGTTACTACAGCGTAGCGCGTTTGCGCAAGACCCCCTCGAAAAATCATAGGTCGCACGTCTTAGGCTCCTTGCTGACGATGTTCAGATCAATCCTGCCTGTTGTAATCTTTCTTTCAAATTCCATCCCAAAAGTGAATTTGCTTGACACTGTTTCTCCGATGGTGGTATGGCTGTCGGACCACATAAATGGAGGGTTCCATGCTATCGCGCCCCGTTAGCGCAGCCGCGTCTCATGTCGGACGGACCACTGCAGGTTCTAGGTTATGGCTCGCCACGTTCGCAGTGGTTCTGTTTTCGGCTTCCGCGATGGCTCAGACCACTGCTGGCCGAATTCTCGGAACATTGACCGATCAGAGTGGCGCTGCGGTCGCTGGAGCCACCGTAGTCGTTACCGATGTTCAGCGGGGACTCACGCGGACTATCACGAGTGATGACTCCGGCGCGTACACGGTACCGGATCTGCAGCCCGGTACCTACAAGATCCGCGTGGCCGCGAGAGGATTCAAGAGCGTGGAGCGCACAAATGTACAGATCGAAGTTGCCACCGATGTGCGCGCCGATTTCGCGCTGCAACCGGGCCAGGTGAGCGAAACCATCACGATCTCCGAAGAGGTTCCGCTAGTCAACACCACATCTGCCACGCTGGGCGGCACACTCAGCAATAAAGAGATCAATGATCTGCCCTTAAACGGCCGCAACTACGAGAACTTGCTGCAGTTGCGACCTGGCGTGATGCGTTATCCCGGCGGCGGCTTCTCCACCACCAGCACCAATGGCCTGCGCGCGGAAGACAACGCGTATTTCATTGAGGGCTTGTTTAACAGCGAGCCCTTTTCCGGTCAGGGCATCATCAACGGTGCAGGCATTGCCGGAGATTCCGCGACCATCCTGCCGATCGACGCGATCCAGGAATTCAACGTTCAGGAAAATCCTCCCGCTGAGTACGGATGGAAGCCGGGCGCGATCATGAATGTTGGATTGAAAGCTGGTACGAATTCCCTACACGGCACGGCGTTTGCGTTCGGCCGCGATGGCGCCATGGACGCGCGGAACTACTTCAATGCAACACCTGCCCCCAAGACTCCCCGAACGTTGGAGCAATTCGGTGGCAGCTTCGGCGGAGCGATCTTCAAAGACAAGGCATTCTTCTTTGGTGCGTACGAGGGCCAGCGCTACAACGTGGGCAACTCGTTCAGCGTGACCACGCCCTCGATGGTGTCCCTGCCTGACGCGGGGAACTGCATCTCGGTGACCGGTGATTGCGGCAACAGCATTCCCGATGCCGTCGCCGATCTTGTCGCAAACGGCGTCCCCATCAGTGCGGCCAGTCAACAGATCTCGGGTTGCACGGTTACTGGGACGACCGTCACTTGCAAGGGTACGGGCTTCCCGATCAACAACACGCAGGGGCCGGACGTCGTTCAGGGCTTCCCTAACGAAGTGGGAGTAGACAACTTCCTGGCCAAAGTAGATTTCAATATCAACCAGCGCAACAGCATCAGCGGGATGTATTTCTACGGAAACAACAATGGAACAGTCGAAGATTTCCCCGAGTTGCAATCTGATTGGCGGTCGAAGATTCACACTCGCGCGCAGGTCGTGGGAGGAAACTGGATTTGGACGCCCGGCACGCGTTGGGTGAACGAGGCGCGCATCGGCTACAACCGGCTCTACCAGCCCACATTCCCCGGCGACATCAACATCCCAGCGTCCGGCTACGGCCTCGACACAGGCGTCAGCGGTCCCTTCACCGGAGGCTTACCCCGCATTGGTTTCGCCGGAGCTTTCGTCCCCGGCCTCGGCGCCTTCAAGTGGCCAAAATTCCAGGGCCCCGATTACAGAACTCAGTTCATTGATCACGTTTCCTATACGGCTGGAAAACATTCTCTGAAGTTCGGCGGCGAACTTCATCGCAACGCCTTCAATGGCGGGGCGTTCGGTAACGCCCGAGGCAGCATCACCTTCTTAGGCGGGGTCGCGATCCCGACCGGAGCGGGCTCAACTGCTTTGGAAGATTTCTTTGCGGGCGACCCATTCAAGGCATCGGTACAAGTTGGTGATCCCACGCTGCACATTCGAAACTGGGCGTACGGTTTATTCCTGCAAGACGACTGGCGCGCCACCAGGAACCTTACGCTCAACCTGGGCATTCGCTACGAGTACAGTTCCGTCATGAAAGAAGCCCACAATCTGCTGGGAAACTTCGATCCCAACTCGAAGACCGGGTTGATTCAGGCCGGAATGAACGGAGTGAGCGGCCCCTACAATCCCGATCACAACGACTTCGCGCCGCGCTTTGGCTTTGCATGGGACTTGAATGGCAAGGGAACCACCGTGATCAGAGGTGGCGCGGGCCTGGTCTACGAAACTGTCAACTGGGAAGCGATGCTCGCTTTCAACAACGCCTTTGGCCTGGGCAACGTTCCCACCGCCGCCACCATCGATGCCGCCGGCGACACTGCAGGCGGCACGATCACGGCTGGCAATCTGTCAATTCCCCCCGGCATGCCGCAATGGGACAGCGGTGTGCCGATCTTCGGCGCCAACGTCAGCACCACCAAGCTCAACTGCGATCCTGTAAACGCTGCACCCTGCCCCATTATGAGTGTGGACCGCAAGCTCACTACTCCTTACATCTGGCATTGGACGCTCGACGTGCAACACTCGTTTACTCCGAATCTGTCGCTCGAAGTCGCGTACGTGGGCAATCACGGATCGAATCTGATTGGGATTCGCGATATCAATCAGGCGCCGGTGGGCTCGGGATGGCCTGCGTCAGCCATCAGTGGCTGCATCGCGTCAGGATATACCGACCCCACCTTCTGCGCTCCTGACAGTACCGGGGGCGAAGAGGCGAACCGGCCCTTTACGACGAAGTTCCCATACCTGAGCAACATCTTCCAGATGGGAAACGTCTATCGATCGAACTACGACGCCCTACAGGTCACGATGACCTCGCGCAACTATCACGGCCTGAGCATGGTCGCTGGATATACGTATGGGCACTCGCTCGATGCGGTTGGCGCGAATTGGGATTTCGGCTATGGCGCCGGCCTGCCGCAGGACTCTTACAACGTGGGACGGGAATACGGGAGCAGCGACTTCGACATTCGCCATCGCTTCACGCTCTCGTTCACGTACGCAGTTCCCGGAAAGAAAAGCTTTGCGCAGATGTTAGAAGGTTGGGAACTCAACTCCATCGTGACGCTGCAGAGTGCGCAACCTTGGGGCCCGATTGATCTGGGCACCGATGCCGCTGGCACCGGACCGCTGCCGGTCAGTCCACCGGCCAACGCCCCGATCCGCTGGAGCTTTTACGGAAAACCGTCGGACTTCAAGTCGACACCGACAGGAATTCCCTACTTCTCAGGTGCCAGCAACTCGACTTGTGCTGCTCAGGCAATGACCGTGGATGGTGGTACCGCCGGTGCGGCGACCGCTGCCCTCAATCTGTTCGGATGCTATGCCCAAGGCAGTTCGGTCATGATTCCGCCGCCGTTGGGACAATTCGGAAATATGCCGAGAAACTTGTTCCGCGACTCCGGCTTCCGGAACTTCGATTTCTCGGTTGCAAAGAACTGGCACTTAGGAGAAAAGGTCCGCGCGCAGTTCCGCGCCGAGTTCTTCAACATTTTCAATCATCCCAACTTCGCCAATCCATATGGAGGACAGAACGGATTCGGGTTGAACGATCCGTCGGCACAGCCTTTCGGTTGCGGTTGCGCGACGCCAGACGTCGCAGCGGCCAATCCGGTCATCGGTTCGGGCGGAAGCCGCGCCGTCCAGTTGGGTTTGAAGTTTACGTTCTAAAGCGGTGACTTGGCCGTAGAGACGTAGCTTGCTACGTCTCTTGCCGGCAGCATCGGCGCTGCGGGCAAGACGTCGCAAGCAACGTCTCTACAGCGTTTTTGTTTCGTGGAATTGGAATCATGAAGAATCAGCCTTCCTTTGCACTCTTAGCGTTGTCGTTTGCATTGACAGGATTCGCTCTGGCGCAAGAGCGGCGCGACCGCACCATCGACGAAGTTAAAACCGAAGCAGTTCATCGCGCCGAAGTCGGGCAATATCCCTTGATCGGCCTCGATCCCGCCGACGTCAAAGAAGCCTTTGAGACGATCCACACCGCCGACAAAGATGAATGGGCCGCGGGATTCATGCGGGTCGGCGATCGCTACTTCAACGAAGCAAAGGCCCTGGAGAAGACGGATCCCACCAAAGCCAACGCCGACTACATCCGCGCTTGGCGGATTTATTCCTTCGGGCGCTGGCCGATTCCGGCATCTCCGGGCAAACAGCGCTCTTACGAGAAAGCTCTCGAAGCATTTCTTGCGCACGCTAGGTTTTTGGATCCGCCGCTCGAAGTCGTGAAAATTCCCTTCGAAGGAAAAGAGATCATCGGCTATCTGCGACTGCCGAAGAATGCGAAAGGCCCGGTGCCCCTGGTGATCGCTGTCAACGGACTCGATAGCCGCAAAGAGGATCTCACCGAAAGCTTCAGCGCGATTCTGCCCTTCGGCATCGGATACCTTGCTGTCGACGGACCCGGCACCGGGCAGGCTCCGATCAAGGTCAGCGAAACATCCGAGCGCATGCTCTCAAAGGCGATCGATTACGCGCAGTCGCGCCCTGAGATCGACAAAAACCGCATCGCCCTGCACGGCGTGAGTTGGGGAGCATATTGGGCGACCAAAATGGCGATCGTCGAACGCGCTCGCCTGCGCGGTTGCAGCGCGCAGTCTCCTCCAGTCGACAAGTTCTTTCAGAAAGAATTTCTGATGAACTCGCTGCTGGGCAATCGCGAATATCTCTTTGACCAAGTCCCCGCGCTGATGAACATCCTCGAAGGCGTTCACACACTCGATGAGATGGCAGAGTATTTGCCGAAGATGTCGCTGGTTCATCAGAACCTGCTCGGCAAGCCAATGGCTCCGATGCTCGTGATTGCAGGAGTGCTGGACACGCAGGTTCCGATCGCTGACGAATACCTTCTCCTCAGCAAAGGCGACGTGCCGAAGACCGCCTGGATCAATCCGCAAGGAGGTCACCTGGGAAGGCAGGTCGGCGTGTGGCCCGATCCCCGTATTTTCAAAGAGGTGATCCTTCCCTGGCTGGTGACAACCCTTGAGCCGGAACCGGCAAACCGAACACGCTAACACCGCCCATAATAATGGCAACTATTCCAGCCGTTCCGACGAGCTCCGGGGGTGGCATCCCGGCCTCCCGCAAGTCACCCTGGTTCCGCATTCTCTGGGTGCAGGTTCTCGTAGCGATTACTCTGGCCATCGTGCTCGGCTATGTGGACCCACCCCGGGCTATTGCGACGAAGCCGCTGGGCGACGCGTTTATTCGCCTGATCACTATGATCATCAGCCTGATCATCTTCTGCACCGTGGTGAGCGGAATTGCAGGCATGGAGAACCTGAAGAAAGTTGGCCGGGTCGGAGGCATGGCGCTTATTTATTTCGAAGCTGTATCCACGGTTGCGCTCTTGATCGGCCTGGTCGTGGGAAATGTGGTACAACCCGGGAATGGATTCAATGTAAATGTCGCAACGCTCGATGCCAACGCAGTGTCTGATTATGCGGGCCAGGCCAAGGCGCAAAACGTCACCGAGTTCTTGATGCACATTATCCCGACCACGGCGGTGGATGCCTTCGCCAAGGGGGACATTCTCGAAGTGGTTTTCGTGGCTTTGTTATTCGGCTTCGCGCTCTCCGCCGTCGGAGACAGAGCACGACCAGTGGTTGCATTCGTCGACTCCTTGACACACGTTGTGTTCGAGGTGACTAGGATCCTGATGAAATTTGCGCCGGTCGGCGCTTTCGGGGCGATGGCCTACACAGTAGGCAAGTTTGGCCTTGCTGCCCTCGGTCCCCTGGCAAGGTTAATCGGGACGTTCTGGGTTACCTCGACCCTGTTTGTATTGATCGTACTCGGCGCCATCTGTTGGGCTGCGGGCTTCAGCATCTTTCGTTTCCTGGCCTACATTAAGGAAGAGATTCTGTTGGTGTTGGCCGTTAGCTCGTCAGAGATCGCTATTCCGACGCTGATGGCCAAACTCGAACAACTTGGCTGCTCCAAGTCTCTCGTCGGACTAGTGGTTCCAACCGGATTTACTTTCAATACCGATGGAACCAGCCTTTACATGACTCTGGCCGCGCTTTTTGTGGCGCAGGCAACGAAGACGCATTTGACTCTGACCCAGCAGATCACGATTCTTGCGGTCGCAGTCCTTACCTCCAAGGGCGCCAGCGGCGTGCAGGGCGCCTCTTTCATAGCCCTCGTGGCGACCTTATCGGTGATCCCCACGATTCCCGTTGCTGGTATGGCGCTGATCCTCGGGATCGACCGCTTCATGAGTATGTTCCGCGCACTCGTTAATGTGATTGGCAACGGCGTCGCAACTCTTGTCGTGGCACGCCTGAACGGAGAACTTGACCGGCCAACACTGCAACGTAACATTGCTTTGAGGTAAGGCAGTTCGTGCTACGTCCTGTCACTGCGCATGCGACATCGACAAATATTCAGCGACAATTTTCGCCGTCTGCTCATCCATCGCGGGAGTATCGCGTGATGGATCACTATTGAAGGCCGACTGCTTGGATTTGATTCCGATATAGACTGCGTTGTACGGAGTGTCCCCTACGTTCTCTACTTTGTGCCGGAAGGGTGGAAACCACCGGGACTCGCCTGGCTTGGAGAAGACCTCAGTGACGGTACCATTCTGATCCGTGAATCGGAGATGTCCACCGGTAATCACGACGACCACACCGCCCGGATGGTCGTGCAGACTTGATTTTTCGTGTGCACCGTAGTGAACGTTAACAACTTGCACCGCGGAGTTTTCGAAGGCGACTTTGTAATGAGAAGCCTCAACCTTGGTGGGATCCTGGGCGAAGGCGACCGCCAAACCGGACAGAATCACGACCGCGACGCTGCAAGGCTTTGAACGCATTGTTGTCCTCTCGGGTCAGGCATCGGATTCGGTGCGTGCTGACGAATCACGCTACCCTCCGACAAGCTACTTTCAGTCCGCAATGATATCAAACAAGAAATCGAAGACGAATTCTCAGCATCGAACTGCCCGGTTTCCTGAGCGGAACGAAAAGAACGCTGCCTGCTGACGGTCACACGGAATAGCGAAATCACCTATCTCGAGGAACGACCAACGTGCAACAGAAACCAGATCTAGAGTGCTTGGCTTGAAAGTATTCTTGGACTTGTGAGCTTAGTCATGCGCTGGCGGGCGGGGTTGACCTATCGCCCTAATCCGTATCACCGATCATCAGGCACTCGGCACGAGTATTCTTATCGCCCTCCGCCGGTCCCATCGATGAATATCAAAGGTACGTCTGACTGTCGGTAATCTCATGCACAGAATAATATGGGTGGCTGATGTAGATCCTGTGAGCGTCTGGTGTGCGTCCATTGGAGTACCTCGGGTCCATTCGCATCTCCTAGCCTGCTAAGGCTACCGCCGTTGAAAGTCAGGGGCGCTCACCGGATATAGACGGCAGTTTGAAGAATGGTGGTCACCCTGGCCGCGTACCATTTACTAAACTCATAGAAAACGACGTGATAGGGACGATTGCCGCTTTACCGTTCGTTCTCCCCGTGCTGTGCGATGGTTTAGGCTAGAACCCAAAACGGCGCCCACTCTTCGCTTTCTCTCTGCCTTGATGCGTTTGTCCCTGTGCTAATTCGAATTTGAGGCGAACCCGCTTTCGTTTGTATTCGCATCCTGTGCTAGATACTGTGTTTCGACCTGCGGAAGTTAAGGTTTTTATCAGAAGGAACCGTTGATTCCACACCAACTTGCGTGTTTTCAATATGTTGAATCGTTCGACCCCACTCGCTTCCGCCATTTTTCGAAAGACATACGGAGACGCATTTACCCGTGACCTTTTCGGCTTCGGCATTTCCTTCGTTCTGTTGTGCGGATTGAGGGGAGAAGTTCGCCTTTTGGTGGCTTGACGGGGCGCGCTAAAGTGACTCGATGTGGATGTACTCTAATCGCAAGCTCAGATGAGACATTGCCAGGTTCGGTTTTTCGCCCAGATCGCCAGCATCTTCCTCGCTGCATCTCTGATTCTCATCTGCGGTTCGTGCGGAGAATCCCCCGCCAAGTCTCTGACCCGGACAGAAAACTCCTATGCCGACTTCATGGATGCGTCCAGCATCATGGCGGCGATTGATTCCGGCCTTTTCGCCAGCTACCGCGGGAAAGACAGAGCCGCATGGAAGCAGATTCGAGAGGAGAAATCCAGGGAGGTCGAAGAACTTCTGGAAAGAATCCTCGAGAAAAAGCTTTCCGCACCGAACGCTCGCGCCCTCATGCTGATTCGCAAGGGTATGGAGTCAACGGCAGACCAGACTTCGCTTTCTCCCAGGGTACCGTGCCACGACGCTGGGCGTAGCGACTTGAACGTCGCCGACCTTCGCTCCGCACTCTACTCTTGCTTCGACGAGGTGGGCAACAATCTGGAATTCGAAGGGAAGCGAGTGAGCCGCGTTTCTGCCTTCGACTTGATGACACAGATGAGCGAACCTGAGCGCCGCAAGGCGCTCTTCATGGCATTTGTACCGCTGTGGAAGGCATTAAACGGTAGCGACGAACCCGAGAGTCCTTACCGACGCATGATTGTGCAGTCCGCTGCTGAAGCGGCCAAGAACGGCTCGCGTGTGGACGACGCGGCCAAGACCCTCGGCGTGAAGAGCGCTCAAATCGAAACCTGGCTGGTGCAGATTCTGGATGCCTGGCGGCAGGTCAGCGGCGACCAGCAGATCGAGCCATGGGACTACCGTTATCTCGCCGGCAAAGCCGACCGTTCAGTGAGCAAGGCGGTCCCGCGAGAAGCGCTACTGCCAATTACTCAGCGGTATTACAAAGACCTTGGCGCGGATTTGGTGCAACTCGGTGTTCTCTATGACCTCAACGAGAGACCCGGCAAGGCGCCGCTGGCGTACACGGACTTTGTGGTGCGCGGACACATGGCGAAGAACGTGTGGCAACCGACCGTGGTCTATGTCTCCGGTAACTACGCTCGCGGGGGCCTGGGACTGCTCAACGAGTTTGTGCATGAGAATGGCCACGCGGTCCACATGATGGCTCTACACACAGACCCAGCGTTCATGGATCTCGGCGATCCTGTTTTTTACGAAGCATTCGCTGACGTTCCCTCCTGGGATACCTACGAGCCTGCCTGGCAACAAAAATATTTGGGCACGAGCGCTTCTGAGTCCGATTCGTTGCGGGCGCTCTATTCCGGCGTGATGCTTGATGTGGCTTGGGCGCTCTTTGAAGTCCGGATGCTCCATAATCCCATGGACGACCCCAACGTCGTCTGGACGGAAATTACCAGTCGCTACTTGCACATCGTCCCACATCCGGAACTCGCCTGGTGGGCGGTGCGAGTGCAGTTAGTGGATGCACCCGGTTACATGGTGAACTATGGCCTGGGCGCGGTGATTACGGCAGACATCCGTCATCATATTCAGGAATTGCTCGGCTCGTTCGCCACGGGCAATCCGAATTGGTATCCGTGGATCTCCGAGCACCTGCTGCGGCAGGGCATGGAGCATGAAACTTCCGAAGAGCTGAAGCAATTTCTTGGCAGGCCAGTTTCGCCCGAGGCGCTGCTGAGCGATCTTCATCGGATCGGAAAGCAGGATCATTAGCTGGACGCAGATTGTCCATTTCCGAGACCTGGTAATGTGTACGCGACCGCGTATGCGTGGTCATGTTGCGGAATTTAGACATGCCAGAGACAGTAATACATTACTGACTCTGCATTGGCCTTTGTCGCCGTAGCTGGTGGACCTCCGATACCTGCCATAGTTTCCCTCTCTCCGCATATGCTCTCTTCATCCCAAGCAGGAGAAACGTATGCCCTCCCCCCAGCGTTACCTACGACGAGATTTTCGCTACCCACTGCATTTACCAGTCCTGATTCGGATGGCTCAACGCAAGGACATGCGCGCGCGTTCCGAGAACATCAGCCTCGGTGGCATTCTGCTGTCAAGTTCCTTGCAGATCCCAGAGGGCTCGAACGTAGAGGTGTCAGTCGGCGTCGATCACATGCAAGACCCTGGCATCTTGCTGAACGCCCGTGGCAGAGTCCTGCGAGTGCAACCGAAAGAAACTGGCGACTTCGCTGTGGCGATCAAACTGGAGAGCGCGTTCAAGCTTCCGATCTCTAGCGGCTCTGCGCAGAAACCGAAAGAAAAGAAGCTACCCGAATCAAGGACTAAGTCAATCATGCCTATCATGCTGCCAAGCAATCTCGTGCCAGCCTGGTTCACTGAGACTTAGTCCTTCCGTCAATGTCGCGGGAGAGCACTGATCTGCAAGTGGCCGATAAGAGGTCAGTTGTGCGCATGAATCAAAATTGGGACTGAATTTTGTCTCCCCGGGAATCAGAGTCCCAGATATAGCACTTCAGTGCCATTCTCTACTTCCCCGGCAGTATCTATGCTTTTTCTTGAGCAGCACTTGGGGGAGGGCTGATCAACATACGTCTCTGACTCAAACCGAGTCCGGGGCGTTTTGTTTTGCGCACAAGAATCCTAAGTGGCCAGCTCTTGGCCCAAGACCCCTTACCAGAGTTGCCCCTGCGTTTCCGTGCTTGGCACTTCCAGAGCACATTCGGGCAGATCGTTTTCTGGCTTGTTTACGAGGGGACTGACGGGGTACCGCTGCATGACGCTCGCGTCGAATGGGACTAGCAATTCCGCCAGTCGTTGCGCCTCAGTTGCGTGAGCGGTCAACCAAGTTTGATAGTGCCTCTGCGGAAGAATGACCGGCATGCGGTCGTGCACGCCGTCCAACAACTCATTGGCAGCCGTTGTAAGAATCGAGCAGGATTCCACCACCTGCCCGGTTGCTGACCTCCAGCGGTCCCAGACTCCAGCGAAAGCAAACAGAGAACTGTCCTTCATCACGAAATGGAATGGGTATCGTTCCTTGCCCGCCTTCTTCCATTCATAGAAGCCATCGGCTGGAACCAGGCAGCGCCGCAGACGAAATGAGTCGCGGAAAGCAGGCTTTTCCAAGACAGTTTCGCTGCGGCCATTGATCAGACGGCCCCCAATCGAAATGTCACTAGCCCATGAGGGAACCAATCCCCATCGCATCATTGAAAGAATTCGGCTCGTTCCGGCTTGCCGAATGGCGGCTACGGGTTGGGTGGGAGCAATGTTGTAGCGCGGATTCCAATCTTCTTCGTCCGAGGAGCTCTCGAAATATTCCTCGACTAGTTGCTTTCGGCGCGAGAGTCGGTAGCGTCCGCACATGCAAAGATTATGTCAGATTCAAGAGTTCTTCCGGCCCCGGAGGGTTTCCTCTTTCTGAAGAGTTCCATCGACGTATAAAAACTCAGAGGTCTTGGTCCCCTTGGAGAAGTATGGGAACCGATTGATAATTCGAGGTTTGTCGGCGCTTCAATAATGAGTCAAAGACTCCGCTTGCTCCTCAGATAGAGCTTGCAAATCAGATAAAATAATCCCTTGATCTCATACCTCTCGCATCTTATTCCGGGGCGCCAGACAGGCTTTCTGCTGCGGGTTTTCGTCATTTTTCTGACGATTGCTGGTGCCGCTCACGCGGACAGCGGCGCGTTCGATCTGATCGGCCCCAAAGTCGACGTTCGAGTGCAACGCGCCGGAGTGACCCTGCCCATCGCGCAAGTCCCGAATCTGCAGGTGGGAGACCGCTTATGGGTGCATCCCGACCTCCCGGACAGTCAGTCGGTGCACTACCTGATGGTGATCGTTTTTCTTCGCGGAGCCACCAATCCTCCTCCGGACTCGTGGTTCACGCGCGTGGAAACCTGGAATAAGGCAGCCCATGATGAGGGCGTCTTTGTGACCGTTCCGGAAGAGGCGGAAGAAGCTCTTGTTTTCCTGGCCCCGGAAACCGGAGGTGCGTTCAGCACGTTGCGGACTGCGGTCCGAGGCAAGCCCGGGGCATTCGTACGGGCCGCCCAAGATCTGGTTCAAGCCAGTCTCGACCGCGCCCGCCTGGAAAAATATCTTGAGGCGGTACGCGAGATTTCCGTCACCGACCCTGAACAATTGAAGGCGCGCACCATGCTCCTGTCGCGCAGCCTGAATATCCGGGTCGATCAGCAGTGCTTCGATAAGCCCAGCACACAACAGGCGTCTTGCCTGACTCAGAACACCGATCAACTGGTGCTCGACGACGCTCATAGCCAGACCATGGTCGCGACTCTTACGTCGGGGCCATCGACGGACTTGCTGGCCCAAATCAGTTCCACACCCAACGCACGCAGCGGTTATTACAGCCCTTATATTGGCGCGGTCGTCGACGTGGCGCGCATTCTCAGCACAGCTCATACCGCGCAGTACCAATACATCCCGGCCCTGGCTCTGCCCAAGCGGGACGAACTGAATCTCCGGCTCAACAATCCGCCTTCTTTTCGCAATCCGAAGTCCGTGATCGTAATTGGGCTGCCTCCAGTAGTGCCTGCTCCTGTACCGCCCTTGCGCGCGATTGATCCAGCGCAAATTTTTTGCGTGGGCCGGCCGTCCCTTCTTCTCCCGGCCGACGGGGCTCCACTGGTATTTGCCACCGACCTTGCGCACAACCTGGTTCTGCATGTTGAAACCAAGTCGGGGCCCGGAATTGATCTGCCGGCGAAACCGGATCCCATGCGTGGCGGGTTTCTCGTCGAGACCAAGCCCTTGCAGTCGGCGGAGCTGTCAGGAGAAGTCACCGGGACGCTTCGTGGCGCCTGGGGCTTTCACTCGTTCGAAGGCCCGCATTACCGTTTGCGTCCTTCGAGGCCGGCCCAGTGGATCGTCGCTTCCAAGGATGCAAGCGCCTTGATCGTTGGCCGCGAAGACACACTGCACCTGCAATCCGCCGACGCCTGCTGCGTGAGCGAAGTCAAGCTCAAGGACGAGCAAGGCAAAACGCTTGAGACCGAATGGAAGGCCTCGAAGCCGGACGAACTTGAGGTGAAGGTTCCGTTGCAGAAGACCAGTCCGGGATCCGTCACCATGGTGATCAGGAAGTTTGGACTGCACGACGTTGACGAAATCGCGCTGCACACTTACGCGGAGGCCGGTCGGCTCGACAGTTTCAGCATTCACTCTGGCGATGCCGATGGAGTTCTTAAAGGAACCCGCCTCGATCTCGTAGAGAGTCTGGATCTGAATGGGCTGCGCTTCGAGCCCGGATCGGTGAGCCGCGCGCACCAGCAGGACGAGCTCAAACTCATTGCGCACGACGCATCGGTTCGGACCAAGTTGCATCCTGGGGACGCGATTGTCATCCACGTCACCCTTAAAGATGGCCGGGTACTCGATCTGAAGACCGAAGTGGAATCGCAACGCCCGGCGGTCAGCCTGCTCAACAAGAGCGTTCAGGCGGATCAGACCTCAAGTCCGTCTGAGGTTCGCCTTGGCAGCCAGGACGAACTGCCGCAGGATGGACGGTTGAATTTCTTTCTCAAGGCGCAGGTGCCCGACGTATTTCCTCCTACGGAGAAGATTGAAGTTGCGACTGCCGACGAATCGTTTCGAGTGCAGTTGAGCGTCAAAGACGGCAACCTGACTCTGCAGGATTCCAAGACGGTCTTTGCAGTTCTCGATCCCATGAAACTGCTTGGACCCTCTGCGTTCGGGCCTCTGAAGTATCGCCCCGTAACGTCCGACGGAATTGACGGCGACTGGCAACCGCTGGTGAATCTGGTGCGCGTGCCAACACTCACGGGAATCCACTGCGCATCCGGCCCGGAGAAGCAGTGCACGCTGAGCGGTGACAAGTTGTTCCTTCTTGACTCGGTGAGTACCGATTCCGATTTCACCAATTCGGTCACGGTGCCGGAAGGGTTTGTCGAAGATGCTTTGTCGATCCCGCCGACGAAAGACAAGACTCTCTACATCAAGCTCCGTGACGATCCCGCCACGGTAGATACAGTCACCCTTCCGACGGCCGAGGCCCAGCCGTAGATCATTCGGGCGCGGTATACTCGCCCTTCGATGCCATGGCAAATATCCTCTATGGTGTAAACGGCGAAGGTGCGGGCCATTCCACTCGGGCTAAAGAAGTGCTTACCCACCTGGCCACCAAAGGACACAAGGTCCATGTGGCGTCCTTCGATCGCGGCCTGCAAAATCTGACGACGCAATTCGACGTCACTGAGATTTACGGCTTCCGTTTCGCCTACGTCAATAATCGCGTCCGCTATAAGCGGACGATCGCGAAGAACTTAGTCACCGTTCCCGAAGCCGCCAAAAGTATTTCCCGGCTGAAAGACCTGGTCGACGAACACAACATTGACCTCGTCATCACTGACTTCGAGCCGCTCACTTGCCACGTGGGACATCGGAAGAAACTACCGGTCATTTCCATCGATAACCAGCACTGTCTCACCAACGCTGTCGTTTCGTATCCGAAGCAATATCGGCGCGACGCCGCGGCTGCCAAGCTGGTGACCCGGTTCATGACGCCAAGCGCGAACGCATATCTGGTGCTTTCATTCTTCACCGCGCCGATCCGCAAACGGAACACATTCCTGTTTCCGCCGTTGTTGCGGCGGGAAATTCTCGATGCGACTCCCACGCAACGCGACCATGTGCTGGTGTATGTGACTTCGCCCGCGCCAGCGCTAGCCAAATTGTTAAGCTCTGTTCGCTGCCCGTTCATTGCTTACGGCTTCGGGCGCGAAGGCCAGGAGGGCAACATCACTTACAAAAAGCCTTCGCTTGACGGATTTTTTGCCGATCTCACCAGCGCGCGCGCTATCGTGGCCAACTCCGGATTCTCCCTAGTGACCGAGGCTTTGCATTTGGGGAAGCCTTACCTGGCCGTTCCCGTAAGCCATCAGTTCGAACAGATCTTCAACGCGTATTGGCTAAAAAAATCCGGCTACGGCGCTTATTGGGAAGATCTCAATCAGGAACGAGTGGAGGCCTTCCTTTACAACCTGCCGCACTATCAGCAAGCTCTATCGGAATACCTACGACAAGGTAACGGAGCACTCCTCGCAAAATTGGATGAGCTCATCGCGAGCTATACGGCCTCTTAATACCTTCTGCCCCCTGTACGAACGTAACCTCGGATCTGCCAACGGCGAACGATACCATCGTTCGAGCATTCCGGTTTCCCGGAATGCTGCCGGAGGTCTTCTGATGGGGATACTGCGATCTCTTGTTTTGGTCGCGATCAGTGCACTCGCGTGCGGCTTGCCGGCGTTCGGCCAAGACTCGTCATCTCTCGCCGATGTTGCTCGAGCAGCGCGACTCCAAAAGCAAAAGTCCGCGCAAGCATCAGACCCCGTCGCCGGCACTCCTGACGCTGGGGCGAAGACGCCTCGAGTCATCACGAACGATGAGATTCCGGAGCACGTTGGAGCCGACGCATCTTCCGGCCGAAGCGGCCAATCCCAAAGTTCGATTGACGCATTCTCGAACTACGGTCAGCGGAAGCTCACTGCAGCAGAGTGGAAAGCCGAGATTCAGGCGCAGAAAGCTGCAATCGCCTCTCTGCAAGGAGAGATTTCCACCCTTAGCGCATCCGTCCACTTTCCCGTAAGCTGCCTGCGGAACTGTGTCCAGCGGAATGAACGACAGGTGCAGAAAGAGAACAGAGTAGAAGTGATGAAGGCGCAACTGGAAGAGCAACAGAAGCGTCTCGAAGATATGCAGGAAGCCGCTCGTAAACAGGGCTACGGAAACTCGGTTTACGATCCGTAGACGATTTTATTCACCCTTCTTCGTTGCATACGGATTGGAATACCGGAGCACGGTGGACAAATCGATCCCGCGAATAATGTTCGCTGAGTGATAGAACAATCCCCAGGAGTCGATGGTCGAGTTGTCCGGAAAGATGCAGGCTTCCAGCACCTGATCAATTCCGCCATTCGCGACCCAGCCGCCACCCGCAAAGTCGGTCGCTCCGATCTCCGCTCCGCCCAATTGCGTGCAATAGTACGAGGCCGGGTTTCCATTTCCCTTGCCGTTCCACGGCACCTGGGAGTAGTAAGCGAGCGCCGCCAGGGTGGGTTTTGTCGTGTACAAGGTATCGAGCGACAGGTGGATACGCGACCCATCATCGGCCAGAGTGTACTGGCAAAACGGTTCCACACCTGACAGGATCAGCCAGTCCTGCTGCGGGTTGTTGGTGCCATACACCGCGTGCCGAACCTCCAGTTGTCCCCCGGTCGTAGTGCAGTAGACGGCGGCCGGATAGTCCTGCTTGGGCTTCGCAGCCTTCTTGCTCTGCGCCACTGCGTCCAACGCAGCTCCCGTGACGACCAGAATCATTGCCAACCCAGCGATTGTGCGAGCGAAGCGCATGCGGTTCTCCCCATTGATTCTTGAATTCAACGTCTCATCAGCCGCGAAAGTCTATCACGCCGGAAGAGATTCGATGGAACATTCTGGTTGGTCGCGCCCAATGCCATGCTCCCAACGTCACTTCCCTGGCCGCTTGTGCTCCGAAGCCGTTCCAACTCTCCTATGACCGCGACATCATGGGAAAGCGGTCGCAGGATCATCGAAAAGTTGCCAATCCACGATTTTCACATTCCCCAAAACCGCCCGATCATGCGAAATTAGTTCATGCCCCTAGTCGTTCGCCCTTCGCCCATTCATTCCGTCGGCGTCTACGCCGCCGCCCCGATTCGTAAAGGCACTCGCATCGTTGAGTACACAGGGGAGCGCATTACCGTTGAGGAAGCCGATCGCCGTTACGATGGCGTTTCCCGCACCTACCTCTATGGGCTCGACGATGGCAAGACGGTAATTGACGGACACGGCCTGGGCGCGTATCTGAACCACTCTTGCGATCCCAATTGCGAGGTGGATGAGGTCAAGGGCCGCGTCTGGCTCTTCGCGATCCGCGACATCGCCGCAGGAGAAGAACTCGTCTGGGACTACAACCTCTACGACGACGAGGAGCCTGCGCCCTGCTACTGCGGCTCGCGAAAGTGCCGCGGCACCATGTATTCGCGAGAATGGATGGCCAAGGTGCGGCGAAGGGAAGCACGCAAGAAGGGACGGAAACCTACGGCGATGCAGAAACGCAGAGTGGTTCGAAAGACAAAGCCCAGCCGCGCCACCGCGGCGTGAGCCAGCGCCGGCTCCCAGCACCTGATCGAGCCCTCCGGTTAATTTCAGCGTAACTTTCCTGCATTCCCCACGGATGTAGGTGTTATGTGAGGATTCGTGTGACATTTGTCATCCTGATCTGATGACGATCTCCACTTGTGGGCGTGCCGATGGCGCGAAACTATGAGTATTGAGGAACGGCCTGCGGTTGCTGGTTGGGCGAGTCACGACACCGGTTGTAGGCAGCGATGGATTTCGTCTATTCTTGGTGGGCTGGAGTGTGCCTGCCTGCTTCGCCGGCTCCCGGTTTCCTCTGGAGTACACCGATGACCTTGACCCGGTTTGTTACTAAGAACGCGTTCCGCAACAAGCGCCGCAGCACCCTGACGGTGTTGAGCATCGCTTTCTCCCTGCTTTTGCTCACTCTGATGATGACGATCTGGCGTGCCTTCTATCTGGATCAGGGCAGTGCGGAGTCGGCCGAGCGGCTCGTCGTCCGACATCGTGTATCTCTCACATTCAATCTTCCCGGCTACTACCGCGAAAAGATTCGTGCCATCCCCGGCGTAGTAGCGGTGGTGCCGGTCTCGTGGTTCGGAGGAATTTACAAGGACCAGAAGCCGGAGAATTTTTTCGCGCAATTCGGCACTGATCCGGACGAGTTTTTCAAGGTGTACCGCGATGTTTCCATGCCGGCGGAGCAAATCGCGGCTTGGCAGCGTGACCGGCAGGGCGTGATTGTGAACGACTCACTGGCCACGAAGTACGGATGGAAACTGGGCGACCGCATCACCTTGCAAGGCACGATCTACCCCGTGAATCTGGAGTTGATCGTGCGAGGGATTTACCATACGAACCCTGACAACAAGTCGGTCTACTTCAACGCGAAATACGTTGAGGAATCCGTAGAGTTCTTCAAGGGACGCGCCGGCACTTTCAGCATCCTCGCAGATTCGCCATCGGCCGTCAGCACGGTCGCGAGTGCGGTGGATGATACCTTCCGCAACTCCCCGCAGCCCACCAAGACGGAAAGCGAAAAAGCCTTCGGCCTCGAGTTTGTCGCCATGATGGGCAATGTGAAAGCGTTCATCCTAAGCATCTGTTCCGCTGTGGTATTCGCGACGCTACTGGTATCTGCCAACACCATGGCAATGTCGATCCGCGAGCGTACCCGCGAGGTGGCAGTTTTGAAGACTCTCGGCTTCACCAAGCGCAGCGTCTTGGGATTGTTTGTGAGTGAAGCCGTCGCGCTCTCACTGGCAGGGGGACTGCTCGGAGTCGGACTCGGTTGGCTGATGGTATATGGCCTGACTCATTCTCCGCAGTTCTTCAGCTTTTTCCCCATGAAGGTGACGTTCGGAATTTGGATTGTCGCTCTGCTGACATCGGGTGTGGTCGGGTTGTTGAGTTCCGCCGTGCCCTCCTACACCGCTTCGCAAATAAACATTGTTGACGGATTACGGCATATCGGGTGACGTTATGACGCTGGGCAGTTTTGTCGTGCGCAATACGTTCCGGAACAAGCGGCGCAGCCTGTTGACCATGATCAGTATTAGCTTCTCACTGCTTTTGCTCACGCTCATGATCTGTATCTGGCGCTCTTTTTATGTGGATCAGGTCGCGCCCGAAGCTTCGCGGCGGCTGATCGTTCGCGATCGCGTTTCGCTGGCTTTTTTTCTGCCTGCGTTCTATCGCGAGAAGATTCGGGCGGTGCCGGGCGTGACGTCGGTCGTTCCGTTGACCTGGTTCGGAGGCCGCTATATTGATGACCGGCCAGAGCACTTCTTTGCTCAAATGGGCACGGATCCCGAAGAATACTTAAAGGTCGCGTCAGACAAGATTGTCCCGCCAGATCAGGTGAAAGCCTGGCAGCAGGATCGTGCTGGAGCGCTGGTAGATGTCACATTGGCGAAGAAATTCGGTTGGAAAATTGGCGACCGGATTACTTTGCAGGCCAATATTTTCCCGACGAACTTGAATCTGACGATTCGCGGCATCTATCACCGCGATCCTCCGCAGAACGCGCTGTACTTCAACGCCAAATACTTGGAAGAGGCTGTGCCCTGGTTCAAGGGACAAGCAGGCTGGTACGCCGCTCAAGTTGATTCGGCGGAGAACGTATCGCGCGCCTCCAGGCAGATTGATGACATGTTCCGCAACTCGCCGCTGCAGACCAAGACCGAGAGCGAAAGAGCTTTTCAGCTGGGCTTTGTGGCTTCCCTGGGGAACATCAAGGCATTCATCCTGGGCATCTGCGGGGCCGTGGTCTTCACCATCATGCTGGTTTCCGCCAACACGATGGCGATGTCGGTGCGCAGCCGGACGCGCGAAGTCGCCGTGCTGAAGACCCTCGGCTTCACCCGTCAACGAGTGCTATCGATTTTCGTTAGCGAGTCTGTGGCGCTGGCGGTTGCGGGAGGAGTGCTTGGAGTCTTGATAGCGATTCCCGTCATTGCTTTCCTGACGCACAGCTTCATTGGGTTAGGGATACCGCTCGATATGAAAGTCCGGGGTACAACGGCAGGTCTGTCGTTGTTGGCGGCGCTGATCCTGGGACTGGTGAGCGGATACTTACCAGCCTACAACGCATCGCGCATGAATATCGTGGATGGATTGCGTTACATCGGCTGAGTGACGTCTCCCGAGATGGCGGCCATTCGAAGGAATGGGAAACGAGTTTCATTATGGCGATACCGATCAGCTATAACGTTCGCAATCTAAGGCTCCGCAAGGGGCTCACGCTCATGACCGCCCTGGGCATTGCGCTCACGGTGACGACGGCCATCTTCCTGATGGCCCTCATCGCGGGCCTGAACCGTGCCTTTGTCAGCAGCGGCAGCGCAAAGAATGTCCTGGTGCTGCGCAAGGGATCGGAAGCCGAGCTTTCGGGTGGCTTCGATGCGGCTCTCTTCCCCACGTTGAAAACGCTTCCCGGCATTGCTAAAGATAGCCACGGAGAGCCGATGGCGTCGGGCGAGTGGGTGGTGGTAATCGTACTGCCGCGCAAAGACGGCACGGGTGAAGTCAACGTCACCGTGCGGGGCATGATGCCTGATGGCCTTGAGATGCGGCAGACGCCCGACGAACCCGGAAAGCCGCCAAGCGTGAAACTGGTGGAGGGACGCTGGTTTCAGACTGGCCAGCGGGAAGTGGTGGTCAGCAAATCGATTCAGGGACGCTTTTCGCACGCCAACATCGGCGACACCATGGAATTCGGCAAGGGATCGTGGAAGGTCGTCGGAGTGTTTGACGCCGGCGGCTCGGCGTATGAGTCCGAGGTGTGGGGCGATGTAAATCAAATGGCATCGGATTTCGATCGTCAGGGCGGCTACTCGTCGGCATACCTGCGCGCGACCGATCCGATCGCCGCTGACGCGCTCAAGAACCGGGTCGGCGACGACCAGCGACTGAAACTTGAAGGAATCATCGAGACCGATTATTACGCCAAGCAAACCAGTTCCGGCGCACCCATTAAAGTAATTGGAATTGTGGTGGCATTCATCATGGCGATCGGCTCGATCTTTGCGGCCATGAATACGATGTACGCAGCCGTGGCGTATCGCGGGCGTGAGATTGCCACTCTGCGCGTAATCGGCTTCTCCAGGCCTGCGATTTTGACCTCTTTCGTGCTGGAATCTCTGTTGCTGGCTTTGCTAGGCGCGGCTGCAGGGATTTTACTGATGCTTCCCTTCAACGGAATGCAAACCGGCACGTCGAATGCCGTGACATTCAGCGAAGTGGTATTTGCTTTGCGCATTACGCCGCAGGTAGCGGGTTATGCCATCGCCTTCGCGTTGATTATGGGATTCGTTGGCGGACTTGCCCCAGCGTGGCATGCCGCACGGCAGAATATTCTCAATGCGCTGCGTGGCTAAGCAATGGAAACTATTTGGAGGCCTAGAGCGTAATCATCCTTATGGCGATTGATACGAAACACGAAGACTTGCAGAGTTTGCGGATTGACCGCACGCAACGAGGCGACAGCGGCGGAGAGCCGCCAGTTTGGGCGCGACGCTACATTGTCATTGGCATCGCAGTAGTTGTCTTGCTGGGGGTGATCGCCCTGTCCTATCGTGCATTTTCTTCTGACATACCTGAGGTCGAGGTCGTGCGCGCCACCGCAGACACGGGTGGCAACGACGCAGGCGGCACTGTGCTTTCGGCGACCGGCTATATCGTTGCACACCACACCATCAACGTGAACTCCAAGGTCACCGGGCGCCTGGAGTGGATTGGCGTGGAAAAAGGCGACAAGGTGAAAGAGGGACAAGTTCTCGTACGCCTCGAGAACCAGGAATTTCGCGCGGCCTACAAACAGGCCGAAGGCCAACTCGCGAATGCACGCGCCTATCTGGAAGAATTGCAGCACGGTTCGCGCCCCGAAGAAGTTTCACAGGCGCAACACAACCTCGACGAAGCCCGCGCGACTTTGACGAACGACAAACTAACACTCGACCGCACAAAAGAGCTCGCCGCCAGCGGAGTGGTTTCGCGTCAGGCCCTTGACGACGCTACCGCGAAATTCGAGAGCGATCAGCAGCGAGTGAATTCTCTGGAAAAGGGGTTTGAACTATCAAAGATCGGCCCTCGCGCCGAGGAGATCGCCCGCGCCCAGGGCGCGGTCACCCAGGCACAGGGCCAACTGGATTACGCCAAATCCCAACTGGAGGCGACCGTGATCCGCGCCCCCGTCACGGGTACGATCCTCGACCGGACCGCAGAAAAAGGCGAACTCATCACCGCCCAATTTGCCAGCGCTGCTGCGGGCGGGCCCCAGGGACAGGTCGTCTCTCTCGCGGATCTCAATGATCTCCAAGTGGAGCTCGATATCGCGCAGGCCGATTTCGCCCGGTTGAATCCTACGCAAAAGGCGGAGGTCACCACCGACGCTTACCCGGACAAGAAATACGACGGCGTCATCGCCCAAATCTCACCCGAAGCAAACCGGCAGAAGGCCACGGTGCAGGTGAAGGTGCAGGTCAAGAATCCGGATAAATATCCCGACGTTCAACTGCGGCCTGAGATGAATGCTACGGTGAGGTTTCTGGCTAACGAAACGCCGAACAATGCCAAGGGGCCCTCTGGGGTCTACGTTCCGTCCACTGCAATTCATGATCGCGACGGAAAAAAGATCGTCCTCATCGCCTATAACGGAAAAGCAGTTGCGCGTGAAATTCACGTGATCAGCCAGCGAAGCGACGGGGCACTCGTCGACGGACTGGTTGGCGGCGAAAGTGTCATCAGCGCCGGGCCAACAACATTGAAGGATGGAGACAAAATTAAAATCAAGGGGCAATCATGAGCACAGTTGCAGAAAACAACGTTGCCACGGGAACGAAAGTTGTACAGGTTCGCAGTGTCAGCAAAGTCTTCAAGCGCGACGCCTTTCAGGTGACGGCGCTCGACGATGTTTCGATCGACATTGCCAAGGGCGAATTTCTTGCTCTCATGGGCCCCTCAGGGTCGGGCAAGACTACGCTCCTGAACATGATCGCGGCCATCGACAGGCCAACCAGCGGAGAGTTGCTGGTGCAGGGGCAGGATATTTTTCGTTTCAACGATTCGCAGATCGCCCGCTGGCGCAATGAGCACATCGGCTATGTCTTTCAGACGTTTAACCTGATTCCGGTGCTAACTGCATTTGAGAATGTAGAACTGCCACTGCTGTTGACCCATCTGTCGGCTCAGCAACGCCGCGACCACGTCTTGACCGCGCTCAAGCTGGTTGGCCTGGAAGACCGCGTCGGTCATTTGCCCAAGCAACTTTCCGGCGGACAAGAACAGCGCGTAGCCATTGCCCGCGCGATCGTGAGCGATCCGACTTTGCTGCTCGCGGACGAACCCACCGGTGACCTGGACAGCCACTCCGCGACTGAGGTTTTGGAGATTTTAAAGAGACTGAATGAAGACTTTCACAAGACGATCGTGATGGTCACGCACGATCCTCACGCGGCATCGTACGCGCATGTTACGAGGCACCTGGAAAAGGGGATGCTGCTGCCTCCTGGCTAGCCAACAGAGATGCTGAGGCTCGCTCACCAAGGCACGCTCCAGCAGGACGACAAAGAACGCGCGCGGCAAGAAGGATCTCCGCCCCAGAGATTCTCTTCTTGCCGGCACGCTACCCAGCTGATTTCTAGGCAACTAAGCCTGTTTCGCCGCTCACGGACGGCCTATCCTCGGGAACATCGGCAACCCAGCGCCATGCCCTTCTGCCGTTCAACAGGACTGCCTGGGCCTCCCCATATTCCACCAGCCGGTTCAGCACGGTGGTGACCGAAGCCATGGGATCTTTATGGCGGGCCAGCAGCGCCGGTATTTTCTGATGGAAATATTCGCAAATGTCGCGCGCGTTCATGGCGCGCCCCGATTGCATCAGAATCATTCGACAGGCTTTAGTGAAGCCGGGCTGGCGGCCGCTGGTTTTGCGGTCCACAAGCTCCATTAGCTCTTCGCTCAAGACCGCGTCGCCAAACAAATTGGCGAGGCCTGAGATCGTCTGCTTGACGGTCCCGATGCGCTTCATGATTTCAGAGCGTTGTTGCAGCAAGTGCCGCAGTTCTCCGTGCGCCTGCCGGATGACTTCCTGCACATGACCCACGTCATACCGTTCGATCGGCAAGACCGAGCCGTTTACTTTCTGCCCGTTTTCCATACGTATCCCCCAATATTCGAACAAGTTGTCGAAGCCCACGAATCTCCAACGCGCCACCTCACTTGGCGCCAGCTTGTAACCGCATGCAGGGTGCGGTCTTAGCTCCCTCGTAGTGCACGTAAAATCCATCGGGCAAGGGGCAGATCCTCGCTTAGGGATTGATACGCAGTCTGTCTTGTCGACGTTCCCCCGATTCCTTGCGAAAACGAGGTCGCCGATTCTTATGGCATTAGACGCAGCACTTCCTGATTAGTTAACAGTAGGATGCAAGATGTTTCATAGCTTTGAGACTTTCGCCAAAATTTTTCCTGGCGGGGAAGCACCTGGCAATATTGCTAGGGAAAAATTGCTAACGCAGATTTGTTATGTCTATTGCAGGAAGATTACAAGCAATCGGCCGTCAGATTGGTAGCCGTCTCCGGTAGCGTTCTTGGCTTCCTTGATCGGATCGGGGGGCAGGTAATAGGTGAGGCTCTTGGCTTTATTCGCCTTTTGCAAGCTACTGCCAATGTTGTCGCGCTCGCCGTCGACGGCAGGATCAATCTTATGGGTCACGCTGTTATTTCTCTTATCCTTGGCGAACCCGATGTCGTGCGTACCGGCGCCCACCCATACGTCCTGTCCTTTCCAGGTAAACGGGGCTTTCCAGATGCGGAAATGGTGCCGGCTGGCCACCATGGCAATGGGTTCCGCCATTTCGTACCCGAAATCCTGTTTCCGGCCGAATAGAAACAGGGTGCTCATTGGCATCGCCAGATAATCCTTTTTGTCGTATGTCTGCATTACCGCGTTGAGCACCGCATTTTCGTTGCTGGTGTCGGCCACGTGCCAGGTAGCTGCATCGAGGGCGGCCTGCACGTCCTTTTGTGGCCCGACAATGACGAAATTCACCATGTCTCCCAGGTTTTTAAACTGGTCGTTCACCCGGCGCGGCAAGCTGTCCAGGCTCTTCCGCAACTGAGCGTCCAGGGGCGCGTCGGACAGTTTCAGCGGGGTGATGGGTGACGAAGCACCTGAGGTCGACGCCGTCCCCGTGGATGCGGCATTGGATGAACCTGTCTCCGATTTGCCGATTCCGAATTGTCCGGACATAAAGATTTCCGCGGCGGTTGAGAGTTGAGACTTGAGCTGGTCTCCGCGGCTCTTTTGCGTACTGTCAGCCGTGCCACCAGCGGTGGATCCAGCCGGAACCACGTGCACCTTGACGGCGAGCCCTCCTTGGCAAAGCGGAGTTCCGGACACATTCATCCCCAACATCAGATGCGACGGTTCCGCAACATGAAGTTCATTGCTCGCCCCTACAAGAACGGGCGCCGCTCCTTGTGCATGCAGACGACCGATCAACGCGCCGGCAGGCGCGCCCGGCAGGGGTAGGTCTGCGGCGCGCACGGCGTTCCCCGTCACACCTTTCGCGTCACACGCGGGCAAGGCGGAACCCGCTGGAACGGGAGAAGGCGTTGCCGAAATCTCCAGCACGTCTCCCGATTGCAGGTCGAGGCCGGTGTCAGTCCAGGGCTGTGCAGGTGAAACCTGCACGGTAATGCGCTGTGCATTTGTAGTGACTTGAGCACCGATCGGAGAACCGCTGAACGGCACCATCGCCAGCAGGAGAATCCAATGCCTAGCCATATCGCACTTCCGTAAAGGACCTTAATATGCCTAACCCGGGGTCCTTGGCAAGTCGATTGTCGCCGTGAAGGGGGCGCCAAAACGTTCGTTCAACCGCCTGTTCCGATTCTAACCGGCATCCGATTTGGGAATTCCAGGGTGCTTGCTCGACAGAAACTTACATCTGCCCAGCAACGCGACCCCCTCCACATTCCGATGGTAACTGGTGACGGAGACATTTCAGTGCTGACGGCCGCGCAACCCGCCCTGGCTCCCTCCTCCTTGCATGTCCTGCTGGTGGGCAACAAAGAAGAGGATTTTTACCTGATTCGCGAGATTCTGGAACGCACCCGGAGTTCGTTCGCAGCCGATCTTGACCATGCCCAGACGCTGGAGGACGCCAAAGCGATGCTCCAGCAAAAAAGCTACGGGCTGGTTCTGTTCGAGCATGAAACCGGGGACGCTGAAGCGGTTCACTTTGTCTCCGAGTTTCTTCATGCGGGCGTCACCGTGCCATTCATTCTTTTGACCGAGGAAGCGGATGAAAGGACCGTCGCTGAACTTATTGACGGAGGAACTTGGAATTGTGTATCGAGGTCGCAACTGGACGGAGCCACTCTGGTCCGCACCATCCGGAACACGATCGCAATTCACTCCTTGCAGCAGGAACAACAAAGCGTAGAAGAATCTCTACGAAAACTATCGAGAGCAGTCGAACAGTCGGCCGACACAGTACTCGTCACTGATCGGCGCGGCGTTATTGAATACGTCAATCCAGCGTTCGAGGCTCTGACCGGGTATGGTCGCGAGGAAGTTCGCGGGGCGACGCCGCGCATACTGAAATCAGGCGAGCAGGCGCCCGAGGCCTACCAGGCCATGTGGAAGACCCTTCTCGCCGGTAACGCCTATCGCGGCATTCTCGTAAACCGGAAAAAGAATGGAGAGCTGTACTACGTGGAGGAGAGCATCTGCCCAGTGCGGGATGCCGCGGGAAGCATTACGCACTTCATTGCCAACGGGCGCGACCTGACGGATCGCCTGCGCCTTGAGGCACAACTGCTGCAGTCACAAAAGATGGATGCGATCGGGCACCTGGCAGGAGGCGTCGCCCACGACTTCAACAACCTCCTGACGATTATTACCAGCTATGCTGAGCTTTCTCTGGACTCTGTCCCTCACGACAGCTCCGTCGGATCTAAGCTCCAAGAAATTCTGCTGGCGGCGCGCAGGGCTGCCGAGTTGACCCGCCAATTGCTCGCTTTCAGTCGCAAACAGCCGCAGGCCTTGCGCGTAGCCGACCTGAATCAGGTAATCGCTCGCATTGCCAAGACACTGCCGCGGCTGATCGGCGAAGACATTGACTTCACTTTCCTGCGAGGAGAGGGATTGGGCCGGGTGCGCGTGGATCCCCTGCAGATCGAACAAGTATTGATGAACCTGGCCGCGAACGCGAGAGACGCCATGCCCCAGGGCGGTCACCTGCGGATTGAGACCTCAAACATGAACCTGGATGGCGACTACATCGATCGCAAGCCCGCGGTTATTACCGCCGGGCGCTATGCCCTGATCACAGTCAGCGATGATGGAACAGGAATTCCTCGCCAACACTTGCCTCACATTTTCGAACCCTTCTATACCACCAAGCCTGAAGGACAAGGCACTGGTCTAGGCTTGGCTACTGTCTACGGAATTGTGAAGCAGAACAAAGGTTTCATATGGGCATACAGCGAGCCGAGCATGGGAACAGTTTTCAAGATTTATCTGCCCTGCGTCAGCGAGCCCGAATCCGCCAATGAACTCCAAGAGACTCGGAAGACGAGTGCGCCTCGTGGTTCGGAAACGGTGCTTCTGGTGGAGGATGAGCAGGCAGTGCGAGACGCAACTTCGGAATTCCTGAAGCTGCAGGGGTACAGGGTTCTGGAAGCCAAAGATGGTCTCGACGCCTTAACGGTGGCAAAGGGACATGTATCAAGAATCCACCTGCTGATCACAGACGTCGTCATGCCCAATATGAGTGGCGGTGAACTGGCTAAGGAACTCACCCAACTGCGTCCCGACACCAGGCTCTTGTTCGTCTCCGGTTATGCCGGAAAAACGGTCCTCGACCACAAAGTAGTCGATCTTGAAACCAATTTCCTGCAGAAACCTTATACGTTGAAACAACTCTCGCTGAAGATTCGGGCCGCCCTCACACCACGTATTGGTGACGGAGACGAACTTCCTTCCTAACTTCGCTCGATTGCCCGGCATCTGCCCAGACCCTATAATCAGCCTTCGCGGACGCGGCATGAACCCTTCCACAGCTGATGGAGTCCGGGGATCCGGTATTCCAACATCCTCGACGAATCCAAATCTCTCCAGCCCCCGCTGGGCCCCCGCATCGCTGCTGATTCTGATCTTCCTCTGGCTGGCAATCTATGCCGCCGGCATGTTCTCTCCTCCGCTGCTCGATGACGTGGATACGATCCACGCTGAAGCGGCGCGGGAGATGCTGCTGCGCCACGATTGGGTCACGATGTACACCAATGGCCTTCGCTATTTGGAGAAGGCGCCGCTGATGTACTGGAGTCTCGCCGCCAGTTACGAACTATTCGGCATCAGCGATTGGAGCACCCGGCTTCCACTCATGCTGGGATTTCTTGCCTTGGTGCTGGCTACCTACCGTCTTGGAAGCTTCGCATTCGGCGAGCGCGGAGGATTCTATTCCGGCCTCGCTTTGGTCACGTCCATTGGCCCATATATCTTCACGCGGTTTTTGATCCCTGATGTGCTGGTTGGCCTGTGGCTGGTGGTCTCGTACTATTTTTTCCTGCGTTCACTGGAGGAAAATCGGCCCACGCGTCTTACCTGCTGGGGATTCGCGGCGGCCTGTGCCCTGAACGTCCTCACGAAGGGCCTGATAGGGCTGGTCTTCCCGATTGGGACGATCGGCCTGTATCTGCTGCTCACTCGGAATCTGCGCCATCTGGCAAAGCTGCGGCTTGTTTCCAGCACTCTGGTCTTTCTCGTACTGGCGGCTCCGTGGCATATCCTTGCGGCCTTGCGCAATCCGGCCCAGGGGCAAGCGCGAGGATTCTTGTGGTTCTATTTCGTGAATGAGCACATCAATCGGTTCTTAAACAAGCGTGTGCCTCCGGGATATGACACCGTGCCCCTGCTGTTGTTCTGGGCGTTGCTGGTGCTATGGCTCGTGCCTTGGGCTGCCTTTCTGCCCCAAGCGTTGCGGGATGTACCGCTGCGTTTGCAACAGATGGGTGCAGCCTTAGACCGCCGCAAGAGAGCAAACCTCCTCTTTTTTCTGTGGGCTTTAGTGATCCTGCTCTTCTTCAGCTTCTCCACGCGGCAGGAGTATTACACGATCCCCGCGTTGCCCGGCATCGCGCTGCTGGCGGGTGGATGTCTGGCTCGGGAGTCTTCCCCCAATGCAACCGAGGCCGAACGGCGCGCTGGACGCCGGTCCTCGCTGGTTCTGATGGTCGTAGGTATTCTTGGTGGAGTAATTGGCCTGGCACTTCTCACCACGACGCACCAGCCTCCGGCGGGCGTGGACTTGGCGGAACTACTAAAGAAGAACCCGCAAGACTACGATTTTTCATTGGGACACGTACTCGATTTCACGCCCCAAGCCTTAGGGATGTTTCGTGGCCCGCTTCTCGGGGCCTCTCTATCTTTGTTGCTAGGGACTGTTCTGAACTGGTGGATGCGGCGCCGCGCCAAGCCTGCTTGGGGGAACGCAGTGTTGTCGCTCATGATGGTCTGCCTGCTAAGCTGTGTGCATATTTCGTTCGCGCGCTTTTCGCCAATCCTTTCTTCATATGATCTGGCAGTTGCGGTTCAGAGGCAGTATCGTCCCGGCGATTTGATTGTCATCGACGGCGAGTATCATCAGGCTTCGACTCTCAATTTCTACACTCATATTCCCGTGCGCGTTTTGCACGCGCCCAGCGGCAACCTTTGGTACGGTGAAAAATTCCCCGACGCGCCGCATGTCTTCGAGACTTCCCAGTCGTTCGCCGATCTGTGGTCCGGCTCTGCTCGCGTCTTCTTGTGGACCGACCAGGAAGACCCGAAGGAGTTGTTTGGCATGCCCCGCTTCTTGTTGGCCCGCAGCGGCGGGAAGGCAATTTTCACGAACCGCCCACAATGAAACCACGCTGCTGAATGAGCAGAGCGGACCAAATCTCCCGGTTATAATCGTGCTTCTTCGATGATGCTTGGGACTCTCATCGTTCCCGCAGTCGTTTTATTTTGGCGTGCGCTGTTGTTCCTGGCGCTGGCGGGTTCGCTCACCTCAACCATCTACCTGATGATGACGCTGGTGGCGACCCGGCGTTATCTGCGCATAGCGCGATCGGCACTGGCGGCCGCCAACGCCACACCACCTGCCTCCCTGCCGCCGGTCACCATCCTCAAGCCTTTACATGGGATGGAAGAGCGGCTGGCGACAAATCTCGAGAGTTTCTTCCAGCAGGATTATCCCGATTACGAAGTCATTTTCGGAGCACGCGACGCGGACAATCCCGCTGTCAAAATCGCTGAAGAAATACGTGCGCGGTACCCTCACATCCCGAGCCGCGTGATTGTCTCCGGTCCTCCCACATGGCCGAACGCCAAAGTTTTCTCCCTTGAAAAAATGATTGCCGCTTCGTCGCGTTCCTATTTCATCATCAGTGACAGTGATGTTCGGGTCGCTCCCGATTTCCTGCGCAACGCCATCCCTCCGCTGCTCGATCCCAAGGTAGGTCTGGTTACCTGCATGTATCGCGGCATTCCCGCATCCGATTTCTGGTCATGGCTCGAAGCTCTCGGACTCTCGGTAGAGATGTCGTCGGGGGTGATGGTCGCCGACATGATGGAGGGAATGCGCTTCGCTCTCGGCCCAGCGATGGCTGTACGCCGCGACGCCATCGACGCCATCGGCGGCATCAGAGCCGTAGCCGATTACTACTCTGACGATTTCGAGTTAGGCAATCGCATTTGGGCAAAGAATTACAAAGTCGTTCTTTCGCACCATATCGTCCGCAACGTCCTAACCTCTCGTTCCCTGCTCCGCACGCTCGGCGATCAGCTGCGATGGATGAAGAGCACGCGCTACTCGCGTCCTGCCGGTCATGCGGGCACTGGCCTCACCTACGCGATGCCCTTCGGTATTCTGGGCCTGATTTCTGCCGCCGCTCTCGGTCACTGGACGCTCGGAGTTGTTCTACTAGCGTTAGCCTGCTCGAACCGCATGATTCAATCAGTGATCGTAGGTTGGACGGCAGCTCACGACCCTCGAGCAGTAACGTTCTGCTGGCTCTATCCGTTCCGGGATCTTTTTGGTTTCATCGCATGGGTCATCAGCTACTCCAGCAGAGACTTCTACTGGCGCGGCGAAACCTACCGCTTCGGACAAGGCGGAAAAATCGCCCCCCTGCAACGACCGCAACCGTAGCGCCACCGCTCCGCCGGCAGTAGCGGGCCCGTCCCGGCCGCGCGTGAATGGTAGGTAGCACACGAATAGCCGGCAAGCAGTAAGCACTACAACCCGATCAACCGCCCCTTCTTTAACAAGAACCGGTCTCCGCGCCAAGTGACCGTATGTCCCGCAAAACTCGCGGCCCACACTCCAACCGCAATCAGATCGCGCATCGGCAACAACCACAGGTTTTCCAACAAGCGTCGATCTTCAAGCACTGCGCTGCCAACGGCAATCGCCACCACAAACCGTAGTAAGACGGTCGCTCCAAACACAAGCCATGACCAGCACGCGCCGCCAGCAGCAATCACGGCGAGCATCGCCCACATCATTCCATAGGTAGAAACGAGACCGATGTAGCCTTTCGCTCGCGCGTCGCGCACACTGCGAGCCCAACGCAGTTGATGAGCCAGAAACCCGGCCACGTCGTATGCGGGAAGATGGGTCGCTACGACAACATCCGAAAGTTCAACGCGCAAGCCCAGCCCTGTGATCCGCTGCCCGAGCTCGTAGTCATCGGCAAGAAAATCGACGAACGATCGAAACCCGCCAATTCTCTCCAGATCGGCGCGTCGAAAGACCAGAGTCGAACCCAGGCCAAAGCGAACTCCACCTTCGAGTTGCCTCGCAACGAGCACTCCGGGGCAGAAATCCGTGCTGATGCCAAGCGCTTCCAATCGTGATCCAAAAGTAGCCGCCGGCACTCCCCGATAAAGACACGTCACCATCCCAATGTGCTCATCCATCAGCGGTGCCATCACCCGGCGAAGGTAGTCCCTCTCGACCCGAATATCGCTGTCGTTCACGAGCAAGTGCTGATAGCGCGCCGCGGCCAGCATCTGCTCGAGATTGCTAACCTTCACGTTGGCGCCTAGTTTTTGTGAGCACACGACCAGGCGAATAGCACGCTCCGGAAACTCCCGCTGCAATTGCTGCACGCTCGCAACGGCCGGATCATCGGACTCGCTCACCCCAAAAACAATTTCGTATTCCGGATAATCCTGCAGGCAATGGCTGCGGAAGCTTTCGTAAATGTCAGGGTCGATACCCTTCAGTGGCTTCAAAATCGAAACAGGAGGCAGACCTTGCGTGGGTTGGACATTCCCGTTCGCCCGCCGTCCACGCAGAAACCCGCGCACGCTCCACAAGCAGATGAGGTAGTAGGCAGAACTACAGAGGCACCCCGCAACAGCGGTGAACTGTAGGACTCTGGTGATGGAGTGAATCATGCGCGGAGGCAGGCCAGCTTATTCGTAACGCAACGACTCAATCGGATCCAGATTCGCCGCCTTCCATGCTGGATAAATTCCGAAGACCAGCCCTACTCCGGCAGCGGCGCTAAAACCGAACGTCGTCCAGAAGACAGACATGCGCGCTGGCAGCGACGGCCACATCACAGGAATCACCCACACCACGATCGCCCCGGCGGTCACGCCAATAATCCCTCCCACTGCGGTCAACATGATGGCCTCGAGGGTGAATTGCAGAAGAATATCGCGCTTACGCGCGCCAATCGCCTTGCGCACCCCGATCTCACGCGTCCGCTCGGTCACGCTGACCAGCATGATGTTCATCACGCCCACGCCCCCTACGATCAGCGCGACACTGGAAATCGCAAACATCCCGATGAACAGCGCTCCCGTAATCTGGTTCCACGCATCGGAGATGGAGTCCGAGGTGAACACTGCAAAATTGTCGGGTTTGTCGACCGGTACCTTACGCCTTCGCCGCAGCAGCTCCCGAATCTCATCGATCGCCTTCGGGACATCATCGTGCGAAGTTGCCTTGATGCTGATCCAATGCTGCTTCAGCTCCGGATGAAGCTTGCGCAGCGTGCTCAGCGGGAAAACGACTTTGTTGTCCTCCGGATTCTTGCCGCCGCCAAACACCGACTTCACCGGCTGCACCGTCCCGATCACAGTAAAAAGCTGGCCCTCAATATTGACTTCTTTCCCAAGCGGGCTCTCGTTGCCAAACAGCTCTTCGGTAACATCCGAGCACAGCAGGACCACATTCGACCGGTGTTCTTCGTCCACTTCGCTGAACCAGCGTCCCGAAGCAATCAGCAGGTCGAACACTTCCTTGGCGGAAGCCTGGTCGCCCTCGAGAATCGTGTTCTTGGCTTTCCGGTCGCCGTACTTCACGGCGAACGTTCCAACCCCCAACTCCGGCCGAAAGTACCGGATGCCGGCCGTTACCGCTTTCACATGCGGCAGGTCGCGCATGGCAACGGCATCGTCGTAAGTGAGTTCCTTTCGGGTACGCATTTCCTCGGTCGGCCGCCCAAACGTGAAGGGCTCAATGTGGAAGGCAAAGATTACATCCGACCCAATGCTGCTGACGATCTCGCGTACGTTCTCGTCAAGCCCGCGCCCGATTGACGACACACCGATTACCACCGCAACGCCAATCACAATTCCCAGCACGGTTAGCGCCGAGCGCAGCTTGTTGCTGCGGATCGTTTCCGACGCCATGTGGAAGATCTCGCCGAATTCGTCTTTGCGCTTCATAAAAGTCCGCCGTCCAACTGCCGGCCCCAAGGCCGAGAGCCGAGAGCCTTTTACATTTCAAATCGCAGTGCCACAATTGGATCCAGCCGCGCCGCCTTGCGCGCCGGATAAACTCCAAAAAACACTCCGACGCTGGCTGCAACGAACAGCCCCGCTGCGACCGCCCACAACTTGATGGATGATGGCATACCGATTAGAAGCGTGACTATTTCCGCCACGGTTACGCCGGCCAGTACTCCCAATATGCCGCCAACCAAAGCTAGAGTCACGGCCTCTATCAGGAACTGCAGCAAGACATCCTCGCGCCGGGCGCCCAGCGCCTTGCGAATACCAATTTCGCGGGTACGTTCCGTGACCGACACCAGCATGATGTTCATGATCACGATGCCGCCTACCACGAGAGAGACCGCAGCAATGCCGATCGTCGCCATGAAAAACGTATCGCTGAGCCCGGACCAGATGCTCAATAGACTGGCATTCGTCTCGATTTCGAAGCTGTCTTCTTCGCCCACACGATCGTGGCGCTGGGCCCGCAATGCAACTCGGGCTTCGTCGATCGCCTGGCTGAGGGGCGCCCCGGTCGCCGTGGCCTTGCCCCAAACTCGAAGACTATCGTTGTGCGATCCGTACTGCTTCAAATATACCGTCACCGGAATCAGCACGTAGTTGTCCGCACTCTGTCCCAGCGTTTTACCTTTTTTCTTCCCCACGCCGATCACCTGGTAGGTCCAGCCATCCACCCGTATTTCCTGCCCCAGCGGGTCGGCCCCGCCCAGCAGGTGCTCCACGATGTCCGTTCCCACGACAGCCACCTGCAGGTGATTGTTCAGGTCCGTGTCGTTCAACATACGACCGTACGTCAGATCCGTATCGAGGATGGACGCCACTGACGGCGTGATCCCCTGAATGGTCGTATCGCTGATTGACTGTTCGTTGTGCTTCACCTTGCCGCTGCCGCGAGCCATCGCGCCCACGTATTCGCAGTGATGGCAAGCCTCCAGCACTGCCTGGTAATCGTCCAGCTTCAAGTTCTTGCGCTTTTCCGCCACCAGGAAGTGTTCAACATTGGTCTCAATCGGCGACATCTTCGCGATGATGAACACGTCCGCGCCGAGGTTGAAAATCTTCGTGGCGACGTAATCCTGGATGCCAGAAACAAACGTCACTACCGCAATGACTGCGGCAATCCCAATCACCACGCCAAGCAGCGTGAGCACCGATCGCAGCTTATTGGCCCACAGGGATCGCAGCGCGATGCGGATGGCTTCAGCAATGTTCATAAGGTCGGCTGCCGGCTCTCGGCGTCCGGCTTCCGGGAATTGCGACTGTTCCCGATCAGAATTAAGTTTAGCAGCATGCGTCGCGAGCGATACCCCAAAAGCGGGGTCTAGCTCTGGACGCCGAAGGCCGCTAGCCGGACGCCGGGATATAATCAGTCCGTAGGCAGCCGGACCGGACGGTCGCTCTCTGCGCTTTCGGGCGCAGGGAGAGGAAAGTCCGAACTCCGCAGAGCAGTGTGCCGGATAACGTCCGGGAGGATGGCCCGCCCTTGCGTTCTTCGCAAGGGTGGGAAATTCGACGGAAAGTGCCACAGAAAACATACCGCCTCGGCCTTCACCGGTCGCGGTAAGGGTGAAAAGGTGCGGTAAGAGCGCACCGCCGCGGCAGTAATGCAGCGGGCAGGGCAAACCCCACACGGAGCAAGACCAAATAGGGAGGAAGTTCGCGGCTTCGGTCGCGGACACGTGCCGGCTCGGTGCGTCAAACCTCCGGGTAGGTCGCTAGAGCCGCACAGCGATGCGCGGCCCAGAGGAATGGCCGTCCCGCAGGAGAAATCCCGCGGACAGAATTCGGCTT
>CAVSVS010000023.1:0-80325 GCA_963731405.1 uncultured Acidobacteriaceae bacterium | reverse complement strand
ATGAGCGCTATGGCTGTTTTCTTCAGTTGGCCGCATTGGTCCACGTTCCGCTCCTGATCGCTCTTAGGGATTTCCCTAGTTGCCCAAACATCGAGTCAACTCTAGGGTGATCTTTGTCTGGTGGATTGGAGTGAATTGAGTCACACCCACAGGGATCAAGAACCGGAATAGGAGACTGAGATGGCCACAGTAGCACCCGCAACACCCTCAAAGTCCACTGAGGATTGGACCACACCACAGGCGATGGCGATTCCCAAGGGGGGATTCTTCAAGGATAAGGTTGAGCAAGGCCGATACGGTCCGATCTTTCCCCAGACTCCAGCTTGCTACGGCTTCAGCGTCATTGCGAAGGTCATCCCTGGAAGGGAAGAGCACATCTACAACCACGCCAAAGTCATAGAGAAAGCAATCGCAGATGATCCGACCACGCTCTCGATACTCAAGGCACACTACTTGAGGTGGCTGATCTTCACCATTAACGGGGAGAACTACCTGATGTACCAGGCCATCTTCGATACCGATTTCGATAAATACTGCGAGGATGCCTCTTACCTCTTCGGGAAGACGGGCATCAAGTCGGCCTTTGAGGCCCTCGAAGGGTGGCCCGCCGACTACGCGACCAATCCTGCGGCCATAGTCAAGTTTTTCCGCGAACACCAATGTCCGAGCTTCCTCGAATACAGCGAGCATCCCTATGTGACTTGTGAAGAAATCAAGAAGGCCCTTAAGCTCAAGGCAGCCTTCAGCGACGCGCTCGACTTAATGCAGTAGCAGGATTATTGGTTACTCCCGACGGAGAAGACCGTGGGCTCTTGCATTAACCACGGTCGCGAGCAATCGCGTCAACTGACCCAACATCGCCATAGCGCTCATCAATGCCGAAAAAGGCGAAGTAAAAGCGCAAGCTTGTGATAAGGCCTGATTTCAGCAGCTAGGAAAACGCACCGAACTATCGACGGGAGTCAGGCCGCTTTGATCTCTTGCTCCACGCTACAGATAGTCAACTCCGAAGGAGTAGACCGAATCGTGTTCTGGATGCAAATGATGGCCTCATCAATTCGCGCTTGAGCATTTGGATCAAACAATTCCGGGTTTATGGACACCGTGTCCCGCATACGCTGCAAAACCGCCAACACATATTCTGCTTCATCCATGGTCCGTTCCATGATGCGAGTATGTGGAAAACTCCTTTAGGGCGCAGTGACTGACATCACTTCCAGCCGAAACGGCGCAAGAATGCTCTATGAGGCCCTTTGCTGGGCGTAAAGGATATCCTTGTCGATCGAGATAAGTCCGTTCTTGACGGCAAACAAGACGAGACCTGCATTACTCTTCAGATTGAACTCTGTCATGATCCGGTGCTTGTGAAATTCGACCGTTTTGAGACTCAGAGTCAGACGTGCAGCGATCTCTTTCAAACCATAGCCTTCCGCGAACAACTGGATAATATCGCGCTGGCGAGCCGTCAAGTCCTTGGAAAACTGCTTTGCGCGGAATCGTTGCTCTTCCCAATCCCGCGAGCGGAGCTTCGGGGACACATAGGTGTTCCCACGCCAGACCTCATCAATGGCGGTCACCAACTCAGAAACTGCCGAATGCTTAAGGACGAAGCCTGCATGTCCCAACTCAAGGGCCGCGGCCGCAAGGTTCGCATCTTCATACATCGTCAGGAACACAATCCGCACGTTCGGAAGGTTTTTCCGGATGCGGCGTGCAGCGTCTAATCCATTGAGAAGCGGCAACCCGATGTCGATGATGATCACGTCGGGCCTCAGCCGGACAGCCTCGGCAAGCAGCGAGCGCCCATCCCTGACCGTTCCGGTTACCAAGTAGCGCTTCTCCAGCCAACATTTCAGGGCCTCAAGAAAAACTGCATGGTCGTCGGCGATCAGGAGGTTGGGACGCGAACTTTCGTAGAGCGGAGTCATAGAGGACTGCTTTCGATAAATCACATCGAACCCATTAAGCGGCAGCGATTTCTCTCGCGAGATCCGAGGATTCAGGCTTCCTGAGCGTCTTCACTTGCTCATCGGGAACCGCAAATTCGGCAAAGCCGCAATCGAGGCATACCAAAACCTTGGGAAACACCAAAACCAATGGTATTGTCAGACCATCACGTCCGGGGAAATGGAGAGCAATTTCGCCGTTAAACGTCTGCGCTCCAAGGCTGTCGCCACAACTTCGACACCTCATAGGCACCTCACAACGTTCGCTGGACACTGCTTTTTATCCCAAATTGGCCAATGAAAGATGTGCTTGAAATCATATGGGAGTGAATAATTGTTGCAAAATTCGCGATTACAGTGCGCCGGGCTAAACCGGCTTGAAGTAGAGGATGAAAGAGCCTTACGAGAAAGGAGTAGCGATCCGCTCGGCCTCGAGTCTTGCGCTGCTACCGCGAGGGACACAGCGAAGCGTAGACAGAGGATAGGCGGGGTGGGTATTCAGCTCCGAAAAGATGCAACCCGGACGCCGACGCCCTTGTAATGCGCGGAAGGCAACACGAACGGAGACGATAGCGCGAGTCGACGTTTGGTCCGGCGTAGTCGAAGACCCCAGACACGCCTAGAAACTTCAAGCACGAGAACCGGGAGACCTCGCAGACGCCTGCGGCAAAAGTGAGTTGCAGGACGGCGGGAGAAGGCTTAGGCCACACGGCCCGCATGTACGTCTGCGAGGAGTCGGACAGCGGCATAGTACCGATGAATCATTCGAACAACGACGGAAAGCACGTCGGCGGAGAGTGAGGAGGGAAGGCTGCTGATCAAGGAGAACACTCTCCCACTCGACACGTACCCGACATAGAGCGGGACTGCGCGTGTCCCACGGGTGGGCGAGTGTGCGGACAAGCAGCACGCTTGGCCGTTATTCATCTGCGATAAGAGCCGCATGCGCTAATGAGCGCTCGTGCGGATCCGCGCGGGGGGCGATCAGCAATGGTCGTCCCTACCGCGACCTCTTCGTCCCAGTAAACCCGCCGTCTCAAGCCGTTTTCCACAGCCTTCCCATGTTCATCCAACCTTGACCGAGAAATCTAGTTCGCCAATACTCGGTATGTGAACCAGCAATCATCTCAGTCGCGGTCGAAAGATCGAAGGGGCAGGCCTTTCTACAAAACGAGTCTCGAATCATCGAAACTTCGGTTCTTAACTCCTTCCCCCTCAAGATTTTGCCCGCAACTCATTGCAGCTCATAGATTAATTCTCAAATTTCCCCTAACCCGATGATTCCACTAGATCACCCGGGGAGGGGGAGGAGGCCTTCATGGCAAATTATCCCGACCGATGTCAGCATCTCAAAATCAATGGCACTCAGTGCGGATCGCCCGCTCTCCGCCGCAACCGCTTCTGCTTTTTCCACAAACGCTTTCAGGACGAACGCATCAAGCTCAGTGCCGACCGCGCCCGCCGCGGCGTTGCCACCTTCGTTCTTCCCGTCCTCGAAGACGCCAACTCCATCCAGATCGCTCTCATGCAAGTCATGCGCCTGCTTGTCTCCCAACAGATCGAGCACAAAACCGCTAGCCTTCTTCTCTATGCACTGCAAACCGCCAGCACCAATCTCCGCATGACCAATTTCAAGCCGCTCACCAACGATGTCATCCTCGATCCCCGCGACGTCGCTAACACTCCTCTCGAAGAGCACATCTGGGAAGATGACGATTTCGACCAGGACAAAACCGAAGCCGAAACCGCCGCCGACCGCGCCATCGAGGAACTTGAAACCGTCCGCCTCGAGAAGGAAGAGAAAGCCAAATGGCGCCTCTGGGCCGAAAGGCAGTATCCCGATCCCTTCAAGATGCCCCCAGCATCCGTCACTCCCACCGGAAGCGCCGTCATCGCCTCCGAAGCAACCCACAACCTCCCACTCCCCAACCTGAGCAAGCCCGCGTCCGATCTGAAACCAAACCAAATCCGCGCCGAAATCTCCGACATGGTTCGCAATCAATTCCTCCCCGCCATGGCGAAAAAATTCGCCCCCGCCTCGCAACCCAACCAGCCAAAGGAGGAAACAAAAACCAAAATGAAAAGTAAATAGATGAGAAGAGCATGAAGGCTTCGGGAAGGGTGCGTGCGGCTTCTACCGTTGCGGCCCAAAAGCATGGGCGCGCAGGTTCGTGAAAGGGTACGGCTTCAGCCGTACCGCAAAACGTCAAATCGAGATGGGGCTTTAGCCCCTGGGCCGCAAATGATGGAAGATCATCGGGCCAAAAAAAATTACAATTCACACAACCATCGAATCGCGCGAAAAAACTTCTTCATCCACCATCGATTTTTCTTGCGCCTTGCGCGAAACAATTTTCTTTGCCGACCCTGCATGGCTCAACATTCTCCACAAATACATCGCCGCATACGCGCGCCAAGGTCGCCAAGCTTCCGCCCTCTGCTCCAGTTCACGCGCACTTCCCAGAGAAAGCGCGCGCAACAATCCGAGATCGCTCGACGGAAATGCGTCCGGTTCGCCCAACGCCCGCATCGCCACATATTGCGCCGTCCATTTGCCGATGCCCGGAATTTCACAAAGACGCGCGAGAAACACGTCGCTATCAATCACTCCTTCAAAGTTGATCTTGCCCGAGCAAACCGCGCGCGCCAGCGCGCGAATGGTTTCCGCTCGCGCTCCTGTGAGTCCAACGTCCACCAGCTTGGCGCTCGCCAAAATTTCAGGTGCAGGGAAGAGATGAGTCAGCCCACTCGGACCCGCGAACCGTTTTCCGAAGCGGCTCGCAATGCGCCCAGCCAGCGACGTCGCTCCCTTCACCGTAACCTGCTGTCCAAGAATCGCGCGAACCGCGAGCTCAAACCCATTCCACGATCCCGGCAATCGAACTCCTGGATCCACTTTCACCATCCTCGCCAATACCGGATCGCTGTTCAGCACTGGCGCAATATCAGCCCAGTCCGCGTTCAGATCGAACATGGCGCGAATGCGCTCCACAATCAGGAAGAGCGAATGAGGATTGCCGAACTCGATCCGCACCAGCAGCGCGTCGCGGCTATCGTCGAGCGCAACCTCAAAATATCCTTCCCGCCCGTGGAGACAAATCGTTCGTCGATAACTGCCACCTTCCACCACCTCAACGCCAGGCGTTGCACGAGCCGCCAGAAACTCCAACATGCCTTGCCAGTGATATGGCGGACGAAAGTGCAGCCGAAACAAATACTGATTTCCCGGTTGGATCTTCGTCTGGTGCGCGAGTTTCCGAATCTGCGTCGGTGTTCGGTGATACACCTTGCGAATCCCCGCGTTGAAGCGCCGCACGCACCCGAACCCAGAAGCCAGCGCCACCTGGCTCATCGGCAAACTGGTCTCGTCAATCAGTTTCTTGGCGAAGTGCAGACGACGAGTTTGCGCGACCGCCATCGGCGTCGCGCCCAAATGTCGCAAGAACAACCGCCGCAAATGCCGCGATCCAACGCCCAGTCGCTCCGCCAGCACTTCAACTCCACCGTCCTCGAGCCCGCTCTCCCCAATCAGGCGCAGAGCCCGCGACACTGTGTTCGAAGTTCCCATCCACGCCGGAGTTCCCGGACAACTCTCCGGACGACAGCGCAGGCACGGACGAAACCCCGCTTCCGCCGCGGCAGCCGCGCTCGGGAAATACCGCACGTTCTTTTCTTTCGCAGTCGGCGCAGGACAAATCGGACGACAGTAAACTCCGCTTCCCACCACGCCAATGTAGAACTTGCCGTCGAAGCGCGGATCCCGCGACAGCCGCGCCCGCGAACATACCTGCCAGTCCAGATTCATGGTTTCTCTAGCGATCGCCTGCTCATCATAGTCGACTCAGTGTCTCGGCATAGACGTTTTCGGACCGAGATCAAATCCCCTGATTTCACGCCCGAGAGAGGTCCGCAAACGTCCACTCCGTCGGGATCGACGTCCGCGAACGTCCAACTGGTCGTCGCCCGATTCGCTATGGTCGAAAAACATCGACGCATGATGCGTCGGAAGCGAATCGTCGCTTCGACCGCATCTGCCGCAACGACGTCGATCCCTTGGTATGGCTTCTCGCGTTCGCCATTGCGTGGAATGTCCCAAGTGCCTGACCCGGTACTTGGTTGGATTCAGTCCCTACCGCAACGGATCCTACCTTGTGCCCATCGCCCATGGACTCTGGGAAGAATGGATTCTGCACTGTGCCTGCCGCACGCCTCCTGTCACCAGCCGATGGGCCTGGAGAGAGTTGAAAGTGTACGAGGTCTCGAGCCAAGCTCATCAATCCGGGTTCGGCCCACCCGAAGAGATCGTGTCGATCACGCGCAGGCCGGGATATTCGGCTTAGACACCAGGATCGCAGGAAAGAAACAAGAATTGCTTCGTTTCTTTCTTCTCTCCTCGTCCGGAAACACAGAACAGGCGCGCTCGTGCGAAGATAGACGTCGGACAACAAAACCGCACGGAACCCATGCCAACGTCGACGCTGCGCCGAGTTTTCAAAGCATTTCAATATCGCGATTTCCGCCTGATGTGGATCGGCGCCTGCACCTCCAGTGTCGGCACCTGGATGCAGATCGTCGCCCAAGGCTGGCTCATCTATCGCTTGAGCCATTCGTCGTTTTTGCTCGGATTAGATCAGTTCCTGGCGGGGATTCCGATCTTCCTCTTTACCCTCATCGGAGGCGTTGTCGCGGACCGCACCGAGCGGCGGAAGATTCTGCTGATCTCGCAGTACATCCAGATGGCAAGCGCCGCGGCGCTCACGCTGCTCGTGACCTTCGGCGTCGTGCATGTGTGGGAGATTTTGTGTCTCTCGTTCGTCTCGGGCTTCGCTCAGGCCTTCGGTGGACCCGCCTACCAGGCCCTGATTCCCACGCTGGTCGATCGCGAGGACATGCCCAACGCTATCGCGCTGAATTCGATCCAGTTCAATCTTGCGGTTACGGTTGGTCCCGCGCTGGCTGGCATCACGCTGGCGAGATTCGGAGAGAAGTGGTGCTTCGCGCTGAACGCACTTTCATTTCTCGCTCCCATCATTTCACTCTTAATCATTTCCGCGCGCTTCATGCCCGAGAGCACCAAGGAAACGATGTACGACAGCCTCAAGCAGGGGATCCGCTTCATCTGGCATCACGGATCGATGGTCGGCCTCATCATTCTCGCGTTCCTTATGACCTTCCTCAGCATGCCCATGCGGACGTATATCCCGGTATTCGTGAAAGACATTTTCCATCGCGGCCCCGAGACGTATGGCAATTTGCTTTCGCTGATGGGCGTGGGATCGATCTGCGGGTCGCTGGGTGTGGCGAGCCTGGGCAACATCTCCCGCAAGGGCCGCTTCGCGCTCTCGATGCTGATTATTCTGGGCGCAGGAATTGCCGGATTCTCGCTCTCCAAGCGCTTGCCCGTATCGTACGCGATGCTGCTCGTCGTTGGTGCTTCGATGATGGCGGTGTTCGCCACCGTGACCTCACTCGTGCAGCTGATTGTGACCAACGAAATGCGCGGCCGTGTGATGAGCGTCTACAATTTCGCCTTTCGCGGCGGCATGCCGATGGGCAATCTGGTGTCAGGATGGCTCGTGCCCGCCTACACGGCTCCGCTGGTGTTGGCAGTCAACGGTTTTTTATTGGTGTTGGTGGCCGGATATTTTCTAGTGGTACAACGGCGGGTCGCGGCGCTGTAGTTGATCTTCGTGTTGACCTCTGGAACTCGGGCAAGGAAATCTGTCGCGACGTCCTCCGTTCGTCCACTTCCGTACATGCAAAATTCTGCACGTTGACAACCCTACGGTTGGAGTCCATGCTTCTCGCGAACTTGGGGAGCCGGTGATCCAGCCGGCTAAACCTTCTCACGCTCAGAACACTTCGGTGAGAGGGTGGATGCGAACAAGAGCAAAGTCATCCTTTGTTTTTGAATTCCGCTGGGGGCAGCGGAGCGTTCGGCAAAACTCAAAAATGAGCTGCAAGAAGAGGTCAGCATTGTGACCGCGGGATTTCAGCGGTTGCGAATGCTCGACGACTGGTGCGCAAAGCCCAGCGATGAATGATGAATGGAGAAATCATGACCGTGCGACCGCTGAACAATTTATCTTCACTGGCCTTGGCGATGACCTTGGCTTTCGCTGCGCTGGGAGTTTCCGGCGCGAGCGCTCAGACATATTCCGACATCCATGATTTCGCGACATCCACCCTCAGTTCTCCACTGTATACGGGAATTCTCGCGCAAGGCCGCGATGGCAATGTTTACGGCACGGCTCCTTCTGGCGGAACGCTGGGCTTTGGCGGCGTTTTTAAAATCACGCCCACCGGCACGTATTCTGTCATTTATAACTTCGACGGCACGGCTCACGGGAAGACTCCACGAAGCGGGCTGACGCTGGGAACAGACGCCAGCTTCTACGGTACGACGTGGCAGGGTGGTGTTTCGAACTATGGAACAATTTTCAAAATCACCTCCACAGGAGCATTGACCGTCCTCCACAATTTTTCTTACAGCGATGGAGGAAATCCATATTCGCCGCCGATTCAGGGCGCTGACGGCAACTTCTACGGGGCCACGGAAGCGGGTGGAACTGGATCAGGGACGGTCTACAAGATCACGTCGTCAGGAACGTTCACTTCGCTCCATTCCTTCAGCTTTTCTGAATGTGCCACACCGATTGCTCCGTTGATCCAGGGGACCGATGGAAATTTCTACGGAGTCTGCGAGAGCGGCGGAGTCGCCGGAGGCGATGGTTCGGTGATCAAAATTACCTCCGCAGGAGCTGTGACCGTGATGTACAGCTTTGACTTCACGCACGGGTCCCATCCCAATGGACCGCTGGTGCAGGGCAGCGACGGGAACTTTTATGGCACAACCTCCGGCGGCGGAAGCCTGGACGGAGGGGTTGTCTTCAAACTGACGTCCGCAAAGGTGCTGACCGTTGTCTACAATTTCAACGCGAAGCCCGGTTCCACAGATGGCAATCTGGTCGATGCCGGAATCATCCAGGCTAGCGATGGCAGTTTCTATGGAGTGACCGATGCAGGTGGAACGAATGGATTTGGAACCGTCTACAAAGTCACTTCTACTGGCGTGTACTCAGTTTTGTACAACCTGGTGAAGGCAAGCGGTTCGGTTCCAGAAACTACTCTAAGGCAGCATACGAGCGGTAAGTTCTATGGGGAGGCGAACTCTGGAGGAGCAAACAGTTTGGGCGCTCTGTTCAGTTTTGATGTGCACCTAAAGCCGTTTGTCAGTGTGCTCCCCACGTCAGGGAAAGTTGCCAAGCCTATTGGCATTCTCGGAAGTGGCTTCACTGGAACGACGGCCGTGATGTTCAACGGCACCAGCGCCACCTACAGTGTGGTATCTGACACCTACATTTCTGTGACTGTTCCGTCTGGTGCGGGTACGGGTTTTGCGAGTGTTGTCACTCCGGGTGGCATTCTAAAGAGCAACGTGAAATTCCGGGTTACGCCGACGGTGACCACCTTCAGCCCGACCAGCGGCACGGTTGGAACACAGGTAACAATCACGGGAAACAGCCTGACGCAAGCCAGCAAAGTGAAATTTGGCGGCGCGAAGCTTGCGACGTTCACAGTGAATTCTGATACCCAGATTACAGCCACGGTTCCGGCGGGAGCAGTTACCGGAAAAATCCAAGTGACAACCGCTGGAGGCACGGCAACCACTTCAACAGTTTTCACCGTGAACTAAACGGGTCTGCTTATGACGCCGCAGAGTCTTGATGTTGCTGGCGGGGAAGTTTTATGGGAATGAAAACGATTCTCGTTGCTCTTCTGCTGGGTTCCGCGCTGGCGGCGGACAACCTGGAGAAGACTCAAAAGAAGGAGCTCGAAAATCAAGTCAAAGCCATGACTGCGGACGCGCAGCGGCTGGCGAAAGCAGGGCAGCTTGCCGAGGCGCGGGCCATGTACGCTGAGTCGCAGGCGCTGATCGAGACGAAGGACGTCACGGATGCAATCAAACATCTGGACGAAGAAATTCACAAGCGGGTGAAGGACAATCTCAGCGAGTCTCGAAAGCTTTACGATTCCCACAAGTTCAAGGAGGCAGCCGCTGCGCTGGAGGAAGGCATGAAGCTCCAGGCGTTTCAACCGGTGTTGGCCTATGATCTTGCGCTCTGCTACTACCAACTCGGGGATCGCAGCAAGGCTCTTGAATATATCGGAAAAGCCAAGGCAGGCACGGCAGACCCCAAGCACAAACAGAAGCTCCTGCAATTGGTCACATTCTTCACCACAGGCGAGAACGGGACGGCGGCAAATGACAACGACAAGAGCCGCATCACGCAGGTGAACCGGCTCTCGGAAAGCATCGGCGTGGAGGCGTCGCTGGAAGACGCAGAAGGAAGTGAGGATCCGGAGTTTCAGGATGATGTTTCTTCCCCCGAGCCACCGAGAGCGCAAACGGTATTGCTCACGTCGCAGAAATCTCCCCCAACACCGAGTAGCCATAGCAATGCCAGTGCCAGCCGCAGGTCCAGTTTGTGTAATGCGCTGGGTGATCTGAAAGGCGCGTTGGTCAATCGTCCGTCCGGTGTTTTCGATCTGGCGAACTGTGCCGAGTCCAATGGGCGAGCCGCGGAAGCGGTTCGGTTGCTGGAAAAATATCTGGAGCTGTCGCCGAGTGCGCTCGATGGGGATGAAGTGCGCGCTCGCATCGCCGACCTGAAGGCGCAGCTGACATTGCCAGGAGCGAGCGGGATCGAGATTCGACGGCTGTATGCGGCTATCTATGATTCTCTCGCGGAGAGGAAGTACGATCGTGCGCTTGCCGATCTTCAGAAGGCGAACGCTCTGGCTCCGGAGTTCGCGCTGACCCAATGGAACCTCGGGTTATTGTATGAAGCGATGGGCAATGTGGAGAAGGCCCGAACAAATTTCACGACCTACCAGCAGTTGGTTGCCGAGCAAAAAGCGAAAGACGAAGCGGCGTTGCATCTCAGCACGCTGGATGCGAAGAAAAAGAAGTACGACGAAGAGATCGATGAAGCGGAGGACATCGTCTCCGATCTGTTCGCGCGCGCGATGAAGCTGAGTTTCGATGGGTCGGAGAAGCGCAGCGCCTTGCGGGTCCGGAGGGCGCGAGTGAAGAAGAAAGAGGAGAACAAGGCGCGAAATCGAGTGGGCGGGTTTGCGATTCCGTTTGCGTACGCGCAGCAGCAACTGGGACGGGCAAGCGAGCATCTGCAAATCGCTCTCGCGCTTTTTCCTCTGGGCGCCGAGGCCAATGAATTGATGGGCTTGGTTTTCTTACAGGCGAACGATGGACATGCGGCGATCAAGAGTTTCGATGTGGTGGCCAGCCAAGGACTGCCGGTCTCGTTTTACGCCGAGATGCGTGGTCACAAGCAGGACCAGGCGGTGAAGTGCGAGTTGCACCATGACGGCTTACGTTTGATTTCTCTGACGTCGTACGACAAGAAGGGGAACGCGACGCCGCCCAGCAAGCCGGCCGGCGAAGACGGACTTGGGGACATGGTGATCGAGGCCGATGCCGAACGACTGCAAGCGTTCGAGTCGCTCGAGTTGAATTTGTCAGATATCAAGAAAGTTGAGACCGACAAAGGGGTGCTTAAGCTAAAGCTTTCTCAGCAGGAAATTCATTTATCCCCGATCTACTTGCCCTCGTTTACGCCTATAGAGGGTCCTCCGGCGCGAAGGTTTGCCAACAACTACACGCGACTGTTTGTGCGCTACCCGGGGCTGGAAGATTCGAAGCTGGGGAGCGAAGGCATGACCGGGGGAGAGAAATTCAAGATGGGATACAACATCGCCACCTCGAGCGTCGATATCGCGATGTCGGGGTTCACTCCCATCAGCGCGATCAGCAGTGTGCAGGACGCGATTAGCATTACTCGAACCATTCATTCCGCGATGGCCTCTCTGAGCGTGAGCTATGCGACGTGGGAGCGAAGCGTAGAGGACCAGCAGCAACTTCTGGCGGGTAAGGAGTTCAAGGCGATCCCGGTGCAGCCCGCAAATTTGACGTTTGTGCAGGAACTCAAGTAATGAGTGAAAAAGTTGGTGGCAGCGGTGTGGTGACTGACGAGTATGATTTACGGTTCGACCACTGTGCCCATGTACAGAGTTTGGTTGGTGCGCGTGTCGACGACCCAAAACAAGAACGGGCGATTCACAATCATGTGGAAGGGCGGTGGCGGCGGAGGACAATTTCCACATATGCCGCCGATCACTCCTCCGATTGCAAAGGAAGACAGAATCTCGGCGCCGCTTTCATCGACCTTCATCGAAGCGCCTTCCTGCACGCGAGTCAGCTTGCCACCGACTGGTCCAAGCAAAGGAACGAACGTGCGCATGCTAGAAAAGGGCAGAGTCAGGCCCAATTTTTCAAGCACATTCATCGAATCCGTCTGCTGGTTGATTTCGAAGCGCGGCAGTTCGAGATAGCCGTCGTGGCTGCCGAACTGTCCGCTCCAGCTTTGCCAGGTCTCGATTGTCAGAGCGTCGACCACCGCTGGCAGACTTGAATCCTCATCGGGCAATACAACGACCATGGCCGCATCGTAAAAACCAAGTTTCACCGCTTGAAAGTTCGCCCCTTTGAAATACTGAAATTCCGGGTTGTGCTTGGGCATCATGCGCACCGGTTTCTTCGCGCCTGATAGCAATGTGAAATCGCCAGGATGGGTTTCCGCAGCCACAAAAGGCAAAAACCACTTGGACTTGAAATCGACCACAGTGGCAAGCACAAAGTCATCTTGGCCGACAGTCTGAACGATCTTCTGGACCTTGCCGTGAGTCTGGAGTGAAGCCCAGTGATTGAGCATCGCGGGCGTGGGACGCCCCGGAAACACGGTGTATCCGTAGGAGCGTGTATTCACTGTTTGAAATGGCTGGGAGAATGCTCCCTTTGGAAACCATAGCGCGCCCGCCATGGCATAAGGCTGAAACGTCCGGCCATCCGCGCCCACGACTCCGGAGAACCCGAAAGGCTGCTTGGAGGGGTCTTTTGGCACGGGATGCGACTTGCGGATCGCCCGCAGAGCTGCGTTGCCGAGGTTAATCTGATCCAGGGGAATCTTCTGGAAATCGAATACGTCGGCGATTTGCTCCCGTGCCGGACTCGCGGCGCCGTTCAGAAGCAGCGCGAATGCGTATGACAGCGATGCGGGCGCCGTGAGGACATTGTCGCGGGATCGATCTTCATACACCGCCTTGAAGAACTTCACAGCGAATCGATTGTTCGCGGCAACGACGGGTCCGTAGACGTCTGCTGGATTTGTCGGTTGAAAAGGCGCCGATGTCTTCTTTGCAGGCTCTTCCTTGCTCTGAGCTGAGCACGACAGTATGCAAGGCAGGAACACGATTGCGGTAAGGAAACATCTGACGACCCGATTCACCGCTTCGTCCTCCATGCCGCAAGTCAAAGCCGCGGATCTAGACTGGGGTTCTTTCCAAAGGTGTGGTTGGTGCGGGAGCGGTCGGCGATGTAGCGACCGCTGCTGCGGTTGCGACCGCCGGAGTTTCCGCCGGGGGAGCCGCGATGGGGCGCTTGATCGTGAAGCGCTGAATCTTGATATCGCCGCGCGTGTAAACCGCGAGCAGAGCCGCTACCGCGGTAGGATCGAGGCGCTTGCCGGCGAGATTCTTGATGATCTGCAGTGCCTGTTCGGGCGTGTGGGCTTGCTGATAAGGACGATTCGTGGTCAGCGCGTCGAAGGTATCGGCCACGGCAATTACGCGCGCGAGTAATGGAATCTGATCGCCCTGCAAGCCGTAAGGATAGCCGCGGCCGTCGAGAGCTTCGTGGTGCAGCTCGATGCCGGGAAGCATTTCCGCCAGCTGCGTGACCGGGCGCAAAATGTTGGCGCCCTTGGTGGTGTGCGTCTTCATGACTTCGAATTCTTCTTCCGTCAGAGCGCCGGGCTTTTTGAGAATGTGGTCTTCGATTCCGATCTTGCCTACGTCGTGAAGCTGGGCTGAAACGCGCAGGATCTCAAGAAAAGATTCGGGTTGATTCATCTCCTTGGCGATGAGCAGGGAATAGCGGGTGACGCGGTCGGAGTGACCGCGAGTGTAGGGATCTTTTTCGTCGACGGCTCCGGCGAGCATTTGGATGGAACCCATGAAGAGCTCACGGTTCTCGTCAGCGGCGCGTTTCAAGTCTTCCACGAAATGCTCGAGTTCATCCGACATAGTATTGAAAGTGTGTGCCAGTTCTCCGATTTCCGTGCGGCTCCAAAGATTAACACGCTGCGAGAAGTCGCCACGAGCGAGGGCGCGGCTGGACTGGGTAAGCACGTGCAGGGGATTGGTGATGCGGCGCGCGGCAAAAATGCTGACCAGGATGCTCAATAGCACCGCGACCAGGGCAAGCAGGCGCGCGGTACCCTGCATCTCAATGACGTCGCGATAGGCATCGCTGAGCGGCTTTTGCACGACGACTGCCCAGTTCAGCGACATCACGGGACTGAAGGTTCCCAGCATGGCAACGCGATCGGAGCCATTGTCTACGGTGAACTCGCTGGTCTCGGCAAAGCGCGCTTTGTTTCCACGTCCGACAAAGGTGTGCACGATGTCGAGGTTCTTCATGTCCTGACCGGTGGCAAATCCGGGAGTGGCTGCGGCGACGAGGCGCCCTTGAGAATCGACCACGTAGGGCGTGAGGCCTCCGCGGGCGACTTCCTGCAAGCGCCGGATCAGGAATTGGAGGTCGACGACGGTCGCGATCATTCCCAGAAAGCGATCGCCGTATTTCACGGGATAACTGACCAAAAAGACGGTGCGCGCTGATTTTCCTTCGCCGACGACGAGCGCCTGACCGTTGTATTCGCGGCCCTCGCGGGCGGCAGAATAGGCGCGCTCCAGTTCGCGGTTCAGGAAGGCGTCAGGAACGATGGTTCCGCTGTAGATTCCCTTGGCGTTTGAATTGAGAAGCGTCGCATAGGCAATCTCGTCGGAGGAAGATGCGAAATTTTCCAGGAGAGCGCGGAGTTCGGGGGAATGGATGTTGGTTTCGCCAATGTCGCCGCCGCTGGCGATCTGAATGGCCGACGACAGATTGGCGAGCATCATGTGCAGGGAGCGCTGGTGTTGGACGAGATCATCCGCCAGGGAGCGCGTCACCGTGTTCTGCAGCAACTGCTCGTTGGTCTTCAGACGTTCCCCGTTGATGGCCTCGACCTTGGCCGAGTAGAAATACATAGGGACGATGCTGATTACCAGAAGCACACCGAGAATCAGGTACAGAATCGGGATGCGCGCGTGATTCGGTTCGCTGGTAGACAAGTCTCTCCCTTCACTCGTCGCAGACGCCGAAGGCGAAGTGGCGGCAGCTTTCCAAGGTATCTTTAAAAGTTTACTGGGGAATGGAGCTGGCGAAGGGAAAAGCTGGGGGGATTGGCATTACTAAAGTACCTCGCGAATGTGCCTTCTGGCGCGGGTTTTGGCAGAGCCCCGACATTATTTCGGTGCGCGGGCGGGATGCCCCGGCTACGGCCGCCGGGACCCTTCGGCTTCGCTCAGGGCAGGCTTTGGCGCTACGTTTTGGTGGCACGTTACTGTACGAGTTTCTTCAAATCCTTCCAGTGGATGAGGATGACGTGGTTTTCTTCCAGCGCCTTTTTGAATTCTGGGCTCGTGACCACGTCGTAATCACGCTGGCGCCAGGCTGAGCCGTAGTCGGGATGATCGACGGCGACGGCTTGAAATTCGGCATCGTCGTGGGCGAGGTGAACGATGATCTCGGTGAGGCCGGGCTTCAGGTTCTTAATCGCATTGGTGTAGAAAGCATTCCAGTTGGCGGGGTTCACGGAAGGATCAGCCATGATCAACGAATCGAGAATGACGTCCTTTTCAGTGAGCATGGAGAGCAGAGTCGGAGGAACTTGCGGGCCGCGCAGCGCCAGGAACGGCAGTTTGTAATCATGAGCGACCTTGACGTAGACGGCGAAAAGTTCGGGCTTCGCGAAGAGCACGCCCATGTGGCTGTCGAGGTGCGTAGGACGAATTCCAGCTGAAACCGCGTGTTCGATTTGGGCGCGAATCTCGCGCTCGGCTTCGTCGGGCTTGATGCTGCGGACTGCGGGTTCGACTTCGGGCCAGAGGTATCCGGCGGGATCGAGGAGGCTGGGAACTTTGTCTTTGGATTCCACGGGACCCCAGCGGTAGGACTTCCACTCGGCGGAGAGGGTGAGGTGCAGACCGAGATCGGCGTCGGGATGAGCTTTCGCGTAGTCCGCAACTTCGGTGAGCCAGGGGCAGGGAACCATGATGCTGGCGGACGTGGCAGCGCCTTTGTCGAGGGCGTCGAAGCTGGCGGCGTCCTGGGAGTGAGCGACGGCGAGATCGTCGGCGTGGATGATGAGGAGTTTCGAGTTGGCAGGGTAGCCGAGGCGTTCGGCGATAGATTTGGTTTGGGCGATTAAGGGCGATGTAATCAGCAGGATTGCCAGGGCTAGATTTCGTATGTGCATCTGGGGACTCCGGAGTGCGTTACAACCTTCAACCACCAAGGACACTAAGGTACACGAAGGAAGAGCATTGTTTCTGTTCCTGAGGAGTGGCTGGCGACTTCGGCGGTGGTGGCGAGTTGTCGCCATTACGATTGGGTGGATTCACTTTTGCCGGTGCGGGACATTAGTTGCTGAATAGCTTCGCGGGGAGATTTGCCGTGATGCAGGATGGCGTGCATTTGTTCGGTGATGGGCATTTCCACGGCGCGGGCGTGCGCAAGGCCGACGGCGGCGGAAGTGGTGAAGACTCCTTCGGCGACCATGCCGTGCATGCCGGCGATGATCTCGGGAAGTTTTTTTCCGCGGCCTAGTTCGACGCCAACGCTGCGATTGCGCGACAGGCCTCCGGTGCAGGTGAGGACGAGGTCGCCGAGTCCGGCGAGTCCGGCCATGGTTTCGGCGCGGCCTCCGCAGGCGACGACGAGTCGGGTCATTTCTGCGAGACCGCGAGTGATGAGGGCGGCGACGGAGTTGTGGCCGAAGCCGAGTCCATCGCAGATTCCGGCAGCGATGGCGACGATGTTTTTCAGGGCGCCACCGAGTTCTACGCCGATGACATCGCTGTTGGTGTAGACGCGAAAACTTGAGTCGCTGAATTCCTGTTGCACGATGCGCAGGAGAGCGGCGTCCTGTGAAGCGATGGTGATGGCGGTGGGATCTCCACGAGCGACTTCCTGGGCGAAGGATGGGCCGCTGAGGGCTCCGATGAGGAAATCAGAATCTCCATCCTGTCGCAAAGAACGAGGCAAGGATGGGGTACCCGCTTTTTTATTGGTTAACACTTCCTGAATCACTTCCGTCATGCGCTGGAGGGAGTTTTCTTCGAGGCCTTTGGTGGCACTGACGATCAAGGTTCGCGGCGGAAGTAATGGACGCATGCGTTCGAACAGAGCGCGGCAATGTTGCGAGGGCATTACGCTGACGACGATCTGGGCATCTTTGAGGGTGGCGGCGAGATCGTTGCTGGCGGTGACAGAGCCGGGGATTTGGCGGCTAGGAAGAAATTTCTCGTTGACGCGGCGCTGCATGATTGATTCGCAGACATCGGTCTCGTGGGCCCAGAGGCGCACATAGTGTGTGCCTTTGCGTCCGAGCACGATGGCAATGCCGGTGCCCCATGCTCCTGCGCCGATGACGGCGATTTCGCTCATGCGTGCTTCGATCCTAAACGGTTTTCGGTGCCAGTGAGAAGTCGGCGGATGTTGGTGTGGTGCTTGACGACGATGAGCACCGACGCGGTTGCCATCATGACGAGCGCGAGCGGGGACCGTCCGTATTCGTGCATGACCAGCGCGATGTTCGGGAAGGCCGCGACTGCGGCGATCGATCCTAGCGAAACGTAGCGAAGGATCAGGACGAGGATGACGAAGATGCCAGCGGCGAGCAGCACGGACTTGGGAGCGATCATGAGAAATGCGCCCAGTCCGGTAGCGACGCCTTTGCCTCCGCGAAAGTTTAGCCAGATGGGGAAGATGTGTCCGGCCACGGCGAACAACGCGGCGAGGGCGGCCCAGAAGGCAAACTCGCGCGAGGCGGGAGGGAGCAACTGGCGCCAGGGAATTGCGGAGGTCGAGATGCGATCGAAAAAAGGCGGGGAGAGGAAGATTCCGACGGCTACGGCGGCTGATCCTTTGAGCGCGTCGAGTAAGAGCGTTAATACGCCGAGGGCTGGGGACTTGCGGGCTACGTTGGTGGCTCCGATGTTACCGCTGCCAGCAAGGCGAACGTCTTCGCCGCGGAAGATGCGGACGAGCAGATAGCCGAAGGGGATGGATCCCAGGAGGTAGGCTGCGGCGGCGATGAGGGGGAGGCGGAACATTGGTTGAGGATTCTAGCTTTCGTAACGATCGACTGTGCGGCCGGGACGACCCCGCTATAGCCGGCGCTACTTCAAATCAAAACTTGCCAGCTTTGTGTATTTTGATCCTTTCGGGGAGAGTTGGCTTTGGTACAGAAAGAACGCGCGCGCCATCATGGTACCGAATTCTGGAGCGGGAAGCGCGGACAGTTTTTCCTGGAGATGGTGGAAGACACGGTTGGGGCGGTCGGTTGTGTTGCGGCGGGGGGAGCCGGATCGGCCGCCGGCGCGTGCGAGGGTCAGGTGTGGACTGAAGGCGCGGTCTTCTTTGGGGATTCCGAGGGAGGCCATTCTGTCGTCGATGGCGGCGGCGAGAGTGGCAAGCTGAGGGTCGGCTTCCATGCCGATCCAAAAGACGCGGGCGGACTTTGCGGTGGGGAAGAATCCGTAGCCGCGGAAGTGGATTTCTGATCCGCTCGATTCGACTTCGGATAACGCCTGTTTGATTTGGTCGACTGCGGGGGCGGGTTGTTCGCCGATGAATTTCAGGGTTACGTGGAGAGATTCGGGCTTGACCCAGCGCGCGTCGGGCGCGAAGCCGGTGACGCCTTCGACGAAGCGGGAGAGACGGGTGCGAATGGCGTCGTCGATGTCGAGAGCGATGAAGAGGCGCATAAGGGCAGCTGCTAGCTTCTAGCTCCTAGCTTGAATCTTTCGCTCTGGGTGCTCAGATTTGTCGTCAGCGTTTTCAAGTGCGCGCTCAGGGGCTGAAGCCCTACTTCAATCGAGCCTTTATGGCGCGGCTGAAGCCGTGCCCTTCCCGGATGTACACGACCTCCCAATCGAGGCGAGGGCAGAAGTTCGATGTCCTGCGCAGAGATTCAAGGATCCGGGTCACATCAAAAGTCCGAAATCTAAAAGCAAAAAGTTAAAAGCCGAAAGTCGAGGCCAAAAACCAAACGCCTGAAGCCAACAGCGAAGGGCTAGCTAGAAGCTAGGAGCTAGCAGCTATTCGTCACATCAACTTTTTCCTCAGCATATCCAAGGCCATGGTGGAGGCGAAGCGGCGGATGCGTTTGCGGTCGCCGGGAAAGTTGCGCTGGACGACTTCGGTGCCGCGGTCGCTGGCTACGGCGTGGAACACCAGGCCTACTGGTTTTTCGGAGGTGCCTCCGCTGGGGCCGGCTACTCCGGTGATACCTACGCCCAATGTCGACTCGCAGCGGTAACGGATGCCTTCGGCGAGGGCGGCGGCGACTTCGCGGCTGACGGCGCCGTGGCGATCGATCATTTCTGTCGGAACTCCGGCGAGTTCGGTTTTCAGCACGTTGGAGTAGACGACTGCGCCGCCCAGAAAATATCTTGAACTTCCGCTGATCGAGGTTAAGCGTTCGGCGAGCAGGCCTCCAGTGCAGGACTCAGCGACGGCAACCGTGGCGTTGCGCATCTGGAGCCAGTAGCCGACGATCTGCTCGAGCGATTCTCCGTTGCGGGAATAGACGGCGTCGTCGAGTTCGTCTTCGACCATGCCGGCGACTTCATCGACGCGGCGTTGGGCTGCGTCCTGGGTGGCGGCACGCGTTTTGAAGTGCAGTTCGATTTCACCGGCGCCAGCGAGGATCGTCGTGTCGACATCGGTGTAGCGTTTGTAGATCGGGGAGACGCGCGCGTCGACCTGCGACTCGCCCAGCATAGCGATTTTCAAAGTTCGGATCGCCAGCGACGCGGGAGGAACTTTCACGCGCAGGCGCTCGCGCACTTCACATTCGAACAAAGCCTTCATTTCGTGCGGAGGGCCGGGTAGCAGGACGATGATGTGTTCGCGGCCGTCGAATTGTCCGCTGAGCCACTGGCCGGGAGCGGTGCCGTTGGGATTCGGAAGGACGGTGGCGCCTTCGAGAACGTCGGCTTGCTTGGTGTTGTTGGGCGACATCTTCCATCCGCGCTCGGCGAAGCGCTGCTCCAGGCGGGCGAGGACTTCGGGATCGCGGCGCAGGGTGACGCCGAGCGCTTCTGCGACGGCTTCGCGGGTGAGATCGTCTTCGGTGGGGCCGAGGCCTCCGATGAAGACGAGAATGTCGGAGCGGAAGAGGCCGTGCTCCGCGGCTTCGACCAGGCGACGCAGATCATCGCCGACGATACTTTTGAAAATTACGTCAACGCCCAGCAGGTTGAGTTGCTCGGTGAGGTAGAGCGAGTTGGTATCCATGCGGAAGGGCGTGAGCATCTCCGAGCCCACCGCGATGATTTCGGCATTCACGTAATCAAAGTTTAAATCAAAAGCGGGAAAACATGACCACGGGGGACACGGAGGACACACAGAGGAAACAAGCGATTTATTCGGGCGGTAGAGAGATGCCTTGGATGTTCCAGGAGAGATGGTGGACCGTGCTCGTAGTGGCCAGGATGACGGAGCGGCCGGGGGCGAAGGCGAGGCCGACCAAACCTTGCCCGGCGACTTCGAGGTTGGCGAGTCCGTTGGGGGCGATCTTCACGATTCCGCGGGTGCCGGAGAGAGAGGCGGCGACATAGAGATTGCCGTCGACATCGAAGGCAATGCCTTGCGGCCTTCCAAGACCTTTGTAGAAAGTGCTTACCGTTCCAGCGGGATCGATCTTGTAAACGCGATCGTTAGGACCGGTTACGAAGAGATCTCCTTGCGGACCGAATGCCAGGTGGTAGGCGGAAACGCTGGCCTCGAGCGTAGCAAAGACAAAGACCTGCTGATCGCGAGAGATTTTGAAGATGGTGCCGTTGCGGTCGCCGACGTAAAGGCTCTGGTCGCGATCGAAGGCGATGCCGGTGGCGACGCCCATGCCTTCGGCATAGGTCGAGGTGGTGCCGTTGGGAGTGACGCGGTAGACAGCGCCATCGAAGCGCGATGAAACGTACATCTGCCCGGCACGATCAAAGGCGATGGCCGTGGCATTCATCATCTCAGTGACGAAGGGCTTGACGTTGTAATTGGTGTCGATTTTGAAAATCGCGACGGGAACTTTCTGGCCGCGCGAGCCGGAAAATGTGACGTAAAGATTGCCTTCGGGATCGAGGGCGGGGCTGGTCACGGGATGAAGATTTTCAGCGATGGGAACCGCGACTTTCACGGAGTGAGGATTGCTGACGTGCCCGTTGGTGGCGACCACGACGGGACCGGAGGTTGCGCCTTCGGGAACACGCGTGACCAGAAAGGCGTCGGAGCTGACGACGATGGATCCCTCAAAGTCGCCAAATTTCACTTTGGGGCGATGCAGTTCATGGGGACGCAGTCCGGAACCCGAAATGCGGAGTTCACCTCCGGCGAGGGCGCAAGAGGGCGCGACCATTTCAATGCGTGGTCCGCCATTGACATTTTTCTTGCCGAGAATCCGGTCGGAAATTCCCATGAGAGTGAACGAGGAGCTAACTATTTAGTAGCCGAAAATGCAGCAAGAGATGTATGGAAATGCAGGCCAAGATCCCAGCCGCAACGTCGTCGAGCATGATTCCGGTGCCCTCTGGAAGTTGCTCCAGTTGCCGCACCGGAGGCGGCTTGACGATATCGAACACTCTAAAAAGTATAAGACCAACCAGCAAAGATTTCCACGAGAGAGGAACGGCGATCAGGGCGATGAGTTGTCCGGCAACTTCGTCGATAACGACGAATTGGGGGTCTTTGCCTCCGGAGGCTCTGGAGACGCGGGTGGCGGCGGGGATGCCGATCAGGATGATGAGCACGGTGAGCGCGATCGCTGTTGGGGTGCGCTGGGACGGGGGGAGTGCGTAGGCGATAGCTGCCCAGAGGAGGACTGTGACTACGGAGGCCCAGGTTCCGGGGCCGGGGTGCAGGTGGCCGACGCCGAGGAAGGTTGCTACGACGCTTGCCCAGTTCGGGGAGCGCGGCCGGGACCGCCCTGCGGCAAGCTCAGGGCAGGCTCCCGCTACAGCCGGCGGGACGCCGGCGCTACGGTTCGGCGTATCCGGCTTCACGATTCGTCCTCGGGGTCTTCGGGGTTGCGGTCGCGAATGGCTTCCTCGGCGTCGGTTACGGGGGAGGAGATTACGTATTGGCCGCTGGCCCATTTACCGAGATCGATGAGGCGGCAGCGGTCACTGCAGAAAGGGAAGTCGGGGTCGGTGCTCTTTACTGATTTTTTACAGATGGGACAGCGGAGTTTGACGGTGCGCTTGCGGGGCATACGATTCGAATTGCGGTCAGACGGCGGTTACAGAATCTTTGCTACCAGATCGTAGTCGTGTGCTTCAGTTATCTGGCAGCGATAGAACTTGCCGGGCTGAGGGTCGATTTCCTCCGGAACGTCGTTCACGAAGACTTTGCCGTCGATTTCAGGCGCGTGCATTTCGGTGCGGCCTTCAAGGAGCAGTTCTGTTTCTTCCGATTCACCCTCGAGCAGCAGGTCGAACTCGCGACCTACCAGGGACTTCTTTTTCTTCTTGCTGATCTGGCGCTGGATTGACATTACGTGTTTGCGGCGGCGTTCGATTTCGCGGGGTGAGAGTTTCTTGTCGAGGGCGTAGGCTTGAGCACCGTCCTGATCGGAATAGGCGAAGGCGCCCATCCAGTCGAATTGGGCTTCGCGAACGAAGTCGCAGAGTTCTTCGAATTCCTTTTCGGTTTCGCCGGGGAAGCCGACGATGAACGAAGTGCGCAGAGTCAAGTCTGGGATTGTGCGGCGCATCTTGGCGATCGATCGCAGGAATACATCCGCGCCGCCGCCGCGCTTCATGCGCTTGAGTACCGAGGCAGAGGCGTGCTGCAGGGGGACGTCCATGTAAGAGCAGATCTTGTCGTGCTGCGCAATCGTGTCGAGCAGCTTGCCGGTGATCTTGTTGGGATAGGCGTAGAGGAAGCGCACCCAGCGGAGATCTTCGATGGCGGCGAGTTTCTCGAGCAAGAGTGCAAGGCCATCCTTCAGGCCGAAGTCTTCGCCATAGCAGGTCGTGTCCTGTCCGATGAGAGTAATCTCGCGGACGCCGGACTGCGCCAGGCGCTCGGCTTCGGCGATGACAGATTCGAAGCGGCGGGAGCGGAACTGGCCGCGGAGTTGGGGAATGATGCAGAAGGTGCAGGGATGATCGCAGCCCTCGGCGATCTTGATGTACGCCATGTGTCCCGGCGTGGCGAGGATGCGAGGCGTGGCGTCGTCGTAAAGATAGTTGGGCAGATCGCCGACCGCGCCAGTCCATGATTGGTTTGCCCATGACTCGCGGGAGAAGCGTCCTTGCGCGGCTCGAGCATCGCCTTCGGGGCGCGAGGGCAAAACGACAAATGGGGAATTGCTCGGTGCGGGAGCGGGCGCAAGGCCGGTTGCCGCGAGAATTTGTTCCAACTCGCCGGTGCCTACAACGGCGTCGACTTCCGGAATGTCTTTGCGGATCTGATCGCGGAAGCGCTCGACGAGGCACCCGGCGACGACGAGCTTTTTCGTCTTGCCTCCGGTCTTGTGCGCGGCCATCTCGAGGATTGTGTTGACCGACTCCTGCTGGGCGCTTTCGATGAACGAGCAGGTATTGACGACGATCACGTCCGCGTCTTCAGCGCGGCGGGTGAGTTCGGCGCCGGAGCGGGCGAGCAGGCCCATCATAACTTCGCTGTCGACCAGGTTTTTGGGGCAGCCCAAGCTGACGAAGCCCACCTTCTGGGGGCGTTCGGCGGGCGGATTCTCCACAGAATTCTCGTTCCTGAAAACCGGTTTGCGATCAGGCTTGAGACCAGGGGGACCGCTAACAGTGAGGTCCTTCACAGGCATGCAATCTTTCTATTTTAGCATCCCATGGATCTGGATCGGTTCGCGACAGGCCAAGTCGAGCAGATTTGTTCGGCACCACAAAAGATAGTACCGGTCAATCCAAAACGATCGGGGTCGTGCTAGGCTAGCTCATACCGCCGTAACAATTTTTTGGAGTCACCTCCCAGGAGGGGCAATGTCTGGCAAACGTCTTTGGATTGCGGTCCTTACCGTGATAACCATGCTCGCGGCGTCGGCGGTTGCGCAAGATGAAAAGAATGAACTGGGCGGCACCCTGGGACGCACGTTCATCAGTAATCAGGGAATCAAGAACGCGAACTTTCCCAATCCTATTATTGCTTTCGGGAACGGCCTGAGCTTCGATGTCGAGTATGGTCGCCGATTCTTCGTAGCCCCTGTCTGGTCGATTACCGGGGAAGTGGTGATGATGGTGAACCACGACGAAGATGTGAATGGCGGGGCCTATCTGAATGCGGTTGTGCCCACCCAGATCAGTGAGTTCTTCGTGACACCTGCGGTCCGGTTGAACCTGTTCCCGACTACGGCGGTTTCTCCTTGGATCAGTATTGGAGGCGGGTTTGGCCACATTGGTCAGAGCTCCATCCTCGCCTATGGTGGCCCTAATCCGGGCAAGAGTACGACCTCGGGCGTCATTCAGGCCGGCTTCGGTCTGGATGTGAAAGTGTGGCGCAAGCTCAGCATGCGGGGAGAGGTTCGCGACTTCTGGTCTGGGGAACCGGATTTTCCACTGGCGGATACCGGGAAATCGCGCATGCACAATTATTATGTGGCGGGCGGAGCCTTCTGGCGGTTCTAGCGGCTTTAGCGACCGCGCGTCGCCAACTCTACTTCTTCGTATAGCTCCGGCAAACGCTGAGCGTCATCGGCGGAGTTTCCAAAGCGAGCGGATTCATAGACTGCGGTAAAGCGGGCGACCGGCTCACGCAGGCGAGTGTCTTCAATCTTCCGCAAGAATTCCTGAGGGGTTTGCGACGCGGGTTTTTCCATTCCTTGGCGTTCCAAGGCACGGGCCATCCGGCGATACCACATCGCCGCGGCTTGCTCGGGAGAACGTTCGGGATAAGCACGCAGCCACTTTTCGTGTACGAGGCGTGCGACCCGGCGCAAATTTCCCAATAGAAGAATCGTAGCCGCGAGGGCCACGGCGAGGATTGCCCATCGTTTCGGGGAATGCTCCACGCGATCCTGACTGCGCTGCGCCCATTTCAGCATAGACGCATAGTGGTCACGAGCCCACTTGCGGGCATTCTCAAACAGACCGCGAGTACCACTGAAGGCGGCCTGGCCGAGGGTGTATTGATGAGAGGTATCGTAGCTGACGATCCAGTCGCGCCAGAACGACGACATGGCATCGATGTAGAGGGCGAGACGGCTCCAGCCCTGGGGCGTACCGCTGTAGCCAGCGGGAGTGGGATCGAAGGTTTGCCAGCCGTAGTTGGGGAAGTAGGCTTCCACCCAGGAATGTGCGTTTTTGGCGCGCACCACGTAGTTGCCGGTGAGATCGTTGAACTCGTCGCTGCGAAATCCGTTGACTACGCGCGCCGGAATTCCCAGTGAGCGTAACAAGATGGCCATGGAGGAGGCGAAGTATTCGCAGTGTCCCTGTTTGCGCTCGAAAAGAAAATTGGCGATGGGGTCTTTCACCGCAGTTTGCGGCAGTTCGAGGGTATAGCCGAAGCGGGTGCGAAGATAGTTTTCGACGGCGGCGGCCTTGTCGAAATCGTTGGTGGCGGCGCTGGTAATTTTTTCTGCCAGCTGCGGCACGCGCGGATCGAGGGGCGGCAAGCGCAAGTAGGCTGCAAGTTGCGGAGGGTAATTACGGCCAGCGGCACGTAGCTCCGCGGGCGGGGTCGGTGTGATGTCGGAGTCGGCCTCGTAGCGGGCGATGGGGTGCTGTGAATCGAAATCGTAGACCGCTCCGCTGGAATCGCCTGCCACCAGGCGATAGTCTCCGGAAATGCTACGGGCCCAGGGCGCAAGGAAGAAGACGTTGGTTCCGATGGGCTCCATGAGCACGCGATAGTGGATCACATGCTCACGAAGGGATGAGGTGTGAGGCTGGAGAGGTCCGTTTGTCCTCGGAACCAGGTAGCTGTTCGCTTGGTGACGCAGGAAAAACTGTTCTTTCGGATTGGACCAAGTCTTCCCATCGAAGTCGGCGAGAGCGACTCCGCGCCAATGCAAGTCAGAGCCTCCGAGGTTGTCTCCATCGACCTGGATGTGCATGACGACAGCGTTCGAGAGTTGGATGGTTCCAATTTTTCCCAACTGGACGCGATCGCTGAATCCGGAAGAAAGGTCGGGTCCGAGCGAATAAGCGCCCAAATAACCGGCCGCCGAACGGCGCGGCATGATGAAGAAGAGCGCTCCGCCGAAGATGAGAATCAGAAGCATCAGAGCGGGAGCGATGCGGGCCAGCGCGAATGCGAGATGACGATGTTCGTGGTCGTCGTTGGAATGGCGGGCGTGAATGTTGGCAGCATGGCCGGAGCGGCGCATCTCCATCAACACGAAGGTTCCCACGGCCATCATCATGAATGTGGCGAAGCAGAACAGGAAGGTGCTGTCGACGGTCAAGACTGCCGATGCAAGCACCATCAGGAAGGCGAGGATCGCTAGCGTGATGTGATCGCGTTCACGACGCAGCGAGAACATGCGTACGACTACGCCAAACAATGCCAAATGAATGGTTGCGGGCAAGAAACTGCGGGAAAAAAGAAAATAATCAGCTGTGAAGAAGACGAAATAAAGGATGGAGAGTGGAGTGGTCCAGTTGTCGGAAATGGTGAACTGACGCCGCTTGGCCAGAAGGTAGCCACGGACGGCGAAGGCGGAGCCCACGAGAATGATGGATGGAAGATCGAGGCCGCCGGTCGTGGCCAATGTTGCAAAGCCCGTCAGGACAAGAAGATACAAGGCCAGTTCGAAGTAATGGTCGATGGCCTTCGTGAGCGGGATGATGCCGTGCTGTTTGGGAGGCAGCATTCTCGAGAGCTCTAAAGCCGAACAGCGGCCTTTTCACCATTGTTCGACAACTGGGATTAGAAAGGAAGGGGCTGAGTGGGGAATCTTGCACCGAAAGTCACATGGCCTTCGGGGATAGTGGTCTCGTACGGGTGCGAGGGCAAGATGCCTTGCTGAAGCTAGCGGGGCCCTTCGACTTCGCTCAGAGCAGGCTGCTGGCGCCACTTGTGGATTGCGGCGTGCGAGCGTTCGAATTACGGATGCTAGAATGATTCAGGTCAGGCATCGGTCTCACGCGACGTTTTCCCGCCAACCCCGCCAGGTCCGGAAGGAAGCAACGGTAACGGGCTCTTGCGTGTGCAGTGAGTTCCCGGTGCCTGGCTTATTTTCTTGCTATGTAGTTCCTGCCCTCCCGACTACAGAGATTTACCAATCTTTTACCAACTCTTTGCGCAAGAAGTGTCGTTTCGAGCATCAAGTAGAGGTAGGCTGGCATTTCCGTTCCAGCTGCGAGGAGAACAATGAAGAGTCGTGGTACCGCTCCCAAGCTTGCTCCCCAGATCACCATTCGCGTATCCGGGAAATTATTTGAGGGACATCTGCCTTATCTGGAGCAGATGGTTCAGTCGGCGGCCGAATGCAAGTTATGGCCGCTGCTGAATTTTGCGCGCCTGGAGGAATTGGATCATGCCGCCTTGTCGTACCTGATTGACGGGGAAGATCGCGACTTCAGCATTGTCTCGTGCCCGAGCGCTATTCGGGCTTGGATCGATCGGGAGAAGAAGGGTGCGGCGGCGTAAAAGCATCGCTCCGCCTGAGTATACTTTTGAGGCCGGGCCGCCCGGCTTCGCCTTCGCGGGACAGCCGGAGGCGGCTGTCCCCACATGAGTCAATTACGTTAGACATTCTGCTCTCAATCCTTGAAAATGATCCGTTTCATATTTCAGGGAGCCCTCATTGACCAAAGCGATCCGCGCCAAAATCAGCGCCCTCGGCACCTACCTTCCGCCCAGAGTTCTTACCAACGCCGACCTGGAAAAAATGGTCGATACCACCAATGAATGGATCATGGAACGCGTCGGGATTCGCGAGCGCCACATCGTGGACAAAGGCGTGGCAGCGAGCGACCTGGCGGTTGCAGCGGTGAAGAACTTGCTGGAGTCCCATCCCTTTGATTTGCAGCAGGTCGACCTGATCGTGGTGGGCACGGTGACACCCGACATGATGTATCCGTCGACGGCATGCCTGGTACAGCACAAGCTGGGGATCGAGAATACGTGGGGCTTCGATGTTTCCGCGGGGTGTTCGGGATTCTTGTATGCGCTGAATACGGGCGTGAAGTTCGTGGAGTCAGGGCAGTATAAGAAGGTGCTGGTGATTGGGTCGGATGTGAATTCGTCGATGACCGACTACACCGATCGCGCAGTGTGCATCATTTTTGGCGATGGGGCGGGTGCGGTTCTGTTGGAACCGTCGGAAGATGACAGTGTCGGGATCATTGATCATGTGGCGCAGGTGGAAGGCGTTGGCGGACAATATTTGTTCATGCCCGGGGGCGGGAGTTTGCATCCGGCGACGCATGAAACGGTCGACCAGAAAATGCATTACATTCATCAGGATGGGAAGAATGTCTTCAAGTACGCGGTGAAGAAGATGTCGGAGATGACGGAGCGCATTCTGGAGAGAAACAAGCTGACCGGGAAAGACATCGATTGCTTCATTGCGCACCAGGCGAACCGGCGAATCATCACGGCGACCGCCGACCGGTTGGGGATGCCGCTGGAGAAAGTGATCATTAATATTGATCGCTACGGCAATACAACGGCGGGGACGATTCCGATTGCGATGAAGACTGCGCTCGAAGAGGGGAAATTGAAAAAAGGAGACTGCGTGCTGGTGGCAACGGTGGGGGCGGGATTTACTTCAGGGGCGACGCTGCTGCGGTGGGCATACTAGGTCCACATGGCCTCGTGAAATCGCTAACCACGAAGGACACGAAGGTTCACGAAGGAAAAGCTAAGAATAGGCTTTTTAAGATTCGTGTCGGATGCCTCGGTCTGAGGTTCGGCGAGTGGTGTTAGACATTCTTCTATTAATCCTTCAGAATACTTGAGCTTTATCCCATAGGAGCTTTTGTTGACGAAACCGATTCGCGCCAAAATCAGCGCCCTCGGCACGTACGTGCCGCCTCGCCTGCTTACCAATGCCGACTTGGAGAAGATGGTCGACACGAATAATGAATGGATCATGGCCCGCGTGGGGATCCGCGAGCGGCATATCGCGGAGAAGGGTGTGGCGACAAGCGATCTTGCGGTGGAAGCCGCTAAGAAGGCGTTGGCGCAGCGGGGGCTGGCTCCTACCGACATCGACGCCATTATTGTGGGGACCGTCACTCCTGACATGTTTTTTCCGTCTACTGCTTGCCTGGTGCAGGACAAGCTGGGCGCGAAGGGAGCGTGGGGATTCGATTTGTCGGCGGCGTGTTCGGCCTTTCTTTATTCGTTGCAAGTCGGGGCGCAATTCATTGCCAGCGGAACGCACAAGCGCATATTGGTGATTGGCGCTGATGTTATGTCGTCGATCATTGACTATGCCGACCGCGCGACTTGCGTGATATTTGGCGATGGCGCCGGCGCAGCCATTCTGGAGCCGGCCGAGGATGACTCCGTCGGTCTGATCGACTTCATTCACGAAGTGGATGGCTCGGGCTCGCAGTTTCTATACATGCCAGGCGGGGGTAGTTTGAATCCGACGAGCAAAGAGACGATCGAGAAGAGAATGCATTACGTACATCAGGACGGGCAACAGGTATTCAAGTTCGCGGTGCGCAAGCAGACCGAGTTGTGCCAGAAGTTGCTCGAGCGCAATGGGCTGAAGGGATCGGATATTGATGCCTTCATCCCGCACCAGGCGAATCTGCGGATCATCAACGCGACCGGAGATCGCCTCGGCTTGAGGCCGGATGCGATCGTCATCAACATCGAAAACTATGGAAATACCACGGCGGGCACGATCCCACTGGCGATGAATACGGCGCTGGAGCAAGGCAAGCTGAAGAAGGGAAGCTTGGTGATGCTCGCGTCGGTGGGGGCCGGATTTACGGTAGGGGCGACACTGCTGCGGTGGGCGTTCTAGAGGAGGCCTTCGAGGCGAATCTCAGACTTTGAATTCAGGCCTCCAACCCTCAGACCGTAGAATATGGACCCGTCCCTTGGCGTTTCGATGTCCCATTTCGGCCAGACCTGTGACATTCGTAACATCTCTGACGTGCTTTTCCGTGGCTTGGACGCGGGGCGGCTGCTAACGTTGTGGAACGAACGCCTGCACGTAGGGATGTCGGCGATCGTGTAAGTCCATGAATCGCATCACATTGTTTTGCTGTCTTCTGCTGACTCTGGGCCCGGGCCGACTGGTGGCTCAGCAGGCCGATCCGCGCGAAAGCAAGCTGGTGGTTCTGGAGCGGATGTGGAATGAAGCGCAGGTGAATCGGGATTCATCGGCACTGGACGCGCTGGTGTCGAGCCGGTTTGTGAACACGGAATGGGACGGCGAACTCAGCGATAAACAGAAATTTCTTGCCGACATCAAAGACCCGCATTTCAGACCTTCCCTCGCCAATATTCAGGACGTCAAAGTGAACTTCTTTGGCGACACCGCGGTGGTTACAGGTATCTATCACACCCAGGGCACCTACCAAGGGAAGCCCTATGACCATGTCGGACGGTTTACCGACACGTGGGTGATGGATCTGGGAAAGTGGCAGTGCGTTGCCAGCCACACCAGCCTGCTCAAGAAATAATTCCCCCGCACACCGTATCCGCTTCGGTCGCTCAACCGTCTGCGTTATAGACCCATAAAATCTTTTTATGCGCGAAATCCGCGTCCGTTGCGGAAGCCGGCGATCTAAATGGGCCATGGGTCTTGGGTGTTGGGTCTTAGTCTTTTGACGCATACCTCAGACCTGGCTCTCAAGATCCAAGATCGGACAACTACGGCCTAGATCAACCGTCGGTCGGAAAGCGGATTCGTTTCATGCATGTTGATGCTCAACCTCGGACGTGGAAGGTCTTGCTGGCCTTCGCGATTATTTATTTCGTGTGGGGCTCGACATTCCTGGCGATTCGCGTGGGAGTGCGCGAGGTACCACCGTTTCTGCTGGCGGGGATGCGCTTTCTGGTTGCGGGGCTGGTGCTTTACATCTGGACTCGCGCACGAGGAACTCCGTCTCCAACGGTGCGAGAGTGGAGTGGGGCGTCGCTTCTTGCCATCCTGATTTTCGTGCTCGACTACGGGCTTCTGTTTTGGGCGGAGCGGCGGGTGCCGTCGGGAATCGCGGCGGTCATGATGGCGACGATTCCGGTCTTCATGACGCTGGCGGAGATTGTTTTTCTTCGCACACAGCGGCTGACGATACGGCTTACATTTGCGCTATTGGTGGGGATGGCTGGCGTTGCTGTCTTGGTGGGACACACCGCGAGCTTGGGTGAGGCTCCGGTGGACACTGCTGGGGCTTGCGCTTTGATTGTGTCGGCGATCAGTTGGTCCACGGCGGCGTCGCTCAGTCGCAAGGTGCCTTTGCCGGCTGCCAAGACTATGAGTTCGGGAGCCCAGATGCTGGCTGGCGGAGTGCTGCTCACGCTTACCGCCGCTGTACTGGGAGAGTTTCGCGGCTTCCACGTGCAAGAGGTGTCGCGTGGGGCGTGGCTTGCGCTGGTCTATTTGATTGTGGCGGGATCGATTGTGGGATTCACGGCATATGTTTGGCTCATCCATCACGAATCGCCGACCAAGGTCGGGACCTATGCTTACGTAAATCCCGTGGTCGCGGTGTTGGTGGGATATTTTCTGGGCGGGGAAGCGATTGGCCCGCGCACGATTGCGGGGACACTGCTGGTGCTGGTGAGTGTGGTGGTGATTACGACTACGCCGAAGAATGAAGCACCCCGAGAGTTGATCAGAGAGGCAGAGGCCGCGCCGGCTTCTGACGCGTAGTCTCAGGCGATCTGCCTACTCCGATGCGTCATCCCGAAGTCCCGCGTTTTCTCCAGCGGGACGAGGGATCTCGCGATGATTGACGAGCACCATCGGCGTATAGACTTCGCTCCAACGCTCCGCCAAGTCCTCCCAATGCGGATTCATCGACTCGATGAGTCTTATCTTCTTGGCTCGCCGCCAGCCTTTGATTTCCTTCTCACGAGCGATTGCGGCATCGGGATAACAGAAGCGTTCGAAGTACGCTAGCCGAGTCAGGTTATAGCGACTGGTGAAGCCAGGGACCAGTTTGTTCTTGTGCTCGAAAACGCGGCGGCATAGATCTCCTGTGACGCCTGTATACAAGACGTGAGAGCGGGGACGGTTCGTCATGATGTAGACGTGGAAGACTTTTGGTTGCCGCATATCTGGCCCTTTGCGACGTCATCCCGAAACTCGACGTAGTTCAGCCGAGTGCGGGATCTCGCCTGTGGCTACTGTGCTGCGACTATCCTTTTACCATTCGGAGTGGATTCGCGTCTGTGACGCATGAACATGGCGCGTGTGGAGAAAGCGCATAATCTGCCCGCGAGATCCCTCGCCCCGCTGGAGAAAGCGCGGGGCTTCGGGATGACGCCGTCAGGCTAGAGGGTCCTGGTCCGGGAGAGAACTCCTACGGGTGTGTCATCTTCTCTGGCTTCACGAGTTGATCAAATTCCTCGCCTGTAAGATAGCCCAGTTTCAGTGCTGCCTCGCGCAGGCTTGAGTGTTCGACGTGGGCGGTGTGGGCGATCTGGGCGGCTTTGTCGTATCCCACTTTCGGCGCGAGCGCCGTCACAAGCATCAGGGAGTTCTTAACGTACCAGTCCACCTTGGCGCGGTCGACTTCGATGCCCTTGAGCATGTATTCGACGTAGCCGTGGCAGGCGTCAGCTATGAGAGTGACTGAATGCAAGAAGTTGTAGATGATCACCGGCTTGTAGACGTTGAGTTCGAAGTTGCCCTGGGATCCGGCGAATCCTACGGCAGCAGTGGCGCCGTGCACCTGGACGCAGACCATGGTCATGGCTTCGCACTGCGTGGGGTTTACTTTGCCGGGCATGATGGAGGACCCGGGCTCATTCTCTGGAATTGATAGTTCGCCGAGTCCACAACGCGGGCCTGAAGCCAGCCAGCGAATGTCGTTGGAGATCTTCATCAGAGATGCGGCAAGGGTTTCCATGGCGCCTTGGGCGAAGACGATTTCGTCGTGGGCTGAAAGCGCGGCGAACTTGTTGCCGTGGGAGCGGAAGGGAAGTCCAGTAAGTTCGGCGATTTTTTTCGCGGCGCGCTCGGCAAATTCAGGATGTGTGTTCAGGCCGGTGCCCACTGCGGTTCCACCAATGGCAAGGTCGTAGAGGCCGTCGAGCGCCTGCTCCAGGCGCTTTATGTCGCGATCGAGCAGGCTGGCCCAGCCGCCGAATTCCTGTCCGACGGTGAGAGGGACGGCGTCTTGCAGGTGGGTGCGACCGATTTTTACGATGCTGTCGAATTCTTTCGCCTTGGCTTTGATCGCGTCGCGCACCGTTGTGATGGCGGGTATCAACGAGTTCTTCACGCGGTCGGCGGCGGCGATGTGCATGGCCGCGGGGAAGGTGTCGTTCGACGACTGCGACATGTTGACGTGATCATTGGGATGAACGGGCTTCTTCGATCCCATCGCGCCGCCAGCAATTTCGATAGCGCGGTTGGAGATGACCTCGTTCACATTCATGTTGGTCTGGGTTCCGCTCCCGGTCTGCCAGATGCGCAACGGGAACTGATCGTTGAGCTTGCCGGCGATGACTTCGTCGGCGGCCTGGACGATTAGCTTTGCGATGTCGGGGGAAAGTTTGCCGAGATCCTGATTCACCAAGGCACACGCTTTTTTGAGCGTTCCGAAAGCGCGGATCAACTCGGGCGGCATGGTGTCGCGGCCGATATTGAAGTGCAGCAGAGAACGCTGTGTCTGTGCGCCCCAGTAAACATTGGCCGGGACATCAATTTTTCCCATGCTGTCGGATTCAGTGCGGGTCTTGATTTGTCCTTGGGCGGCTTCGATGAGGGTGGTCATGATGACTCCTGATGACGGAGGAGGATTAGGGCAACGTTGGATTATATATCTGGGGATTGAGGGGAATTGGCTTCGTGATGAGCATCCGGGGCGAGAGGCCCGCGATACAGCCGGCGAGCCGCCGGCCCTACGGTTGGATGGCTGCGGCGTGCCTGCGCGACTCACGTGCTAGAATCATCCGTTTCGAGTTGCGCTCGAACCCTCGTCGCCTCGACCGACTCTTCTACTTGTCCCATGCCGGATTTCCTCGCAGCCGAAGAACTCGATACTTTGACTAAAGCCAGGGTGAAGCCTCGTCCGGATATGCGCTGCGACGTAATCGTCATTGGAGCGGGGCCGACGGGGCTGGCTTGCGCGATCGAGGCGCAGAAGATCGGATTGAAAGTCATCGTGGTCGACAAGGGATGCCTGGTGAATTCGCTGTTTCACTATCCGGCGAACATGTCGTTTTTCACCACGCCGGAATTGCTGGAGATTGGGGACATTCCATTCACGACCGCGCAGCAGAAGCCAACGCGAGAAGAGGCGCTCGAGTATTACCGGAAGGTCGCAGAACACTACCATCTCGATGTGCGGCAGTACGAGTGGGTGAAGACGGTGATGGGTGAGGATGAAAACTTCAGTATCACTGCGACGGACCGCGCCGGCCGGCCGCACGATTATCACACCCGGAAAGTAATTGTTTCGACGGGCTACTACGATCTGGCGAACCAGTTGGGCATTCCCGGCGAGGAACTGCCCAAGGTTTCACACTACTACGGCGAGCCTCATCCTTATTACGATTGTGAAGTGCTGGTAATTGGCGGCAAGAATTCGGCGGCGATCGCGGCGCTGGATTTATGGCGTCACGGAGCCCGGGTCACGCTGGTGCACCGCGATGCCCAAATGCACCATCACGTGAAGTACTGGATTAAGCCCGACATTGAAAACCGCATCAAGAACGGGGAGATCGAAGCTTACTTCAACAGCTCGGTGCAAGAGATTGGCATCGATCATGTAGTGATCAACACGCCGCGCGGGCCGGTCCGGCTCAAGAATGACTTCGTGCTCGCCTTGATTGGATATCACCCTGATTACGATTTTCTGCGCAGCATGGGCATCGAGCTTTCAGAGGAGCAGTGCCGGCCGGTGTGCGATCCAGTGTCGCTGGAGAGCAATGTGCGTGGAATTTACGTAGCCGGCGTGATTGTCGCGGGATCGCGAACGAATGAAATCTTCATTGAAAACGGGCGCTTCCACGGCAAGCAAATCGCAGAAGACCTGAAGAAGAATCTGCGCCCCGGTTCCCAGCAGGACGATTTCGCTTCACAAAAATAGCCTTGATTGGGAACAAATCGCAAATTTTAGAGCGGAGCTTGCGACGCACCTGGATGCAATTCCGAGCAAACCGGCGCCCATCAAAGTCAGTGTGCCAGGCTCAGAACAGCAGGATACCGCCGTGCTTCGCCGGCTCCGTGCTGGGCGATTAACTTCTGCCGAATCCCAGCCGTTCGCTGCACGGCCTTTGCACGCCACTCGCGGTGATGCTTACGGTGGCGCCGAGCGTACCCAGCGTCACATATCCATACGATAGGTTGGCTGAAGAGCAGCCAGACGACAAAAGCCCAAGCCCTTCAAAGTGTCCAGGGTTGCTCCGGTGGATGCGCCCTCGAATGCCCCTGAGTTGGCGGTGAACGCGACTCCGTTTAATGTGCCGGTGGAGTGCTGTTGAGAAAGCGCCCAGAATGATGACCGTGTCTCCAACCCCTTTACCGTTGGCTGTCATGACGCTAAAAGTGTCGCTGTTTATCAGAACCCCTACGGATTGACCAGTAGCCTTGCCATTTAGGTGATCGACGTTCGGCGTGCCGCCCTTGGTTGGACAGTTGTATGACGCAAAACTGTTGCGTATTGGCGAAACCGCGGATGCGAGAACCAATAGCATGCCAGCGAAATCAGGAAGTCTCAGCGATCGCATGGTGGACTCCTCTGCTTAGGTGCAGTGCAGGCGCATGCCATGTCGAGCTATTCAACGGAAAAACAATGCCGCATGCTGTCTCAAATCAAAGCTTGCCGACCCGCCTCGTTAGGCTAGAGCCGTTCGTCTTTCTTGAGGCAAAGAATTGCCATCTCGAACAAATCGATCAATCGCGAGATCTCCCGCTCCTGGATTGTCTCCGTTACACTTATACCCCGCATGGAACCTGAGCCTGAACACATTGTCCCAGCCATCTCGCTTGGTTCCTACACCCAACTGCTGAGAGGCAATCGCAATTTCCGCCGGTTATGGCTAGCGCAAATTGTGAGCGAAATTGGCGACTGGTTTTATACGCTGTCTATTTATACGCTGCTGTTGCAGTTGACCGGACACGCCGGGTCGGTGGCGCTCGCCCTGATGCTGCAAGTGCTGCCGCAGACTTTCGTGGGGCCGACGGCCGGAGTGGTGAATGACCGGCTGAAGCGCAAGCACGTGATGATTGCGGCCGACATCATTCGGTTTGCGGTGGTGATGGCGATGCTGTTGGTTCGATCGCGATCCACGGTGTGGCTGGTGTATCCATTGCTGCTGGCGGAAACAACTATGGCGGCATTTTTTGAGCCGGCCCGTAGTTCTGTGATTCCGAACATTGCCGCGGAGCAGGAAGTGCTGGTCGCGAATACGTTATCTTCAGCGACGTGGTCGGTGAACCTTCTGATGGGCGCGGCGATTGGTGGCATTGTGGGAGCGTACTTCGGCCGTGACACGGTCTTCATTCTGAATGCGCTCTCGTTTCTGATCTCCGCATCTCTGATCAGGGGCATGCGCTTCGCCGAGCCCCACGCGGAGGCGGCGGCCCCGCTTCGCGTGCGGGATCTCGTGGACTTTTCTCCGGTTCTGGAGGGGATTCGCTACATCCGCAATCACAAAGCTCTGCTGCCCGCGGTGTTTGCCAAGGCTGGAGAAATTATGGTGGGGCCTAGCTGGGTGATCTTCACGGTGATGGGTGCTGGTGAATTTGCTTTTCACGGGCATGGCATTAGTGCTACGGGAGGATCGATGCTGGGCATGAGCATTCTGCTCGGCGGACGAGGGCTCGGGGCGCTAGCCGGGCCGCTGGTCGCGGCGCGCTGGGCGGGGCAAAACGACCGTCGTCTGCGCCTCGGCATTTTATATGGCTACCTCACAGTTGCGCTCGGCTACGGGATGCTGGGCGCCAGTCGGAACGTATGGATGGCCGCCACCTGCGCCATGCTGGCGCATATGGGAGGCTCGACCGTCTGGGTATTTTCAACAACGCTGCTGCAAATCCATACGGAGGACCGGTTTCGCGGACGAGTATTCGCGGCAGACCTGGGACTGGGCAGTCTTACGTTTGCCGTAACTGCTTATCTGGCGGGACGATTTCTGGATGCCGGAATTTCCGCACGCATGGTCGCGACTGTTACCGGAATACTGATGCTGATTCCATCGGCGATCCTGGCGTGGGCGTTGCGGCCTCTTCGACAGCGCGCGGTTTCATAATTGCCCTTGGTTTCTCGACCTCTCGGCGGTTCATCGTTTACCTTCCGCCCTTTGCGCCTGCAGGCTGGAAATTCTTCTCGAAAGCCCACTCGTAGTCCTCGGTCGCGGGTTATGCGGACTGTATGTTTTGCCAGTTATCAATTGTCGTTTTTGCCAGTAATTAATCTGGTGCTGATGTTTTAGTCTTCCGGGAGGGATATCCTGGTTAGGCAGGTGTATCGTTAATAGATCTCTTGGATCTCTAGGGAATTGCTTCCTAGGGACGGTGAAAGGCCGACTCGAGGCTGCCTTGAGACTGAGTATTTTCGGTGCTGTTTTGTTGTTGTGCCTGGGTTCAAGTCCCCGAGCGCAGGCTGGGGCAACTCTGTTCTTAGGCGAGCCGTACGGGCATGACGCTGCTTTTGCGGGAACGGGTCATGCTGCGGTCTATCTCAGCGGCGTTTGCGCGGCGTCGCCTGTGAAGCTGCGCCCCTGTGCTGCCGGTGAAACTGGGATCGTACTCAGCCGCTACCGTGGCATCGGCGGATATGACTGGATCGCGATCCCTGTCATTCCCTACCTTTATGCAGTAGAAAAGACGGAGGACATACCCCTTTTCGCAGACAAGAAGGTGGTTGCATTTTTGCGGGACCAGTACCGTCGCAAGCATCTGGAGTCGTTGATTCCCGACCTTCCGGGAGGAGGTACGCCGCCAGGCGACTGGTACGAGTTGACCGGAGCGTCGTACCTGCGCACGATCTACGCCTTTGAGGTTGAGACCGAACCGGAGAAGGATGTGGAGTTGATTCGCATGCTGAACGACCGGACGAACCGGCAGCGGTGGAACCTGGTCACGGCAAACTGCGCCGACTTCGCACGGCAGGTTATCAGTTTCTATCATCCGCACTCGGTACACCGTAGCATTATCGGTGACTTGGGGGTCACCACGCCAAAGCAGCTGGCAAGGACGCTCTCCAAGTTCAGCAAGCAGCATTCTGAGTTGGAGGCATCGAGGTTCGTGATCCCGCAGATTCCGGGGACGATTCCACGGTCCAAGCGTGTGAAAGGCGTGTTCGAAGTGATGCTGACGGCCAAGAAATATATGTGGCCGATTTTCTTGTTCCATCCTTATGCAGCGGGGACAGCGGTTGCGGTGTACGTGCAGCACTGGCATTTCAACCCAGGCAAGAATGCGCCGATTCTCGATGCCAAGCACGAGATGAGCGCGCCGATGACGAGTGCGGACCGTCGCGCGAACCAAGATAAGCTGGAGGAGTTGGAACGGGACAGGGCGACGACGGTGGACATTGAGGCGGATGCGCGGCAATGGACGTCGCTGCATGCGGCAGCTGAGCCGGCCCTCGATGCTGCCGGCGGACCGATATTGCGCATCAACGACGGAAGGGAAGTCACGTCGGTGGGCATTGCGCGATCCAATATCCTGATCGTATCGGAAGGGTCCGAGTTCGCCACGGGGCTGGTGAGAGCACGCTTGCGAGAAGAATTGAAATCTTCAGCCACGCGCAAAACAGCGCGGGACGATGTGGAAAACGACCTGACCTTGCTGCAACAACTGCTTGGGGCACAGCCGCGAAAGATGGCGAGCACCGGCGGGGCGCGCTAAGAACCACACCGACTGGCGAGAGCCACCCTCCCAAGCTGCGCTGACGTAATTCATCCCTCGCTTACGGCACAATCACCGTGACGGTCACCGGGTGCTGCAAGGGAACGAAGAAAGCATTTACGGTAACCTCGTAAGTTCCCGACGGAGTCGTAGAAGTAGTCTGTACCGTCAGTGGCGCCGTTTTGGGACTTATCCCATCCATCTGCACTGGACTTGGAACCGTGCACGTCGGGATCGCTGGCTGCGAGACTACGCACGTCAGATTGATCGGCTGACTGAATTCTCCGAGGGGCGTCAACGTCAATGTGGAAGTGCCGGAGTTGCCTTTCGGCACAGTAATCGTGGTTGGCGACGCGGAGATGGTGAAATCTGGACCCGAGCCGGCCAAGGATACGATCTGCGGGCTGGTGGGTCCGTTGTCGGTGAAGGTCAGCGTAGCCGTGCGCCGCGCGTAGTTGCTCGGTGTGAAGGTGACCGAGACGGTGCAGGTTGAATCCACTCCGAGCGAAATCGCGGGAGGCGGATTGCCACAGGATGCGGTCTCGGCGAAATCGGACGTACCGGTGATTGTAATTCCGGTCAGGCTTAAATCCACGCCGCCTGTGCTGGTTAGTTGCACCGTGAGCGGCGTGCTGGTGGTGTTCAGCGGCCAGTTGCCGAACGTCAGAGGCGTCGTTGGGACGGTGACGTCAGGAGTGAGGTGAACGAACCGGATGCGGTTGTTTCCGTAGTCGGCAATGTAGAGGTTGTTCTGGGCGTCGACACTGGTGCCGTTGCTGGCGAGGCGCGCTTTTGTGGCCGGGCCGCCATCTCCGCTGAAGCCGCCGATACCGGGTTGGGACGCGATTCCTGCAACTGTTCCCCATGTGCCGGTGACGGCGTCGACCCGCTGCACGACTTTGGCATTGCCACCCGAGATAAAGACGTTGGCGCTGGGGTCGACCGATACTTCAAGAGGATTCCACATGCTGCCGTCTATGGCAGGTCCGCCGTCTCCGCAGAGGCAGGTGTTACCGTTTAGAGCGTAGGTGGAAATTATGTCAGATTGCAGATCGATTGCCCGGATGCGGTTGTTGTACTGGTCCGCGATGTAAAGATTTCCAACGCTATCCGCGCCAACTGAGGAGGGATGATTGAGTTGGGCCTGGGTTCCGAGTCCGCCATCGCCGCTATAACCAGCCTTGCCGGTACCCGCGACCGTGCTGATCGTTTGTGTTGTGCTGTCGACCTTTCGAATTTTGTGAGCGAAATAGTCAGCGATATAAAGATTCCCCGCGCTGTCGAGGGCGGCATGCGTTGGGAATGAAAGATTGCCGCCGGTAGCGGGCCCACCATCGCCGCATTTGGATGGAGGCGGGGGACAAGACATGCCGTCGCCCGCGTATGTGCTGATGTTTCCCGTCGTGTCCACTTTGCGGATGCGCAGGTTGTTGGTGTCGGCAATGTACATATTTCCAGAGTTGTCCAACACCACAGAACTCGGGCCGTTCAACGTCGCTTGAGTCGCAGGCCCGCCATCTCCGCTAAAGCCGGCACTGCCGGTTCCTGCTACGGTGGAAACTGCTCCGCCCTTGGTGAAAAATCGAATTCGATTATTGGCCTGATCAGCAAAGTAGACCTTGCCGGATACATCCTCGAAAACTGTGTAAGGGCCGGCGAGGATGCCTTTTGTAGCATCAGAGTTGTCGCCCAGTCCTCCGCCCGCCAAGGTCGTTATGGTGCCGGTAGTATCGACCTGGCGAATGCGCTGGTTGCCGGTGTCAGAGATGATGATGTTGCCGGCGGAGTCGAGGTAAATGCCGCCCGGCAGGTCTAACTCGGCCGCGGTAGCATTGCCTCCGTCGCCGCTAAAACCTTGCGTGCCGTTTCCAGCCACGGTGCTAATGATGCCGCCTTGAACAAAGCGAATCCTGTGATCGCCGGTGTCGGCAATATAGAAGTTGCCCGAGGCATCAATCGTTACGGCCTGGGGCAATCGCAGATTGGCGTCGGTGGCTTTCTTCCCGTCGCCGCATTGTTGCGTGCCATCGAGGCAAGCACCACCGTTGCCCGCAAATGCGGTAATCATTTGAGTCGATGCATCTACAAATCGGATCCTATGATCTTTAGTGTCGGCGATGTACAGATTTCCGGCTGCGTCAACGGCCACACCCTCTGGGAAGTTCAGGAAGGCCGCCGTGGCCAAACCGCCATCGCCACATTTGTCGGTTGGATTCGAACACGCCTTGCCCTTGCCCGCAACGGTTGTGATTATTTTCGTGGCATGATCCACGCGGCGAATGCGATTATCCGAGCTGTCGGCAATGAAGATATTTCCCGCGCTGTCCACGGCGATGCCTTGGGGGAGGTTTAACAGCGCATGTTTGGCGGGTCCACCGTCACCGCAACTGGCGGTCGACGAAGCACACTTCTTCCCATCTCCGGCCACGGTGGTGATCACTTGCGTGGCCATGTTCACTTTGCGGATTCGGGTGTTTCCGAAATCGGCGATATACAAATTACCATGGGTGTCGAAGGCGAATGCGGCAGGCTTGCCAAGGACGGCATCACTCACCTGAAGATTGTCCGCGTTAAATCCGCCCCAGCCCTGGCCCGCCCATACCGTGAGCACGCCATTGCTCAGCTTAAAGATGTTGGCGGAGAAGGGAGCAGCAATATAAAGATTGCCGGCTGAGTCTTTGATCGTCGCCGTCGGTCCAGGAATATCGGCATCGAGCGGCGTACTGAGGATTTTTCCCCCTCCAGCTACTGTGCTGATGATGTTCTGGGCGTTCACCGCCGGGATCGCTGACAGCATCAGTGCCGCGGAAATCAATGTGCGCACCATCCAGCCGGTTGCGTGTGAAGTTCGCGCGACATGGAGAGGGCAAGTTGTTTCCTTGAGAAGTGAGTCAGACTTCGGGCGGGTGAGAATCGCGAGCGTAGAGTTCACGAAGGAACCTCCTGCAAATTGTCGAACCCCAGGGACAGAGCGTTCGAGAAAACTCACAACAAGTGAATCTTCGCGCGCTCAAAGCCAGATATGTGCGTCGGCGTCGGTACCGGGTGGGAAGAGATTAGCCGCCATTGCGGATGTGGGCAGCAATCGACCTTCCTTGCCGGTCCTTGAATATGCTGAATCAACCGACGGGTGTCAAGATGCAGAGAATTGCATACACCTCGACGACGTTGTCTTAGGTCGCGGATATCGAATAGCAAGCGGTCGGTCTCGATAGGTCAGAAGGTCGGATCTCCGCCGCGCCTATTCGCCGTGCAATCGGTCAATCTTCGCTGCCATGATGAAGTCACTTTCCGTCAGGCCGTCGATCTTGTGAGTCCACAGGGTGAACCCAGCCTTTCCCCAGGCGAGCGCAATGTCGGGATGGTGTCCCTGCTCCTCGGCCAATGCCCCGACCTGATTCACGAAATCCAGAGCCTGCTTGAAGTCCGGAAACTTGAACTCACGGTGTAAGTGATGCTCATTGGCGACCGTCCATTGGGGAACCGCTCGGTGCAGTTGCTCCAGATCCTTGCCATGAAGTGGCGGAACGCCCCCGCGACATGGCACGCATTTCTTGTCGGCGAGTAGTTCGGTCATGATTCCTCCGCAAATTCAACCGAGTGAAACGGGCAGCATTTCGGATTGCAGGGGCATCGGCGCGTTGAAATAGCGCTTCAGCCACAAGATATAGGCGAAGAACAAGATCATCGAGATTAGACCCCACCACAACAAGATATGCCCGCGGAACATGGGATTCGAGTTGAGCATCTTCAATTGGGCGTCGGACATTCCTACCTTCGAATAAGCCTGCATCATGTCGGCAGTGGCGTAAGTGAGCGCGACGGATATGAGGCGAAGAGGAACGACGAAGGCGGCAGTCCACCATCCGGAAGTCTGCAATCGGAAGAAGGCGATTGCCAGGTAGGCGTCGATGGCGGCCATTGCGACGAAACCCATCGAGCCAGCGATCCCGGTGAGATATCGCCCAAAGAAGGGGAACATCGGAAGGGTGATCCCGGTTAGTAACAAATACAGCGCGCCTGTGAAGAACACGACGGAGGCACCTAGCACCGGCAACGGCGTTCGATCCGTCCATCGCTCCAGGGGATCGCGACGGCGGCAGGTCTCGGCGACATCTTTGCGGCCATAAAAAACTACGAACGCGATTGGCACCACGATCAGGAAAAACGCCATAAAAACAATCATCAGCGTGAGGATGACAGCCATGATCCCAGCTGACATTTCCGGCGAGGGCGAATTGGCGGTGTTTTGCCTCATTTGCCCAAGCACACTCCTCGTGAACACCGGCAGCACAGCTGTGATCAGTATCGTGACGAGCACACCCATTACCAGCCAATACCAGGAAGTGACCAGGGTCAGGGCTCGGGCCCATCGCTTCATTTGCACAGAGCCGATCCCGAGCGCGAGCAGCCCCACAGAAATAAAACCGTAAGTCGCAACCGCGGAGGCGAACTGTCCTAATCGCATGGATCCCCCCGGCGCGAGACGGGACATAAATGCTCCCAGAGCAGCCAACGGAACCATCAGCGCGGCCAATAATCCCAGAATGATCTGGAAGACTCCGAAGACGACTAAGCCCGTGCCCCGGTCGGGGAGAGGGGGCGCATCTGAAAGTGTCGGGGCGGGCGCGACAAGGGCAACCGGCGCGATGGCTTCCGATGGTTCCGGTACAGGCTCAGGCGTGTTTGCCAGTGTCGGTCCGGAATCTGGTGGCAGCATGCTTTCCACGAAACCTCCAGGAAGAAGGGAGTATCTTAGCAGGCGCGGAGAGACAAACTGTGGCGAAGATCTGGAGTCGACATTGGAGTTGCTGACCTACTTCGCGAGGTGCAGTCTTTGGCGAAGCAACTCAAAAGTCAGACCGACCAGTGCATAGGTAGCTGCATTCGCGAGCATCACCCACTCCAGACGAATGGGGAAAGAACGCAGAATAGCAATCGGGCAAGTGAGTTGCACGAGGACCATCACGGGATCGGCAAAGGTCATTGGGGCGGCGGCAAGCGCATAGAGGGCCCAACCGGCTGCAACCAGAAAGCCCGCACTCGCCCAAAGCACAATTCGATTTTTCATGCTGCCCTCCTGATAACCCGTTAGGCAATCGTCTCACCGATTCGTTCAAACTCCAAACGAAAATAAAGAGACTCTTGGGTGCGTGCGGGCCGCGAGGCTAAGACCCGATTAACTCTTGTGTGTACAATGTTTGATCTGCTCCGGCCTGGCTCTGGAAACACTCCAGCGACCCTGAAGCGATTGGACAACGCCGCGGATCACAGCGATTCTGCGTGCTCGAAGCCGCGGGGCGGTGACGGAAGAAAGGAAAAACGGCGTGGTCGTTCTGGTAATTGGAGGCGCTGGATACATCGGCAGTCATACCGCACGAGCCCTTAAGCGGGCGGGACACGAAGCCATTATTTTCGACAATCTGAGTACGGGCTACGAGTTTCTGGCAGCGGGCTTTGAATTGATCAAGGGCGATATGCTCGATTCAGCCGCCTTGGCACGCGTACTGCCGAGGGTGGACGCGATCATGCACTTCGCGGCGCATGCCTATGTCGGAGAGTCTGTGACCAATCCCAGAAAATATTTCCATAACAATGTTGAAGGCGGGCTCTCTCTGCTGAATGCAGCCCTCGATACGGGAGTGAAGAAGATTATTTTTTCTTCGACGTGTGCGGTGTACGGAGAGCCGGCGAAGGTTCCCATCGAGGAGAACATTCCGCGGCAGCCGGTGAATCCTTACGGAGTGACCAAGCTATTCTTTGAGCAGGCATTGGAAGCGTACGACCGGGCCTACGGGTTTCGCTTTGCCAGTTTGCGTTATTTCAACGCTGCTGGTGCGGATGACAGCGGGGAAATCGGCGAACTGCATGATCCCGAAACACATCTCATTCCACTAGCTCTGCGCGCCGCCGCTGGACAGGGGCCGGAGTTACAAGTGTTTGGTACGGATTATCCAACGCCCGATGGAACCTGCGTTCGCGACTATATCCACGTGAATGATTTGGCCAGCGCGCATTTGAAGGCGCTTGATCACCTGGCGGCCGGGAAGGACAGTTTCGCGGTTAACGTTGGGACCGGGACCGGAGCTTCCGTGCAGGAAGTCATCTCCTCAGTGGAGGAGGTTACGGGAAAGCGAGTGCCGCACAGGAAGGTGCCGCGGCGCCAGGGAGATCCTCCGATCCTTGTAGCGAATCCGGCAAAGGCGGAGCGGTTGTTGCAGTGGAAGGCGACGCGCGGGTTGGGCGACGTGGTAAAGACTGCTTGGAATTGGATGGAACGGCAGCGGAAAGCGAAAAACATCTAACCACAGAGGACACAGAGTACACAGAGGAAACTCTTGGTCTCTGGATTTCTCTGTGCACTCTGTGTCCTCTGTGGTTAAGACTTGGCGCTGTCATACAGGTAATTGAGGAAGACTATGGGAAATGATCTGGCGGGAAAGAAAGTTGCGTTTCTGGGCGCGGGCAAGATGGGCGGCATTATTCTGCAGGCCTTGTTGAAGAACGGGCTGCTCTCCACCAAGTCTACGTGCGCCACCGTGGCCCATGAAGAGCGCGCCAAGGCGCTGGCTGCAAAGTTGAAAGTGAAAGTCGGAACCAACAATGTCGAAGCCGCCAAGGGCGCTGACATTATTGTGATCGGCGTGAAGCCTCAAGTGGTGGAAGACGTTGTCCGCGAGATCAGCGGTCACATTACGTCGAAACAAGTCATTGTGTCGGTGGCGGCTTCGGTGCCGACTTCGATGATCGAGAAAAATTTGCCGCCGAATGTTCCGGTGATCCGTGCCATGCCGAATACCCCGTGCCTGCTGGGTGCCGGGATGACCGCAATCTGCAAGGGCAAGCACGCCAGTGCGGAAGATGTGGCCATGACCTGCCATATGTTTGACGTAGTGGGGCGCACTGTTGTCGTGGACGAAAAGCACATGGATGCAGTAACCGCACTTTCCGCCAGTGGGCCAGCGTATATCTACATCATCCTCGAGTCGCTGGCCGAAGCGGGCGTAAAGGTGGGGTTGCCGCGCGATATTGCGACACTGCTGGCGGCGCAAACCACGCTCGGTGCGGCGCGAGTGGTATTAGAAACCGGAGACCATCCGGCGCTGCTGAAAGATGCGGTGACCACTCCCGCCGGCTGCACCATCGACGCCATCATGGAATTGGAAGAAGGGAAGCTCCGCGTGACGCTGATCAAGGCGGTTGTCAAGGCGGCGCAACGAGCCAAGGAGCTGGCCTACGGATAGAACCTTAGCACCGAACCTCGGTCGGCAGCACCAAACCTCGGTCGGCCTGAAGCCGTCGCCTGATAAGTTGCGCTATCCGCGACTTCTCCCCGACTGAAGCAGGTAGAACTTCTTCGTCCGGCGAGACTTCTTAGCGTGCCAGACTCGTCCGCTGCACAACATCTTTGTCTCGGTATCCGAGTCGATTGGCATAGCGTCAAATTCTCACCACATGAGACTGCTAATTGTTGTGCATCACCGGTTCGCGTTGTGGAACGTGCCTCTATGGTTCGGGGAACGATTGTCGCGCCAGTTTCCTCAACTGGAGATTACGCAGCGTACGGATTACGAGGGCATCGAGGAGGACCTGAGACGTGCGGAAATCATCTTCACGATTTCACTGCGGCCGGAGCAATTCGCGGCGGCTCAGAAGCTGCGATGGGTGCACGCTCCTACCGCGGCTGTTCATCAATTCTTATTCCCGGAACTAGTAAATAGCGAAGTGGTGTTGACGAATTCACGCGAGGTTCACGGTCCCGTGGTTGCCGAGCATGTTCTGGGGCTCATCTTGGCGCTGGCGAAAAAGATTCCGCAAGCGGCGATCTTCCAGCAGAAGCGCGTCTGGGGCCAGGAGGCGATCTGGAGCGAGGGAGTGCATCCTCGCGAGATCTCCGGCGCGACCTTGGGATTGATTGGCGTGGGGAGCATCGGGCGGCGGGTTGCTCAGATGGCATCGGCGCTGGGCATGCGCGTGATTGCGGTTCGCGAGCACGTGGAGAAGGGAAGCCCCGAGGGCGTGGAAACTGTTTACGCTCTGGCGGAGCTCGATGAACTGTTGCGGCAGTCCGACTATGTTGTTCTGGCCGCTCCTCTGACCGACGCAACCGACGGTCTGATCAATGCCGACCGGTTGGCTGTGATGAAGTCCGATGCTTGCTTGATCAATGTGGGCCGCGGCGCACAGGTGGATGAAGGTGCTTTGGTCGAGGCTCTGCGAGCGGGCCGGATTGCCGGAGCCGCTCTCGATGTTTTTGCGCATGAACCTCTTCCGACTGATTCACCGCTGTGGAGTGTTCAGAATCTCCTGATTACGCCGCACACTGCAGGCCTTACCGAAAAGCTTTGGCTCCGGCACTACGAGTTGTTCTCCAAAAACCTGCGGCACTACATTGCGCGCGAACCGTTGGAATTTGTGGTGAATAAGCGGAAGGGTTATTGATCGTCGCACTTCATGCTACAGTTTTCGAGTCGGTGCATTTTGGGCTCGAACATCCGCCCCTTCAATAGAAGAGAACACTATGGAACCGCGGCTCATCCTGATCAATCTGCTGGTCAAGCTGGGCATTGCTGCAGCGGTTTCCAGCAGCCTGGTGCGCTCCAAAGAATTCAAACGCCTCTTGTTTCGAGAAGAGCGCACGTTTCGGCAAAAGCTGTTCCTGGTGCTGTGGTTCGGAATTCCCATCGTGCTTGGGGTTGGGATCCGGATCTCACAGAAAAGCTTTCAAGCCAGCGACATGAGTTTCGAGACTGTTCTGCTGCTGGGAGTGATCGGCGGACGGTGGGCGGGGGTGCTGGGTGGTGTGTTGATCGGGTTTCCCGCTCTGCTGCACGGCGAGTGGGCGGCCATGCCGTTCGACGTGCTTTCTGGCTTTCTGGCTGGCCAACTGCGCACCATGGCGGCTGACAAGCAGGACATCTGGTCGTTTTCTCCTTTCATTGACCAGAGCATCTTCCGCCTGATCAAGCGCAATTTGCCGCGACCCCGCTTGTTCGATTGGCAGTTCGTGTTTTTCTGGACCGTGATCGGCTTGCGTTTTGTTCAGACGGAACTGGCGCAATACTTTCCCCATTCGATTTTTAGCATCGAGAGTCCCGATAACTATTGGATCTACAGCGCGATCTATGCTGCATCAGTGACGGCGATCGGAATCGAACTGAAGATTTTTAACAGCGTTCGCATTCAGATTAAACTCGAGGAGCAGGAGCGCTTGCTGCTGCACGCCCGCATGGAGGCGCTGCAGAACCAGATCAATCCTCACTTCTTATTTAATACGTTGAATTCCATTTCGTCGCTGGTGCGCTTTGACCCTGATATGGCACGGGATGTGATCTTCAAGTTGGCGACGATTCTGCGCCGACTGTTGAACACCAGTGATGCTTTCGCGCCCCTGCGGGATGAGTTCGAATTTATCGACAATTACCTGGACATTGAGGTCGTGAGATTTGGGCGGGACAAATTACGAGTGGTCAAGGACTTGGATCCGGCATCGCTGGATGTCGTGGTTCCCAGCATGCTCCTGCAGCCGCTGGTAGAGAACTCCATCAAGCACGGCTTGGGACCGAAAGTCGAGGGTGGCAGCATTTACCTGCGCAGTCGCGTCGTCGATTCTCGCTTGATCATCGAAGTCGAAGACGACGGCGTCGGGATGGGTGGCGCACAACTCGAGGAAAGCAGCAGTTGGTCAGGGATGGGCATCGGAATGGCCAACATTTCCGAGCGCCTGCAGGTGCTCTACGGGGACACTGCGCGGATGACCATCGACAGCCATGAAGGGAAGGGAACTCTGATTCGCATTCGTCTGCCGCTGGTGGAAGCGTCGAGTTCCGTGCCGGAAGGGTTCTACGCCGAGCGCTCGACCACGCGTCGATAGAAATCTTCATACTGCTTCACAATCTTGGTAGAGCAGAAACGTTCCATGGCGACGGCGCGGGCTTGTTTTGCCATCTCCCGCAGGTGATCCTCGTGGGTGAGTAGTTCGATGGCATAACGCGCCATGGTGTCCACGTCGCCGACATCCGCCAGATAGCCGCTCTTGCCGTGATCGATCACTTCCGGCACCCCGCCCGCTCGCGTCGAGATGGGAACTACTTCGCATGCCATGGCTTCGAGCGCTGCCAGGCCGAATGATTCCAGTTCGCTGGGAATCAGCATGATGTCAGAGATCGCAAGCTTTTCCTGAATCTGATCCTGCTTGCCGAGAAATAAAACGTCCTTGTGAATGCCTTTCTGCACCGCCAGCCACTCCGCCACTGAACGGTCGGGGCCGTCTCCGATCAGCAGAAGCTTCGACGGAATCTTCTTGTGGACACGGTCAAAGATTTCAATGACGTCAGTAAGGCGCTTGACCGGTCGAAAGTTCGAGAGATGGACCAACACTCGCTCTCCGTTGGGCGCGTACTCCGCGCGCATCTCGTCATTCGTTTTCTGATCGCGGGTGTAAACGTCACAGTTTACCGAGTTGTAAATCACCTCGATACTGTTCTTCACGTCAAACACGCGCTGGGTGCGGTCTTTCAAGTAATTCGAGATGGCAGTGACGCCATCACTCTGCTGAATGGAGTAGCGCGTAATCGGGAGATAGGATCGGTCGAGTCCAACGAGGGTGATGTCTGTGCCGTGCAGAGTGGTGACGAACGGCAATCTCCGGCCACGAGGTCCATCGGCCAGCATTTGGCGCGCCAGCAGCGCGCTCACTGAATGCGGGATCGCATAGTGTACATGCAATAGATCGAGATCATAGAGTTGCGCCACTTCCGCCATGCGTGTGGCCAGCGCCAGGTCGTACGGAGGATAGTCGAACAGCGGGTAACGGGAGACCTCCACTTCGTGATAGTGGATATTTGGCTCCTCGCCCCGCAACCGGATGGGCTGCGCATAGGAAATGAAGTGGATCTCGTGGCCCCGCTGCGCCAGTTCCAGACCAAGTTCAGTGGCAACCACTCCACTACCGCCGTATGTCGGATAACAGGTGATGCCGATCTTCATGTGCGAGGGGCCGCCTTCTCGATGTTCCTGTCATTCGATGGCTGGAATGTGCAGTGGTTGCAGATTTTACACGAGTGGCGGGCAATCACTGCCAAAGGGGTGTTATTGGCCGTCTTTAGGGCCGAAAGCATTTCCGGGGTCAAGCTTGTCGAGATGCGCCTGAAATCGCTTTTTCAATTCGTCGGTAAGTCCGGTAAATTCGATACCCATACCGACACCGGGATCGCGGGTCCGCACGACGGCGCTGGGCGTGAGGCGTTCCTGTTCAATCCACAGGTCGACGCGAAGAGCGGTAGCGACGGCCAATGGCATGACCGTTTCAACATAACATCCATTACCGCTGATGTCGGTCGCGTTCACCCGGAGCGGAGTATTGACGCGCTCGTCGCGTAACTCCAGGGGGTACGAGATTCTGTGGCGCAGGAACATTCTTCGATTGTCGTGCCGCGGCTGCGTCCGCTCTTCCAACTTCATGTCTGAAGGAAGGGCGGCGGTCCACGGACATTCCTGATCGGCGACGAGTTGCACACCGACCTGGGTTTTCTTCAGCGCCCCCGCATCGACCACCCAAACAACCTTGCAGCGCGCCTTCCTGGTTTCGTACTGCACGCCAATGACATCGCCCACCTTCAAATCAACTTCAATGCCGTAGATGCAGGCGCCCGTCGCGCTTACATTTTGTGCCATTGCATTCTGAAAGAAAGGCTGGTTATTGGAGCCCATTCCCCACACTCGGACCTTTAAGTCCAGAGTCGCGCGCGGAGCCGACGCTTGGGCTGACATGAGCTGAAATGCCTCCACTTCAAACGGTAGAAATTAGTGGCTGTAAACAATGATACTACTTGAGGCTATTCTGGCAGGTTACGAGGGTAACGGAAAGCTTGAACGACCACCGCGGTCTGGACTTCCATGTCTGAGATCATCTACGCCGATTGGTGCGTGTGCACCGTCGGCTTCAGTTCGCGATACGAAATCAGCTCAATCCCTTGCTGTTCAAGTACATGTCGAGCTGCCGGTAAGGTCAAGACGTGAAGCTCCGTCTCCCGGGATTCACGCAGCCGCGTCTTGCCCGCTTGCAGATCTTGATCGTTGTACCCGGGATGGCAAACAAACTCCCATGTGCCTTCGGGAATGCTGCGGGCGATCGCGTAAAACAATGTCTCATCGAGAGCACCCGTTACCACGATGCCGAGCGTGCCGTCCGGTGTGGTGAACCCTTCTCGATCGACCGCTTCGCGGAACTTGCCGGCGAATCCACCGAGAATGCGAACTTCGACATAACGCGCCCAAAGGCTCGGACGGGCGAACAGTTGGTCGGATCGCAGGGGCAGCCGGGGCCCAAAAGGATTGCGGATGGCCCGAACCCCACACTCTGCGGCGGCGCGCAAAAGAGGACGAAGAATCTTGGGGAACAAGTGCGTGTGCTTGTGGGTGTCGATGTGCGAGACGGAAATGCCGGCCGATTGAATCTTGCGGATCTGCGCCGCGGCTTCGGCGGAGACCTCCCCGGCGTCCATGCGTCCGGCGATCGCCCGCGCGGCGAAGGTCGCCATGCCGTCGCGGAAGTCGGCCGCAGTGGTGAGTGAGGGAAGGTTTGCTGCCGGAAGAATCGGCCGACCATCGGTGAGGACAACATGGCAGCCAACGCTCAATTTCGGAAGATTTCTTGCCAGTTGTGCGGCTTCCAGAAAAGCCAGGCCGTTCGCCATCAGGGTTGACGAGGTTACGATACCGCGCGAATGAGCCTCCACGATGGCCCGGTTCACTCCAGAGGTGTAGCCAAAGTCATCCGCATTGACAATCAAGCGCCGCACGCAGCCAGTCTAGCAGCAGAAAGATTGCAGAGCAGGCACGCGCTTGAACCACTTATGGGCCGTGAGCCATGCGACTTGCAGCGGTGAGGGAGCACGCATGTTTGACCCCTCTTTCGACGCTCCCGTATACTCGTTCAGGCGCGGCTCGCGCGGATTCCCCTCAAACGAGATCTGGCTAGTGCGGCCGTCTGGTCGCGCGTTTGGGCACGAGGGGCGGTTAGCTCAGCTGGTTAGAGCGCCTGCCTTACAAGCAGGAGGTCGCAGGTTCGAGTCCTGCACTGCCCACCACTTTCAAGTATTCGGCTTTTCCTGCCATGGTCGGAAGCGGAATTTCGGCACCATGACCAAAAACGTCACTTGGAAGGCCATGCGTCAAGAACTGCGTCGCCTGGATGCTACGCATCCATCGCAATGAAGAGTGACCCGCGATCTGGCCAATCTCCACACGTCAACTTTCCCGATGCGCCTACATGTCAAGTGTGCCTCAAGCTGTACAACACGAATGGCCGAACCTTGAATACGCAGCGCCCTTCGGTGCCCTTCTTCAGCTTATTTCTTCTCGCAGGTTCGAGTCCTGCACTGCCCACCATCGGCATTTCGTACCGATCCCCCGATTTGTTCAGTTCGTTGGAACTCTTCCTGCCATTTCATTCATAAAATTCCATAACTTTCGACAGCTGACGAACGCACTTATTTCACAAAGCCGTGAGCTACTCCTCAGGTCAAGGTAGTATCCAGTGATTCTCCCTGGTTGTAATGCTGATTGCAATCGCACTGTTCTCCCCTGGAGGCATCAGGAGATGGTCACCAGACGAATATCGTTCGAAGCCGGCAAAAGGCGTTGGCGGAGTTGGCACGATCTCTCCGACAACCGTGCCCTGATCGTTCAGGCCAATCGCAAACGTCTGGATTGCTCGTGGCATATCGATCGTAGTAAAATATTTCCTGCGGAATCGCGCAGAAAGAATGTCCTAAAATTCGAGAATCTTCGTAATACCCGGTGATTTGTCCGCTCACATTAATCGAGGTTGGCTGAGTCCTCGTTCCTGCGGCAGCGAACGACCTGAAGTTGTCCAGTGCGTCGCGAATAAATCCATGCTGCTGATCGTTCTCGTCCACATAATACCCGGTGATCTCTCCAGTGTCGTTCATCGCCACTGGAGTCGTTCCTTGGGTCCGGGCAGTGCCGGCTCCAGGCACGTCAAATAGTGTGTACGCCGCGGAAGAAACTCTCAGGAATCCGTGCCATACGCCGGCAGAGTCATCATAGGTTCCGGCGATATTCCCGGAATCATCGATCGCGTGGGGGATCGTGTCGGCGGCGCCGGCAACGTCGATTCGCGTAAAGCCTCGGTTCACGTTATGCAGGAACCCGCTGGTGTGACTGCTATGCGCGAGGCCAAAAGATCCGACGATCTGGCCATGCCGATTGATTGCGTTGGAAACTGTGTTCAAACCGCCGGGAGCATCGAATTCTGTGATTTGGCCGTTGCTCAGACGGACGAATCCGTGAATGGCGCCGCCCGTATCGATATACCAGCCCGCGATCGCGCCATTCTGACTGATGCAGGTGCCGAAGGTGCCCTGGTCTACGTTCTTCCCGGCATCCGGAGCGTCAAAGGAAACAAATGAAGGATTCTGTGCGCTCAACGTGGTGGACAGCAAGAGGGGTACCGCAAGAGACACCACTCTCCAGAGCCGAGTGGTTTGACAGGTCTTTCCATCAGAGGAGAAAGCCATTGAGGAGACTCCTTTCGAGCGGAGCAAAAGCTTGTCATCGGCGTAGTGAAAAGTCAAGGGCGCCATGTGGGAAACATGACGAAGAAGCAGTCGTTCGTTAGTACACAGTATGATTCACCTTCGAGAGAAAACATGACGGGCCTATGCCAGAAATGTTTGTTCGCGAATGGAAGAGAGTCAACCATCCTGAGTGAAATGTGCGGCGCGGCCAGAATCTGTCGCGCCGGACTGCCTTTGCCAGCAGGCGCTTGGTTGTTTTGTTTGCCAGTCGTTGGCTCAAGCGCATCGTATCCTTATACATGGCTACGAAAACCTTCATTCCGATTTCCGGCTTGTTCGAAGCGCATCTCACGGTGAGCGAACTTGACCGGGCAGTCGCTTTCTATCGAGACCTTCTGGGCCTTCCACTGGCGCAGATCTTTCCGGAGCGAAGGGTCGCTTTCTTTTGGATTGGCGCACCAGGAAGGGCGATGCTCGGTCTTTGGGAGTCGGGAACCATGCCGATGAGCATGAGCCTTCACGTTGCCTTTCAAGTTGCGCTTTCTGATCTGCACGAGGCGCCCACACGATTGGAGAAGGCGGGCGTTCAGCCGAGAGATTTCGCCGGAGCTCCCACGCAGGAGCCAGTCGTACTTGCCTGGATGCCTGCAGCATCCGTCTTTTTCCGCGACCCCGACAATCATCTATTGGAGTTCATCACGATGCTGCCTGATCAGCCGAGGCCCGATCTCGGCATCCTTCCCTGGAGTGATTGGGTACGGCGTGCGCCGCGAGAGATCTGATTTCGAATATGAGAGAACCTCAGGGGCCCGAAGAGCGGTTCACGATTGTCGTCATAGTGAAGATCACAGACTTTTCTTCGCGAACATCGCGTTCGAGAGACTTACAGGCGATCCTGCTCTCCTCAACGATTCCGAAACGTAACCGCGAATGTTCGAAGAGCCATGGCTGTCTTGAGATTCGAGCATAGTTGCGGTTGCGGCTCCCTGTACTGATCTGAATTCGCTCTGCTACAATTCATTCACGGGGCAGGGACAGCTGCCTTGGATTGGCATTGGCCGATACACAGTTTTTCAAACAGTGGTTTAGCTACGGCGTCCGTTAACCTGATGTTCAGTTTTAAGGGTTAGGCGACAGACGAAAAACGGCGGAACCTGAGGAAAGCCAGTAGATACCAGGGCTTCCGATAAAGCTAAAAGTTGGGGACGTAGTTCAGTTGGTTAGAACGCTGCCCTGTCACGGCAGAGGCCGCGGGTTCGAGTCCCGTCGTCCCCGCCATTCTTTTAAATGGTTTACAGAGGACCCCGAAAACCGATCTGGGTCCGTTTGGGTCCAATAAGTGTTTCCCATTCGCTGTTTCGCCCTATCCAAATAACCCGAAGAAACGAACTTCTCGGGCTAGTGGATCAAGGTTGATTTGCTTCCCGACAGCACGCCCCCTGGCAGAATGGCATCCACGAGTTTCCCCTGCGCGAGGCGCTTGCTTTTTGTCGTTGCCTGGAGATACTTGTTGGTCACGTGCAGATCGCTGTGACGCAAGTAATCGCGGATCATCAATTGGTGTTCCCCCATCTCTGCCAGCATGGTTCCCACCGTGTGCCGAAAGGTGTGCCAGCCTACGCCGGTGATGCCGATCCTCTTGAAGGCCGGCTGGATCTTTTTCTTCAACACCGAAGCCAAGTCGAGCGGTTTCTTTCCCTTCAGTCTCTCTGAAGGAAAGACGAAATCGCTCGGCCGGTTGTAGAGACTTTGCGCTCTCCACTCCAGCAAGGCCAGCTTCAGACTCGGATGCATCGGCAATAACTTTGTCGACGCTTCTGTCTTTGTGCTCTTCAGGTGCCCTCCCCGACGCCAATAGTAGGAATGCTGCACACTGAAGTTCATATTGTTGAAATCGCAGTCCAGCCAATGCAGTGCCCCGAGTTCCCCTTGCCGAATTCCTAAGGCACCGTCCAGAAACACGAGAATCTGATCGCGAAACTCCAGTTGTGCCAGACCGAGTATCACCTCTTCCGGCGAAAGGACGAGCGGAGATTTCTGGCGCTTCGCACTGACGCGCACGCCGGTGCTTGGCCCTCTTTGCCCACCCGTTCCAACTGGTATTCCCGACGAAATTGGATTGTAGCCGCAAAACTCCCAGCGAACGGCATGCGAGAACACGGCCGACATAACGCACTTGATCTTGGCTTTGGTCCCGTCTGCAACTTCTGCTGCTCGTAGCCAACGTTCTACCTCGATGGTCTTGACGTCCTCCAAAAGAAGGCTTCCCCATCGTGGGAGAATCCAATTTTTCCCATACACCAGATACGCATCTTGCGTGGATATCTCTTTGAGCGGCATCTCCTCTCGACAGTAGTGCTCCCAAAGAGTATTGACGGTTGTCTTCTGCAGTTTCTTTCGCTTGGATTGATTGTTGATGGTTAACCGAAGAGCGTCGGCTGCCGCACATGCCGCTGATTCGTTTGGATATCGTTCCAAAGATCCCAGCTGCACTTTGCGACGAATTGGCTTTCCCGTGATGTCGTTCTCCCACCAGCGGTACACCCATACTGCGGAACCTCTCTTCCGCTCTTCGAGCCTCAGACTTCCGTGTTGGTAGCGTGTCCGTCTAAACAAAATGCCTCCTTTGTTTAAACGGCACTGACAGCCCAGTCCAGAATAATCCAGGACTGTAGAACGGTCGAGAAACATTTGCCAGCACGTCCGCTCCTCAACTTGCGATCTCATCCAGCCATTCGTTGAGTGCTGAGGCCCGGAATCGCCAAAGTCTGCCTACCTGAACGCCGGGAATGATCCCTCGACGGGCTTTGTTACGCAGCGTCTTAGGGTGAATTCTCAAAAGCTTGGCTGCTTCCGCCACATCCAACAATGACTCAAAATTGGATTCGCCTTGGGCTCGCCCCGCTTGCTTTTTGTTCGTTGACCTGATTTCGAGAGTTGGCGGATCGGTATGCGATTGCATTGAATTCACTCCTCACCGGAGAAATGCTGCGGAGAAGCTTTCCCCAAATCATCCACGCTGCCTGCTGCGCATATCCAGCTTTAACAAGCTGCGCGCTTGACAATACTCTAGAAGTGTACATATAGTCAAGTGGTAACGTTACATTTTTATCGACTGTAGTCGTCCAAGAAAGGACTTCATGGCAGAGAAGGAAGCGATACCGCAGCAGCCAGTGATCTCCATTCGCATCTCCGAGGCGCTGCGCTTAAGGCTTGAGACTTTGAGGAAAATCATATCCCTCAAGAGCGGGCAGAATGTCTCGACATCGGAGGCGGCAAAGCAGCTTGCTTGAATCTGCCCGAGACGACCGTCTTGAGTTGGTAAACCTGCTGAGTGAGCCGACAGATTCCCTGCTGAGAATTCGTGGGAAGGCAGACTCAGGACTCCCGCTTTCGCAAGCGGAATGGACCATGGTGGCCCATTACTGTGCGGTGGGAGCAGAGTCCTTTATGAATACCGCACAAGGCCAGATTTCCTACGAGTCACTGGCCGAGATCCTGGAGGCATTCCTTGCGGCTTACGTCATCGTCCGCAAATCGAAGAATTCCCGACTGGACTTTGTATACCTGATGACTCTTCCAGGGGACAAACAGGTGGAAGCAAAGGAAGCTAATGATGTTGGAAACGAAGACGTGCGCCGGGTGGTGACGCGCACCATTCAGATGCTGAGGAACCCGGCTCAAAAGCGACGAAAACCGATACTTGCCGTCCGCAATCTCTATCGACTTCTTGATGAGGAACAATTCCCGAATATCGAGAAGCTGAACGATGCACTTTGGAAGCATTGGACGGCCCTGTGGAAGGTGTGCGCGCGTGGCCACTATTCCGCTCACCGGAAGCCCCTGAGAGAGAAGGCGCCTGCGGAGACAAACGACGAAGATTTTGAGCTTGCGGTTCAGCCGGCATTGCCCTCCTTGGAAGAAGGCGGATACCGCCTCGATCTGGTGCGGGAAGAAGGGAATGAATTCTCCCCTCGTTTGCAGTTTCCCGGAACCCTTACCCCGCGGTATCCGGTGGTTGGATACCCGAGGATTGCGGAGTTCCGAAGGCTGCTGGAGGAGCTCGATTTGGAGCGGGACCTTTGCCAATGGCAAGGCTACTACTTCTACGCGCACACGGCGATCGTGGAAAACGAGCAGAGGGGCGTATTTTTCTTTGCTCGGGAGAACGGAATCGCTTTCCGATTTCCGATGGCGCACTGGCAGTCGATTCGGAATCTGTTTCGCCGCGCCTGGGAGGCCCCCGAAGTGATCCATACGTGGGAGGCTCAGATGCTGGAATATGGCGAGCTGTAAAAACGCGGTGCTTCGCACCGGAAGAAGGGTGGGACACGTCACCCCCAACTTGGGAACTGCAGAGCACCAGACGGCGCTTCGATGTTTACGCAGGTTAACTTTCGCGGCATCAACAAATTCGTTCATGCGCTGAATGAGGACGGTAGCAACGCTAACGTTTGTTAGCGACAAAGCGCTCCTCAAGGTCGATCACGTAAACGCGTTGAAGCGCAAGACGTTGCTGTGAACTAACAATTACGCAGATTAATCGCAGCGGAATTGATCGGAGTAATGCAACAAGGCGGTTCGTCCATGAATAGTCCCCGCGTTCAAGCTAATCCCCAACCCAGTTTGCCGTTCGGAGAAGAGGCGAAGCCCGGCTTCCGCACCAAGACCGCGGCCACGAGACTGACTCCCGAAGAACTGGGAGAGATAGAAGCTGCTGCCGAAAGCTCAGGACAGGCTCTCTCCGAGTGGCTGCGCGGGATCGCTCTGTGCGCTGCGCGACAGCGGCCAGTTGATCCCGCCGAACTGGTATTGGCCGAAGTCTGGGCGGTGCGTTATACGCTCTTGAATCTCTTCCATGCAGCCTCTCAAGCGGCATCGGAAGGCAGACAATTGTCGCCTGATTCCGTCCTCAAAATTCGCGACCAGGGCGACGCACGAAAGCTTCAGCAAGCTCGCAAACTTCTCGAAGAATTCTTTGCCCGCGAGGGCAAGGAAGGAACTCCTATGCCATGAGTGTCATGCCTTGGCCCGGAGACTTTTCTCTCTCAACGACTCTGCTATGGGTTGGAGCCATGTTCTTTTTGCTACTGGCAGTGCGGAGTGGGTTGCAGAGCCGGTCTTCAAGTAAGCGGCGCGATGTGAAATCGATCGAATGGGGCCGCCCTCAGCCAAGTTTGATCCAGAGATGGAGCAAGAAGATGGGCAGAATCGGATTGAGACTGCCGAGATTTTCGCAGCGGCAGTTGCCAGAGATCGCGCCGAAACCGGCGCCATCAGTGCCCGCGAATGCTCCCGCCAATCCGCTCAAGAAGCCTACCCGGCCGATGCTCGCGCTATTTGGTTCGACCATCGGTGCGCACGGGACCAAACCCAAAGAGGCGTTCGCCTGGGAGAAAACGAAGGGAATCGAATGAGAGACAAATTGGTAAGAACACCACTTCACGCTTGAGGAACGCTCGGTATGCTCACGATCTCGAAACCGCTGTCAGCCGGCCAGGCGCAGACCTACCATGCGCGCGAGTTTGCCTCGCAGGAACAGAACTATTGGAGCCGCGATCAGCAGGGCCATAGCGAATGGCAGGGCAGACTCGCCGAGCAGTGGGGGTTGCAAGGTGCCGTTGGTTCCGAACACTTTGCACGACTGAGTGAAGGCCAACATCCGCACACCGAAGAGCAGCTCGTACGGCATCAAGTTTCGAGAACCTATGAAGGCAAATTTGGCAGAGAGGTGACCAGCGCCGAGCATCGCGCCGGGTGGGACGCCACATTCTCTGCGCCGAAGTCGGTATCGCTCACCGCGCTCGTGGGCGGCGACGATCGGGTGCGGGAAGCCCATCGGGAGAGTGTACGTGCGGCACTTCAGGAGCTTGAACGATACACGCAGGCGCGGATCGGCAATGTCCATGCCCCGGAGAGGACCGGAAAATTCATCGCCGCCACCTTCGAGCACGACACCGCGCGGCCCGTCGATGGCTACGCGGCGCCCCAGCTTCATACCCATGCCGTGATCTTCAACATGACCGAGCGCGAGAACGGTCTCGAAAACGGGAAGCAGATGCGAGCTTTGCAGCCACACGAAATGTTCGTGTCACAGCGCTACGCCACGGCGGTGTACCGATCCGAGTTGGCTCTGCGTCTGGAAAAGCTCGGCTACGAACTGGAGCGCGGCAAGCATGGACAGCCAGAAATAAAAGGCTACACGAAGGAGTATCTGGAGGCTTCCAGTCCGAGGCGTGAACAAATCAAAGACCATCTCCGGGAGCAAGGAATCGACGGAGCCGCGGCAGCACAGATCGCGGCCCACCATACCCGCGACCGCAAGGAACTGCTGTCGCCTAGAGAAGTCCTACAGCGGCATCGCGAGCTTGCCGCACAGTACGGGCATCAGGCGGACCGCGTCGTCGCACAGGCGCGCCAACAAGGGCAAAACCAGATGTCGGAGCCAGAGGTTCAAGCAAAGCAGGCAGTGACCTGGGCGCGCGATCATCTCTTCGAGAGATCGGCTGTGCAGGACCACCGCGCGATCCTTGAAACAGCGTTAGCGCGCGGCATGGGGGAAACCACGTATGCCCAGGTCCGGCAAGAGTTCAAGCGCCGGATCGAGGCCGGAGAGTTCCGAGAAGTTTCGCACGTTGGTGCTGGCAAACAGTACACAACCGCCGCCATGGTACTCATGGAGCGCGAGATCGTTGGTCGGATGCAGGAAGGCAATCGGCGCGACTACAGCGATCCCATGCTGGTCTCGCCGCAAGTGCGAATCGCCACGGAAGACTACCACCCGGAGTTGAATGCGTCGCAGCGCCAAGCAGTAGACGAAATCTTTCTTTCGCGGGAGAAGGTTGTCGGTTTAGATGGCATCGCGGGCGCGGGCAAGACAACAACTCTGTCCGTGATCCGCGAAGGCGCCGAGGCCGAGGGGTACAAGGTGGAAGGCTTCGCGCCCACATCGCGTGCGGCGCAGAAGCTCGGGGAAGCAGGCGTGGAGACATCCACACTACAGAAGCATCTGGTACGTGGACAGCAGCCGGATACCGGCGAGAAGCGGCTCTATGTGCTCGACGAATCCTCTCTGGCATCGACCCGGCAGGTGCATGAGTTTCTGGACAGACTCCATCCGAATGACCGTGTGCTGCTCGTCGGCGACCGGCGGCAACACGAGGCGGTCGAGGCCGGGCGACCCTTTGCACAACTCCAGGACGCCGGCATGAGAACGGTGAAACTCGAAGAGATCGTGCGCCAGAAAGACCCAGAACTGAAACAGGTCGTCGAGCAACTGGCGCGGGGCGAGGTGCGCGGAGCGATACAAAATCTCGATCGGCAGGGCCGAGTCCATGAGATTCAAGGCCGCGGCGAGCGCATCGACGCCATCGCGAAGGAGTACGCAAAATCGCCGCAGAACACGCTGGTGATTTCTCCGGATAATCGCTCTCGCATCGAGATCAACGAGCGCGTCCACGCGGACTTGCAGCGAAGTAGCCTCATCAGCAACGAGGAGCACCTCATCAGGACGCTGGTGCCGCGCCAAGACCTCACTGGCGCCGACCGCACATGGGCCGAGCGCTATGAGGTGGCCGATGTGCTGCGCTATTCGCGCGCATCGAAGGAGACCGGGATCGGGAAAGGCCTGTATGCACAGGTGAAGAGCATCGACGCGCGAAGAAACCGCCTGACGGTTACGCTGCAGGACAGCACGGAGCGCACTTACGATCCACGCCGACAGCAGGGCGTCTCTGTCTTTCGCGAAGAGATGCGGAGTTTTTCGGTAGGCGAACGGGTCCAGTTCACCGCGCCGTCCAACGAACTGAAAGTTGCGAACCGCGACTTGGGAACCATCGAGAGGATCGAGGAAGACGGGCGGCTGCGCCTGAAAATGGACGGAGGTCGTGCAGTCGAGCTCGATACGCAAAAGCATCCGCATCTCGACCACGGTTACGCCATGACCAGCCACTCCAGTCAGGGACAGACTGCCGACCGTGTCCTCATTCACGTGGACACCGAGTTGGGCGCTAAGAATCTGCTCAACAGCCGCATGGCATACGTCTCTGTCTCGCGCGGACGCTACGACGTACAGATCTATACGAACAATGCACTAACACTGGGTCAGGAACTCAGCCGAGACGTGTCTCATTCGCCCGCGATTCAGCAAGAGCCCGGAGCGCACAAGATAGAACCAGAAACCACACACACGAATCAGATCAGTCAGGGTCTTGGTTTAGGTCTATGATGCCGCATTCCGAATGACATGCCCCGGATAGCCAGAGCGTAGCCGAGGCTCGGTCTGTGTCAAGGCTCTGCGACCGCGTTGCGCGGCGGGCTTCGCCCGGCCTTGACACAGACCTTAGCGGCCTCGGCTTATCATTCTTCTATCCCGGGAATGTCAGATTTTTCCCGTGATACCCCAGGGCGAGTTCATTTGAGTTCGGCCACAGCTAGCGCGCGAAATCCATTCGGAAGCGGAAAGCTGTTCGGCGTTCGGCAGACGATAGCACCGGCGGCAACCCGTGATTTTCCCACCAATTTTCGAACGAAATCGAGATTTACGGTATCGCCGGCATCGGGCAGTTCCGTCCACTTCGCTTCAAACAGTTCCAGGCGTCCGCCAGCATCCACCACAAAGTCCACTTCGCGGGTCCGGTCACGCCAGAAGAAGAGGCTGCCCGTGCGCCCGCGGCGTCGTTCGCGGTCTCGAAGCTGGGCGAAGACAAACGTCTCCCAGACTGCGCCGACCGCCGGCGACTGCCTAAGATCTTCCTCGGACCGAATATTGAGCAGCGCGCAGAGCAGGCCACTGTCAGCGAGATAAAGCTTGGGGCTCTTGACGATGGACTTGGTTCGATTCGAGAACCAGGGCTCAAGCAATACGATCTGACCGGAGGCTTCGAGCATGGACAGCCAATGATTTGCCGTTGAGGGTGCAATACCGACGTCGCGCGCCAGATCGGCTTTGTTCAACAGATTTGCAGACCGGAGCGCGCAGGCGCGCAAGAATCTCTCGAAGTCGCGCAGGCTGCCGACATTGGTTAAGGAGCGCACATCGCGTTCCAGATACGTAGCGAGATAGGAATTATAAAAAGCAGCAGAATCAATGTCTGGGTTGGCGTAAAGCTCTGGGAAACCACCGCGCACGATGGCAGTCTCGATCCGAGTTTCGGGCAGTGCCCACTGAATCTCGGCAAAGGAAAGGGTTTCCAGTTCCACGATGTCCGCTCTGCCTGCCAACGATTCGGATACGTTCTTCATCAAGGTGAACTTCTGCGAACCAGTAAGGAGAAATCGCCCGTTGCGTGTGCGGTGGGCATCTACGGCCACCTTGAGGTGCCGGAACAATCCGGGCGCATATTGGACCTCATCAATAATGACTGGCGGCGGATGACGTTGAAGGAAAGTGGCCGGTTCCTTTTCAGCCTGCTCGGCCTCGACGGGGAGGTCAAGGGAGACAAAGGCATGTTTCGGGAACAAGCGCAGGAAAGTGGAGGTTTTTCCGGTCTGTCTGGCGCCGGTCAGCACGACCACCGGCCGGGTCTTCGCGGAGCGTTGCAGTCGGGGTTCGACAGCGCGTGGAATCCACATGCGCAAAATATACGATACAATCGCATATTATGCACGAGTTTCGTTTGTCGTTCTCAAAACGGGAAGATGGTCTTCCAATCGTCCTTCATGCTCACGATCGTCCAGCCGCGTTTGGGCGCCTCGTCAAGGCCGCCGTCTTGAGTGGCGGAGCTTCCACTTCCAAGTCGGTGTAATCGAACTGCGCGCTGCTCGCGATGCTGCGCAGAGTGGTGGTGAATCAACCGGCAACCGCTGCCAGCAACAATTCTTGGGGAGTCCAGCGGCCTTCAATACCACCAAAAAGTGCAGGAGCGGTGAAGTGAATGGCGTTCGGGGCCGTATCCGATTTGACGAGTCCTCTTGAGACAACGCCAAGAAGAGTTGAATCTAGTTCCAGAGAGGTTCGCTCAGAATGCGTACCGCATGGGGACTGGCGGCCGGCCCATTGCATTTGTGCGCGATGAACTGTTTTTGGATGAAGGCGTGTGCATCCTGAGGTCGGCCTATAGTCGCAGGATCCGCCATGAACTTGGCTTTGCAACATTCACACACGCCAAGCACAGGAATATTCTTTTCTCGTTTCACGATTCTAAACTTGCGCTTCGCCATGCCTCAAGCTCCCCACGAGCGGACCCGATAAGGTCCTGTTTTCCGCATGGCGATCCGAGAAGGCGACGGTAAAGCCGCCTCCTCGTGCCAAGTGGCTGAGAGTGCTCTCTACGCTGCTAGTACGGTGTGCTTTTGAAAGGTCGAGCTGACAACGTCAAAGGTGTGAACCTGGGGCGTTCCCTCGATGAATCTTGCCATGGTCTTCAACACTGTCGGGTACGTATTGGTGTTGTAAGTGTCAGCATCGTTCTTGTTTTCCCACAGACTGATTGTGGTCACATCAATCCCGCCGGGGCCAGCGAAAGTGATTTCATCCTTGAAGCCATTCTGCTTACGAAGCAAAGGGAGGACGTCTTTGTCAAATGTGCGTGTGTAATCGGAGAGCATATTGGATTTCAGATGAATAGAGACATTGCGTGCAAACATATAAACCTCCAAAGGTTTGTTATCAGCTAAGAGGAGAGAACTTCAGATGGGCTGACTTAGTTCAGGGAACCTGAAAGAGGAGAAGGATGCTCAACTCTACCTGACTGCAGCATTTGAGTGGCCCTTCCCCCTCAGCGCCGCAAGTTGTTGTTTCGATACCCCAAGAGCAATCCGCTACGCCAGAGTCCCGGCTCGAATCGGGCATCTTTGGCGGAACCGAGTACAAACGGCGAGGTGACAACACAGCAACCCCGTTGTCAATGGTTACCTATTTCCTGTTGCGGAGGTGCCACCTTCCGCTTCGTGTTGAGGTCTTCGAAGGACTTGAGGCGATCCGATAGCCGTTTCGATCCTTGGATCAATCTCCCAGCCTCGGCGATCAAAAGGACAGTATTCCTGTTCAGTTCTTCGATCTTGCGTCGCAACGACGAGGACTCTTCTTCGGTCTTGCGTCGCAACAACGAAGACTCTTCCTCAGTTTGCGACCTGGGGATGACCTGCATGCTGCTGAGCAGCATAGGGTAGCCTCCGATGCGGAATTATCAGATTGCACAAGAGACCGACGCCCAGAATGGGGCACGGCGGAGGAGTGTGTAAAGGGACTCTTAGAGTGTAGCACTCCATTCACTTTCATAGGCCGTTGTGGAAGAAAAGACTCATAAAACTCATCCCGTCTGCTAACCGCAACGATCGCGTCCGGGGGTATAAATCCGTTTTGGTCAAGAGTGGATGCCGTCTGATTGCCTTCTAGATAGCCTGAGCAATTGTGAACAGATTCCCCACGTGCTGAATGGCACAATTCAAGGACTCTGAACCAGAGAATCGTCGTGTCTCCCCCTACCGCTTCCCAGGAGGATTTATGTGGACCCTTTCAAAGCATTCGAGGCAAATGGCAGTCGAGCATTCCCAACTGGAGTCGGTGATCCTACAACGCACCGCCGAGCTGCAGAACCTTTCCCTGCGGCTGCTGAAGGTGCAGGATGAGGAGAGACGGAAGTTGTCTCGCGACCTGCACGACACCACTGGCCAAACGTTGGCGGCGCTAAAAATTGCTGTGTCATTCCTGCAGGAAAATTGCAGACACGACTCGTCCCAAATGCGCCTCGCTTTCGACGTGACACAATTGGCTGATCAGGCAATTCAGGAAATACGGACAATGTCTTACCTGCTGCATCCCCCGCTGTTAGATGAGGTGGGCTTTGCGTGCGCGGCGGAGTGGTATATCGAAGGCTTTGCCAAACGCAGTGGCGTGAACGTGAACCTGGACATTGCGGCTGATCTTGAACGGTTACCAACGAGCATGGAGACTGCTCTTTTCCGGATCCTGCAGGAGAGCTTGACAAACGTTCATCGGCACTCTGGAGCTGCGCAGGTTAGCGTCACCTTTCGGAATCAACTCGAAAAGATAATTCTAGAAGTACGAGATGACGGATGTGGCATACGGGCGGAGCGTCTGGTTCAACTGCGGGACACAAACGAAGGAACGGGTGTCGGTTTAGCCGGAATGCGCGAGCGAATGCAGGAACTGAACGGCAAGCTGGAAATAGAATCGGATGGCCATGGAACAACCATGCGGGCCATCGTCCCACGCTCTGCAATCGCAACATCTTCTCGGCTTGACGATTGCCGGCAAATGACTGCCTCCTCTATTCCCACCGGTGCGACAGTGCTCATGCAGCCAGCGAAGAACAGCTTTCCGTTGCACCAGCGTCGGTGGAACGTGGTCGTGGCGACTGCCGTTGTTGCTTTGACTTGCGGGATTGCCTACAGCGGCCGACACGCAGCTTCGTTCCTTGGATCTCTAGAGTTTCAGGGACCGATTGCAACCGCGGTGCACGGTTCTCCGCCTACTGCGAGAGCAGCGCCGTCGAAGGGTAGATCTCGGTTCCACACCGAGCCAGTTCCAGCGGGAGAGGAGCAGGACTGCCACACTCCTCCCGCAGGACGGGAACTCGGAGGATGAAGTTGTTCACATCGGAGACGATGTTACAGTGCGCTATTTCACGCCCAGGCGCGCGCCGCAGGGTTTTCTTATCGAGCGGTATCGAGCCGTTCACATCGGGAAAGATGTTACGGTGCGGTACTTCCCGCCCGTAGTTCGGAATACCCAGAAACCTAACCGGTTCGACATAGGGGCTTCCGAAAGCAGCGTTGGTAGTATTGCGGCTTCCGATAAACAAGCAACCGGCGCAAAAACCCTTAATTAAATGACCGCATGGACTACGTAAGGGGTGGCACAGTTAGGAGCCATTGGCACCTGGGAGAATCGGGCAAGGAAACGTAACCGTGAGGTTGGAAGCAGTCGTGGTTCTTGCCGGTCACCACACATCGAATTCGAACGACGTCAACTGGCCTGACGTCCTTATCCGTTTCAGCATTGATGCATCTCGAATGGCGTCGCCTCCTGAATAGGAGTTCCAACTATTGAGGTGCTTCCCATTTGGGTTCGGCCATTCGCTGTTCCAGTGCACTCAGCTTCTTGGAGCCTTGAGCGGTAAACCCAAGGAGTTGGCGTCCTTTCCGTACTGAGCTCACACTCACTTCACATTTCTCACTGAGCAGTTTTGACCATCAAGAAACTGGCGGACCTCCTATAAAGAAAGTAGCTCTGATCGCAACGTTGCGTCGCGATGCCGAAAGGTTGCGCTGGAGCAAACATCAGTAAAAGCAACCATGGAGGTAGCCCTTATGAAGGTAATAAGAATCATTAGTACGGTGGTGCTGTCTCTGTTTCTCGGAATCGCCGCTTTTGCATGGGCGCAGCAAGAGGAAAAGCAAGACCATCCCGCTCAGCAACAGAACAATCACGATCAAGCCAAGCCCGAACAGCAACAGTCACAGCACGCCCAACAACAGAAGCAGGAACAGAACAAGCAGACACAGCAGCATGCTCAGCAACAACAGAAGCAGGAACAGAACAACCAGGCACAGCAGCACGCCAGCAACAACAGAAGCAGGAACAAAACAAACAGCCACAGCAGCATGCTCAGCAACAGCGAGGCAATCAGCAACCTCAGCACAACCAGGAACAGCAGCGTGTCCAGCAGAGCGCATGGCAACAGCATCGCGCTAAGAACTGGCAGTCAGACCACCAGACTTGGAAACAACGTGGCGGCTACAACGGATACCGTATCCCCGACGACCGTTTCCATGGATACTTTGGTTCGAACCACGGATTCCACATCTACGGCCTGCCCTTCATGGTTGTTGGCGGATACCCACGCTTTCAGTATCAGGGCTATTGGATCAGTCTCGTTGACCCATGGCCGGAGTACTGGGGAAACGATTGGTATGACAACGACGATGTCTATGTCTCCTACGCGGACAACGGCTATTACCTTTACAACCAGAGATATCCCGGCGTCGGAATCGCGATCAGCATCTCGATGTAACGGTGTACCCCGTGCAACTTCGGGAGGGGCAGCACCCCTCCTGAACGCGTAATAAAGAGGACACTATGATTGGACCTATATTGATCGTGATTTTGGTGTTAGCGCTTCTCGGGGTACTGCCCCGGTGGTCGCACAGTCGAGACTGGGGCTACTACCCAACGGGAGGAGTAGGAATCATTCTTTTCGTTGTGGTAATTCTCCTCGTTCTCGGCCGGATTTGAGCCATGTGCCATGCGCCAAATTCGTCAGCCGCAATCGGCAAGAGCTGGCGGCTGCATTCCATCCGCACGTTGACCCTGTTTCTTGTCGTGCTCATGTGCAGCGGCAGTTTGTCAGCTTATTCCGTATTGACGCACGAGGAAATCGTCGACTTACTCTGGACTGACCAGATCCGGCCCCTCCTACTGAAGCGATATCCAGGGCTGACCGAAGAACAGATCACCGAGGCGCATGCCTACGCCTACGGAGGCGCGGTTATCCAGGATCTGGGCTACTACCCTTTCGGGAGCCGGGAGTTCAGTGATCTGGTGCACTACGTCCGCAGCGGCGATTTCGTTCGCGAGTTGCTGCTCGAAAGCCAGGATGTCAACGAGTTCGCCTTCGCGCTTGGAGCTCTATCGCACTATGCGTCCGACATCGCCGGCCACCCAGCGGTCAACCAGTCCGTCGCCATCGGGTATCCCAAGCTGCGAGCAAAATATGGTCAATCGGTCCGCTACGCCCAGGACAAGACTGCGCATTTGAAAATAGAATTCGGGTTCGATACTGCGCAGGTCGCGAAAAATCGCTACGCTTCGCAGCAGTACCACGATTTCATCGGATTCCAAGTATCGAAGCCCTTGCTGGAACGGGTTTTTCCGGTCGTCTATGGAATGCAGTTGAAAGATGTTTTGACGCACGAGGACATGGCGGTGGGTTCCTATCGCTGGGCGGTCAGCCGGATGATTCCACAGATGACCCAAGTCGCACTGCAAACACATAAGAAAGAACTGATGCACGAGACGCCGAATTTCGCGAAACAGAAGTTCCTGTATCGTCTTTCGCGCTCAGATTATGAAAAGCAGTGGGGAAAGGACTACAAAAAGCCGGGGGTGGGTACGCGCATCCTGTCGACGCTCTTACGATACATGCCGCGGGTGGGCCCTTTCAAAGGGTTAGGGTTCAAGAGTCCGACTCCCCAAACCGAGGATCTGTATTTCAAGAGTATTAACTTGACCGTCGATCAATACCGGGCATTTCTCGAGGAAGTGCGCCGCGACGCACTGCTGCTGCCCAATTGTGACTTGGATAGCGGCAATCCAACCAAGGCCGCGGAATATTCACTCACCGACGACACCTACGCAAAATTGCTGTCGCAACTGTCAAGTCAGAAGTTCGATATCACGTCCCCAGAACTGCGCGAGAACATCCTGCAGTTTTACTCGGATCTCTCGTTGCAGATCGCAACCAAGAAGGACGGGGTTCGCTGGCAAGCCGTTCTGGCCGAACTGGAACAGTTGAAATCTGCGGCGCCAGTGCCGACTCTCGCGGACAACCCCGCACAGTGATCTCCGTGCGGTTACTCCATTTCAAGAACGCGGCCGTCAATGTGGTTCGCGACATGGAAAAGAACCACACCATGGCGTTTGCTGCGGCGCTGGCATACTACTTCGTTCTTGCTCTGTTCCCCTTTTTGATTTTTCTTTCCGCAGTCGTTGCCCATCTGCCACTTCCGGACTTTTTTGGCCAGGCCATGGAACTGATCGCACAAGTGGTTCCCGCCGCCAGCATGGATTCTCTAAGGAACTTAATGAAGGACACAGTTCTGTCCACTCACGGCCGTCTGCTGACCTTCGGCATTTTGTTGACCCTGTGGTCCGCATCGAGTGGATTTACGGCTCTGATCGACGCGCTCAACACTGCCTATGGGGTGTCCGAGACGAGGCGCTATTGGAAGACGCGCACTCTCGCCATCAGCCTTACGTTCTTGGTTGGATGTCTGCTGGTCACTGCCCTTGGTCTGCTACTCGTGGGCCCTCGCCTGAGCGAAAGGTTGACAGCAGCAGTCGGAATGGGAACTCTCTGGCTAAGTGTTCGATGGGCGGTCGCAATTGCATGCACGGTTTGTGCGGTCGAGCTCCTCTACTTTGTTGCGCCAAATGTAAAGCAGAGATTCATGAGCACGCTGCCCGGAGCGTTAATTGCAGTCGGCGGCTGGATCGGTCTCTCTTACTTGCTCGGAATCTATTTCCAGGAGTTTTCCGCATACAGCAAGGGTTATGGCAGCCTGGGGGTAGCACTCGCATTCAGCATTTGGCTCTACTGGACCGGATTCATAGTCTTGTTCGGTGCACAATTCAATGCCGAACTACTGCGGGAAGCTAGAGGGAGATTGGCGCCTGCGGCGAAACGGAGCAATAAGCCTACTTTGGCCGCGTAAGTGGAGGGAATATGCCAGATCAAGTGTGGACAGTGAAAGAATTGATAGAAGCCCTGACAAAGTTTCCGTCAGATGCAAGGGTCTATTACGAGATGGGGCCTAACGGCGTGGGGACGATTGGAAGAGCAAAATACGTGAAGGCCCGGGGCGAGGAGGATCAACTGGGTGTGCTGTTGGATCGATAGGCTCGTCCCAACGGAATTGGCAAAGGAGTCTTTATCTCGGGGATGATCTGCCTACACAAGAGAACGAGGGGTCTTTTATCACTTGTCGAGTTTCGCTTCCACGGAATCGACCGCGGAGAGTTTTCGGTCCCGGTGTGGCTCAGTCCGCGGAGCACCTGTGTGCAGTTCACAAGCTTCCCCGATAGCCGCACCGCAAGTAGTACAGCGCACGGACAGTATCTGTTTCGGGGTGAGCTCCTTGGATTTCACACCTATATCATACAACGGTCGACTTCTGAAAAATGTTCGATACTGCTCATCTTTGGCACATTCGCCAGCTCCCAAGGTATTAATTTTGGCAGCACAACGTTTTTCCGATTCCGAGCAAAATTGACCAGCTTTGCTGGATTGCTTAAGGGAAAATGTTTAAGAGTGTAGCTCGATCTAGGAGAAGCTATTGAAGGCACCCACCGCGCCGGTCAAGAAACAGTCCGATTTCGACCCGAGGAAATTCCTGGCCACGATCGGCGAGGGACGTAAAGTTGTGACCTTTGCCAAGAAGCAAACAATCTTCGCCCAAGGCGACGCGGCCGACGCGGTTTTCTACATCCAGGAAGGCAAGGTTCGACTCACCGTTGTATCCAAAATTGGCAAGGAAGCAACTCTGGGCATATTGAGCGAGGGACAATTTTTCGGAGAAGGTAGCCTGGCTGGACAGGCTCTACGGATGGGGTCTGCAACCGCAATGACAGAATGCGAACTGCTGCGCATTGACAAGAAAGCAATGATGCTGGCCCTTCACCGGGAACAAACGTTCTCCGATCTGTTCGTGGCGTATTTGCTGGCGCGAAACATCCGATATGAAGAAGATCTGGTTGATCAACTCTTCAACTCCAGCGAAAAGAGGCTAGCTCGCCTTCTGCTGTTGCTCGCTCACTTCGGCAAGGAGGGAGTACCTCAAACTGTAATCCCGAAAATCAGTCAGGAGACTCTCGCCGACATGATAGGCACTACTCGGTCGCGGGTCAGTTTCTTCATGAACAGGTTCAGAGAGCTAGGCTTCCTTGACTACGGCGAGAGCGGACTACAGGTTCACAGTTCACTTCTGAATGTCGTTCTCCACGACTAGAACCTGCGCCGCAAGGCGAAAGTACATCCCGAGAAGACAGCATCGCGAAATCACGCACTTGCCGGGTCCACTCCGAGGAATGGCTCCATCTTTGTCGCAACTAACACTTCCAACAACGTGGCGGTATTGCGAACGCTTCCCGAGATCGTGATGAGCGCTTCTGCGACGATGGGATGTTGATCCGCGAGTGAGCCGAGACGGTCACTCACGCTGTGGAGTTGTTGAGCTTCGTGCAGGATCGCATTGGAATGCATTGGGGACACGGCTTTCCTGGGAGCCTAAGGAGAGGAAACTTCAGATGGGCTGACTTAGCTCAGGGAACCTGAAAGAGGAGAAGGTGGTAACCACCTCAAATTCATCATATCAGGTGGCGAGTTCGGGAGTATTGCAATCTCATGTGGCTTGAAAAAGGGCCTACCCTCTGCATTCACCAGTCTTAGCAGGTCGATGCCTCGCCGCTGATTTACAGGACGGTCAATTCTGAACAATTTTCCGAAGCCAAACCTTTGATACTAGCCGGTCACAGAGTTGCGACTGCGGGGCCAGGCCGCCCGTTCGGTAGCGCCGTGACCCGTGAACGCTTTGTGTTGGAGAGGAGCCGTATGTCGAACAATGAATCCGAAGTTGAACGCACGCCGGGATTGACATGGTTCCCGTTGTGGAGTGGCACACAACAAACCCAGAGACGGACGAAGCACTGATCTATGCAACAACTGTGAACACAGCAGAGTTGACGAGCACTTCTAAACCGAGAGGATCATGATGCCGAACCCAGCGGCGTAGAGTCCAAATGGAATGGCATCTCCTTTTCGAGTTTGGTGTGACGGCCAGCATCGAAACTCTGGCCGCTCGTTTATACCGATATTGCTGAGTGCGGCTCCTATCCAGTTCCTACTGTGATGAACTGGCTTTCTGGTTTTTGACCTGTAAATTGTTCACGACTTGTTGGACGTTCGGCACCCCGACCGCCACCTTTTCGGCGCTGGAGCGCAATTCTTCCGAGTTCACATCGCCGGACAGCGTGACGACTCCACTCTTTACTTCGTATTTCACGTTCTGGTGCATCTTGTTTTGGATCAGCGCGGCGTCCAGATTCTTTTCGATGCCTTGGTCCAGATCGGCATTTACCGCCTTGGCCGCTTTTTCCGCACCCACTGGGATCACAGCAATTTGATTTGCGACAACCTGTGTGCCCGCGAACGATTTCGCGAGGGATTCGGCTTGTGATTTGTCGCTGTCACTGGCGACTTGTCCGCCGAGGGTGACGATGCCCTTGTCGCGATCCTGGCTGACAGAAACGTCTTTGAGGCCCGCTTGATCGAGCGATTGGCGGATGCTGTCCGAAACATCAGGCGACTTTGCGGAGGCTGAGCAGCCTATCAGGGCGCAGATTGCGAGGAACATGAATAAGGTAGGGAGCAACTTGGTTGTTTTCATATTTTTCCTTTGTTCGGATCCAGACTGAATCCTTGAAAATGAGCGATTCCCTGCGTGCAGACAGTTTAAGAATCGATCATTTGCTACCGCACCGCTGTGCAGAATCGCTCACTTTGGCACGAAAGAGGTCCCGACCGCGCCTCAGAGACGGGAGCGCGCTTTCAACTTACGACCCGATGGCCTCAGCCTAATTCCAAAAGACGAGCAATTGTGAACAGCCTGCTGAAAGCGGAAAGCCTGATACTGACGACTAGTGAGGTTCGTACGCAAATCGAATCTCGCGAACAAAGTTTGGTTTTGTGGAGGTTTCGATGAACTTGAATCTGACGGATCCGAAGCTGATTGCGCTAGTGGCCGCCGTGATAGTGATCCTCGCAGTGGTTACCTGGTGGTACATGCGAAAACGCAGGAGTACAACCGCCGATCTGCGCGAGAAGTTTGGGCCCGAGTACGATCGTGCAGTACTAACGCATGGATCTGAACGAAAAGCAGAGGCCAAATTAGCGGATCGCGAGAAGCGAATTGAAAAGTTCAATATTCGCGACCTTGATGCGATGGAGCATGAACGCTATTCGAAACAATGGCAGTCGATACAGTCTCGTTTTGTCGACTCCCCAAAGGGGGCAGTCGCAGAAGCCGATGACCTCGTGTCCTCTGTAATGAAAGCTCGCGGGTATCCTGTATCCGAATTCGATCAGCGTGCTGCCGATATTTCTGTTGACCACCCACGCGTGGTGGAGAACTACCGGTCCGCGCATGCCATTGCGCTGCGGGTTGGGAAAGACGCAGCATCGACGGAAGATTTGAGAACAGCGATGATTCATTACCGTTCTCTATTTGAGGAACTTGTGCAGTTGCCAGCGAGCATTGAAAGGAAACAGGTGGCGTGATGGCGGAACTGAAGACTGTAAAAAAGGAAGTTTCGACTGCCGACTTGGCGAGCTGCGGCATTCCAGCAAGGCAGATGGAACGGCCTAAGCTCGTGAAAGGTCAAGAGCCGAAAACCCTTAATCCGCCGGCTGCAATGGTAGAGCCCTATCCTTTATTTTCTGAAGCGGAAATGCGGGATTTCAGATCGCAATGGAATGAGGTTCAGACTGGTTTCGTGGACGAACCCAGGCGCGCGGTCCAAGGTGCGGACAAGCTTGTAGCCACGGTGATGCAGCAACTCGCCGACGGCTTTGCCAACGAGCGATCACGCTTGGATAAACAGTGGGATCAGGGCGACAACGTGTCGACTGAGGAACTGCGAATTGCCCTGCAGCGCTATCGCTCGTTCTTTGACAGGTTGCTCACACTATAAAGACGAATGCGCCGTTGACAGAGCGGAGACTTTCGCTCTGGCATTATGGATCAGCCGTGCTCAGAAAGCGGTCGACGATAGAAAACACTTCAACAGTGGCCTGCAAAGGCTCAGGAGGACACCTTGTCACAAACCGTAATGGAGAGAACATCGGAACACATCGCCGAATCATCTCGCCAGGCTTCCCGCGCAACCAGTGCGGTTGGCGACGCGATCAAAGACGGCGTCGAAACAGTGAGGCGAGCCGCAAAGCATAGCGGTGACGCAGCGGAAGAATTCCTGAATGACACGTCTCAGCGCCTTCGGCGACACCCCGCGCTGACGGTTGCGACGACCTTTGCGCTCGGTCTCGCCGCGGGAGCATTGATCGGATGGACGATAAAACGAAGATAGACCCGCCGACATCGACCGACAAAGTGGAGAATATATTCCACTCTGCCCACTAACTGTATGAAGAACAGGAACTGCTGTTGGCCTGCAGGCCCCCGCTTAACGAGGAAGGATCAACGTGAACATGCGCAAACTTACGTTGCTGCTATTGGCAATTTCGGGCCTCGCGGCCCTACCAGTGTCAGCACGGGCCCAAGCACTGGCCGCTTCCGGAGACTCTTCCGGCTCAGTTGCGGGCATAATCGTAGATCACCCAGACCCCCTATACACCCCTCCCACTGAGAAAACGAGGCTCCGCAACTACTTTTTCGACACGTTCGGACCCTATCCAATCGTCATCTCCGCAATCGCTGCTGGGATCAACCAAGCCGAAAATACTCCGCCGGAATGGAAGCAAGACGCGGCTGGCTACGGCAAGCGATTTGGGTCTAATTTTGGAATCGCGGCGGTAACCACGACGACTCGTTATGCACTCTCGCGGGCCTTCCGGGAAGACGCTTTGTATTACCGCTGTGCGTGCAAAGGTGTGTTTCCGCGGTTGGGCCATGTACTGATTTCTTCCTTCACGGCACGCCACGGCGACGATGGCCATAGCGCCTTTTCATTTCCCGCAGTCGTCGCTCCTTATGTCGGCAGCATGACTGCCGTCTACGGCTGGTACCCCGGACGCTACGGTGCCAAGGATGCCTTCCGCATGGGCAACTACAGTTTGCTGGGGTACATTGGGTCAAACATTGCTCTTGAATTCTTCTATAGCGGGCCGCACTCTCTGCTTACTCGCATGCACCTGAACAATGGGCACGGGGCACCAAATCCAGAATCAATGCCGTGATCGACCGGGAACTCAAGGCAGCTACCGCTTGAGCACGGCCAGGGGACACATCACATCATTGCCCCATGCTACAGCGGCTCACGACATTAAGTACTCTAGCAAAGAAGGAAACTTCACTTTTCGGTGAACGGTCGAGGGGGAGTGCGCGGTTTTGACCATCTTTTTTGCGTCCGTTCGCTGCATGATTGAAATGGCGAGGAACCCAACCGCTAAGGAACTGAGTCTTCGAGCGGTTCGCGAGAGTCCGTCTCATGGAGGAATGACACGATGCATAGCACGTTCAACAGGTTCTGCGCCCTCGCGTCGTTCTTGGCTGTGGGACGATTGCGCACCTCGGCAACTGTTGTCCTGACTGTCATTCTGCTCGCGTCGAACGCACTCCCCCAATCGAAATCTGAAAGTCTCGGAATGTCGGCAAACGAACTGGCGCGGAGGGTGATCACGAACGAACTCAAAATTCAAGTGGGGAACGCCGATCGCTGGATGTACCGGCTAGAAAAAGAGGAATCCGGGAGTGAAACAGGTCCAGGAAATCCTTGAGACGAACAATGGTTCTCTCAGTCGACTTCTCTCCATAGGTGGCCACCCACTTGATGCGAAACAGCAGCAGAGAGAGGACCAACGCATGCAGCGGTTGGTGAGCCATCCGGATGAGCAACGGAAATTGCAGCTGGCGAGCAGCAAGAAGGCAGAACAAGGGGCGCGATTGTTCAGAATTCTGCCAGATGCATTTGTGTTCAGCTACGTGGGGCGTCAAGGGGATCTTCTAACGCTGACTTTTAAGCCCAATGCGAATTATCAGCCAGCGTCCATCGAAGCCCGGGTATTCCACAGCATGCAAGGCGACGTAACAGTCGATACCAAGCAAGGCCGACTGGTGGCAATCAAAGGCCATCTCGTGGAGGATGTGAAATTCGGAGGCGGACTCTTAGGACACCTGGACAAGGGGGGCAAGTTTGAGGTTAAGCAGGCAGAGGTCTCGCCGGGTCACTGGGAAATGATTGCCCTGACTGTGGACATGAAAGGGAAGGCCCTCCTCTTCAAGGCGATCGGCGTGTACGAAACCGAAAGCCACAGCGATTTCCAACGAGTGCCCGATTCGTTGACCATGGCCGAAGCGGCCGGCATTCTGAACAAGCAGATTGTTATAGCGGATAATCGCTAGCCCATCCCCAAAACAGGGCTGCTGACCCTACGCGACCGCATCTCAGAGAGGTCACGAATGCCTGCAGGCAAACCGGAACGACACGTCACAGGACGCATCGGATGGTTACGCGCGGCGGTATTGGGCGCAAACGACGGCATCCTTTCCACATCAAGTCTGGTCCTCGGTGTCGCAGCCGCACATGCGACTCACAGCAACGTCTTGGTCGCGGGAGTCGCCGGCCTGGTCGCGGGGGCTATGTCGATGGCTGCTGGTGAGTACGTTTCCGTCCACTCTCAGGCAGACACCGAACAAGCCGAACTCGAACTTGAGCGCGCGGAACTCAACGCAGACGACAAGGGCGAGCAGAAGGAACTAACGGCAATCTACGAAGCTCGCGGACTCGATCCTTCGCTCGCGAAACAAGTCGCTAGGCAGTTGATGGCTCATGATGCGATTGGCGCGCATGCCCGCGACGAACTTGGTATCACCGACACTTTCCGCGCTCGTCCGATTCAGGCGGCGTTCGCGTCAGCGGGCTGCTTTGCTGTCGGCGCAGCCATGCCACTCTTGGTTACTGCCATCGCTCCGGCTGCGGGGCTCATCCCTCTTGTCGCCGGAACTTCACTTGTGTTCCTCGCGCTCTTGGGCGGGTTGGCTGCGCGCGCGGGCGGAGCAGGAGTGAAGATGGGCGCAATACGTGTCACGTTCTGGGGCGCGATCGCCATGGCGCTGACCGCAGGCGTTGGATCACTGTTCGGAACAGTCGCGTGAGTATGATCCCGGCGGTCCCGTTTATGTGTAACCCTAACCGCAAGCACCCAACCGTGTTGTCATGAGGCAATTGTCGTAGCTACGCTGCCGCTGGCTTCTGCATTGCATTCATGTAGCTGTTCATCGACTGAGTCAACTGCGCGTCCACTTCGTCCGCAATGGTCATAACATCGGGCAACAACAAGCTGAAATCCAAGCGGCTCAGATTGTTTTGCAAAGTACCGAAGAGAGTCACCTGAGGATTCGTGACTCGTGCACCAGCATCGCCGGAGTATAGCCCTGGAGATATCGAAGCTCGCCATGCGCTACGGCTGCGGCGGAAAAGATGGCATAGCTATCCTTCGTAGTGGCGCTGGATTTTCTTAGTCGGACAATCAGGTCTTCGACCAGCTTGGGAAGATGTCCCGTCCGCTCCTCGTTGCTAAGCGCCAGGTGATTCAGTTCATTGCTCTGTTTTACTCGTGCCAACCAGTCTTCGACGACTCCGGGCAAGCACCGCTGCAGTATCGCGGCCACTCTTTCCTTTTCCAGTCGGACAGCAGGTCTGCGAGTGAGCAGATTTTGTGTAGAAGGTCCATGAGTTTTCCGACTTCGAAAGGTTTCACCATGATCTCGTCCGCTTCCAGCAAGATAGCCGACATAGCGGTCTGCACGTCAGGGTATCCGCTGACCAGGAGAGTTAGCGCGCTCGGTTGAGAGTGGCGCATCGCGCTAACCACGGTAAATCCATCACCGGGGTTCGGCATGTGCAGGTCGGTAATGAGCGCGTCGAAGCTCTCTGTCGCAATAAGGTGGAGAGCTTCTGTCACATTGGTTGCAGAAATTACCTTTAAACCCTTTGTGTTCAAGGGTGACAGTCATCATTTCGCGAACGGCGTCGTCGTCATCCACAAGCAGCACCTTGTGGAAAATAGACCCTTCGGTCCGAGTCACACGGCACGACCTTCTCTTCACGAACCAACGACAGTGTGACCTAACTATATTTTGGAAAATGTATAAAAGTGAACAGTGTTTCAGCTACGACAAGAGGTAATCTACCTCCGTTAAGAACCGGAGCGCGGTCATGGGTTAGCGGCGGCAATACCGACATTCGACCCTCACGACCGCGTTGCGCGTTGTACCCAGATACTCACGTTCAGGCCGGCCCCCCTCGGGTTCGGCCTTTTTCTTGCCTAGCGCCAAAGAAGATGGACATCGTCCGACCCGGCCTAAGCTAGGCGTGCAATGTATCCTCTTGCATTCTCTTTCCACGAGTGTTCACTTTTGACCAGTCAGGCCTTAGGCACAGGCCTTACCATTCGGCCTCAGAAAGGTTCTCACACATGATCAAGTACGCGGCATTCCTCTTTATTTTTCTGGCCCTACCGCTCACGGTCTTCGCTGGCAGCAGCGTTGACTTCACCAACAGTGGCGGTACCCTCACAGGCAACAATAGTGGTCTAACCCTGACCGGATCAACGCTGGTTGCAGTAAATGGACTTGGCGGTGGTCTGATTACCGGAAACAATCTGGGGACCTTGAGCGTTAGTACGGGCACCCTTAACAGTGGCAACTTGCAGATGGGCGGTACTTTTGCAGCGGGCGGCGCGTTTATTATCACGGGCAACGGCACCGGCGGCATTCCGAATGGCGTGATCTTCAATGGTTCCTTTGCCGCACCGGTCGCTTGGACCCTTATGACTCTCGCCAACGGAACACATAACTACACGTTGATCGGTTCTGTGACCGGAACATGGTACACAGGCGCGACCATTGATGGAGCCACCGTCCAGCTGACCATCAACACTGGGAAGGGGTTCTTCAACGGACAGACCACAATTTCGAGCGGTGACACCAACTTAACAATCCCAGAACCCGGCACTCTCGGTCTGCTGGGAACGGGTTTACTGAGTGTTGCGGGTGTCGTTCGCCGCAAATTGAAGTCGATGTAAAGCTGTGAGGCTGGCCCGATCTGCTGGAGGAGTGCTGTTCGTGAGGGACGTGAGGCTAGTCGTGGAGAACAACGTTCAGAAGTGAGCTGTGGACTTGCGGGCCACCGTTGTAGTGAATAAAGCCTAATTTTCTGAACCGGTTCATGAAGAAGCTGACCCGCGAGCGGGTCGTGCCAGTCATTTCCGCCAGCATCTCCTGACTGATCTTGGGAACGACGGTTTCAGGTATCCCTTCCTTGGCAAAATGGGCGAGCAGCAGCAGGATCCGGGCCAGCCTTTTTTCACTCGAATTGAAAAGCTGATCAACTAGATCTTCTTCATATCGGATGTTTTCGCTCCAGCAGATACGCTACGAACAGATCGGAGAACGTTTGTTCCCGGCGAAGTCTACTAGTCCAAGAGCGACGCCGGAAATGGGCCCAAGAAGCATGGCGATGATCATCGTCCCGATCACAACAGCCGGACTGTTCTCGAATAGTCCGTAGCATGCCACCACCGTCGCCAGACCATTCATGGCAAGATACGCAAGGTCAAAACTCCGAATTGACTTCTATGTTGGCTCTGGCTACGGCCCGCGGGTTACCAACTGCTACTGCTTCAATCATGATTCGCCTGCACCTTTCTGAAAGACGCCTGCCACTTCACGATTCTCGAAACGGAAATCTTAGGCTATGAAGGCCCTGTTTCTTGCCCCAAGAACCTAAGCCACCGGAGCAGGGGGTCGACAGTTAAGCCCTGCACCAGCAGGCTGAATAGAACCACTCCAAAAATCATAAATATAAAATTCGAGCGGCCAGGTACGCTGGCTGGGAGACTTAGGGCCATTGCGATCGAAAGTGAGCCCCGGAGCCCGCCCCAGAATAAGACATGCTGCCAGCGAAGCGGAACAGGTGAACCGAGTCGCTTGGTCAGAGGCAGTAATCCATAGACTGCGACGATACGACCGATCAGCATCGCTAGGATGCCCCAAGCCACTGCCGACGCAGCCGTGGCGAGCTGCGGCAACCGTATTTCGAGGCCGATCAGCAGAAAGACCAGCGAATTGACGACAAAGGCGGCATACTCCCAGAAGGAATCGACCGCAATCTGTGTCGTCGCGGACATTCCTCTCTTGCGCCCATAGTTGCCAATGACAAGGCCAGCAACGAGCACCGCGATTACAGGCGAAACCTTGAAC
>CAVSVS010000022.1:0-189328 GCA_963731405.1 uncultured Acidobacteriaceae bacterium | reverse complement strand
AACTCCCGGAAGCGATTGCTGCAAGAGCCTCAGAAGTCGACGGAGAGGCCGAACTGCATGTTACGTTGCGCGCCGGTACCGAGAATCGGATTAAGGCCAATGCCAACGTCAGGAGTAGCGAAGAGCGTGCCAAAGCCGAACTACTCGTCACCTTTCCCGTTTCGTATGCGAACATGCCGTGATTGAAGACATTGAATACGTCCCATTTGAACTTTACAGTGAAACGTTCGCTTACTTTGAATCCCTTGAATATTCCCATGTCCCACTGGGAGATGCCGGGTTGCCGCAACATGTTGCGTCTGGCATTTCCAATGGTTCCACTGTCTGGAATGGAGAAGGCAGACGTATTAAAGAAGCTGGTCGGGATTGTGATAATCATAATTCAGCGGACTGCCGTCATAGTTCGCGTAAGTTGTTCTAAGTCCCTGTCCCGACGGATCTCCGCTGATGTAGGCGGAGAATGGCCTTCCTTCCTGAGCCCGGAACAGCGAGTTCAAGCCCATCCTTCTCCTATTAGTTTTGGTAGGTGCCGGATCTTTGGAACGTCGTAAACCAAAGTGAAATTAACGTTCCACGGAGTATCGAAATCTGAAGGGGCATAGTTCTTACTGACATCGTACGGATTCTGGTAGTTCGATAGAAAGTCTCCGCCGCGATTGGCGGACCCAGTGTCGAAGGCTCTGGACCACGTGAAATTGAACTGCCCGGTAAGGCCGTGAATATCTCTCGCCTTATAGGAGAACTGGAGACTGTTGTAATTGGAGTAACCGTCGTTGTTCAGTTGAAGAATATGGTTGTAAAGAGGGTTCCCAGAGGAATCCACGAAACGGCTTCCGAACGGTTGCCGAGTGGGATCGCAAGAGTCGGTGCTGATTGGACAGGCATTAAGGTCGCGCCAATTTACCAGGTCGCGTCCAAGTGTACCTACGTATGCGACGCTCACCGCGGTCTTGTTGGTTAACGCCTGCTCGACCGTGAGGTTGTAGGCGTGATTCATGGGCGATTGGAAGTTGCGCACCACCTGTACGATGTTGGCGGGCGACGTTGCTGTCGGGTTCGATCCGTAGATGGGAACGTTCGGGGCTAAACAAATAAAGTAGCTGCAAAGAGTATTCTGCTGACTACCGCTATCGAAAAGTGCCAGATTTTCGCCGTGGAGTGGAGAAGATACCAACCGAATAGATACCGTCGGGACTTGGGTGAAGAAGCCAGCACGCGTTCCGGTCCACGCGTTGAAATAGGTTTGGGGGGCGTGGAGCGTCCCAAAGTTGGGCAAGTCATAGTTCAAGGAATAACCTGCTCGGAGCACGGTTTTTCCGTTGTTAAAGACATCCCAGGCAAAGCCGACCCGGGGACCGAAGTTGTTTTTGTCCACCCCATAAAGGGGCTGCTTGGAGAGACTGACAAAGCCGCCAGAGTCAGCCTTGGGATCGTCCGGTAAGAAATTTGCGCCCTGATCATCCTTCTCTCCCAGAGCGCCTGCGACATCCCATCGCACGCCCGCTTCCAATGTGAAGTTCGGTTTTATCTTCCAGCTATCCTGAACATAGAGTCCTAACGATTTTTGGAAGATGTGCCGTTCGGTAACTCCGAAGGAGCGGCCGCTGCCTTCGATTAATCCCAATAGGAGTTCGTTCAGAGCGGCTACTGGGTTTGATTGCGTCGACTCCACTGAATTTTGCATCGCATGCGTTGTATGCGGCGCAATAGGAGAAGCCGTAGATAGTAGAACGACAGATCAGAGCGAGATCGATCACGGCGGGTCTTGGTGTAAGCGTCCTGGTATTGTCCGCCGATCTTGATCGTGTGATTGCCCTTGATCATGGTGAAGTGTTCTTGCCAGTCATACGAAGCATCGGGCCGGGTGACGATGGGATATCCCTGCACGCCGCCAACGACGGAGTATCCGCTGGCTCCGAAATATCCCAGGTAATAAACGGAGGGGACTCCGAAGTTTTCCTGATCCTGAGGGTTTGATCCTAGCGGGCCAGTGTTAATGCCCAAAGCATTGGGATCGATATTGTTGTTAACCCCAATTCGCTGTGAGAAGCGCTGATATCCGAATCTGCTTTCCAGTACTTTCGTCGGGCTGATCGTCCAGGTGTAATTGATGCCTGCTAACTGTGCTCGCGTGGGAGCAACGGAGTTCCACATGTTCGCATTCGTAGCCAGAGGTCCAATAGATTGGGGAACTCCAGGAGCAGAAGGCTGACTCTGCAGGCTGTCTCCGAAGAGATACTTCACAGACACGCGGTGGTTGGGATTGAAGACGTAATCAAACTTGACGTGAAAATTATTGATGTTCAGGCTATTGGCCGCAGTGATGTCTGCGATGCCGTTGGCGCTGGTGGGGATAAACGACAGCAGATCAGAACCGATCGAACTGACCGTTCCATCATCGGCCGTGCCGAAAATCTGATCGCTTCCTGGCCCGGGGCCAGTGTTCAAGCACGTCGTCCAAGGAGAGCCGTCGGGGCCGACCGTGCCTGAAGTATTGTGGTTTATCCCTGTTGTGACGCACGAGGTTGCATCGGCGATCTGCGCAGTCGTAGGCAGTGTCACCCGAGAAGGAAAGGCATCCTTGAGATGAAATCCCTGGTAGGACATGAATAAGAATGCCTTGTCTTTAACAATCGGAAAGCCTCCGGAGGCGCCGAACTGGTTCAGGCGAAATGGAGTAACCGAGGAGGCGAAATAATTCCTGGCATCGAACGCATCGGTGTGCCGATTCCAGAAAGCGTTTCCGTGAAGCTGGTTAGTCCCACTCTTGAGACCGATGTTGATGACGGAGCCCCCTTTGACTCCAAACTCGACGCCGGGATTCGATTGCACGTTGAATTCGGAAATGCCTTCGAGAGGTATCAGCGCCGCGGCCGTGCCCGAGATAGCCGCTTGGCCGAGGGAGGATTCGCCGTAGTAGCGGTCATTGTTCGGGATGCCGTCTACCGCGTAGTTGTTGGAGGTGGCGCGTTGGCCGTTGATGTTGAGGCTCTGAAAGCCGCCGCCGGGGCTGCGCTGTACGCCGGGGACGCCGTCGAGAAGATTGTTGAAGTCGCCCCCGTTATTGGGAAGATCCTGCACTTCACGTTGGACGAAGAGAGTGCTGAGGCGGTCTTCGGTGGATTCGACGAGAGGAGCGACGGCCTGCACTTCGACGGTTTCCATCTTCGATCCAACCTGCAGGGAGAAATTTGCCTGAGTCGTGATGGCGATATCGACGCTGGCTTGGCGCTGCATCGTTTTGAATCCGGCCGCTTCGACCGACAAACGATACTGACCGGGATTCAGATCGACGATGCGAAAAAATCCGGCGTCGTTGGTGGTGGCGGACTGCTTTTCTCCGGTCGCGATATTCTCCGCGCGCACGCTAGCTCCGGCGACAGCGGCATTGCTGGCATCAGTGACCGTGCCGGAAATGTCGCCGGTAATTTTCTGGGCGAAAAGAGAAGTGGTGACGATGAAGCCAGTTAGAAGCAGAACAGAGAAACCACGCAGAAGACGATCGCACGCCATCTTGTTCCCCTCCATGCTCTTTGTGAGCACGCCGCAGTCAAACGGTTAGCCGAGATGGTCGACGCGAACTATGCTTTTAGTCAAGATAATTGTGACAAAAAATGTGTTGACTGATGGTCATCTCCAGACAAAACAAAGACACACTCGGGTGTCACAAACGTAGCAACAATACTGAAGATTCCACTAAGGACAGGTGTGCAGAAAATTCCTCTATGTGTAGAGGCCGATGCTATCTGCTTTATGATTTTGAACGAACGGATTTGCAAATAGCTGTCGGCCTGAAAGCCAGTTCTGTGAACTTGGAAAGCATCAGTTGGCCAGTGCAATAATTCCCCATGGCCCGTCGCCGACTTTCACCTTTTTGGTGACGCTCCGACTGGCCAGGTCGACCACGGAAACATCATTGGACGGACCGTTTGCACTGAAAAGCGTTTTGGCGTCGGGCGAGAGCGCGATACCCCATGGGCGTTCGCCAATTTCAAAGGACGCGGTCACTTTATTCGTCGCGGTGTCGATGACGAAAAGCTTGTGTCCCCGGCCGGTGCTAACGTAGAGCGTGGAGCCGTCCGGCGAAAGGAGCACCGACATGGGTTTGATCACGCCGCGCTCGCCCAGCGAAATCGTTTGGATGGTTTCGTGCTTGGCGGCATCGACGACGGTGACGCCTGCGTCATTTTCCGCGCTCACGTAGGCGCGGGAGTTGTCGGGCATGAATGCAATAGAGCGCGGGCGGCGTCCGACTTTGAAAGTCTTGATCAGCGTGGCCGAAGCGACATCGATGGCTGAGATGGTTCCCGTGTTTTCCGACGTTACGTACACGAACCTGCCGCTGGGGCTGAGCTTAACGCCCTCGGGCTCTTCGCCCACGGGAATGGATTTGGTGACCTTGCCGCTGGCGACATCGACGAAGCTGGCTTTGGCGTCGTCTTCGTTGGAAACGATGATGGTGCGTCCATCGGGCGTGAGGTCGAAGTTTTCCGGATCGGAACCACACTGGATGATGCGAACGAGTTTGTTCTGCTGGACGTCAAAGACGCCGATGCCGTCGGCACTCTTGTCGGGAGGAGGAAGTTTGCTTTCGTCGACGCCCGGTCCGGCGAGCGGCGAACCACTTAGTGCGATATAGAGGAAGCGGTGATCGGGGCTAGCATGGATTCCGCGAGGCCGCTTACCCAATGGCACAGTGGAAACGGCTTGGTACGTGGAGGCGTCGATCTGGGTGAGATCTCCTGATCGCTCGTTGGTGACGTACAGCTTAAGATGAGACGAGCGCCCGGCTTGAGAAGGACTAGGAGCGGCGGAAAGACCGATGAAGAGCCAGATTGCCAGCCAGTAAAGTCTTGAAGTGAACATAGGCTATTTGAACATATTTCCAGATCGCTTCCCATTGGGATCTCAATGGAACGCCAGGGGAAAGCAGGAGTCTCGGATTGCCAATTTTGGTTCGCATCCTTTAAGGTTAGCGACTAATCTAACTGTCAAAACTTAACGGTGAGGATACCCATGCGCGTTGATGCCAGCAGGATCGTCTCTGCGGTTGTGATCTCTCTTCTCTCATTGGTGTACGTGCAAGCGGCGGATAAGCCGTTTCATGACGCACCTGCTTCGGCAAAAGCCCAGAAAAATCCACTTGAAGGCCAGCAGGCCGCGGCTGACGCGGGCAAACAACTCTATGCCCGGAACTGCCTCGCTTGTCACGGAAAGACACTGCAAGGCACGGGCAACGTACCATCTTTGGTGGATGGCGCGTTGAAAGGGGTGACGCCGGGAGAGGTGTTCTGGTTCGTTACCAAGGGTGACAAGGACAATGGGATGCCTTCCTGGGCGTTTCTGCCGGAAGACAAGCGATGGCAGATTGTGACGTACGTAGAGGAGATGGCGTCGGGCAAGACAGCCGCAGCCGGTCCAACATCGGCTCCGGCGCCGGAGGTGAGCGGTGTGAAGGTGAAGAGTGCGCCGCCCACGCCGCCTTTTACAGATTTCCGCTACGAGAAGCCGGGAACCACGCGCAAGATTACGGCAAAAGATCTTCCAAAACCGTATGCGACCGATTCGGCTGAGAATGGAGCGGAGTTGGTGGCGCGTCCGGAGAACGCGTGGCCGGTGGCGCCTGCGGGATTCAAGGTGGAACTGTTTGCTTCAGGACTGGATAATCCGCGGTGGATGCGCACGGCTCCGAACGGCGATATTTTTCTGGCGGAAATGCAGCCGGGACGAATTCGCATTTTCCGGGGCATGACCGCGGATGGCAAACCGGAGCAAACCGCAATTTTTGCGGAAGGGCTGAAGCACCCATATGGCATTGCGTTCTATCCACCGGGGCCCGATCCGCAGTGGATTTATATCGGGGAGGAGGGCGAACTCATTCGCTTTCCGTATCACAACGGCGATCTGAAGGTCAGTGGCTCCTCGCAGCATATTGCAGATTTCCCGACTGGCGGGCACAACACAAGAGCGGTTGAGTTCTCACAGGATGGTAAGAAGATGTTTGTGGCGGTCGGTTCGGGGTCGAATGTCGATGACCCAGATACTCATCCGGGGGAGAAGGATCGCGCTGACATTCTGGTTTGCGATCCGGCGAATTGCCAGTTGAAAGTGTATGCGTACGGCATTCGCAATGCGGGCGGCGGGATCAAGGTGAATCCGCAAACCGGGGAGTTGTGGTGTTCGGTGAACGAGCGCGACGCCCTGGGTGACAACCTGGTTCCGGATTACATCACCCATGTGGAGGAAGGCGGATTTTATGGCTGGCCGTGGTGGTACATCGGCGCGCATCAGGATCCGCGGCATCAGGGGAAGCATCCAGAGTTGAAAGATAAGGCGATCGTGCCCGACGTTCTGCTGCAGCCGCACAACGCTTCGCTGGAATTTACGTTTTATCAGGGCGGCAAATTTCCCGCAGAATATAAGGGAGACATTTTTGCTTCGGAACATGGATCGTGGAACAAGGCGACGCGCGTGGGATATGAAGTGATTCGCGTGCCGCTGCATCAGACCGGGAAAGCGACGGGCGAGTATCAGGATTTTGTGACTGGGTTCGTGTTGCCGGATGGGCATGTGTGGGGACGTCCGGTGGGTATGACGGAGGCTACGGATGGATCGCTGCTGGTGAGCGATGACGGGTCGAACTCGATCTGGAGGGTGAGTTATACGGGGAAGTGAGGCATTTCACCACAGAGGACACGGGGGAACACAGGGGTTAAAGCGTGGGTTCTTGCTGTCTAATGTTTTCTTTGGTTTTCTTCGTGCCTCGGTGGTGAAAGTTTTAGTGGAAGTCGTGCGAGACGGTTTCGGCTTGAGTGACGAAGAGCGGAAGCACGCGTTCGGCTTTGACGGAGATGACGTTGTCCTGATTTTGAAGGATTCCTTCGATAGCGAGAAATTTCTCGCTGGCCAGCAGCAGACGATTCTGATGGAACAGGTCCGGCGTGATGATGGCGTTCGCCACTCCCGTTTCATCTTCCAGACTTAAAAATACAAATCCTTTTGCGGTGCCGGGGCGCTGGCGGACGATGACGCAGCCTCCGATGCGAAGACGTTTGCCGCTAGGAATTCCGCGCAGGTCGCTGGCGCGGCGGATTCCCATGGCATTGAGCCATTCGCGGCGGTAGGCCATGGGATGCGGGCCAACGGTGAGTCCGGTGCCGTGAAAGTCAGCAACCAGTCGCTCTTCGTGGTTCATGGGAGCGAGCGGAGAAGGGGAGTCGGGCTCGGAATGTTGTTCGAGCAGAGGGCCAGAATTGCGGACCGCGCGCTCGACTTGCCAGAGGGCGTCGCGGCGGTGAAGCGACATCTTAGATTGCAGATTGCAGATTTTAGATTGATCGAGTTTTGAAATCTGCAATTTGAAATCTTCAATCTGCAATCCGACGGAGTTCAATGCGCCGATTTCTGCCAGGGTGGTGAGTTCGTCTTTGCGGAGTTCGGAAACGCGGCGGGTGATGTCGTGAATGGATGTGAAGGGAGTGCACGACCGTTCGCGCACCAAGGCCTGGCCAGCCTCTTCGCGCAATCCGCGGACGTAACGCAGGCCCATGCGTAACGCTACATTCTTGTGCCCCTCCGGGGCTTCTTCTTCATTTCGGGTGCTGGCGCCGTGGGCTGCATTCTGCCGCCGCTCCGCGGCTAAGCCTTCGCGGGCGGCCACTTCTAGTGTGATTTTGCTGAGGGCTGAGGGCGGAGAGCTGACGGCTTGTTGACTAGGTACTGAGTACTGGGTACTGAGCACTGCTTCCAGCGTGCAATTCCATTCTGACTTCGTCACATCCACCGGGCAGCAATTTCAGGCCGTGGCGCTGGGCGTCTTTGACGATCGTGGCGGGCGAATAGAATCCCATCGGCTGATTGTTGAGTAACGCGGCGGTGAAGGCCGCCAGGTAGTGGCATTTCAAATAGGCGCTGGCGTAGGCGAGGAGGGCGAAGCTGGCAGCGTGGGATTCGGGGAATCCGTAGAGCGCAAAGGATGTGATGGAAAGAATAATTTCTTCCTGCGCTTTCGGAGAGATTCCGTTTTGCGTCATGCCGGCGCGGAGTCTGGCTTCGATTTCGCGCATGCGGGCTTGTGAGCGTTTGAAGCCCATGGCGCGGCGCAAGTCTTCGGCTTCGCCTCCCGTGAAGTTGGCGGCGATCATCGCGATACGCAGCAGTTGTTCCTGAAAGAGCGGAACGCCGAGGGTGCGCTTGAGCACGGGTTCGAGCGAAGGGTGAGGGTAAGTGACTGCTTCACGTCCCTGGCGGCGAAGAATAAAGGGGTTTACCATCTGGCCGACGATGGGTCCGGGGCGAATGATTGCGACCTGCACCACGATATCGTAGAAGCGCTTGGGAAGCAGGCGCGGTAGAGATGCCATTTGCGCGCGGCTTTCCACCTGGAATAGTCCCACGGTATCGGCTTGCTGCAGCGACGAGTACACCTCGGAATCGTCCTGCGGAAGGTGGGCCAGGTCGACTTCTTCGTGATAGTGGTCGTGAATGAGTTCAATGGAATCCTTGAGCACGGCCATCATGCCGAGGCCGAGCAGATCGACTTTCACGATGCCCATGTCGGCGCAATCTTCTTTGTCCCACTGCACGACGACGCGCCCCGGCATGGAGGCGGGTTCGAGAGGGACGACGGAATCGAGCTGTCCCTGGCAGATGACCATGCCGCCGGAGTGTTGGCCGAGATGGCGCGGCATGTCTTGCACCGCGATGCAGAGCTCGTAATATTTGCGCAGGCGAGGATGGTTGAGGTCGAGTCCGGCGTCGCGGAAGCGGCGGTCCAGGGCGTCGTTTTCGTCGCGGAATTCCCAGGTGGCGACAGCGGCGGAAATTTTCTTGAGCGTGTCTTCGTCGAAGCCGAGCGCCTTGCCCATTTCGCGCGCAGCCATGCGATTGCGGTAGGTGATGACGTTGGCGGTCATGGCGGCGCCGCGGGCGCCGTAACGCTGGTAGACGTACTGGATCACTTTCTCGCGTTCGTCGCCGCTGGGCAGGTCGAGATCGATGTCGGGCCACTCGCCACGTTCTTCCGAAAGAAAACGTTCGAAGAGAAGTTCCATGCCAACGGCGTCGACGGCGGTGATGCCGAGCGAGTAGCAGACAGCGCTGTTGGCGGCGGAACCGCGTCCTTGAGCAAGAATGTTTTGCTCCCGGCAGTAGCGGACCAGATCCCAGACGATGAGGAAGTATCCGGCGAGTTTGAGTTTCTCGATGAGATTCAGTTCTTTTTCAATCTGGTGGCGGGCGCGGGTTTGCATGTCGGACGAGGTGCGGCCGTAGCGCTGACGAAATCCCTCCCAGGCACGCTCGCGCAGGAAAGAGTTCATAGTCTCGCCTTCGGGCACGGGATAGCGCGGGAATTCGTAGCCAAGATCGTTGAGCGTAAATTCCAGCCGGGAAGAAAGTTCCAGCGTGTTGGTGATGGCTTCTGGCAAGTCAGCGAAGAGTTGCTGCATCTCCTGCGGGGATTTCAGAAAGCGTTCGGAGTTGCGGGAGAGCAGGCGTCCGGCGGTGGATAGAGTGCGATGGTGGCGGATGGCGGTGAAGGCGTCACACAGTTGGCGGCCTTGCGGGATGGCGTAGCAGACTCCGTTGGTGGCCAGCAGAGGAAGATGCAAAGATTGGGCGATGGCGATTGCGGCTCGATTGCGGCATTCCTCTTCACGTTGGAAATGGCGCTGCAATTCGACATAGACATTTTTGGGACCGAAGATTCCGACGAGTTGATCGACCTGGCGACGAGCTTCGTCGATGCCGCCTTGCTGTAAAGCCGCTGCGAGTAGCCCCTCTGCGCCGCCGGTGAGGCAGATGAGGCCTGAGGCGTGCTCCTGGAGTTCTTCGGCGAGAACTGCGCCTTCGCCTTTCTTGGCGCGCAACTTCATTTTGGTGATCAGGCGGCAGAGATTTTGATAGCCTGCGCGAGAAGCGACGAGGAGGGGAAGACGAAATGGATTGTAGAGTTTTGATTTCAGATTGCAGATTGAAGAAGTTTTTCGAGGATGTAAATCTTCAATCTGAAATCTGCAATCTGAAAGTTTTGCCGGCTGAAATGTGACTTCGGCGCCGATGTGCGCTTTAATCTTTGCTTTTTGCATGGCTAAATGAAAACGTGGTGCGCTGTACACACCGTCGGCATCGAGCAGAGCCATCGCGGGTAGACCGAGGCAAGAACCCACTCCGGCCAATTCCTCGGGCAGGGATGCGCCTTCGAGAAAACTGAAAGCAGAGCGGGCGTGAAGTTCTATGTACAAGTACTCAGTACTCAGTTAATCAAGGTTTTTAACTGAGTACTGAGTACTGAGTACAGGGTACAGAGTACTTTCTTTTCAGTCATACGTTCCTTCCACGAACCAGCCGCCGCCGAGCAGGTCATGCACGAGGCGGTGGAATGAGACGGCATCGCCGTTGCGCAGGGCGAGGTCCCATTCGTCGCGGGACCATGCTTCGCGTTCCCACCAGTCGCCGGAGGCGCGCCATGGGCCAGCTTTCCAGAGGACGTCGCCCTGTACCTCTTTTTTCTTTGCGCACGTCACATGCACTGGCTGCCCGCTTTCCAAAGTCACGTTCACTCGCAGGGGCGGACGGCAGCGCCGCAGGGCGGTGACAGCGGCGGTTGCGGCAGCCGAGCCTGGAGTTTTCTTCTGCGGAGCTTGGCGCCCGACCTCAGTCACAAAATGTTGCATGCGAAAGCCGTCGGGATGATGGGTGTCGAGCAACTCTACCGCTCCAACTCTGTGTTCGCCGACCATGCCGGCGATGCGGGCGAGAGTGAGTTCCAGCTTTTCCGGTTCCGGCGACGGAGGCAGGAACAGGCCGCCTTGCGCCGAACGAGGGCGTGCAGGTTCGGCGGCCAAATGGATCTTCACGATAGGCGCGCCGGGCGGGTGCGCATTCAAATCCAGTTGCAGCAACTTTAGAAAAACTTTGGTGTCGAGCATGGGTAAGGGCAAACTTAGTGTGCGGATAAATTGGTGATTGCTTTTTGAGGATTGGTGGAAGGGAGAGAAATTTTCGAGTTCGAGCGTAAGCCGCAGTTCTTGTGTGGACAGAGCACGCGAACCTAACCGCGCGCAAAGTTGTTCAAGCAAGCGATTCAGCAGAAAGGCCAATGGTTCGAGCAGGACGATCGGATGCTCCAATTCGATAGCTTCTTCAAAGATCGGGGGCGCTTCCACGGGAACAAGAGTGCGCGAAGCGGCGCCACGGGCCAGTCGCTGCAGGCGCAGGCCTTCCTGTCCGAGGCGCTCGCTAAGCGAAACTTCTGGCAGAGCGGCCAGTCCATGCAGGTTGCGTATGCCCCAGCGGTCGAGGGTTTCGAGCAGGCGGTCGGCGGCTTTTTTCTGATCTCCTTCCAGACGGTCGGCAAACAAAACTTCTGTCGGCAGTGAACTTAAGCGCATTGCTTCCTGGCCTGAAGGGATGACGCTGACGCCGAGGAATCCGCGAGCAGCGAGCACGGCAGCGTCGGGATTGCAGGCGACGGCAACGTTGGCCTCGAGACCGAGCGTAGTCGCGCTGGTGTCGATCGCACGGGAAATTTCCGGCAGCGATCCGAAGAGAGATTCCATGCCGGCAAGATCGAGCAGAACTGTATCGCTGGCCGCGTCTTCCACACATGGAGAGAACGACTGAGCGCAGTCGAGCAAAGCTGCATGTGCGGCAGATTCCTGCAGCGGAGAACGCGCGCGCAGGGCGAGTTCTGCGCACAACTCGGCTTGAGCTTTGGTCATGCCGGGGGCAATACCCATGCGGGCAGCCTTTTCATTGACTGCAATAATTTTTTCCAGTGGAGGTTTACCTTCGAGGATGACGAGCGCGTGCATCTTCAGTTCCGGTTCGGCGCGCAGGGCGGCCGCCACGGGAAAATTCGGAACATAGATGCAGGCGAACATAGAGCAGTACTCAGTATCCAGTTATTGGTTTTATCCCGCCCAAGCGGTTTTTGTTCCAAATGTGATCGAGTGGGCCGGTTTTCGTTCCAGACGCGATCGAATTAATTCCGCATTGATTTTGAGTCCAGTAAGAAGTCGCGCGTGCGCAGGTTGCCCCTCCTGAGTAGTGCCACGTTCAGCATCAACAGTTTGCGCAATGAGACTTCTGTTTGCGCTGAGTACCGAGTACTGAGCACCGAGTACTCCAAGTTGCAGCAGCAGGGAAGAGCAACTTCCGGCGATGGGGTGTTGTTCGATTGCCAGCAGGATCGTGGGCTTGTTTTCTATGGCGCGGCGGAAGCGGAACCATGTGGTCAAGGGAATCCGCCGGGCGGCTTGGGGCGGCAGATCGCTGAGATCGAGAATGATCAGGCCGAAGCCTCCGCTTTCTAAAAGTAAATCTGTGGCGCGCAGGACTTGTTCAAGACGGTGGTCGGATTGTCGCGAGCTAGTGCGCTCGAACACGAACCCGGCTCGGGACACATTATTCCCCCCTTCGACAAGCTCAGGATAGGCTTCTCGCGTCTCGGTTTCTTGCCCTGACGACGTGCGGCGACTCCTCTGTTTTGCGCGGGATTTTTGCGGTAAGTCGTCGCTGCAGCGGACCCACAGCAGGTGATCGAGTTCTACCCCGGCGGCTGCGGCAGAGTGAGGGTCGAGCGCGTCACTGGCATCGACCACCGCGCAATATTCTCCGCGGCGGGTCGCGGCGGCGAGAGCGGCCAGCAGCAAAGTGGTGCGTCCGGAGGAAGCAGAGCCGCAGATTTCGGTGAGACATCCGCGGGGGAGCCCGCCGGTAAGGGTGTCGAGATCCGAGATGCCGCTCGAAACCATCTCGGGAGCTGGCCGGATATCAAGGCGCGAGGCTGGGGTGATATGGGCCAGTCTGGGGTCAGTGGAGGCCAAATCGCCAGAGCGTTGAACTCTTTGTGGTGGACGAGCCTGGGCCGGGCCGCTCGGCGGATGTCCCGTCGGCTCGGTGGGCAGAGACACTTCTGGAACTGCTTCGCCATCAAAGACAAAAGGGCGGCCCAGGGCCGCCGAAGTGGAAACCACTGCGGAAGACATAAGATTTCCTCGGAAGATTTCAGGGAGCACCGGGGCTGGAGCCGTCGGAGGCGTTTCGCTTTTTATTCGCCTTTAAAGATTCTGCTCTGAGAGGCTTCGTTTGTCAAGCCGGAGCCAAAAAAGCTTTAATCCCGGAGATCACAAAGGAAAAGACGGGGCGGAGGCTGCGCAGAAAGCGGCGCTGGAGTGGTATTGCTTACCTTGACGTGAGCCGCACGTCAAAGGCATCACGCGACGGCACACGTGTTCAAATCCTGTTTCTCCATTCATGTTGTGACCCAATCGGCTGCGCGATCAGCTACAAAAAGGAGCTTCTCTATGCACAAACTTCGTTTGCTTGCCCTGTTCTCGGGTGTTTTGTTGGTAGCAAATTTTTGCCACGCACAGACTGCCACTGGCGAAACGCTGATGCTCGATCTGCCGCGGCAGAGCCAGCATGCGGTCGTGATGCAGCGCGTTGGCATCACCGACATTACCGTTAACTATCATCGTCCGCTGGCCAATGGCCGCCAAATCTGGGGCAAACTGGCGCCCTACGGACAGGTATGGCGTGCGGGTGCAAATGAGAATACGACCATTACGTTCACCGATCCGGTCACCATTGAAGGACAGCCGCTCGACAAAGGAACCTACGGCCTGCACATGATTCCGGGAGAGAACGAGTGGACGGTGATCTTCTCGAAAGATGCGAAGGACTGGGGAAGCTTCACCTACAAGCAGGAGGATGACGCGCTGCGTGTTACGGTGAAGCCGCAAGCGGCTGAGGCCCACGATGCACTGGCCTACGACTTCGATGACGTGAAGCCCGACTCAACTGTAGTGACCATGCGGTGGGACAAAGTTGCGGTGCCGTTCAAAGTGCACGTCAACGTCAACGAGCTGGTGACAGCCAGCATCCACCGGCAACTGCACGGGCTCAACCAGTATTACTGGGAAGGCTGGGACGATGCGGCAGGCTACTTTCTGGCGAACAAGATTAATCTTGACGAAGCGCTGAAGGATGAAGATCAGTCGATTCAGGCGGAAGAGCGCTACGACAATTTAATGAATAAGTCGCGCATTCTAGACGCGATGGGGCGCAAGGAAGACGCTGCGACCTTCCGCAACAAGGCTTTGGACAAAGGGAATGCGCTGCAACTCTACGTGTACGGGCGGCAGTTGCAGGGCGACAAGAAGCAGGATGAGGCGCTCGCGATCTATCGTTCGAACGCGAAAAAGTTCCCCGACTACTGGACCACGCATCTTGGACTAGCCCGTGTGTATAGCGCGCAGGGCGAGTTTGACAAGGCGGTGAAGGAAATGAAGTTGTCTCTGGTGGGAGCGCCGGATGCGAACAAGACCGCTTTGGAGACTTATGCGAAGCGTTTGGAAGCGAAGGAGGATATTAACAAATAAGTGAGAGTCTTTCTGTTGGGGCGCCGGGCTTCGCCCGGGCTTGGCCCCTTCGACTTCGCTCAGGGCATGCTAACGAGGCGGCCGTCCCCACATGAGCAGAGACTCAGATGAGCAAAGACCGCAAATGAGCATGAATAAGGGCCAGCTTTGTTAGCTGGCCCTTTTCATTGCTACATACTCCTACCAGACTCGGCAGGCGTTGGCTCTTACCATTCTCTGTCCAGCTTTGCAGCCGAAGGCTTGCTGGAATTCCGGCATGTTGGAGATCACGTTATCGATGCGGAAAACCGGCATGGAGTGAGGGTCAGTGGTGACGATCAGGCGTGCGATCTCTGGACGCACGTTCGCGCACCATGAGAAGGCGTTCGAGAGGAAAAAACGCTGGCGGTAAGTCCAGCCGTCTGCGCCTTTATCGTCGAGCGACTTGCCCTGCTGCTTCAACGCGGCCTCGAGAGCGTTCAGGGTGAGATGGATCCCGCCATTGTCGGCGGTGTCTTCTCCCTGCGTGAGCAGGCCATTCTGTTTCACTCCAGCGCCCGCCTCGGGGACATCCTGCGTGTACTCGTCGGAGATGCACTTGCCGCGTTCGTCATACTGTTTGCCATCTTCGGGTGTCCACCAGTCGCGCAGATTTCCCTGAGCATCGAACTTGCGTCCCTGGTCATCGAAGCCGTGGATGATTTCGTGTCCAATGACCATGCCGATGGCGCCATAGTTCACCGCATCATCTTTGGTGGGATCGAAAAACGGCGGCTGCAAAATTCCCGCCGGGAAGTTAATGGTGTTCAACTGCGGATCGTAATAAGCGTTGATGGTGGGCGGCGTCATGGTCCACTCGGCCCGATCGACGGGCTTGCCGATCTTTGCGACCCACCGTTCGAACTCAAATGACGTGGCCTGCCCGACGTTGTTGAGATAGCTGTCGCGCACGATAGTGACGGTGGAATAGTCGCGCCAGTGCGCGGGATAGCCGATCTTGTCCTCGATTCCTTTCAGTTTGACGATGGCTTGTTCCTTGGTCGCGGGGGACATCCAGGAGAGGCCTTGAATGTCGGTCTTCAATGCGGCTTCGATGGCGTGCACCATTTGAATGGTGCGAGCCTTGCTGTCGGGTGGGAAGGCACGGTCAACGTAGGCCTGGCCCAGGGCGTCGCCAAGATCGCGATCGGCTGCCCTCACGCAGCGGCGCCAGCGGGGTCGCTGCTTTTCAGCCCCGGCCAGCGTACGCGCGAAGAAATCGAAGTTCTCGTTGACGACGGCCTTGTTCAGGAAAGGGGCTGCACCGTGAATCACCTGCCATCGCATGTAGGCCTGCCAGTGATCGAGGGGTTGCTGGTTGAGAAGCTTTTCCTCGGCGCGGAAAAAATCGGGCGAGGTCACGATGAAATGATCGCTAGCCGGCGCCTTCACCGCTTTCAGGTACTCATCCCAATCGATAGAAGGCGTGAGTTCACGCACCTGCGCCAGAGTCATCTTGTTGTTGATGTTCTTGGGGTCGCGGCGCTTGACGTTATCCATTTGCGCCTGCGCCAGTGCAGTCTCGATTTCGATCACAACTCCGGCGTCAGACGCAGCCTGGGCTTCTGATTCGCCAGCCAGCACCAGCATTTTCTGAATATGGGCGCGGTATTTGGCAAGCAGCTCTTTCGACTTGTCGTCGGTCTTGAGGTAATAGTCGCGGTTGGGAAGGCTGAGCCCCGCTTGATCGATCTGCCCCACTACCATGGACGCGTTGTCGTAATCAATCTGTCCGGTGAAGCCGAAGAAGGGAGTGTCGGTCTGGTTGTCGCCATACTGCCACGCTCCGGGGAACATGTGGTGGAGGCGAGCGATCTCAAGGGTAATGTCTTTCTTCGATTTCAGGGCGGCAATACGATCGAGCTCCGGCTGGATCGGCTTCAGGCCAGAGGCTTCGATGCCGGCTTCGTCCATGCAAGCAGCCCAATAGTCGCCAATCTTCTGCTGCCCGGCGCTGCGTTGGGAATCGTTTTTGCTGGCGCCTTCCAAGGTTTCGCGCAACAAGTTTTCGTTCCAAAACTCCAAGCCGCTGCCGGTGCTCCAGTAGACCTGGTCGGCCGGAATCGGATTCGCCGCTAACCATTTACTGCAGGAGTATTTGTAGAAGTCGTTACAGGGGTCGAGCGATTTGTCGACCAGGTTGGGATCGAAATGCTCGAGTTTGGGTTCTTTGGCCTGGTCGGCGGATGCACCTTCGGCCGGAAGACTGGAGTCAAACCGGGTTTTGCCGGCGGACATGCTCTGGGCAAGCAGGCTCGGAGCGCACGAGGCGGAGATGGTCAGACTCAATACCAAAACAGAAAATCGGGACATCGACATATAGCCTCTTCCTGGGAAACACACGGGATTTGAATTGGACAGAATGGGCCGGTGGAAGTACTCATATGGGGGATGCAAGCTCGTTGCAAGTCGGCGCGAGACACTCCCGCGCGACTAAACACCATACTACAGACGGCCAGACCGGCGGGAAGTTAGCGGAACAAACAGCAATCTGTGACATGATAAGAGCATGAAGAAACAAGCGTCCGATCAGTATTCTCATGACCGTCGTTATCAAGAGCGAAAACGCGCTGAAGCCGCCAGGCAACCGCCCAAGAAGAAAGCGACGGCCGGCGGAACCTCTGCAGCTGTTAGTCACGCCAAGGAAGCGGAAAAAGAATAGCCTGCCGTTGCGGATCTCAAATTCGAGATTGCAGATTTCAGATTGAACCATGGAACCGCCACCGCAGGTTCTGCAATCTACAATCCGCAATCAACAATCTGCGATCGTTGTCTAGCCTGTATTGTGCAGGCCGGCGGCAATTCCGTTAATAGTCGCTCCCAACGGGTATTCCAACTCCGAGCTCTGGTCCCCTTTCTGCTTGCGTCGCAACAGTTCTACCTGAATCAGGCTCATGGGATCGACATAGGGATTGCGCAGGCGGATGGAGCGCGCTAGCACGCGATTACGGCCTAATAGCTCGCGCTGTCCAGTGATGCGAAGAATCATGCGGCGTGAGCGCAGGAACTCATCTTCCAGCATGGAGAAGACACGTTTTCTGAGTGCGGCATTCTTGACAAGACCGGAGTAGTCACGCGCGATGCCGAGATCTGCTTTGGCCATGCCGAGTTCCACGTTGCGGAGCAGTTCGGAAAACACCGGAAAGCCGCGCGAAATCTGTCGGAGCAACTGCTCGTGTCCGGGACCGTTCTTCGCGAATTGCTGCAGAGCGTGGCCCACGCCAAACCAGGCGGGTACGGCGTGCCGGCTCTGCATCCAGCCGAAGACCCACGGGATGGCGCGGAGATCCTCGAGTTGACGCCCCTTGGTGCGCCGGGACGGGCGTGATCCAATGCGTGCCGTGTCAAGCTCGTTGACCGGAGTCGCTTGTTCGAAGTATTCCAGCACGTCGGGACTGTCGGCAATCTCCTTGCGATAAATGCGGTAGGCTTCTTGCGACATCTCTTCGATGGCTTCTTCCCAGCGAGGAGGATGCTGCGACTGCTGTTCGCCTCGCAGCGTCAACGCCTCGAGACTTGCTGCGATCATCAGCTCCAGATTCCATTCGGCGAGAACCGGGTCGGCGTATTTCCAGTTCAGAACCTCGCCCTGCTCGGTGATGCGAATTTGACCGGAGAAACATCCGGGAGGTTGGGCGAGGATGGCCGCGTGCGTGGGACCACCGCCGCGTCCCACCGTTCCACCGCGACCGTGGAAGAGGCGAAGCTGTACTCCACATTCCTTCGCCGCCTGATGCAATTCGCGATGAGCTTTATAAAGTTCCCACGTGCTGGTGAGCATGCCTCCGTCTTTGTTGGAGTCGGAGTAACCCAGCATGACTTCCTGCCACCGTCCCCAGGAGTCGAGCAGAGGTTGATAGTCGGGATTGCTCCAGAGGCGTCGCATAACTCCTCCGGCGGCGCGAAGCGAATCGATCGATTCGAACAGTGGCACGGGCATCAACCCGGGATCGTCGGCGGATCCTGCGACTTGAACTCCAGCGATTTTGGCGAGTTGCACCACTGCCAACACATCGTTTTCCGACTCGGCGCCGCTGATAATGTAATGGCGAATGGATTGGGCAGGATAACTCCGTTTCAGTTTAGCGATGGCGCGAAAGGTGTCGAGAAGTTCACGGCTCTCGGCGGAGTTTGTACTGCGATCGGGATTGGGTCCAAGCTCTTCGATCACGCGAGCGTGCACCCTGGCATGCTGGCGGATGTCGAGCGTGTACAGATGAAAGCCGAACGTATGCACCTTGCGCAGCAGGGAACCAACGTAAGTCCGCGCCAGCCGCTCGCCGCGGTTGGATAGGAGACTGTTCTGTATCAGCAGAAGATCGTCTTCAAATTCTCTGGCGTTGCGGTAGGCGGCGGGGGTGTCCACGGCCTCGCGGCTGCATTGCAGTTTGTGAAACATGTAAGACAGAAAGCGGCGATAGGTTTCGGTCGTATTGTGCGGTCCCCATGCGAGATGGACGCCCGCGACGGTGCGTTCGTAGTGTTTCAATCGGGAAAGAAGTTCTTTGGAGACACCGGTCTGACGAAGCGAGGAACTCAGGCGGTCGCTCAGAGACTCAACGTCACTGAGATACTCGCGAAGAATCAACCCGCGAGCCATTTCCAGCGCGTCGCGGATGCAATCGGGCTTAACCAGCGGGTTGCCGTCGCGATCTCCGCCGATCCAGGAACCGAAGTGAACAAGGTTTGGTACGTTGATTTCATCAAGATCGATGGCGTAGATGTCGCGGAAGGATTCCACGACCTCGGCATAAATCTTGGGCAATGCGTCGAACAACGAGAGCCGAAAGTAGCGCAAGCCCATGCGGATTTCATCGTCGACTGTCGGCTTTGCCAAACGGACTTCATCGGTCTGCCAAAGTGAGGTCACTTCCGCGCGGATCTCGTTTTCAGAATCCTCCGCCTCTTCGGTTGTAAGCGGAAGGTGGTCGAGGCGTTCCAGTTGTTGCGCGATGCGGCGACGCTTCAGCAGAACGGTCTGCCGGGCGACTTCGGTCGGATGCGCCGTGAAGACCGGGGTGATCGCAATCTGGCCCAGCGCAGCGACGGCATCCTCTGCCGAGATTCCAGCGTCTTTCATGCGCAGAAGAGTTCCGCGAAATGAGCCGGGAAGCGGAGCGTGCTCACGGTCTAGCTTGCCCGCGCGACGCCGGCGCCTGCGATGGTTGGTCTCGGCGAGATTGGTGAGTTCAAAATAAGTCGCGAAGGCCTTGGTGACCTGGTAGGCGCGCGACAAGTCCATGCGGCAGACGATCTGCTGCGCCTTAAGCATGAGTTCTGGGGCAGAGGCCTGCTCTGGGTTGCGGCGGACCGTCTCACGGTGCTCGATTAGCAATCGCCGCAACTCTTCCACCGATTCGAACAAATCTTGCCCGGACTGCTCGACCAGTACTTGTCCAAGGATTGCACCCAGCGAGCGGACGTCCCGACGTAGAGGATTATCTTTGATGGCTTCGTCGGACGACGCAATGACTTCAGCGAGGCGCACGTGCTGGTCGTCGGCTTGCCAGAGCGGCTTGGGCTTGTTTGCGGCCATGAACGATGTAGGCAGGATAAATGACCCGAGGCGCGCGCGGGTCGAAAAGGTTTGAGGGACCAAGACGAGATGAACTATTTGGGCACTTCGAAACGATAGCCGATGCCGCGCAAGGTTTTCAGGTATTGCGGATGGCGGGGGTCCTGTTCAATTTTTTCGCGCAGGCGGCGAATGTAGACGTCGATCGATCGCGGGGTGACGAAGGGAGTTTCTTTCCAGACCGCGTCGAGCAGTTGGTCGCGCGTCAAGACCCGGCCGCGATGGGTGGCCAGATATTCCAGCAGGCGGAATTCACGCACCGTGGTGAGGACATTGCGTCCCCCTGCCTGAACGGTCATGGAAGAGATGTCAATTTCCAGCTGACCTAGGCGTAGCACTTCGCTGGGACCGGGCATCTGGCCCAATCCGCGAAGAACACTGCGAATGCGAGCCACCAGTTCCCGTGGACTAAAAGGCTTGGTGACGTAATCGTCCCCACCCAGTTCCAATCCCTTGACGCGGTCGGCCTCCGAAGTCTTGGCCGTGAGGAAGATAACAGGAATCGCCATCAAGGCTGGAGTCTGGCGAATGTGCCGGCAAATTTCGAAACCGTCGGTGCCCGGCAACATCACATCGAGCAGGAACAGCGCGGGCGCTTCGCGTACAGCTTCGGAGAGAACGGAGGCGCCGCTGACGAAACTCTGCACCTCGAAGCCGGCCGCCCGCAGATTGTGCGAGATGAGGCGCGCAATGTCCTCGTCATCTTCGACCACAAAAACAACTGGACGGGATGGGTCAGGAGCGCCGATGTGACCGGTGCGTTCGTGGAATTCGATTGGATGCTGCATTGTTCACTTCAGGGCACCCCACGAGCGAACTAGTCAGGAGTCGGTAGTCAGTTGCCAGAGAGGAACTGGCTATTCGCAGCTGACTGCAATTGATAGCTCGACCACATGACTTCCCCAAGGGAGGGCACTTCTCCAAGACTCTATGGGATGAATGTTGCGCGAATGTTTCTCGATTGTTAACGAACGATGAATTTGTAAAGGGAAGTTCTCAGTTCTTTGCAAGGCGGGAGTCCTTCCGTCCGCCATTCGTCCTGGAGAATAATGAAGTCAGATTCTCCTGTTGACCGTGAGGACGTCCGTTGTGCCTTTTCTGAGAACTGAGTACTGAGTACTGAGTACTGAGTACTGCCTCTAGTTCGCTGCTTTCTTTTTGGGCACATGCCGCAGACTGCGGCCTTCGATCAGGCTGTAGAGATCCTCGGCGAGATTTGTCGTGTGGTCGCCGGCGCGTTCCAAGGCCTGCGCCATCAGCAACACCTCGAAGCCTGTGGTGTCGCCTTGCGCAACAGTCTCCGCGAGATGCTCCTGAAATAATCCGTGGCAGATGCGGTCGATCCCTTTGTCCATTTGCAACACTTTGCGGGCGCACTCCAGATCGAGGGTCGAGAAGCCCTGGTGAACCAAGTCGAGCATCTCGCGTAACACGGAAGACATCTCCACGAGTTGACGCACGTCGGATGCCGGCAGCTTCGAGGATCTGGCTTGGGCGCGCAAGGCGACACTCATCACCAGATCTCCGATGCGCTCAAGATCGGTCGTGGATTTCAAGGTGGAGAGCAACTGCCGCGCCCGCGCCTCATTCACTCGTGTAATGGCGGCGGGAAGACGCTCGTCGATCTGGCGCTCGATCAGGTCGAGTTCCTTTTCGCAATCCTTGATCGCAAGGAACGCCATGCGCGAGGAATTGCTGAGCAGATCGCGGACATTGAAGGCGGCATCGCGAGCGATGAGGCAGGCTTTCAGTGCCAGGCGCGCTAAATCGTCCGCTCGCAGCTTCGGCTCCGCTACAGCCTTGGAGGGGCGAGGACTGGCTGCTTCTACTTCTTCAGCCTTGGGATTTCGAGACTCTGGGGCTTTGCGTGGCATCAAAGGAATGGTACCGCCACTTCCGGACTCAAGCTGCCAGCAAGCAGTGTAGTCCTCAAATGTGAAAGGATCGTTACAACTTTGCCGAGCGCGGCCCGACCGATTACATTGGTGGAGTCGCGCGAAGAGCCGCGACGGAGGCTAGTAAGTGAATCTTGCAGACTACGTACGGCGGGAATTTTCCTACGATCATTGGGCGAACCGGGAGGTTCTGGCGGCAATCCGTACCAATGGCGGCGACAACAAGAGATCCCTGCAGTTGATGTCGCATATTCTGGCCGCCGAACGCGTCTGGCTGGAACGCTTGAAGCATCAGCCGCAGAGTGTTCCCGTATGGCCGGAGCCGGATTTGGCCCAGTGTGAGGCGGAGTCGGCTGAGTTGGGCGGGCTGTGGCTGGACTTCCTCGACCTGATCACCGCGGGCGACGTCTCCCAGTCGATCTCGTATAAGAACAGCAAGGGCGAGGAGTGGACAAGCACGATTGTGGATGTGCTGACTCACGTGGTTATGCACTCGGCTTACCATCGCGGGCAGATTGCCACGCATATGCGCGCTAACGGACAGACTCCTGCGTATACCGATTTTATTCACGGAGTGAGACAGGGCCTTTTTAAGTGATGGCGCCGTTTCGCAATGTGCAACCATGGTTGCCTGTTGAGCTTTCCAGTTGGACCTTGTTCGTGGCTGGCATTATTATCTTTGGCACACAGTGAATCTCTCACGGGCCGTCAATATCGAAGACTTGCGTCTCATGGCGCAACGCCGGCTACCCAAGGCGGTGTTTGATTATCTGGACGGCGGAGCCGAGGCTGAGCTCACATTAGCCGAAAATTGTCGCGCCTTCCGCGATGTGCTGTTTCGTCCTCGCAGCGCAGTGGCCGTCGGCGATTGCGATCTGAAGACTCGCGTTCTGAGCCATGAAATCGCTCTTCCGGCAATCCTTGCCCCGGTCGGCTATAGCCGCCTGATGCATCCCGAGGGCGAGGTTGCGGCGGCTCGCGTTGCAGGACAAAACGGGACTGGATACATTCTCTCCACAATTTCCGGTCACAAGTTGGAGAACGTGAAGGCAGCTTCGAACGGACCGGTTTGGTACCAGTTGTACCTGCTTGGCGGACGGGAAGCCGCCGAGGGATCCATCGACCGGGCTCGTCGCGCGGGCTTCTCGGCTTTAGTCATTACCGTGGATACTCCCGTTGCCGGGCTGCGCGAACGCGATCCGCGCAACGGAATGAAGGAGCTTTTGGGACCGTCCTGGTTCGCGAGAATTCCTTACCTGCCAAACATTCTGGCGCATCCGGGCTGGTTGTCATCATTTCTGTTGGACGGCGGCGTTCCCAAGCTGGAAAACGTGGTGATCCCCGGTAAGGGCCCGATGGAGCTCCTCGACGTTGGAGCGGCGCTGGCCAGCGCCACCGTGACCTGGGAAGATCTGCGCTGGATTCGCGAAGTGTGGCCGGGCCCAATCATCGTGAAGGGCTTGCTCACGGGCGATGATGGGCGGCGTGCTGTGGACGAAGGCGCGGCAGCGGTGGTTGTTTCAAACCACGGAGGTCGTCAGCTCGACTCCGTCTCACCTACCTTGCGAGCACTTCCGGAGGTCGTCGCGGCGGTGAACGGACAAGCGGAGGTGCTGATGGATGGAGGCGTCCGCCGTGGCGGTGATATTGTGAAGGCGCTTTGCCTCGGTGCAAAGGCCGTCCTTGTGGGCCGGGCTTACGCTTATGGACTAGGAGCGGCGGGACCTTCGGGCGTAAATCGAGCGCTTGAGATTTTGAGGTCCGACGTGGAGCGGACGGTGCGCCTGCTAGGGTGCCCGTCTATTTCAGCTCTCGACCGCTCATACATTGAGGCACCGTCAAACTGGCCGGTCTATCAAACGAGCTAGGTCATACCTGCAACACGTCCCCTTCGCGAGCGACCATCTCATATAACACCGGGTTGACGAAGAAGCCGATAAACAGACGCGAGATCAAACCCGCCACAATCACAATGGCGAAGGGCTTCTGCGTGTCGGAACCAATTCCTGTCGAGAGCGCAGCCGGAAGCAGTCCGAGACAGGCGACGAGTGCCGTCATCATGATGGGGCGAAGCCGCAGCAGCGAGGCTTCGCGTGTGGCCGAGCGAATATCCAATCCTTCTTGGCGCAGTTTGTTGATGTAAGACACCAGGATCACCGCAGTCTCTACCGAAACGCCAAGCAGGGCGAGTAGTCCCAGTACCGAAGAGACGCTGAAGGGCGTATGGGTCAGTTTGAGCGCAACCAGGGCTCCCACCGGTTCGGTCATGACTACACCTAATGCAATCGTGACGGGAAACTTAAAGTTTCCGTACAGGGCAAACAGGATCATAAAGATCAGCACTACTGCCAGCGGGCCGATGAAATACATCTGCGACTTGGCCTCGAGAAATTGGCTATATTCCCCACCCCACATGACCCGGTAGCCCTGCGGGATTTGCACTGCCTTGTTGATGGCTTCCTGGCCATCTCGAACAGCGCGCTCCAAATCGCGACCCTCAATGCTGTACTGCACACCGATATAGCGAGAGTTGTTTTCGCGATAGATGAACGATGCCCCATTGCCTTGCTTGATGTTGGCTAGTTGAGCGAGGGGAATCTGACTTCCATCAGGCGTGCCGACGAGCAGATTGCCGATGTCGTGAGCGCTGCTGCGGAACTGCGGCTGCATGCGCACCACCAGGTCGAACAGCTTCTCCCCTTGGATCACCTGGGTCACCGCCTGGCCTCCGACGGCCGCCGATATCACTGCTTCCACATCCGCGACGTTAATGCCATAGCGCGCAATCTTGTCGCGGTCGACATCCACCAGCAAGCTCGGTTGGCCCAACTCGCGCACGACCGTGAGTTCGGTGAATCCGGGCACCTTCGTCAAAATGTTCTTGATTTGGATCGCCTTGTCCTGAAGAACATTCAGATCGTCGCCGTAGATTTTGACCGCAAGGGCACTCTTCAGACCAGTCAAGGCCTCGTCGACGGCGTCTTCCGCCGGCTGCGTGTAGTTGAAGATGATTCCCGGGAACGCGGAAAGTTTTTTGTTGATGGACTCGATCAGTTCCGGTTTGTTGCTGACATCGCCGTGCCAGGCCTTATCCTTGTAGGGTTTTAAACCAACATAAAATTCGCAGTTAAAAAAGCCAGTAGGATCAGTGCCGTCGTCGGGACGTCCGAGTTCAGAGCCGACCACAGTGACTTGCGGATACGACAAAAGAATGTCGCGAATCTGCGGGGAAATCTTGCTCGCTTCCTCGAACGAAATCGTATACGGCATCGTCGCCCGCACCCAGAGCGCCCCTTCATCCAGATGGGGCATAAACTCGCCGCCAATGAACGGCACCAGCAACAGGCATGCGCCGAAGATAAGAGCTGCAATTATCAGCGTGGTCTTAGGGCGGGCGAGCGCCCAATCGAGTTGAATGGCGTATTTCTGCTTCATCCATTCGTAGGCACGGTTCGGTTTCTCGTGGACGCCGCCTCGGAACCAGTAAGAGGCCAGCACCGGAATCAAGGTGAGCGTGAGAATCAGCGCACCCACCAGCGCGAACGACATGGTCTCGGCCATGGGATGAAACAGTTTGCCGGCTGGCCCGGTCAGAGCATAGATCGGCAAATACCCTGCGAGGATGACGGCGACCGAATAGAAGATCGGCCGGTCCACATCTTTTGCGGCGGCGAGAATGACCTCGTCCAGCTTGTACTCTTGCCCTTCCCGTAGCGCCAGTTCGCGGTAAATATTCTCGATCATCACCACTGTTCCATCGATTACGATGCCGAAGTCGATGGCGCCAATGGACAGCAGATTGGCTGCAACATCGTGCGCATGCAGCACGATGAAGGCAAATAACAAAGAGAGCGGGATGGTGACGGCGACGATAATTGCGGCCCGGAAGCTGACCAGAAAGAAAATCAGCACGATCAGAACGAGGACCATGCCCCGCAGCAGGTTCGCCTCGACTGTTTCTGTCGTCAAGTCGACAAGCTGGCTGCGGTCGTAAAACGGATGGATCTTCACATCGGGCGGCAGGATCTGGTGATTGAGTTCGTCCGTCTTTTTCTCTACATCTTTGAGGACGTTTTGGGTCTGCTCCCCGCGCAGCATGAGGATGACGCCTTCCACGGCATCATCGTTTTTCTGAAAGCCGAATTGCCCAAGTCGCGGCGCATGCCCAATGGTTACTTCTCCTACGTCGCGCACCCGAACGGGTACGCCCTTATTCGCTCCGACCACGATGTTTCCGATGTCGTCGATGTTGCGAACCAGGCCGATGCCACGCACGTAGTAGAACTGTCCCCCTTGCGAATAGAAGCCGCCGCCCGCATTCGCATTGTTCGCAGCCAACGCCGCTGTCACTTGCGGTACGGTGAGGTGGTAGCCGTAGATCCTCGACGGATCGAGCAGCACCTGATACTGCATCGTCATGCCGCCGAAGCCAGAGTCATCGGCCACACCATGGACCGAGCGATAGCTGCGCTCCACTACCCAATCTTCGATCGTCTTCAACTCCAGCGGGCTGCGATCCGGGCTCTCCAGCACATAGCGATAGACGAGGCCACTGGGACTAAATAGGGGCGCGAGGGTGGGGGCGACTCCGGTGGGCAGAGTGGCTCCCGCCATTCTTTCGAACACAATCTGCCGGGCAAAATAATCGTCCGTGTCTTCTTCGAAAGTCAGCCTGATATCAGACAGGCCGTAGAGCGAGATGGAACGCATCACCACCAGGTGGGGAGTGCCGTTCATCTCAATTTCGAGGGGGAGCGAGACGAGTCTCTCCACCTCTTCCGCAGCATGATCCGGCCATTGCGTAATGATTTCGACTTGCGGAGGGGCGAGATCAGGGTACGCATCCACGGGCATCCGCTGGAATGAAATGATTCCGCCGACGGTGATGAAAGCGGTCAGCATCAGCACAAAAAACTTTTGCCGCAGCGCCGCTTGGACGATTCGATGAATCATTCAGAAGTGGTGGACACAATCCTTATCTCAGTTAAGGTGTTCCCATGCCGCGATCAGCGCTGCAAGGAATTTGCAAATTGCAGAAACAAGCTGCCATCTCCGATTACTTGATCTCCGGACTTCAATCCATTCGTGATCTCGGTTTGTCCGTTGAAGCTTTCTCCCAGGGCAACTGGCCGCCGGCCAAACTGGTTGCCAGCGACTGCAGCGTAAACGAAGGGCTGGTTCTCGTTGTCGCGCAGGATGGCTGCATCGGGCAGCGCAATCGCGTTGGGAATTTTGCCGGCGTTTACGCTGGCAGTCACATACATATCCTTTTTCAGCTTCTCGCCGGGATTGCTCGTTTCGATGCGCGCTTGCAACGTGCGCGTACTGGGATCGAGCGCAGCGGCTACGAAAGAAATGCGTCCTTGAAAGCTCTGCGCGTAGCTCTCGGTTTGAATCGTCACCTGATCGCCAACCTTCACGTAGGGCAAGTCTTTCTGATAGACATTCACCAGCACCCACACGTTGCTGGTGTCAGAGATCATGAAGCACTGGGTGGCGCCGACTTGGATGAGCTGACCTGCGGCAACATCCTGCTCTACGACCTCGCCGCTAATCGGAGCCTTTACCGGGACTTCAAACGACGGCGGACCTTGCACGAGCGAATCGGGATCGGAGATGCCCAATACCTTCAGCGCAGCCTGCGCCGATACCAGGTCGCCACCGGCCTGCACCTCCGCAGACTGGGCTTGTTCCAGCGCTTGCTCTGCAATCGCCTTGTGATCGTAAAGATCCTTGGCGCGTGCATATGCTTTTTGTGCCAGGGCATACGCGTCGCGGGCTTTGAGGTAATTCGTGCGGAGTTGCGAGTAGTCAGGACTGGCCACGAACAACATGGGATCGCCCTGATGCACATGCTGGCCGGGAACTGCCGTGAGCCGGTTGACCGGTCCGCTCACCTGTGTAATGACGGGAATGGTTCGAAAGCCGTTATAAGCCACCGTTCCAGTAAGCCGCAGGACCCGGGTCAACGTGGTGGGTTGAACTTTTAGAACCTGGACATGCGACATTTGCTCTTGCGGGATGCTGAAGAGTTCGGGACTATTTGTGTTTTTCTCGCCGGTAGCCGATTGTTCCGATCCCGAGCATCCGGCAAGCGTAATCAGAATGGCCGACATCGCAGACACTATGACCCACCGACGCCAGCGGTATTGCTCTCTCAACCCGTTCATGGCAAATTCCTCGTTCCCAACGCTTCCTTCAACTGTTCCAGTGCGGTCATATACGAGGCCATCGCCTGGCGATAGGCCAATTGGGTTGCCCGGTAGCTGCGCTGGGCGTCGAGAAAATCCAGCAGGCTGGCGGCCCCTCGCTTGTAGGCATATTCGCTGATGTCGCGTGAATCTTCAGCCTGCTTCAGATATCCGGAAGTGTAAAGGTTCACCACTTCCTCATTGCTTCTGACCGCCTCATAGGCGTTGGAGACATCCGAAAGAACCGTGTCGCTGGCTGCCAGCTCTTGCTCCTTGGCTTGAGTCAGGGCGTAGTTCGTGCGCGCAATCTCACCTTGATTGCGGTTGAAGATCGGCAAATCAAAGCTTGCGAAGATCGAGCCCGTGGTCTCGCCAGCGACGTGCGAAATGTCATAAGTGCCGTTCACATCGACCTTCGAGTTCGCCTTGGCCAGTGTGTATTGGCTTTGGGCCGCCGTGATTCCCAGTTCCGCAGCGCGGTAGTCAGGGCGCTCCCGCAACGCCCGAGCCTGCAAATCCTCCACCTTGACATGGATCGGCTGGTACGCCAAGTCTCCGATCACGTCGTAGTCGGCCGGAACCGCATCATACCCGAAGAATTGCCGGAGGCCGGTCAGCGCCTGCACCTTCGCGAGGCGCGCCGACGATACATCGGTCTGAAACTGAAGCAACTGCAGCTTGATCTTGAGGTAGTCACCCTCTCCAATAAAGCCCGCTTTGAACTGGGCCTCACTGATATCGACCGTCTGCTGAAATCCTTTGAGATCTTCCAGGGCAAATTGCAGGGTTGATTCCGCCAGCAGGACGCTGACAAACTGCTGGCCGACGCTGAACGCCAACGTGCGTTCGGAATCGGCAACTTGGGCGCGCGTGACAGCGGTCGCGTCACGGGCGGCCTGCAGCCGATGCTGCCGCTTTTTCCCACGCTCGAACAGGTAGCTGATCCCAATATCAAACTGCTGGGTTACGTCCACATTGTCCCCGGAGAAATATTGGGGACTGAAGAACGGGATGAACTGGGTGTCAGCCCCTAACGTGGGGTTGGGGCGGAGGTTGGCGGTGATCTCCTGCGCCTGATTCTGAAGAATCAAGGTCCGGCTAGCCTTCAACGCATGATTATGCGCCAGCGCCAAATCGATGGCCTGGTCCAGACTGATAAGCGTCGTGCTTTGCCCGGCTGCTTCCCCCCAGGGCAGCAGGAAAAACGCCGCCGTCAGGGCGAAAATCCGAAAGAACCGTGAACGCATAAGAGTCAAATCAAATTACGCTGGACCTGGTCTGGAGGGCCCCCAAATGCCCGCCGAATCGTCGATCTGCCAGCCAAGTCGTTGCGCCGTTAACTCCCCTCCTCGCTATCGGAAGTGCGGCACGCCCCGGGAAAGCCATTGTAAATCGGGAACCGTCCTCACAGGTGTTAAAGATTAGATGCAGGTTCAAGCGCTCAATACTGGCTCCAGTCAATCAATTTGCAAGGAAGTAATCGCATTCGGCTCGGCTTTGGTGAGGGAAGAAAGGCCCAGTTCGATGTGTCCTGCCTGAGACGGTGTCCACTGGCGCATACACCAAAGCCTGCTCCTCGCGGTCAGAAAGCCGCGCCCGCATTGGGGCCGGGAGTTGGCCTGCGTCGTGCATTCTGATTTGCGACGCCGGGTTCGCGGTTTATAGTTCACTGTCCCGGCCAAAGGAATCATGAAGCTGCGTTCTGTCTGGGTGCGCGTGGCGGTTCTGACCGGCCTTGCCCTCGTGGCTGCACTGGGAACATTGGTGATCTGGCGCAGCCTGCGGGCGATGAGGTCCGCTGCCGCCGACGTTCGTGCGGAAGGCGAGTTCCGCTTCGTCGCAAGAGCGCTTCCTGCTCCACGAAACCCGGGATTCGAAATGGTCAGCGCCCTGGCGGTCTATCTTCAGGGCGCCCGTTTTCAGGATCATCTCTATCTCGCGGGTCCTGCTGGGCTGCAGGAATACTCGCGGGAGGGAGCCCTGCTTCACCAATATTCGGTCGGGAACGAACTTCCGGCATCCCCGTTGGTGAGGCTAGCTCCGGCCGTCTTGGCGGACTCGCGGGAACCAGAACTTGTAATAGCGACGGCCAACGCCGGGGTGCTTGCATTCGACGGACACACTTTTCGTCAGCTACTGCCAGCCACCGCTGATGCCCGGGCGATTACCGCGATCCTACCGGTTGCTTCCGGGCATCTTCTGGTAGGAACCAAGAAGCGCGGAGTCCTGGTTTATGACGGAAAACAGATCACCGTCCTCCATCCTTCTCTGGATGCGCTCCACGTGACTGCACTGGCTGGAAACGAATCTGATCTGTGGGTGGGGACACTCGATCGGGGTGTCCTGCACTTCCACGCCGGGGAGAGCGACAGCTTCACCGAGGCCCAGGGGCTGCCCGATCCTCAGGTGCAGGCGTTTGCGGTTTCCGGCGACACCGTTTATGCAGGCACCCCGACAGGAGTTGCCGTTTTCACTGCAGGCCGGTTTTCACGCGTTCTGGCGCCCGGCGTGTTCGCGACAGCGCTGCTCGCCACCCCAACTCAGCTTTATGTGGGGTCGGAGGACCAGGGCGTGCTCGTAATTCCGCTGGAGGGTCGTCGCCCGAATCCGAATCTTGGGCCGGAAACTCAGTTGGCGGAAGTGCGACAGTTGTTCACCTCGGGTGACGCCGTGTTCGCCGTTGCCCGCGACGGTCTCTATCGCATGAATCCTCATGCCTTCGGTTGGCAGCGTGTCCTCGAGGCCGGATCCGCGGTATTGAGTGACCGCAATATTTCTGCCCTGGCCGCAGACGCCTCGGGTCATTTGTGGGTAGGCTACTTCGATCGCGGACTCGATCTTCTGACGACTGACAATGGCCGGGCCAAGCACATCGAGGACGAGCACGTCTTCTGTGTGAACCGCATCTTTCCGGATTCGAAATCCGGAGCCATCGACGTCGCGACCGCCAACGGCTTGGTTCGCTTTGACAACTCCGGTAGTGAGCAGCAGGTATTGACCCGCTCCGATGGACTCATCGCCGACCACGTCACCGATATCGTCTCGTACCGCAATGGCCTGGCGCTCGCCACACCCGCTGGCCTTACCTTCCTCGACGCTAGTGGCGCGCGCAGCATGTACGCGTTTCATGGACTGGTGAACAACCACGTCTATGCCCTGGGAGTTTCCGGCGACGAGCTAGTGGCTGGAACGCTGGGCGGGCTTTCGATGCTCAACAAGGGAGACGTGACGGTGAACTACACGACTTCCAGTTCCAACCTGAAGCACAACTGGATCACGGCTGTGGTTCGAGTCGGTTCGGACTGGATGGTCGGCACTTATGGCGCCGGTATTCTCGGACTTGACGCTTCTGGACGTTTCCATTCGTTCGAGACCGGGTCCGGCCAATTCGAAGTCAATCCCAATGCAATGTTGGTTACCCCAGCGTATGTACTCGCCGGAACGCTCGGGGAAGGTTTGTATCTTTACGATCGCCAATCGGAGCGTTGGTCGGTGATCCGCGACGGCCTGCCGTCCTTGAATGTGACCGCGCTCGCCGCCGCCAACGGCTTTCTCTACGTCGGTACAGACAACGGCCTGGTTCGCATACCAGAGCAGAAGCTGCACCCATGAAAAATCTGGCCCTGTTGCTTCTTATTTCCTTTCTCACCTCGGCGCCCGTTCTGGGCGATGCGGGCGTTCTTATCCCGCGCGACAAGCAACAACCGAATCCTGCTGTGCTGTCACTCGAGGAAATGGAAATCACGATCCGTATCGACAATGGAGATGCGCGCGTCTTCGTGCGCCAGATTTTTGCCAACCATACCGACGGGATTGAGGAAGGGAACTACATTTTCGCGCTGCCCAGTCATGCCACGATCTCCGATTTCGCCACATGGGATGGGCCCGTTCGCCTTCCCGCTGTGATTCTCGAACGCAAGCGGGCCGAGGAAATCTACAACCAGCTCAAACAACAATCGATTGACCCGGGACTTCTGCAGATGGGCGAACGCGGCGCCGAGGAGGCGAAGCGCAGTTCCGTGTTCAGTGCTCGCATTACTCCCATTCCGGTGCGCGGGACGAAACGTCTCGAGATCGAGTATCACGAGTCGATCCCGGTCGAAAATCTCAAGTCTTATTTTGCCATTCCGTTACGCCCGGACGCCTATCAGGCGCAAGCGGCCGCTCATCTCAAAATCAATTTTGAATTGCGGACGGCGCATGCGATTCGCAACTTTCAGGCGCCTGCCAAGTCGTTCCCGCTGCAACTCGACCAGAACACGCCTCATCTAGTGCAGGGACACTACGAAGGACAAAACATCAGTCTCGCGGAGGATTTCGTTGCGACCTATGACCTTGATCCGGCCGCATCCGACACGCTGCAACTGTTGACCTACCGAAATCCGGTCAGCGGCCAGCCTTCGCCGACTGAGACTGCGCCGGTCCGTAGCACGAACGAGCCTGGCTTTTTCGAAGCGGAAGCGTTGCTGGGTTTTGGACCGGCGCCGGTATCCACTGGAAACACCCCGAGCGGTGCGCCGAAAACCGTGATCGTTTTATTCGACACATCCCTATCGATGCAGTGGGAGAAACTCGAGCGCAGCTATCAGGCCTTGGAGACTTTGCTGCACACACTGCGGCCGCAGGATCACTTCAGTTTGATCCTCTTCAACTCCGAGGCCAAGGTGGTGGTTCCAGTCAACGCAGCGGATGCGGCCAGTATTCAGCGCGGTATTGACGCTGTGCGCTCCAGCCGGTTGCGGGGCGGCACGGATCTGCAGAAGGCCTTGCAGACCGGTCTTCAGCAGGTGGCCGCTGCGGGGGGAAGCAATCCGTATTTGGTAATTCTGAGCGATGGTGGAGCGACGCGCGGGCCCATTCAGAATGCAAAACTGGCAGCTTGGTACGCTTCGGCATGGCAGCAACTTTCGGACACACAGCGTCCGCGCACCTACATGCTCGCCGTCGGCGACGACGCTAACCTGCCGCTATTCCGGATGCTGGCGCGGCAAGACGGGCTGCTCGAACAAGTTCTCTCGACCGAACCCATGGAGTTCAAGCTGAATTCGTTCCTGTCGAAGATCGGTCGCAGCCCGGTTGGCCAGCTTGGTCTCTCCGTGACCCCTGAGACGGCAGTCGATACCGTTTACCCTTTGCAGGCCTCGACCTTCGCTGGATCGCTGGCTTCGTGGGTGGGCCGTTACCAGAAGCCGCAGGAAAATGTCGCCTTCAACGTACATGGCGTGCGCGATGGCGGCGCAGTCCAAATCACCGGTACGACGAACCTGCCTCGGGAGTCATTCGATCATCCCCAGTTGCCGCGGCTTTGGGCGCGAGCGCGCGTCGATGCGTTGCTGGAGAAGATCGAGCGGGATGGCGAGGACCAGGCCACCATCGATGAAATCATCCGTCTCGCTCGTCAGTACAAGTTCGTCACGCCCTATACGTCGTTTCTGGCGGTGCCGCGCGCCCTGCTGCGCCCGCGCGTGATTCGCCCCGGAGATCCGATTCTTCGCGTCAAGACTGACGAATCGATCACATCGGTGATTGCCCTGTTTCCATTTGGGCTAGTGCAACCGCTTCGCTATCTTTCCTCCGAAGAGGTCTGGCAGACTCGCTTTCTTGCCCCGACCGACATGCAGGACGGAACCTACACTGTGCGCTTGATTCTGCGGGATCGAGTAGGACACACCTATCGCGAGGCCAAGACATTCGTGATTGCCAGCAAACCGCCTGTGGTGCAGGTGAAACTTGACCGCAAGCGCTTTCAGCGTGGGCAAACAATCGATCTGCGGGTCAGCGCCTCCGAATCGACGCGTACCCTGGTTGCGCGAATGGATGGCGCGGTGCCCGTCGCCCTGCACTGGGACGCCAAAGCCGCAGCCAATACCGGTGTTCTCGCCATTCCCGACCATGCCATCCCCGGTACCTACAAACTGGTTGTCACTGCCGAGGACGTCGCTCACAACATTGGTACCCAGGAGGTGCAGATTGAAGTACTTCCTTGATTCACCAGCCCGGCGCACACGGCTGATTGCACTTGCTGCCTTTATCGCCGCAATGATCGGGACCGTCTCCGCCCTCGGCGAACTGCCTCTCTGGATCCGCAACGTCGAGGCGGGCACAGCATTGGAAGCGGTGCTTTTTCGCATGATGTCATTGCCCAACGGTGCGGTCGCATTCCGCAGGCCTCCCCGGGAAACTCGTCCAGCGCTGACCGATTTGATTAAAGATCAGCCGCACAACTCCGACTTGTATTCACTGCGAGCTCTGGAAGATGAACAGGCGATCGATTTCTCAGCTGCTGAATCCGATTGGAAGGCATACCTCGACAATTCTTCCGACAAGAGCAACGCTCAGCTCGCGCTCGCCGACTTTTACCACCGCCGTCTCCGCCCGCATGAAGAGATCAAGACTTTGTCGCTAGTAGCGACCTCTTCTCCAATTCCAGCCGAAAAGCTGACTGCACCCACCGAACAGCGTTCGTGGCAAGCGTTTGAGCGCATCTTTGCAATCATTCAAGCCCAGGGATTACCGAAGGATGAATCCATCTCTCAATACTATGCATGGATTGCGCGTTATCCCGAGGAGCAATCGCTCTACGCGCGGTTCTTGCAGTTTCTGGTCGCGGAAAAACAATACCCGGCCGCCGGGCAACTCATCGCCGACTATCGCAAGCGTTTTCCCGGCGACCAAATTTTCCCCGTGAAGGCGACCGCCATGGTGGAGTATCGTCGCGGCTCGGTGCAGGAAGGTTTGTCCGTTTACGAACGGAGTTTCCAGCCGCTTTGGGATCCGCAACTGGTGAAGAGTTATTTCGATCTTCTGCGCGATACCCAGAACCTGCGCAAGTTTCGTGACGATGCTCGCGCTGCCCTGGTCGCGAATCCCGAAGATCTCGATGCAACGGCGCGCATTTTCTATTACTACCAGCAGCAAGGCAAGACCGATGTGGCCCAACAGGCAATCGCTGACCTGCGCCTCCACAAGGAATCCGCCAGGTCGCCTTGGACCTCGCAGGACCTCTACATCTGTGCCCGCCTGCTGGAAGACATTCATGCCTATCCCGAGTCGGCTCGGTACTACTTCGCGCTCTACAACACCACGAGTAGAGATATTCCTGACGCACAGGCAACGGCCCTTGCCGGCCTCACCAGTCTGCTGCTGACCGCGCCCGAAACTCCCATCCGACTGGGCTCCGGCGACCTTTCCATGTATCGCGACATCGCGACCCTGGATGAGGGCCCGGGGTACTTGAACGGAATTCTGTCGCTCATCCTGAATACGACGCAGCCCGCCTCGCAGTATTCGGAAGAAGAGCAGCGCGCCGTGCCTTACTTCCATCGATCGCGCGCGGTGGAGTTGCTGTCGATGCTGGATGCGAAATTCCCAAATTCTGAGCGGCGTCCGGAACTGCATGCTCAGCTCCTCGAGTTCTATTCCAACTCGGGAGAAAGTGACGCGGTCATTCAGGGCGGGCGCGAATTCCTGACGAACTTTCCCAACGCCCCAGAGCGCACATCAGTCAGTTTGCTGATGGCCAACGCCTACGCCCGCAAAGACGATACCAAGAATGAATTCGCGATCTACGATGCCGTTCTGCAGGAGCTCGCTTCTAAGGCACAGAACGTGCCGCTCGGATCCCCCGACGAAACCTACAACTCGGACGACGAAGCACGCTCGCTCTACAGCAGGCAGAAAGCCCAATCCGATAACGAGGGCTCCGAGCAGGAAGGCCAATCGGATGAGGCTTCGTCAGAAAGTGATGTGACTCTCCACAAAGCTAGCCAGTCTTTTCAGGTGGCCACGATTGCTTCGCCCACACGGCAAGGCGGCACACGTTCTCCGGAGTACGCACGGGTGCTGGAGCGCTACCTGTCTCGTCTGGTGCAGATGAAGCAGATTCCAACTGCGCTCATGGTTCTGAGCCATGAGATCGAGCGTAATCCCGACGATCCCGGACTCTATGAACGCCTCGCCGTTTTCCTGGATCAGAACCGCTTGGGCGCGCAGCAGGAAGAAGTCTACCGGCGTGCCATGGCCCATTTCCCCGACAAATCCTGGTATGACAAATTGGCCCGCTTTTACCTGCGCCACAAGCGTGACGCAGAGTTCGAGCTGTTGACGCGCGACGCTGTGAAAACGTTCCAGGGAACCGAGCTGGAAGCATATTTCAACGACGTTGTGGGGGGTGGTCCGGGACTCTACTTGCGGCTCAACCAGTATGCCAACCAGCGTTTTCCGCATAATCCGGTGTTTGTTCGCAATCTTCTAAACGCCTATCAAACGCCGTCAACTCGTGATCCTGTGGTTTGGGAAGCGTTACTTCGGCAGCACTGGTTTGAAGATGCCACGCTGCGGAACCGCTTCTTCGAATTCCTTTCAGCCCGAGGCAAACTCGATTCCGAACTTAGCGCCATACGCCAAACTGCACCCGATGCTGCGAGTTGGGAGAAAAATCCCGCCGCCGCCGATTTTCTTGCAAACGCCAGCTTGTGGCGCTCGCACTTCGAGGAAGGCGCGCCGGTGTTGCAGGTGCTCGCCGCGCAATATCCAGCCGAGCCTGAAATCTGCCGCACCGCGTCTTCGGTGTACCGTTCACTCGCGTATTTCGATCCCGCGGACACGGCCATCGCAGTCAAGATCGAAGACAATCTTCTTCACGTCAATCCCACCGACACCGAAACCATGGCGCGCATCGGCGATATCTATGCTGACCGCGAATTATTTGACCGGGCTGCCCCCTACTGGGAACGTATTCCGCAAGTTGCACCCGGTCAGCCGGGCGGATACCTCGAGGCGGCCACCATCTATTGGGACTATTTCGATTTTGACAACGCCCTTCGGTTGCTGGGAAACGGCCGCGAGCGTCTGGCCGATTCGAGCCTCTATGCCTACGAAGCCGGAGCGATTTACGAAAATCAGCGAGACTATCCGCGCGCCGTCGAGGAATACGTGAAGGGAGCGCTGAATGCTCCGGAATCGTCGGCCGAACTCCGCCTGCTCCAGTTAGCGTCGCGGCCGAAGTTTCGTGATCTTGTGGACCAGAGCACCTCAAAGCTCGCGGCATCGCCCAATCCGCCAATGCCGGCCGTATATCTGCGAGTGAAGGTCTTGGAGACCCAGAATCGCAAGCCAGAACTGGAAGCCTTCCTCAACTCTCTGGCAAATGGAACCACTTCCATCGAGCAGGCGGAGGAGATTGAAACTCTGGCGCAGCAGAAATCACTCGAAACAGTTCGTCAGCACGCGCTGGAGAAACAGGCCGCGCTGACGACCGACCCTGTCACCCGACTACAAATTCGCTACGCCTTAATCCGTCTGTATGAAAGCCGGAAAGATTTCACTGCCGCCCAGAAGAATGTTGAGGCACTCTATCGCGAGAATCCCAAAATCCTAGGCGTGGTTCGTTCCACCGTCGATTTCTACTGGCGCATGAAAATGCAGCCGCAAGCCATCCGCGTATTGCTGCAAGCTGCGAAAGAAGCTTACCCGGCGCTGGGTGTGCAGTTCACCTACGAGGCCGCTCGAAAATCGACCGAAGCGAAGCAGTTTCAGGCTGCGCGCGACCTGCTTGCCGGCCTTTTGAAGGATTCTCCCTATAACGGCGAATACCTGGCAGCCATGGCCGACACCTACTCGCAATCAGACGACAACCACGGGCTCGAACAGTTCTACCTGGAGAAGATAACCTTCTTCCGCAGTGCGCCCCTCCCCGCGGATACGCGCAAGGCACAAATTGCGACCTTGCGACGCGGCCTCATCCCCGCGCTTACCCGCATGAATAACTATTCAGGTGCGGTGGATCAGTACATCGAACTCATCAACAACTTTCCGGAAGACGACACGCTCGTCACCGAGGCTGCCCTGTACGCGCTACGGTACAAACGGCAACAGCAACTGGTGGATTTCTACACTAAGACCGTAGTGCAGTCTCCCCGCGACTATCGCTGGTCCATGGTGCTGGCACGCACGCTGACGAATCTGGAGAACTATCCCGCCGCCATCGATGCCTATGGCAAGTCGATCGCGATTCGCCCCGACCGCGCCGACCTGTTTATTGCCCGCGCCGGACTCGAAGAACGCCTGATGCGTTTCGATGAAGCCGCCGCCGACTACGAACATGTTTATCAACTGGCCTATAAAGATCCGCAGTGGATGGAGAAAGTCGCGACAGTTCGCGCCCGCCAGGGAAAGGCCAAAGAAGTTGTCGCCGCGTTGCAAGCCGCGCTAATCGACGACCGCCCGGAGAGCGCAAGTAAATACTTCGAGGTTGCGCGTCGGCTTGAAGGCTGGGGCCTGCTCGAGCAGGCGCGCAATTTTGCGGAGCAAGGCGTCAATCGAGCGGGATCGGAAGTGCTCGCCAGCAGCGACCAGCATCCCGGCGCCAAGGTGTACGTCCGAATCATGGTTCGGCTTCGCCAGCAGGAACATGCGTATGCCGTCCTGCAAAAGGCTCTCGACGAATCCGCGGCCAACCCCCCCATCTTGAAAGAGCAATTGGAAAAACATGGAATCGCCAGCATGACCGATGCGCAGTGGCGTGAGAACACGCGCCGCAACCGCATCGCCACTGCGCGCAACGGTATGGCCGGAGCGTTGCGGGAGATGGGAAATACCGTGGATACGTACTTCACGCCCGAGGAACGTCTAGCGTTCGCGCATTTCGCCGAATCGAAACGCAACGGCATGACGCTCGACGATGTGGAGACGTTTGCGATTCCTCTGGCCGAAAGCGCTTCTCTCGCCGATCAGGAAGCTCGCTGGCGATTTGAGTGGATAATGTACCGAGCGGAATTACCGAACTACTATCCCAATGTCCAGCCGCTCATCGATTTGCAGCGACGGCGTGGCCGCTTCGCGGAACTTGGTTCACAACTGGAGCAATTCGCAGGCAAATTGCCCTCAGAACAACGAAGCGCACCGTTGGTCGCGGCAGCCGACGCCTACCGTGCGGCCGGCGACGAACAAAACGAACTGCGGACGCGGTCTGTCGCTTTTTCCCTGAACGGTCTCGACCCTACGACTTATCCGCGTTTCTTCCAATTACTTCTGGCGCGGCAACCGGAAGAGCTTGTGCACATCGCCTCGACCTGGCCGGCGGCATGGGGAGAGCCGGCCGCAGACTACGTGGTTGCGAACGGAAGTCCTGCGCAGTCCCATGCTGTGGTCCAGGCTCGCGGCACAAGCCGTCCGCCCATTTGGAACAAGGCTTACAACGCGCTTGTTGGACTCTACTTCGCAGAGCCGACTCCAGATGTAAACAACGCATTCCTCGCCGCTCTTGGCGACGATCCCATTGGTGTCCGCCTCGGCAAGCCAGCCGACCGCGACCAAGAACTTGCGGGCAGCGTCTGGTTCTACTACGGCTCGCGATATGGCGAATACCTGGGCACGACAAAGCGGCGCAACGCTGAAGGCTTCCTTCCCGCCATGCTCGAAGAGAGTCCAGCGAGCGCTTCCGGATACGTTACCCTGGCCGATTATTATGGCGGCGCTGGCGACACCCGGCACGCCATCGCCGACTACAATCACGCGCTCGAACTCTCGCCCAATCGGCCGGACGTGTATGACAGTTTGGCAGTGGCCTACTACAAGCAAGGCGATCGTGCGGCGGCGCTGGGACAGTGGAAGCAGGCTTTCTCGGTCCTCTCTGCTCAACTGAATGGCAGCCACCTCCCTGAGACTTTCTGGGCGGACTTTGGACACACCTGCGATCAACTGGCTGCGCGCCAGTTGTTCGGCGAGTTGAAGCCCGACGCCGATGCCATCCTGCGAACTTATCTCCGCCGCAATGGCAATTATCGCTCGAACGCGTTGCTGCACTCTGCATACGCGGCTTCAGCGGATCCCGTTGCAGCCACTATGTGGCTTCTGGATCTCTCCTCAGTCGCGCACGATCCGGCGAGCGTTCTGGTCGACATCGCAGATGCTTCGTGGATTCCGCTTGCGCACCGTGCGCCAACCTATCAGCGCATTCTCGAATTGAAAGAGACTGCAGCCAGCAAGCTGAATGGCCTGGAGTGCCAGTACGCTCAACAGGATCTTGGCTACTGGCAAGTACGTTGGGTACAGTATCTGATCCGCACGAAGCAATATGCCGCTGCCGCTGCAGCCCTTGCGGCTTTGCCAGAGGAGACGCGCCAGACTCAGGATGGCGCCCTCGTTCCACTGGACCTTCAGGTCGCCGCGCAGCTCGGAACGTTGGACGCAAAGCTCGCCGCCTATCGCATCGAGCCGCAAGAAACACCCGCCCCCGAAACGCTCCGTGCTGCGGCACGCCAGCTGTTCGAAGCTGGTGACAAGCAATCCGCACGCAAGATTCTCGAACTGGTCTTTGCCCGGGAGATCGAGGAGCATCAACTCGTCGCCGCCAACTTCCTGGGTCTCGCGGAAATTCGCCTGGCTTCGGGTGACACAGCGGGGGCGCTCGATCTGCTGCAGCGTCTCGTCGTGGCAGTCGGAAATCCATTCGAGAACCTCGATCCCGCGGCGGCCCTGCTGGAGAAAACTGGACATAACGCAGAAGCCATCGAGTTTCTGGATCCGCTCGTGGAGTCCGCACCCTGGGATCCTTCCTATCGTCTGAGACTCGCGGACGCGAGACTTGCGGCTAACAAGAACTCCTCAACCGCGATTGAAGCTCTCGTGTCGATCGCGTCCGGGCCCAGCACTCCGTACGAGCTGCGCCTCAAAGCGGCGGGTGCCCTTGCCGGTGGCGCGCACTCGGATTTGGGCAGCGAAGAACTGAACCTGCTGGCCGGAATTCCTGCGGCCGTAACCGCCAACGCTGCTGACAAGTTCTATTTCTATACGGCCCGCATTTTGGCGGCGCAGAATGTGACTGATCCACAAGCGAAGGTCCAGCTTCTGAGTCACTGCATCATCGACTTCCCTCGCCGCGATGAGGCTCGCGTGCCGTTGTTCAAAGCTGCGGTAACCGTGCACTCCGACGAATATGCCGTGGCCCTACTGGAACCGTTCTTCCAGACTAGGTTCCTGCGCAACTACGCTCCACAGAATGGCAGAGAGGAAGAACCTACCATGAGCTTGGATCAAGAAGAAGACGACAGCGGTGAGGCTAGCATGCATGAACCCGCGACCACCAAGCTCTCGCGCGCCCAGCAAGCGGAGGTGACAGGGATGATTGGCGACGCGATGACCCGTCTCGGCCGTACCGCCGAAGCACTCTCCTATTACCAGGCCGCGCGTCGCCTGGAAACCTCTGCGGAAATTCGAAAGGTGTTATCCCGTAAAATTGCAGGCGCGAAATCTGTTTTGCGAATTCAGCATCAGAATGCCGCACGCCAGCCTCTGTTGCACGAAGCGTTGGAGCAGGATCGGGTTGTGCGTCCACGATTGTTGGCCCGGACCACCCCCTTGACCAAGGCTGCCGCAAAAGGAGGCGTGCAATGAAACGCATTGCCATCTTCTTCTTTGTCGCGCTTGCGTTCGCCGGAATTGGCTGGGCGACGTACCGCGCGGCGGCGCCCGCGCCACAACCGCTCTCAAAGTATGTTCCGGCTGGCCCGATTCTTTACCTCGAGGCCAGAGACTTCTCATCGTTGCTGAGCGATTGGAATTCCTCGCCCCAGAAGCGGCAATGGGTTCAGAGTGACAGCTACGAAGTCTTCTCGCGCTCTCGATTGTTTTTGCGATTGAAGGGAGCCAGCGACCAATTTGCTGCCGCTGCGGGTTTGCCTCCAGATATGAGTTTTCTTTCTCAGGTTTCTGGGGGAGAAAGTGTTCTGGCGCTCTACGACATCGGTAACCTTCAGTTTATCTATATCACGCACCTCCCCTCTGCGAAGTCCATGGAGACTTCGTTGTGGCAAACGCGCTCGAAGTTTGAGCCGCGCAGCGCCGCTGGAATCAACTTCTATTTCCGACGTGACCCTGAATCAAAGCGTGAAGTAGCCTTCGCGGTTTCCGGCGACTATCTACTGCTGGCCACGCGAGAAGACCTGATGGCGGGCGCTCTGGCGCTGATGTCGGGCAAGCCGGATCGCAGCGTCGAGAGCGAGCAGTGGTGGGCGCTATCAACCGGCGCCTCCCCGCAGGCTGGCGATCTTCGCATGGTGCTCGACCTGAGAAAGCTAGTACCCAACGGATATTTCCGTACGTACTGGGTACAGCAGAACATCACTGACCTTTCGCAGTACTCCGCGGCGGTTTCCGATTTGTTTCGCGATAGCAAGCAATATCGCGAAGAACGCGTGCTGATCCGGAAACAGGAGAAAGATAAAGAGACATCCGCGGAAGGGTTGGCGGCCGCCGCTGATCTTGTCCGGCTGGTTCCCGGCGATGCCGGAATCTACCTTGCCAAGGCAAATCCTACAGCGGATTCCTGTTTCTCATTGCTCGAAAGCAAGCTACTGGCGCCTCATTTGGGATTGGTTCCCCCTTCGCAAATGGCGCCGCAGGTGCAACTCACGTCGGGTGAACAGGGCGGCTCTTCCGATCTCGAGACCCGCATCGATCAAGTCCCGCCCGAGCGCACGGCCCAATCAACATCGGCATTACAAGAGTTGCTGTATAAGACTCCGATTCTTGCATCTCTGCAGGTGCAATCGACGGAGCGCGATAGTGCCGGCGTTTTCGTTCGCATCCATTCTGGTGTCGTCTTGATGGCGGCTTCCGAGTGGAACGGGGCCAACGTGCAATCGGCGCTGACAGATTTCGTGCGTCCCACCCTCACCGCCAGCCAACTTGGCGTCGGCTGGCAGCAGAAATCAGGTTACCAACAACTGGATGGTTTGTGGCCGCTGGCCGTGTCAGTCCATGGAAAGTATTTATTGGTCAGCGATACGCCTGCCCTGATCGAACGCATGCTGGTCAACTTTGCGCGCAAGTCCGATCGTCAGCCTGCGTCTCTTCTCGCGGGGTTCGATCATGCGCACGAGCATGCCAATTTTGTGAGCTTTGCCCGTCTTGTGGACCGGCCCAACGTGTCTACCGCCACGTCGACGGGAATGGTGCGTCAACCGCAATTCTTTTCCGGTAATATTGCCAGCTTCAGCTCAACTTTGTCTGCGGTTTCCTCGGAGAGAATTGAAGTCCGCGGAGATGGAGGGACGGTGCGCCAGACCGTCACCTACCAATGGACGCAATAAAAAATATCGCGCTGATCGTGTCTTTAGTTGTGATGTCGCTGGCGTCATCCAACGGCCGTGCTCGACTTGCTGAATCTACCCGTGCGGAAGATCCATCCCTGTTTGCTCAGTCTGCAGCCGAGGTATTGGCCCGGGACTTCTCCAGAAGCGACATCTCTTTTCTGCTGATGGATGCACGCACGGGTCGCATGCTGGCGGCGCGCTGGGACGATGCCGACAAGCCTATTCCCATGGGATCGCTGCTGAAGCCTTTCACCGCGCTGGCCTACGGGGAGCAGCACGATTTCCGCTACCCGAACCATACCTGTCGCGGAACTCCCAGTGGATGCTGGCTTCCGCACGGGCATGGCGACGTGGACCTGACTGCCGCGATCGCTGGTTCCTGCAACTCGTATTTCCGCATGCTGAGTCTCGATCTGACCGCGGCCGACGTTGCCCCCGTCGCGGGCCGTTACGGGCTCGATTGTCCCGCCCCTGAAGCTTCCGGACCTGAACTCGCGGGTCTCGGAACGCTCTGGCGGACTTCTCCCTTGCGCGTGGCTCACGCTTACCTCGAACTGATTCGCCAGCGTCAACAGCCAGGCGTAAGCCAGATTCTCGACGGCATGGCTTTGTCGTCAAAGCAGGGAACTGCTGCGGCAGTGCATCGAGCGTTTCCCTCGTCCAGTGCTCTCGCGAAAACAGGCACGTCTGTGTGTACACATTCGCGGCAAGCGCCCGGTGACGGATTCACCCTGGTGCTTGCGCCTGCGGACGATCCAAGAATTCTCCTGATGGTCCGGGTCCATGGAGTGCCTGGCGCGCAAGCCGCCAAGACCGCGGGGCAGATGCTTCGCCGGATCGAGGACTAAAAATGCGCCGGAGAATTGCGATCCAGATCAAGATTCATATCGGGCTAATCGCAGTATTCTTGTTTGCGCTTGCTTCGATTCCGCTGCGCTCTCCAGTCCTCGCGGATAATGCCGCTCCTGACTCCTCCATCGCAGACGTTCGCATCGGAGTGCTTGGCCTGTTTCATCCCACCCAAGTCGAGGTGCGAGCACCAGAAGGTGTCGCCTTGATATTGCGGGCTGGAAAGAACGTCATCGTCCTCGAGAACAGCTCCGGTATCAGTGCAGCGTCCGTGCGCATTTCCGACAGAAACGTGATCGTGTCTGCAGGAGCGCAATCGATTACAGCGTCAAAGCTGATTGTTACCGGCCGCGATAGCAAACCTGCCGACTTCCTGCTGGCTGTGCCCGGAAAGATCGTTCGCCGCTACCATGGCATCCTCGAAATCAGGCCGACCGCCGGAACCTTAACCAGCGTTATTACGATGGACCGAGAAATCGCGGTGGCATCGGTGGTGGCCGCAGAGAATGCGCCAGATACTTCGTTCGAGGCTCTGAAAGCTCAAGCCATCGCGACTCGTTCTTACTTCGTTGCCGCTGGGCATCGTCATTACGATTTTGATTTTTGCGACACAACGCATTGTCAGTTTCTTCGCGAGCCGCCTGCACCCGGGACTGCTGCGGCAAGGGCCGTCACCGCCACTCGCGACCTGGTACTTGTCTACGATTCTCATCCAGTCGCAGCGATGTACACCCGCAGCTGCAGCGGGCGCACACGCACTCCCGCGGAACTGGGACTTTCAACGGCGAACTATCCGTATTTTTCCGTCGAGTGCAAATATTGCCGGGAGCACCCATCGCATTGGTCAAGCCGGATCCCCGGCCGCGAGTCCGCCACGGTGCGCGCCTCCGACGAAACCGCACGGCTCAAGACGGTTCGTCGCCTCGGATGGGCGGCGGTCCCCAGCAATGACTTCGTCGCGAAGCTGGAGCATGATCGGCTCGCTCTGGAAGGAACGGGCCAAGGACATGGCATCGGCCTTTGCCAATCCGGAGCGAAATCGATGGCCGAAGCCGGCGCGGACTTCCAGCAAATTCTGGGACATTATTATCCCAATACGATGATCGTCACCTGGCCAGGCCCAGCCGCCCGGCAGCACGATTCGCGACGCGTTGTACCAAACCCCTGATTCCCATCTCGTCGCCCGGTTAACATAGAATACTTTCCGCACCAGAGAGTCCTGCTATGGACAGACGTGAAGCCCTTCGATTGCTGGCGACGGGAACGGCCCTCCAATTGGCCCCACGCAGCCTTTTGGCCGCGATGCGGGAAGCGCGCAAATTTGTCGACGCCTCCTCGGCTCCGCGCACTCTGAACGCTCACCAGGACGCCACCGTAAAAACCATGGCAGAGTTGATCCTTCCCCGGACCGACACTCCCGGCGCCACAGACGTTGGGACCAGCGAATTCATCGATCTGATGTTGACCGAGTGGTACGACGAGGAAGATCGCACCCGCTTTCTGACTGGCCTGGCGGAAGTGGATCTTCGTACGAAAACATTGTTTGGCGGGAATTTTGTCGAGGCCACTCCCGTTCAGCAAGCCGCGATCCTGACATGGCTCGGGCAGAAGATGACCGAGGATGCAGACGCCGCTCCTCGTCCGCGCCGCGGATCACATGCAGGCACAAGGAATTTCTATTCCATGTTTCGTAGCCTGACCCTTACCGCCTACTACACCTCCGAAGCTGGTGCCACTCAGGAATTGCATTTTCAAATGATCCCGGATTCCCATGACGGTTGCGCCCCAGTACCGCCTGCCAAAGGGGGCGCAGCGCACAAGTGAACGACGCAACCACCTACGATGCAATCGTGGTCGGCTCCGGTATTACCGGCGGCTGGGCTGCGAAAGAATTGACCGAGAAAGGCCTCAGGACGTTAGTGCTTGAGGCTGGACGACCGATTGTCCCCGAGCAGGATTATGTCGAACACGTTCCACCGTGGGAGATGCGATTCCGCGGAATGCGCGATCGCCGCCGGCAGAGAGAAGATCAGCCGATCCAGAGCACGTGCTACGCGTGTGATGAGTGGTCGGCAAAGTTTTTTGTCAGCGACAAAGAAAATCCCTATACAACCGCTCCTGACAAGCCATTCCGGTGGATTCGCGGCCGCCAGGTTGGCGGACGCTCGATCATGTGGGGCCGCCAGGTCTACCGCTGGAGTGATCTGGACTTTGAAGCCAACCTCCGCGAAGGCATTGCGGTCGATTGGCCCATCCGCTACGCAGATTTAGCGCCCTGGTACGACCACGTCGAAGAGTTCGTTGGGATCACCGGTGAAGCCCTCGGGCTCCCGCACTTGCCCGACAGCAAATTTCTTCCACCCATGGAACTGAACTGTGCGGAAGTAGTGGTCCGCGACGCCATCGCAAAACATTTTGGGGAAGAACGCGTGCTGACCATCGGCCGGGCAGCCATTCTCACCCGGGACCACGGTGGTCGCGCCGCGTGTCATTACTGCGGTCCCTGCGAGCGCGGATGTATCACGCGGTCCTACTTCAGCAGCCTCAACGCGACACTGCCGGCGGCAGAGAAAACCGGACGGATGACGCTGCGTCCCTACAGCGTTGTACATAGCGTGAGTTTTGACTCGCGTACGCGAAGGGCAACCGGGGTGCGAGTCATTGACGGCCAAACCCGCGCTCCACTGGAGTTTCGGGCCAAGGTGGTTTTCATGTGCGCGTCCGCTCTCGAATCGGTCCGCATCCTGCTCAACTCGGCCACACCGGAATTTCCTGGAGGATTGGCAAGCTCGAGTGGCGAACTCGGGCATAACGTCATGGACCACGTAAAGACCGGAGGCGCCTCAGCGATTATTCCCGGCAACGAAGACCGCATGGAATTCGGCCGGCGGCCCAACGGAATTTACGTTCCGCGGTTCCGTAACGTGAAAACGAAGCAGACTGGATTTGTCCGCGGGTACGGTTTTGAGGGAGGCGGCTCCCGCGAGGGTTGGGAACGAGGCATCGCGCAAATTGGATTTGGAGCGGATTTCAAGACGTCGATCAGCCGACCGGGGCCGTGGCGGTTCCACTTTGGCGGATACGGCGAGTGCCTCCCCAATCACTCGAACTACGTGGAACTGGATAAGGAAAAAGTGGATGCGTGGGGAATCCCGGTTCTGAAGATTCATTCCGCGTGGAGCGAGAATGAACTCGCCATGCGACGAGATATGTCGATTTCGGCCGCGGAAATGCTGGCCGCTGCGGGCGCACATGATATTGAGCCCTTCGCCGAAAACGAGCCTCCGGGCTTTGCCATCCATGAGATGGGCACCGCTCGCATGGGCCGCGATCCCAAAACCTCAGTGTTAAATGCCTACAATCAGACACACGACGTGAAAAATCTTTTCATTACCGACGGAGGCGCCATGACCTCGTCGTCATGCGTGAATCCGTCGCTTACTTATATGGCACTGACCGCGCGCGCCTGCGACTACGCAGTGCAACAAATGAAGAAAGGGGATCTTTAACGCCATGATGAACAACCGGCGTCAATTCCTGCAGATGCTTTCGTCGGCCATGCTTGCCCCGATGGTCTGGGGCCAGACAAAGACGAATGACGCGAAGGCGAGCAAAATCCCTCTGGCATTTTCGACGCTGGGATGTCCGGGATGGGAGTGGAAAAAGATTCTGGAGTTTGCTTCGCAACACGGATTCTCTGCCATCGAACTCCGCGGGATCGAAGGGAAACTGGACCTGCCGGCCCTTCCTCTGTTTGCGCCCGATCGAATCGAGCAAACCAAGAAAGAGATTCATGACAGCAAGCTACAGATCGCTTGTGTAAGCAGTTCGGCTCAGATGTACGTCGAAGATCCACCGAAGCGTGCCAAGGAATTAGCAGACGCCCGCCGCTTTATCGATTTGGCTGCAGCCTTGGGCGCGCCGTATGTACGCGTCTTTGGCGGCAAAGCTGAGACTGACAAAAGCCCCATGCCCAGCGATGAAACCAAGGCCCGAGTCGCAGACGGTCTGCGCGAACTCGGCAAGTATGCCGGCCCCAAGAACGTGACCGTGATCATCGAGTCTCACGACCACTTCACTGCGTCCGCCACGTTGAAAAGCGTGTTGCAGTCAGCCGATTCCGAACACGTGGGCCTGCTCTGGGATGCACATCACACCTTCGCGACCTCGAACGAGGATCCGGAATTCACGGTCCGCCAACTCGGTCCCTGGATCCGGCATACTCACCTGAAAGATTCGACGGGCAGCGGTGAAGATCGCAACTATGTGTTGACCGGACGCGGAAATGTCCCCATCCAACGCCAGATCGAAGCGCTGCGTTCGATTGGGTACAAGGGCTTCTATTGTTTCGAGTGGGAAAAACTCTGGCATCCGGATATCGCCGATCCCGAAGTGGCGATCGCCGATTACGCCCGTGTCGTCGGCCAATGCCTGGGAAACGCCCATGCCTGCGGATTGACGTAGTGGCAGAGACGTAACTCAGCTACGTCTCTGCCACTACCGCAAATTAACTGCGACTCGGCATGCTTTCCGAGATCGTTTCGCTCTTCGCGTCCCAATAAACTTTCTTGCCTGTCCAGTACGATTGAGCCGCCATGATGCACGCGACCGATTGCGCAAACCCGTTATTCACGGTCGCGTGCGGCTGCTGCCGCGAACGCAGACATTCAAACCAGTTCGCCATGTGCTCGGTCGTCAGGTCGTCAATGCCCATGGGCGGAAGCCCGGTCTCGCCCGGGAGGAGCACGAATTTTGACTCTCGCTTCTGGTCGATGTCAGCGTCGTCCTCGTGCGTTCCTTTCTCTTCGACGACCTGATAACGAGGACTACCTTCCCCGCCGATGTTGATCAGGCTCGCCTTCTTTCCCATGTAACGCGTAAAGCTGGGCGCGTCGTTGCCGAAGCTGGTTGAATAACTGACCAGGAACCCTTTCGGATATTCCAGCAGTGTCTGAAACGTATCGGCAGTCTCCCGCCCGTCACGCCAGGCGAAAATCCCTCCGTGCGAAACCACCGAAACTGGAAAATTGTCATTCATGAACCAGTGCACCAGATCGATGGCGTGGCTCATCCATTGATCCGGAATTCCGCTGGAAAATTCTTTATAGAGTCGGAACTCGAAATACATTTGCGGATCGAACGGACGCGCCGGCTTGGTCATCAGCCACTTGCTCCAGTCCGTGTCCTGCTCGCGAATCTGCTTCACCTCCGGACGTCCGCGCCACCGTGGCCCGTGATAGTTCCATACGACCTCAATCTTGCTCACATCTCCCAGAGCCCCGCTCCGCGCGATTTTCTGCGCCGCTTTCGGGTACGGTTCACTGCGATGTTGCGTGCCAACCTGCACGATGCTCTTGCTCTGCAACACCGTGTCACGCGCGGCTTTTGCTTCGTTCAAGACGTTCCCCATCGGCTTCTCGACGTACACGTCCTTGCCCGCCTCCACCGCCAGCTTCAGAATCGGCGAATGCGTGTGTTCGGGCGTGGAAATCATTACCGCATCCACATCCTTCATCGCGAGCAGTTCTTCCAGATACTGCACCGCTCGCGGGCTTCGGCCATAGTAGCCCGCATTGGTCGTCGCGGCCTTCTCGCGATTTACTTTCCATAAATCGCAGACCGCGATCATTTCCACCTGATGACTGGACTTGAGCTTGGCGGCGATCGAGTCAAGGTCGCCGCCTCGACTGCCGATGCCGATATGACCAAGAGAGATACGGTCATTCGCGCCAACAATGTTTTCGTACGATAACGCCGTGCGGGGCAACACTACTCCCCCAGCGATCACGGCTGCGGATTTGCCCAAGAATGCCCGACGGTTGATCTGGGAAGAATCACTCATGATTGGCTCCGGTATACGAATCGATTCGCCATGCTATGTGGGACTGCAATTCACGTCAAGCGCAACTGCTGAATTCGAGCAGATCTGTGTTTAAGTCATTTTCAGACCATTTGGTACGAGCGGCAGCGAACGCAAGCGCTCCCCGGTCGCGTCGAAGATGGCATTGGCGATGGCTGGCGCCAATCCAATCATCGGACATTCGCCCGCACCCGCCGACGGAAGGTCTTTGCGGTCGAGCAAAACCGTCTCCAGCGCCGGAACATCGCTGAATCGTGGCACACGATATTCCGACAGCCGTCCGTTCAGGATCTTTCCGTTGTCGAATTCGATGGCTTCAAACAGCGCCCCACCCAATCCTTGAACGTTGGATCCTTCAACTTGATTGCGCAGCCCATCGGGATTCACAATTGCTCCGCACTCAAACGCAGAGACCACGCGCACCACTTTCACGTCGCCCGGCTTACGGTTGACATGGACCTCGGCGAAGGTTGCAATGTTGCCCAGCTTTTCGTAGCCGCCGCCCATGCCAAATCCCTGTCCGTCCCCCTTACTCTTCCCCCAGCCAAACTGTTTCGCTGCCGCCTCGAACACCGCACGCAGCCTCTCATCTTTCAGGTTCTTCAGTCGGAACTCCAAAGGATCCATCTTCACGGCGTGCGCCATCTCGTCCATGTGCGACTCGCGTGCGAAATGATTCGCGGTCGCCGCGAGCGCCCGGTACGAACCCTGCCGCAAGGGAGAGTTAACAGCATGGAACACGATGCGCTGGTTAGGAACCTCGTAGTAGGTGCGAATCCCAGCCGATCCGGAGTTGTAGTTGTGAAACTCCCACGCGGTAATCGTTCCGTCACCGCGCATCCCGCTTTTCACGTCGATCACGCCGGCCGGCCGGAAATATGCCCACGTAAATTCCTCTTCGCGGGTCCATACGAGTTTCACCGGACGCTTGGCCGCACGTGCCAACCGTGCTGCTTCGATCGCCGTCTCTCCAGTGTGCTTGCCCCCATAGCCGGAGCCGGTGTCTGGCATGAACACCCTCACCTGGTCTTCCGGAATCCGAAACGCTTCCGCGAGTTGCCCACGCACGCCAAACGGGCGTTGGGTCCCTGTCCAAACCGTCAACTTGTCACCATCCCATTTTGCCAGTGCGGCCCGCGGTTCTAACGGAGTGTGTGCGATGTACGAAACCGTGTAGGTTTGCTGCAGGCGGTGATCTGCAGTACCCATTGCCTCGTCTACGCTACCCACGTCATAACGATCCCCATCGCCCGTAGGATCTTTTCCTTCGACGGTATTCTTTCTCAGATAGTCGAATAACTCTTTGCTCGAAGGCTGAGGCTCAGACTTCCATTCGGCATGAATGGCGGCAACCGCAGCCGTAGCCAATTCGGTGTTCGAGGCGGCAACGCCCACAAAATTGCCGTCGTGCACCGCAGTGGCGCCCAATTGCTCGGCCTTTTGCGAGTCCACCGAAAGCAATGTCGCGCCAAATGAAGGGGGGCGCAGCACCTTGGCATAAAGCATGTCCGGGAGTTTCTGGTCTGACGGATACCGATGCTTGCCGGTCACAAAGTCGCGCCCATCCACTTTGTGCGCCGATTGACCCGCCACCTTCCAGTTCGCCGCTGGAATCAGAGGAGTCTCGGCGGTGACGGTCTGAGTGAGTTGCTGCCCTTTCAAAAGTGCTGCATATTCCAAAGATCGGTTGTTCTGAGCATCGGCGACCTTCCCGTTCTCAGCAATCAGATGCTGGCGATCTGCCTGCCACTGTGCCGCCGCCATGCCGATCAGCATCTCCCGTGCCGCAGCAGCAACCTTGCGAAGCTGCAAATTCATCGTAGGTGTCGTGCGGCTCCCGAACGTACCCATATCAAAGGGCGTGAGCTGAGTGTCGCCCATCACGATTTCAATTTTGTCCATCGGCACGTGCAGTTCTTCCGCCACGGCCTGCGCCAGCGATGTCCGAATGTTCTGGCCCATCTCGACCTTGCCGGTGTACACCGTGACCTTGCCGTTTTCTCCAACGTGAAGCCATGCATCGATTTCTTTGGGAAGGGAATCGCCTCGCCCTCGTCGGGCCCCACCCGACTCTTGCGCGACGATGGCCGGCTTCAAGACTGAAACCACCAGAACGCCCGCCCCAAGAAACTTGAAGAATTCCCGCCGATCCAGATCGAAGCGGTAGGGAGGCGCAGCTGTGAGTTCGTAACGTTCGGGTTCCAACGAAACGTTCGCGTGAGAGTGATCGTTCATCGCGCCGCCCCTTTCCCGGCCTCCGACGTTGGTGCCGCCTTCGCCGCCTTTTGAATCGCACCCACAATGCGCGGATATGTCCCGCAACGGCACACATTACCATCCATGAAATCGATGATTTCGCTTTCCTTCGGCGCCGGATTCTTCCGGAGTAGAGCAACCGCAGACATGATCATCCCCGACGTGCAGTACCCGCATTGCAGCGCATCGGCTTCGAGAAACGCTTCTTGCACGGGATGCAATTGATTTCCACTTGCGAGCCCTTCAATCGTCGTGATCTGCTTCTGCGAAACCGTGCCCACCCTGGTGACGCACGACCGCTGTGCCTTGCCGTCGATCAAGACGGTGCAGGCGCCGCACTGGCCTTCCCCGCAGCCATACTTGCTGCCGGTCAGGTCGAGTTGTTCGCGCAAAACACTGAGCAGGCTGGTTTGAGGTTCCACATCAACTGAGAAAGCCTTGCCATTAACGGTGAGACGAATGGTAGCCATTCTGAAGCTCCAGAACGTAGGGATACGGTGGCGCCGTGAGCGGAAGACCTTTAGAAAATGATATACCCCGCAATCGGCTATTTGAAGTCGAGTGCCTCAGTCGTTGATCGCCTGATATGCAAGCACGTCGACCTCGCGATCGAGCCTTAATTCGCCCGTCGGATGCAGTTGAGCCATGAAAATGATGATCATCTGTTCTTTCGGGTCGATGTTGAAACCGGTATAGAAGAATCCTCCCCAGTTGAATTCGCCCACAGAGCCCAACTCCGACAAAGGTTCTTTCACGCCATCTACGCCGAAGCCCAGGCCGAAACCCTGGTCGGGGCCGATCTTTCCCAGTTGGTCATGCGTCATCAGTTCAACGGATTTGCGGCTCAACAGGCGCGTGTTCCCAACCTTGCCACCGTCGAGCATCATCTGGCAGAAGCGAGCGTAATCCATGGCAGTCGAAACCAGGCCAGCGCCGCCCGAGAACAATTTCTTTGGTCCACGCGAAGGATAGTCTGCGGAGTACACGAACGATCCTTCTTTGATCGGCGTATCCGGAAAGCGATTCAGCCCCTTGTCCGGGTAGTAGGTGTACGCAGTCGCAAGACGGTCGAGCTTATCGTCGGGCGGAAAGAAATAAGTATCCTTCATGCCCAACGGTTCAAAAATTCGCGTGCTGAAAAATTCGTCCAACGGTTTGCCCGATACCACCTCCACTAGGCGCCCCAGTACATCCACGCCCAAGCTGTATTCGAACTTGTCCCCGGGATTGAACAGCAAAGGCAGCCCAGCCAGATGCTTCACGCTGTCGCCAATTGTCCCGTCATACTGCAGCAGGCCGCTCGCAACTCCCGCAGACTCGTACATCGGGCCAAGATCTTCATTCCACTGATAGGTGATCCCCGACGTGTGCCGAAGCAGATCGCGAATCGTGATCTCCTTCGTTGCCGGAATCGAATAGGGCTCGCCCTTTGCCGGCTTCACCAGCACTTTAGGATTCTTGAACTCCGGCAGATATTTCGAGACCGGGTCGTCAAGCAGGAATCGCCCCTCTTCATACAGCATCATCACCGCGACGCTGGTGATGGGCTTGGTCATGGAACAGATGCGAAACATGGCATCCGGTTGCATGGCCTTGCCCGCCTCGCGGTCCATCATGCCCTGCGATTTGAACCATGCCACGCGGCCGTGGCGGACCACCATCGTAACTGCGCCGGCAATGCGCTTGTCGTCGATTTCATGTTGCACGGCAGTGCCAATGCGCTCCAGGCGCTCCGAAGATAGACCTACCGCCTCAGGCTTGACTGCCGGCAGATCCTGCGCGAATCCGAAAACGCTCAGTATAAGAAAGCCGAGAAGGACCGGAATCAGTCTCCGGTCCTGCCCGGCGAGAGTCTTACGACGCATTCTTCCTCCCGCGTTCTACGATTTAATGGTTTTCGAGGCTGCGTCCCACGTGACCGGTTTCTGTCGGAAATACGATTCGTTCGCCATGTGACATGCAATCGCCGCGTTGTTGCCGAAGACCGCGTCTTCGGTCACCGGCTTGCGCGACTTCACCGACTGGAAGAAAACTTCCAGGTGGGGACGCATGTCATCCCAGTCGTGTCCCTTGTACACGACGTCTTCGTGTACCGGTTCCTTGCCGAGCGGGGGATCATGCTCCTCATGCCACTGCTTCACATACTCGGCGCGCATCTTCGCCGGGAAGCTGAAGCTGTAGTAGCTGGGGTCGGTGTCCACGCCCGCCTGCGGAGAATGCCGCAACTCGAACTCGCCCGCGTCCATGAGTCCTTTCGGCCCCATGAACCGCGCCAGTTCCGGCGTCTCGCAGCCCAGGTCCAGCCGCACATACACCGGTATGCCGTGATAATCGAACAGGACGGTATGAAAATCGGGCATGTCGCGCCCGTCCTTGAAACGGAAAATACCTCCCATCGCCGTTGCCGACTTCGGGATTTCATTCCATCCCAGCGTGACCAGCATGCCGCTGATCAGATGCACCATCAGGTCGCCGGCGACTCCCGTGCCATACGCTCTCCAGCAGCGCCAGCGCGCAAAGTGCAGCTTGTTGAATGGAATCTTGGGAGCGTCATTGAGCCAGGTATCCCAATCCAGCGTCTGCGGCGACAGATCGGTTGGTGGCGGATACTGCCATGCGCCCGTCGGATCATTACGTCCCAACGTGAGTTCCACCATTTCCACATCGCCGATCGCTCCGCCCGCATACAGTTCGCGCGCCTTGGCGCACAGTTCTGAGCTAACGCGCTGCGATCCAATCTGCACGATGCGCTTGTTCTTCTGTGCCGCCTCGACCATCGCCAGTCCGTCCGCGACGTTGTGCGACATCGGCTTTTCGCAATAGATATCCTTGCCTGCGTTGCAAGCGTCCACCACCACGCGACGGTGCCAGTGATCCGGCACAGCAGCCACGATGCAGTCGATATCCTTGCGGTCGAGCAGTTCCTGATAGTGCCGCGTCGTAGGAAGGCTCGTGTTGCCGGTGAGTTCCTGGGCCAGCGTATGACGCCCGTCGTAGAGATCGGCGGCCGCAACACACTCCACGCCTGGAATCGTAATGGCGCCACTGAGCAATCCGGAACCCTGCATCCCGATCCCGATCATCCCGAAGCGAACCCGATCGCTCGGAGCCACGGCTCGCGGCACCAGCGGTTGAGCTTCCAGTCGGATCGTCTTTGATACCAGCAGGCCACCCGCGGCGGCCGCCGCACTGCCTTGCAAGAATGCGCGTCGCGAAACAATACGTTTCATGAAAATCCCTCCGAATGATTTGACCGCAACCAGCCGACCATGAATTCGATTACTTCTTCAGCGGCTTAATGGCTACCTCTTTGAAGAACACAATGTCGTTGTCGCTGTGATTCTGCAGGCCGAAGTATCCAAAATCCGGACGCGGCCCACGCTGCGGCTCAAAATCAAACTTCCGCGGCGGCACCGGATCGCCCTCTTTGTAATCCGTGACCTTGACCCCGTTCAGCATTACGATCGTGTGCGACCCTTCCAGTGTGATGTCCATCGTGTTCCACTCCGGACCGGGCTTCCACGCCTTTGCCAGTGGTTTGGTTAGCGAATAGAGCATGCCAGTGGAATGATATTCATCCTCATCCGATTTTTCGGGATGATTGTCGATCTGCACTTCGAATCCGTAATGCACCGGCATCCATTCTTCGCGTGGTTCCACGGGAATGCGGATGAATACCCCGGAATTGTCATTCTCGTCGCGCATCTTGAACGTCACATGGATCATGCAATTGCCGATCTTCCCGCCCGTCCAGTACAGCAAGCCCATGCCGCCATGGGTTCGGATCAACCCATCCTCAACGGTGTCGCCGCCGGGACCAACGTGCTTCCATCCGGTCAAGTCCTTGCCGTTGAAAAGTTGCTGCCACTTGCCGGGATCACCCTTGCAGGCGTTCTGATTTTCGTCAGCCGCGTAGGCGAGCGTTACCAAACCAGCGAACAGAAAAATCCACACAGTAAATCGTTTCAGCATTAGGAATCTCCTGAGTTTTCTCAGCCAGCTATTTAAGACAGACCAACATACTCGCACCCACGCCCGGAATCAATCAGGACCACCGACATTTTCATTTTTCGCCGGATCAATGCGGGAAACTCAATGGATTGGCCGAAAAAACGAATGGCGTCTCACCCGAAAGGCAAGACGCCAATGCTGCCGAAAAGTGTGAAGGGGTGGGGATTTTGACTTAGTCGATCTCCCTCTCCATTCCTTCGCGTCCCAGCATCCCCGCGCCTGCTCCCGAACTGCCTTCAGCGTCGCGCTTCTTCTGCCATTCAGCCTCAGTCAGCACGGTAATGCTCTCCGCCTTTTTCTTCTTCAGTCCGGCGTTAATCCCCGGAAGTTCTTTCTGCGTCAGCTTCTGGAAATCGCCGATCACATCTTCCAGTTCGTGCGCCAGCGAATCGGCGCGCGCGGCCTGATAGTCCGACGGACGCCCTTCATACCCATTCACCGTGCCATACAGTTGTCCGAGAAGTTCGCGAATGCGCTCCTCTCCGGTGATCATGCCGCCTTCTTTCGTAGCCACAATTTTCGACCGCAGGTCGTCGCACTTCGCAGCCAGGCCCTCCAGTTGCTTGCTCAGCGGATCTTTTTCCGGCAGCTTGATCGCTCTCGCATTCGCCGCATTGCGGACGCCTTCAATGGCCTCCACGGCATACGTCATGTGCTCGATGGTGTGATAGATCTTCATTGTCAGATCGAACTGCGCTTTGCGATCCTCCAGCGAAAACTTTGCCCGCGGATCAAGCACCACGTTCAACTGCTCGGTATAAACGTTGTCCCCCTTGGTCATCTTTACCGTATACGTGCCTGGCAGCACGCGCGGACCCTGCGCCGCTTCAAACAATGCCGTCGCCGCGGGTGGAACCGCCGGAGCTTTCACGCGCATCGACCAGTTCGCGCGATTCAAGCCGCGGTGCTTACTCCCCGCCACGGTATCAACCTGCTTGCCGTTTTGGTCGAGAATCTCGATCTTCAAATCGCCAAAGATGTGTCGACCTCTCTGGTAATAGGTGATCTGCGCTTCTCCCGGCCGGCTGCGCCCCGTGAAGCTCTCGTCTCCCTCCGGCCAGCCCCCGAAGACGTCGAAGTACTGAATAGCCCGTCCCGGAATCAGCGCAGCTTCCTTCGACATCAAGTCCGGAGTCAAGGCTCGTAGCGGCGAAATATCATCGATAATCCAAATCCCCCGCCCGTGTGTCGCCAACACAAGATCGCTCTCGCGCGCCTGCACCGCCATATCGTCCACTGCAACCGCAGGGAAGTTGCTGCCTTTGTACTGCGCCCAGTGCTGACCCCCATCATTGGAAATCCACAGCCCGAACTCCGTGCCCAGGAACAGCAACTCCGGCTTCACTGAATCTTCCTTGATCACGTGCGCGAACCCACGCACGCCGCTCTCCAGCGCAGGCAGAGCGGTCCACGTCTTGCCGTAGTCCGTGGTCTTGAAGGCGTAAGGCTTCATATCGCCGAAGGAATGGCGATCAAAAGTTGCGTAAGCCGTGGCTTCATCGAAGCGGCTGGCTTCAATCGTCGAGACCCACGAATTCTTCCCGAGTCCCGCGACGTTACCCACCACGTTCGTCCAGGTCTTGCCGCCATCACGCGTGATCTGCAGATTCCCATCGTCGGTTCCGACCCAGATGATCTGCCCGTTCTTCGGAGACTCCGAGATCGAATAAATCGTCGTATGCATCTCCGCCGAAGAGTTGTCTACGGTCACTCCGCCCGACTCTTCCTGCTTCTGTTTCTCCGGATCGTTCGTCGTCAGGTCTGGCGAAATGCGATCCCAGGTCTGCCCATGATCGCGGGAGCGAAACAGGAACTGCGCCCCGATATAGAGCGTCCCTTTTTCATTGGGACTCATGTGAATCGGAGCGTTCCAGTTGAAGCGCAGTTTCTTTTCCCCGTAGTTCGGCAGAGGCTTGATCCCCCGAATCTCGTGCGAGTGCCGATTCACCCTCCCGATTTCTCCGCCCTGCGCCTCCGCGTAGATGTAGTTTGGGTCCGACGTGTCCTCAAACATCCAGAAACCGTCGCCACCAAACATATTTTCCCACCGCGAATTGGTTATTCCACCCGGATACGACGAGTCGCCCACCCACGAGCTATTGTCCTGCAAGCCGCCATACACGTGATACGGATCGGAGTTGTCGGTGCTGACATGGTAGAACTGCGAAATCGGCAGGTTAATCTGATGTTTCCAGCGAGTGCCTCCGTCTTCGCTGCGCCACAGGCCGCCATCGTCGCCCGCAATCACCACGTTCGGATTCTTGGGATTGATCCACACATCATGGAAGTCACCGTGCGCCCCGCCCGACACGACGTTGAAAGTCTTGCCGCCGTCGGTGCTGTACAGCAGGATGAGATCTGGCTTGAAAATCTTGTTCTCGTCCTTAGGATCGACAATCAGATTGCCGAAATAAAACGGACGCCACACCATGAAGTTGCTGGCATCCAGTTTCTTCCAATTCGCCCCGCCGTCGTCTGAACGGTACAGTCCTCGTCCCTTCTCGGCCTCAACGTTGGCATATACCACTTGCGGCTTCGAGGGAGCGACTGCGATCGCTGTGCGTCCCCAAGGTTTCGCCGGCAAGCCCTTTCCGTTGCTCTCGGTGATCTCCGTCCAGTGGTCGCCGCCATCGGTCGACTTGAACAATCCGCTGCCTGAAGTCGGCTTGTTGCCTGACCGGAATGTCCAGCCCTGGCGCCGGAAATCCCACATCGACGCATAAATCGTCTTCGGTTCCTGGCGGCTCATGGCCAGCAGTCCGCATCCCGTCGACCCATTGGCGCCCGCCAAAACCTTGTTCCACGTCTTGCCGCCGTCGGTGGTCTTGTAAACGCCACGCTCGTCATTGTCGTCCCACAAATGTCCCGAAGCGCAGACCAGCACGCTGTTTCCATCATTCGGGTCGACCAGGATCTTGGCGATGTGCTCACTATCCTTGAGCCCGACATTGGTCCAGTTCTCGCCGCCATCCGTGGACTTGTAAACTCCATCGCCCACCGACACGCTGTTGCGCATCCAGGCTTCGCCGCTGCCCACCCATACGGTCTTCGGATTCGATGGGTCGATCGTCACCGCACCAATCGACTGCACACTCTCCCGATCGAAGACGGACTTGTATGTCGTTCCGCCGTTCACCGACTTCCACACGCCACCACTGGCCGCTCCCACGAAAACCGTGATGCGGCCGTCCTGCTCAATGGCGTCCAACGCAGCGACACGCCCACTCATCGTCGCCGAGCCGATGTTGCGCGCCGGCAGTCCCGACACGGTCGCGGCATCGAACTTGTAACCCGTCTGGGAGTAGGCCCTGTCAGCCAGAAGCATGAAACACACAACCCAAAGGAACATGCTCAGCTTTGTCAGAAGCGAAAAATGATTGCGTCTCGTATTCATCTTCATTAGTTCGTGTCCTCGTTGCGATCCAAGATTTCGCCCCCAGCAGTGCGCGACTCAGTTCTTCCCGGTATCCGGCTCTTGTGCTTGCTTCAAAGAAGCATTCAGGAGAATCAATGAACCCCGACCAACCCGGACTTCTTTTCGTCAGCCCTCAGTGATGCGGGAACCGCGAAGTCCGCGGGATTGATATTCACATTCACTTCAATCTTCTCCACGGTTGTCGTCTGCGCGGCGGGATTCGCCTTCGACCCCTGCGAAATCGAATAGGGAAACATCACGCCTGCCACGGGCTTGTACGAGCCCATCTCGACCACACTCTCGCGCACCGAGCCGCGAATGAACTCCGTCACTTCCTTGCGAATCTCCAGGAAGGTGTCGGGATCGAGGTAGTAATAAATGATGTCGCCATCTTTCAATGTGACTTTCAACCGAAGGGCATCGTCGCCGTCGACCACGTCGTGTCCCAGGAATTCGACGGTGTTTCCCTTTTCCTTGTAGTCCACCAGAGGGCCGTCGAAGTCGGCATCGAGCAGAAGATCTTTTAAGTCATCTTCGCCCATGAATTCGGGATCCTTGTGCCCGCCAAACGGCTGGATCTGCCATCCCGTGGTGCCGTCATAGGCGGAAACCGCGGTCATCCCCTGCAGGGCAAAAGTCTCGCGGACCAGATTCGGACGCTGGTTCTCCTGCACGGTGGCAGCGGTGAAACCGCCTCCCCCGTTGAGCTTGCCCGTAATGCGCACCGAATGGATAGCCTTCATCTTTTCGATTCCGCCCTTGGCTTGAATGTTCTTGTTGATCAACTCGTCGGCGGTTTGCGAATACGTGAAAATGCTCAGGCATGAAACAGCCGCCAGCACAATCCCTGCGTGACGCATGAGAACTCCTGTTGTATGGGACTTGGACAAGGGAAATGAGACGAACAGTACTGTACCCGGTAGTAGACGTCCTTGCCAAGTCTTGGTTAGCGCCAATCCATGTAGGGACGGACGCATTCGTCCGTCTCGCGTGGGCGAAGCCCAGCGGAACCGTGACAAGCCTGAGAGGTTGTGGACTTATTTCTGCGCGGCTTCCGCAGTAATCTTCTCGATCACAATCGCGGTCGATCCGCCACGCGCGAAGGTTTTGCCACTGGCCGTAACCCGTTGTCCCGCGAACGGCATCAGTTTCTCGTTCTGTCCCGCGGAGGGCGTGGTGTCAGCGATCGGCCAATAAATCGTTCCTCCATCTGCCAGAATCACCAGTGGTGATCCGGCCTTCGCGCAGGCCTGGGCACATTCCGGGCTGATCGGCTTCTTTAGCGACTTGGTGAATGCGCACGCTGAGTCGAGAACATACCCATGCACCGAGACGGTCTTGCCGCCTTCGCTTCCCGCCACCATTACCGCTCCCAAAACACAAATCGCAATCACCGCGCTCCCAGCTTTTCGGATACTCATCTTCAAAGTCTCACTCTCAAAAAGATTGAATTCAGATTGGATTCCCCGGGGTGAAAGGTACGGTATCAGAGCGAAAGGCCCGTTCAATAGTAAAAACAAACTGGACCATGCGAGCCATTCACGAGCGAATGACTTGTCCACCGCGCCTCATGTGGAGACAGCCGCTTTCGGCTGTCTAGCCTGAGCCTGCCCCGAGTGAGCGAAGGGGCGAAGCCCGGAGAAGTCGAGAGCAACGTTCGCATCCGAGTCCCCACTATTTTTTCAATCTACGAAGATTTTCGTTGACACTACGAATATCTTCGTAGTATGTTCCTTCCCATGAAGCCGACTCCCCACAAACCCACCGCTTCCGAACTCGAGATTCTCCGCGTGCTTTGGACCCGCGGCCCCTCGACGGTTCGCGAAGTGCACGAAGCTCTGAGCGAGAAAAAGGAACTCGGTTACACCACAGTTCTCAAGCTTCTGCAGATTATGACAACAAAAGGTACGGTGCGACGAAACGAAACCCAGCGCGCGCACGTCTATGAATCATGCCTGCCTGCCGAGCAAACCAAACGGCAGCTTGCCGGGGACATGTTGCAGCGGGTCTTCGAGGGTTCAGCGAGCCAGTTGATGATGCACGCGCTCGCCGGCACTAAGGCCTCCGCCGAAGAGATCGTCGAACTGCGCCACCTGCTTGACGAATACGAAAGGAGTCGCCGATGACTACCGGGATGACGACTACTCTGATGAATTGGGTCTCCCCGAGCGCGATGCAGTCCCTGGGATGGGCGCTCCTCCACTTCCTGTGGCAGGGAACGGCACTCGCCGCGTTGGCCGCAGCCGCAATGGCTGTCTGCCGCCGCGCGTCGACTCGTTACCTGGTCGGAGTGGGCGCGCTGGCACTGATGTTGTTCGCTCCCGTCGCGACATTCTTCTTCTATTCGCAGCAACATTCCGGTGTGGCAGACGCCGCGAAGTCGTCGTCGCCGCTCGCCGCGGCCGTCCAATCCTTCGCGAGGGGCGGAGTCGCGGCGAGTGGCTCGGCGCAACGCCTGATCCAGTCGTCGAGCGCTTCTTCCCGCAATGCGCTTCCCTGGCTGGTCGAAGCGTGGTTGCTGGGCGTGGCCTTCTTCAGTCTCCGTTCCGCCGGAGGCTTCGTGCTGCTCGAGCGGGAACGCCGCAAACGGTCCACCGTCGTGAGCCCCCAGGTTCTCGAAGTCTGTTACAACCTGCAGGAGCAGCTCGGCCTGACTCGAGCGATTGAATACTGTGAATGCGCGTGGCTGCAAGCGCCCGCGGTTATCGGATGGTTTCGCCCCATCGTGTTCTTGCCTGTGAGCGCTCTTACTGGCCTCTCCGAAGACCAGCTTCAGGCTGTCATCGCCCACGAACTCGCACACATCCAGCGTTTCGATCCTTTTGTGAACGTGTTCCAGGTTTGTGTCGAAACGCTGCTCTTCTACCATCCCGCAGTCTGGTGGCTGAACAAGCGAATCCGCGCCGAACGCGAACACTGCTGCGATGACGTCGCGGTAACTCTCTGCGGCAACGCCGTTGAATACGCACGCGCCCTCACGCTGATGGAAGAGTGGCGCAGCGCTCCCGTCTTCGCCATGGCGGCGAACCGCGGTCCACTCACCGAGCGGATCGTACGCGTTCTTGGCCTGAAGACTCTCGGTGCGGGAGTGCGAAGCATCGGACTCACCGGCAGCCTCCTGTGCTTGACCGCCGCGCTCGTCGCCGGAAACGCGCTGCTTGGAATGGCGCGTCCGCGTCCGGCGCACGCGGCCACCTTCTGGCAGGGTGAGCCTAAAGCCGTTCCCACCGCCGCCCAATCGAGCGTCGCCAGTACTCCAGCGGCGAAGCCGTCCGCGGCTCGTCCGCAAAGCACCGCGCAACCGGCGGCCACTGCATCAGCTTCCTCCTATATCGACAGCATGAAGGCTGCGGGCCTTCCCGATCTGACGGTCGACGAGCTTATCGCCATGAAGATTCAGGATGTCACCCCGGAATATGTCAAGGAACTGCATGCGCAGGGTCTGAACCCCGACGCCAACGCTCTGATTGCGATGCGGGTACAAGATATTACTCCGGAATATGTGCGCGATATCCGCTCGGCTGGCCTCAATCCAACCCAGGATCAACTGATTGCGCTCAAAGTCCAAGGCGCAGACGCTGAGTATTATCGGGGCCTGAAAGAAGCGGGGATTCAGCCCGACGTCGACAAGCTGATCGCGCTTAAGGTGCAGGGCGTCACTCCCGAATACGTTCGCGAGCTTCGCGCCTCTGGCTTGGCAGTGACGGCAGATCAAGTGATCGCCATGAAAGTGCAGGACGTGACTCCGTCCTACCTGAAGGGAATGCATGACCTGGGAATCGATCCTAAGGGCGACGATGTGATTGGCATGCGCGTGCAAGATGTCACTCCCGAATATGTGCGTGAGATTCAGGCTCTAGGGTTCAAGCCATCCGTGAATGAACTGATCGGCATGAAAGTGCAGGATGTGACGCCGGAATACATCAAGGCTCTGCAGGCCGCGGGATTCAAGCTCAGCGTCAACGACATCATCGGCGCCAAGGTGCAGGATGTCACTCCCGAATTCATCGAGCAGGTGAAGAAGCATGGCTTCAAGGATCTGACTCTGCAGAAGCTGATTCAGATGCGCCAGCTGGGGATTCTGGATTCCAAAGCCGATATCTAGGTCTTTGTAACAACTCATGTGCGGACGGCAGCCTTCGGCCGTCCAGCCTGGGCCTGCCCTGATCGACGGCGAGGGCAAAGGCTCGGCGACATCCGCTCGAATTTAATCGCTCGAATTTAATCGAAAGAGGAGATTGATATGAGAATACGCCGAACCCTCGCGTACCTGGTCTTCGCATCCTGCGTGGTCGTGTTCGTGGTCAAGAATCGCGCCGCCGAAGTCCACAATGGCGACTGGACGATCAGCAAATCCGATAATCCCGGCAAGGTCGAATTCTCGCTGATTGAACATCATCACGGCGGAATGTCGAATCACCAATCCGACTGGCCGGCGAGTTCGTTTCCCGGCGTCGACTTTTCGAAGTCCGGACGCCAGGACGTTCATTTCACCATCACGCGCGACGCGGGCAAGATTGACTGCGAAGGCTTCCTCAACAACGGTGAAGGCGCGGGACTCTTCAAGTTCCAGCCTGACTCCAACTATCCGCGCGAGATGCAGTCGATTGGATTCTCCGTCGACGACGAGAAGCAGTTCGCCATGGCGGTGCAGGATGTGAGCCTCGATTTCGCCAAGCAAATGAAGAACGAGCATCTCAGCGACCTCGACGCCGATAAGCTGATTGCCTTCCGCATCTTCCGCGTCGACTCAGCGTTCATTCAGGAACTGCGAGCCGAAGGGCTAAAGATCTCAGATTCCGACAAGTTGGTTGCATTCCGTATTCATGGCGTGACCCCGCAAATGGTGCGCAGCCTTCACCAGGCAGGCTACACGCCCGACGAGGACACGCTGATTGCGATGCGCATTCACGGCGCGACTCCGGAATGGATGGCACAACTGAAGAAGCTTGGCTACGATCACATCGATCTCGAGAAGCTGATCGCCTTCCGCATTCACGGAGTTTCACCGGAGTTCATTCAGAAACTGCAGAGCATGGGTTATTCGCATCCTGATCCCGACGAACTGATCGCAATGCGAATCCACAACGTGACACCGGAATACATTGCCGACATGAAGTCGCGCGGAATCCACGACCTCAGCATCGACAAGCTGGTCAGCATGCGCATTCACGGCATCGACTAGCTCTCTCGTCCCTAACTCGGTCGTCGATAAAACGACCCCGGGTGCCCCATTTCTCGCAGTCTTTGCGAGAAGTGGGGCTTTCTCATTTGGCAACGCACCGGCGTGCTTGAGTGGATTCAAGGGAATTCAAATTCCCCGGGCGGCCCGATCGGCACAAGGGCAAGAAGAACTTCTTCTACACGAGCAAAGGTGGAGCAAAGGTGAACGCCGCTCTGCCGCCTGTCGGGACCCGCCCAGCGGATGTTATAAAAAACCAATGCGCCTAAAGGATTACGCGCCCCGGCCGGCGCACATTCGATGGCTCTTCGACTCTGATCCGGCCATCCGTTGGCAGGTCATGCGGGACCTTACTCATGAAAGCCCCGACGCGATTGCCGATGAACGATCGCGCGTTGCGACCGCCGGCTGGGGCGCAAAGCTGCTAGCCCGCCAATCTCCTCTGGGCCTCTGGAGCGGGAGCCCGCGCGGCTGGAGAAGGGACTTGCCAAAGGAACACCGAGACTTACTGATCACGCTTTACAGTCTCTCTGTCTTGATGGACCTCGGTGTCGATCCCGTCAGCAAACAGGCTCGCCAAATGATCGACCGCGTCGATAAGCGTCTCGTGTTCAAATGGCTCGACCATCGGTCTTACCTCTGCGGCGAAACGGAGCCCTGCATCAACGGCAGAATCCTCGGCATCGGCGCGTACTTCAAGAAACCGAATGACACACTGGCCAGGCAACTTCTGAGCGAGCAACTCGCAGATGGCGGATGGAACTGCGAAGCACCCAAAAGCCGGCGCTCCTCGTTCCATACCACCATCTGCGTACTCGAAGGACTGCTGGAATACGAACGGGCCGGGCGCAAATCGGCGGCAGTCAGTAAGGCCCGCAAGCGGGGCGAAAACTATCTACTCGAGCGCCGCATGTTCCGCTCGCTACGAACCGGCAAAGTCATCGACAAACACTGGCTCCGCTTCTCGTTCCCAACGTTTTGGCACTACGACGTCTTGCGCGGACTCGATTATCTGCGAAATGCAGGAATTAAACCCGACAGCCGCCTTCGGGAAGCCGTTGAAGTCGTAATGCAGCGCCGCCATCAGAACGGGCGCTGGCCGCTGAATCGCCTTCATCCCGAATTCGTTCCGCTGAAGCTGGAGACCGAGGTCGGCAGCGCCAGTCGCTGGAACACCCTGCGCGCTCTCCGAGTCCTGCGTTGGTACAACTCAACAGGGTAATTGTGATTTGGACATCCACGCGTTGCGGCCACGAAAGCTGCACTTCGCCCACTCGCTGAGCCGATTACCTCGCTGAGATCGGGATCTCCAGTGTCCTCTTGCGGACAAAGGAGTCCGATTTTGGACAGCAACGCCCTGCGCTCCGCATCAAAGTTCTGTATTCTTCGCAACTTAGCGTGCTCAGCTTTGGCCTGAGAAATGCCCGTGCAACTATGGTTCCAAGGGTGAGGTGTGTAGATGGCAAACGTTTTGTATCAGGTGCAATACGCAGTCCGGCAGCTTCGCAAGGCTCCGGGATTCACACTAGTCTGCGCGCTTACCCTGGGACTCGGTATCGGCGCGAACACGGCGGTGTTCAGCGTCATGAACGCCGTGCTCCTCAAGTCTTTGCCAGTCACCGATCCGGATCGCGTAGTGTACCTGAACACTTCGAACGCACCCAAGCGAACCGGCACCATCGATTTCCACGATACGTTTTCCTACGCTGTGTATGACTCGCTTCGCCAGCAACACGACGCGCTGACGCAAGTCATCGCCTATGTGCCGCTTTCCAACGGCAAAGTCGCAGTGCGCTACGACGGACAACCCGAAGAAGCCGAAGGTGACATGGTGAGCGGGAACTTCTTTTCCGGACTCGGAATACGGCTGGCTCGCGGACGCGGCTTCACCCCGCAGGACGAAACGGACCATGCTGCCGTAGCAGTGATCAGCCACAACTACTGGACGCGACGCTTTTCCCGGAATCCGGATGCGATCGGGAAGGCGTTCTACGTGAACGGCGTGCCGCTGACCATTGTGGGTATCGCCAGTGAGGGCTTTGAAGGCGCGGAGGCGGGCCGTTCCACCGACTTCTGGATTCCACTGCAAGCCCGCACGGAATTGAATGCCTGGGGCAATCCGCTCGAGGATGGCAAGGTCTATCGGGACAATCCAAGATGGTGGTGCATGCGATTGCTGGGGCGTCTTGCACCGGGAATCTCGAAGACGCAGGCCGCAGCGCGTTTGCAATCCACATTTCAAAGTGCTGCTTACATCGGCCTGGGCAACCCTGAGCCCGGCGAGCAGCGGCCGGTGTTGAGTCTGCAGGATGCGAAAAACTTTCCCGGCTATGACGAGCAGTACGGCAAGCCGCTCAGAATGTTGATGGCGATGGTTGGTCTGGTGCTACTGATCGCTCTCAGCAACGTCGTGATGTTGCTGATCGCGCGCAACGCAACTCGCCAACGAGAATTCTCGGTGCGTCTGGCATTAGGGGCGGGCCGCGGACAGTTATTTCGGTTATTGCTGACCGAAGCCTTGCTGCTGGTTGCCCTCGGAGGCGCGTTGGCATGGATCTTCGCTTCCTCTGCGACCAAGGCGCTGGGGACATGGGCGCAAATCGAGGCAAGTCTCTCGCCAGACAGCACCGTCCTTGCCTTCACACTGAGCATCCTGACGCTGGCAGCGTTGTTGTTTGGATTGGCGCCGCTGCGTCTTGCGCTGGCCGCCGGGCCGGGACTGGCTCTTAAGACGTCCTCGGCCACATCGAATACCGACGCCGGCAAAAGCCGCAGCGCCAAAATCATTGTCGCGCTGCAAATGGCTTTGTGCGTTGTGTTGCTGGTCGGAGGAGGCTTGCTGGTTCGCACCCTCCGCAACCTCCAGCATATTTCGCTCGGCTTTCCCGCAGAAGGTCTGGTGGTTTTTGGAGTGAATCCGCAAAACATCCATTCCGTTCCCGAGGGCACGGCGTTCTATCAGGCGTTGATCAATAAGCTGCGCGTTCTGCCCGGTGTGGAATCGGTCACCATTATGGAAGAACGCCTGGGCTCGGGCTGGTCGAATAACGGCAGCATGATGGTCGACGGCAAACTGCCCGACGCGGCCAACGGTTCTACATTGGTGCGCAGCAACGTCGCCGGCCCGGATTTCTTTCATACCCTGGGAGTCCCATACTGGAAGGCCGCGACTTTTCGGATTCCGATACCGCGTCGTCGCCACACGCTGGCATCGTGAACGAACTGTTCGTGAAACGCTTTTTGCCGAATCAGAATCCGTTGGGTCATCTCATTGGCACTCCAGATGGCAGATTCCAAATGACTATTGTTGGTGTGGTGAAGGACCATAAGTACCGCAGCATCGACGAAGAACCTGTTCCGATGGCGTGGTACATGTACGCGCAGATTCCGATCACCGGCAAAATGCAAGTCGAACTTCGCGTGCATGGCGAGCCGTTGGCGATTTTGCCGGCTGCGCGCAAGGCCCTGCAGCAAATGGATCCGAATCTGCCGCTGATCGAGCCGATTACACAACGGGCGCAGTACGAGACGACCATCTCACAACAGTTGCTGTTCGCACGCTTGGCCGGATTCTTTGGATTGCTGGCAGTCTTGCTGGTGGCAACCGGCCTCTATGGCACGCTGGCGTATCGCGTCAACAATCGTACCGTTGAAATTGGAGTGCGCATGGCCGTGGGAGCGCAGCGGTGGCAAGTGGTCTGGATGGTGTTGCGCGACAGCCTGATGCTCACAACGATTGGGGTCGCGATCGGCATCCCCCTGGCGTCTGTCGTGGCAAACGCACTGAGTTCGGCGCTCTACGGCGTCAAGCCCTACGATGGGCTGACTTATTCCGTGGCGATCGCGGGAGTGGCAGTGGTGGCGGCAGTCGCGAGTATGATTCCGGCGCGCAGGGCCGCGAATGTCGATCCGCTGCGTGCCCTGCGAGCCGAATGATCAAGACCGTGGGTTAGTGGTTGAATGCGATATTCAATCCGGTGGTAAAAATCAAGTCGTTGTTCTTGGTGCCGGTTGGCGGGTTCGTCACGTAGATGTCGCTGAACTGGTTCTGCCAACCCAGCCACTTGCTGATCTTGGTGACGCTGCCAAGACCCGACGGTCATGCGGTATTCGCCCGTGTCCTGCAGATTCGGAAAGAAATACAGGTTCTGCGTGATGACCGTGCTCTTGCCCACCTTGTGCACTGAACTCATCCCCCAGAGTCAACGCCACGAACTTATTGGTCTGTCCGTAGGATTCAAACGCAGGTGGCACACTTCCCGGGGATCAGGTTTCCGTTGGAGTACGTCTCATGCGTGTAGTTGACGCCGCCCAACAAATCGAGCATAGTGGCGTCAGACTTGATGGCGTGGAAACCGAGACCACCGCCGTAAACACTGCGCAGATCGAGGAACTGGAGCGCGTTGGTCATGAAATCCGCGGCTGCGTACCAAAAGACACGATCACTTATGTTGCGGTCGTAGCGCAAGCCGCCTTGCACCAGGCTGGCGACGGTGGAGGGAGTGGCAAGATTATTCGTGGTATTGATGGAACTGACGTAGAGCGTGATCTTGTCGTTGAGAGTGGGATGTGTGGCATTCAGGGCCAGCGCCAGGTTTTCAGTTTCGCTGTTGCCGCGGGCGATCGAGAAGCCCACGTCGGCTCCGCCCTGCCAGCCGTGCTTCAGGCCAGGATGCAGGCTCTTGTCATAGGCCGTTTGTTCGGCGTCGTTGCGAATGAGGGTGACGTCGTCTTTGGGCGCTTCGACGGTGCCGGCGGTCTTGGTCGCAATCTCAATCTTGCCATCCGAAGTGGTAACCGGTCCCACCGCCGTCTTCCCGTCTTTGAGGGTGACGTGCAGTTGCGCGTCGGTCTTGATCTCTTGAATGGTGTCGAACTGAATGGTGACATCTCCGGCGGCGTCCGTGTGCAACACAAGCGTCTTGCCGTCAGATTTCACCACCGTGCCGGTCAGCCGGTCACCGTTTTTCAATGTGACCTGGTCGGCGAGTACCGCGGTCGAGAGTCCGAGCAGCATCATCAGGGGGAATAGTTTGAATGTGCGCAACACGACCTACCTCCAAAGGGAAGAGATTTGAGATTGAAAACACCAACCGGGGTTGCCCAGGAACGGAAATCTGGAAACGAAATAAAGATATTTATGGCGACAAAGCGGCAGAGATGCCGGGAAGATACTGCTCCGTATTGCTCCTCTAGCTCGGAGTCAGTTAGCTCTTGGTATCGGTTTTCTTGGTCGGATCGTTCGCAGCATTCGAAGCGTCCGTTGACGGGTTATCCTTAATGCCGTCTTTCATGCCGTCTTTCAGCGCGCGAATGCCTTCGCCCAACCCTTTCCCTAGTTCAGGCAATTTCTTAGGACCGAACACCAGCAGAGCTATGGCAAAGATAATAATCAGGTGCATCGGTTGAAATAGACCTTCAAACATCGGAGCCTCCAAGGGACAGAACTACCTGTCCAAATCATACGCTATTGGATGCTTAGGCGAAAGGTCAAGCGACCCTGGCCAAGACCATCGATAGCATTTTCACTGTTTTACCCAATTCCGCGCCCAGGTTCGGTGAATCCTGCCACGGTCGGGTGTGATTGCGGTCACACTCAACCGCAACAGACAGGTGCGAGACTCCAGAAAAGTCGCTCCCTTCAGTTACTTCCGTGACCTTACCAGCGGGTTCGGTGCCGGGCTATGTTTCTGAAGAGGTTTTTGGAGGGGTGCTTCGATCCGCATTTCCTCAAAAGCCGCCACCAGTACGCCAATTCAGGTCGTCGGGGAGTCCGGTGAGAGTCAAGGTTTTACTTTCCTTCTTGGTCTTCAGTCTGTCGATTGCGCTCGCCCAATCCACCGGCTCACCGCGTCCAAATCAGCAGCCTGTGAACACGACCCAGTTGGCGGCGTGGTTGACCGGAGGAGTTCCGAGCACCCGGCTCGCGCGCCTGGTGGCAGAAAGGGGCCTCGCGAATCTGCCGACCCGCAACGAACTCCATCAGATGGAGTCGCTGGGAGCTGATAAAGAGTTGATGCGAGTGTTGAGTTCGGGCAATGTCTTTTCGGCTCGGATTGGTCCTCCGGTTCCAGATTTGGTATTGAAAGCGGCGGCCGAGGTTCGGCAGCAACAATTCCACCAAGCGGAAAACCACCTGCGAGACGCGGTCATTGCCGATCCTGAAAATTCCGCCCTGCATTTTGCCCTGGGTGTCGTTTACCGGCAGGAAGACGAATCGGACGAGTCTTATGACGAGCTGGCTCGGGCGACGAAGATCATGCCGGACCTTCCGGAAAATCACGCTGCCCTGGCCTACCTCTTTTACGGATTGGACGACGGCCCGAATTCGATTGCGGAAGCGCGTACCGCTCTGAGCATCGATCCTCAAAATGCCGAAGCATATCAATACCTGGGACTCGGCCTGTATTCGACTGGACAGTATGCGGCTGCGGTTCATGCCTACGAAGAGTCCCTGGCACGCGACGCCGGCAACGCTGACACTTACTACGACATGGGGATCGCGCAGCACGCAAACGGAAACCAGCCGCGCGCCATTGCAGCGTACCAGCAGGCCATCAAGTTGAGGCCTGCATTTTGGGAGGCGCACTCCAACCTGGGACTGATCTTGCACGAGCAGGGAAATCTGGCGGAGGCCGTCGCGGAGTATCGCGAGGCCAAGCGGATCGCTCCCGGCGAAGCCTCCATCCGTAACAATCTGGGGAATACCTATTGCGATCAGGGCAATTTCGATTCAGCGATTGAGGAAATGCGTGTCCTGTACCGTGAACATCCGGAGTGGCAGCAAGGACATGCTTGCCTGGCCAGCGCTTACATGGCCAAAAAGAATTATGACTCTGCGGTGGAAGAACTGAAGCTGGCGGTGCGGTTGAATCCGACGAGCTCGACCGAGCACCGGGTTTTAGGGCAAGCCCTGTTGCTGGCCAACCAACCGGAAGAAGCGCTTCGCGAATTGCGGCTGGCCGTATCGCTCAATCCCGATTCCGACATCGCACATCATCTTTTGGGCACCCTTCTGTTTGAGAAGCAACAGTTGCACGCTGCCGAGAAGGAGTTTCGCGAGGCATTGCGGGTGAACGCCTCCGCCGATAACCACTATTCCCTCGCAGCCTGCCTGATGAGCCTGGACCGCTATCAGGAAGCACTCACGGAACTGGAAACCGCGGCGCGGCTTGATCCGGAGCGGGCAATCTACCGGGCTCGGCGAGAAGAACTGCTCAAGCTGATGAAGGAAGAGAGTTCGCGCTAGGTCGAGTTGAGCAGGGCTTTCGCTGGGATTGCCGGACCACTGGGCCAATGCCGCTGATGTACTCCAGTGCTTAGGTGCAGGAGCAGGCAGTACTTACACTTAGAGTGAACCCGAGCCCCATCGGGCCCATGAATCCGTTCAGGGGGAGAATTGCAAATGGCGACCAACGCAACCCGAACCCAGCAAGATATCGTGAATTCTGTCGTGCAGGCGTCTTTGGCAAAAGATTCGACTGCGCGCCGCGCTGAAGGTCGGGCGGCAGCCGATTCACCCGCGAATACCCCTCGCCGGCAATCGGGATATGGTTTGCCGTGCGCCAAGTGCCACTTGTACTACCCCGCCGATCTGGACGTTTGCCCGACCTGCCAACACAATGAGCGAGTTTCACCGGTCGCGCCCCAGATTCCGCCGCGAGTCTCGCAGGCGGTGGTCGATGCGGTTCCCGATACAGCTGTGATTGAGCAGGAGCGTGAGGAATTCCTGCGGCAGTTCAAGTCGCAACTGCTGGAAGCGCACGCCGAAGTGGTGAGCGCTCCGGATGCCATTTGCAAGTTCCGCGAGCACCATACTGGAGAAGTCGCGGGCGCTGAAATCTGCAACTCCTGCTACGAACGGCTGCAGGAGCGTCTCGATGTGTTCGAAGCGGCCTTGCATCTGGAACTGAAAGAAGCAGCGCAAATCATTTACGATGCGGTCTGGGCCGATCCGTCGGATCCGAGCAAGACCTACCAGAACGCTGCCAGCGCGCTATTGTCTGAGTTGCGCAAGCGCGCCGGAATGACCGCGATCCTGGGTCCGTTCCAACCCCTCTCGCACTAGAAACGCTTCGTGATCGTTGCGGGCCGTCTGAGAGAGTTGTGCCCGCGCGGCACAGACTCGATTCATTTTTCCGCGCAAGTTGTTGAGACCCCGTGCAAGTTGTTGAAAAGTCGTTGGAGGCCTCTCGCGGGCTGTCAGGCGAAGCTTTTTCCTGAGGATGAGGATTTCCTCAGGTGCAGAACCGATCGTCGCAGGAAGGGGCGTTTCCGGCTCCGCAAACGGTATTCTGGGCGATGATCTGCCACCGATTTTGCAGCCGGGGGAGCCAGGGATTATTTAGACGTACAATATCCGATTACATGATTGTACATACAATCGTTGTAAGGTAAAGATTTTGATCGACTTGAGCTATTCTGGCTTAAGTCCGACCCATTTTTTGCCGGCGTAAAGCTTGTAGCCCTCGCCATCTTCCACCAGTTTCAACGGGACGGCGTGCACTACTGCGGGGTCGGTTTGCGAGGTTGTGCTGAGCACATCGTTGTTGGCCACGTCCATGACGACGAACTTGCCGTCGGCGGTGAAGCCAAAGCCGTACTCTCCCGGCGCTAACGTCGACCCTCCGATGCTGAGCTTGCTTTCAGTGATGAGCATGCCCTGGTATTTCTGCTGAATCGCGGTCGAGTAGCCCGAGGCGTCAACCAGAGCTGCCAGCGTCATTTTGCCGTCGGTCAGCTGAAAGCCGACTGAGTTGCGAACCTGCACTGGCGCTTTTTGGCCGCGGAAGAAATATTCCGCCGGAACCGCCTTCTTTAGTTCCTCGCCGGTGAGCATGTGCTTCGAAGCCTGTTGCGCAACTGCCGATGCAATCATCAAGACGGCGAAAGATCCGAGAATCGCTAACCGCGTATTCCGCATAGGAGTGAGTCCTCGATTGTGGGAATGAAAACTGCTCTCGGAGAATCTAACTGTTTCGCTCGTCAGGCGCAAACCTGACTATCGACAACTGACGACTGACTCCTGGTTTTTGACAATTTCACTTTGGACGCAAGATCCGGATAGTCCGCTAAGAATGCTTGGCCGTAGGCTTTTCTTACTATGACGACCAATGCCATACTCACAACGGAAGGCCTGAAGACGATGTCAGCTCACCAACCCAAACCGGCCTCGGCCCCGGAAGCCAGCGACGACCCGCGCTGGGATGCCGTGATGGCCCGCGACGCCGACCACGATGGACATTTCGTGTTCGGCGTGTCGAGCACGGGCGTCTATTGCCGGCCATCGTGCGCCGCCAGGCGGCCACGCCGGGAGAACGTGCAGTTTTTCCTGAGGCCCGAAGACGCCGAGAGTGCAGGATATCGGGCCTGCCTGCGCTGCCGTCCCAAAGTTTTCAGCGGCAATGCCGAGGCGGATGGGGTGAAGGCGATCTGCCGCTTTATCGAGCAGCATCTCGATGAGCCCGTGACGCTGGAGCGCCTGGGCAAGGAATTCCGTCAAAGCCCGTTTCATTTGCAGCGGCGGTTTAAGGCCGTGCTGGGCATCACGCCGCGTGAGTACGCGGATTCCTGCCGCCTGCGGATGCTCAAGCGCGGTCTGCAGGCTGGAGACTCGGTGACGCGCGCCATGTACGACGCGGGATACGGTTCCAGTAGCCGTCTTTATGAGAAGACCGCATCGCAGCTGGGCATGACGCCTGACAAGTACCGGCGCGGTGCGATTGCAGCCTCGATTCGCTATACCTGCGCCGATTCGCCGCTGGGGCGGATGCTGATTGCCGCCACCGAGCGTGGGATCTGCGCGATTCAGTTCGCGCGATCCGACGGCGAGTTGATCGAGGGTCTGAAGCGCGAATTCCCTTTCGCCACGCGGAAAGTGGATGAAGGCGGTTTGCGATCGTGGGCGAGCGCTTTGCTGCGGCACATGCGCGGGAAAGACCTGAGTTCGGCGTTGCCCCTCGACATCCGCGCCACGGCGTTTCAGCGGCGCGTGTGGACGTATCTGCAATCGATTCCCTTCGGAGCGACGCGGTCCTACAGTGAGGTCGCGAAAGGCATTGGGCGGCCTACCGCGGTTCGTGCGGTCGCCCGCGCTTGCGCGACCAATCCGGTTGCGGTGGCGATCCCGTGCCATCGCGTGGTTCGCGAGGATGGAAGCATGGGCGGGTATCGCTGGGGCATCGAGCGCAAGAAAGCACTGCTGGAAATGGAGCAGCCATCGTAGAGACGTTGCGAGGAACGTCTCTACGGCAGGTCTTCTCTTGCCGCACGATTTCTTACAGACAGCCAGTTCAGGAACGCGACTGCGACCGCGATGAGCAGCACGATCGATTTGTCGTATTCGATGCGCGTGAGTAGCGTGGCGCAGATCAGGACGCCCAGGATCGCCATGAGCGTGCCGCCGGGAAGGTGAAACACCGCGGGCGTTTTTTGTTTTCTCCGCAGAGCCGGAAGAGAAGCGCAGATGACACCGTAATAGAACAGGCGCGATCCCGCCGAGAGCGTTGCGTTGCCGGCAAAAGTGCCAAACCAGGCGAGCAGCCACACGATTAATGCGAATACAAAAATGGAGAAGTACGGCGTGCGGAAGCGCGGATGCACGGCGGCGAAGAGAGAAGGGAAGTCGCCGCGCTCCGCAAGTGCAAAGGTAATGCGCGGAGTGGCGAGCATGTTGCCGCTCAGATATCCATAAATCGAAAACAGCGCGCCCATTCCAATCAGTACACTTCCGCCCGATCCCATTACGATGCGAGCCACGTCGGCTAGCGGGCGTTGGCTATGGCCCGGATCGGGGAGAACGCCCACAACAACCCACTGAATCAGGCCGTAGATGACGGCACAGGCGAGCAGGGCTGTGAAAAGTCCGAAGGGCATATCCCGCCGAGGGTCTTTGGCCTCGCCGGCCGAGATGAGGGCGGCTTCGAAACCTCCATAGGCGAAGATGAGCAGGACCATGGCGCGTGCCCAGTCGTTACTTGCCGGTGAAACCATGCCCTGGGGAATGATGCGGTGGGTGCCGATCAGGTAGAGCGCGCCGGCCACTGCGACCAGACCAAGCGACGACAGTTTCGCGGCAGTGAAGAAATTGCTGACTCGCGCGCCGGTGCGTACTCCGCGAACGTTGATGGCTGCGAGAAATCCAATCAGCAGCGTCAGAATCGCGAGCTTGGGAAATGTCTGCGTAGCACGCGGCCAGAACTGCCCGAGGTACACGACGAATAAGTTGGCGTTGGCGGCACAGGAAGTCAGGCGCACGAACCAGACCAGCCACGCGACCTGAATGCCCATGAAGCGCCCGAAGGCATCGTGCGCATAAAGGTAGGGGCCGCCGGTGTGGGAGAAGCGGGAGGCGACCTCGGCAAAGCAGGCGAGGATGACGCCCATCGCAGCGGCCGCGAGAACGACGGCCAGGACGCTGGCGCGTCCGAGGAGCGCCGCCAGGACAGAGGGCAGCCCGAAGACTCCGCTGCCGATAATGCAATTCACGGTGAGGGCGGCAAGGCTCCAGCGGCCGATGGCACGGACTAATCCCTCGCTAGAGGCCGTTTGCGGTGCGCTTTCGGTCACCGCGAGTTTGTATCACAAATCGTACCGGGTCTGGCGGAGCGACCGGCCATGGCCTAGAATTCGCCAATCCAAACGTGAGGAAAGTTTCGTAATTCTTTTTAGATCATGAGCGGGAGTAGGACACGCGATGTTCAATGAAGGGCGTAGTGTCTTTATCGCCGGCCCTGCCACCGACGCGCGAGGGCGCCCAGCGCCTGGGGCTGGTGACTTTGGAGCAGATGACCAATGCACTAACGGTGGCGGTAGAAAATCCGGTGGAGGGAATCCGCGTGGTAACGGTACCGGAAATTCGCGCGGCATGCGCGTGAAAAGCCGCGCCAATCGCGGTGTTTGCAGGGGTGACCTTTTGTCGATCCAAAGTAATGCCGAGAATTACGAAAGGCGCATGCCCGTGGGACATCTATTCGCTGTGCATTGCCGATGAGATGGTTGGAAGGCAAACAGAATGGCCATCGACGACATGGACGACCTTCATCTGCGAATCGCACGCGTCACCGAAGACCTGCGCACCATTCAGCAGGAGCTCAACTGCGCTGCCATGCAGGCTCCGAGTGATCCGGAACTGATGGAAGCGCTGAATTCGCTTTCGGAGACCGAGCCCATCGACACGTTGCGCACGGCCCTTGACCAGATGCGCCATTTCCTCTGGTTCTATTCGCAGGTGATGAGCAACGAACCGGAGCTGGGAGATAAGCTGCGGCAGGCCAGTTCTGCACCAACCGCGAGCGACGAAACGCCCGCCACCGGCAGTTCGTTTCTGGATCAGCTCTCGCGTGCCGACGAACTCATGCTGCTGCATCACTTGGCGGATGCAAGACGCCGCAAACCCAACTAAGGGTTTTTGCGTCACTCTCTCACTGTTTCAAATAACGAAGCGCAACACATCCTGATTTAAAACTCTTGGACTCAACAAGTTTTAGTTGCAATCTCTCCTGTAGGTTAATACCTTCAAACCACCGTCTCCCTTCCCCTAAAACTATCGGGTGAACCACAAAACGGTATTCATCAATCAGACCAAGCTCGACAAGTTGTGAAGGAATATTTACACCACCGGTAAGGATATTTTTGCCTTGTTCTTGTTTCAATTTAAGTATTTCGTCGTGAAGGTTCGTACGAACAATTCTCGTTTTTTTTCCTTCAGGGCTGTCCAATGATCGTGAGAAAACAATAATTTTGTTGATGGCGTCAAATGCCTGGGCAAATTCGTAATCTGCTTTTGTCTGCCCGGAATGGTTTTTCGCCACATCGGGCCAATAAGGAACCATCAATTGATAAGTTTTACGCCCGTAGAGGAATGTGTCAGCATCTCGCGTGAGCTGCGTAAAATACTCAAGCGTTTCATCATCGGGATTGAATTTGGTATGGTCGCAGCAGCCATCTAAGGTAGTGTTGATTGCGAAGATTACATTTCTCATTGGATTGTCCTGACCCTGTCTTGCGCGCCCGCGCTCATGAGAGTTTGAGTTAGAACCCGCGCCCACGAACAATCGTCTTCACTACTTCGCCGGTGGACGTCAACACCGTGAAATCGGCGTTGGCTCCTGGCTTCAGAGCACCGTGATGTGCGGTCAATCCCACGGCCTGCGCCGGGTTGAGCGTGGCAGCGCGCACGGCGTCGCGCAAGCTCCAGTTGGAAAACTTGGTCACGTTGCGCACCGCTCGGTCCATGGTGAGGACACTTCCGGCGAGGCTGCCGTTGGCCGTGCACTTGCCATCTTTCACGTCGACCTCGATGGGGCCTAACTGGTAACGCCCTTCGGGCATGCCGGTCGCGGAGATTGCGTCGGTGATAAGCACGGCGCGTTCGCGGCCCTTGGCCTGCAAGAAAACTTTCACGACTTCCGGTGCGACATGGATGCCGTCGACGATGATGTCGGCGGTGATGCGGTCATCGCTGAGCACTTCGCCGATGATTCCCGGTTCGCGATGATCGAGTGGGCGCATGGCATTGAAGGTGTGGGTGGCATGACGGGCTCCGGCCTTCACCGCGTCCTTGGCTGTGGGCATCTCGGCGTCGGAGTGGCCGATGCTGACACAGACCTGGCGCCGGGCCGCTTCGGCGATCACTTCCATGGCGCCGGGAATCTCGGGTGCAATGGTCAGCATGCGAACGTGCCCGCGCGCCGCCTGCCACAGACGATCGAAGATGGCAACGGTGGGCTCGACCAGATTCTCCGGCGGATGGACTCCGCGCCTCTTGTGGGAGAGAAACGGTCCCTCGAGATGAATGCCGATAGGGCGCGCCTGCACGGTATCGCCATTGGTCACGTCGGCGGTAGATTCGATTGCGTCCGCGAGGCGGCTGAGGGCGATGCAGGTCGCGTCGAGGGGCGCGGCGACGGTGGTCGCAAAATAAGCGGTGACCCCGTGTGTGGTCAGAAATTTTCCCAGGCGCGGCAGTTCGGAGGTCGAGGCTCGCATCACATCGAGCCCAGCTCCGCCATGCATGTGGATATCGAGGAAACCGGGCGCCAATATTGCATCGCCGAAGTCGAGGAGAGAGGTGTTCGCGGGAAGTTCCTTGGCGGAGCGGGTGGAGATCTCAGAGATTCGCCCGTCTTCCACGATGAGAAGTGGATTCGCGATCTCCTCGGCCGGAGTGAACAAACGGCTTGCGGTGAATGCAGTCTTCATGGGGAAGTGGAACGAAAATCTATCGTAGTCGTATCCGCAGGTTTCAGACAACACGTGGGAGGAGGAAGGGGCGGGCGAAGGGCCCGCGTGCGGATGGAGTGGAGTGTTATAATTTGTAAGTATTTCAGCAGTTCCTGCGAAGGGCGCCCCGTAATTCCTCTCGCGCCTTTGCACACGTCGGGGAGTGGCTCAGCCTGGTAGAGCACCTGGTTCGGGACCAGGGGGTCGGAGGTTCAAATCCTCTCTCCCCGACCAATTTGTTGTTTGGTTTAGCTATTCAACTTCGGGATTCCCTGTCTTGCCTTTGCCCATTTTTACGTGATTTTGGCGCCCGCCCACCTCCTGGCTGTCGCCAGACGCCGCCTCGACTGAGTTGGGTCCCACATGGGCAGGGGTTCTTTGCGCGGTGAATTCCAGGGCGATTTTTCAAAGATGTTCGTATTTTCTTCCGCGAGCTCTTGACGAAAACGCCTACTCGATCCAGGAGCAGGCGGTGCCGGGAGTGTTTTCGCAGTAGAGGACGCGCCACGACTTTGGCCTGTGCGCTGCTGTCCATGCGCTTCCGTGGATGAAGTACGGTTTCGCCCAGACCTCGCTATCGATGGTACGGGGCGCAAGGACCGTCACTTGAACAGCGGTCTCGGCGGGCACTCCGCGGCGGGGATCCATGATGTGCGAGTAACGATGTCCGCCGGTGCGGAATGATTTCTCGTAGGCGCCCGACGTGGAGAGAGACATGTCCTTGAGGAACACCTGCGTCGCGTTGTTGCGGTGGTCCCATGGATCGGCGATGTTGATGGGCCAACCGCGGGACTCGTCGGGAGGATTGCCCAATCCGTAAATACTGCTGCCGGACGCGGCTACGAGTGCATTGCGAAAGCCTCGTGCACGGAGGATCTCGACCATGCGATCGACAGCATAGCCTTTGCCCACTCCGCCGGGATCGATCTCGACGCCGGGACGGTCGAAGTAGACCGTTTGGTTCGGTGCGTTCAGTTTAATGTGTTGATATCCGACAATTTCGAGTGCGTCGTGGATTTGGTCGGGAGATGGAACGTGATGAGTTCCGCCGAAAAATCCCCAGGCGCGCATGAGCGGACCGACGGTGATATCGAAAGTGCCTTCGCTGGCGCGGCTGTATTCGAGGCAATCGGAGAGGAGTTGAAATAACTCCGGCGAGACTGTGACGGGGTGCGCCGCTGCATGGTGATTAATACGGCTCCACTCGCTCGCGGGCTTGTAGTTTGAGAGTAGCTCGTCGAGGCGGTGGGCGTCGTCAAAGGCGGCATCGATCGCCTGGTTCATCGACGCCTGATCGGAGCCGTAGAGGACGATGGAGAATGTCGCGCCCATCGCGTCGGTGCTTCGTTCCAGCCGCTGCGCTCCGGCTGAATGCACCAGCAGAAGCGCAGCGAACAGGACGAGACAAAAACGCATCAGGACTGTCCTTGGCCCTTGGGCATCTGGTTCTTCCAGAAGGATTCGTACTCGAACATTGCCTCTTTGATGGAAACGCCGCGGACGTCAATCTTGGTGAGGTCTGCGGAGCCGATGCCCACTGCTTCGGCGAGGAGCATCATGTTGTCGGCATACTGGAAGGTTTCATCGCCGGGGTGCAACTGGTCCGGAGGATGGTCCTTGGGATTCTTATAGACGCGGTACGGTGCCTCGTGACGTCCTGCGCGAGGATCATAGCCCATGCAAGCCGCGGCGACGCTATCGGTATTCACACAGTTCTTCCCGACGATGAGGATTCCCGGATGGACGGGCTTGGAACCCAGAACCCACGGACCTTCGCCGCCGACCATGGAGACGATGCCGTCGGCGATGGCGAGATCGACCGGGCGGGAGCCGAGAATATCGACCAGAACGCGAGGGAGCCGCCAGCCTTCGTAGCGGGTGGATTTCGGATCGAGTTCAACGGGAGCGCCGGAGGGCGACTGCACATACCCGTAGTGAAAGACCTGCTCGCGATCGCTGTAGATGCCGAGCGGCGTGATGCCGAACAAATTCTTAATGCAGATGGTGAGCCCCATCTCTTCGTGGTTCTTCATCTTGCCCATGCTCACGAAGAAATCGCAATCTTCGTACGAGTGGTTCACCTGGAAGGCCGGGAAGACGTACGGTGTACTTTTCACTTTGAGCAGTGAGAACTGCTTGGCCTGACCCGGCTTGTCAGTGTCTTCGAACTCGACGATTGGGGCCGCGTTGCGAATGGCGTTGACGTCCCATCCGCCGGAAAGCAACTTGTCTTCGAGTTTGTAGCCGGGTTTACGGTTCTCGGCACCTTCCAGAATGCGGACGCGCTTCGCGCCGAGCGCTCCGAATGCCGCAACTGCCGAGCCTACAACGCGCGGATGGACCCAATGCGTATCGCCCGTGGTGTAGCCGGGGAAGCGTCCATCGCCGGTGAGATTGACCTTGATGCCGACGGTCTTTCCCTTGACCTGGTTGTCGATTCCGCCGATCTGGTCGAACATCTTGCGGAATTGAGTAGTGAGGTCCGCGTCATAGCTGTGGACTTTGGCGACGGATACGGGTTCTGCTGGAGCCGTCGATGTGCCCCGCGCGTCTTCTGGTGGGCGAGTTTGGGACGGCCGTGCTGCGGCCGGCACTGCCATTGCGCCCGCAGCGAGACCAGAAATTGCCAGCCAATCGCGCCGCGTCAGTCCTTTACACATAGTGTTGCCTCCTCTTTTTATTGCATTGAAACGGCACCCCATACCAAAAGCTTGGGAATCGTCACTTCGGTTCTTCCCTCGTCGTAATGCAGCTGGAGATCGACCGCCGCACCATCGGGACTTTCCATGCGAGCGGAACGGAACTTTCCGGCCACACGAAGCGTGATTGCCTCGACCGCATGATCGAAATAGTTGACCAGTTGCACCAGCAGAGGCTCACCGGGGCTGCCTCCACTTGCAAACGTGACTACCGACGGAACATTGAATGGGACCATGCCCAGATCGTCGTCCGAGAGTATTTCCTTAAGATCGTGCGCTACGGCGTCGGGATCGGGATCGGCGTAGACGATCACACTGCCTTTACCGGCCGGGAGTTCGGCGAATGGCGATGTCTTTGGGGCGCTGCCCCAGGAAGGAGCAGCGATGACGAGCCCGCCGTTCTCGGCGAAATCCTGCAGCTGCTTGCGTTCGGCATCAGATGGTGGATCGAGCTGGGTAGCCACTATCGCGCGGAACTTTGCCAGCGCGGTCGCATTGAGATGGGTGCGGGAAACTAACTTGTAAGGCACTTGGCGGCGGGTTGCGAGCTTCAGGTACTCATCAAAGCGATCTGGTTGCGTGCTTGCTGGATCGAGAACGAATCCCACATTTCCATACGGAGTAAGGGCACGCCAGGCGGCATGACTCTCAGCGAATTTCAGTTGGCTCGAGAGATCGCGCCATGTTTCGAGGGCGGAGGGCTCCCGGGCGCGCAGCTTGGCGCGAAGAGCATCATCGAGCGAGACGATCCAACGGCCGCCGGCTGCGGCCGCATCGGCCACGGCCCGCGTGTAATCAATGGTCGAGGGGTTCTCGATTTGGCTACTGATCCATACTGGACGCGAGGGCGAGGGAATATCGAACGACCTCACGAGCCAGATGTTCGATTCGATCCATGGCTGGCTTGAGGGCGTAGCTCGGATACCCATTTCCGAGAGATTACGTCCGCTTGGAGATACGCCCTCCACGGCTACGATTGGTGCTGGCTTCCACCGCGATGCAGACGCGTCCTTTGCGATCTCGATGACCAACATGGAGGTGGCGGCTCTGTGTAAGGCGTCGGAAAACTCCGGAGGAAAGGCGCCATCGAGCACAAGTCCATCGAGCGAGGCCTTAGCGGCGTCGTCGGCGATTTTCGAGGCATCACCGGGCGCATAAATCAGTCCGAGCACGGCAAGGCCGCGCTTGTGAGCTGCCTGTGTATAGACCTTCACAAGTTGTTGTTGGTCGGCTTCAATAGCCCCGTCGACGGGCGCGCTCCAAGTGACCAGCAGGCAGTTTGCCGGCGAGTCATCAAGCAGATGGAGTGTGGCGGGATCGTACCAACGGGCGAGGGCTTCGCGAACGGAAGCGTCCGCGGGAAGAGTTTTCGTGCGAATTCGCCACGCAAGTTCCAACGGACCTCCAGTCCAGCGAATGGGGACCAACTGCTCCGGAGGCGGAGTAGCGGAAGCTGCGAGCGTGTACGACAGCAGGAAGAGCGCGAATACGCGGAACTTAGCAGTGGACCACAGCAAGATTGTGGTTCTCCTCGAAGGGCGAACCTCGAACACCTTATCTTTACGCGACCGGCTCGTGAAAATCTGTGATGCGAGTCACGATTCCCCACAGGGTGAATTTTGATTTTGGCAATTTCTATTGCTTGCTGTGATCTGTGTTTATGACGTTCCAGATAGAGCCCGGCTTGGGATCGTAGGGGACAGCATCAGTTCCGAACTCCCAAAAGAACACATCGCCAACCCAGTTGGGCACGTCTGGATGAAAGCTATAGCCTTCGTTGAGCAACTCGGTGAGCTTAGTTTTACCCGGTTTGGCTTTGCTGTATACCCCCACTCGCCCATTCCGAGTTTGGCGTTGGGAAAGACCTTGTGAAATTGGGTGAATAATGCTCCAAGATCGGGTTTGAAATTCAGACATTTGTCCCGGTAGTAGCTCAGCAGAACGTAGTCCAGGCCCGATTTCATATCATCAAGGATGTTAGGCTTTCCATAAACGGTCCGAAGATGGTGCACGCGTAGCCTGCACTTCTCAGACACAGCTGGCGCTGGGTGCATGGGTGCAACTGAGCTTGCATTCAAGATTCGTAAGCGATACCAGACCAATGAGTTAGCTGTTGACTCTACTGAATTCGGGACCAGGGGGTCGGAGGTTCAAATCCTCTCTCCCCGACCATTTTTCTCGTGTCCGTTCCGGAGACCGTCGGCATCGCGCCGTCCTTCGCAAGGCCTCTTTGTCCTTCTGTGCTTATTTCCTCTTCGAATTCTGCGTGCCGAGGATGAACGCGGCGACGTTGTTATGGAGACCTTTCAGTGAGGCTTCGTGCGCATATACCATATGCCCGGATTCATAAAACTTGAATTCGATATTTTTCTGTAACTTGGCGGGAATGGGCAAATGCTGCATTTCGTAGACGCCTTCGAAGAAGGGTGTTGCCAGATCGAAATAGCCCGCATTGACCATGACTTTCAAATCCGGGTTATATTTCATCGCGCTGGCCAGATCTACCATGACGTTTGTAGCCTGCGGCAATGGCATGGGTGCTCCCGGGGGCTGGTGCAGGAAATTCCATTTTTTTTCCACGTCAATTTCCGGCTTGTACTGGCGGTTCTCGCCGAATTTCAGCTCCTTGCGCACGTAGTCGTTGAAGGCTGAGACATAGGCTGAGCCGATCGCCGCTGACTGCGGATCGTATTCCGCCTCCCTGCTAAGCGGGTCGAGAGTCGGTCCGGAGAAGCGCGTGTCGAGACGGCCCGTGGTGGTGTCACTGTCTGATTCAAGAGTCTTCTCGAACTGCCCGCCATTTACCCGAAGGTCGGATTTTTCAATGTAATCGGCGGGCAGGCCGGTGTAGCGATGGAGTTTCTCCACGATGGCCTGACGTTGGTCGGACGCAAGTGTGAATCCGGCGCCGAGGGCGATTGCATACTCTGTCATGGCAAAATGCTCTACTTCGGCCAGCAGGGGCGCCAACTCGGCGGGGCGGTCGGGCAACTTGTGGTGATACCAGGCAGTCGCGGCGTAAGTGGGCAGGGCGAGTTGGTAGGAGAGATCGATACCGGGATTGAACTGCGGCGCGTCTGCGAAAGTGTCATAGCTTAAACACTGGGAAAGCAGGATCACTCCGTTGAAGTCGATGAAGTGGCCGGTTTCGAGCAGATTGATCAATGCGCCGGAACGCGTGGTGCCGTAGCTTTCACCAAAAAGATACTTTGGCGAATTCCAGCGCCCATACTTCGCGAGAAATTGTGAAATGAAATCGGCGAACGCGTCTGCATCCGCATCGACGCCATAAAACGCCTTGTCCCGATCCTTTCCAGCCAGTCGGCTGAAGCCGGTTCCCGGGGCATCCACAAAGACAAGGTCAGTGGCGTCGAGCAGGCTGTAGTCGTTGTTAACGATGGAGTATGGCGCCGACGGAGTGTGAGCGTCGTCGACCGTAATCACGCGTTTCGGTCCAAACGCTCCCATGTGCAGCCAGACGGTCGACGAACCCGGGCCACCGTTATAAAAAAAAGTAACCGGCCGCTGCGCACTCGGATCCCCGGACTTGAAATACGCAACGTAAAACATGCTGGCTTCGGGCTCGAGATTCTTGTCGTCCTTATCCTCGTTCTGAGGGACGTCATCCCAACCTTTGGGATGCACGACGACCGTGCCGGCAAAGGCGTCATAGGGAATTGCTGTACCTGCGATCGTGACCGTGCCTTTGCTGGCCTGTTGCTCCGGCTTCAGCCCTTCCGGCTTCGCGGAAGCTTGCTTGCTTTGGGCAGAGTCGTCCTTGGATTGGGCACGCGCGGGAGCAAGAGAGAGCATCGACGCCAAAGTGATCAGCACTACAACTTCGATAGTGAAAATCCTCATCAAAATTTGTCTCCGTGAAAAGTGAAGCGCGCGCCATTATAGGGCATGCGGAAAGTCCTTCTCGATCTATGAGGAATCAAGAAAATTACGCTGCCCCGTCAAGATGCAAAACTTAGACTTGGTGTCACGCTTTATTGCTTCAACTCAGGCTGTTCTAGCGAATCTGCTAAGCTGAGCCGGAATCGATATTCAGAGCAGAGGACAAAACTGTGGAAGTCGTGGCAGGAGTGGATTTGGGCGGGACCGCAATTAACTACACACTGGTGAACCGCGAAGAACGGTTTCTGATCGAGGGTTTGTGCGAGCATCCGGCACTGTCGAAGCAAGGGCCGGACGTTTGTCTGCAGCAGATCGCGGACGGGCTGAAGGTTGCCACTGGCATGGCGGGAATTTCGCTGGATGACGTGGTCGCAATCGGACTCGATACGCCCGGGCCGGCGAGTGCGGCGGGACAACTTAGCGCGCGAGGCTCGACCAACTTTGTGCATCCGCGGTGGGCGGGATTTGATATTCGCGAGGGGATGGCGCACAAATTGGGCAAGCCGGTTTCGTACTTGAACGATGCCAACGCGGCCGCGCTCTGGGGCCATTATGCGATCTTTGGAGCCGACAGCCGCGAGACGTCGATCTCAGACGTTGTGGGTACGGGGAATGGTGGTGGCATCATCCTCGATGGCAATGTGGTGAAGGGCAAGAACGGCTTCGGGGGAGAGTTGGGGCACGTGCTGATTCCGTATCAGAGCATTGCTGGAATTGCAGGGATTGTGCCGCAATGCAATTGCGGTCGCGTCGGCGACCTGGAGTCGCTGTGCTCTCTGACGGCGATCGAGAAAACGATTCTGCCGTTTTTTCTGAAGAAGCATCCTGATCACGAATTGGCCGAGCAAGAGCCGCATCAAGCGGCGAAGATGGTTCGTGGGCTGGCGGACAAGGGAGATGCCATGTGCAAAGAGATTTTCCGCGTGCAGGCCCACGCGTTGGGACTCTTCTTTGACGAGATGATTAATACTTTTGATCCAGATGCCTTGATTGTGGGCGGCGGTGTTCTGGAGACGAGCCGCGAATTCCAGAAGTGGTTCCTGGATGAGATCCGCATGGGGATGCCGAACCAGCGCGAGGAGCAAGTTAACATTCCGATCCACGTGATGCCGAACGGCGACACTGCCGGAGCGCGAGGGGCGGCGCTGGAAGCACTAAAGCTGGCGAGATCCAGCGGGCTGGCGTAGCGTTCAAGATTTGAGTTCGAGAAAAGTGCGGATGCGATCGAGTTCTGAATCGAGTTCGCGGTTGAAGGCGCGGTCGAGCGGGCGGGATTTGATGTAACCCACGTCTGCTTGTAGCTCGTCATTCGTTATTGCGAGATTGGCCCATCCAATCACGTGCTCGCGCCACAGAAGGGGCAAGGCGTAATAGCCGCGTTTGCGTTTGGGAGCCGGTGTGTAGGCTTCGAAGCGGTATTCCCATCCCCAGAGCAGTTCGAAGCGGTCGCGATCCCAGACAACGGGGTCGAAAGGAGCGAGTAGTCGAAGCTTTTCTTCTGCTTCCAGGCGCGCCGGATTTTTTCCGGAGGGCCAATACCAGTCAATGCCGTCGAGACGCGCGTGCGACAGCCGTTCCTTGGCGCGTCGAATTACGGTTGTGATTTCGTCTTCCCACTGAGGTGCAGCAAAGCGTAAGCGGCGCAGAAGGAAATGCAGGCTCTTGCCGGGAAGCGGCGCGTAGATGGCGATAGCGGCATCGGCGAGTGCGTCGAGGCGCTCCTGGCAGATTGCTTGATCGGTGGGCGCAGGCGCGTGCTGGTGCGTCGCGTAAACGCGAATGCCGGCATCGCGCCGCACCACGCGGAGCAGGCCTTGATAGTGCAGGGCGTCCAGCAGGTGAGTCGTGGCGTTCGAGGAGCCTCCCCAATAATTCTTGACTGTACCGTGCGAAAAGTGGTCGTCGACTTCGCGGGGGTGCACGGGGCCGCGTTCACGGACGAAATCCAAGAGAAGCTGAGCCCGTTTGCGGCGAGCCGCCGGCCAGTCTTGGATGCCTTCAGCGGGCACGCAACTCTCGGAGCGCGGATGCATGAGCTCCTGCAGAGAAGTCGTCACGAAGCCGTAGTTGATAAAAAAGTCTTCCGCGATGCCGAGCTTGGAGTAGCGGCGTTCAAGATCGCCTGCACGGTAATCTTTCACTCTGTGGCGCAAGACAAGATCCTGCGCGCGGGCGGGTGCGCGGATCGGGTCGGCTTGGACGAAACGTAACTTTTGCAGAGCGCGCTTCAGGGTCGTCGGCGGGAAAAGTGTTTGGGCAACGGCAAGGCGGCGCAGGGAGTTGAGGTCGATCGGCATGTCTAAGTTTCGCGCAGGTCGCTGTGCATCCCGCTCAAGAGCGACGGTTGCGGTATAGAGTTGGATCCACTTCGCGGGCCATCGCTTCCACGTTTAGATTGATGCCCAGGAAATCACGAACTTCGTTTGCCGCCGCGGTGGGATCGCTGAGAACTTTTCGGTAGCCCATGCGGCAGACCGGGATATCTTCTCTCCGCTCGAGCCAGGCGACGATTTGCCGCATGTGATCGCGGAAGGCGTGAGTGAGCACGCCGTGATCCACCGACTCTGTGGTTCCGCGGCGTTTGAGCATTTCATCTTGCGAGGCGAGCACTTCGGGTAGCGGGCGCTCCATGAAGATCACTTTGTAATTCCGGCCGGGAGGGAGCGAGAGCAGAAGCTGCGAAATGACTTTGACGACTTTTCCTTCGGCTTCGTCGATGCGATTGGGCTGTTTGGGAAGAAGTTTGATCGGCTCCCATTCGCAATAGCCGCGGGGGTTGTCGACGTCGGGCTTGCGTTCGAAATCGGTGAGCAGGGTCATGCCGCCGGCAGCGAGCATTTGCATCATGAGCGAAGTGCCGGAGCGCGGTAATCCTGAGACGATAGTGATCACGATTTGACTATAGCAATTGTCCCGCTGTGGAAGCCGGGGCTATGGCACGGCGGAGGGCGCGACCGTCCAGGGCTTGCCGTCGAGGTGGCCGGGAAGAGCCAGGCCAAATAATTTCAGAACTGTGGGCGCGACGTCGACGATGGCGGGCTTTTCCTCGCTGATTTTGTGATTGCAGAAAAGGACGCCGGGTACGAGTCGTGGATCGATGCAGTGGTCGCCGCTCCACGCTTTCAGGTTATCTTCGAAAATCTGGCTGGTGACTTTGCCCATGACGGAATCCCAAGAGGCACGGAAGCCGTCGCCGTAGCCGACGATCAGATCGGGCGCGTTATCGACGTATGGTCCGGCGTAAACCGAGTCGCAGTCGAAGACGCCGGTGATGCCGACGCGGCCTGACGCAGGATCGGTGAGTCCGTCGAGTTTTTGGCGGAGTTCGAGTTTCAGAGCGTCCGCGTCTGCGCCGGGTTCGATGATGCCTTCGCGCTCGCGGCCCTTCAGATTCAGGTATAGGCCGTTCAGGCCCATGGTGTAGGCGCGAGTGCGGGACCAATCGACGTCGTCGAACCAGTCGCCACTTTCGGTCTTTCCTGATTTAAGTGCCAAGTAGCCGTTCTGGTGCAGCCATGCATTCAGATTGACGCAGCGGTTGAATGACTTGAAGCCGTGGTCGGAGACGATCATCAACAGAGTCTGATCGTCGATCTTCTTCATGACGCGGCCGATCAGTTCGTCCATGCGAGTGTAGAGGTCCTGAATCACCATGGGACGCTGATCGCGAGGCACCTCGCGAGCGGCAGGATGATCGTCATCGAGGTAACGCCAGAACATGTGTTGCACACGGTCGGTCGTGTCGAAGACGCAGGCGCAGAGGCCTTGCTGTGTTTTCTCGAGGGCGTCGAACAACATGCGCTCGCGGTCGTCATGATTGGCGTAGCACTGCGCGAGGAAAGCTTGATCGTCGAGCACTTTTTCGTTCAGGGCCCAGGTGTCTTCGGCCAGGCCGAGCGTCGCGTAGGGGCCGAAGAGTTTTGAAAGATAAATGGAATATGTGACGGGGTGAGAGATGGGCAGATCGGGGCGTCCGGGATCGATATTCACCGGCGTCACGTAGACTTCGACTTCGGGCGAAAGCTCCTTGAGATAGAAGCGACAGATTCCGTGAGCGCTGAAACCGACGCCGGCCTTGAAGCGAACGGGAATCCACTCGGAGTATTCGCCGACCTTTAGCGTGAATTTCTCTCCGTCGACCGTGAAGCGGGCCTGGTTCTTGCTGGGGTCAGGATGAATCTGAAAGTTGACGCGAAGTTCGCCGCCGGAGCTTCCGGACAGAGGATCCTCTGGGCCGGGAACGTAGGACGAGCACTGTGCAGCAGAGCGCTCGATGGGAACGCGGACGCCGCCCTCGCGGAATTTGTCGCCGCTGGTGCGAGTTGTACACAAGCAGAACGTTCCCTGACTGCCTTTCAAGTCTGGAACACACATCCCAGAGAGGAGGACGCCGGAAAATTTTTCCGGAGGGAATGTTACGGGGACGCGAAGCACGGAGCAGAAGATGCCGGCTTCGCCGAGCCAGTGCCAGAAGGGCGTTCCGCGGCGCATGCCTTTAATCCTGGGGCCGCCGAGGGGGATGGTGTATTTGCCAATTTTCCAAGTGCGCTTCGGTCCCTTGATTTCCGCGGAGGAAAGGTAGGGGAGATAGTTGGCGAGATCGCGCGCGAGAAAATCGTAGATGTTGTGCTTGCCGGGGTTCACGCCAGTCATGAATGTGGACCACGCAACCGGAGAGATGGCGGGATAGGTCGTGCGTAGTTTTCGAAAAGTTCCTTGCCCGCGCAGCTTCGCCATGTTGGGCAGCCTGCCTTCGGCGATAAAGCGTTCCGTCAGTTCTGGATCCATGCCGTCGAAGCCAAGAATCACGGCGCGCTTGATCTGAGCTTTTCCGTAGGCTTTGCGTCGACGCAAGAGGCGAAACAACTGGCGGAAGGGCCAGACGAAAAATGCATACACGGAATAAAGGAAGGCGACGAAGAGCGTCCAGAAGGAGGAGAGAACGGCGAAACCGGCTCCGGGGCCAGCATAGGCGTGGCTGCGCAGGGGGCAGAGCAAGACGATCCCGAGAATCGCGAGATACGCGAGAGTTCGCCGGCGCTCAGCCCGGGACGATATCGCATTCCATTTCATATTTCAATTCCAAGAATACTCTTGAACAGGAAACCTGCGGCCAGAGACAAAACAAAGAAGAGCCAGATCCAATTCCATTCGATGCCGGCGAAGGCGATGTTGCGGTCGGGGTATTGGACGTCGATGGCTTGAACGAATTTGTTTTCGGGGAGAGCGGACTCCCCGGAGACGAAAATGCGTTCCCAGAATTTTCCGCGCAGGCGGGTCGACGATAGACGCGGCAAGCCAGAGCCGACAACCACGCTCTTAGAGAAAGTCTGGTCCGAGACTTGAACGCTGATGTTGTAGTCACCGGTCTTGGCCGCGAGGACCCGCCAGGCGACTTCGTTTTCCGATGGCACGTGTACTGCGGGAGCCGAAGTCGCCAGGCCATCGGGCAGTTGGAGTGAGGCTTCATTCAAAAAGTCGGGATTATCCATGCGAGCCTTGACCAAGAATGATTGGCCCGTGGAGAGCGGAACGGAGCCCAGGTATCGATCGAGCTGCACAATCAGAAACGTCATCGGCACAATCACAAACAGCAACGGCTTAAAGGCGAGGCGCAGATAGTGACCGGTGGCGAGCACGATGCGACCGTAGGAGCGCAGGACGACGTGAATCTGATCCTGAAAGAGGCGGAGAGCGAGCAGGTGGGCCTTGAGGCGATCCTTCGCGATGTGAATAGCTTTTTGGTCAGAGGTGTAGCCAAACACGATTACCATGACCAGGCCGATGATCAGTGAAATCGCGACGACGATTCCGGCTGGGACGTTGACTCCGAGAGGGCCCATAGTTAGAAAAAGCGGCAAGATCACTACTCGATGTACCCAAGCCCCTGCAGCCGCTTCTTGATGACTTCCTTCGACGTGGTGCCGCCTTCGCTGGGGGGCAAGACTTTATTCACTTCTTTTTCGAGGGCGTGCAATACGAATTCGTCGACCGACGAGTAGCCGCAGGCCTCGGCGCATTGCTTTATTTTGTCGAGCAATTCGCCTTCGAGCTTCACCTTGTGAGAGCCAAACATGATTCGGTTAGCCTCGATCTCCTCGACTGCTAAGAATTTAATGGGTCGCGTCTGGCTGAAAGACGGATTGTCCAATCATACCTTGTGCCTTGGCGATTCCAAACTCGGCGAGAATCGTTGGGGCGATGTCCGTTAACGCGGGTGAACTCGCCGAGATCTTGCGATTGCTGAGCAGGACGCCGGGGACGAGGGTGTAGTCCATGCAGTGGTCGCCGCTCCATGGATTCGAATTGTCTTCGAGTTCGTCCGGCGGGAATGCGCCGAGGATTGTCTGCCATCCGGCGCGGTATCCGCGGTTGTAGCCGACTAGCATGTCGGGACCAGACCTGGCGTATGGTCCCTGATAGACGTCGCTCGCGAGGTCGATGCGAGTGATCACTTGCTGCTGGGATTTTGGATCGTGAACGGCGAGCAGTTTGGCGCGAATCTCTGCCATTAGCGCGTCGGCGGCGCTCGGTTCAACGATGCCGTTCGTCTCGCGTCCCTTCAGATTGAGATAGAGGCCGTTCAAGCCAAGGCCGTAGGCGCGCGTTTGCGTCCAATCTACGTTCGCGAGCGGCTCGCTGGAATCAGTGCTCGCGCCGCTTTTCAACTTGATGTAGCCGTTATTCAATAGCCAGGTATTCAGGTTGAAGGAGCGATTGTAGGGAGCGAACCCGTGGTCGGAGAGTACGAGCAAGGTGGTGCGGTCGTCGAGGCGGGGCAGCACTTCTCCTAAAACCTGATCGATCTGCTGGTAGAAATCTGCGATGGCTGAACCATTCTGTTCGGCAAGCGCGGCATCGTACTCGGGATGGTTGGGGTCCATCAATCGCCAGAACATGTGCGAGTTCAGGTCGAGGCTGGAGAAATAAAAAAAGAAGACGCCCTGGTTGAACTTGGGAAACTCGGCGTCGAAGATTCGGCGATGCTCGGCCAAGACTGTGCGCGCTTGTTGCAGGTATTCCTTATCGTCGAGCATACCGTCGGAAAGAGCTTTGGTGTCTTCGGCAATTCCCTGGGTGTGAAATTCCCCAATTTCGTCAGTGAGTGATCGCGAGTAGCTGGACGGAGTGGAGATTGGCAGAGCGGGATCCGCGGGGTCGATGTTGATGGGCGAGACGTACAGCTGAAAACGGGGATGTGCCTGCTTGAGGTAGAAGCGGCACATGCCTTTAACATTTCCAAAGAAGGGAATCAATTGGAATTCGACGCGGATCCAATCGCTCCACTCGCCTTCGCGCAGAATGAATTCGTGATCCTGCACCGTGAACTTGGCCGCCGACTCCAGCGGGTCAACCGCGACCGAGAATGATTCCGTCGCGGCGGGCGAGCCTTTGCGGAATGAATTGTCGGGGCCGATGAGATTGGCCGTCACCCGCGAATTTTCAACCTGCACCGGGATTACCTGTCCGCCTTCGACGGAGCCGGGAGTGGCGGTGGGATCGTCGGTGTAAAAAGAAAATGTGCCGTAGGTCCCGCGCAGGTCGGGAGTGCCCATGCCCGACAGAGTCTTGCCTTTGGCAACGACGGGCGGAAAGTTTGAGGGAATACGGAAGATTGTGTTGGGGATTCCGTGTTGATCAAGGATCTGCCAGAACGCGGTACCTTGCCGGAGTTGTTCGGCGCTGCCACCTCCGAGCGGAATCGCCCAATTGCCAAGGTGGATGGAATGCTTGGGGCCCTCGACCTTCGAAGCTGAAAAATACAGCGCCAAAGTCTTGGGGTCGCGGTGAATGAAGTCGAAGATTCCGTGGCCGCCCGCGTTCATCCCAGTAATAAGGTTGGACCAAGCGACTGGACTCTGCGGCGGAATGCTGGTAGTGAGCGGGCGAAAATCTCCCTGGGCCTCGAGCTTGGCGAAGTTGGGCATCTTGCCTTCGCGCATGAAGCGATGCAGGAGTTGAGGATCCATGCCATCAATGCCGAGAATGATGAGGCGCTGATCGGTGTGAGAATTCGCCCGGGCGGAGTGGCAGGAGGGCAACACGGCCACGCCCCCGACAAGCAGGAAAAAGCACACCACCCAGAATATTTTCTTCAGAGACTCAACCCTCAGAGGTCCCGACACGGTTTTCAGAACGTTGTTAGACTTCTATTTATGCTGCGGCACTTGGGCTCATGGTTCTTGTTTCTCATTCTAACCCTGGTTGTTTTCGCGGTCGACTCCCGGGCTGCGGCTAAGCCGAACATCATTTTTATTACGATGGATTCGCTCCGGGAAGACCGGCGGGACCACACTCCCAATGTGGATGGAGTCGCGCATGACGGGATCGTGTTTACCCAGGCCTATGCGCAGGCGCCGACGACAGTTGTGTCGAGTGCGACGCTTCTTACGGGCACGTATCCGCAAACGCATCGCGCGAGTGAACTTGCGGTCCCCCTCGCGACGACTTTGCCATATTTGCCCGATTTGCTTCATGCCAACGGGTATCGCACTGCTGCTTTTGTGGGATCCTTCCTGCTGGATCCGCGAAGCGGGCCGTTTCAGGGGTATGACCGCGGGTTCGATTTCTACGATGCCGGCTTTCACTTACCCCAGCGCGGGGAGACACGATTCCAGTCGGTGGAACGGCGCGGAGATCAAGTGGTGACGCGGGCTACGACATGGCTGGCGGGAAACAAACAGCGGCCATTCTTTCTATGGGTGCATTTGCAAGATGCTCACGCGCCATACGGCACAACCTACGATCGCGGGGTTGCGGTTGCCGACAGTGCAGTTGGAAAGCTAGTTAGTTTCCTGAAAAGCCAATCGCTTCTTGACGACTCGCTGATTGTGATTGCGTCGCCGAACGGAGAGAGTCTTGGTGCACATGGAGAAGATACGCACGGCATTTTTCTCTATGAGGAAACGATTCATGTGCCGCTGGTGTTGAAACTTCCGAAGAACCGGATGGCCGGAAAGGAAGTGAAGAACCGCGCCCGGTTGCTCGATATCGCTCCCACCGTGTTGGCGGAGGCTGGAATTCCGGTGCCCTCGCAGATGCAGGGGCAGTCGCTGCTGCGGATTGCTCAAGGCAGTTCGCAGGGAGAGCAGGCGGCTTATTCGCGCAGTGACCTTCCGCAGCAGGGCTTCGGGTGCAGCCTGCTGGAGTCATGGCGTGCGGGAAAATATCTCTATATTCGTGCACCAAGGCCGGAACTCTACGATCTATTAACGGATCCAAAGGCTACGCACAATCTGGCGCAGAACTCGAAGGCGACGCTCGATACCCTCGCTTCACAAATGCAGTCTTTCGATGGCCACCTGGGAGGTGACGCCAGCAAATCGAGTGGATCAGGATTGACCTCCAGCGAAATGCAGAAGCTGGCGTCGTTGGGGTATGTGGGATTGCAGAAGGGGAATGCCGGAGTAAACGCTGCCACCGAAGGAACAGACCCGAAAGATGCGATAGGGGCCGCGAACAAGACTTTGGCGGCGATGCTGGATTTGGACGACGGCAAGCCGGAAAAGGCTGTTCCTGTGCTGCGCCAGGTATTGGCGGCGCAATCCAATATCTATCTCGCGCAGTATGGAATGGGAGCTGCTTTGGTTCAGCAGCAGCAGTACGCGGAGGCCGTCGCGTATCTTCACAAGGCGATCGAATTACAGCCTGATTCGGCCTGGGCGCACTACGCGATGGGTGTCAGCTTGATGAAGACCGGCGACTTCAAGACTTCAGCGGTGCACCTGGAAATCGCGGCGGGGCGATTGCCCGGATTCGCTGGAGTGCATTCGGTTCTGGCAGAAGTCTATGAGCACGTTGGACGCGGCGCGGATGCGGCCCGCGAACGACGCCTGGCAACGCAAGAGCAAGCCAAGAAATAGTCGCCGCCTGAGCTATGGCGATGCGGTCTTGATGGTTCCGACCAAACCGGTACGAATATCCTGCACCGCGAGGCGCAGCTGGCCGGGTTGAGGATCAAGGTCCAGGTGAAGCATCAGGCCTTTCTGCACGATCTGCTGATAAGTATTCGCGTCGAAAGTCTGGTCAACTTTCTGGCTGGTGTTCGCCACGATCTTTCCCGCTGGTGAATAGATGGTCGCGTAGAAGGCGACGTTCATATGCTTGCCGCCGGATGCATCTTCTGCAGAGAGCGTGGAAGCATCGACGAGGTAGGTGACTCCTATCTTGCCGGGAACGGAATTTGCGGAGGGGGGCTTGACCTGCGCGGTGAACGATACCAAGGTTGAGGGAACGACGTCGCCGAGTGCAGAGGCGACTTCCTGCTGCGTGTTGTAGCCCTTAAGTTGCGTTGGATCGATAGCATAGTAGCCGCGGCGGTTGTGGATCTCCACCGCGTCCCGCTTTACCTTCACTTTGATCTGCCGGTATTTGCCGTCGTATTTTTTGTTTTCTGGATAATAGGCGATGGTGTACGACGCGGCCTCATCAGCGAAGGCGCGCTCGACGCCCAGTTTGATTTCATTCTGATTGACATAAGCGCGGCCGCCAGTTTCGCGAGCCATCTCTCGCATGGTTTCCTGCGAATCGATGTCGGTCGATATGGAGAGTCCGCGGGCGTCGACTGGGTAGACGGCTACCTGCGCGCTAGCCAGGCGGGCGGCGGTCTCACGAATTTCCTGGGAGTGAGCATTGCGAAACGTTGCAGCCAAAGTGCCTGCCGAATGCTCTCCGACCCGGCGCGTGTCCATGCTGGGCAGGTCCTCGGCGAGTTCGGCGTCGCTCATCACGCGATCTTCGGGTATGAGGGAGAACGGTAGCTCGCCCGTAACCCAGATAAGACTTTTTCTTCCGGGCAGGCCGCCCAGGATGCGGGCCAGACTTCCAAGTGCGTTTAGAGTTAATATCGCGCGCTGATCTTCGGCATATCCCACCTGGGCACTCTCGAAGCTTGCCAGAGATGCCTGGGTGACAGCGATGGCTGCGGCGGCGCTTCCCCCACGAAACGTCGCGGAGGCCATGTTGTCGCTCCTGGGGCCGGTGCTCGGGTCCAGGCTGTTGACCGCATTGCTCACGGTTGCGGCATTCGCAGAACTGGTGGTTGGGTGTGCCGCGCTGGCAAAGTCTTGCGGTTGCGGCCTGTAGCGTTGCAAAGCCGTATATAAGATCTGCGGATCACTGGTGAAGTCCTGTAATACGTTCAACGAACCAGTCAAGGTAAACACCGACATGCGATCGCCGGGCTTGAACTGCTCTTTCACAAAAGCCAGCATCTGGCGCCGGGCGTAAGCCTGGTCGTTGAATGGAGTGTTGAGCGCGTCCAGCAACATCAGCGTGATCGGCGCGCCGGAGGAGCGATACTGCGGGCGGTTCGAGTAAACGCCGGGTGGCAACTCTGGGCCCGCCGGGGTGTTCTCCGGTGTCGTGAGGCTGGCGATTTTTTGAGCTTTGCCGTTTTCTTCAACCACGAAATCTTCGGGGTGAAGGCCAGTGATCGCTTTGCCTTGTTTGTCGGTGACTACGACGTCGACGACCACCATGTGCGTGGTTACTCGGATGGTCGGTGCGGGGATGGAAGTAGTCGCCTGTTGTGCACACATGACCGTGGTGGCTGCAAGAAACGCGACCGACCGGCGCAAGATTTGCCCGAAGAGCGGATGTCCAGACATACCTCAACCCCCGATACTCAGCCAGCAACGGTATTATCTTTCCAAAACGCTTGCAACCAGTTTGTTAGCATTGTCGTTGGAAATATTCGGGGGCAGCCTCTTGCGGTTTGCGGAAGTCTGCGCATGGAACTCGTGGATCCGCCGGTCAAGTGACCGGTTCTTCTGGCGCAAGTTTCTGGTGGCAACGCTTCTGGCCTTGATTCTTGTGTTCAGCGGAGCGGGTCTTGCCCAGGATCAAAGGCTGCAACCGCTACTTGAGGATGGCCGGAAAGCAATTGAGGCCGGGGATTTCAGCCGCGCTGCACACGCGTTTGAGCAAGCTCACCACTTAGCTCCGGAGAACCAAGAGGCGAACCGCGGATTGTTGCTCAGCTATCTGCAAGAGGGGCGATTGGCGGAGGCGGAGCAGGTTGGCCAGGCAGCGGTTTCACGATGGCCGAAGGATTCGGAGTTGCATCACTGGCTCGGACTGGTCTACTTCAAACAACATCGGAACGATCTTGCCGCCTTACAGTTGAAGCAGGCGCAGAGTCTGGACGCTATGTCCTTCGATATCCACTTCGACTTGGCACTCGTTCTGCTATCCGACGATAAGTATCCCGACGCTGCGAACGAATTGGAGAAGGCAGTCAAGATCGATCCGAAGGCGGCGCTCGCTCACGTTCTGCTGGGGCGTGCGTATCAAAATACAAATCGGAGTACGCAGGCGGTTGAACAGTTTCAGGCGGCTCTGAAAATAGATCCGATGTTTCCGCTGGGGCACTACCATCTGGGCTTTGCGTATGCGAGTTTAGGCCGGAACGACGAAGCGATTGCCGAGTACGAGAAGGAACTGCAGCGTGGGCCGAATAACCCAACCGTGCTGTATCAACTGGGTCACTGCCAGGTTGCGGCCGGGGATTGGAAGTCTGCTGTCGTTCATTTGAAGCGGGCGATCGAAATTGATCCGCAGAACGCGGATGCATCGTACGATCTGGGCAAAGCGCTTTTTCTGCAGGGTGATGCGGATGCGGCGGTGCCTCCGCTGCGGCGGGCCATTGAATTGAAGCCGTCGGATCCGAGCCCGCATTATCAGTTGGCGCGTGTCCTCGAACGTCTTGGCAACAAAGAAGAAGCCAAGCGCGAATTCGAGACGTTCTCTGCCCTCAAAAAAGCTCAGCCCGTCACCGGGGGAATGGCGAGCGGGCCAGTCCAATGATGCAGAGGTCGAGATTGTCGCGACTGACGTGGATCGTCGTGTTTGTCGGTACGATGATTCTGAGCCTGCCGCGCCTTGCCTATTCGCAAAAAATCTCTCCGTCCCGTGGGCAGGCTTCCCAAACGCCGCATCCGCAAAAGAAACCTTCTTCTGCGGCGATTTCTTTCTCTGATGTGACCCGCGCGGCGGGCATTGACTTTCAACTGACTTGCGGGGATCCCGGTAAACGCTACATCCAGGAATCCATGTGCGGCGGGGTTGCCGTTTTTGATTACGACAACGACGGGTGGATGGATATTTTTCTGGTGAATGGCTCGACTCTCGCCGATATGAAGGCGGGCAAGTGCCACCCCAGCAAGCTTTACCACAACAACCGTGACGGCACCTTCACGGATGTGACGGTGAAATCGGGAATCAGCCACTGCGGCTGGGGCTTTGGCGCCGCCGTGGGCGACTACGACAATGATGGTCACGAGGATCTCTACATCACCTATCTCGACGGCGCAGTGCTCTATCACAACAATGGAGACGGAACGTTTACTGATGTGACAGCGAAGGCGGGAGTCGGCAATGCGGGGCGCTGGGGCACCAGTGCTGCGTTTGGCGACTACGACAATGACGGCCATCTGGATCTGTTTGTTGCCAACTACGTGGATCTCGATCTTGAGCACCTGCCGGAGTTCGGGCAAGGGCCGTTCTGCCAGTATCGAGGCATTGGAGTGTCGTGCGGTCCCCGTGGATTAAAGGGTGCCAGAGACCGCCTCTATCACAACAACGGAGACGGCACGTTCACTGACGTCACGGAAAAACTGAACATCGATCCCGGCGCGTACTACGGGCTTGGCGTAATGTGGCTGGACTACGACCTCGACGGATGTCTCGATCTCTACGTTGCCGATGACTCAACCCCCAGCATGCTTTATCACGGCGACTGTAAGGGCGGGTTCACAGAAGTAGGCGCAGAGGCCGGGGTGGCTTACAGTGGCGACGGGCGAGAACAGGCGGGAATGGGGATTGATTCCGCTGATTACGATAACGATGGTTGGCCCGACATCGCGAAGGCCAATTTCTCGGACGACACGAATAATCTTTACCACAACGACCACACCGGGGAATTTACGGACTTGGCCGGGCCCTCTGACTTTGGTCCAGTCAGTGTCCCATTGCTCGGATACGGAGTTAAGTTTCTCGATTTGGATAACGACGGATGGAAGGATATTTTCATTGCCGATGGGCACGTGAATCCTCAAGTCGATCAGCACTCCTTCGGCGTCACTTATGCGGAGCGGCCATTGCTCTTCCGCAACCTGCGAAACGGAAAGTTCGAAGAGATCGGGATGCACGCCGGTGCCGCTATATCGCGCCGTTACGTGGGGCGCGGCGCGGCTTCCGCAGATTTTTTCAACGATGGACGAGAAGACTTGCTGGTTAGCGTTCTGGACGCTACTCCTCTGCTGCTTCGCAATCGGACTGAACCCAAAGGGCACTGGCTGCGGATCAAGACCGTGGGCGTGCGCTCCAATCATGACGGGTTCGGGGCGCGTGTAGAGGTGAAGGCCGGAGGGCTCACCCAGTCTGCCGAGGTCCGAGCCAATTCGAGTTTTGAATCGGCTAGCGATCCCCGATTGCACTTCGGCCTGGGGTCGGCCACCCAAATCGAGTCGATTGTGGTGCACTGGCCGTCAGGCGTGGTTGACCGGATCGGGCCTCAGGGCGCCGACCAGGAGCTGACGATAGAAGAAGGTAAGGGAGTTGTGAAGGTATCTCGACCGAAACAGGCTTCCTCAACAACCAGGTAAATCCAAGATAGCTTCCGTCCAAGCAAACTTCTGATCGGCATCATCGAAAACTTGTGATTGCCCGCGTGGAGGTTCGAACGTTAACTCCAGCCTTCCGGCCGGCTGCGCGGCCGTAAGTTGCTCTTCACCCTGATGATAGGTGGGTTTGGCAGAGAACTGAGGGCGCTACTGACCAAGCGTGGGACACCCTACAGATGAATTGGCAGCCTGCATTGAGGGGGGCTTTAGGTTGATAAGAATAAAAGCCTTAAACATTTCTTGACAGTCGTTATCAGACTGTCGCACAATGCCGCACATTTCACGGACGACTGTTTCTTGAAGTCTGTTTCGTGAACCTGTCTGTTTGCTGGGGCTGTTGGCACTACCACTTAAACGTTGCACCGAGGGAGCCAATGACAAAGTTGCGCTGTTGTTTAATGACGCTGTCGGTTGTGCTGTTTGCGCTGAGTGCGATGGCGCAGATTCAAAACGGACAATTTGCTGGCACGGTGACCGACCCTTCTGGCGCGGCCGTTGCTAATGCCAAGATTACCGTGTCCAACCAGGCAACTGGGTTGGCGGTGACAGCGACTAGCAATTCGACCGGCGGGTACTTGATCCCGGAACTCCCTCCCGGCACATACAAGATCACGGTCGAAGCCGCGGGCTTCAAGACGTACAGCAACGTCGGCGTGACGCTGAATGCTGGGACGATTGCCCACGTCGACGCGAAAATGACGCTGGGGCAAACGCGTGAAGTCGTCGAAGTGACCGGCGAGGTTTCGCAGATCAACACAGAAGATGCCAAGCTGGCAACGACCGTCGGCGCAACGCAGATCGAGAATCTCCCGCTCAACGGCCGCAACGTCTATGACCTGATGCAGCAAGCTCCCGGCGCCGTGAACGTGAATGGCGTGGACTTTGAAGGCGGCCACGGAACGGTGGTCAACGGCTTGCGCGAAGACTTCAATGGCTTCCTCATCAACGGCGTTGCCAACAAGGGCTTGAGCGGCGGCGTCAATAACACGCCAATCGAAGACACGGTGCAGGAGTTCCAGCAGTTGCAGTTGAACATGTCGGCGCAATATGGAAACAGCGCAGGCAGTATTAACAACCTCGTGACCAAGTCCGGCACAAATTCCTATCACGGCAGCGTGTGGGAATACTTCCGGAATGATGTGCTCGATGCCAACGAATATTTTCTGAATCAGCAAGGCGTTGCCAAGCCGGCACTGCGTTTCAACCAGTTTGGCGGCACCATTGGCGGCGCGATCATCAAAGACAAATTGTTTTTCTTCGGTTCGTACCAGGGTGACCGGTTCACGACCGTAGGAACACCGCAGACCCTAGTGGTCGAATCTCCGGAATGGCAGAAGGCAGTGATTGCGGGGCAGCCGAATTCGGTGGCGGCGCTTCTTTATCAGGATTTCAAGCCTGCAATTGCAGGGTCGACGCTGTATACGATCAATCCGGATTACTTTGGGGGTACCTCGACAACGCCAGCCGATCTTTCAGGCCGGCTATGTGACCTCAGCAATCCGGCACCCTATACGTCCATTGGCAACAAGTTGCTCCCCATCTTCGGGTCACTGCTGCAGAGATTGCCTCGATGATACACCGCAAGAGTGGGGCCAAATTCAAACCGAGTCTGCGCGTAACACTCCCGCAGTTCCGTTTATTGGAACCATAGGCGACTCGCACGACTCCTACGGCTCTCCAGACCCGGCAACCTCATGCCGTTTGAGAATAGCAGCGTGGCGATCTTCGGAACTCAGACGCAATCGCTGGGCAATCTGTTCAACGGCAACGAAGCCTCAGCGCGGTTGGACTACAACTGGAATTCCAGCAACCGCATGTTTGCGCAGTTTAACTGGTTCCATTCGACCGACTACATTTGGTCCCTGCGACTCGGCTTGCACACGTGGCTTTACCAACCCCTCCAAGAGCTATTTTCCCGAATGGGCAGTTGAGCTTCGTGCACACGTTCAATGCATCGATTGTCAATGAACTTCGGGTTGGTTACACGCAAAACAACTTCGGAATCACGACCTCCAAACCCGGTGTACCTTCCATCTACTTCGACGACGGCACCGCGGGTTTTGGATCGTACAGCGGCTATCCGCAGTTCTTTAAAGAGCACGACTATAGCTATGGCGACATGGTTTCAATCAGCCATGGAAAGCACAGCATCAAGGTTGGTTTCGATATCAAGCGCAACCTTGAGAACAGCGAGTTCAACGTAGCTCGGCCGTCGTACGAAATGTTTGATCCGACCTATTTCGCGGCCGATGCTCCGGCGGGTGAGGCTGCTGGCGTCGATCCCGGGTTTCACCAATAACAGCCCGGCGCAATTGGCCACCAATATCCGGCACTGGCGCAACACTGAGTATGGCGGGTACTTTCAGGATGATTGGAAAGTGTCGAAACGCCTGACACTGAATTTGGGTATTCGTTATGACGTCTTCACACGGCACACCGAAGAAAACAATCTGGCAACGACATTCATCCTCGGGTCGGGAAGCAACATTGCCCAGCAAGTTGCAAACGCGACGACTCCTGGTTGCGCTCCTGCTAACCCTAGCGCCATCATTCTGGCGTCGCGAGTGCGGCGGCGGATTTGCTCCGTCGGCGACCCTCGGAAAGGGCGACCACAATGACTTCGGGCCACGTGTGGGCTTTGCCTATGACGTCTTCGGTGATGGCAAGACGTCACTCCGTGGTGGCTTCGGCGTTTCCTACGAGAGCACTCTCTACAACCCGCTCTCCAATTCTCGCTGGGATCCCCCTTACTATTCCTTTAACTCAGCTCAGGATGCTCCTTAACGGAGGTGGCGACACAGTGATTTACGGGCCTTCTACATGCGGCTCAGCTAGTTGTGCACCAGCTCCGGGCGTAACTCCAACCTATCTGGGCCCGGAACCAACCCCGGAATGGGAGGCGGTGCGCAGGCCACTGGTAACATCGGTGGGTGGGCTGGATTCAATCCTGACTTGGCGATCCTGACAGGAATCGTGTTGCCGCAGGGCATTCGTGATCCGTACGTCTACAACGACTTCCTCAGTATTCAGCGGCAGATTTTCCCGAAGACCGTTTTGGAAGTTGACTACGTCGGGACGATCAGCCACAAGCTGTTCCGAGCCCAGGACATCAACCGACAAGCTGGTGGTTTGTTACCGGCGGCGCATCGGTCACCGACAACTTGGGCAGGACGCTAACCAGGTCTAGATGGCCGTCCCAATCCAGAACTTTGCGACCCTGCGCAACTGGCAGAACGCAGTCAACTCCGCCTACAACGGGCTGCAGGTTTCTCTGAAGAAGCAGATGGGTCACGGTCTGTTGTTCAACGTGAGCTACACCTACAGTCACTCCATCGATGAAGGTTCGACGTGGCATAGTGGCGCTACGACGGCCAGCGGCGGAGCGGGCGGCGATGGCTACTCGACCGATCAGGCGATACCCGACTTGGACCGCGGCAATTCGGTCTTCGACATTCGTCAGCGCTCGGTTCTGAACTACGTCTATGAATTGCCCGGCAAGAACCTGCACGGATTCGCGGGCGCAGTCCTTGGCGGCTGGCAGTACAGTGGAATCTGGGCGATGCAGAGCGGAGCCCACTGGTCTCCGTATCATTTCAGCGGCGCGCTCCAACGCTTGACGCGAGATTGCAGATCCTGACGGCTTCCGTTGCACCGACGGGGATATCACTTCTGGACTGCGCACAACATTGGCGGTGATTACAACCTGGACGGTGGCAAGAACGATCGCCCAGCAGCAGCATTTCCCAGTTCAGCCCTTCCCGGAGCACTTGGGAAAACGGCTGGTGTCCGGGTGCGAACACAGGGCGGAATCATCAGCGGATGCGATGGAGCTGCGAGTCAGGGGAATCTGCCGGTCATTTCCGCACCCTGCCTGGGATGTGTGGGCACATTGGGCCGGAACCAGTTCCAAGGTCCTGGTCAGATTTACCGCTGACATGACCCTTGGAAAGACGTTCAACTTCACCGAGCGAGTGCACATGAAGTTCGAGTGGCAAGCCTTCAACGTGTTTAACCACGCTAACTTCCTGCTGGCAACAACTGGTGGAGGCGCGAACAACCACGTTACATTCGGCAACTTCGGCCAAGCGGCGGGAACACTCAACGCTCGTAACATGCAGTTCAGCCTGAAGCTGAGCTTCTAACGGGCAGGAGACTGGCGGTATGATGGGCCTGTTCTCACAAGGAACAGGCCCATAGCTTTTCGAGGTGGTTGCGTGAGTCGTTGGGGCTATTTGCTTCGGGCAGGGCGCACGGCGTTACTCTTGCCAGGTTTGTACCTCCTTCTCTGTCCTCGCGCTCCGGCGCAGCAGCAGACACTTGGCAGTATCGTGGGACACATAAATGTCGCGCGGGGTGATACTCCGCCGGAACACATCCTGGTGACCCTGGAGGTACGGGGCGCGCCCATGGACAGCGTCTACACCGATTCTTCCGGCACTTTCGGATTCCATAACCTCGGGCCCAATCCCTACTATGTTGTTGTGAATGACGAAGACTATGAAGGCGTTCGCCGGGAGGCTGTGATCGATCCCAACTTCCAGTCTCCAACGGTTTATCTGGAACTCACGCTCGTTCCCAAGAAGAAAGCTGCGCCTGACGTCGCGACTCCGCCGGGCGGATCGAATCCGAACATTATTGATTTGCACGAGTACTCCGAGCGCTTTCCCAAGAAGGCGGTGAAAGAATTCGAGAAGGGGCTTGCGGCAGATGCGGGCGGCAGGGGGGATGAGGCGATTCGTCACTATTTGAAGGCGGTCGCCATCTCGCCGGACTTTTACATCGCGCACAATAATCTGGGCTCTGATTACGTGAGCAAGTCTGATTTCGTGAATGCGCGGCGCGAGTTTGAACAGGTGGTCAAGCTCAACCAGAGCGACGCTAACGGCTATTTCAATCTCAGCAACGTTTGCATGCTGACCAACCAGCTGACCGACGCTCAACAGTTTCTCGACGAAGGTTTGCGGCGTCAGCCTGATTCCGGCTTTGGCCAGTTTCTGCTGGGCTCGCTGAACATGCGCCTGAAGAAGACTGCCTTGGCCGAGGCGGCTTTGCTCAGAGCTATTCAGCTTGACCCTACCAAGGCGCAGTACCGGCTACAACTCGTGAATCTGCTGCTGCAACAAGGGACGCAAGGACGCCGCGGCATCGCAACTTCGCGAACTTCTGGCCAAGCTGCCGGACAGTTCGTTCAGCGCGCAGGCCAGACAGGTGTTGCAGAAGCTGGAATCGTCGACGACGCCGGCAGCCGTTCCAAACTAACTATTGGGCGTGTTTCTTGATCAGGTCGCAGAGATCCGACTGGAGTTGGCAGGCACGCTTATATTCGATCGGCAGCCAGAGCTTTTTCGTTCAGCCGTTCATAGGCGAAACCAAGATTTAGGTGGGTTTGCGCCATATCTGGAGCGAGTTTCAGCGCCTCTTTGTAACTCGTCGACAGCCGAGCGAAGATGTCCCGTGCGGCTGTACGAGATTCCTAAAGAATTGTAGAGATTGGCTTCCTTGATTCCCAGTTCGATCGCGCGGGACAGATGCTTGGCCGCTTCGGGATAGTTGGCTTCCTGGAACTGCAGCAGTCCCAAGTCACGCCGGAGCGGAGCAAAACTGGGTTGGATGGAGACCGCCTTCTCGTAATCCGCGATCGCTTGTTTCTTGTCGGTGCGGGCATCAATAAAGCCCAGTTGGTACCATGCGCGGTAATTCTCAGGGTTATACTGAATCGCACTTTTCGACCATTGCCGTGCTTCGTCCGTTTTTCCCAGAAAGATCAGGGCGCGTCCCAGGCCGAGCATGGCTTGGTCAAAGTGCGGATTGAGTTCGAGACACTTGCGGAGTTCAGTCGCAGCCTCCTCCCACTGCTGCTGGCCGAGCGCAGTCTCTCCGAGCACGAAAGGGACAACGTACATCTCGGGATCTTTTTCTCGGACCTGCAAAAGAAGAGTACGGCCTTTAGTGACATCTCCGGCCCGAAGAGCATCTTCCGCCTCGAGGATGGAATTAAACTCCCACAGTTTTGTCTTCGGGTCGGCCAGGCCGGCGGCGAGAGCATTGGCTGATACGGGGGAACGATATGCGACGTAACCGAGGGCTCGTAATTTCTCGAGCGCGTCTGGACTTAGCCCAGAGCTACTGTCGGTTGTCGGCGTGTAGGGACGCTTGCGGAGCAACGATTGCAGTTTGTCCTTGAGAACTGCCGACGTGGCGCCCTGCTCTGCTGCCAGATTGTTTGTCTCGTCAGGGTCAGCGGTCAGGTCGTAGAGTTCGGGTTGGGGAGCCTCGATGTAGTGAAAGCGGCTAGTCTCCAACGCGTGCAGCGGACTCCATCCAAAGGAACTGAATGGGTAGAACGTTTCACTGTAGGCGGCATCGTCTGCGGGTACACCGGGTTGCAAAAGAGTGGGCGAGGAAAACTGTTGCTCCACTGCATCATGGATTCCGGCGGTTCGAATTAAGGTAGGAGCGACGGCGGTGGTTTCCACCGGGCGAGACGTTCTGCTGGCACGAATGCCGCTTCCAGCAGGCGGTTTGACGATAAGGGGCACGTGGACGGTGGAGTTGTAAACAAAGAATCCATGTTCGTGCTCGCCGTGTTCCCCCAGCGACTCGCCATGATCGCTCAAAAAGACGATCAAGCTTGAATCATAGAGATGGTTGCGTTTGAGCCAATCCATCAAACGTCCCAGTTCGTGATCGGCATAGGCAATCTCGCCGTCATATAAGTGCCCTTGATACTGACTGCGATACGGCTCAGGCGGATCGTACGGGCTATGCGGGTCGTAAAGATGAAGCCAAAAGAAGAAAGGCCGGTGCGGAGTCTTCTTCAGCCAGGTGAGGGCGTGGTCCACGCTCTCTCGCGCGCGGCGGTCGACAAGTCCGAGGTCGCGGTTGGCAAATGCCTCGGGGGCGAAGGCGTCGTCATAGAAATCAAAGCCGCGAGCTAATCCCCAACTCCGGTCCAAAACAAACGCGCTGACCACTGCGCCCGTCGCGTAACCCTTCTGCTTGAATGCCTGGGCCACGGACCGGAAGCGTGCGTCAAGGGGTTGGCCGGTGAAATCCTGCACCCCGTTCTGGAACGGATACAGGCCGGTGAGAATCGCGGCGTGGGAAGGCCAGGTCAGAGGAACCTGGGAGATCGCCCGATCGAAAACGACTGCGTCTCGGCTCAGTGCATCGATTGTCGGGGTCTGAATGTTTTTGTAGCCATAGCATCCCAAGTGATCGGCTCGGACTGTATCGATCGTGATGAGGATGACATTCGGCGCGGGCTTGTGGGCACCGGGCTTGGTCTGCGCGAAAAGCTGTGGGAATGCCAGAAGCAGGCAGAGACAGGGCAGAATGCCGGGAGCCCTACAAACGCCCGCGAAGAAGTTTTGAGAGCTCTTCTGCGCAGGCCGCATCAGTTCTGGTCCGTCCCGTCGTTGGCGTGCTGGGCCTTGCGCATCTCCTCGTCGGCCTCGGCGGTCAGGCCCTTGGCCGTCAGGGCTTTTGCCAGCGCCGTATGGGTGCCCGCGTTGCGAGGTTCGAGCGCGGCCGCGCGGCGCAATTCGGCGATCGACTCATCGACTTGGCCCTGATAGAGCATGAGTTCTCCCAGGGCGCGGTGGGCGGCGGCGTAATCGGGGTTGATGGCGGCAGCTTGCTGGAATGCGGCGAGCGCCTCAGGAACCATCTGCTTTTTGAGATAGGCGGCTCCCAAGTTGTAAGCCGCTGAAAAATTTGTGCCATCCAATTCGATGGCGCGCTTCAACATCTGAATCGCCTGATCGAAATCACCGGTGCGTGCATAGGCGAGACCCAGGTTGAAGACCGCGAGTTCGTAGTCCGGACTGAGTTGCAGCACACGTTGATATTCTTCGACGGCCTTTTGAAATTCACGGAGACGGTAATAGTTCAGCCCCAGCAAATAGTGGACGGGCACCGATGCGGGATCGGTCTTGAGGGCGGCGGAAAGTTTTTCGGTTGAGCTCTGATACTCGCCGTGCTGGCTTTCGGCGATTGCATCTGAAATCAATTCGTAGGTTTGAATGCGGTCTTTGGGATCGGGCAACGACGCGTCGGTCGCGGTCGGCGTGCTTCCCCCCGAGAAACCGGCATATCCCAGGGATTTCAGCCGCTCCATGAGCGCCGGATCAAGCCCGGTCTTTTCCGCCAGTTCGTGGTCGGCGCTGTATTGGTGGATGAGTGCTGTGAGGCGGGCGTGCAGCTCTTCGCCAACGGCCTTTTTTTCTGGATAGAGATTATGGGTCTCGCCGGGATCGGTACTCAGATCGTAGAGTTCGGGTTTCGGCGCCTGGATGAATTGGTACTTTGCGGTTTCAACGGATCGCAGCTCGCTCCAGTTGAAGTGGATGCGCGGAAGGAAGGTCTCGGCGTAGAGACTGCGCGAGTTGTCGTCCTTTTTCTGCGTCATGATCGGGAGCAGGCTCTGTCCTTGTACTTGGAGAGGGATGTCGACGTTCAACGCCTGCAGCACCGTTGGCATGAGGTCGGTAAGGCTCACTAATTCAGGAAGGGCTTTAGGCGCGTCAGTTCCAGGCAGATGAACGATGACGGGGACATGCAGCGTCGCGTTGTAGACGAAGAAGCCGTGGAACTTTTCACCGTGCTCGCCAAGACTCTCGCCGTGATCTCCAGTCAGAACAATCAGCGTGTTGTCGTACAGGCCTTTGGATTTCAGAAAGGTGATCAGTCGTCCGACTTGCGAATCCGCAAACGCGATTTCTCCATCGTAAGGGCGATCTTTGTATTTCTCACTGTAGGGAGCCGGGGGACGGTACGGATAGTGCGGGTCGTAAAGGTGCATCCATAGAAAAAAGCTGGACTTGTAATTCTTGGCAAGCCAGTCGAGTGTGACATCGGCCACGATATTGCCGGGTCGCTCCATCTCCTCCAGATTTGATTCCTGCAGGCGGTTGAAGTCGAAGTGGTCGTAGTAAAAATCGAAGCCCTTATTCAATCCAAAGCGCGAGTCGAGGACGGCAGACCCAATCACAGCCGCTGTCGCATAGCCGTGCTCTTTCAATATGGATGCCAGAGTTGCTTGGGTGGGATTTAATTTGTTGCCGCTGAAGTCGTGCATCCCGCTGAGCGTTGGATAGGTTCCGGTGAAGATTGCGGTGTGTGCCGGAAGCGTGACGGGTACCGGAGTGTAGGCACGTTCGAATCGTGTACTGTGCGCGGCCAGGGCGTCGATGTTCGGAGTTTGGATCTGTTTGTATCCATAGCAGCCAAGATGATCGGCCCGCAAAGTGTCGATGGTGATAAACACGACGTTTGGCGGGGCCTTGACGGCGGCCTGAAGGTTGGGAGTGAAGAAAAGGCCGGCTGTGCACAGGAGCGAAAGAAGCCGGAAAGATAGCATGGGAAGATGAAATTATACGACAGAGTCCCCGGGTTCATCTTCGGCGAGCTGGGCCAGCGATGTGCTAGGCTGATGAACCTGTGAAGCTTTTTGCCAGCCTCCTCGGAATTTGCCTGCTGGGAACATTGAGTACCGCCACCTCCAGCCCTCCCGCAAAGGCGCCGCCTCCGGACATCTTCCTTATCACGATCGACACGCTTCGGGCCGACCACGTTCATTGCTATGGGTATGCGAATGGATCGACACCGGCCTTGGATGCCCTGGCGAAAGACGGCCTGCGCTTTACCGAGGCCTTTACTCCGAGTCCGATCACGAACACGTCTCATGCCAGCATCCTGACCGGTCTGTTGCCGGGCTCTCATGGTGTAACGGATTTTGCCGTGCCGCTCTCAACGACGCATCCCACAGTAGCCGAGATGCTGAAGGCACGGGGATACCATACCGCGGCATTTATCGGTGCGGTGATTCTCGACAGCAAGACGCTGGCGCCGGGCTTCGATCGAGGTTTCGATTTTTATGACAACTTTCCGGAGCATATGCCGACGAAGTCGCGCTGGGGACGCCTTGAGCGCCGCGGCATGGACGTGGTGCAGCATGCGGAGAGCTGGCTGACGAAGCACCCAGCCGGTCCGAACTTCGTGTGGGTGCATTTGTACGATCCCCATGATCCCTACGAACCGCCGGCGCCCTACTCGCAGACCTACAAGGACCGTTTATACGATGGCGAAATTGCATACGCGGACTCCGCCTTCGCGCACTTCGTCGCCTATCTCAAGACCGGCGCCAAATACCGTAACGCGGTCATCGTGGTTGTTGGAGACCACGGAGAAGGTCTGGGAGAACACCATGAAGACACTCATGGGATTTTTCTCTATGACTCAACGACGCATGTGCCCCTGATCGTCAAGCTACCGGGTGGCAGGGCCGCCGGCAGCACGATTATGGCGCAGGTGCGTACCCTTGATATTGTTCCCACGCTTCTTGAATTGGCGGGCGCTCCTGCACTTGAAAGGCAGGATGGGGAATCGTTGGAGCCCTACTTTTCAGGGAAGGATGATGGTGGCCGCGTTGCCTTCGGGGAGACTGACTATCCGTTGCGATTTGGGTGGGCTCCGTTGCGATCGGTGCGCAGCGACGGGTTCAAGTTCATCGAAGCTCCGCGACCGGAACTCTACGATCTGCAGCGGGATGCCGGCGAGTTGGACAACCAGTTCGAAGCCGGAGATCCACGCGTGCAAAAATCGCGAGCCATGCTGGCAGAGGTTCGCGCCAAAGAGGGCGGGGCTGAAGGATCGAAAGATGGGAAGCAAGATACTAGTGGCGCTTCGCCGTCTCTGCCGGACGCGAAAGACAAGATCGACGAACAGAACCTTCTGCACGCAGCGATGATGGCGTCGGAAGATAATCGTCCCGCCGATGCGCGCATGGCGCTCGAGAAAGTGCTTACGCTTGATCCCAAATCGCCGACGGCGTTGCGTCAACTCGGAGAGTTGGAATTGCAGGCAGGCGACTATTCTCAAGCGGCACAGCATTTGAAACGCGCGATGGAGGTGCGTCCAGATGACGCCACCGCATCGTTTTACGCCGGACAGGCGATGGAGAAGTCCGGTGATGCGACTGGAGCACGTGATGCGCTGGAATCCAGTCTGAAGCTTTTGCCCGGACAGTTTCCGGCCCGGTTGCTGCTGGGGCAGGTGTATCTGGAGTTGAAGGACGCGAAGGCCGCCGAGGATCAGTTTGAAGCCGCGTTGCTATTGCAGTCGGACAGCGCGGAAGCGCAGCTCGGTTTAGCAAAATCGCAAATCGCTAACGGCAACTTCGCTGAAGCAGTTCCATTGCTTGAAGCGCTTTCGAAAACACACTCGAAGAATGCGGACGTGTTCAATTTGCTGGCGCAGGCTTATTCCGGTATGGGAAAAACGACAGAAGCACAACAGGCCGAGGCCAAAGCAAAGCTGCTAGGTAACAAGAAATAGCGTCAGCTCCTTGCCAACTATTTGTTGCCGAGACGGTCGGCTTCCTGCTGTTCAGTTGCCGCTTGGGCTGATTTGCCCATTTGCGCGTAGGTCTGAGCAAGCCCTCGGTGCGGCTCGGGATTGTCTGGCCGGAGTTTCGCTGCTTCCTCGTAGTAACGCAAAGCGTCCGGATACCGGTGCACTTGCTGATTCATCTCTGCCAGCTTAAGCGTCGTGACGTAGAGCAAATCTGCGGTCGAAGTGTCCTGCGGGTTGAGTTCGTGCGCGTGACGCAGCACCTCGACGGCCTGCTCGGGTTCTTCTAGCTTCACCAGAACGGCTCCGTAGAGAGCGTTCAGGGGAAACAGATCGGGCCAGCGCTTAAGCGCCTTTGCCAGCGGAGCGCGCGCATCCGCAAACCGGTTCAATTGAAAATAAGTCAGCGAGAGGTTGTATTGCACCTGCGGAGATTGCGGCGAGAGTTCCGCGGCGCGCAGGAAAGGCTTCAGGGCTGCCTCCAGATCGCCGTGCTGGCCGTAAATCATGCCGAGCGCGGTGAGTCTCTCGGCATCATCGTCGTGATAGAGCTTTTCGCAAATGGTGTGAGCTTCGTCGCGCGGGCCCTTGTCGAGTTTCTCGCCACATTCCGAGCGAAGCTGGGCCTCGGTATCATCTTGGCGATGCAGATCTTCCGAGAGTGCTAGATACTTTTTCGCTTCCTCCTCGCGTCCCTCTTTGCGGTAGACGAAGCCAAGCTGGTAGGGAATGCGGGAGTCGCGCGGATTGAGTTGCGCAGCCTCTTTGAGCCACTTCTCGGCGTTGGGAAGATCATCTTGCTTGAAGTATGCGAAGCCCAGGTAGTACGCCGTATCGGGGAAAGGGGGCTTGGACATGGCCTGACTCAAGTTCTTGACGGCGCCGGCAAAATCACGCGCTTCGATATCGAGCCTTCCCAGGTAATACAGAACGTTGGGATGATCTCCAGTCTCGCGGCGTACGGCTTCAAACTCTTTCCGCGCTTCGGTGGATTTGTGTTGCTCGAACAAGGCGACGGCCAGAGGAAACTGTGCTCGGAGAACGAGCGAGGGATCCAACGTCAAGGCTGCCCGGAACTCCTCAACGGCTACTTCGTAACGGTCTTGCTTCAGCGCGTCATAGCCCTTGCCGAGATGGGCTTGTACGTTGTCGGACTGTGATAGCTGTGCGGCAGGAGTCGTTTGGCCGAACGTATTCTGGTGTAGGCAGAGCGACAAGAACGCGAGAGTCAACAAGCAGTTCTGTCGGCGATGTGCGGCCTTGGTCATTATGCGCATGTTTCGTTCGAGGGATGAGGAGATTATAGCTGCGGCCGTAACCTCGTTGACGCGGTTTGCAGGCCCGAGTGCGCTGTCTTGACCGTGCCAAACGCCGATGGTAGTTTCGGTTCCACAGTTAATGATTCGAGGGACATTCGTCTGGACTGGACCGGGAAGCCCCAACTCGTCGATCTACGCCGCCGCAACTTTCTCGTTCGATTCTGCCAGAGCGTAGGCGTGGCTATGGCACCTGTCGGATGGTGGCGCGGCGCGTTTCCCGCCCTAAAATACCGTACGGCCAATCAACCCGCTGTAGGCGGCGAGTATCATCTGCAGCCTCACTATCGTGCGGAGCGACCGCTCGACCTCGTACTTCAGAAAGTGCAGCCGGGGCTAGACGATTTCATCACGGAAAAATATGCCGAGCAGATCGCCGCGATCCTGGCGGATTGGAGCCTTGGTTTGCTGCGATCGGCGAAGGACTCTCAATCCATTGCGAAGGCTCTGGCGGCCGACTTTACCGGGGCTTCTCTGCGGCCGACTGAATCGAAGCTTGTTCGCGAGAGTTCGGCTTTTCAGGTGCGACGGAACAAATTCACGGAGCAGATCGCACTTTCGCGCGAAGCCTTTCTCAACGAATGGCAGTCCAGGCTTAACGATTTCGCCGAAGTCGTGACGGCGGAGTTCCAGATCACGGCGGTTGAAGTGGCGGGTCTCGAAGGTAGCACGCCCGCTTCTTCGCCGGCGCGAGTGCAGACACGTGTTCGGTACGAGATGGTGGGTGGAGGAACGGGCTTTCACCGGGAGCAGCGAATCGGGAATTGGGAATTGAACTGGGTACGTTCTTCCTCTGGCGAGTTTCAGATTCGCGCATGGCGGACGCTCGATGAAATGGTGGCGCGTTCCAGGGCTCCGGTCTATGTCGACATTACCTCGGCCGCGCTGAGTGGCAATTCTTCGTACGCGGCGCAATTGCTGCATGGTACGGACTACTGGCGGACCATGCTCGACGGCGCATCGGGGATCGACATCTACGGACACAATGGCGTTTCAGTCGCGGACATCGACAACGATGGCTTTGACGATCTCTACGTATGCCAGCCCTCGGGCCTGCCCAACCGGCTGTATCGAAACCGGGGCAACGGAACATTTGAAGACATCACGGAATCGTCGGGGCTGGGAGTTCTTGAAAACACGGCGTGCGCACTTTTTGCGGATTTCAGCAACCGCGGTCGCCAGGATGTGATCGTCGTGCGAGCGAGTGGGCCGTTGCTGTTTGAGAACCAAGGCGGAGGCAGGTTTCGTGAGAAGCCTGACGCCTTCCACTTCGCCAGCCCTCCGCAGGGAACCTTCACCGGCGCGGCTGCTGCTGACTACAACCGCGACGGTTTACTCGACGTTTATTTTTGCTTGTACGCCTACTACCAGGGGACCGGACAGTACAAATATCCTTCGCCGTACCACGATGCCGAGAACGGGCCGCCGAATTTTCTGATGCGCAACAACGGCGACGGAACGTTTCGCGACGTAACTGCGGAATCAGGACTGAATCAGAACAACACGCGCTACAGCTTTTGCTGCGGATGGAGTGATTATAACGCTGACGGCTGGCCCGATCTCTATGTGGTCAATGATTTCGGGCGAAAGAATCTTTACCGGAATCGCGGCGATGGCACATTCGTCGATGTTGCATCTGTGGCATCGGTAGAGGACGTAGGGGCGGGGATGAGCGTCGCCTGGCTCGACTTCGATAACGACGGTGCTGAAGATCTTTACGTCGGCAACATGTGGACCGCGGCCGGGGAACGCATCTCGATGCAGGCCAACTTCAAGAAAGAGTCCTCCAGCAAGACTCGATCGCTCTACCAAAAACATGCGATGGGCAACTCGCTGCTCCGAAATCGGGGCGCCTTCTTCGAGGAGGCGACGAGTGCAGCCGGCGTGGGAATGGGGCGCTGGGCCTGGTCGAGCGATGCGTTTGATTTCGATCATGACGGTTTTCCTGACCTCTACATCGCCAACGGCATGGTTTCTGGCCCCCAGCGACAGGATCTCAACAGTTTCTTCTGGCGGCAGGTTGTCGCACTCTCTCCCGACCAAGCAGGCGCATCGCACGCGTACGAGGAGGGGTGGAATGCCATCAACGAACTCATCCGCTCTGATGGCACATGGAGCGGCTATGAGAGAAATGTTTTTTACGCCAACAACCGCGATGGAACGTTTTCCGATGTTTCGGCTGTGATCGGGCTCGATTTCGTGGAGGATGGTAGGTCGTTTGCGCTGGCCGATTTCGATGGCGATGGACGACTCGAGCTTTTCCTCAAAAACCGCAACGCGCCGCAGTTGCGGATCTTGAAAAACGTGATGGAGGAACTGCCGGGGTCGATTGCGTTTCATCTTCAGGGTACGAAAAGCAACCGCGATGCGATCGGTACTTCCGTTACGATCGAGACTAGTGCGGGTCGTCAGACGCGCATTGTTCAAGCTGGATCCGGATTCTTGTCGCAGCACAGCAAGAACGTCTTCTTTGGGCTTGGAGAGGCAAAGGGAATAGTCCGGGCCTCGATTCGTTGGTCTAGCGGCCTCGTGCAGGAACTGCGCAATCTTCCAATCAATCACAAGATTTGGGTGGAAGAGGGGCTGGAACCTTCACGCATGCAACCGTTCGATACCCAGTCGAAGAGCCGGGCGGTTATTCCGCCTGATGGAAATCGCGGAGGCGAACTGATGCCATCTAGCGTTGAAACCTGGCTTCTGGCGCCGATTGCGGCTCCAGACTTTTCGTTACCGGATTTATCGGGAAAGGTCCATGCGCTTTCCTCGACTCGAAGCGGCCTTACGCTCTTGAATTTCTGGACTCAGAAGTCTGCTGAAGCCCTGGATCATTTGAGAGCGCTGCAGAAATATTCGACTGCCTGGAAAGCGGAGGGCTTGCAACTGCTTGCGGTGAACGTGGATGAATCCGTCGACCAGAACGTCCGCAACTCAGCGACACAGTTTAGCTTCCCGATTCTGCAAGGCTCGGAAGACGTGGCGGCAATCTACAACATTCTCTATCGTCAATTATTTGACCGCCACCGCGATCTTAGCCTTCCGACTTCTTTTCTTATCGATCGCAACGGCGACATCGTCAAGCTATATCAAGGGCCGCTGGTTGCTGAGCACGTGGATCAGGACCTGCGCGAAATCCCGCGGACCGAAGCCGAGCGATTGGCCAAGGCACTGCCGTTCCCGAGTTCGACTTACACGCTCGACTTCGGTCGCAACTATCTTTCTTACGGCGCGCTCTTTTTCCAGCGTGGATATCTCGATCAGGCGGAAGCCTCATTCCAGCAAGCGCTGCGTGACGACCCCTCTAGCGCGGAAGCGTTATACGGCATTGGAAGCGTCTACATGAATCAAAACAAGAATGCTGCGGCCCGCGGGGCTTTCGAGCGCTGTGTGAAACTTCCAGCCAACTATCCGGATACGCTGCCGGACGCATGGAACAATCTCGGGGTGATTGCCACGCGCGGGGGCCGGATCGAGGAATCAATTCCGTGCTTCCTGGAGGCTCTACGATTGAATCCGCGGCACCTGCTGTCTCTCGACAACCTGGGCAATGCCTATCGTTCCCTAAAGCGTTGGGAAGACGCCCGCAAAGTCCTGGAGCGCGCGGTGGAGGTTGCTCCAGAAGATCCAGAAGCGAACTACAGTCTGGGAATGGTGTTTGCGCAGGGCGGCGAGAACGATAAAGCGTACGAATACTTGCAGCGCGCCTTGAAGGCTAGGCCGATCTATCCGGAGGCGTTGAATAATCTAGGAGTGCTGTATCTAGTGACTCAGCGGCGGGATCAAGCAGTGGCGAGTTTCGAACAATGTATTCGGGTGGCCCCGGGCTTCGATCAGGCATATATGAATCTGGCGCGCGTGTATGTTCTGGAAAGGGAGCGGTCAAAGGCTCGTGACATTCTGCTTGATTTGCTCAAACAGCATCCCGACCACGCGCAGGCTAAGCAGGCACTCGATCAACTGCAACAGTAGTCACGGCTTTGGGGTTGGTGCCGTCAACAAGTCGACAAACATCTTGTAGAACTTTTCCTTATCCAGGTCGACTTGAATTTCAGCCGGAGGCCCCACGATCTTTGGCTTATCCTGTTCCGTCCAACTTAGCGTATTTCCGTATCCCGCCCCGCGGTTGAGGTCGATATCCAGATAACGCATATCTTTCGCAGTAATCAGAGTTGGATCGAGCCAGGCGAGCGCGGCAAGTTCATCCCAAAGATAGTTGTAGTTTCCAAATAGACGAGCATGGGCCGACACATATCCCGCGGCAGGAGTCTTGCCGGCTTTTACGCGGTTGATCAGGTCTTGAGTCAGGCGTGTCTTTACGGAGATATCGACAGTCGTACAAATGATTTTCTTCCAGGGTGCAGTCAGGGCGATATGCGCGGCTTCGGGATCGAACCAGAGATTAAATTCGTGCCGCGGAGCGTTCACAAACTCGGGATCGTCGGTATCCGGATTCAGACTGCCGCCCATAAGCACCAGTTCCTTGGCCAACAGTGGGAACTCAGGATCGATGGTGATGGCAAGGGCAAGATTCGTCATGGGTCCGCCGGCGTAGATCGTGATTTCGTGCGGATATTTGTGGACCATCCGCACCAGGAAATGCGCTGCATCTTCATCGAGAGGCTTGGTGGTCGGCTTGCCTTCCGGCATGTCCCCTAACTGATCGGGCGGATGATAGAGCCGCGGAGTCCAAGCGCCCAACCATGGTACGGCGCCATACTGCTGTTCCCACAGTTCCGTCTCTTCTTTACGGCGCACGAGTGGATACTCGGCTCCGGGGACCACCGGAATGTCAGTTCGCCCGATAATCTCGAGCATGCGCAGAGTGTGCGCGATCTCCTCTTTGAGCCAGGCATCGCCCGTCACTACCGTTATGCCCAAGACCTGCGTTTGTGGAGATTGAACCAGCAACAAGATCGACTGCTGATCGGTTCCTCCGGGACCGGCAGCATCCTGGTCGATGATGATCTTGCGCTTGCCCGAGGAGGACTGCTGTCCGCAGGCCGCAATGGTTATCAACAACAGCAAGACTTCTGCGATCCATATCCGAATCAATCTCATTTCGCTGCCTGCTTTCCCGACAAACGCCCGATGAGCAAATCAAAGAACCGGGGCGAGTCCACACCCACAGCGACTTTCGCGTTCGGCACAAAGTTTTCTCGCAGAACCGGAGATGTCCTCGTCGATGCGAGAGTAGGCGCTGATCCACGAATGGGCATGTTCATCGCGGCCGCATCTTTCGAGGATGCAGGACGCCGTCGCAAATCACCAGCATTGGGACTGTAGCCAAGCGTTTCTCCGGCGGTGAGTTCGCCAGTGGTTTCGACGTCGACGTAATAGTCCTGAAATTGCAAAATCGACGGATCGAGAAAACCCGCTACGGCGAGGGAGTCATGCATGTTCGGCCCAGAGAGGAAGCCCCGCTCACGGTTGTGATTGATGGCATTGCGCGCAATGGTTGCAGCAGCCTGGCTCACAGGATTGCTTGCGGCTTCCAGCGTCTTGACGTGCTCGTCGGTGAGCGAGGTCTTCCGGGTTACGTCTAGTCCCACCATAGTGATGGGAATTCCTGACTGGAAGACAATGCGCGCAGCCTCTGGATCGACGTAGATATTGAATTCGGCCGCGGGAGTGATGTTGCCTCCCGACAAAGATCCACCCATCATCACCAAGCCGCGAACCATGCGTGCCAAGTCCGCATCCGAATTTAGTGCTGCGGCGATGTTGGTCAGCGGACCGATGGTGAGGAGCGTGATTTCTTCCGGGTATTTGCGCACGGTCTGGCGAATAAAATCTGCCGCGGGCTCGGGAATGGGTTTGCGCTTCGGTTCGGGGAAGATCGCTCCCCCCAAGCCGTTTTCGCCGTGCGCGTAGGTAGCCGTAACCAGGCGGCGCAGCAGAGGACCCTTGGCACCGGCAGCTACTGGAATGTCGTTGCGTCCGGCGATCTCAACCATGCGGAGCGCGTTGGGCAGCGTCAAGTCCAAAGGAACGTTTCCGGCAACGGCGGTGATGCCTTCGATCTTGAGTTCGGGCGAGCGCATGGCTAAAAGCAATGCAAAGGCATCGTCGACGCCGGGATCGGTGTCGATGATGACGCGAGAAGGGCCGCGGTCCGGTTGTTGTTCGGCAATCGGCTGCGCCCGCAAGTTTGGCGCCACCGTGCCTATAGCGAGGGTAGCCGCAGAGGCGGTCACAAATTCGCGTCGCGTCATGTCGGAAGGCTTTTTCACGGTCAGTGTTGCGTCACTTGTGATCTGAGCTGCAAATGATCACTTGTCACAAAGCATTGCATTCTATTTTGAGCGTGCCAGCTTAGCCAGCGGATTCTCGTCCGCTGGAAGTCGCCGCGAAGTTGCGATCAGCAAGGATGGCGGATAAAATGCCGGACTAAGCGCGAGACGGGTTGTGAGCCGACATTGGCGCCTCTCTTCATGGGCTGTTTCAACGGGGTTCAGTTGTACAAGCCGACCAGAGCCATCGACCGAATCGTTGTCCTGCTTATTGTTGTCGCGTGCATAGCTCAATCCCTACAGGCTCAGAACTCGGCTTCGTTGCGCGGTGTGATTCGCGACTCATCCGGAAAGCCGGTCGCGGGCGTCATCATTCAATTGAAGGGCAAAGAATCCGCCCAGACTCAGACGGTTCACTCCGATTCGCAAGGGAACTACAGTTTTGCCACCGTTCAGGGCGGAGTCTACAGCCTGCGAGCGGAGATGACGGGATACTCGGTCGCGGAAATCGCGTCCGTTTTTCTCGCTCCAAACGAAGAGAAGCATGTCGACCTAAGCCTTGCGCCTCAATCCGCGTCATCGCAGGGATCACCATCGCAGCAGCCCGAGTTCTTTGACCAGCCAAGTTTTTCGGTTGCGGGCGTTACCGACACCACGAGTCTCGGCGGACACGGCTCGGACACAGTAGTTCGAACCCGCGAAACTCTCGCCAAAGAAACGGTAACTCTCGGCAAGACTGCAGGAAGTGAGAATCGAAGCGCATCGGATGCTGAGAAAACTTTGCGCGCAAACGCAGAACGGGAACCAGCCAGCTTTGAGTCGAACTATCGCTTGGGAAAGGCACTGGTCGAGAATGGCGAAGCCGGCGAGGCCATCGTCTACCTTGAGCGAGCCCGTACGCTCAAACCGGGAGACTATGAGAACGCTTACCTTCTGGCGTTGGCCAATGCGCGATCGGGAAATTACGAGACTGCACGCAATCAGACGTGGGCATTACTGCAGCATTCCGACAAGGCCGAAATTCATCATCTGCTGGGCGATGTCCAGGAACGCATGGGAGATTCTCTGGCTGCGGTGCGCGAGTACCAACGGGCTGCTGAATTGGACCCGACTGAAACTTATCTGTTCGACTGGGGCTCCGAGTTGCTGCTGCATCATGCTCCGGAGCCAGCGGCGGAAGTCTTCACCAAGGGGAACCGGCTGTTCCCTCGTTCTATTCGAATGCTGATTGGACTTGGGGCAGCCCAGTTTGCGCGCGGCTCCTACGATCAGGCGGTGCTGCAGATCTGCGCGGCATCCGACCTCGATCCCAGCGATTCGCGTCCATATCTCTTTTTGGGGAAGATGCAAAAGGCTGAAGCCACGCCCTCTGCCGAGGTTCTGCAAAAGCTGGAACGCTTTGCGCAACAGCAACCCGCGAACGCCGAGGCCAATTACTATTACGCTCTGGCACTGTGGAAAGTGCGGAGCGGTTCTCCGAACACCTCGGAGAAGGTTGAGTCGCTGTTGACGAACGCCACGCGTCTTAACTCAGCGTTCGCGGCCGCTTACGTTCAACTGGGCATTGTCCATGCTGAAAAAAGGGATTATCCAAAGGCGATTCTCGACTATCAGCAGGCCATCCATGCCGATCCGAGGCTCGAAGAGGCGCATTACGGTCTCGCTCAGGCCTATCGGCAGTCGGGAGATACGAGTAAGGCCGAAGGGGAAGTCCAGATCTATAACCAGCTCGCTAAAGAATCAGCCCAAAAAGCGGAACGCGAGCGCCGGGAAATCCGGCAGTTTGTCTACACCTTGCGTGACCAGTCGCCCCCTCCCGCGCACGAATAGTGGGGCGGTCGGATTGCATCGAGTGCACGACATTGTATAATCCGGCGCGTGGATCTGTGGGAGGGTAGTCTCCTCCAATATCAAAACCCTTGCGAGGAACCATGTCGGGAGTGCAAGAAGATCATTCTGCGAGCCGCGTTGCCACTTATTTTGTGTTCATCTTTCTGGTCGCGGCGGTCATCGAGACGTTGCTAGCAAGCTTCGGACGATAGTATTTCTCAGCGTCTTTTGCGAGTGTACCCGTGAACTTGGAGTGAGGCAGGTAAGGGATTCGTCTGCCCAGAAAGTGGGTACTGTGCGCGCCGCGAACGAGGCCTAGCGGGTCGCGGCCCGGGCTGGAGCGCGGCACTCCGCTCAGGCTTCTGCTGTGTTACACTTTTTGGTTCATACTGACAAACTGTTGCACGCAGGACATCCAATCCACAAATGCTTTTTTCCAAAGAATATGTGGGCTATCTGGCCCGCGAAGTCACCAAGAAACTGATTGCCGGCAAGTTCATTGAGGTCACGGCCCTTCCCGCGGTGAACGAGCGCGTGAATGCGGCGTTGGTCGACGAACTTTCGCTCGAGGATCGCATCAATGACGAAGTGCGGGTCATCCTCGAAGCCTACTCCGACGAGATGCGCAACAGCGGCGCCAACTACCAGGAAATGTTCCGCAAGGTAAAGACCGAACTGGTGCGCAAGTACAAGGCGGTGCTGTGAGACTCAGCCGCGATAAAGTGAACGTGCTGGCGCGGGCCGTATCCGATGTCCTCAAGCAGATGGATGAAGTCGAGTTCATCGAAGACCCGAACACCATCCGCCAGGAAACCCGCAAAATTCTCGAAGATTTGCTAAACCAGGAAGCCAGAATCGACGTTGCAGCCCGCCAGAAGATTGAGAGCCAGAAACGTACCATCCTCGAAGGCTCGCAAGAGTGGGACATCCTCTACCGCAAGTATTACAACGAGGAAGTGAAGAAACTCGGCGTTTGACAGGTCCCTTCCCTCCGACGCGCTCGATTCAGAGGTGATCGTTGGCGATTCCGATCAGTGATGCGAAAGAAGCCGTAAAACGAGCCGCCGAACAGGCTGGATTTGACCTCGCCGGAATTGCTCCCGCCGCTGACGCTTCCGAACTCAAGTACTTTCCCGAATGGATTGCCGCTGGACACGGCGGTGAAATGAATTATCTGCAGGCGCGCGATGAACAGGGGGAGCTGAAGCGCGGTTCGCTGGCCCGAGTTGCGCCCTGGGCGCGAAGCGTGGTGGTTTGCGCCATCAACTACAACACCGACCAGCCCTATTCGACGCGAGAGACCGATACGAGCCGGGGTTGGATTTCCCGCTATGCGTGGAGCCATGAGGATTATCACGATGCGGTGCTGAATCGCCTGAAGCAAGTGGAATCCAGATTGCGCGGGGCAGTGTCGCCCGAGTTGCAATCGGCCCTCACTACCCGCAGCTACGTCGACACCGGTCCACTGGTCGAGCGCGTCTATGCCAAATATGCCGGCGTGGGCTGGATCGGCAAGAACACTTGCATCATCAATCAACAGAAAGGCTCGTGGCTTTTTCTGGGCGTGATCCTCACGTCGCTCGAACTTGCGCCTGATGTTCCCGCTCCTGACCGGTGCGGCACGTGCACTCGCTGCATCGATGCCTGTCCGACGGATGCGATCCTTGCGCCCTACCAGCTCGACTCCAACAAATGCATTGCATATCTGACAATTGAGAAACGTGGCTCAATTCCTGAAGCACTTCGCGCAGGTATGGGGCGCCATGTATTTGGCTGCGATATCTGCCAGGACGTGTGTCCCTGGAATCGCAAGGCTCCGGCAACCAGCTTCGACTGAATTTCAAGCTCGCCCCGGATTGGTGAACCCCGCGCTCGATTGGCTGGCCGAGATGTCTGCGGAGGAATTTCGGGCCGTCTTTCGGGGCTCGCCAGTTCGGCGTACGAAGCACTCCGGTCTACGCCGGAATGTGGCTATCGCCATTGGGAATAGTAAGAATAGAGAATTGCTTCCGCTCCTCGATCCTATGACCGCTGACGAAGACCCCTCGGTCAGCGAGGCCGCGAGATGGGCAAAAGCGCAATTTCTAACCTCCCCAGAAAAGTAGTCAGAGAGCGGTTGTTCCTCGTGTTTCTTCGTCGTATATTCGCTGCCACAGCCCGCAAAATCCTGCTTAGATTTGCAACACTTCCGTAACTTGGTTATTGCGATTCGCCGCAACTAAACTTTGGGTAAGGGGTTCTTGAATTAGTAGTTTACGTCGGAATCAGGGGTAACCATGTCTTTACGCCACATGCAGCCAATGCGGCGCGCTTTTTGCGGCATCGTTGTAATGTTCGCCTTGTGCTCCGCTCTCGCGGGGGCGTCAGCCACGCTTCTGCTGGAAGAGCCTTATGGCGCGATGGGATTTTTTACCGCGACCGGTCATGCCGCAGTCTATCTTTCCGGCGTGTGCGCCGAGACCCCTGTGGTTCTTCGTCGTTGCGCCCCGGGAGAGACCGGGGTGGTCATCAGCCGTTACGACGGCGTCGGCGGATACGATTGGGTCGCCATCCCACTCATCCCTTACCTGTACGCCGTGAAACGTCCCGATGATGTGCCGCTGTTCGCCGATGCCAGGATGGCGCTTTTCCTGCGCGACCGGTACCGCCGTCGGTATCTGGAGGAGATTGCGCCAGACGGCAAGAATGGCGGAGCGCCGGGAGGGAACTGGTACCAGCTGGTGGGATCGTCCTACGACCGCACGATCTACGGGTTCGAGATCGAAACGACCGCGGCTCAGGACGATGCGCTGATTCGCAAGCTAAATGACTCGGCCAACCGCTCCCATTTCCACCTGGTCTCGAACAACTGCGCCGACTTCGCCAAGAGCGTCCTGAACTTCTATTACCCAAAGTCGCTCCATCGCAGCATTGTGGCCGACGTGGGCATGACTACGCCTAAACAAATGGCGAAGATGCTTACCAGGTTTGGTGAGCGGCATCCGGAGCTGCAATTTTCGCGCATCATCATTTCGCAAGTGCCGGGCAGCATGCCGCGCAGCACACCCGTGCATGGGGTGGTGGAATCGTTCCTGAAGTCGAAGAAGTATATTGTGCCCAGCGCTGTGGTCAGCCCGATTTTTGCCGGATGCGTGGCAGCAGCCTATGTCACCACTGGCGCAGGACATTTCGAACCCGCGCGCAATGCAATGGTGTTCGTCGTGGGCGGAGATCCAGATCTTCCCTTGGGCCGCGAGGATCGCCGCGCCTACCAGCTGGAGCTGAAGCACTTCCTGGCCGGAGCTTATCCCGAAGGTCCAAAAAAGAATGCTGACCGGGCGTGGGAGAGGCTGCAATCCAAGGCGAAGACCGATGTCGACGATCAGGGGAGGCCCGTCCTGCAACTGCAGTTGGGAGAGCAGACGGTGCAAGTTGGCATCTCAGTCGGCAACGTTCTGAACGGCAACGCGCCACCAGAGCTGGTGCGGCAGCTTCTGGAAGCCCGTTTGCAATCAGAATTGCGGCATAAATCGACTGTGGGCATCTCCGAAACGGAGATCGCTCGCGATTGGAACTTCCTTCAGAAGGCAAGCGGGAATAGCGATCTGATTCGGACGGCTCGCACTACACCGCATGGCGAGAGTGTTCGCGGAAATAAACCGTAATGTGTTAACAGAGATGACGAAGGCCGCGCGGCTAGCGCGGCCTTCTTTTTTATTGCTGTTCCTGTGGCGGGCGTTGCTGCACGCCGGCTCCCGGAACTGGCGGCTGTCCCGGAGGCTGCTGCTGCTGCAGCATTAGCTGGCGCTGCTGCATTTCCTGGAGCATTTCCTGCGGAGTCTTCACGCCGGGCTGGTCGGGCTGAGCCGGCTGCTGTTCAGCATCCGCAGCCGACTGATCCGCATTGTCGTCGGTATTCTCTTCCGCAGTATCGGCATCGGCCCCGTCAGGATTGGGCTCCTGCGCCGTCGAAACCGGGTTGCCAGGAGGTACACCGGTGACTTGTTGTTGTTCCGCCGGGGGCTGGGCAGTGTTGCCAGGACCCACAGTATCTGACGCCGACTTCGCGACCAGTACTACCCGAGTCAATTGCGTATCATTTGCAGCGGAGCCGAGCAGCACGTAGTTAAAGCGTGAACCATTCAGCAATTCAGCCAGGACCTCGCGCGCTGGTCCGGGACCAAGGTGCGTCACAACCCGCTCCGGGGCGGATGGAACATCGATTTCCGCGCCCGTCTGCTTGCGGACGGCGCGCAAAATATCGCCCAACGTTGAGTTCGGCGCAACGATCGTCAGCTGAGAATTCTGATAACTCACCTGCGGAGCCATGGGCGCGATGGAATCAAGCGGGATCTGCTGCACGGGACCGGTGGGTCCGGATGGCAGGGGAGGAGGCGGAGTCGGCTTCTTCGTCTTCCGCTGTCCATGAACCGCGTCTGCGTTTGCCGGCTGAATTACTCCGGGGCACACAACCGCGACGCACAGGGCGATTCCTGCAACGAATTTCTTGAAATTGCATCCCGTGCTCATGATCATCTCTCCCAAATATATGATGTCGGGGGGACACCGCGAGGCAGTCTGTAACCAGATTCTAGCACTGGTGCAGCCGCAAGCCACCCGCAGCGCCATCCGTCCCATCGAGAAGAACGTCTAAAGACTAATCTCTTGCGTACTTTGATGCTATGGCACGATGTGGGGACACTGGCAAACCGATTGCAGTCAACCATTTTAGCCCGCGCAAAATCTTAACAGTGGACAATAGAAGTCGCGTAGACTGAACAAGCCTCCCAACTCTATGAAAGTAAAGGCGGAATTCCCGATGAATCTGGCCACCCGCTGCTTTTCCACCGCTCTTTGGATTGCGCTATCGATTTTGGTCTTTTCGCCTCAAAATGCTCGGGCGCAGGCCTGTCAGACCGCCAGTGATCTGGACGAGGGGGTGCGGACGAAGCTGACAACTGCAGGGCAACGCTATCTTGACATGATCGTCAAAGGAGACGTTGCGTCCCTGCGGCAAAATGCCATGCCGAGCCTCGCCTCCGATTTTGCGGGAATCGAGGGAACCGTTAAGGATCACCAGCAGGATCTCGCCGGAGCGCAAGGAACGGTGAAATCCACATTTCTACTAGACGGTACAACGCCGGTGCCGCACGCGGAATTCTATTGCGGCGTCTTTGGAAAGAGCGGCCAGACTGCGAATAGCGCCGTCTTTTATCTCGACAATCTCCCGGCCGGAAAGTACGGAGTGGTTCTGATGGATGCGACCTCGACCAAAGGGCGCTGCATGGTTTCGTTGATTCTGCAACAGGACGGGACCGACTGGAAATTGGGCGGACTGTACATCAAGGCCGCTCAGGTCGCAGGACATGACAGCGACTGGTTTCTGGCGCGGGCTCGTGAGTACAAGGCGAAAGGTCAGGCGCACAACGCATTTTTCTTTTACAGCGAGGCCCGCAGCCTGATCTCCCCGTTGAATTTTATGAGCACGTTAGCCACCGATAAGCTCTACGACGAATCGCAGAGCGCGCAGCCACCGGACCTTCCCGCGAATGGAAAGACCGTCGACCTTGCGGCCGGAACAGCGACCTACAAGATCACTGCCGTGTTTCCGGAGATTGTGGGAAGTGATCTTGACCTGATCGTGAAGTATCAAGCCGCTGATGTGTCCAACACCAACGCGGCATATGCCAGCAACATAGCGGTCATCAAAGCGCTGGTCACAAAGTATCCGGAAGTGCGGGATGCCTTCGCCGCGGTTGTGGCTCGCGCCGTCGACCCGAGTGGACGGGATTATGGCACGCTGCTGGCGATGAAGGACATCAAGTAGCGGTACCGGCCTTCAGTTAAAGCCTGTCTGATCGAGCTTGCATTCTTTTGGATCTTTGTCGTCGCGCAGGCCCAGAAATACTGGAGCCCGCAACTTCGGTCCGCTGCCCTGGTTGGTGCCGCCGGTCCATTCGGCGAACTCGATTTCCGCTACTAGCTGAGGTTTCACGAAACTCACTTTCCGGAGCGCCTCTACGTCTCCGAAGAATGGATTCTTGTTGGTCTCGAGTTTCTCCAGGACCTGCGAAATTTCCCCGAGCGATTTCTGATTGAAGCCGCTGCCGGCCTGTCCCGACATGGATCAGCCGTCCTTCCTTGTCGTACAAGCCAAGAACGAGCGAACCAAAGTGAGTGCGGCTGCCCTTGGTTTCGGTATATCCGCCGATCACGGCTTCCAGACGGTGTCGAATTTTAATTTTTAGCCAGTCGCCGCTGCGGCGCTCTTCGTAGCAACTGGATCGCCTTTTCGCGACGATGCCTTCTAGTCCCTTCTGCTGGGCGATCTCGAAGAGCGCATTGCCGTGCTCCTCGTAGTGATCGGAATAGCGCACGCCGTCGCCGGTTTCCAGAATTGATCCGAGCTTGCGCTTGCGTTCCTCCAGCGGCATGCGCCGCCAGTCGATAGCCATCCAGGTACAGCAGGTCGAACGCGTAATACAGAACCGTCACATCTTCGTTGGCCGCCGCCCGGTGGCCTCCGGGACGAAATCCCGTGCGTTGCTGCATCAGGCTGAACGAGGCCTTACCGTGGGCATCGAGCGCTACCACTTCGCCATCGAGGATCGCTGTCTTCGCTTTGATGAGGCGCGCCATATCTTTCAACTCGGGATAACGAGAAGTCAGTTCATTCTGATTCCGCGAGACCAATCGCACCTTGCCGTTTTCGATAAACGCGATCGCGCGATAGCCGTCCCATTTGATTTCAAATAGCCAATCTGCGTCGTCGAATGGCTTTGCAATCGACTCAGCCAGCATCGGATGGATCGCTGCTGGCATAGGGCGCTTTACGGGGTCAGCAGAAGACTTCACCACGGAGGACACGGGGGGCACCGAGGACTTGGCCTTAAGCGGCTTGGTACTTACTGGCTTGGCCGGCGCTGCTACGCTGCTTTCTTTTTGCTGCTTCGCGCTTTTGGCGTCCTGTCTTTCGCGCTCGCTGGGCGCGTTCGGGGTTTTTTTTTGGGGCCGCTCTCCTCGGCTCTCTTCTTATCGAGTTTGGCGACCGCATCGGCCAGCCAGGCAGCCTTCAACTTTCCTCGGCCGGTGGGACGACTCTTCCACTCTCTCGACCCGGAGTCTCCGGCGACCTCATCAAGATTTCGCCCGCTGAGTACGGAATCGTCGAACTCTTCAATGTCATATCCTTCAACGACCTGGTCGTCGTGCTTCTTGATCAACAGCCATTCGTTTCCTTTGCTGCCGGGACGTCGTCCTTTCATCTTGATGAGAGCGAAGTCGCCCTTCAGACGTTTCCCGTTCAGACGAAATTTCAGATCGCCCTTGGCGAGCATTGCGGCGGCTTCCGCTTCCGTTCCCGGCTTATACTTGCCGTCCACCGCGACGGGCGACAGCGGTTGCCACGTGCCTACGTCCCACACGATCACCGTTCCTGCGCCATAATTGTTCTCGGGGATGTTCCCTTCAAAATCGAAATACGAAACCGGATGATCTTCGACGTGCATGGCCAGTCGCTTATCAGCGGGATCGAGTGACGGTCCCTTGGGCACCGCCCAGGATTTCAGAACCCCTTCCATCTCTAGCCGGAAGTCGTAGTGCAGCCGCGTGGCATCATGTTTCTGCACGACGAAGCGGTTTCCCGCCTTCTTCGGCAGGCTTGGAGGAGGCTCCGGTGTCTCTTCAAAACGACGTTTGCGCTTATATTCTTCGAGGGCCATTCGTACACTCCCTAGGGCGCCATTCTAGCAATTAGAAGATGAAAATGCCCTACATACTCCACCTTAGCGAGCACTCGCAGCCTCCCGATATAATCCACATCATTCCGCCTCTCCCATGAAACGCGAATTTCCCGAAGTCCCGTTGGTCGGTGTCGGCGCCATCATCATCGAGGACGCTCGTGTGCTCCTGGTCAAGCGGGCCCATCCGCCGCTGCAGGCCCAATGGTCCATTCCTGGCGGCGTGTTGGAAGTCGGGGAACTGATCCGGGAAGCTGCCGTCCGCGAGGCTCGCGAAGAGACCGGACTCATCGTCGAGCCTGAGGATCTGCTTGGCGTCTATGACCGCGTCCTGCGCAATCCCGAAGAGCGAGTCCAGTATCACTATGTGCTGATTGATTTTTTCTGCCGTCGCGTCGGAGGGGAGTTACTCGCAGCGAGTGACGCCGCCGAAGTCCGCTGGTTTGCCCGGGAAGAATTGCCGGCGCTGAAGCTCGCCGAAGATACCATCGACGTAGTCCGCAAGGGCTTCGCCACATTAGGAATGAAGTAGCACACTCCTGCGGTGAACACCGCCCCGGTTCACGGTTTGGGATGCGAAATGCTCAGGGGATAGTAAGCCATTAAGTATTTGGCCTGGTCACTGTCGATGGGATCGATATCGAAATTCATCTGGTTGGAATTCCCGAAGCTTCGCACGCGGAAGTAATAGACCTTGCCCGGTTCCGCTGTGAAGTGCGTGAGCGCCAACAAAACTCCGGCGTACTTTGGAGACGGCTTCGGCAAGAGACGCGATTGCGGACTGGCGCACACGTGATGCTCGCCTGGTTCCACGGACACCGAAAAATAAGAATTATGCTGGTTGGCGCCGACCCACGTTCCGTCGAGCCCAATCCGGGTAGTCATACACGATCCGATGCAGTTCACAGCGCCAATATCCTGGATGAAGTACACCAACGCCTTCCCGGCTTCGGGCTGTGCCAGCGTGTGCTGGGATTCGTCCAGCTTCGCTTCATACTTGATGTCTTTGGAACCACAGGCTGCGGCAACTGTGCCGATTTCTTGCTGGGCAAACGCGGACAGGGTCAGGAACATAAAAATAGCAACGCTTTTCATGATTTCCTCCCAGAGCCCCACTCGGATTCTAAGCTTAGTTCAAGCGCACCGTTGCGTTTTCTGCGTCGATGGGCGAAATGTCTCCTAAGAATGGGACTCACTGCCGCCAGCATCAACCGCGCCATCCTCCCACTCCGCATAGCAGGAATGGCATCTCCAGGCCCGGCGGTGTATCGGCATCGGAACGCGCAAGAACGCACTCATGTAAGCAATCGGCCGATCCAGCTCTCTAAAGTTCACATCGAGTGACTGGCACTTTGGACAGCGCGGTTGTTCGTAGAGCCCGACCCCTTGCACGTAGAGGCCTTCGAGAATTGGCTCGTCGAGAATCTTGCGGGCGTTGTCGGCATCAGCGATTCTGACGTTGAGCTTGATTCCGCCAATGAAGTTGGAAATGAACCAATCGAGCCGGACCAGATTTTCATCCCCCAGAAAACACTCGATTCCTACCGACTCGAGACAGCCCTTGGCCAGCAAGGCTTCGGGAAGGTCGCGGAACTGACGAATGGTCACCAGTTCCTGAATCTCCATTTCGTACTTCTGCTCTGGGCCCGCGTCATCAGGACACTTCAAGTGCCGGCGGTCCATCTCCTCCTCCAGCGCTTCCCAAGCCAAGTCTGTAAGCGACTCTGCACTTCGCGCGAGGCGCAGCAACTCGCCATCGGTCTGGCTGGCGTAGTTCGCCGCTAGTCGCCGCCGCTCGCGCTGCTCATTGAGGTAAGACTCGCCAGAACTGGACACTCGCCAAGGATACTTCGGCTGCCCGGTTTGGGCCAAATAGCCCGGCCATTTAGGGGAAGCGTCTTCTAGAGACGGTTCTAGGACTGGGAGCCAAGCGCGTCGCCATCAGTTCCATCGTCTTCCCACTCCGAATCGCAGAAATGGCAACGCCAGGCGCGGCGGTGAAAGGGAATCGGCACACTCACGACTGTACTCAAGTATGCTGCCGGAGCGATTTCCTGGAAGTTCACATCAAGCGACTGACACTTTGGGCAGCGCGGCTGTTCGTAATCCCCGATTCCAGGTACCTCAAAGTTTTCGGGGATGGGCTGCTCTAGAATTTGCTTCGCAACCTCCGCGTCCTCGTGCCTTACCTGCAACTTCACTCCCCCGAGCAAATTTGAAATGAACCAATCGAGCCGTACCATGTTGTCGTCCAGAAGAGAGCACTCGATTCCGGCCGACTCCAGACTCCCCTTGGCAAACAGAGCCCCCGGCAAGTCCCTGAACTGGCGAATCGTCACCATGTCCTGCATCTCGAACTCTCCCGCGGGCAACGGTTCGCCCCGAGAAGGCTTGGGTGGGGGGTCGCCGGGCACAGACGAAAGAGTCGGCGCCACCGGAGCATGTTCGGTGAGTGCAGCGGTTAACCCTCGGCGTGTTATCTCCACTCTCAAAGCCTCGCGCGCGATATCGGTAAGGTCGTAGGCCTGCGCGGCGATTTTTTCCAGTTCTCCATCCATCTGTTGAGAGTAGTACTCGATCAGTCGCCGGCGTTCCCGTTCAGGGTCAATCATCACCATGGCCAGGAATCATATCCCATGCACGTCCACGTGATTCGCTCGGGTCAAATTTGTCCAGAGCTAGAACGTCACACGCTCGTTGGTGATTCCGGTCACAGACTTCGGCTCTCCTGCATGTAACAAACGAAAAGTGGAAGCCAGCTTCAAACTGAACCGCCGAGCCTTCCTGCAGGCGGCCCTAGCCGCGGCCGCAGCGGGCGCGAGTTTGGCATGCAGTGGCCGGAACGGGACTCCGTGGCGATTTTTTAAGGTCGACGAAGCCAGAACGCTGGCGGCAATCAGCGACCAGATCATCCCGCCCGATCAGGATGCGGGCGCCGCCTGGGCCGGAGTCGTCAACTATATCGACCGCCAGCTTTGCGGGCCGTATCACAACCTGCAGCAAATCTACCGCCGCGGGCTTGCGGGCATCGACCAGAGCGCTCTTCTCTCTTACGGCAAGGCTTTCATTGATCTGAAAGGTGCCGAACAAATTGAACTCCTTCGCCGCTTGGAAGGTGGAAAAGCGCCCGGCGCCATCTGGAAGCAGGCTTCTTCTTCGGACTTCTTTGGCTACCTGGTCGATCACACGATGCAGGGTTTTTACGGCGATCCTCGGCATGGAGGCAATCGCGAAGGAGTCAGCTGGAAGATGCTCGGCCTGCCGTATCCACCGATTCGCGGCCGGCTGCGGTATGACATCCGAAAGCTGTAGGTGTGACGCAATAGCAAGGGCGAAGCAGCCGAGACGTTGGCGCAGCCGATTTTGGGAAGGGCACGACTTCAGTCGTGCGGTCACCGATGAAGAGGAATACGGGCAGCCCCTGAGGGCCCAGTTGCAATAGATGAGAATCGGATGTCTCTTAAGCACGCAAACGCGGTCGTGATTGGTGGCGGCGCCGGAGGCGGCGTCGTGGCCAAAGAGCTGGCCGAAGCAGGCCTGAGCGTTGTCCTACTGGAGCGCGGCAAGTGGTACACACCTTTCGACGACCGCAAAGATGATCTGCGCAACCAGCGCACATGTGTTTTGGGAACGTCCTTCGGTCCGGATGAGGAACGAAACCCGCGGGTCGTCGTCGACACAAAAGGTCGGGAGCAAATAGTCCGCGCGAATCAAGGTGCCTACAGCAACAACGCGGCTTGTGTGGGAGGCGGCACGCTAAGTTACGGCGCGATGGCTTGGCGTTTCATGGAGAAGGACTTTCGCCTTCGTTCCACCTACGGATCGGTTGCAGGCAGCACGCTTGAGGATTGGCCCATCAGCTACTCAGACCTCGAGTCTTACTACGAAAAGGCGGAGTGGGAAATCGGAGTCTCGGGCGACGACTCCAATAACATCTTTCGCGCACCTCGTCGGCGTGACCTGCCCATGCCTCCGCTGCCCGCAAACCGCGAGCATCAGATTTTGAAGCCCGCAGCCGAACGGCTTGGCCTGCATCCCTTTAATATTCCGATGCTCAGGAATTCTGTGCCCTACAACGGGCGGGGCGCCTGCATGCGCTGTCGCTGGTGCGTGGGTTTTGCCTGCGAAGTGGACGCCAAGTGCGGCACTCAAAACACGGTCATCCCCAAGGCGATCAAGACCGGCAACTGCGAACTACGCACGGAGTGCATCGTCAAAGAAGTTCTCGCCAACGATCACGGACGCGCCACCGGCGTCGCCTACTTTGATTCTCGCGGTCGCCTGCAGGAACAAACCGCCGATCTCGTAATTGTCTCTGCTTCCGCCACGGAGTCGGCTCGCCTGCTGCTGAATTCCAAGAGTCGCCTGTTCTCCAGCGGCCTTGGGAATCGCTACGACTGGGTCGGAAGAAACCTGCAGGGTCACGCCTACACCGGCGCCGCTGGCTTGTTCGAGCAAGAGACCTACGACGACCTTGGCCCCGGCGCATCCATCGCGATCTGCGACTACAGCCATGGCAATCCCGGCTTTGTCGGCGGCGGACTGCTGGCCAACGAATTCATTCGACTGCCGTATCAGTTCGCGGGCACGCGTGTACCCGGAATTCCGAGTTGGGGCGCCGCTCGAAAAGACTTCATGCGCAATTATTACCGGCGCACCATTTCTGTCATGGGCCCAGTGCAGGAGATGCCGGTCTTCGAGTCCCGAGTGCAGGTCGACCCCAAAGTGAAAGATGCCTGGGGCATTCCAGTGGTCCGTCTCTCAGGTCATCGCCACGAAAACGATCTGCTCGGCACGAAGTTCCTTTCGGCGAAGGCTGAAGCTTGGCTGTTGGAAGCTGGCGCGACCAGCACGATTCCGTTCAACTGGGTTTCGCGTGAGGGGCCCAGCGGCGGCCAACACCAGGCGGGAACCTGTCGCATGGGCAACGATCCGCAAACCTCCGTTGTCGACAAATACTGCCGCGTGCACGATGTCGATAACCTCTATGTCATCGACGGAAGCATCCACGTCACCAACGGCGGGTTCAATCCAGTTCTCACCATTATGGCGATCGCCTATTACGCTTCGTACAACCTGGTGAACTCGTGGAAGGGAACGCATGGCCGTTCCTAAACGATCTCTTCGGTTTCGTATCGGTGCGCCTTTGGTAGTAGTCGCATTTGTCGTTTTGCTTTTCCCTGGTGCCAGCCTTTACTACAGTTACTCCGGCGGGAGTTCATGCGCCAGTTGCCACGAGATTTGGCAGCCGTACCGTGACTGGCATGAATCGGCGCATCGCAACGTCGTGTGTTCGGAGTGCCATGGCGACGTCCTTACTCTCGATGCCGGCTTTCATTTGAAAAACGTGCGCCAACTGGTCGCGCACTTGCGCGGTAAGGTTCCCGAACAAGTTCGATTGAAGACGGAAGATGTCTTGAAGATTAGCCAGCGTTGCGCCAGGTGCCATCGCGAAGAATATGCGGACTGGTCGAACGGACCCCACGGCGCCACCTACTCGCGTATTTTCCTCGACAAGGACCACAATCAGCGGCAACTTCTAATGGACGACTGCCTTCGCTGCCACTCGATGCATTTCGAGGGCAGCATTCGCGATTTGGTCACGCCCGTCGACACACACGGCCCATGGAAACTGGTCGCTGAGAAACTCGCACAGCAACCTGCGATCCCGTGTCTTGCCTGCCACCAAATGCACCGTCACGGTGCGCCGCTCTCGCGTCCGGCAGTGAAGCCGCAGGATGCCAGCCCGCGCGAAGAGATCTCGTGTCCTTCGCTGGCCCTGTTCGATCGCCGTGAACAGGATTACGTTTCGCTCAACCGTCTGCCGCTGCCGCAGATGTATGAGGGCGGCCGGCTTATCAAGATCAGTCCCGACCAGCGTCAGGCTCTCTGCTACCAATGCCACGCACCTGTCGCGAGTAGCCAGGTTGGATCGGGCGATGATCGCACGCCGATAGGAGTTCACGAGGGCCTAAGTTGCCTGGCTTGTCACGAGAAACACGGCCAGAAGACGCGCGCTTCGTGCGCAAATTGCCACCCGCAGCTCTCCAACTGCGGCCGCGACGTCGAGACGATGGACACAACCTTCAAATCGACCAAGAGCCCGCACAACGTCCATACGATGAAGTGCATGGATTGTCACACGAAGGGCGTGCCAAAGAAAAAGCCTCGGGCGTAGCCTCGTAAATTCATAGGACAAAATACTTGCGTTTCAACCCCCGACTCGCAGGCAACGCCGCAGCAGCTGCATGTGACTAATAGCAGAGCGATTCTCGCGGTATGAGAAACTCACATCATGAGCACGCAGGAATCCAAGAAAGTCATCTATGCTGCCATCGCCGCCAACGTCGCGATTGCGATCTGCAAGTATGCAGCGGCGGCTTTCACCGGCAGTTCTGCGATGCTCGCGGAGGCTTTCCACTCGACCGCCGACTCTGGAAATGAACTACTTCTCTTGTTTGGGATCAAGCGCAGCCAGCGGCCCGCGGATGAGTTGCATCCCTATGGACATGGAAAGGCGCTCTATTTCTACTCGCTGCTGGTAGCGGTCTACATTTTTGGCATCGGCGGCGGGCTTTCGATCCATGACGGAATCACTCATCTGCGGAATCCGCAGCCGACGGGTCATCCCGGGTGGAATTATGCGGTATTAGGATTCGCGACTGTATTTGAATTCTATTCGTGGATCATTTCGTATCGCGAACTCCGGGCGCGTACTGATCATGACGAGAGTACCTGGGACGAAATCATAAGCAGCAAGGATCCGACGGTCTTTACCGTTTTTCTGGAAGATTGCGCCGGCTTGATTGGCGCCTTGCTTGCGTTTCTGGGAATCTTTCTGGGCCGCACGTTTAACAAACCCTATCTCGATCCTGTGGCATCCATTCTCATCGGACTTTTGCTGGCGGCTATGGCCATCTTCCTGGGAAAAGAAAGCGGTGCCCTGCTCATCGGCGAGAGAACCAACCGTGGCCGAATCCGGCGAGTGAGAAAGATCATCACCGACGATCCTTCAGTCGATAAGGTCGGGGACTTGCTCACCATGCAACTGGGGCCTAGCCAGGTGCTCTTGACCGTGAATATTCAGTTTCAGCGCGGACTCGACATTCATCAGTTGGAGTTGGCGATTGAGCGCATCGAGAAGTGTATTCGCGAGAAAGAACCGATGATCGAGCGCATTTTTATCGAAGCCGAGTCATTCAAGCGAAGCGCGCCTTCGTCCGCTCAATAAACCTTGAAGCTGCTGGCGACCTTCAGAAAAAACAAACGGCCCGCAGTCATAAAGACTGCGAGCCGTCCGGTGGACTGGTTGGGATTGACCAAGAGGTGGTCACTCTAACGTGGCCTCTACGGCAACTCCGGGTTCGTCTGATCGACGATCCTGACCGACCTGCGTCAGGCGGAATCAATCCTTACTGCACCGGTAGTGTGCGGGCTGTAGCTTCCGGCGCGTTGTTTGTACATCAACGCTGCCCGAAACCCCGCTTAGAGCAACCGCTCTAAGTCTCAGCCACCTCACCTGGTCTTTGATAACCCCAACTACTACCTTCAGAACTTGTCATCCGACCACCTCCTTTCCGGTGTAAGCGCAGATTATTACGGAAACCGCTGCTCCGTCAATCGGGGGAACCCGGTGAACCGCGGAAAGCAATAGGAGAAGCCACGGCGCGACGGTGAAACTGTGTCCGGTGCGATCGTCGGCCGCGGTCACGTCCCACACAAGGTTGCCAGTCTTCGCATCGATTGCAATCACACGTATTCAGCGTGCCCAGAAAAACTTCGTCGCCGAGAATTGCCATCCCGCGATTCACTCGCGTGTCGTCCCCGAATCGGTCATGCAGTTTGCGACTCTTTCGCAGAACTCGCCGGCCGTTCGGAAATCACTTGAGTGAGCGCCTGAGTGGCAAACATCCAGCGGGACGCCGGCGCTACGATCGGCTTCTGGAGCTACAATACCTTTTATGTATCACTATGATCCTAAGCTCGCGCTGGAAGAATTGAATGAGGACGCTACCCTGCCGAATCCGGTTCATGTGCGGGACATGATTCTGCGCGCGCATCCGTCGACCGATAAGGCGCTGGAGCTGAACCGGCTGTTTCTGGAGTATCAGAAGTTTTTTGGCGAGGCGCAGAAGTTGGGGAAAGAGATTTTGAAGCAGCTGGCGGGATAGTGGGTCCTGAGCGGCTGCTGGCAGTTCTTTGAGCCGGGCTGCCAGTGGCCCAGTGATCTCGCCGGACCGGCCTATCATCTCGTACTAGCCCGGCCATCATGGATCATCTCGTAGATGGGGGCTGCGATGGCATTCGGGCCGCCGACAAAGCGAAACTGCAGGTAGTCCATTCCGAACATCGCAGCGGCACCAGGCACCTCGGATCCACAACTTTCCCCAGAATGTTTTGTGCGGCAGGCGACGATCATGGCGATGGCTCCGCCGATATGCGCCGCGAGAAATACCTTCGAATGAAAAACCTGTTTATTTGTTCGCAGAGGTGGGTCTTGCCACCCTCGGTAGGTCCAGAAGTGCACGGATGAAGGGTCCCGCTCGGTTTGAATGTCCGATTCGGGCGACGGGGGATACTGCCCAATCAACTTGTGTACCCACTCCGGGCACGGGTTGCCATTCTTTTCTGTGCAGGTAGTCGCCTTGGTTACAGAGGGGGTATTCGGCGGGCCAGCGTTGTTTGATCCCGGAGAAGGAGGCAGAGTCTCCTGACCGTTGCTCGGTGTCGTACCAACTAGAAAGGCGAGAAGAGTTAGAACGAAGGGGAGAAGAATTCCGTGTTTCACGATTGGTCCCGATGGGCGCGCTGTGCGGAGGGTTCTGGCGCGGTCTGTTCCCAAGGGCAATCTGGTGGCCTTGCGTGATTAAGACTTTCTAAGAAGGTCCAGTAGGAACTCCGCTGGAGTCGTTGCGCGAGTCGTCCAGGATGTCCCGGCGGTTCTAAAGCTGAAACCACAAAGGGCACGAAGGTTCACGAAGGGAACCCTCGCTGCGCTCGCGGACAGCCGATGGCGGCTGCCCACATAGTCTAGTCGCATCATCATTTACAATCGAAAATTCTACTTTCTATCGGGAAGCTCACTATGCATCGATGGTCTGAACTGTTTATTCCTACCTTGCGGGAGGCGCCGGCGGATGCGGAGGTCGCATCGCATAAATTTCTGGTGCGGGCGGGGTACATCCGGCAGCTGGCGGCGGGGCTTTATTCCTACCTCTTTTTGGGGAACCGGTCGTTTAACAAGATCACGCGGATTGTGCGCGAGGAGATGGACAAGATCGGGCAGGAATTTTTCTTGCCCGTGCTGCATCCGCGAGAGATCTGGGAGGCGTCAGGGCGCTGGGCGCTCATGGGGGAGAACCTTTTCCGTCTGAAGGATCGCAAGGGCACGGACATGTGCCTGGGCATGACTGAAGAAGAGGTCATGACCTCGATCGCGCTGAAGGAGTTGCGGAGTTACAAGCAGCTACCGCAGATCTGGTATCAGATTACGCCGAAGTTTCGCGATGAGCCGCGTCCGAAGTCGGGGCTACTGCGGGTCCGGCAGTTCATGATGAAGGACGCGTATTCGTTCGACATCGATGCGGCTGGGTTGGATGTTTCCTACAAGAAACACTACGAGACGTACTGCCGGATTTTTGACCGGTGCGGATTGAAGTACATGGTCGTGGAGGCGGACTCGGGGGCGATGGGCGGGAAGGAATCGCACGAGTTCATGGTGCGGACGCCGGCGGGCGAGGATCAGATTGTGAGCTGCGATGGATGCAACTACGCGGCGAACCTGGAAAGGGCGACTTCGAAGCTGGAGCCGTGGGGAGATCTTGCACCGGAGGGCGATGGGAATCCGCTGCTGGTGCACACGCCGGGGCAGAAGACGATCGAGGACGTCGCAAAATTTCTGGGAGTGTCGCCGAAGAACAAGATTAAGACGCTGGCCTACATGGCGGACGAGGTGGATGCGAAGGGGAAGAAGAAGTCGCGCGCCATCGTGGTGCTGATGCGCGGCGATCATCAACTGAACGAAGCGAAGTTCAATGGGACGGTGGCGACGGCGACGCGCCCGATGGATGAAGGGGAGATCAAAGAACTGTTCAAGTCTCCAGCAGGCTATTTGGGGCCGGTCGGGATTGAGTGGGCTCGCGATCTGAAGAATCCGAGCTGACAAGCCTGTGCTTCTTGTGGACAAGGCGCTGGAGGGGCGGACGAATCTGATTGCCGGCGCGAATAAAGAGGACTACCACATGAAGAATCTGACGCCCGGGAAGGATTTTCATCCGACGGCGTATGCAGATTTGCGCGCAGTGACGGCGGGAGAGGCGTGTCCTTCCTGCGGGAAGGCGCTGCGGATCGATACGGCGGTGGAGATTGGGCACATCTTCAAGCTGGGATATCGATATTCGGAGTCGATGGGAGCGCGGGTACTCGATAAGAACGGCAAGGAAGTGATGCCGATCATGGGCTGCTACGGAATTGGAATTGAGCGCATTCTGACGGCGGCAGTGGAGCAGAGTAATGATGAGAACGGATTCTGGCTGCCGGCTTCGATTGCGCCGTTTGAGGTGGTGGTGGCGCCGGTCAATGTGAAGGATGAGGCGGTGCGGGCGGCCGCCGAGGACATTGCCAAGCAGGTAGAGGCGGCCGGAGTCGATGTGGTGCTCGATGACCGCGATGAGCGTCCGGGAGTGAAGTTCAAGGATGCGGATCTGGTGGGAATCCCCTTTAGAATCACGGTGGGAAAGAAGGTTACCGAAGGTACTGTGGAAGTCGTTTTACGTTCGACTCGCGAAGTACGCGATGTTAGGATCACGGCGGTTGTGGAAACTATTCGGGAGTTGCTCGGCCGGGCAGGATGAAGAAAGTTTCCTGTCCTGGTGAGCAGATCGTGGGACATGGGAACAGTAAAAGCGATTGTCGGGTTTCTGGTCATTATCGCCTGCGTGTATGCGGGATTTCAGATCGCTCCGCCGGAGTTGGCGAACTATTCGTTTCAGGATGATCTGCGGAGTGTGGCGATGATGGGCGGATCGAATCCGCACACGACCGACCAGGAGTTGATCGAGCAGGTTATTAAGCGGGCGCAGGATCATCAGATCACGCTGGCCCCGGAGAGCGTGACGATCCAGCGGATCGGAACGCCGGGGTCGCCGGCGGTGTATGTGGCGGCGGAGTATAGCGTGCCTGTCACTTTGCCGGGATATTCCTTCATATTGCATTTCACTCCTTCGAGCGGGAACAAAGGGTTCTAGCTCAACTTCGGTTTCTGAGTTCTCTTTCGCCCCTGCCGGGGCTTTTCCTTTCCAAGGCGGGTGTCCTCCCACGGCTTACGCCCCTTCGACAAGCTCAGGGCAGGCTGTGGGCTGCATTCTTTCGCCGCTTCGCGGCTGGAGTGCGATTGCGCGACGGCGTCCACCGCGAGAACTGGAGAGTCGGACAATGACCTCCGTAATCTTGTCGCGAGGTTACCAGGGAACCTAACATCGGCGTGGGAAAAAGTCTTTTCGCGTTGGCTGAGTGCGCGAATCCAGAAGGATCCTGGGAGAAGTCATGGCGATGAAATTTCGGTTGCTCCTGAGTTTTGTTTTGTTGCTGAGCACGATGTGGACGATCGGATGCGGCCACTATACGTGCGGCACGACGTTTGGAAGTGCGACCTGCACGCCGTCGGGCGGCGGCATTTCGGGCGGCGGGGGCGGGGGCAATAACATCAGCCAGACCGCTTTCGTCTATTTCATGGATGATAACTTCGGCCGAAATGGCGCTCGAGGGGTTGAACGTGGCGAACTCGCAGACGTTTGCTCCGATTCCCACGTTTGTATCACCAACTTTTCCCGTCAATACGCTGGGCAACAATGGCGGCATTGCGATCGTAAACAAGGATTTTCTGTATATGCCGTTCGCGAACGGGAGCCTGTATGGATTCTTGATCGACGCGGCGACGGGAGCACTGAGCCCGGTTCCGAACCCTATTCTTACGTTGAGTGGTACGGGCGACGTGATTGCGGCTGATCCGAATGGAGCAGTTTTGTTCGTGGGAGGATCGGCGGGAATCTCGACCTTTACCGTGAATGCGAATGATGGATCGCTGACCCCGATCGCAACGGTGACTACGGGAAGCATTCCGAGCCAGCTCGCGACCGATGGATTGGGAAAGTATGTATACGCGCTGACGGGGAGCACGATAACGGCGTTTTCGTACACGTCGAGCGGAGTACTGACGCCGGTAACGAATAGTCCATTCCCGATCAGCATGGCACAGATCGCGGGAGAGGCGAGCGGCAAATTCTTGCTCGGAATTACGGCCGAGAATGGCGGCGGCAGCGGAGCGATCGACAATCATATTTACGTATTCTCGATCGCCTCAGGAGGAGGCCTGACGACATTCGGTTCGCCGGTGTCGACACTGGCCTCGCCGGTGTACCTGGCGGTGAGCCCGAATGGGAAGTTTGTTTATACCTTCGACCAGACCTCGGATATCGTGACCACGGTGAACGATCCGATGGAGGGGTTCGCCTTTTCGACAGGGACATTGACGGAGTTGGGAACCTCGCCGTTCGCGGGCTTGAACGCGAGTGTGGGCAAGTTTGATCAGAGTGGGCAGTACATATTTGCCATCGCAGACGTGCCGAATTCCAGTTTAGCGGGAGAGTACGCGTACGCAGTGGACGCCAGCGGCGCAGTCACCAGCAACCTGGCCCACGCGGGAGCGGTCAACGCAGGCTACGCAGTCACGGATGAGCCGTAGGTTGAAGAGGTTGGTTAACCGGTTAGAGACCCGCATGTACTGCGGGTCTCTTTTCGTTTCTGCCAGAGGGGTACAATAAGGGCATCTTTGACAACATTCCGGCGTTGCGGACCTGTGATCCCTGGCCCAGCAGTATGAGACTTCCCTGCAGGGAGAGGCGATACAAACCTTTTGAGCCGTCCTGACGTCTGAGTGAGTGAGGAAAAGTTCTGTCTGTAGCGCCTTTACCATCGAGAGCAGTCAAATCGTGACAATTAAGATCAAGATTCCGAGGTTTGGGGGAGAAGCTGGCAAGGGTATCCGCGGGCTTCCGCGCGATCCCGTGCTGCGCGCGGCGCTGGTGGCCTTCCTGATTCTTGCCGTGTCGTTTACAGTCCTGTTTTCTTACTTTTACATCAAGTACGACCGGATTATTGAGAAGCGCTTCCGCTCTCCGGTTTTTGCCAATTCCGCCAAGATTTATGCCTTGCCGAAAACGGTTAGAGATGGACAGAGGATTGCGGTTCGCGAGATTGAGACCGATTTGGAGCGAGCGGGGTATTCCGATAAAGACGGGCAGTCGAAGTTGGGTACATTCCGGTTGGTGAAGGATGGAATTGAAATTACGCCGGGATCAGAGTCGTACCACAGCCCGGAGCCAGCGCGGATCAGCATTCATGACGGGCAAGTCGACCAGATCACGAGCAATGGGACTGATCTGTCGGCGTATGAACTGGAGCCGCAACTGGTGACGGCGTTGTTCGACGCGGAGCAGCGTTCGAAACGGCAGATCGTCAAGTACAACGACATTCCTCCGACGATGGTGCAGGCAGTGCTGGCGATTGAAGACCGGCGCTTCTTTGAGCACAGCGGTGTGAATTTTGTGCGCACGGCCGAAGCGGTTTGGGGCGACGTGGTACACCAGCGGCGCGAGCAGGGCGGCTCAACGCTGACGCAGCAACTGGCACGCGGGTTCTTCCTGACTCCGGAAAAGACCATTAAGCGCAAATTGACCGAGATGCTGATTGCAGAGGAACTGGAGCAAAAGTTCACCAAGCAGCAGATTTTTGAGTTCTATGCGAACTGGGTGGACCTGGGGCAGCGGGGATCGTTTGCGATCAGCGGATTCGCGGAGGCATCGAAGGCCTACTTCAACAAGGATCTGAAGGACATCACGCTACCCGAGGCGGCGCTGCTGGCAGGATTGATTCAGCGGCCAAGTTATTTGTCGCCGTACCGGCATCCGGAGCGAGCCCTGGAGCGGCGGAATCTGGTGCTGGAATCGATGGTGGAAACGCACGTGATCACGCGCGAGCAAGCAGATAAAGCGAAAGCTGTGCCGCTGAAGCTTGCGCCGCCAAACGTGGAAGCGAGCGACGCGCCGTACTTTGTGGACATGGTGCGCGACCAGTTGATCAGCAAGTTTAACGAGAATGAGTTGAATGACCAGTCGTACCGCGTGTACACGACGCTGGATCCGGATTTGCAGAAGGCGGCTGCGTCGGCGGTGGAGACCGGCATCAAGCTGGTGGACGAGCAGGTCAAGAAGATACGGACCAAGAAGATAAAAGTTGGGAAGAAGTTTGAGACGAAAGTGATGCCGGGGCCGCAGGCGCAGGTCGCGTTGGTGGTACTTGATCCGCACACCGGGGCGGTGCTGGCGTTGGTGGGAGGGCGCGACTACGGCTGGAGCCAGCTGAATCATGCGGTGGCGAAGCGGCCAACGGGATCGATTTTCAAGCCGTTTGTGTATGCAGCGGCGATGAACACGGCGCTCGATGGATCGACGGCGGTGCTCACCCCGGCTTCGACGGTGACGGACGCGCCGACGAGTTTTGCGTACGGCGATCAGATTTATGAGCCGCGCAATTACAAAGAGGAGTATCACGGCGACGTGTCGTTGCGATACGCGCTGGCAATGTCGCTGAACAATGCGACGGTGAAGGTGGCGGAGGAGGTCGGCTACGACAAGGTGGCCGATCTGGCGAAATCGGCTGGGATCATGTCGGTGAAGGCGACGCCGGCGATGGCGCTGGGATCGTACGATGCATCTCCGCTGGACATGACGGGCGCGTACACGACATTCGCGAATAATGGGGTGAGGTTGTCGCCGATTCTGCTGCGCTCGGTGCGCAACGGCAAAGGTGACGTGATCGCGAACTATACGACGGACCAGCGGCAGGTGCTGGATCCGCGAGTGGCCTACGTCATGACGAACATGATGGAAGGAGTGATCAATAACGGATTGGGATATACGGCCGTCCGTCTCCGCGGATTTACTCCTCCGGCGGCTGGGAAGACGGGCAGTTCGCATGACGGTTGGTTCGCGGGATATACCTCGAACTTGCTGTGTATTGTGTGGGTGGGGTACGACGATTATAGCGATTTGCGCTTGAGCGGCGCGATGACGGCGGCGCCGATCTGGGCAGAGTTCATGAAGAAGGCGTCAGCGCTGCCGCAATATTCCGACATGAAGCCCTTCCAACAGCCGACGGGCGTGGTGGACGTGCAGCTGGACAAGGCGACGAACCGGTTAGCGACTCCGACGTGCCCGGATGACTATGTTTCGGCATTCGTGGCGGGAACCGAGCCGCACGATACTTGCGATGCGCAAGAGGGGATGAAAGGCTTCTTCTCGCGGATGTTTGGCGGGGACAAGGTAGTGCAGCCGCAGCCGCCACCACCGGCGCCAGCTGAGGCGGCGAATGGGCAAGACCCGAATAATCCTCAAGCGAAGAAAAAGAAGGGGATCTTCGGGAAGATTGCTGGGATGTTTAAGGATGACAAAAGCACGGCTCCGGTGTCTAAACCAGCAGACAGCGGGCAGAATGATCCGCACTGAACATCTCCGGTTTCGGGCTTTCGGCTTCCGGCTTGGGATTCAGGCTTTAGCGGGCTCACAAAAAATCTTCGCCGGCTGACTGAAACTGTGCCAGAATTGTGTCCACTGGCTGGGGGTGGTCCATGTCGTCCTGCCCGAAGGTATTGCTGGTTGCGGTTGCTGTACTGACCGTTTGTGTCTGCACCCTGTCGAGCGCCTCATGGGGTCAGGCTTCCCACGCAGAACAAGTACAGATTAAGCCACCGCTGTTGAGGACGATCGATCCTCCGGCTCCGGATGCGACGGCATCCGATCTGGAAGGACGGGCGGAGCAGCTGCGAGCGTCGAAACTATACCTGGATGCGCTCGACTACTATCGCGCGGCGCTGGCGAAACAACCGAACTCGGCCCGCTTGCTGAATAAAATTGGCATTACCGAGTTGATGATGCAGCGGTATCGCGAGGCGAAGAAATCGTTTGATCAGGCGATCAAACTGGATCACAAGTTTGCCGATGCCTATAACAACCGGGGCGTGGTTTTCTACGAAGTGCAAAAATATCGCCCGGCGATAAAGGACTACCGGAGGGCAATCGCGATCGACGCGACCTCGGCGTCGTTCTTCAGCAATCTGGGCGCGGCGTTGTTTGCGAAGAAAGAGTTTGACCCGGCGGTGACTGCGTACGACCATGCTCTCCAACTGGATCCGGATGTGTTTGAGCGAAGCTCGCGGGGCGGAGTACAGGCACAGTTGCCGAGTCCGGGAGATCGAGCGCGATACGATTTCACGGTGGCAAAGTTGTATGCCAAGATGGGATTGACGGACCGGTCGCTGGAGTATCTGAAGAAGGCGTTGGAAGCCGGGTACAAGGACTTCAACAACGTTTATAAAGATGTGGAATTCGCCGAGTTGCGGAAGGATAAACGGTTTGTGGAATTGATGGCGGCGAAGCCTCCGGCGTTGTAGAGGATTGGCAGTTCGAGGGAAGCGTGGAACCGGTTTTTTTACCCCTCTCTGTGTCTAGAGGAATCTCCTGCACTTTTTATTTGTAGGTCCGCTGGCGCCGACTCCCGATAGATCCACCAAGAATTTTGAGTTCATTGCAGCTGGCGGATGTGGCGGCGTGACGCCGCCACGACAGCGGGCGGACGCCGGCGCTACTGTTTCCGCGTTCTTGTCTCCCGCTACTGGTTCCTCACTTAATTTCGTGGGCATCGTCTAATGGGCGAGGACTCCAACAACTATGAATCAATCGGGGCGTGTGTGCATTTTTGTAGGCTGGTTTCTAGTGTTCTGTTGCGTAGCTGCGGTTAGCGAGGATGCGTGGATGTTTCGGGGGAATCCGGCGCACAGCGGAGTGTATGAGGCGAAGGGAGTCGCGAGCCTGGACGGGATGAAATGGAAATTTCATACGGGCGGGATGGTGATCAGTTCTCCGGCGGTAGTGCAGGGGAAAGTCTACTTTGGCAGCAGCGATGGAAATTTCTATGCGGTCGCGGCAGAGTCGGGCGCGCAGCAATGGAAGTTCGAGGCGAAGAGCCGGGTGCCATCATCCCCGGCGGTGGCGGATGGGACGGTCTACTTCGGCGCGTACGATGGGAATTTCTATGCGCTGGATGCTGCCAGCGGCGCGTTGAAGTGGAAGTTCAAGACAGATGGCGAGAGACGGTTCGCGGGCAAGCATCTGCATGGCGTGCAGCCGATCAGTGAGACGATGCCGGATCCGTTTGACTGCTATTTATCGTCGCCGGTGGTGTGGAAGGGAGCAGTTTATTTTGGCAGCGGAGATGGGAACATTTATTCGCTGAACGCGACCTCGGGGACGTTGAATTGGAAAGTCAAAACTGGCGACGTGGTGCATGCGTCTCCAGCAATCGCCGATGGGACTTTGTTTGTCGGGAGCTGGGATAGCTATTTCTACGCGCTGGATGCTGCGACGGGGACGGAGAAGTGGCGGTTCAAGACGGGAGAGGATCCGGATATTCACAATCAGGTGGGGATTCAGTCGTCTGCGGCTGTAGCAGATGGCATGGTGTACTTCGGGTGCCGCGATTCACATCTGTATGCGTTGGACGCGAAGAGCGGCGAGAAGAAATGGGAGTTTGGGGCGAAGGGTTCGTGGATCGTGTCGTCGCCGGCGGTGAAGGATGGCAAAGTGTATTTCGTAACTTCGGACTCGAGCCTGTTGTATGCGCTGGATGCGAAGTCGGGCGCGGTTTTGCATTCCGTGGGATTTAACCACTGGTACATGTTTTCGTCGCCAGCTGTTGCGGGAGAGATGCTGTATTTCGGGTTGACGCAGGGCAAGTTGGTTGCGGTGGATCTGGCGGAATTCAAGCCGGTGTGGTCGTTTGAAACCGACGGGATGAAGGAGCACGGGGCGGCTTATACGAAAGCGGACGGAACTCCGAACGGGGAGGCGCTGTACCGGTCCGATTTCTATGACGACATGGTGGCGGGACTGGATCGGACGATGAGCATGGGATCGATTTTGTCGTCCCCGGTGGTGGTGGGCGATGTGGTTTATGTGGGAAGCGCGGATGGAAATTTGTATGCGTTGCGATGATGAGGGGGGCAGCAGTTGAAGGTTTTACAAAGCTTTACAAAAATAGACGGAACTTTGGGGGGATCGGGTGTTTAATTTTTTTACATACTCCTGAAAACAACAGGGTGAGTAAGGAGAAACGGTAGCCCATCGGATGCTGACCCGAGCACGCCCCAAGCAAGCATCCGGTGGGTTTTTTTCGCAAGCTGTCGGCTTTCAACCAAACCTCGAACAGTCAAAACACTCAACCACAGGGGACACAGAGGGACGCGGAAGACGGCCCTTATTGCACGGTGGGGCTGCGTTCGCCGATGTAGGCTTCTACAATCTCTTTCCATTTTCCTTGGGCTTTGAGGATGAATTCAACGGCGTCGCGGAGAGCGCCGTCGCCGCCGGCGTGGGGCGTGACGTAGTGGGCCTCGCGCTTTACTTCGGCGCGGGCGTTCTTGACGGCGATGGAGAGGCCTCCGGCGCGCATGGCGGGGAGGTCGATGACGTCGTCGCCGACGAAGGCGGCTTCCTCGAGGTTCAGGCCTGCATCTTGCACGATTTCCTCGAAGGCGGTGCGCTTGTCTTGAATTCCCTGGCGAACGTATTCGAGTTTCAAGTCGCGTGCGCGCAGGGCAACGGTTTCGGAGATGCGCTTGGTGATGAGGCCGGTCCGGATGCCAGCGAGGCGGGCAAGAGAAATCGAGGTGCCGTCGTGAGCGTGAAAGCCTTTGGCTTCGATCATAGATTGGCTTTGCAGGCCGAATCCGCCTTCGCCGGCGTGTTTCGCAGAGCGCTCCTGGGTTCGCTGGTCGAGAACGCTTTGATGAGTCCCTGCGGGAGCGGGGAAGATGAACAGCTTGCCGTCGGTGAGGACGCCGTCGACGTCGAAGAGAAGAAGTTTGATCTTGCGGGCGCGGGCTTGAGCGGATAGTTTGGCCATCGGCGAAATTTTAGCAGCCTTTGCTAAGAGCCAAGCGGAGTTGAGGAATGAATCGTAGAGAAATGCTCGGAAGCAGTGGAGCGGTTGCGGTAGAGCTGGCGGTGTAACGAATTTTTCGCGGATTGCAGAATGGGTGTAAGAAGGCCGAGGCGTACGTTCTGCAAATCGGGAGTGCTTACGACGTATTTCCGCTACTGGGGCTGGCGGAGCGATAGTCATGATCACGTACTCGTGTCGAACAATCCATGTTGGATGAGAGGCGGAAAGCGTTCTAGAGGTTTGTGTCCGGCGCTCGTCGTTCCTTCCGCCAGGCTTGAACAAGAAAGATGGACAGTCCTGCGTGAAGGGCAACGGCAGGCCACAGGAGAATGCCCGACGCCCCGATGAGTCCGGCATAGACGAGAAACAACGTTGCGAGCGCGTTGTAGGTGAGCATCCCGAAGAATGCGCGAGACAGATTGCGGTCGGGCCAACAAGCAACCGCCAACGCGATCAGGGCGATGCCGGTGAGTCGACTGATCAGGACACTCATGCTGGTGATCTCGGGGCCGAGCAACAGCCGAATCGCGATTGGAGGATACGCGAGCAAGATCAGGCCAGTCAGCCCTTCGACTACGGCGGTGAGAATGAGTAGCTTTGTCATAAGACATGACCGGCAGTGCGTGGGCTGCCGGTCATCGTTTGCTTGGTGCGTCTGATTTACTGCCGTGACATAGCCACCCGAAGAGCATCTTCCGGCGAAACCATGTGCTCGCCCTTGTCGTCGGCGATGGAGAGCAGAACGCCCTTCACCACGCCGTTAAAGGCATTGCCCGTTGCACCGTAGTCAGGGGAAACGGCGGCGCCGCTGTCCTCGCCCACGTCACAGCCATCGTCCGCGGAGAAGACCATGGCCAGGGTTGCTGCAACGGTTCCCTCGCCGACTGGCTTACCGTCAGTAAACAAGGTGACCTTACCGCCCTTGCCGAGGCCGCCACCCGCGTAGGCAAACTCCATGCGCACCTGGTGCTCGCCGGGCGGAAGCGTGTTGCCCTCCACCATGAAGTTTTTGAAGCCGCCCCAGTTGTAGCAGTACTTGAGTTTGCCGTCGTTGGCGTAGAGACTCCAGCCGCCGATATTCGCGCCCTGAGAGATGATGACTCCCTCGGCGCCCTTCTCCGGCACCACGATTTCCGCGGTGACAGAGTGCGATTTGTTCTTGATGTTGAGGACGCAGTTCTCCGAGAGCCGTCCCATCCCCTGGAAAAGTAGTTGCGTGTTTCCTTTGATGAGTTTTGGCCGGCCGGCGGTGTCGGGATTCATCTTTTCGACCATCCGGTCGTCGATAGGTAGCACATTGTATTTGGTCGCTTCGATCAGCCACAGGCGTTGCAATTCATGTAACTTCTCCGGGTTCTGCTTGGAGAGGTCCCGAGCCTGGCTCCAATCTTTGGTGGTGTCATACAGTTCCCAAACGTCGTCATCGAGAGGAGTGGACTTGGCGCTCATGGCCGTCCAAGGAGTCTTGTGGTGGGTGACGGCGGTCCAGCCCTTGTGATAGATGCCGCGATTGCCGAACATCTCAAAGTATTGAGTTTCGTGTTGGTCGGGCGCCTTGGCATCGTTGAAGCTGTACAGCATGCTGACGCCCTCGATGGGGTGTTGTTGCACGCCATTCACTGACATTGGCTGGGGAAGTCCCGCTGCTTCGAGGATTGTGGGCGCAACGTCGATCACATGGTGGAACTGCGATCGGACCTCGCCTTTTGCTTTGATTCCCTTCGGCCAGTGCACGATGGTTCCGTTCCGAGTTCCGCCAAAGTGGGAAGCGACCTGCTTGGTCCACTGGTAGGGAGTGTCCATGGCATGGGCCCAGCCGACGGCGTAGTGGTTGTAGGATTCGGGACCGCCGAGTTTGTCGAGCCGTTGTCCGAGGTATTCGGGCGTCTCCATAGACTGGAGGCCATTGAAGTAGCTCATCTCGTTAAAGCAGCCGTTGATGGATCCCTCAGCCGAGGCGCCGTTATCCCCGATGATGTAGAAGACGAGCGTGTCATCGAGGATGTCGAGCTTCTTGAGGCCGTCCAGAATTTTGCCGACATGGTAATCGGTGTATTCCAGGAAGCCGGCATAAACCTCCATCTCGCGCCGCAATACGGGTTTGAAGGGTTCGGGCATGTCGTCCCAAGCGGGGATCTCGGAGTGGCGCTTGGTCAATTCGCAGTCCGGAGGGATGACACCAAGTTTCTTCTGGTGGGCGAAGGTTTCTTCGCGCAGCTTGTCCCAGCCCTGGTCGAATTTGCCTTTGTATTTGTCGGCCCATTCCTTGGGCACGTGGTGCGGAGCATGAGTAGCGCCAGGTGCGAAATAGACGAAGAAGGGCTTGTCAGGGGTAAGGGCCTTCTGTTGGGAGATCCATTTCGTGCATTTATCCGTCATGTCGTCGACAAGGTGGTAACCCTGTTCTGGAGTCTTCTTGTTCTCAACCGGGGTCGTGCCCTCGAAGAGAGACGGATACCATTGGTTTGCCTCGCCGCCGATGAAGCCGTAGAAATATTCGAAGCCACCACCACCGGTAGGCCAGGCGTCGAAGGGCCCGTTCGGACTGGTTTGCCATACAGGCACTTCATGGCACTTGCCGAACTGCGCGGTGGAATAGCCGTTGAGTTTGAGGGTTCGCGCTAACGGGGACATCGTATTGGGAAGTACCGAGCAATAGCCGGGCGCAGCGGTAGCAATTTCGGTGATGCCTCCCATGCCGGCGGAATGGTGGTTGCGGCCGGTCAAGAGTGCTTGCCGGGTTGGCGAGCACAAAGCGGTGGTGTGAAAGCGATTGAACTTCAGGCCGTTTGCCGCCAACTGCACGGCATTGGGCGTCTGGCAGGGACCTCCGAAGGCGCTGGAAGAACCGAAGCCAGCGTCGTCGATGAGGATGATCAAGACATTGGGAGAGCCTTTGGGGGGCCGCAAGTCCCGGATCGGTGGGTATTTCGTGTCGGGGTCTCTCGCGTCGTAGGTCGTCAGACTGAAGGGCCGGACATCTGGGATGGGAAGAACGGATCGTGAAATCTTGTCAAAATCGCTCATAGGGATGCTTCCTTCCTTTTGGGAATCAGGTTGCTACGCGATGGCAGGAGAGAAAAAAAGATACTCATCTCGATACCATCACACGCTAGAAGCCTCTAGCCCGGGAAGGAACTGTCAAAAGGTACAGTTCGTGGCACGTATGTGGCTGACAAGTCAGGGATGGCGTATTGGCGATGGAGAAGCGAATTGTTTGATTGGAGAGGCGGACTTAGGATCGAGGTCGAGGCGCGTGTTCATCGCAGACGGCTGCGGCGGCGCCGACTTCCATGGTGCATCCGAGTACATGGGTCGCAATGTTGGGACAGTCGGGTTGGTCGCATAAGTATTCGGTGAGAAGTTCTTCTTGTCCGTCCGGTGTCTTGAGGCCCGTCTTGATGGTTATCCGAGGAATGGAGAGTCTCCGCCTTGCCCATATCTGATGCGAAATGTGCATTCTGCGCAAGTAATTTCTTATGTCCAGGTGGGGTGACAAGGTCCGCAAAGCCCAATTTGAGAATCTGTAATTTCAGGAATTGAAGATTGCGGGTCGACGGAAACTTGATAGGATCATTCCGCACAAAACGAACCGGAGGGCCTTTCAAAGATGATTAGCCGCCGCAGTTTCATCATCGCAAGTGGACTTACCGCGCTCGCATCCACGCGAGTTTTTGGGGCGAACGATACGCTTCGCATTGGAGTCATTGGAGCGGGGCACCGCATGAAGGGACTGCTCGATTGCGCGGACAAAGTCGCCCCTTACCAAATTGTGGCGGTCAGTGACGTGTACGGGCCCAACCGCGACGCGGTGAAGGAGCGGTCCAACGGTTTGGCATCCACGCACCTGGATTACCGCGAAGTGCTGGAGAAGGACGTGGATGCTGTGATCATTGCGTCGCCGGATCATTGGCATGTCCGGATGGCTGTGGATGCGCTGGCGGCTGGGAAGGACGTTTACCTGGAGAAACCGGTCACCCATACGTTGGAAGAAGGCGCTACGCTCACGCGCGCGGTGCGCTCAAGCAAGCAGATTCTGCAGTGCGGGATGCAGCAGCGGAGCTGGACTCATTTTCGCGATGCTGTGGACTTGATCCAGGCTGGCAGTCTGGGACGCGTGGTGCAGGTGCGTACGTATTGGTGGCAGAACTATCACAGGAACTGGCCGGCGAAGCCAATCGATGCACAGGCGCTTGATTGGAAGCTTTGGTTGGGTGGTGCTCCAGATCAGGCCTTGAGCGAGGAGAAGTTCAACTATTGGCGCTGGTATTGGAATTTTGGTGGCGGCGCGATGACTGATCTGTTTACCCATTGGATCGATGTGGTGCACTGGGCGATGAAGGCTGACCAGCCACGTCAGGCGTTTATGCTTGCGGACAAATATATTTTCGAACAGTGGGATTGTCCGGACACGATCCAGGCGTCATTCCGCTATCCCGGGTTTGATGTGGTGTATGAGGGAATGATGAATTCCTCGATTGACGATGGCGGGCTTGAGTTCCGGGGGACGGAGGCTACATTGAAGATCGATCGTGGAGGGTTCGCCGTCTATCGTGAAGGCGTGCAGGGCGGGCAGAATCCGGTTCTCAAAGAAACCAGTTTCCGCGACGGAACAATTTCACACATAGAGAATTTTTTTGAGTGCATCAAGTCGCGCAAGGAACCGAACGCGCCCGTTGAAGCCGGGGTCGCAGCCGCGAGGGCAGGGCATATCGGCAACCTGGCATATCAACGCGGGGGGCAGTATATGGTGGCGGGGAAGGCCTCTTGATGGTGGACAACAAAAACATGAACCACAAAGGACACGAAGTCACACAAAAGGACCCGACGACATTGGACCGGGTTCCTTCGTGAACCTTAGTGGCCTTGGTGGTTCAGATCTTCAGACTAGCGAACATTTGGCGAAAATCGTCGCTCGGTCTAGAATATTTGGATGCAGTTCCTTCCTGATTCGCTGAAGTGGGCGCACCCTCTGGTGTCGGAGTGGTTTGTGGGGAAGTTTGGTACCCCGACTGAGCCACAGGAGCAGGGGTGGCCGCATATTCTTGCCGGGCGGACCACGCTGATTTCCGCACCTACTGGGTCGGGGAAAACCCTCGCCGCATTTCTGGCTTGCATCGACCGGCTGGTGCGCAAGGCGCTGGCTGGGGAGTTAAGTGACCGGACGGAAGTGCTTTACGTTTCTCCACTCAAGGCGCTGGGCAACGATATCCAGAAAAATTTGGAGATTCCGCTGGGGGAGATTCTTGCTCTGGCGGGAGAGCGTGGCCTGCTGATGCCGGAAATTCGCACGGCGGTGCGGACCGGCGACACGCTGATGCCAGAGCGGCGAGCGATGTTGAAGAGGCCTCCGCATATTCTGGTGACTACGCCGGAGTCGCTTTACATTTTGCTGACGGCGGACAAGAGCAGGGCGATTTTGCGAGATGTTGAGACGGTGATTGTCGACGAAATTCATGCAGTGGCGGATGACAAGCGCGGGGCGCATCTGGCGTTGTCGTTGGAACGGCTGGAGGCGCTGACGTATCGGCGTCCGTTACGGATTGGGTTATCGGCGACGCAGAAGCCGATTGAGGAAGTGGCGAATTTCTTGACAGGGAATCGAGATGCGGACCTTGGTCGATGCGTAATGCCAGTGAAGGTGCGCGGCCAAGATGGCCCCGCTACAGCCGGCGAGGCCCCCTCGACTTTGCTCAGGGCGGGCGCCGGCGCTACACAACCCGTGATTGTCGATGTGGGGCATAAGCGAAAGCTGGATTTGGGGATTGAGGTGCCGCCGATGCCGTTGGGGCCGGTGGCGTCGAATGAGTTGTGGGATGCGGTGTACGACCGACTGGTGGAGTTGGTGGCGCAACATCGGTCGACACTGGTGTTTGTGAATACGCGGCGGATGGCGGAGCGGCTGTGTCATGAGTTGGGCGAGCGCATTGGAGAAGAAAATGTGGCGGCGCATCATGGGTCGCTATCGCGGAAGCTACGGTTGGCGGCGGAGAAGAAGCTGAAAGAAGGACAAGTGCGCGTACTGGTGGCGACAGCATCGTTGGAGTTGGGGATCGATGTGGGGACGGTCGATCTGGCGGTGCAGATTAATTCTCCGCGGGCGATTGCTGTGGCGCTGCAGCGCGTGGGGCGGTCCGGGCACTGGCGGGGAGCGGTTCCGAAGGGAAGATTCTTTGCTACTACGCGCGATGACTTGATGGAGTGTGCGGCGCTGGTGTGGGCGATCAAGCAGGGAGATCTGGACCGGTTGATCATTCCGGAGGCGCCGCTGGACGTATTGGCTCAGCAGATTGTGGCGGCTTGTGCGGCGGGGACATCGGCGGGTGCGGGGTCGGGGAAGATGGGAGAGCGAGACGCCCTCGCGACAGCCGGCGAGGACCGTTCGACTTCGCTCAGGGCAAGCTCTGGCGCTACTTTTCCTGCTGGCGCTGCTTCTGATGATGGGTGGGATGAGGATGAGATGTTTGCGCTGGTGAAACGCGCTTATCCTTACCGAGCGCTGAAGCGCGAGACGTTTAATTCCATTCTCGAAATGCTGTCGGAAGGGATTGCGGCGAAGCGCGGACGGTATGGAGCGTATGTGCATCGGGATCGGGTGAATGGAAAGTTGCGGGCGCGGCGGGGGGCGCGGCTGGCGGCGATCACGAGTGGCGGAGCGATTCCTGACAATTCTTTATATACGGTCGTCGCTGAACCCGATGGCGTCGTCGTCGGAACCGTGGATGAAGATTTTGCGGTCGAGAGCAATCGCGGCGACATCATGTTGCTGGGGAATACGTCGTGGATGATCCATCGCATTGAAACCAATTCGGGGCGGATGCTGGTGCAGGATGCGCACGGAGCGCCGCCGAGCGTGCCGTTCTGGCGGGGAGAAGCTCCGGCGCGAACGCAGGAGTTGTCGGCGCATGTGGGTGAATTGCGGAAGGAGATCAGTGAACGGCTGCCCAGCACTTCGCCGGTAGGATTTTCGGCGACACAGCCGGATGTGGCGGAGACGGTTTCGTGGCTCAAAGATGAATGCGGGCTGGATGATTCGGGTGCGGAGCAGATGATTGAGTATGTGCTGCAGGGGCGGGCGGTGCTGGGCGCGGTTCCGACGCAGACGACCGTAATCGCTGAACGGTTTTTTGATGAGGGTGGCGGGATGCAGTTGGTGATCCACGCACCGTTTGGCGGGAGGATCAACAAGGCCTGGGGACTCTCGCTGCGGAAACGGTTTTGTGTGGGATTCAATTTTGAGCTGCAGGCGGCGGCGACGGATAACGGTTTGAACATTGCGCTGGCCGAGCAGCACAGTTTTCCGCTGGGGGATGTGTTTCATTTCTTGCAGGCAGAGACGGTGCAGCCGATTCTGGAGCAGGCGGCGCTGGATTCGCCGATCTTTGGGACGCGCTGGCGGTGGGATGCGAACCGGGCGCTGGCTCTGCTGCGTTTTCAGAATGGCAAGAAGGTTCCGCCGCAGATTCAGCGGATGCGGTCGGATGACTTGCTGGCGTCGGTGTTTCCGGATGCGGCGGCGTGCTTTGAGAATATCGAGGGAGAACGAAAGATTCCGGATCATCCGCTGGTCGGCGAGGTGATGAAAGATGTGCTCACCGAGGCGATGGATGTGGAGGGATTGAAGACGCTGCTAAGGGGGATGGCTTCGGGAGAGATTCGCGTGATCGCGGTGGATACTCCAGTGCCGTCGCAGTTCTCGCACGAGATTCTGAATGCGAATCCGTATGCGTATCTGGATGATGCGCCGCTGGAAGAGCGGCGGGCGCGGGCCGTGAATATGCGGCGAGTGTTGCCGGAGTCGGTGTTGGAGGAGGTAGGCGGTCTGGATGCGGGCGCGATTGCGCAGGTGAGGGAAGAGGCCTGGCCGGATGTTCGGGATGCAGATGAGCTGCATGATGTTCTGCATACGCTGGTGGCGTTGCCGGAATCTGCTCTCAGTATTCAGCGGTCAGACTTCAGCCATCAAGATTCGGGTGAAGTCGACTCTCTCATTGATGAGCGCTGGAATCCGCATTTCGCACAGCTGACTGCTCAGGGGCGAGCGGGAGTTGCTTCGGTTGAGGGGCGGCGGTATTGGGTGGCGGCGGAGCGGGCGCGGAGTTTTACGGCGCTGTTTCCGTCGGCGCGGTTTGAACAGACCTTGGCTGACGTCGAGACGGGGGAAGTTTCTCGGGATGATGCCTTGCTTACGCTCGTGAACGGGTGGATGTCGCACTCGGGGCCAGTCACGGCTTCGCAGCTTGGAGCCCAAGTAGGGTTGGCGGCTTCGGAGATCGAGAAGGGGCTGCTGCGGATGGAGGTCAGTGGGACCGTGCTGCGGGGCAAGTTCACGGGCACAGGCGGCACGCGGGCAGGGGCGCACGCGCCACATATCCCCGTCGAACTGCGCTCGGCCGGACAGCCGGGGGCGGCTGTCCCCACACAAGCGGAATCCACACAAACAAATTCACCAGATCAATCCACACATTCACAGTCCACACAGACTGAGACCGAATGGTGTGAGCGGCGGTTGCTGGCGCGGATTCACCGGCTGACGGTGGGGATGTTGCGGAAGCAGATTGAGCCGGTGACGGCGGCGGCATTTATGCGGTGGCTGATGCGGTGGCAGCATGTGGCTCCGGGGACCCAGGTTGCGGGCGAGCGTGGGGCACTGGAGGTGTTGCAGCAGTTACAGGGATTTGAAATTCCGGCGAACGCCTGGGAGCGGCAGGTGCTGGCGCGCCGGATCGCAGACTACGATCCGAAATGGCTGGACCAGCTTTGCTTGACCGGTGCGATAGGGTGGGGACGGTTGTCGCCACACCCGGCGACGATTGAGTCGTCAGGAAATGGGAATGGAGATGCCCCGGCGGCGCGGCAGCGGCGGGTGATTCCGACCAGCGTGGCCCCGATTACATTTATTGTGCGAGAAGAAGCGGACTGGATGAGTATTAGAAACAATCCCCACCCTTCGACAAGCTCTGGGCAGGCTTTCTCCCAACATCAGGGTGAAGGGGGACACCCGGGCAGCGGGTTGAGTCACGGGGCGCAGTTGGTCCTCGAGTTCCTGCGCCAGCGCGGAGCGTCGTTCTTTGCCGACATTGTGCGGGGAACTGGCAAGCTCAAGGCCGAGATCGAAACCGGATTGTGGGAGTTGGTGGCGGCGGGGTTGGTGACGGCCGATGGATTTGATAATTTGCGGGCGCTGATTGATCCGAAGCGGCGAGCGGGGCAGGGGAGTGGGAAGATGACTCGTCCGAGACACAGTTCGGGGCGGTGGGCGTTGCTGCATGCGGATGTCGCCGTGGAGAGGCCGCGAGCGGTGGAGGCGGCGTGCTGGATGCTTCTGCGACGGTATGGAATTGTCATTCGCGATTTGCTGGCGCGGGAGGCGAACTTGCCGCCATGGCGCGAATTGCTGATGGGATTCCGACGGCTCGAGGATCGCGGCGAGATCCGCGGGGGCCGATTTGTGGACGGATTCCTGGGCGAGCAGTTTGCTCTGCCAGTCGCGGTCGAATCAGTTCGAGGGATGAGAGGTTTGCCGTTGAGTGGGGAGACGACGACACTGTCGGCGGCGGATCCGTTGAACCTCGTCGGGATTTTAGTGCCCGGGGAAAGGGTGCCGGCGATTTCGGGTCGGAGTGTTAGCTATCGGGATGGAATTGCAATCGGCGGCGCGGCCGAGCCTAGTGCAACAAGCGAGGCTGCGGCAAGTTGAAGAAGGGCTGAACCTCATGCGGCGAAAGCCGAGACTCCGCAAAATCGCTAAACGGACGCTGAAAGCCGTGCCCTTCCCGGTCTCCGTTATCCATCCAAGACCTTGGATCATCGCAAACCGGATCATAATCCGCCGGCAAAGAAAAAAGTCAGAAGCTTGATGAGGGGGTCTCCCAAGCTTCTGACTGGCGATCTCGGCTAGATACTGCTAGAAAGCGCTTCCCCCGTCGCTTTTGCCGATATACGCGATAAGTGTAAGTGCACGCCAAATACCAATCTCTGATGCGGGCGCAGGGGAAAGCCTTACGGGAGATAACTCCCGTAAATCCAACTGATTATGCGTCCAAGAAAGAGACAGGGACCAACCGCCGCAACTCGCAAATACTATCTTTTCGGATAGTGGAAATATCCGTTCGGATATCGGAAAATCCCCGGGAGCTTACTGCTTTTTGGTCCGTACTGTGATAAGAAGTTCTGCACGGAACGGGAGACCGGGAATTGCGCCCTCGACTGCTGGTGATCGCTGGACCAATGAAGGATTCAACCATCCCGTTACCTGACGGGGAAGCCACGCTGGGGCGCGATCCGACGAATGCCGTTTCTGTGGCGGATGCGTCGGTTTCCCGAAAGCACTGCCTGCTGCGGCGGGAAGAAGACGGGCGGTTCCATATCAAGGACCTCGATAGCCGCAACGGCACGATCGTCAACGGCACGGCAATCAAGTCACAGTGGCTGCGGCATGGGGATGAGATCGCGACCGGCGACTCGCTGTTCTTGTTTCTGCTGGAAGAAGAAGAGGAGGCGGTTCGGGCCAGCCGCGTAGAGTTTGAAGACAGCCACCCCATGGCTGAGACCAAGGTTATTCATCCCAAAGAAGCGTTGTACCTGCATCCAGACCGGCTGCTGCGGGAGTTGCCGGCAACGTCGCAGGTGGCGCGCAACCTGAATGCCCTGCTGAAGATCAGCCGGGTGCTGCATGCGATTCGTGGGTTGGAAGAATTGCAGGCACAGTTGCTGGACTTGATTTTCGAAATCGTACCTGCAGGCCGGGGGGCAATTCTTTTAGCAGAAGGCGCGGAGCAGGAGTTTAGCTGTCTGTATGCGCGGACGCGGCACGCGGGACAGCCGCAGTTGGTGCGGGTGAGCCGGACGATTGCGCGGCAGGTGATGAAGGAGAACGTTGCAATTCTGGGAATTGACGTTCCCTCTAGCGGCAGGCTTCGGGACGTGGAGAGCCTGGTGGCGTCGGATGTGCGATCGCTGTTGTGCGTCCCGTTGACGGTATTTCAGAGAGTGATTGGCTGCATCTACCTCGACAGCACGAGCGCGTCCTGCCGGTTTGAAGAAGATCACTTGCAGATGATGGCTGCGATTGCCGGAATTTCCGCGGTGGCGCTGGACAATGCGCGGCGATTGCAATGGCTGGAACAGGAAAATCAAAGGCTCATGACGGAGGTAAGGCAGGAACAGAGCCTGGTGGGCGAAGGCGCGCGGATGAAGGAGATTTTTCAATTTCTGTCGCGCGTCGCTCCCGCTGAATCGACGGTGCTGATTGAAGGGGAAAGTGGAACCGGCAAGGAACTGGCGGCGCGCGCCCTGCATCGCAACAGTCGCAGGGGAAATAAGCCGTTTGTGGCGATTAATTGTGCGGCGATTCCCGAGTCATTGCTGGAAAGCGATCTGTTTGGGCATGAGCGGGGCGCATTTACCGGCGCAGCGGTACTGAAGAAAGGAAGGCTGGAAGTCGCTGATGGCGGCGTGGTGTTTCTCGACGAGATCGGAGAACTGGCGCCTGCGCTGCAGGTGAAGCTACTGCGAGTGCTACAAGAGCGCGAATTTGAGCGAGTCGGCGGGACTCATTCAATCAAGGTGGACATCCGGCTGGTGGCTGCCACGAATCGTGACTTGAATGAAGCGGTGCGAAAAGGAGAGTTCCGGCAGGATTTGTATTACCGGCTGGCGGTGGTGAAGCTGACGATGCCTCCCTTGCGCGACCGACGGGAAGACATTCCGATGCTGACACGACATTTTGTTCAGAAGTACGCCAAGCGAAGCAAGGTAAAGCCCAAGCCGGTATCGCGCGAAGCGATGGCTGCGCTGGTGCATTACGAGTGGCCGGGCAACGTGCGCGAGCTGGAAAACGCCATTGAGCGGGCGCTGGTGATGGGATCGTCGGATATGGTGCTGTTGGAGGACTTGCCGGAATCGCTGCTCGAGCAGGAGTCTCCCGCGGAGATGCAAGAGGGGAAATACCAGGCTGGCGTGAAGGGATTCAAGAAACAGATGATCTTCGACGCGATGGAGCAGACGCAGGGAAACTACGTGGAAGCGGCGGGGATTCTTGGCATGCATCCGAATAATCTGCACCGGCTGATCCGCAATTTGGGAATTAAGGAAACGCTCCACGAGATGGTGCGCGAACGGAATAAATTTTCTGCATAGCTGCGCGGACTGGTGACTGCGACCCTCCAATCGCTCGGCGGGCACTAGGGCAAAGACAATTGAAAGAGACGAGCCGGATCGAGGTAGGTTCCCTGCCAGCGAACGGCGACGTGGAGGTGAGGGCCAGTGGCGCGCCCGGTGCCACCGCTCAGTCCGATCTCCTGGCCGCGCTTTACGGTGTCTCCTTCCTTTACTTTGAATTCAGAGAGGTGGAAATACAGGGTTAGAAGTCCCTGGCCGTGATCGATGACGACGCAATTGCCTTCAAAATATAGGAACCGTGCCAGCAGTACGGTGCCTTGATTCATGGCGGCGACCGGCGTTCCGGTGGGGACGCGGAAGTCGAGTCCCAGATGCGGACGCTGCGCGACGCCATTGAAGATTCGTTGCGAACCGAAAACATCGGAGATGGCGGCTTCAGCGGGAGCGTCGAAGTTGCCGTCCCACTCTCGGTCCGGAGTCATGCGGCTCAAATAATCCTGCTTGATCTTCACGCCTTCCGCAATTTGCGCTTGCTGCTCGGGGTTCGGCTCGGTGAACTTCTTTTCGACGGTCAGCGTCACTTTGATCTGAGGGTAGGAAGCGCGGGCAACAACAAAAGTGCGGGTGAAATTCAGTGGAGTCTTGGCTGCGACGCGCTCACCTTTCAGTTCGATCGTGTACTTGCCGGGCTTGGTTTCAAACGGAACTCCTGCCAGAGTGAACCAGGTTTTTGTTGTTGTGCTGTAACTGAAGGTCAGTTGGTGGCCGAGCCACGTGCCGGAAAGAGATTCCAGCTTCGCGGGCGCCTTGACCTGAAAGAGAACAGGAGCTCCGTTCAGCAATTGCGTGGGCTGAGCGTGTACGGTCCAAGTAGCAGCGGATGCCGGAAACGCAGCAACAAGGATGAGTGCAGCGACCAAAATGACATGGGCACAGTGCATTCGGATTGGCCGGGCTTCGCCCTGGCCGGACAGCCGAGGCGGCTGTCCAAACATCTGCTCAGACGGCTTCCGGCAACGAAAGAACATCATCTCAACAGCGTAGCACTCCGCGGAATGGCGTCGCTAAGATCCGAGGTATCAAGAGGGAGTCTGCGGTCGATGGGCAGGAAGTGCGGGTGTTCGATTGAGACGGCGCATTCACTTTGAGCAGATTGAGTGTCCCGATCGCGGGTCGCGCTTTTCCTCGAGAGGACAGGGAAATCAGGGTCTATGAGTAGTGCCGTTGCTTCGATGCGTCCTACGTTTTCCGCTTCAGAAGGTTCCACAATGTTGGACGTGGATTGGCTATCCCGGAGGAAAACAGACCGTCCGTTCCGGTTGCCTTAGGAAGGTCGGCGCTGCCTCGTGCAGCCTTTACCGCAGAATCGGCGCGTGTTTGAGTCGGTTCATCGGAAGCTGATTCTTCCGAAAGTAGAGGGGCGACGATTTTGAGGTTGTCGATTTCATGGCGGACACGAGCAACGTCTGCTTCTCTTTGCTGCAAAAGTTCACAAACATCTTCCAACGCGGATTCGCCGGAGAGTAGAGAGTAGACGAGTTTCAGGCCCTGAATTTCAAGACGGACATTGGCAACGTCTGCTTCCTTCTGCTGCAGAACTTCATAAACGTCCTTCATCGGTACTCCTTGGGAGGGTGGACCCAGGACAGCGTTCCCGTTCGTGAAGGTTATGAGAACGACGCCGTAGAATCTCTTCGTTGAGCTGCCAGAATCTATGCACTTCAGCGTCGTTCAGCACTTCTCTACTCGCATGCACGAGCACGCGAGCCATCGCTTGCTCCAACTCGCCATCTGTGTAGACGTCCAAGTTTGTCATGGGGAATCAGTCTTCCGACACAGAACGCTCGCAGCAACTGTCACAATTGCTAGGTACCGGGGGAAATAATAGGCCCTCAGCCGTCCGGTCAATGGGAAACGGCTTATCTGACTGCGATTCTTTGCCTGAATACCGCCACAGGGGGCTGCGAGCTGAAAGGGCTGCAATAGGGAGAGAATTGGTGGACCTGGTCGGGATCGAACCGACGACCTCTTCCATGCCATGGAAGCGCGCTCCCAGCTGCGCCACAGGCCCACTGTTGGGGGACACTACGGACTGTCCGTTGCGGACGGCCTTAAGTATTCTCGCTGACCGGGGGGAGATAGTCAACGCTAGCTCGGATACTGCCTCGTCGAATCGTACGATCGAAAAAGAACAAAATCGCGAACCACCAAGGACACGAAGCGTCACGAAGGGCTTGCTTGCGAGGTCTATTTCGAATGATTGGTAGCCGCAAAATTTCGTGGGCGCCGAATTCTTCCGTTTCTTTCCACAGGGTGGTTCTGGCATAATTACTCGTGCACCCCACCTGCACCATTTTTCAAAAACAATTTAGAGCGAGGAAGAGATGCCAGCGAAGTACATCTTTGTAACGGGCGGAGTTGTGTCTTCACTCGGCAAGGGTTTGGCCGCGGCTTCCATTGGCTGCCTGTTGGAGAGCCGGGGAATGAAGGTCAACATCATGAAGTTCGACCCGTATCTGAACGTAGATCCGGGGACGATGTCGCCGTTTCAGCACGGCGAGGTTTTCGTAACGGATGACGGGGCCGAGACTGATCTGGACCTAGGGCACTACGAGCGGTTCACGCACGCTAAACTTTCTCGCGACAATAACTGGACGACGGGGCGGATCTACGAACAGATCATCGCCAAGGAGCGGCGCGGCGATTATCTGGGCAAGACGGTGCAGGTGATTCCGCACGTTACGAATGAGATCAAGGCCGCGATGAAGAAGGTCGCGCAGGATGTGGACGTCGCGATCGTGGAGATTGGCGGAACGGTGGGCGATATCGAGTCGCTGCCGTTCATGGAAGCGATCCGGCAGATGCGGCAGGAGTTGGGACGCGAGCATACGTTGTTTGTGCATGTGACGCTGGTGCCGTTTATTGCGGCGGCCCAGGAGTTGAAGACCAAGCCGACGCAGCACTCGGTGAAAGAATTGCTGAGCATTGGGATTCAGCCGGATATTCTGCTGTGCCGGACGGACCGTTTTCTGGCAAAGGATATCAAGTCGAAGATTGCGCTGTTCTGCAACGTTCCGGATGAAGCAGTGATCACGGCGAAGGATGTGGCATCCATTTATGAAGTGCCATTGGTATTTGCCAATGAAGGCGTGGACGCGCTGGTGCTGAAATGCCTGCATTTGGAAGCGAAGGATCGCGATCTGTCGAAGTGGGAAGACATTGTTCATCGCGTGTACAACCCGAAAGACACGGTGACGATCGGCATTGTGGGGAAATATGTCGAGTATGAAGACTCGTACAAATCGCTGAAGGAAGCGTTGGTGCATGGGTCGCTGGCTCACAATCTGAAGTTGCAGATTAATTGGATTGAAGCTGAAGGACTGGAGAGCGCAGATGGCGACGGGTACGAGACGCAGCTTGAGGGTTATGACGGGATTTTAGTTCCCGGGGGATTTGGCAAGCGCGGGATTGAGGGAATGTTGCTGGCAATCCGGTATGCGCGTGAGAAAAAAGTTCCGTACTTTGGCATTTGTCTCGGGATGCAGACGGCTTGCATTGAATTTGCGCGCAACGTGGTAGGACTGGCGGAGGCGAATTCGAGCGAGTTCGATCCGGCGACGCCCCATCGCGTGATCTATAAGCTGCGCGAGTTGCGTGGCGTGGAGGAACTGGGCGGGACGATGCGGTTGGGCGCGTGGCCTTGCAAAATCGAGCCGAACACGCTGGCGCATTCGATTTATGGGACGCTGGAGATCAGCGAGCGGCACCGGCATCGTTACGAGTTCAATCGGGAATATGAAGAGCCGATGGTTGCGGCCGGGCTGCGAATTTCGGGATCGACGCCAGATGGGACTTACGTGGAGATGGTGGAATTGCCCGACCATCCGCATTTTATTGGGTGCCAGTTTCATCCTGAGTTCAAGTCGAAGCCGCTGGAGCCGCACCCGCTATTCAGCCGGTTTATTGGGGCCGCGTATGAGTATGGGGTGAAGCGGCGGGCGGAGAAAGAATCGGCGGCGGTGGAGATGTTCCACCGGCCGGAACGGGCGAGGGTCTAGAGCCTAGGCGCCACGGATTGGTGCGGATCCTCACGGAGTTTTCTATTTATCCGTGTGAATCTGCGCGGATTCGTGGTCAACACTTACAGATGCATACGTCTTTCCAGGTCGGCGATGTTCATATTGGAACCGGTGATTTGTTTTTGATCGCTGGGCCATGCGTGATTGAGAGCGAAGAACACGCGATGCGGATGGCGGAGATCATCAAGGGCGTGACGCGGGCGCTGGGATTTCCATTCATCTTCAAGGCGAGCTACGACAAGGCAAATCGGACGTCGATTCGCAGCTTTCGCGGGCCCGGGATCAAGGAAGGGCTCCGCATTCTGAAGAAGATCAAGAATGAGTTGCAGTTGCCGGTGCTGACGGATGTACACGAGACCGCGGATGTGGGGAGAGTCGCCGAGGTCGCGGATGTGCTGCAGATTCCGGCGTTCCTCAGCCGGCAAACGGATCTGGTGGTTGCGGCGGCGCTGAGTGGACGGCCGGTGAACATCAAGAAGGGGCAGTTTGTTTCGCCGTGGGATATGCGGCACGCAGTCGAGAAGTGCCGCGATGCAGGAAATACACAAGTGTTTCTAACCGAGCGCGGGGCAAGTTTCGGATACAACAATCTGGTGGTCGATATGCGGTCGTTGGCCATCATGCGCAAGTTTGCGCCAGTGGTGTTCGATGCGACGCATTCCGTGCAGTTGCCTTCGTCGCAGTCGGATGGAGATGGGCCGGCAGTGAGTGGTGGGCAACCAGAGTTTATTCCACTCTTGTCGCGGGCGGCGGTGGCGGCGGGAGTGGATGGAGTGTTCATGGAGGTGCATGACAATCCGAGGGAAGCGAAGTCGGATGGCGCGAATGCGCTGGAGTCGACGAAGCTGCGGGGAGTGCTGAAAGAGTTGCAGGCGCTGCGGAAGGCGTTGGCAGAGGCGCACGCGACGCCGTAAGGACAGAATCATCCGGAAAATAAAGGGGCGGCCCGTGGGCCGCCCCTTTTATTCTGCATATCATTTTTTCATTCGAGCACGAAGATGTTTTTCTTCGCGCACATTTCTTTTAGCACTTTCGGCCAGACGGTGACGCTGACTTCGCCGAGGTGGGCTTTGCGGAGGAGGAGCATGAGGGTGCGCGATTGACCGATGCCGCCGCCGATGGAGAGCGGTAATTCGTTGTTGATGATGCCCTGGTGATAGGGGAACTTGAGATTGTCTAGGAGGTTCGACATTTCAAGTTGGCGGCGGAGGGTTTCGGCGTTGACGCGGATGCCCATGGAGCTGAGTTCGTGGCGACGCTGCGTCACGTGATTCCAGACCAGGATGTCGCCGTTGAGTCCGTGAGTATCGCGGAGGGTTTGCTTGCTGGTGTCGGTGACCCAGTCGTCGTAGTCGGCGGCGCGATTCTCGTGCGGGAGGCCATCGAGCAGGGGCCAGCCAATGCCGATGATGAAAACGGCGGGATATTTTTGCAGGATGACAGTCTCGCGGCGTTTGCGCGGGAGGTCAGGATACATCGCGAGTAATTCTTCGGCGTGAAGGAAGGTCAATTCTTCGGGCAGGTTGGGATAGCGCGGTTGGCGCAGTTCGGGGAATAATTCCTGCGCGAAGTTCTCGGCGCCCACCAGGACTTTCCAAATCTTGCGGACGATCCCTTTGAGAAATTCCAGATTGCGCTGTTCGGCGGTGATGACGCGCTCCCAATCCCACTGGTCGACGTAGGCGGAATGGTCGTGGTCGAGGAAATAATCTTTGCGCACGGCGCGCATGTCGGTGCAAATGCCTTCTCCGGGGCGACATTCAAGTTGTTTCAAGGCCACCCGCTTCCATTTGGTGGCAGCCTGGACGACCTGGGCATCGATGGGATGCACGTTGCGATCGTTGGAGATGTGGAACTGGATGGGAGTGCGGGAACCGTCGCGATCAAGCATGTCGTTGACGCCGCTTTCCGCGTCGACGATAAGGGGAACCTCGACCATCATGAGGCCGAGTTCTTTGCATAGATTATCTTCGATGTAGCGCTTGACTTGAAAAATCGCTCGCTGCGTTTCTTTGGGAGTCAAGAGGGGGTTGTAATTCCCGGGCAGGATCTTTTCCAGTTCGTTGTAGTCGCCAATGCCAGGGCCGGCGAGATCGGCTCGTTTGCTGGCTTGGGGATCGGTTGTGGCCGGGTTCTCAGAGATAAAGATGCTCATAGTAAGGGGGGCTCCTTCGGCGGCGGAGAATAGTCCGCGCGGTGGCACATCGTTTCTATTGGATGTCCAGCCAGAAGGAGGGGCCGTGACCACAATCACAGGAGAGCGTGAGGCAGATAACAGGAAATCGGCTGGTCGGGTTTGAGCGGGAGACCGCGAGAGCGCGGGTTCGTGTGTTAGATTGAAATTCTTCTCATGAAGCACGTTTCTAACTGGGGCTTGAACATTGCCGCGCAGCGCGGGGCGAGCTATGCGGACGTGCGTGTGGTCGCGCAACGGAACCGCGCTCTGACGACGAAGAATGGTAAGGTTGGCAGCGCTTCGGATGCAGAGTCAGTGGGCATGAGCGTACGAGCGATAGCCGACGGGGCATGGGGATTTGCGGCATCTGCGGAATTGGGGCGCGGCGCGGTGGAGGCAACCGCGGCGCGTGCCGTGGAGATTGCGCGCGCGTCGGCGCGAGTCAAGCAAGAAAATGTGCGCCTGGCACCAGAGAAGCCGGCGGTGGCCGAGTGGAACACACCTTATGAGATTGATCCGTTCAGTGTTTCCGTCGAACAGAACATTGATTTGCTGTTGAAGATTGATGCGGAGTTGCGCTCGGTGGCGGGAATCACATTGGCCGAAGCGAATCTGAACTTCAATCGCGAAGAGCAATGGTTCGTGTCCTCGGAAGGCGCGGACATTCATCAGACGAAGCTTTCGACCGGCGCGGGATATGCGGCATATGCTTTCGCGGGGAACGAGATTCAGAAGCGGTCCTACCCGAATTCGTTTGGTGGGCAATGGCAGAACAAAGGATATGAGCTGATCGACGAGTTGAAGCTGGTGGAAAACGCACGACGCATTGGGGAAGAGGCGGTCGCGTTGCATCAGGCGGATCAATGTCCGGAAGGGAAGTTCGACATTATTCTCGACAGCTCGCAGTTGGGGTTGCAGATTCATGAGTCGGTGGGGCATCCGATTGAGCTGGACCGGGTGTTGGGGATGGAAGCGAATTTTGCCGGGACCTCATTCTTGACTTTGGACAAGTTGAGGACGCTGCGCTACGGAAGCGATCTGGTGAATGTGGTCGCAGATGCGCGGCAGGAACATGGTCCGGGGCTGGGAACGTTTGGATTTGACGATGAGGGAGTGGCGGCGCAGGGCACGCCGATCATCACGAACGGGCTGTTTACCGGGTATTTGAGTTCGCGGGAGACGGCGCACACGATTGGCGAGAACCGTTCTGGCGGAACGCTGCGCGCCGAGGGCTGGAACCGGTTGCCGATGATTCGGATGACGAACATCAGTTTGTTGCCGGGAGAGAAGCCACTTTCGCTGGAGCAACTGATTGCGTCGACTGATCACGGCATTCTGATGCAGACCAATCGTTCGTGGTCAATTGACGACAAGCGATACAACTTCCAGTTCGGATGCGAGATTGGGTGGGAGATTAAGGGCGGCAAGAAAGTACGAATGGTGAAGAATCCGTCGTATTCGGGGATTACGACGGAGTTCTGGAATTCGCTGGACGCGATTTGTTCTCGCGACGAGTGGACCCTGTGGGGAACTCCGAATTGTGGAAAAGGACAGCCGCAGCAGGTGATGGGGACGGGACATGGAGCGGCGCCGTCGAGGTTTCGCAGGATTCGAGTGGGGAGCGCGTTTAAAACCTAGCTCACCATGAAGTCACTGAGGCACAGAGAAGCGCGAATCATTTCATGCTGACTAAGGAACATGCCGGGGATATTTTCGATCGCATCAGGAAACTCTCGTCTGGGGACGGGGTCGAGGTGGTTTTCTCGGGTGGTCGGTTTGCGCTGACACGGTTTGCGAACAATGTGATTCACCAGAATGTGGCCGAAGAGAACTACGTGCTCTCGGTACGGGCTGCGTTTGGAAAGCGCACGGCGCGGGCGTTTACGAATAAGTTTGATGATGAAAGCTTGCGACAGGTGGTGCGGTCGGCGGAGAGCTTGGCTCGGGTGCAGCATCCTGATACTGATCTCTTGCCGATGCCTGACCCGAGTGAGACTACCAGGAATGCAGGCGGGGGCGCCCGCGCAACATACACTACCACCACGCCATCTCGACATTTTCAACAGACAGCCGGCATCACGCCTGGAATGCGAGCCGAGGGTGTCAAACAGATTGTCGGCGTGGCGGACCGGCACAAGCTGACGACCGCCGGAGTTTTCTCCAGTGCGGAATCTTTGGACGGAATCTTTAATTCACGGGGGTTGAGCCGGTGGCACACCCAGACGTCTGCGGAAGTTTCGATCACTATGCTGGCGAGCGATTCGTCCGGATGGCAGAAGGCGAATTCACCCAACGTGGGGAATCTTGATCCGCTGGCGTTGGCCGAGACGGCGGCACGGAAGGCGGTGAATTCGGCGCATCCGCAGGAGATTTCAGCGGGGAAGTACACAGTGATCCTGGAGCCTGCGGCGGTGCTCGACATTGTGGGATTCATGTTTTGGGATTACTCCGGGATGGCGATTCTCGACCAGCGTTCGTTTCTCACAGGACGAATCGGTACGAAGCTGTTCGGCGACAACATCACGATTTGGGACGATGTGATGCATCCTCTACAGACTGGATCTCCGTTCGATGGAGAGGGCGTGCAGCGCCAGCAAGTGGAGTTGGTGAAAGACGGAGTTGTGAAGAGAGTCGTATACGCGCGGGCCACGGCTGAGAGGATGAAGCATTCAGAATTTAGGGATAAGGCTGGACCGATTGAGGCTACCGGCCACGGATTCGCGTTGCCGAATGAAATGGGAGAGATGCCGCTGAATATCGTCTTCGCTCCTGTCGATAATCCGCAGACCGTCGAGCGAATGATTGCTTCGACGGAACGCGGTGTGCTGGTAACGAGGCTCTGGTACATCCGGGAGGTCGAGCCATTCGAAAAGATGCTGACCGGAATGACGCGCGACGGAACGTTCCTGGTGGAGAACGGGTGCGTCAGAGGTGGCGTGCGGAATTTCCGTTTCAATGAAAGCCTGATCCACATGCTCTCGAATGTGGAAGCCATGAGCAAGCCGGTGCGGGCGTGCGGGGAAGAGTCGTTTGACATGGTGGTTCCGGCGATGAAGCTGAAGGAATTCAACTTCACTGAAGTGACGAAGTTCTAGGATGCAGGAGTGGTCAGCGCTTGGATTTTCGTCGCGTTTCTGCCTTCCTGTTTCTCTCCTGAAATTACCCGAAATTGACCCTGATTTGACGGGAAATCGATGGGTTCGGGCAGGCTATTTCAGGTGTAAATCCGGGTCTCAGAATCTCTCCTAATTCATTCAAAGAAAAGCAGTTAACCACCATTTGTTCCATGACTTCGGTAACTTTGTTTGAGGGATTTGTGGGTGTACGCTGCCCTTGAGTTGAATGAAGTCCGGAAGGCGATCACGAAGCCTCCGGAAAGAGAGGTTCTTCTCAGCGTGGCAGCCGAAGGAACAGCACCGATGACCGAGTCGCAGGCGAGGGCAGGACACTACGAAGACATGCAGAGTGCGCCACGCTTTCCGCTTCATCTCTCGGCGTCGGTGAAGAGTCAAGGCGGAAACTTCTCGGCGGAGACGGAGAACATCTCAGCGAACGGCGTGCTGTTTGCGATGGACAAAGACGTTCCAGTCGGTTCGATGGTGGATTTCACAATTCTGCTTCCGGCCGAAATTTTGGGTTCCCGTCGCAATGTGCAGATCGACTGCCGCGGCCGCGTGGTACGAAGCTTTGAAGATCGGGGCCGTCGAGGCGTAGGCGTAGTGATTGACGAGTACCATTTCGAACGAGCGTAGGCGCAAGGAACTGAATGTCTACCATTCCGGTTAGCGTGGAAGAAGATTTCGGAGCAGTCGAAGACGGCGGCAAAGGCCAGTTCGTCCGAGTGATCCTGGCCGATACGCAGGCCATCTTCCGCGCCGGTCTGCGCAAAGTGTTCGCGCTGGAAGACGACATTCGCGTCGTGGGACAGGCGGAGACGCTGGCGCAAACGCAGTCGGCGGCCGCGAAGTTTACGGCGGATGTTCTGATTTTCGAATCAGCGCTGACTCCGAATCCGGTGGACGCTGTGTCGGAGTTGCTGCGCCAGAATCCGAAATTGCGCGTGGTTGTGGTTACACCGGCGGCAGATGAAGAGTTGACGTTAGACCTGTTCCGCCGTGGAGCACACGGAATTGTATCCCGCGAAGTGGAACCCGAATTGTTGGTGGAGTGCTTGCGCAAAGTGGTGGCAGGAGAGACCTGGCTCGACCCGCAGGGCGTGCGCTGGGTGATGGAAGCATTCCGCAACCAGACGAACCGGCCGGCAGGATCTCGTCCGAAGGTGCAGTTGACCCCCAAGGAAACACTGATTGTTTCGTGCGTGACCCAGGGAATGAAGAATAAAGAGATTGCGTTGCGCGTGGGCACGACAGAACAAGTCGTAAAGAACTATTTGCGCAAAGTGTATGACAAGCTTGGAGTGGCGGATCGGCTGGAACTGGCTCTGTACTGCCTGAATCATCATGTGGTGGACAATACGAAAGTGCCTGCGCTGCCCACGCCTGATGCGAGCGCCGGTGGGGCTGCGAATGCGGCAGCGGCAGGCGCCGGGGCGTCGGCTTCGAGCACACCATCCGTATCTGGTTCCGCAGCCGTGGCGGGCGCAGATGTTCCTGCAAAACTTTCCTAGGTTTGATTTCTTCTTTTGGCTCTCCTCCGGTCGAACTTCAGCTTGTCAAGTTGCGGTTCAACGACTTCACCCATAGAATTGAGAAGAACGAAACGGCCGCAGTTGTTATGAGGATTTGCGGCCAGGGCAGGAAGCTTCTTAGAGAGTCGTTCCTTCCATCCGATTCACGCGGAGAGATGGCCGAGTGGCTGAAGGCGCACGCTTGGAAAGCGTGTTTAGGGGAAACTCTAACGTGGGTTCGAATCCCACTCTCTCCGCCATATTTTCAACCACTTGGCTGAGCTGTGATCCGTAGCGCGATCCACTAAGCGCGTGGCAGAGCCAAACCCACGATCTTGCTGTGTGCCTCTGACTCTTGGTTCGTCACCACATCGCCATAGATATTCATCGTCGTGCGGATGTCCGCATGTCGCATCAGTTTCTGCTGCACGGCTATCGGGGTTCCCACAGCGTCAAGCCACGATCTATAGCTGTGGCGCATCGTGTGAGTAGCCAACTTGCCGACTTTCGCTACTTCTGCTGCTTTCTGGAAAACTCCCCAGACTCGCGGATAGGACCACGGAAGACGGCCTAGCCGTGTCGGGGAGGCGAAGACCCAGTCTCCCGGTGCGGAAAACTGTGTTGTTTGCTTCCACGTCTTGAGCACTTCCAGCAGACTGCCATCTATGCTCAAGTGCTTTCTGGAACCTGCGGTCTTTACGTCATCCACTCGTTGCCGGACAATCGCACGTTCTACGCTGATCTTGCTGGCAAGCCAGTCAATGTCTGCCCACTTGAGTGCTAGGCATTCGCTGATCCTGAGTCCCAAACACAGACACAGCAGAGCCATCGTGCGGAATGGTTCCGGGAGTTTAGAAACGAACTTCTGGAACTCCTCGAACGTAAGACTACGCGGAGCATTCGTCCTCTTGGTTGCACCGCGCACAGTGACCAGAGTCATCGGATTGCGCTCTGCCGGCACGTCACCGCGCCACATAGCGAACTCCCAAAGTTGATGCAGAACTCCTCGAATGTGAACTCTGCTCTTGGGAGACAGCGTGAGAGAATGCAGCCACAATTCAACAGGGCGCGGTTGTACGTCAGTGATCGAACCCTCTCCCCAGTGAGGAAGTATGTGGTTCGTCAACCACTGATCATAGCTATAGCGTGTGCTGAACCGTTGCGGCATTCGTTCTGCCCGATAGACATCAACCAGACTGCTGACCGTGATCCCGGTCGCTTGCTTAGGTTTCTTCGGCATTAGCGTGCTTGCTGTCTTCCACGCTGCTGCTTTGGTCGGCAATTCCTGCTTCGTGCCGAGTGTTTGTGATCTTCGCTTGCCGTCCACCCATTGCAGGAATCTCCAAGTACCTCGTCCCTTGTCGAATAGAACACTTCCAGTACTGTGCCGTACTCTCCTCATTTGATCCTCCCATCATGTGAGAGCACGGCGGGCACGCTCAGCATAGCATCCAAGTCCGAGGTTTTGAATCTCCAGACGTGGCGTTGTGTGCCAGAGAGTATGTAGCCGCGTACCTTTCGCTGCCGTACCCACTGCAACAAGGTTCGGCGTTCGATTTTTAGGTATAGTGCTGCTTCCTCGCTCGTCAGCCAGTCATTTGCGACGCCGTAGCCATCTCTTTTCTCGATTGTGTTCTGCATGTTCTACTTCCCCTTTAAAAACAATTTTTTTCTTCGCGAAACCCGCGACGGTTTGGGGGCGTTCAGCGGCGCGGACCTGTCAAGGGCGCGGTTTCTCACGCGTTCATCGAAGACCCTTGACAGGGAGCACCGCTGGAATAACGCCGGTTTTGAAAGGCGCGGGTTGAGTGGGGAAAAAAATGGAAAGAAAAACGACTTCGGCTAAGAACACCGCATTGGAGTGGACCTTCAGAAATCTCCTACCGGGCGTGGTTCTCACCAGAGGAATACAAACAGCTCTACACGGCGACCCGACAGCGAGTAAAAGAGCCGGAGAAGAAGGACTTCAACTGGGATCAAACGTCATGCGGCCCAAGAAGAACAAGATAGGCAAGAAAGCCATCACGAACGCTCAGGCTTCGTTAGGGTTCACCCGCCCGCACCACCTTGTGATCGGGCAGCACCACCGCCGGAGCGAAGCGAGGAATCTTGCAGACGGTGTCTGCAAAATTTTGTCCTGAGGCCATACGCCATTGGTCCTCCTCAATCCTTGGCGTGATCCCAAAACATCTATCGCATAGTGCGCATTAAGGTCTTCTTCGATGAAAAACCGGCCGCTAGGTGGCATAGTGTTCGATGGTGGTGTTGCAATACGTCATTAGTTATGATTAAGTAATGACATATTGAAACAAGCCCCGGCAGCGCCACTTCAGAAGATTATGCAGTACGTCGGCGAAAACGGGATTGTTAGGCCCCGCGATATCGAGGCCATCGGCCTTCCGCGGCAGTATCTCGTTCGTCTCCACCAACAAGGCAAACTCAAACGGCCTGGACGTGGAATTTACACACTCGCGGACGCCAAGGTCACGGAACGCCACTCTTACGCCGAGGTTGCGAAGCGTGTACCCAAAGCGGCCATTTGCCTACTTTCGGCCCTTGCATTTCACGAGATCACAACTCAGAATCCTGCTTCGGTTTGGATAGCTCTCCCCAAAGGGGCAAGAAAGCCAGCCTTCGATTCGCCTTCACTGAGGATCGTACGACTGTCCGGACTATCGCTGACTAAAGGAATTGAAATCCATCAGGTCGACGGCGTCCCCGTCCGCGTCTATTCGGCCGCGAAGACTGTCGCCGACTGTTTTAAGTTTAGGAACAAAATCGGACTCGATATTGCAATCGAATCCCTAAAGGATTGTCTTGGCCAGAAAAGGGCTAGCATCAACGAAATCTACCGCTACGCCAAATTGTGCCGGGTTAGTAATGTCATTCGCCCCTATATGGAGACGCTGTGACAGAGCTCCGAAATGCCACAATTGAGATTGAAAAGATCATGATGGGCGAAAGCATCCTCCCGCGCGTCGCGGGAGGCAAGAATTCTACAGACACTGTCTGAAGAATCCATAAGCCTTCTTGATTCAACAATATAAAGCTCGCGTGCTCGATAGTTTATGCACTGAAGTCGACTTGGCCGGTATGAGTTCTGTGTGTTAATGGCCTTACATTCAACCAGCAGATAAACAAGTAGTTATCTTAATTAATGCATGAAATATTAATAAAATACTTGACACACCGAGGTCTCGAAGGGTAGCCTGACTGTGGAGGCTCAGGGAAATGCGGAGGAGCACGCTTGACCTGCTGAAGCGACATCTTCGGCCCGGACGTGTCTACCGCAGAGAAGACCTTTTGCCCTGGTCTCACAGTGTTGATCGACACCTCAAAGAGCTTACCGTCGACGGGACGCTCCAGAAACTCCGCACAGGCTTGTATTACAGCCCTCGCAAGTTTGAATTTGGAGAGGCTCCCGCAGACGAGCACGAGTTGGTAAAAGCGTTCTTGAAGACAGACCGTTTTGTTGTGACCTCCCCGAATGCCTATAACCAGTTGGGACTCGGGACCACGCAGCTCTACAACAAACGGGTTGTCTACAATCAGAAACGTCATGGGACATTTCCGCTCGGCAATCGAATGGTCACCTTCGAACGACGCATGAATGTTCCAAGGCAACTCTCTCCCGAGTTTCTGCTGGTTGATCTTGTTAATGAACTAGACGACCTTGCGGAGGATCGGGACGCTGTTCTTTCTCGCGTTCGCGAAAAAGCCAAAGAGATGGACCCGAAAAAGCTTTCACGCGCGGTTTCTCTCTACGGCAAATACTCCACACAGAAAAAGTTTCAGGAGATGTTGCAACATGCCTGACTCCTTTCTGCATGAGCGACGCAACTTCAAGGCACTTGTCGAGACTGTCGCAGAGAGCGAGAAGATCAATGATCCTGCTCTCGTGGAGAAAGACTACTGGATCATGCACGCCGTCTTTGGGCTCAAACAGCTTGGCTTGACGTTTGAGCTCAAGGGCGGCACTTCGCTTTCCAAGGGGTTTGGGATCATTCAGCGATTCTCTGAAGACATCGACATTCGCATCGAACCTTTCGATGGGCTGCAGGTCGATACCAATCCAAATCACGAGAAGACTACGCACATCGAGTCCAGACGAGTCTTTTACGAAAAGTTGCGGGACAAGATCAAGATCCCAGGGATTACGACCGTCGAGAGGGATACAACCTACGATGACGAAACGCTGAGGAACGCCGGCCTCAGGTTAAGCTACGAAACCCATTTTGGTTCAATCGCTGGCCTCAAGGATGGAATTCTTCTGGAAGTTGGCTTCGATCAGACGGCTCCGAACCGCTCTGTTACCATTTCGTCCTGGATCGTCCAGTTCGCAGAGGCCAAGAAACTTCAATACGCTGACAACCGGGCGCTCGACATCCCCTGCTACAACCCCGAATACACTTTCGTGGAAAAGGTCCAGGCTGTGGTTCGAAAATACGGCCAGTTCAAAGGGACAGGGAAAATCCCAACAAGTTTCCTGAGACACTACTACGACATCCACCAACTTCTTGACGTCGAAGGCGTGCAGAAATTCATCGGGACTCCAGAATACTTGGAGCACAAAAAGAAGCGTTTCAAATCTTTGGACCAAGACGTAGCAAAGAGTGGAGCGTTCACCATCGAAGACGAGAATGTCCGCAAGCAATTCGAAGGGGAATATTCAAAGACCGCCTCACTCTACTATGGCGGACAAATTCCGTTCGGCACAATTCTCGCCCGCATCCAGCGAGACCTCGCACGTCTGTAGTCCTTGGGGCAAATCTAAGCCATTGCTCCTTCGCGGCCACGCGCGGCTCCACTTCGGTGATCCCGCTTGATGTGCGATAATTCGCCTTCTCCCTCACATGCTGGAGCCGACTCACAATGCCCACTTCGTCGCCCTCATGGATCAACTCATACCGCACTGGCGCGTATGTCGGGACGAACTGAATCGGTTGCCGGTTTGCCATGAGAAGTGGACTTACTGACAAGCAATGGTCTCGCCATTGATGACAAGCTAAAAGTCGCATCGTTGTTTACAGACCAAAAGCCGACCCTCTTGTTCAAGCCTGAAGAGAGCCCTCAATGCGGACTTATCGGTGCCCACCTCTTATCGCCATGCTCACCACCGCCGAACTTGAGCGCACTGAGCCCACCCGGCTGTCAGCACAATTCAAGCACACTTCTCGCGCAGCACTTGGTTCATCGCTTGTGTCCAGTGTCGCATTCAGGTGAATCGCGGAACGCGATAACGTCTCGGCGATGATATGAGGAATTCGCGACCTAGCCTCTGAATACATGCCGCCGCGAGCGCCGCGGAATCCACAATTCCACGCGGCGAGTTTTTGTCCCAGAGTCAACGCAAGAATCACATGCTCCTGTTCAAGACTCTTCTGTGAACGAGCGCGCGCTCGATAAAAGCCGTAGAGGAACCCGGCGGTCAACCAGTCGCCCGAGCCCGCGGCGTCCACGAGGCGTTCAACCGGTTCCGCTTGCATATGTCGCCAACGCCGGTCACCGGATAATTTGAACCGCAGCCCACCGCGACCAAACGTCTGGATTTCCAGCTGCCTCGACTGCGAAGCACTGGTCGGAAGTTCGTCTATCCGATCGTGTGAGTACTTGACAATGTTTGCCAAATCAAGGAGATGGGTAAACGCCTTTGACTCGTGGAGACTCACAGGCTCGAAAACGATAATCACTCCGGCTTTCGACGCGGCTTCTGCTAGAAGCATCGAACTTTTCGAGACACGGTCAATAAATAGTATGTCGACTGTCTGTACAATTGTCGACGCAGGCTCAATAGCCTTTGCTGTTACGGGTTGGAATCCTGGGAAACGACGACTACAAGAGGGGCAATGAAATGAAAAAGTGTGAAAGGGTATCCCATTCCGATCGTTCCTGATTTTTTCCACAATCACGGGCGTCTTTGTAGTAGGTGCAAGCGAGATCAAACTCGGGTCTGTACCCCATCGAGCAAGATCGTCTTTTAGCAACATGCCCGCAATATCGTCTCCGATTCTCGCGATTGGTGTCGCCCTCCATCCCAGGTAGCCCAGAATGGCGAGAACATTTCCGCAGGTTCCACCTCCGTAAAACTCCACTTCAGGTCGATCCGCACTCCACACGAGGTCTAGAGCCACCAGCCCGATGCCAGCAATGCGCGGCTTCGAAGGCATCGCTTTCGGCTCGCTTCTCTTTTTATGCTTCCGCATGTAGATTCCCTTCAATATAAGGTTCTCCCGTCAACCACACTTCGAGAGGCTCGCAATCAGTCACGGCGAAAGACTGGAACGCGTTTTCTTCAACATTGTAGAGACCAGCCTCAACATACGAAACTGGCAGATGTCGTTCAATGGCCGCCAACAACATGCCAAAAGACAATAGTTTACTGGAGAGAGGAGAAACCACCGTTGTGATCTCTCCCATCAGCGGCGCCAACTTTGCTGAATAGTAATCGTGAATGTTCAGGATCTTCCGGTAAATGTCGAACGGATTCCTCTCGTCGCACAATAGAATGTTGCCCGGGGTGATACCGAGCTCCTGATAAAGAACGTCACTGTTCTCGATCAGAATGTCATCTGGTTTGCGCAGAGGTACAGACGGAAACGGTAGGATCGGGCAAGTCTCCACACAGTCACTCTTGATCTGCGCAAAGATCTTCAGAATTCTATCTCTTTCATGGCTTCCGATCACCGGTAGCCACACCATTTTCTTTGATCCCTCAAGCCTGAAAGTGTGCATGTAGTCCGCATCACCAAATTCAGACAAGTGAATCTTTGAATCAACCTCCGCGTGATCGACTACGGCTACATGGACGTTAGGAAGTAGTCCTTGGTCGGCACGCCTACAGAGAAATGAAATCAAAGGGTAGAAGACAGACCGCGGCATTCCGCTGATATCGACGACGATGTGTTGAAACGTCTTCAATTGTTCAAAAACGCTCCCGACGAAATTCAGCGAAGACCTCCCGCCCACCGGATATTTCCCAGCATCCTGGAGCACAATCTCGGACCTTGCGACGCAAGTGGCATTCTTGATGTTGGCCAATTTGTCTGCGTTCTCAACAACCATCGAATGCACCATTTTCCCGGGATTAACATCAGGACTCAAAGTCTGCAATTCCAGTGTTACGTAGCTCAGTTGTCCAGGAGAGGCGATTTGGCTCAGTTTTTGAAGCGAGATAATGCAACGCGGATCAAAACCCAGCCCGAAGAGCACACACACAGTTTCGCTAGGGTTGCCCAATCGCTTGGTCCAGAACTGACTAAACTTTTCAGTCAGAAAATAGTCTGCCCATCGTGAGTTCATTCCGACTCCTCACTCTCGAATGGCTGGGCCGATCAGGTCACCTCCACCGTCAGTTCAACGACACGCGCATGCGTCCGCCGCAACGCGGCTTAGTTCAAGTCGCCTTCGAGGACATCGCCATCGATCTCCCCCGCTTGCATCCAGATAGAATTCCGTCGTGCTCAGATGGGTCGCATTGAACTGATTGTTGGCATCGGACGGGACGATCTGATACACCTGATGTGCTGCACATTCACACCGTTGCGCTGTTCTTTCCGCCGTTTGAATCCGATCTCACCGCCGGGACCACCCTCCTGGTGATTCCAAAGCCCTCCGCAATCTGGGGTGTGGCCATCTGTAAGGACATCGGCGGTTTAACACGCGAGGATCGTGTTCCCAGACCGGGTTAACGCAGAAACGGTTTTGGAAGCACAGAGGCCGTTAGCTATCTGTGAGCTACCATTAAAAACACGCCGATGGGGATCCTGCAACCTGTCTTTGCGGTAAATTGGCGGAAAACGATCGCAAGAGGAAATCGCGGCCGTCATGGATGGTGGAAGTTCCTGGTAAAGGGTTCCGGATGAGTCTCCACAGAGTACGTTCCGTGCCGATTTGATTACTCTTGGGCCGCGCTGGGGAAACGCGTACCTGCGTTCTGTGTTCCAGCACGAGCTTTTGCGACCGCAGTGCTCTGTTTCAGGAAGGATGAACGATGCGAGACTTAAAGTCGTCTGCAACCATGGCTTTGCTCTCTCTGTTGGCGATCGGTTTTTGCGAATCGTTGGCTGCGCGAGGACTAGCGGGCAAACCGCACGGTGGCACTGCTTCGTTCCATGTGGCTGTGCTGGATGCGAAAGGAACGTCGGTCGCGGGAGACAGCGGACACGCAGGGGGTGCGCATTCGATCAACCGGGAGTACAAACCGGGGGATCGCATTGAAGTGACAGGTTCGCAGCGGATGGCTGTGCGCCTAGACGAGAAGATGCCGGAGTGCCTGCTCTATCTTGCGGATTCGGCGCAGGGGAAGTTCAGCTACGAGGTACCATACGGACGCGCCGAACAACAGACCGGAAGTGCTTATGCGCCGGAGAACTTTACCGGGAGGTCGCACACTGTGACTGTGCGCCCGCTAAATCAGCAGGAGAAGACGGACTATCGAAATCTTGCGGCGAATCCATGCGATGTACTGAATCCGGAAGAGGGTCCGGGGCAGGCTTATCCGCATAGCAGTACCAATAGCTATTCGAGAAATCTGTATGACTTTGCGGCGAGGAATGCGATCGATGGCGTATCGCAGAACGGGCATCATGGCGTATGGCCCTACCAGTCGTGGGGACCGGGGCTGCGGCTGGACTTGTGGTGGAAGCTGGATTTTGGCAGGCCTGTCGATCTCGACAAGATACGGCTAATGGTGCGCGCGGATTTTCCGCATGACAGCTATTGGAAGAGCGCGGTGGTGGAGTTCTCGGATGGGAGCCTGGTTCCGATTCAGATTACAAATTCTGCTGATTTTCAGGAGTTCAGTTTTCCGAAACGGCAGGTCTCGTGGTTTCGCTTTCACGATCTGGTTCCGGAAGATCCGGCGCGGTGGTGCGCCTTCATTGAGGTTGAGGCCTGGGGGCACGATCTGCCATGATGCTCAACAAACATTTAGAGATGCGAGGGCTGCATGGGTGAGACGAAACGCATTCTGGTGACTGGCGCGACAGGGAAGGTTGGCCGGACATTTATCGATCAATTCCTGGCTGATCCTGCGTTCGATGCGTTCACCGTGCGGGCGCTCTGTCACAATCGCGTTTTGGAGCCTCGACCTCGGCTCGAGATTGTGAAGGGATCACTGGAGAATCGCGAGGATGCAAATGAGGCGGTGCGGAATACGACACATGTGCTGCATCTGGCGACGTCGAAGGAGACGCCGGGAAGCGTGATGGATGTGGCGGTGAAGGGCATTTTCTGGCTGCTAGAAGCCTGCCGCATCAGCCCGACATTTCAACAATTTCTCCTGATTGGCGGTGACAACAGCCTGGGGCACTTTGTGTATCCGCATCCGATCCCTGTGACGGAGACGCAGAGGCATACTTCTTATGCGGGTTGCTATGCGCTATCGAAGGTGCTGGATGAAGTGATTCTGGAGCAGTATTACATCCAATATGGACTGGCCGGGTGCTGCCTGCGCGCCCCGTGGATCATGGAGAAGGACGATTTCCGGTATCAGCTTTCGTTTGGCGAAGATGTGTTTGGCGGGCCAAGATGGCGCGATCTTGTTGGTGCCGAAAGAGCGGATGAGTATTTCCGAGCGAAGACTGTTCCAGTGATGCTCGATCCGCATGGCTTGCCTGTAAAGCGCAACTTTGTGCATGTAAAAGATCTGATTGCGGCGATACTGGGGGCGATCGATCATCCCAAGGCACATCAACAAACGTTCAACATCTGCATGGATGAGCCAGTGGATTATGGCGAACTTGCCGCGTATCTGGCAAAGTCGCGCGGTTTGCCTTCGGTACCTGTATCCACCCGGTATCATTCGAACTGGCTGGACAATGCGAAGGCCAAGTTTCTGCTGGGCTGGCGGCCAATCTACGATCTGAAGAAAATGACAGATGCCGCGTGGGAGTACCGGCGAAGCGAGGACGATCCTCGAATTGTCTGGTATCCCGGTTGAGTGAAGTAATCGTGTAGAGTTACCCGGAGTGGGTTGGAGTAGAGAGTGTCGGGCACTCAATTGATTGCCTGAATCAAAGTAGGACGCTTTCCTTCAGGGGTCAGCTTCATGCTGTCCGGTCGGAGTGGATTTTTGGGGATACGCTCAAGCCGAAGACCGGCTTCGGGCTGCAATGCAGCCCAGAAAACCGCGTCCGAATGCTGCACAAAGTAAACGCCGGCGTTAATTGCCAACTCCCGAAACAAGTGTTCAAACATGAAAGCCCTTTTACTGCAGAAGCCGGGAGAAGCATCCATCCAGACAGTTCCGGACGCTGTGCTCACGCGTCCAGGATTCCTGCTTAAGGTCCGGATGGTGGGGTTTTGCGGAAGTGATTTAAATTCCTACCGTGGGCTGAATCCCATGGTCTCCTTTCCGCGAATTCTGGGGCATGAGGTGTCGGCTACCATCGTGCAAGGGGACGGTAGTCTCCCGATTGGCACCGATGTGACGCTGTCACCCTACACCAGTTGCGGTCAGTGCGCGTCGTGCCGCAGAGGGTTTCCGAATGCGTGTAAGTTCAACCAAACACTGGGCGTGCAAAGGGACGGTGCTCTCACCGAATTCATAGTGATGCCGCGAGAGAAATTGTATCCGGCGAAACTTTCGGTAAAGGAATTGTGCCTGGTGGAACCGTTAACCGTGGGATTTCATGCCGCGTCTCGTGGTCGCGTTACCGCGGAAGATACGGTGGCAATTTTCGGTTGTGGCGGAGTTGGTTTGGGTGCCTTGGCTGCCGCCAACGCTCGTGGTGCCAGGACGATCTGCATTGATGTGGACGACGAAAAACTGGCGCTGGCGCGGTTGGCTGGCGGCACCTTTACGATCAACACCGCCCGGGAAGCCTTGCACGCGCGCTTGTTAGAGATGACGGAAGGACACGGTCCGGATGTGGTGATCGAAGCCATCGGACTTCCGGTAACATTCCGGGCCGCTGTCGAAGAAGTCGCGTTCCGGGGAAGAATCGTCTACATCGGGTACGCCAAGGAATCGGTGAGCTATGAGACGAGGCTCTTCGTGCAAAAAGAACTGGATATCCTGGGATCGCGAAATGCTCTTCCCGAAGATTTCTTTGCGGTCATCACTCTCCTTGAGGCAAGGAAGTTTCCCGTCGATCAGGTGGTGAGCTTGGTTGTTCCACTTGAAGAAGCTGCGAATGCGCTGCGAAGCTGGAGTGAGAACCCGGCGCGCTTTAAGAAAATCATGGTATCCCTGGACTGACACGATGAACCCTTCCACGAGCGACACCACCACCTCTGCCAGTTCGGCCAACACGAGCGGAGGCTTATTTCGCACTGCGGACGGCAAAAGCCTCGTCTTCACCTTCGTATTGATCACCTCGCTGTTCCTGCTTTGGGGTTTCTGCAACGGGATGGTTGACATCCTCAACAAACACTTCCAGGACACGCTGCGGATTACCAAGGAACAGTCGGGTCTGGTACAGGCAGCCAACTATCTCGCCTACTTCCTCATGGCTATCCCCGCCGGTCTGATCGCGAAAAGATTTGGTTACAAAGGGGGCATTCTCGTGGGTCTGACGCTGATTGCGGCCGGTGCCTTCTGGTTCATTCCGGCCGTCAATATCGGTGCGTACTGGGCGTTTCTGTTGGGATTGTTTGTCATCGCTGCGGGCATGACGTGTCTGGAAACGATTGCGAATCCCTACGCGACGGTGCTGGGACCACCGGAGAGCGGCCCGATACGGATCAACATTGCTCAGGCGGTCAACGGAGCCGGTTGGGTCCTCGGCCCGATTGTGGGCGGGCACTTTGTTTTTTCCGGCGGCGACAGAGTCAATTCCAACGCCGGCCTTTCCACTCCCTACATAGGCATTGGCATTTTTGTAGCTTTATTGCTCGTAATCTTCGCCATTTCGCAAGTCCCGGATTTGCACGCCAAGGATGAAAACCGTGGCGCCGCGAATGAGGCAGACCGCCTTAAACCTACAAGAGCTCAGTTGGCGGTCATCGCTGCTGTTTTGGCGGTTGTGTGTGGACTGCTGTACTTCTTTATAGCTCCGATTCTGGGACTGATATGGATTTTGCTTCACATGAACGAAGCCCTGTTCCAGCCGGCGAAATTCGGCCTGCTGGTGATTGCATACGTCGCTGCGTTCCTTTTGGTCTCCAGGACATGGGACATGTTCCGGCGCAGGCATTTCACGCTGGGCATTGCCGCGCAGTTTTTCTGCGTTGCCGGGCAAACCGGCATTTTCAGCTTTTGCGTCAATTACATTCTTGAGAATGATCCGGGAGTGACCCGGTTGCAGGCTTCCAAATGGCTGGGCGCCATCGGTTTCGTGTTGTTCACGGCGGGACGCCTGTGTGGAAGTGCGGTCATCAGCCAGTTCAAGCCGGAACGAGTCTTGACGGTCTATGCGGCCGTCAATGTGGTGCTGGTCGCGGTTGCCATGGGTGGCGGCAAAGTGGGACTTTATGCAATGTTTGGCACGTTCTTTTTCATGTCCGTAATGTTTCCCACGATCTTTGCACTGGGCATCCGCGGGTTGGGCGATTACACCAAGCTGGGCTCGTCGCTCATCGTGATGTCGATCGTCGGAGGCGCAATTGCAGCACCGTTTATGGGCCACATCGCGGATCTGCATTCGATGCGTACCGGGTTTATCGTGCCGCTGATCTGTTTTGCGTTCATCGCTCTTTATGGTGCGACGTGGGCCAGATTCAGCAGGCTGGATTCGTTGCCTAGCCCGAGCTAGTGACGCGTTTCTAACTACTACGAAATTAGGACGAATACTTATGACCTCTCATCAATTGCATTCTTCAGTTTTGAATCGTTGCTTCCTCAGCATTCCGTTGTTTTCTCAACCTCCCTCCTGCATGCGCAGAGTGCTACGGCTCCGACTGCCTCGGAAGATCCCGCAAGCATTGATCAGATCTGGCAGAAAGCCACGAGTAAATACGACGTCCAACGCGCCACTATCCTCAAGGACGTGGATAGTACGAACCACGAGGGCCCATTCCTCCCCGATTGGGAGTCGCTTCAGAAGTATGTGCTCGTTTCACGACACAGACGTGCAGAAATACACGGCGGCGGATTTTCGTTTTACTACGAAAGGCGATGCTCTGTATGCGATCGGATTTGCCTGGCCGGCAGGCGGAGAAGCGGCAATTGAATCCCTCGCGACGGCTGCGGGCAGTAAACTCGTGCAAGCAGTCTCCCTCGTGGGCAGCGAGGCAAAGCTCCGCTTCGAGCAGCGGGCCGACGGCCTGCATGTGCAAATTCCTGCCCAAGCTCCGGCTAAATATGCCTATGTGCTTCGTTTGACTTTTGAACGCGCCCCGCACTGAGATCTGAAACCTGTTTTTTGATTTCCGAATGTGGTCTAAGCTGGTGTGCAATTGCTCCTTGGTGGGTCGATAACTGTACCGATATTGCAGTTTTGAGCTGAGGGCACGAACGACCCTGCAGGAAATCGCCAAGCGGACTAAAGGTCTCAGTCGCGACCGTTTCGCGAACGATCTGTGCACGCTTTGCTGGGCCAGGTATATATGCCCAGACGGACCGCACCCAGGAAGCGATCACTGGATTCAAGCTCGCTTTGGGCGCCGACAAGGATGGCCGTACCCACTATCAGATTCGGCGTCTCTATTTGAAGGTTGGAGATCGCGATTCCGCCAAGCAAGCCTTCGATGAGTCAGATCGAATACGAAAGCAAGGGTTGACCCGTGCCGCCGTCGCCATGCAGCAGGGCCAGGACGACAGCGAGTCTTAATAGATGCTTGATCGCGAAAGAATCGACGCGGTGCTATACGGTTGTCGATGTTCCTGTACTTAAGACAAAAGGGAAAGTCAGGATGCTAACCAAAATGACCAAAAAGTGCGGAATCGCTCTTCTTGTCGCTATCGCCAGTGTGGCTGCATTGGCCGCGAATGAGCCTCAATTTGCCATTAAAGAATCTCATCGGGATTCGAGCGGCGTCACTTTCCGGACCGCGGCCGGTACCTTGCGGATTGAAGCTTGTGGCGATCGGGTTATCCACGTTGTGGCCAGTCCGACCTCGGAAATTCCTGGCCCCAAAGTTCCTATCGTGACGCAACCGTGTCGAGCCGAAAACGTTGTGATCAAGATTGGGAAAAAGGACGTCAAGCTCTCGACTGCGGGAATTACAGTCTCTGTGAATGCGACGACTGGCGCGGTAAGTTTTCTCTCCAAGGACGGGAAGATCGTGTTGGCCGAGCCCAAGGACGGCGGCAAGTCCTTCGATTTGCCTTCGCTCGCCGAGATGAAAACCTGGCGCATCCAGCAAGCATTCGTATCGCCTTCGGATGAGTTCCAATACGGCCTGGGACAGCATCAGGACGGAATTTTCAATGTTCGTGGCGTGCCGATTCGCCTGCACCAGGCAAACACCAACATCTCCGTCCCTTTCCTGCTGTCGAGCAAGGGATATGGTCTTCTCTGGGACAATCCATCCCTGACCGATTTCAATCCGGCCGACGAAGCCATCGCCATCGATCCGGCAACCGGCAAGGGAAAGTACACCACAAGAGCGAGAGGAAGCTACGGCTTCCAACTGGCCAGCGATAACAAGGATCAGCTGGTGGTGGATGTGAACGGGAAGCACGTAATTGATTTGGTGAACATGTGGACTCCGAGCTCGAGTTCCGGCGTGGTGGATCTGGAGGCGAACACGGAGTATGAGGTTTTCGCCAAGGGTGGCCCGGGAGGCTTTCAAGTGTCAGCTCGCCCGCCTCAGGACACGACCACGTTCCGCTCCGAGGTGGGGCAGGCTATTGATTACTACTTCTTTTATGGTCCGGCATTGGATCAGGTCATCGCGGATTACCGGCAGCTCACTGGCGAAGCACCGATGTTTCCCAAGTGGGTATATGGCTTCTGGCAGTGCCGGGAACGCTATCATACCCAGAAAGAGATCCTGGACGTCGGAACTGAATTCCGTTCGCGCAAGCTTCCGGTGGACGCCTTGGTGCAGGACTGGCAGTACTGGGGCAAGTATGGCTGGAACGCCATGAAGTTTGACGAGAGCATCTATCCCGATCCCAAGGGAATGATGGAGCAGTTCCACGCTATGGACGAGCATGTGCCGATTTCGGTTTGGTCGAGGTTCGGAGAAGACTCGGATATCTACAAGCGGATGAGTGCGAAATCCTTGTTGATTCCCGGTACGCCCTGGATGGATTTTTTCAACCCCGAAGGGCAGACCACCTTTTGGTCGGAACTCAACAAGGGAATTTTTGTTTACGGACTGGATGGCTGGTGGATGGACGCGGCCGAGCCGGAGTTCGACATTCTCAAAGGCCGCCAGACTTTTCTGGGCAGCGGGGAGTCGGTGCGAAACGCCTACCCTTTATATGTCACCAAAGCCATCTACGAGGGGCAACGCGCCACCACAGATCGGAAGCGCGTGGTGATCTTTACTCGTTCCGCATTCTCTGGACAACAGAGAAACGCCGCGATCTCGTGGTCGGGCGATATCTCGGCGGACTGGATTACCTTCCAGCGCCAGATCCCGGCAGGCCTGAACTTCAGCATGGCCGGTCTGCCCTATTGGACGACCGACGGCGGCGGGTTCTTCCGACCGAAAGATCAATACACGAACGAGGCCTACCATGAACTCCTGACTCGCTGGTTCCAGTACGCCGCGTTCTGCCCCATTTTCCGCGTGCACGGATGGATTTCGAACGCCGAGATCTGGAACTACGGTCCGAAGTTCCTGGACATCGCGACGCAGTACGATGAGCTGCGCTATCACCTGATGCCTTACATTTACTCAGCAGCCTGGGGCGTCACCAGCAAAGGTGAAACCCTGATGCGGGCGCTGCCACTGGAGTTCTCATCGGATCCAGGTTCGCGCGCGGTCTCTGACCAGTTCATGTTCGGCCCCGCTTTGCTGATCAATCCTGTAACCACGGAGGGAGCGAATCAGCGGACGGTTTATCTCCCTGCCGGCAGCGTCTGGATCGACTTCTGGACCGGCAAGCGTATAAATGGGGGGCACAGCATTACCGCGGAAGCCCCGCTGGAAAGAATTCCGGTCTACGCCAGGGCTGGATCGATTGTTCCGTTCGGCCCCAAGATAGAATCCGCTGCTGGTAAGCCGGATCCTATTGAACTGCGGCTCTATGCCGGAGCCAACGGGGACTTTACTTTGTATGAAGACGAAGGCGACAACTACGACTACGAGCACGGGGCTTACTCCACCATTCCGATACGTTGGGACGACAAGGCTGAAACGCTAACCATCGGAGATCGTCATGGTAACTTCCCCGGTATGCTGGAGCACAGGAGTTTCCGCATCATGACTGTTATGAACGGGCGGGGCACAGGAATCTCTCCGAGTGCGGAAGCGGACGCGACCGTCGAATATGACGGCAAGGCCACTTCAGTTCATGTGCGGGCTCGGCCGTGAACGAATGAGCTTTCATCGGGTTACGCCTTATTGGAACTGGCCAATGGAATCATCAAGAATGCCAATAGCCCGGTCATGAAGGTCTCACGCCGCCAGTTTGTTCTCTTATCCGCGCTGCCTGTGCCAAGCCCTCATTCGGCCAGGGTGTAGCGCCCCGCGCTGTGAAGCCCGAAGCGAAACCTGTTGCCTCGGGGCGCCCGTTCGATGCGCATTTCATTGATGTCGCTCGAGAAGCCGGATTGACGGACCTGAATGTTTGGGGTGCGGCCGACCATAAAAAGTACATCATCGAAGCGAAAGGCAGTGGTCTGGCGTTTTTCGATTACGACTGCGACGGCTGGTTCGATATTTTCAAAACCAACTTCGCCGACGACACCTGCAACCTCTATCATAACAATGGCGACGGAAATTTCAGTGACGTGACGTTTTCCTCGGGAATTGGAATCAACAATCAGTACGTCGCCTGGGGCTGTGCCTTCCTCGATTACGACAACGATGGCTGGCCCGACCTCATGCAGATCAACGGACATGTCTATCCGGAAATTGAAGGCCACGATACCGGCCAGACTTATAAAAACCCACGCCTGGTCTACAAAAACCTTGGCGACGGCAGATTCAAGGACGTCTCATCCGAACTGGGGCCCGGCATCAGCGAGCATTTCTCCAGTCGTGGCGCGGCTTTCGGAGATTATGACAACGACGGCGACATCGATGTGCTGATCTTAAATATGAATGATCCGCCGTCGCTTCTTCGCAACGATGGCGGCAATCGGCAGAATTGGATCAAGATCAAACTGATCGGGACCAAATGCAATCGCACGGCGATCGGCGCTCGTGTGCGTGTGATTACTGGCAAGCATACGCAGATGGATGAAGTGCACAGCGGTTCCAGCGTCATGTCACAGTGCGATCTGCGCCTCCACTTCGGCGTCGGCAAAGCACAGATCGTGGACATCATCGAAGTGAAGTGGCCGACCACGCAAAAAATTGAAAAGTTTGCCCAGGTAAAAGCCAATCAGATAATCACCATCCGCGAAGGCAGCGGGGTTGTTGACTCCATGAAGGCAAAACCCAAATAGCTTCGGATGTTTAGCGAGGCGAAGGCGTCGCCGGCTGCTCTTTCAGGATGACCACGAATTGCTGGATTGCCCGGCGCTGATTTTCGATCGCGGCGGTCTCGTTTCTTTCCATTCGCTCGTACACGGAAAATTGCTGCTTCGCTTGCTCCTCATTGCCAATTCGTCTGTACGCCAACCCCAACCGATAGTGGGCTTCGGACAGTAGCGAGTTTGCTGCAATCGCTTTTTGGTAGGCGCCAATCGCGTGATCGAAGCTGTTCCGCTCGGAATACATAATGCCGAGTTGTAGGTAGGCCTCCCCCAGCTTGGAGTCGATACTCACTGCCTTTTCGAGCAAAGTCTCGGCCTGCCGCAAGCCTTCGGAATCTTTCGTTCCCCTCTCGCGTTTCCACAAAGCGACTGCATAATAGTAGTTGGCCAGCGCGCTTCCCGGTTGTTCTCTCGCGAAGCGCGCGAGGTTCTGCTCGCTGCACGCGAGCGGCACAGGCGCAGCCTTTTCCATCTTGCCCAGCAGTAAATACGGATTGGAATCTGCCGGTTTCAAGTCGCAGGCGTTGCACAGCCGGAGACCGGCTTCATCGTAAGAACCAATCGCATAGAGGGCTGTACCGAGACCTGCAAGCATTCTCGCCGAATCTGGATGAGCGCCGGCGCCCCTCGTAAAGACTTCTATGGCTGGCTGGTCCGCCCGATGCAGAAGCAATTCGGTTTCCTCATTCGAAGTGGTTGCTGCAATGGAGATCAGGAAAGTTGCAACGACAGTTGTCACACCGCTGTTTGATTCCATAGTCAGATTCCCACCAGGCTGGGAGACACGCTCCCGCATTCCCCTAAAACCCAGGTGAGCATTCGTGCAAATCCCTTCCGCCATGGCGACTTGCACTAAGACTTATCGGTGCCAACTTCCTCGAAGCCCGCTCATGGATAGCTTCCGGCTAGCGACCATTCGGGAGTTGACGCATCGGGAGATGCTAGCGCGTTTAGCGATTCGTACCCAGAAGTCGGCTAGCGTTCAGGATATTTGCCACTTGCCGGCGAAAGGCCGCTGGCGTGGTTCACGTCCTTCAGAACTACTTGGTTGCAAATGAAATTGTGGTCTTGCTAAGGTGGGCTGAGCGCCTCCATCGTAGTGCGGACCCGTTCTCCGAACCACGACCGGGTGCGGGCACGTCGCATTGGTGATTGAGTATTCTC
>CAVSVS010000021.1:0-171096 GCA_963731405.1 uncultured Acidobacteriaceae bacterium | reverse complement strand
CTCGTCGTTCGGCCTGCCCAGCACGTCCAATTTGTTCACCACCAATGGCAACGACAACATGGATCCTTTCCTGACTCAATAACTCCGGTGCCAGCAACCTGACTCTTGGAGCCAACGAGTTGCAGGAAATCAGCGTTGTCTCCAACGGCTACACCGCGCAGTATGGGCGGCAGGCTGGTGCTCAGGTCAACGCGGCAACCAAGTCGGGATCGAATTCGTTCCACGGAAATGCCTCTACGCATTCACGGGGACAGCCCTCAATGCCAATGACTGGTTTGGCAACGCGCTCGGTCAGGAGCGACCTCACGCAGTGAACAACAACTACTATGCTTCGGTTGGTGGTCCACTGTGAAGAACAAGCTGTTCTTCTTTGCGGACTATGAAGCCCTTCGCATGGTCCTGCCGGGAGTGTCCGGAACGAACACGATTCCTACCTCAGCATTTGCCTCGTACGTTGAAGGAAATGTGCAGCTTGTGGCTCAGCCGTTTTATCAGTACATATTGAGCCTCTATGCCGGGGCACCGGGGTCGGGTAATGCTACTCCAGTGAACTCCAGCCTTGACGCGAACCTCGGTTGCGGAGATTTTTCCGGTGGTGGGTTTGGGCCAGGCGGTGCGCCTTGCGCGGAGCAGTTTGTTAGCGGCCAGAACAATCTCATCACGGAATGGATTCTCGCAACTCGTGTCGACTACAAAATTAACTCCAGCGACACGCTATTCGGACGCTACCATATGGATCGCGGCGTTCAAGCCACTGGAACGGACCCGATTAATCCCGTATTCAACGCAACCAGTCTTCAGCCGGAATACGACGGGCAGTTGACCGAAACTCACATTTTCAACCCAACTACCATCAATAACTTCATCTTTTCGGTGCAGTGGTACAAGGCTCTGTTCGGCCCCCCGAGTTTCTCGGCGGCGGTCGCAACGTTCCCAACCACCATGGCATTTGGCGATGGCTTCTTCACCACCCTTGGAGGCGCTGACAACGCGTACCCGCAAGGGCGTATTCCGACGCAGTTCCAAATCACTGACGATTTTTCAAAGACCATCGGTACCCACGACATTAAAGTTGGGTTGAACTTCCGCCGTGATCTGGTTAGCGATTATTCGGCGCTGGCTGGGACGAGTGGGACCCTGAACATTCTTTCGATGACTGAGTTTGCCAACGGAACCACCTTTCCAGTGGGGCCGGATACGGGGCCAGGTTGCGCCTATAGTGCAACCGAGAACGGGCCTTGCTCGTTCTACAATGCGAACTACACGAATACGGGCGCAGTTAGGGTCAAATACTACAGCCTGGGCGCGTACGTGCAAGACCAATGGGAAGTCACCAGCAAGTTGAACCTGACCTTGGCCATGCGCATCGATCGCAACTCCAACCCGACTTGCCCTCATTGCTTTGCCGCTTGCAGGGTCCGTTTGGCACGGTGACTCACGACGTCAACGTACCTTATAACCAGACGATTCAGACTGGTCTGAGTAGCGCATTCTCCAGCGTGGAGAAGGCGGTGTTTTCTCCACGCTTTGGATTTGCCTACAGCCCAAATTCGACTCTTGTGATTCGCGGCGGTTTCGGTATTTCGATGATCTGTTCCCTGCGGTAGCAGTGGATCGGTTCATTACCAATGCGCCGAATGTAAACAGCTTCAGCAGCGGCGTGTTGGGGGCAGAATCTCTTGCACCGGGAGCGGGAGCGTTGACTCGGAGGCCGATGCGTCTAACGCAGCGTTCCAGTCTGGCTTCGCTTCAGGCGCAACATTGGCAGATGTGGGTACGCCGTTCAACTACTACACCATGGGCAACAAGCTGAACAACCCCAAGTTTGCAGAATGGAATGTGGAAGTTCAGCAACTGATAGGCAACAAGTTCAGCGCTGGGCTCAACTATGTCGGTAGTCATGGTTATGACGTCATGACGATCGATCCCTTCCAGAATGCCTTTTGCAGGACGACCGCCTGCGCCGCCGGCCAGCCATACGGGGGGGTGATTGGGCGACCCAAACGGACCTTCGCTTCGCGGAAATCGTGGATCTGACGAACAATGGCTACTCGAACTCGCACGGTCTGACAGCGAGCTTCAAAATGAGGCCGACCAGGGGGTTCTCGGGACAATTCAACTACCTGGTCCCACGGCTTGGACACTTGCTCCAACAACTGCCTGGAACCATTCGTCGCGAACACGCTGGTCAGCTGCGCTACCAGCCTTCCCCGCTGCTGCCGGGATCTTCCTATGGCAACTCTGATTATGATGTGCGCCATAACTTCAACCTTAACTACATGTACGAGACTCCGTCGAACTGGTCGAAGCCAATCCTGAAGTACGTTCTGGGTGGGTGGAGATTAGGCGGCACGCTCTTCTATCACACTGGCCTGCCTTGGAGCCCTGTTGATCTTGCCTCGCGTTCAGAATCGGGCAACGTCACTGGTCTTCGCAATGCAACACCGCTTGCGACATTTGCTGCGCTGCAATCGGAACGACTTGCGGAGAAAGCGCTGCCTTGGCTGGGGCGGGAATTGGCGGAGCGCCCTGCGTGGATGCAACCGGTTTCGCAGTAGGAACCGATGGCTTCGGCAACCACTCACGGAACTCGATGCGTGGTCCGGGCTTCTTTAACACCGACATGTCGCTGACGAAGACTTTCCACGTGGGCGAGCGGGTCGGCGTCGCTATCGGTGCCAACGCATTCAACCTGTTGAATCACCCAAACTTTGATTTGCCGAATAACAGCGTAACCAGCGGCGCGTTTGGGACGATCGGTGCCACGGTTGGGTCCAACACCTCACCTTATGGTGCCTTCTTCGGCGTGCCTCTGAACGGGCGTGTCATGCAGGTTACCGGCAAGATAACGTTCTGAGTTGATCTCTCTTTCCCAAAAGGGCAGTCTCGTCAGAGACTGCCCTTTTTTGATCGGGAAAAAGAATCGGAGATGGTCCGTCGGATGAGGCAGAGTTATGAGCCATATAGGCTCTCTTCCGACTTCTCCACTACGCCGACAATATACTAAATTTAATATGTCCTCTCTGAAGTATTCTAATTTTGGTATTTTGCTCGACGGGCCGGACAATAAGTTGTTGAAAACAAACTGTTTGTTCTCTGCGCTGTTTGGGTCGTGAGTTGCACCAAAACAACTTCTCCCTAGCCAATCTCATACGAAGTAGGCAAACCCGCAAATCCGCGGCAGACGGATGTGAGGGAACCAGTATTAGCTCTTGCGGTCATGGCCCTAACACTGTTCTAAAGGTTTGTAATATGTCGCATCGCGCGATTGTCCTCAGGAGACTGGCCAGAAGCGCTAGATCCCGATTCGGGTTATTGAAAAATCTAGAAGGAGGCAGGAAATGCGTTTTGGGCGTTTTCCTATTCTTGTAGCTTTGTTGTTCATGGTGTCGCTGGTTTCAGTTCCGATGTTTGGTCAATCGTTGACGCAGGGAGCCATTGCGGGCACCGTTTTCGATCCGAGCCATGCAGTTGTAGCAAATGTAACGGTCAGCCTCAAGAGTCTAGATACCGGTTCGACGGCATCGACCACAACCAGCGACACGGGCGCTTACCGCTTCAACCTGCTGAAGCCTGGCCATTATCAGATTTCCGTCAAGCAAACGGGTTTCGCGGAATCCGTCCGCCCCGTGGATGTGCAGGTAGGAAATACAACGACTGCTGACGTTGATCTGACAGTTTCAAAGGGCACGGAGACGATCGAGGTGTCCGGAGTTGCGCCGCTCGTCGTGCTGGATCCCAGTTCCAATACCTCTTACACGCAGCAAGAAGTTCACAATTTGCCAAGCGCTGGTGGCGACATTACCAACATCGCGCAAACTTCGCCGGGTGCGGTAAGAACTCGCAAGGCGGCTATGGCAATTTCACTGTGAATGGCCTGCCGGCGACATCGAACCTTTTCACGGTCAACGGCGAAAACGATATGGATCCGTATTTCAATATTAATAACTCGGGTGCTTCGAATCTGACCTTGGGACAGAATGAAATTGGGGAAGCGACCGTTGTGAGCAATCCCTACGCCGGTCAGTACGGCCAGCTTTCCGGGGCGCAAGTGACGCTAGTGACTAGGTCTGGGACCAACGACTATCACGGCAACCTGCAATATTTGTGGAATGGTCGTTACATGAACGCGAATAACTCGCTAAATAACTTTAGCGGTACACCTCGGGCGTTTGCGAATGCGAATCAATGGGCAGGTGGATTTGGGGGACCGATCCGAAAGAACAGCACATTCTTCTTTGTCGATAGCGAAGGATTGCGCTTTATTCTGCCGAACAGCGATCAGGTCTACACGTTTACTCCAGAGTTTGCATCGGCGGTCGCGGCTAATGTGGCAAATCTTCAGCCGAATGAAGCCCCCACCTACACGAAGATGTTTGACTACTATGCTACTGCACCGGGAGTTGGCGCTGCGATGCCGATTGCCAACAGCGCCGAGTGCAATGCGTTGGTGATTCCAGGCTTTGATCCCACGACGCAGAATTGTGCTGCAACCTATCGGGCAACGCCTACCTCGTTCGCCAAGGAGTGGATCCTCGCCGTTCGAGTGGATCAGAGAATCGGAAATAACGACAACCTCTACGGTCGGTACAAGATGGATCGTGGTTTGCAGCCCACCTACATTGACCCGATCAATGCCGTTTTCGACGCGAATTCTAAGCAGCCCTCATGGGATACACAAGTTTCAGAAACCCACGTATTTGGCCCTCGAGCGGCGAACAATTTCATGGCTACTCTGAGCTGGTATTCTGCTCCCTTTGCGCAGGATACTCAGGCCGTGGCGGCTGCCTTTCCCTATGCGCTGAATTTCGCCGGCAGTGCTTTCCCGTTTACGTCGATGAATGGGAGCGGATATGCCTATCCACAGGGGCGTAACATTACACAGTACCAGTTCATTGACGACTTCTCACTCAATCACGGAAAGCACAATCTCAAGTTTGGTATGAACTTCCGCCGCTATGACGTGAGCGATCAGACGTTCTTTTTTAAAGTGCCGTTGGTCTATTTCAGGGATAGCTCGGCGGGAGGAGATGGTCTTCAGAAGTTCGCAAATGGTCTCGCCTTTCAGTACCGCAGAGCCTCTATCCCCAATCAGAACGTTCCGTTCGCTTTGGCGGGTCTAGGCGTTTATGGGCAAGACGAATGGAGCGTAACGCAAAACCTAAAGTTGACTTTGGCGCTGCGCGTCGAGCGAAATTCGAACCCGGTGTGCCAGATCAACTGTCTCTCGAACTTCAAGAGCAGTTGGCAAAACTTGCCCACCTATCAGGCCTTCCTGGCGGGCACTGATCCCGGAGATGTGGCGTACAGTTCGGATATCAACTACAACCAGCACAAGGCTTTCCCAGGCACGGATGCCATCAACTTGTCACCGCGTGTTGGGTTCTCTTGGTCTCCTCGGGGCGATGACAAGACTGTCATCAGCGGTGGTTTTGGCATCTTCTACGATGGTCTGCCCACAGGCTTGTTGTCCGGTTCTACTGGATTAATAGCCAACCCGCCGACCTCGGTCATGCTTCGCGTGAGACCTTCTGCGGGTGCACTGGCCTTCGATACGACCGCGAACGGCGCTGCTGCCACTTTTGCATCTTCCGCCGCCGCTTTCGACATCACACAGAGCTTTAACACAATTACAAATAGCCTAGCGGCTCAGGGTGTCGTTTTCACGCCACCCGGTATCTCCTCCGTCGCCGGTACTATGCACACGCCACGTTGGCAGGAGTGGAACCTGCAGGTGCAGCAGCAGTTGAACCGCAGCACAGTATTCATCATGAATTATGTTGGCAACCATGGTATTCGGCTCCCTTATGGCAATTCCTGGCTGAATGCGTATGATCCATCTTGCCTGTATTCCGCCGATTTTTCGTGCGCAGGGGACTTGCTGAGTCCCGGAGTTCCTCCTGTACCAAACTATGCGACCGTAAACCAAATCCAAAGTGGAGCTGTGTCGAACTATAACGGCCTGACGTTCAGCCTCAAAAAGCAGTTCTCGCATTGGGTCTCGGCGCACGCCAACTACACTTGGTCGCATAACCTGGATGAAGCCTCCAACGGCGGCGTTTTTGACTACGGCGATTCACTGTTGACCCAGCTCAGTCCCTTCGGGCTCAGGGACGAAAACTATGGCAACTCGGATTACGACGTTCGGCACAGCTTCAATGCGGACTTTGTCGTAAATCCCCAGTTCCATGTGAGCAAGGGACTCGGAATGTTGATTAATGGATGGCAAATGTCGGGCAAGTGGTTCTGGCGCAGCGGTCTGCCGTTCTCCGTAACGGACGGAGCGTCCAGCCTCTTTCTTGTTAACAGCGGTGGCACAGTTATGGGCACCCCTCTCGTGGGTGGTTCTGCTCCGGGCCAGCATTCATGTGGCAAGGAAGCCGTTACCACACCCTGCCTCGATGCCAGCGTTTACGAGGACATTTTCACAGACCCTAACTTTACAGGATTCACTTCTTGGTCGCCGCAGCGTCGGAACCAGTACCGTGGGCCGCACTTCTTCGATATGGACATGAACCTGTACAAGAACTTTAAGATTAAGGAGCGCTTGACCGTAGGCATCGGCATCCAGGCGTTCAATGTGCTCAACCATCCGAACTTTGGTCAACCGGAATCACAGATTGAAGGCGCGACTCCGTTCGGCACCATCTCGAGCATGACTGGTACGCCGACAAGTCCTTACGGAAACTTCCTGGGTTTCGACTCATCTCCGCGTGTCGCACAGCTTTCAGCGAAGATCGAGTTCTAGACCCCCCGCAACTAAAGATAACTTGGCCACGTACCTAGGTGCGTGGCCATTTCTTTTGAGAATGCCAAAAATTCTGCCGGGGACGCTATCCCGCTAGTCAATTCAGAATGGACTCCCCTGGGGCGGCCGCCCCACTTCCATTCCGTCGCTGTTCTTCGCCTGAAATTCAACATTCCGATACAACTCTGACAATCCTATTTCCCGAAGATCACGTAGTGATAGCTGCTCGCCATAAAGAACAGCAACGGTACCGATAAGAAGAAATTCGTCCGCGAAGCCAGGAACGCCTGGCGCGCCATGATGGCAGCGTTCGCCGGAGGAGCGCCCGCCAGCGTTCCCCGGATGATCTTCTTATTGTTGGGCCAGATGATGCCCCAGACGTTGAACAGCATCACGATGCCGAAGCCGCCTCCGACTCCAATCGCAAGCACGTGGTTGTCGCTCTGTCCTGTCGGGGTATAGTTCACAAAGAGCCACCCCGCTGCGATGCACAGAATCGTGGTCGCAGCTCCAAGCACATATCCACTGGGAGTCATCTTCTTGATCATCAAGAAGAGGATGCCCCACACCGCAATCCAGAGCAGTAGGAAAAATCCAATGGTCGCACCCCCGCTCGTGCCATCGCGCTGCGCATCGGGGCCCACGTAGAACTGTCCCCAGTACCAGCCCCCCAGAAACACTGTTGCCAGCGAACTCCAGCGAAACCAGTTCAGAGCGGGCAGGGTCAGGTACTGAAAGATTTTTGGCTTCATCCCGGCGTCCACCTGTTTCATGAAAGGGACATTGACCAGGTTGAAGAAGTAAAGCAGACCCACCCATAAGATCCCCGCGATGATGTGGAACCACCGCAAAATGAGCTGCGTAGCCTCCGAGCCGGTGTGGCTGGGCATGACGAGCGATGCTGCCACTGCTACAAAACCCTGCATAGAGCTTCCTCCGCTAACTTATCGCTGAGTCTATTTGTGACCGCCCGAATGTCCTGAGATCGCGGGCATTCGGCGAAGAGACATTCAACACCGCGGTGAAAAAATAGGTAAACTCGCCAACCCCAGAACCGCGTCCGCCGGCATTGGCGAGTCGAGGAAAGTCTCCACTTTGCCGCCAGTGCTGTCAACCCTGAGTCGGCATGCTGGTAACTACCAGTTGAAAAGCGGCGAACTTCGCCGTATGGTACTCACATCTACCCGTTTTAAAGCGCGACTCGAACCTGGGACGCGACCGAGCGGGGTTGTCCCCCCTTGTTCCTGTGGCTGCGGGAGCCACGAGGACATGCTGTTGCATTGAGCCTGCCCATAGCGCCTGTGAGCGGGTAGTTGGCAAGTTCTCAGTCTATATTTCAAGGAGATCGGCTATGGACAGCAATAAGCCGGCGCAAAACATTCAGGATTCCTTCCTTAACACGGCTCGCAAGGAGAGGCTCAGCATTACGATCTACCTGCTGAGTGGAGTGAAGTTAACGGGCCGCATCCGTTCTTTTGACAAGTACTCCGTGGTCCTGGAGGCAAACGGTCAGGAGCAACTCATCTTCAAGCACGCCATTTCTACCGTGGTGATGGGACGAGTAGCCTCAACGCATGTCCCTCACGTGGCGCATTCCGAAAAAGCGGCGGCGGGAACGGCGAATACAGTAGCGGCGGCCAGCGCTTCGGGCACCGAAGGATAAGGCGTTTCCGGATTGGTAAGTTCTCATACCAAGAAATCTCGCGGCGGGACGCGTGCCGGCAGGCGTGTGCCCCTCGGAACCGAGGTCGTTCGTCACGAAGCGGAACGCGAGCGCGCGTTCCTGGTGGGCCTCGACGTTCGAACCCGCGGACGAGCCGGCGTGAAGGGCGTTGTCACAGCTCAAGCGGCCACCGCACGCGAAGCCGCAGCGATTACCGGGAGTGCCGCCAAGTCTTCCTCCAAACCGAGTATTCCCGAGTTCGATGCCGACGAGTCCCTGGCGGAACTGCGAACGCTAGCCGAGAGTGCCGGGGCCAACGTTGTGGGCGAGATCCTGCAGCGACGCGACCGACCCGATCCAGCGACCTTGATCGGCGCAGGCAAACTTGAAGAAATAGCCGGCGCCGCAGCCTCCATGAATGCCGACGTTCTCCTGTTCGACCACGATCTCAGTCCGTCCCAGCAACGCAATATTGAAAAGATCATCCAGCGGCGAGTCATCGATCGCACCCAGTTGATCCTCGACATTTTTGCGCGCCACGCGCGCACCCGAGAAGGCCAGCTGCAAGTCGAACTGGCACAGTTGCACTACATGCTGCCACGCCTCGCAGGGCATGGCATCGAGATGTCACAGCTCGGCGGCGGCATCGGCACTCGTGGCCCTGGTGAAACGAAGCTCGAAACCGATCGGCGGAAGATTGCGCGGCGCGTACGGCATGTCGAACAGCAAATCGAAAACGTACGGCGCATTCGAACCCAGCAACGCCAGCGTCGCGAGTCGGCGCCGGTCGCAACCGTTGCTCTCGTCGGATACACCAACGCGGGCAAGTCGACGTTATTCAATGCGCTGACACAAGCCAAAGTCCTTGAATCTTCGCGTATGTTTGCCACGCTCGATCCCACGATTCGTGGCGTGGACCTGCCCTCGAAACGCAAAGTGCTTCTCTCCGATACGGTCGGATTCATTCGCAGCCTGCCACACACCTTGGTCTCCGCCTTCCGTGCGACGCTGGAGGAAGTGCAGCGGGCTTCACTGATTCTCCACGTCTCCGACGCCAGCAGCCGCCTCTCGGCCGAGCAGGACGCTCAGGTGGAGATCGTTCTGAAAGAGCTCGAGGCCGAGAAGAAGCCGCGCCTGCGCGTGATGAATAAGATTGATTTGCTCGACGAAGAAGTAGCGCAGTCTTTAATGGCAGACTCTCTGCGGGAAGATTCGAATACTGTGTACGTCTCGGCCGTAGATGGCACCGGTCTGGAACGCCTGCTCCAGCGCATCGACTCGCTCATTCAGGAAGACAGCGTCAGCCGTGTGCACGTGCGCGTCCCGCAAAGAGAGGGAAAAACGCTGGCGATGCTCGAAGCGAAGGCCCGCATCCATTCTCGAAAGTACAAAGACGGCGCGGTGGAATTGGACGTCGAGGCTCCGGCGTCAGTCGTGCGCAGGCTCAGGGAATGGGTCGTCGCATAACCGGCAGGGCGGCATTCGTCCAGAAAATCGTTATTTTACAAGCCGTTGACAATCCAATCCGCCGGGCGACTTAGCCTTCCTTGGACATGCTGACAGGCCTGACTGCCGGCAAGCGCCGATCCAATCCGCTGCGGAGAACCTCATGAAAATTCGTCTACTTCTTCTACTCACAGCCTGTTCTGTGTCGTGCACGGCTCACGCCCAGATTTCCGCCGCTTCCGCTTCCGGCCTTACTGCACGTCCTCATCGCGGACGCCCGCAGTTCGAATCCACCGCAACTCGGACGCCGCCTCCCTTCGAGACACCGGCGTCACTGGCATGCGTTTACCGGCTAGCCCAACCTCTGGTTCCCGGATGCCCGGTGTTGGGTACGAGCGCGGTGCCAACTGGCGGTAGCGGAGTAATCGTCGTTGTGGACGCCTTCGACAATCCTCCCGCGTTATCTGACTTGAATATTTTTTCGCGGCGCTTCGGCTTGCCCGAGTGCAATTCCTCCAATCGATGTTTCAGCAAGGTCTACGCGACTGGCGTCAAGCCTCCACCGGACGGTCTCTGGGCCCAGAGTGCCTCTGTGGTGACGGAGTATGCGCACGCGTTCGCTCCGCAAGCCCAGATTGTGCTGGTCGAAGCCGCGAGCTCCGCCATCGAGGACATGTGGTTCGCCGTAGGCGTAGCGAATAACTTTCTCGCGAGCCACGGTGGCGGGCAAATGATCCTGCCCTTCAGTATTTTGGAGGAGGCCGACGAAACAAGCTTCGACGCATTCTTCACGACTCCCGGCGTCATCTACATCAGCGGCAACGAGGGCTCGTTAGGAATTTTTGATTATCCTGCAACCTCTCCCAACGTGATCGCGCTGGGCGGAACCGGATTCGTACGAGACGCGAACGGCAACTTTGTTCGCGAGGAAGCGACGACTTTCTGGGCAGGCGGAAGAAGTCTCTACGAAGCGCGTCCGTCTTATCAAGACGGCATTGAAGGAAAAGTCCGCAACAGCCGAGGCATTCCCGACGCAGCCTTTGCGGGAGATCCCATTACCGGCGCGATTCTCTATTACACCAGTGTTTCCGTCGACGGCTTTGTCGGCTGGATTTACGAAGGAAATGTCGGCGTCGGCGAAGCAGGATGGGCGGGAATCATCAATCGCGCCAACAGTCATGCAGCCAACACGCAAGCCGAACTCACAAAATTCTACGGCAGCATCGGCGACAAGAGCGTGTTTCGCGACATCACCAAGGGACAAGCGTTCGGAATCTCCGCTGGACCCGGTTGGGATTTTCTGACCGGGGTTGGCACCGGAATTGGACTGAAAGGGAAGTGATCGGCCCAACGCCGCGCCAACCTTCCGCTGGCCGAAGCCGTTAGTTCAAATCCAATCCCGGTCTTGATACTCTTGCCACGGCAATCGGTGAGTTTGCCAGCGCTACCCGCTGAATCTGATTGGGTTCGGGGTGGGGTCTAGCGCAGGCAAGACGAGATCCATGAACAATTTAAATGGGCCGGCAACCAAGAAGCGGTGACATTCCTTGGCTATCGGCCCATTCGATCCTGAATTGGATCGGAGGTGATGCTTTAATGCTAATCCTCTTTTGGCTGAAGTCAAGCGCTATATGCAGAAATCTGCGCGGTAAATCGTCTGGCGAGATTGATGACCGTAAGGCACCTATTTCCAATAGCTTGCAGAAGTCTTCGCGCGGCGTTTCGCTTTGGGAAAACCGGTTTCCCAAAAGCCAAACTGAGCGACAAAACCATCCGCTGCGCGTTGACATAAATTGACGAGGACGCTAGACTTAACAGTTTTCATAGCCCTCATTTTCCGATCTCTATCAGCATCACATGGATAAGACGCTCCAACAACTAGGGGAATTACTGCTCGGAGCAGTACCGACGGTGATTCTGCTGGCGCTGCTTTACGCGCTCTACACTGCCATCGTGCACAAGCCCCTGCAACGTGTGCTCGCCGAGCGGCGCAGCAAGACTGAGGGAGCGGTAGAAAAATCCCGCGCCGACATTGCTGCGGCCGAGGCGCGCACAAGTGAGTACGAACAGAAATTGCGGGAAGCCCGGGCCGCAGTCTTCCGCGCGCAAGAAGCACGGCGCCAGGCCGCGCTGCAATCTCGCACCAACGCCTTGAACGAAGCGCGCAGCAAGGCCCAAGTCCAGGTGCAGGCCGCAAAGGCAGATATCGAGCGCGATCGGGCCGCCGCGGAGCAGGCGTTGCCCGCTGAATCAGCCGCGCTGGCGCAGGAAATTGCGCGCCGCGTGTTGCAGCCTGCCGGAGCCGGACGATGATTCCCGCCATGGCACACCCGATGACATATTCGCCCATGCAGGCGGCCAAGAAGATCGCCTGTGCAGCATTGCTTGTGTTCTTGATGATTACTTGCGCTGCCAGGCTGCCCGCACACGCGCAGCAGCCACCTGCCGCTCCCGATCAGAGCAATTCCTCCGAGGCTCGAGGCCCGGGAGGCCAGATCGCTCACGAAAGCAACGAAGCCGCCGGAGAAGAAAAGGACGAGAACGAGCAATTCAAGCACTCCGCATCCGTTAGCGTCATCTCTCGGATCACGGGACTGAATCTGCAGCAAGCTTACTGGGCGAGCGTCGTACTGAATTTTGTCGTGATTGCGGGTGTAGTGATTTGGCTTGGCCGTAAGAACTTGCCAGGATGGTCTCGCGATCGCAGCGCCTCGATCCAGAAAGCAATGCAGGAGGCCCAGAAGGCCAGCGAAGAGGCCCGCCGCAGGTTGTCTGACATCGAATCGCGCCTGATGAAACTGGATGGCGAGATTGGCATGATGCGCGATGCCGCTGAGAAAGAAGGCGCGGCCGAAGAGGCGCGGATTAAAGCCGCAGCCGAGGACGATGCGCGCAAAATTGTCGCTACTGCAGAGCAGGAAATCGCCGCCGCCGCGAAAGCCGCGCGTCGCCAGCTCACCGCATTTGCGGCAGACCTCGCGGTCGGACTGGCTCGCAAGCAGATTCATGTCGACGCCGCCACCGATCAGGCCCTGGTGCGCAATTTTGCCGCGGAACTGGGCGCGTCGTCCGACCATCCGGGAAAGGACAGGAACTAACTCGTGTCGTCTGTCGCCAGCACTTATGCCCGGGCCTTCGCGGATGTCATCTTTTCAGCCCATCTCGACGCCAATCGCGCGGTGGGCGGATTGAACCGCATCGCAGACCTGCTGCATGAGAGCATCGACTTAAAGCGTGTTTGGGAAAATCCCGCGGTCCCGGCCGAGCAGAAGCGCAAACTGCTGGATGCAATCGTGCAACGCGAAGAAATTGAGCCACATGCCCGCAACCTGGTAGCAGTCTTGATCGACCACCACCGCGTGCAGTTCGTGGGACGCATCGCCGAGCAACTGAAAAAGGAACTCGATGCCCGCATGGGCTTCGCCGAAGCTCAGGTGTCCAGTGCTCGTGAACTGGGCAATGATGAAAAGCGGTCGCTCGAAGCGCAGATCGAAAAAGTTACTGGCAAGAAAGTGCGCGCCCAATTCGGACTCGACCCGTCTCTGTTGGGCGGCGCGGTCGTCCGCGTAGGCAGTACGATCTATGACGGTTCCGTGAAGGGCCAGTTGGAAAAGATTAAAGAAGCGATTAGCTCTTAAGCCTTTAGCCCTTAGCTCGAACCCCTGACCGGCCGAGCGTTGTGCCAAGGCAGAGCAGAGTGAAGCGACAGCAGTAATTGCTGGAAAGAAAGCTAAGAGCTAACAGCCAAAGGCTAAGAGCTGATTTTATGGCACAAATCAAAGCAGACGAAATTTCGAAACTGATCCGCGAGCAGATCGAGAACTACGACACCCAGATCTCTGTGGACGAGACCGGTACCGTCATCACCTTGGGCGATGGCATCGCGCGCGTCTACGGACTCGACAAAGTCATGGCCGGCGAACTGCTCTCGTTTCCCCACGGCGTAGCCGGCATCGCCATGAACCTGGAAGAAGATCAGGTCGGTGTGGTGCTGCTCGGCGAATATACCGAGATCAAGGAAGGCGACGAGGTTAAGCGCACCGGGCGCATCATGAGCGTTCCGGTTGGCGACGCCATGATCGGTCGCGTCGTGAACTCGCTCGGCGAGCCCATCGACGACAAGGGCCCCATCGCCACCGATCAGTTCATCGCACTGGAACGTATTGCTCCGGGCGTCATCGACCGTCAACCGGTGCGTGAGCCCATGGCCACCGGATTGAAGGCCATCGACAGCATGATTCCCGTCGGTCGCGGACAGCGCGAACTTATCATCGGCGACCGCCAGACCGGCAAGACCGCCGTTGCTCTAGACACCATCATCAACAGTAGAGGCAACGACTTAATCTGTATCTACAACGCGATCGGCCAGAAGCGTTCCTCGATCGCGCAGGTCGTGAAGATCTTGGAAGATGCCGGAGCGATGGAGTACACGATCGTCGTCGCCGCATCGGCATCAGAGCCCGCCCCCATGCAATACATCTCGCCCTACGCAGCAACCGCTATGGGCGAATATTTCCGTGACACGAAGCGGCATGCGTTAGTCATTTACGACGATCTTTCCAAGCACGCGGCGTCGTATCGAGAAATCTCGCTGCTGCTCCGCCGCCCTCCGGGACGCGAAGCTTATCCCGGAGATGTCTTCTACCTTCACTCGCGGCTGCTGGAACGTTCGGCAAAGCTGAGCGACAAAAACGGTGCCGGATCTTTGACAGCTCTCCCCATCATTGAGACGCAGGCGGGCGACGTTTCCGCCTACATTCCCACCAACGTCATTTCGATTACTGACGGCCAGATCTATCTGGAAACCGACTTGTTCAACCAGGGCGTCCGACCCGCTGTTAACGTCGGCCTGTCGGTAAGCCGCGTCGGCGGCAGTGCGCAGATCAAAGCCATGCGCCAGGTGGCCGGCACGTTGAAGTTGGAACTGGCGCAATATCGTGAACTGGCGGCCTTCGCCGCCTTCGGAAGCGATCTCGACAAGGCCACGCAAGCCCAGTTGAATCGCGGCCAGCGCCTCGTTGAACTGCTGAAGCAAAATCAGTTCTCCCCGCTGCCGTTCTCCAAGCAGATTCTGATCATCATGGCCGGCACGGGCGGATTCCTGGACGACCTGCCGGTTGCGCAGGTCCGCGACTTCGAAACTGAACTATTCAAGTACGTAGATTCGACGAACCCCGGTATCCTGCGCACCATCATGGAGAAGAAGATTCTCGATGACGCGTTGAAGACCCAGTTGCAAAACTTGATCAAAGAAGCGAAGCAGCAATTCGTAGCCTCAAGACAGGCCGTAGCAAAGTAGTGTCGGTATATATACTCAGTTCTGCCTAAGATTTTCGTTGGGTTTAACTGAGTACTGACAACTGAGTACCGAGTACTGGTTTTCAATGGCAAACATTCTCGACATCCGTCGTCGCATTCGCAGCGTGATCAACACGCGCCAGATCACCAAGGCCATGAAGGTGGTCTCGGCTGCGAAGCTTCGCCGCGCCCAAGAGCGCGCAATTGCGGCTCGTCCGTATGCGCAAATGTTGACGAATGTCTTGAAGTCGCTGGTCGCACGCGCGGAGATTTATGATCCCGAGACCGGTGAGCCCAAGCATCCCTTACTCGCGCAGCGTGAAGAAAAAACAATCCTGCTGGTCGTTGTGACCGGCGACAAAGGCCTCGCCGGCGCCTTCAATGCGAACATCACAAAAGCTGCCACGCGCTTCTTGGAGTCCAAGGCTGGCAAAAACGTTGACATCGAAGCCATTGGCCGCAAGGGACGCGACTTCCTGCGTCGCCGCTTTCCAGCCGCCAAAGTCCAGACGCAAAGCCTGGCAGACCTGGCCGAATCGATTGAGGTGGAGCCGAAAGAAGCCGAGCGCGCCGGAACCATCGAGATCACGGGCGAGCACGTGGGCATTCTTGGGAAAGTCGAATTCGCCCAGGCTTCCGCCCTTGCGCGCAACGTTATCATGCGTTACCAGCGCGAAGAGATCGACGCGGTCTACCTGGTATTCAATGAATTCAAATCCGTGATCGCGCAGCGCCTCATCGTTGAGCAGATTCTTCCCATCGAGCAGATCGGCGAGCAGACCGTCCGGCTCGTCGAAGAGATGACGGAAGAAGAAAAGAAGAAAGCCAAAGAGGCGGCAATCAGCGCTGGAGTCGGCATGCGCGGTCCCGACCGTCCCGGCCAAGAGGCTGCAACGGAGTTCGGCACCGCGCAAGTGGACTACATTTACGAGCAGACGCCCGAAGAACTCTTCCGCGCCCTGCTCCCCAAGTACGTCAGCATCCAGATCTTCCGTGCTCTGATGGAATCGGTGGCCGCCGAGCACGCCGCTCGCATGACCGCCATGGATTCCGCCACCAACAACGCAACCGACATGATCGATTCGCTCACGCTGGTTATGAATCGGGCCCGGCAGGCGAAGATCACGAAAGAGATTATCGAGATCGTCAGCGGCGCGGCCGCGATGTGAGAGGAAGCTGCTAGCTTCTAGCTACTAGCTTCTGGCAATACGGATTTGAGGAGATTTTGAAATGAGCCGGATCGAGCGCCGAACGCGCTGCTGATCCATGCTAGGAGCTAGCAGCTAGTAGCTAGAAGCTAATTTATGCCTGAAAACGTAGGACATGTAATCCAAATCGCCGGCCCGGCGGTCGACGTGCAGTTTCTCGAGGGCAAGCTGCCCCCTATTTATGAAGCCGTGAAGGTTGTGAGCGACGGCTTCACCGTGCCCAGTCCGATCAGCGTCATTCTCGAAGTGCAGCAGCACCTTGGAGAAGGTCGCGTGCGCTGCATCGCCATGCAGCCAACTGACGGCATGGTGCGCGGCATGAAGGCCATCGATCAGGGTGGACCGATTTCTGTTCCTGTCGGCCGCGGCACACTGGGTCGGGTGATGAACGTGATCGGCGAGCCTGTCGATCAGCTCGGCCCGGTCGAGTACAAAGAGAGAATGCCGATTCATCGTCTCGCCCCCGCTTTCGACGAGCAGGCGACGAGCGCGGAAATGTTCGAGACCGGCGTCAAGGTCATCGATCTCATCCAGCCCTTCTTGAAGGGCGGCAAGATCGGATTGTTCGGCGGCGCTGGTGTCGGCAAGACCGTTGTCATCATGGAATTGATCAACAACGTCGCCAAGAACCACGGTGGATTCTCGGTGTTCGCGGGCGTGGGCGAGCGCACCCGCGAGGGCAACGACTTGTGGCTGGAAATGTCGGAGTCAGGTGTCATCAAGCCCGGCAAGCCCGCCGAATCGAAGGCCGCGCTGATCTACGGACAGATGACCGAGCCCCCAGGTGCTCGTCTCCGCGTCGCGCTCACCGGACTCACGGTCGCAGAATACTTCCGCGACGCCGAGGGTGCCGACACTCTTCTCTTCATCGACAACATTTTCCGTTTCACGCAAGCCGGTTCGGAAGTTTCCGCGCTGCTGGGCCGGATGCCCAGCGCCGTAGGCTACCAGCCCAACCTGGCGACGGAAATGGGTGAACTGCAGGAGCGCATCACGTCCACCAAGAAGGGTTCTGTCACCTCGGTGCAAGCCATCTACGTGCCCGCCGACGACTTGACCGATCCCGCTCCGGCGACCACGTTCGCTCACCTCGACGCCACCACGGTGCTTTCCCGCGCCCTGACGGAAATTGGAATTTACCCGGCAGTCGATCCTTTGGCTTCCACCTCGCGCATTCTCGATCCGCGCATCGTCGGCCAGGAGCATTACGACGTCGCGCAGACCGTAAAGAAAACTCTGCAGACCTACAAAGATTTGCAGGACATCATCGCGATTCTCGGTATCGACGAGTTGACCGAAGATCAGAAACTCACTGTGGCCCGAGCCCGCAAGATTCAGCGCTTCCTTTCGCAGCCCTTCCACGTCGCCGAGCAGTTCACCGGCGCCGCCGGACGCTACGTCAAGATCGCCGACACGGTAAAGGGTTTCAAGGCTATCGTTGAAGGAAAATACGACGACATTCCCGAGCAGGCCTTCTATATGAAAGGCCCCATCGAGGAAGTCCTCGAAGCGGCGGAGAAGATGAAAGCAGCAGCGTAAGAACAGGCTTCCGGCGTCGGGCTTACGGCCCACAAGACCGGAAGCCGAAAGCCGAAAGCCGAAAGCCTTTTGCAATGGCAGATACTTTTAAACTCGAGATCGTCACGCCGGAAAAGAAAGTTGTCGACACGGCGGCCGAGGAAGTCCAGATTCCCGCGAAGAACGGGTATCTCGGCGTCCTTCCCGGGCATGCCCCGCTGATCACGGAACTTTCCGTCGGCGAAATCATCTATTGCGAAAACGCCAGCGAGCTGCGCTTGGCCGTCGCATGGGGATTTGCGGAAGTCCTGCCCGATAAAGTCACCATCCTCGCAGAGTCCGCCGAACGTCCCTCGGAAATCGACGTCGACCGCGCCCGCAAAGCCAAAGAGCGCGCCGAACAACGACTGGCCAGCGGCGACGCCACAGTAGATGTCGACCGCGCCCTCGACGCTCTCCACCGCGCCGAAACCCGCCTGGAAGTTGCCGCGAAGAAGTAATTCTCCACAAATCCGGGGGAACGCACCTCATTCCGGAAACAAAGCCACGAACCGTTGCCGCCCGCTGGCTTACAATAGCCTCGTTTTCGGAGAAGCCATGAAATCCCTCGTCGTCTTACTCTCACTCTTTGCATTTACATCTGCGCTATTAACTGCTCAACAGGCGAAGCCCGCGCAAACTCAGCCCCCACAACGACCGCCGTGGCTCAATACCCCTCAGGTCCACTCTGACAATAGCGTCACTTTCCAATTCCTTGCTCCCAACGCGCAGGAAGTGAAACTGACGCGTGAAGGCACCCCCGAGCCGCTGCCCATGCAGAAAGACGACAAGGGCATCTGGACAGTGAACACGCCGCCGCTGCCTCCCGACTACTACGGATACTCCATCGTCGTCGACGGCATCCGTATGATCGATCCTTTCAATCATCTGCTGAAGCCAAATCTGCTCTCGAACGAGAACATGGTTCACGTGCAAGGCCCGCCCTCGCTGCCGTGGGAACTCAACGACGTGCCCCATGGAGAGATCCATCATCACTTCTACAGATCTTCCGTCGCCGACGATCAGCGCGACTACTACGTGTACACGCCCCCGGGCTACGATCCAGCAGGGAAGATGACTTACCCGGTTCTTTACCTGCTGCACGGATACAGCGACGACGCCAGCGGATGGACTGCGGTCGGCCGCGCCAACGTCATCCTCGACAACCTGATTGCACAAGGCAAAACCAAGCCCATGATCGTAGTCATGCCCCTCGGCTATGGCACCATGGAGATGATTACGCTGGGATGGGGTGTGTGGGGCCGCACCGACATACGCGATAAGAATTTCTCGAACTTCCGCCAGGCTCTGCTCACCGAAGTTATGCCGAAAGTTGAAAGCCAGTATCGAATCACCAACGATCGCGATTCGCGTGCCATCGCCGGGCTTTCGATGGGTGGATCAGAATCGTTGCTGACCGGACTAAACAATCTCGACAAGTTCGCCTGGGTCGGCGCCTTCAGTTCGGGCGGCATGCCCGACGATTTTGAGAAGGACTTCCCCGGCCTCGACGCAAAGTCGAACCAGCAACTTCATCTACTCTGGATTGCTTGCGGCACTGACGATCGTCTCATCACGGTGAACCGGAACTTCCGGGAATGGCTCAAGACCAAAGGCGTGCAGCACACCGACATCGAAACGCCCGGCATGCATACCTGGATGGTGTGGCGCCGGAATCTTGCCGAGTTCTCGGAACTTCTATTCCGGTAAGAATTCCAAGCCCGCTCCGATGTTCATGAATGGACACCGCTCCGCGAAAGCGGACACTGCCACCGTCGCAGAACCGCCCGAATGGAGGCAACCCACTTCTTTTTCAGAAAGTTGCCTCCCAACCATGCTGGTCGTGAAATTGCTCTGAGAGGATGTTGAGCGAAGCAGAGAGCTTTTTCGCGGGAGGACCACATGAACACCCTGATGCAAGACGTGCGATTCGCTCTCCGCGTGTTGCGCAAGTCTCCCGGTTTTGCTTTCGCCGCCGTTGTTACTCTGGCGTTGGCAATTGGCGCAAACGCCGTGGTCTTCGGTGTATTGAACGGACTAATCCTTCGTCCGATAAACGTACCTCGGGCGGAGACTCTTTACGGGAGCGAGTATGGCGACGATGCCGGGTGGCAATCTTATCCCAACTACATCGATTTGCGAGATCGCAACCGCAGCTTTGATGCTCTCGCGGCCTTTAACTTCGCTTTTGTAGGTCTCGACACGGGGAAAGATCTTTCGGTAGCCACGGGTTTTGCAACCAGCGGAAACTACTTCGACGTGCTGAGGATCCAACCCTATCTTGGGCAATTCTTTCACGCCGCCGATGAGCATGGCGCGAACAGTGCTCCCTACATGGTTCTCAGCCATGCGTATTGGCACACCCATTTTCAGGACGATCCTGGTGTAGTGGGCCGTGTAGTTCGCCTGAACAAACATAATTTCACCATCATTGGTGTAGCTCCGCCGGGTTTCCAGGGAACTCTGTTGTTTATTTCGCCCGATTTTTTCATGCCGATCGTGAACCAAGGTCAGGTATCTGCCGGATTTGATCTCAATACGCGTGGAAACGACCATGGAATTTTTGAAGTTCTGGGACATCTGAAGCCCGGAGTCACTGAAGCTCAGGCGGTCGCCGACATGAACGAGGTGGCGGCATACATCGGGAAAAATTATCCCAAGGAGTCGAGCCATAAGCGGTCGACTCTGTCTTTGCAAGGCCTGACTTCATTCCGTCGTCCGACAGAAGCCTTCGTTGCTGGATTGATGCTACTCGCAGGGTTGATTTTGCTGGCTGCATGCGCCAATCTGGGTAGCCTGTTTGCGGCGCACACTGCCGATCGTTCCCGCGAAGTTGCTTTGCGGCTCGCGCTTGGTTCGAGTCGCAATCGTATTCTCCGGCAATTACTGACCGAAGCGGGGCTCATTTCGCTAGCCGGTGGGGCCGCTGGACTCTTGGCCAGCGTTGTTCTGTTACGCCAACTGAGTGTGTGGCAGCCCTTTTCGGACGCTCCCTTGCATGTGCCGGTCAATCCGGACGCGAGACTCTACATCGTCGCTTTGTTACTCGCCGTACTCAGTGCAAGTCTTTTCGGGATCATTCCGGTGCGGCAGGTATGGCGCTCGAATCCATATGAGGTCGTGAAAGCAGGTTCGAGTGCTCAGATCGGGCGGCGGCTCACGCTGCGTGACGCATTGCTGGTCGTCCAGATTGCGATCTGTGCCGTGCTCGTCACTTCCTCCTTGGTTGCCGTACGCGGCCTGGTACGGTCGCTGCACAGCAGCTTCGGTTTCGAGCCGCGTGAGGCGATGCTGGTCGGTACGAACCTGGCCATGGCGAACTATAGCATCGAGCAAACGCCCGCAATGCAGAAGCGCATGATTGGAGCCATGGAGGCGATTCCCGGCGTAGAACATGTGGGATTGGTGAATAATTATCCGCCGCTGGTGTACGCTGCGGGACGGCGTGAGAATGTCTTCAACGACGAAACCACTGATTTCAAGCAATCGAACATTGCCGCCATGCCGCTACAAGTACGACATTTCCCCAGGCTATTTCGATGCGGCGGGTACGAGCGTCTTAGCGGGAAGGAGGTTTCAGCTGGCATGACGACAAGAACGCGCCTCCCGTTGCCACCGTGAACCGTGAATTTGCCCGAATGCTCTTTGGCTCAGTTTCCGATGCAGTCGGCAAGTACTACAAGCTGCAGGACGGAAGACGCATCCAAGTCGTGGGGGTCGTCGAAGACGGAAGGTATTTGAGTGTTACCGAGGATCAACAGCCCGCGATGTTTCTTCCTTTCCTCCAGTCACCGGCCAGTACTTCGGATTTGGTAGTGCGCTCACGTCGCGATCCGCAAGAGCTTTCTGCGGCTATCAGGGCCAAATTGCGGGAGATGGACGAGGGACTACCCGTTGACACCGGCACGTGGAGCAGCTTTCTGGATGTAGCTTTGTTTCCCTCACGCGTGGCGACGATGGCGCTGGGAGTGATGGGTATGATTGGTGCCATGCTATCGATTACTGGCATCTTCGGGATGGCAGCCTATTCCGTCAGCAAACGTCTGCGGGAGTTGGGACTTCGCGTTGCCCTGGGAGCGCAAAGGAAGGAAGTGTTGCATGCCGCACTGGGGCGAGCCGTCACGTTGTTGGCCGTCGGGTCTGTGGCCGGACTGCTTTTCGGGATCCTGGCGACCCGAGTGTTAGCGTTTATCGTGTATCAGGCGACCCCGCGCGATCCGCTGGTGCTTACGGGCGTCGTTGTTGCTATGTCATTCTTGGGTCTGGTAGCCACCTGGATACCGGCACGACGCGCGCTCTCCGTGGATCCTATGGTATTGCTGCGCGAAGAGTGATTACGGCTGGCCGGCGCAAACGGCGCTTCGGGATAACGTGCGAGTGCACCTACGGGATATTCACCTTCTCCCGGCTCTCCGCCGGCACGTAGTTCACTGCCGCAGTGCGTTCCAACTTGTCCCAGGCGAACTTGCGGCCTTCCAGCGCCCGCTTCAACGTCTTGAACAGCACAATCGAAAATAGCTGGCGATAAGCAAACCGCTGCAGCCAAACCTGACTGAGCAGCCACACGTCTTCTTTGTCGTCAGGGCGCCGTCGTTCGAGCGCAAACGCGATCGCCGAAGCAATAAAATCGATCACCAAGAACGCAAAGAAGAACAACACCAGCTTGTGAAAATCGGCAGGATCGGTCGAGTCTGGGTGGAAGTGTTTCTGAATGTAATACCAGATCGTCCCTACCGCGAACATGATGTCGATCAGCGGCGAGACCAGGGGGAGCATGATCTGGAAGATCACAATGTTGGGCAGAGCCACCCAACCCAGCGCTCCCTTGCGGGCCATGACTCCACGATGTTTATACACCGCCTGCAGGATTCCGAAGGACCACCGGAACCGCTGCCGCATCAGCCCATTCGCATTCGTAGGCGCTTCGGTGTAAGCGAGCGCCATGTCCTCGTATTCGACGCGATATCCGCGGCGCAGCAGCGCCATCGTCAGGTCAGCGTCTTCGGCGACCGTGTCCACGTGGTATCCGCCGGCTTCGCGCACCGCGGAAACCCGCCACGCCCCGATCGCACCCGGCACCACGCTCACCGCGCCCAGAACGTCGAGCGCGCGCCGTTCAAAGTTCTGACTGGTGATGTACTCCAGCGCCTGCCACCGCGTCCACAGATTCACCCGGTTGCCAACCTTCGCATTTCCCGCAATCGCTCCAACCTTGGGATTGATGAAGTGCGGCACCAGCCGTGAAATCGCATCGGGCGCAATAATCGTGTCCGCGTCGATTCCCACAAACAGTTCCGCATCGCCAATGTGTTCGATACCGTAATTCAGCGCCTCGGCCTTCCCGGAATTCTTCTTCCCCAGGATCAGGACCTTTCCCGCCGCAGCCTCCTCAGCGAACGCATTGCGCGCAACTTCGAGCGTGCGGTCCTTCGAACCATCATCAATCACAATCACGCGCAGATTCGGATAGTTCGAGTTCAGGGCGGCGCGCACTGTGCGCTCGATGACTTTCTCTTCGTTGTAAGCGGGAATCAGCACCGCAACTTTCGGTTTGTAAGAGGCGATTTCCGCCGCCTTGCCGAAAATCTTCTCGTGCACGCGGTCGTACACCGCCGCCGCCCCAATAAAAATCAGCCGGCCGGTCATCAGCAGGTCGCCGACCAGGAAGATCCACGTAATCGCGACGATCCCCGCCTCGAATAGCCAGAATCCGAAGCGGTCTAGCCGGGCAGCCCACCGCTCGGCCGGAGGTAATGGAGACATCACGTCCGCCCGAGTCTTCCCCAGCAACTCGTAAACCGGCGCAATCTCATACCCTCGTGCCCGGATGCCATCGATGATCGTCGGCAACGCCCGCACCGTCTCTTCGCGATTGCCGCCACCATCGTGCAGCAGCACAATATTGCCGCAGCGCAGATCTTCCTGTCGGCACGGAGGTAAATGCGACAGCACATACTCCGATATTTTTTCCGCCGACGGATTCCCGCTCCAATCGTTGGGATCGATACGATTCCCCACCGTGATGTATCCCATTTCCTGCGGTATCTCGAGCGGACGAACCTGATCTGCCGTGTCCGGCTCCTCATCAATCGCATACGGCGGCCGCATCAACGTCGTGCGAACCCCCACCAGGCTGGCGAACAGTCGCTCGGTGAGATTTAGTTCCACCTTCATATATGCGGTGGAAATGTTGCTGACGTCGGGATGCGTAAAGGTATGGTTCCCGATGGTGTTCCCTTCGCGATAGATCCGCTTGACCAGACTTGAGAACTTATCCGCCTGGATTCCGATTAGAAAAAAAGTTGCGGTTGCCTGCTTCTTCTTAAGGACATCCAAAATCTTAGGCGTCCACTCCGGATCAGGCCCGTCATCGAACGTGATTGCGACCTTATTGGGGCTGTAACCATAGCGCCCCACCCGGTAGGGTTCCGGCAGGGTCTGGAAGACCTCGTCGGTGATCAACTTGCTGTTCTCATCCAGGGTCAGATCACGCGTGCCATGCGCGGGCTTGTCTTCAATGCGAAGGATCTCCCCCTGGCCTTCCATGTCGACATCGGCTCCGGGCGGAACGTCGCGGAGTTTGTCCATGGCGCCAACTTCGCCCGGCACGTCCCACACCCGCCACAGGGAGCGGTCTTCGCTGCCTAGTCGCCAAAGGGCGAAGGTCTGGATACCAAGCGACTGCGCCGCCCGCATATGATTCAGAGCCGTCACCGCATCGAGGAACCAGATATCGTGCCGCAATCCCAGTTCATCCAGGTAGCTGAAATGCGGATTCATGGCGTCGTCGTCAAAGTTGATGTCTTCGTCGGAATCGCGAGCCGTGAGCCAAGCATCCTGCGCGCTGCTGGGAGTGTCGTGGACCCCAGCCGGCAACTTCCCCTTCTTTGGTTTCAGCACCCAGTCATAGCCATAGTTGGCGATCGCACAGATGATTTTTTCCCGGGGGATGACCGTCTTGGCAAAATTCAAGTTCTGGACAAACCAATCCTGCGAGGCCACCGGACCGGAAGAGCCACCCGGATAGTGCTCGTCGTAATTCATGAGCACGACACCGTCTGCCGCCGATGCGACCGCGGGATAGTCGTATTCGCTGTTGTGCGGAGGGACCGCAACGTACAGCTTCATGCCTCGCGCGTGCAGATCGCTTGACAACTCTTTCAACAGAGAAACGTACCCGGCTTGCCCGCTGGCTGGAAACGCCTCAAAGTCGATCATGAGTCCGCGGTACCGGCCCGACGCAAGAAACAGTCCGGCTTGTTGGCGGAACAGCGCCCGCGCCCCGGGATTGTTCAGAAAATCAACCACGCTTCCTACCCAGTTGGCGCCGTCAAAATTGTTCACCATGGGAAAGACTTCCATCCCAGGGTTTTCCGTCTTCAGAAAGGGCATCACGCGATCGTCAACCGGAAGAACAGCGCTGCCTTGAACAATGTCAAAGAATTTGTTCGTCTGTTCGTCGACGCCTTGCAGTCGTCCATCGGCATTGAGCACGTGCAGCCAGTCGGGATACAAGATGTCGATCTGTCGGGCATAGGACCGCAGCGATGAGAAACTGGCTGCATCCCATGGCACATAAAACGCTGCCCGAATTCCTTCTCCCTGGTTCAGCGTGACTTGCGACGCCGATAGCTTCGACTTGCGGTGGGAGCGGGCCGCAAGCTTCTTTTGACGGTCGTGCGCCTTCTCCTTTTCACTTTCCTTCAATGCCTTGAAGGCTCGCCTTTGTGGAGAGAAAAGCAGCTCTGGCAGTGGCTCATCTTTCAGAGCGGTATAAACGAAAAAGATGATCAACGCAGAAATGCAGACCGCCGAAACATCGATCAGTCGCCGCAGGCGTTTCCAGCGGGCGCGCTGCGGATCATAGAAAACTGGCTGAGGCATGGGTGAGTAATTGTTAATCGTATGCCCCCGGCGGCACACGGTCAATTCTCGACAGGACGCCACGGCAGTACACTTTCGAGGTTGTACCTGCCGTCCGCGGAGGATCCTTCCGGCACGTATCCGGTCCTCCACCGCAGCGAAGAACTCGCCTCAACACAGCCGAAGGGATCTCGTGAGGATCAATACGCACTGTAAGACAGGATGAGGTTAGCCGCTCTGAGTCTAAGATGCACTTTCCTCGCAACGGGATTGCCACAAACGCGCTATGATTCGCCCCGTGCAAAAACTGATGCGGGAACTCGTGCACAAGAAAGCGCGGTTCTTTCTGGCGGCGAGCCTGGCGGCGCTGGGCCTGCGATTGCTCTTGGTCGTCCGCTTTCCGGGGATCGTCGACGATTCGCGGCTCTACGCCAACATCGCCGAAAACTGGCTGCTGCACGGCATCTACGGCATTACGAATTCGGGGATAATTACTCCCACTCTGTCGCGTTTGCCGGGATACCCTGCCTTCCTGGCCATATTATTCGCGCTCTTCGGCGACGAAAATTATCGAGCAGTCCTGCTCGTGCAGGTGCTCATTGATCTCGCAACCTGCTTCCTCATCGCCGACATGGCCCGGCGCTTGTTTTCCGCGCGCGCCGCGCAGACCGCCTTTTTGTTGGCTGCGCTCTGTCCCTTTCTGGCCAACTATGCCGCTGCGGCCCTCACCGAAACGCTGGAGATTTTCTTCACAGCGCTCGCCTTCGACTTGGCCTTTGTCGGCCTCCGCATTGGCAAAACCGACACACCGTCCGCTCATCCGATCATTGTCTGGTTGGCTTGCGGACTTTCCGTCGGCGCTGCAATCCTTCTTCGCCCCGACGGTGGCATCCTGCTGGCAACCATCGGCGGATATCTTTTGTGGCTGCTCGTCCGCAGCTTGCGGACCGGGAGCGAATCATCGCACCTAAGCTTCCGAACGATATTTTGGGCAGGCGTCCTGTTAGCGGTCGGAGCCGCCGCGCCCTTAGTTCCCTGGACACTTCGAAACCTGCACACATTCCATCGCTTCCAGCCGCTTGCCCCGCGCTATGCCAACGACTCTGACGAGCCGGTCATGACCGGATTCAATCGCTGGGTCAAGACCTGGACCGCTGACTATGTCTCCGTGCAGGAAATCTACTGGAACGTTCCCGGCTCCGACATTGACGCTACAAAATTGCCGCGACGCGCATTCGATTCAGAAGCTCAGCGGCAACAGACCTCGGACCTGTTCTCCGACTACAACCGCGACCACGACATGACGCCCGAACTCGACTCCCGCTTCCTCACTTTGGCGAACCAACGTGTGCGCGCCGCTCCACTGCGCTACTACGTCTGGCTTCCGTTCCTGCGCATTGCCGACATGTGGCTGCGTCCGCGAACCGAACTATTTCCATCCGACCCCCGCTGGTGGGAACTGAACGACGACGCTCGCTGGCTCACCCTCAGCCTCGTCTTCGGACTCGTAAACCTGGCCTATGTAACCATGGCAGCCTCCGGACTGGTCCGCGCCCGCGAATTTTTTGGTATTGGACTATTCGTTTTTTTTCTACTGCTGCGCTCCGTATTTCTCGGAACTCTGGAAAATCCCGAGCCCCGCTACACGCTGGAATGCTATCCCGCAGTCATAGTCCTTGCTTCCGCGTTTTTTCATCGCTCTTCATGAATTTCCAATTCTGGAAGTTTCATATGTGAAACGGCGTATTCAAACGTTTCAAGAAATCCCAACTCGTGCAGATTCAGCTTGAAAACCGTGGCGGTGAAGTTGCACAATAGGCCCCCATCAGGGCCCCAGGCCTTCCTCGCAGTCTCAAAATTCCTGGGCACGACGTACCCGAATTACTACTTCTGGGTGAGGGGGAAATTTCTATGCGTTCTAGTTCAAAGCTGCTCGTAGCGGCTATCGGCTTTTTTGTTGCGCTAAGCACATTGGCCTTCACACAATCCGCAACAACTTCTCTCCATGGCACCATCAGCGATGAGAAAGGCGCAGTGGTACAAGGCGCGATTGTGACCATCAACAATGCTGCCACAGGCTATACGCGAAGCACGAAATCGAGTGCCGACGGCGTGTATCAATTCCTCGAGGTCCCACCGTCAAGCTACACGCTGACAGTGACCGCTCCCGGCTTCGCGACGATGAAACAGGAAAAAGTCGTCCTGCAAGTCAGCCAACCCGCCACCGTAGACATCGCCATGCAAATCAAGGGCACTACGGAGGTCGTCGAGGTCACCGGAGAAGCTCCCGTCGTCAACACCCAGGATGCGACCCTTGGCAACAACTTCAATGCTCGTCAGTTGACTGATCTTCCAACCGAAGGCCGCGATCCAGTTTCGATTCTCAGCCTGCAGCCAGGTGTGGTCTACATCGGGAAAAACGTGAATCAGGACGACGATAGCCGCGGCGGTTCCGTCAACGGAGCCCGCAGCGATCAGACCAACGTCACACTCGACGGCTTGGACGACAACGATCAGCTGAGTGGGTATGCGTTTCAGGGTGCGATGCGTGCGACTCTCGACTCCTTACAGGAATTCCGCGTCACCACCAGCAACTACGACGCATCTGCTGGGCGGTCCTCCGGAGCGCAAGTCAATCTCGTGACCAAGAGTGGCACCAATGCTTTCCACGGATCGCTGTACGAATATCACCGCCCAAATTACACGGTAGCCAACGACTGGTTCAACAAACAGGCCGAACTGAATGCGGGATTACCCAACGTTCCTGGCTTCGTTCTTCGCAACACGTTTGGCGGGACCGTCGGCGGGCCGATCAAGAAGGACCGCTTGTTTTTCTTCGCCGCCTACGAAGGGCAGCGAACGGCAGATCAGCTGCAGACCACACGCATTATTCCCACCCAAAGTCTGGCGCAAGGACAACTGAAGTATCTCTGTAATCCTGACGGGGATGCGAACTGTGTGAATGGCAACAACAGTCCTGGAAATTTTTCCGTTGCCAGCGATCCAACCTTTGCGCCGGATCTTGTGACGACGCTCTACCCCGCCGGTATTACCTCGCTAGATCAGGGCTGCTCCGCAAACGGAGCCTGTCCCCCAACCCCAGGAAATCCAGTGGGGCCCGGGCCGAACGGCAATATCGCAAATCTTGGCGGAGCCAATCCGGCTGCCCTCTTTGCCAAATTACCCAGCGCCGAATTCGACGAGCGGCGGAGGTGACGGCCTCAATTCCGCTGCCTATACCTTCTCCCGGCGCCGACCCAATCAGTCTCAATACCTACATCTTCAAACTAGATTACAAAATTTCGGCGAACGGTAATCATTCACTCTTCGTCCGCGGAAACCTGCAAAACGATCATGAATCCAAACCTCCGCAGTTTCCGGGACTTCCCGCCAACGATTTTCTCACCAACAACAGCAAGGGCATCTGCCGGCGGCTACACCTGGATCGCCCGTAACAACTTAATCAACAACTTCCGCTATGCGTTCATCCGTCAAGGCGTGGGTGATTCGGGACTCAATAATCAACCCTTTAACCGCCTTCGCGGCCTCGACGACGTCGTCGGGCTTGACGCCCTCCATTCTTACCAACGTTCCAGTGCACAACTTCATCGACGACGTATCGTGGACGAAGGGACGCCATACCATTCAATTCGGCACTAATTGGCGGCTCATTCACAACAATCGCACGTCGAATGCTCAAAATCTTTCCGAAGGATATGCCAACCTGTATCTGGATGAATCCTTCCTTCATCTCCGGTACCGGTGCGAATTTGGACCCGGCACTCGATCCGAGCCTATCCTCTTGTCGATCCCGGGTTTGGCACCTCTTACGACTTTGCCGCCGTACAGTTGATGGGCTCATGAGCCAGGTCTACACCACCTACAACCAGGACAAAAACGCGAATCTCTATTCCCAGCGGTGCTCTAGTGCAAAGACATTTCCGAAACTTCGAAGGTGAAATGTACTTGCAGGACAAATGGAACGCAACGCCCAATCTCGTGTTTACTACGGCGTACGTTACTCCTTGCTGCAACCTCCTTATGAAGCCAATGGAGAGCAAGTCTCGCCCACCGTCAACATGCACCAATGGTTTACGAATCGTTGGCAAGATATGCAGCAAGGCACGGTGACGCAGCCCGACTTGAATTTCGATCTCTCCGGCCAGGCGAATGGGAAAAAGCCTTATTGGGCCTGGGACTACAGGAATCTCGCTCCGCGCTTCGCCGTTGCCTACTCGCCCCACGCAGATAGCGGATTCTTGCACAAACTGTTCGGAGACGCGGGTAAGAGTTCGATCCGCGCGGATATGGTCTCTACTTCGATCACTTCGGGGAAGGGATGGTCAACACTTTCGATCGCCAGGGCTCCTTGGGGGTTGACGACTACCATCAGCAATCCCGCGGGAGTACTCAGCGTAGATTCAGCCCCCCGATTCACAGGATTTGCCAGCGGCCAGGCCAATCTTCCGCCGAGTCCAGGCGTGCCTAGCCCCCACGGTTTCCCATACACTCCTTCTATCGATCCCAACACTTATGGTCTGGCCATCGCATGGGGTATCGACGACAGCCTGAAGACTCCGTACTCCCATGTAGTGGATTTCTCCATCACTCGCGACTTGGGACACAACTTCGTCATGGAGGCGACCTACACCGGACGCTTCGCCCATCACCTGCTTCAGGAAATCGACCTCTCGCAACCTCTTGATCTCGTCGACCCGTCCAGCCACATGGACTACTTCACGGCAGCCACGCTTGTCGAAAGCCGCGTATGCCGAAACCTATGAAGATTCCATGGGTCCCATTCCTTATCTGGGAAAATCTCTTTCCTCAAGCGGCAGGGGCCAGGCTTCGACTTTGGTGGCGGAGGTGGTTGCGCCCCGAACAGCGGCGGCCTTCCGGCGATACTCACTGCGACTCAGAACATGTATGACCTCTACTACTCTGTTTCCTGGGAAATGAGACACTCGGCTATGAGCTTGCAGACGCTTTCTGCCTTCATCCGATGACTGTGCGCCGGCACTGGCTCCAACAATCTGGCGGATACGTGGGACCTGCTGGTACTCCATTCCAGTACTACCAGCTCAGTTCTCCTCGCTCTATGGCTGGCAGAGCCGCGGTAATAGCAGCTTACAACGGCCTGCAGGTTAGCCTGCGACACTCCATGTCATCCGGCCTGCTGTTCGATTTGAACTACACCTACTCCAAGTCGATCGATGTCGGCTCCAATGCTGAGCGCGTCAACGGCTTTGAATCGGGTGGTCTCGCTTTCTACTAGCCAGGTCATCAATGCCTTTTCTCCGGATCTCTGGCGGGCGGTCTCGGATTTCGATACCACACATCAGTTCAACGCGAACTGGGTCTACGATGTGCCCTTTGGCCACGGACGCCATTGGGGCGGTGGCGCTGGCAAAATCGTCAACGGCAGTTTCGGTGGATGGGGCCTTAACGGTCTTTGCCACTGGACCAGCGGATTTCCATTTACTGTGAGTGCGGGCGCCGGTTGGGCGACCGATTGCGAACTGTCAGGAACGTCCTTCCTGACTGGCCCAAACCCAAGACTGGCGTGTTCCGTGACTCCAATGGTGATCCCACGGTCTTCAAGGATCCCAGTAGCCTCGTCTGCGCTTGCGGACCGGGTACGCTGGCAGGTTCAAGCTTCCGCGCAACCCTGCCCGGGGAGGCTGGACAACGCAACATCTTTCGCGGGCCCGGCTATTTCGGGGTTGATATGGGCCTTGCTAAAACCTGGAACTTCAGTGAAGCGAAGTTGCTGCGCTTCTCATGGGAAGTTTTCAACGTTACCAACTCCGTCCGCTTTGATGCTGCTGGATCCCTCATCAACCAGGATCTGGTCGACATCACTGGTTTCGGCAAATTCAACAAACCCTTACCAGCCCTCGCGTCATGCAATTCTCATTGCGATTCGGCTTCTGACGCGAGATTCAACGGCAACGGGGACGGCAATTGCCGTCCCCGTTCTTATGTTGGCACTCAAAATTTAAAAGAATAGTCCGCTAGTGCTTACGCCAGTGGCGAATCGCTCATCCGGAACCGCGTACGCACGTGCTCCGAGATGAGTTCGATTGCCGGTCGGTTCTGCAGCGGGTCGGCCTGCGCCAGATATTTCATGGCGTCCACCAGCAGCCGTTGCCCATCCACGTATCGAGGGTCCGAAGAGCGCTCTCTGCGCTTATTGCCCAGCTTAGGGGGAACTGTGATCGTAAAAACCTTGGCCATGAATAAACCTTACTAAAGGGTGGGCCCAGTATAGCTCCCAGAGTGCAATTCTTAGCACACCTTCTTGCCCTTTTGATTCAACAAGTTACCCATTCGGAGTGATCGTCTGCGTCTTACCCGTTGTTTTTAGCTTAAAAACATCGTCTGAAATCTTCTCATTAATGCGAATCGCAGAATACTTCGTCAGCCGGTAGTCGCCCTGCGGCGTCAGGAATTGCTGCTGCACCGAGATCCCTTTGTCGAGATCGATCCACAAGAAAATCTTGCTGTAGTTGTTTCTGACATTCTCCGACTTTGGGATGAGTTGCAGTTTCGCCGTGGCGACGCCATTGATCGTCTCCGGCCCCGCATCCGTCACCTCGAATGATTTCAGCAGATCTTGTCCGCTGCCGCCAAAGCCGAGGACAACATAACTTTCAAACTCAGCGCGTTTCTTCCCCAAATCGTATACGGTCACCAGATCTGGTTTGGGCTGGTACATGCGTATCTTGCCTTCGTTGAACAGCACATATTTCCGATCCGGCTTCAGCGTATTCGCATCGTTTCCCGCCGTCTTGACCTCGGCCATCATCTCGATCTCTTTGCCGTTGCGGCGGTAGTAGATGGTGCCTTTTTGCACGTCGTCGATTTCATCAATTACTTTTTCATACTTGTCCCACTCGAACTCGGCTTGCGCGCTGCGAAAGCTCGCCGAGGCGGAGTCCATTTTCTTCAGGACGGCGTCCAGGTTCGATTCATCCGGTTTCGGTGCGGCCGCAAAGAGAAACAGGCTGCACGCCAGAGCGATCACGAAGATGAGCGTGAAACGTTTCATACTTTCTCTTTCCAATCGCGCCCCGTCTACTCCCGCTCGGCCAGCACCTTGTACCCCTGCACCTTCCCCTTGCCGTCGGAAACCGGCTCGTAACTCACAATGGAAACGGCGCCGGAAATTGGTTCGATGATTCGCAGCAACTGCTCGCGCACTGCATGGTCATCGCCCGGCGAAATAGCGCTGGCTGCAACCTGATAGAAAAGATGCCCCTCCGCATCCGTCGTCACAACTACCTCAGTCGGATGCGGATTCCGGGCCACAGGTTTGTCATTGAAGTTGATCACGCGCGGCGAAAACAGCACAAAAATGATAATCAGCGTGACCATGATGTCGTAATGCAACGTGCCCCGCTCGTATTGCCACAGAATGTATCCGCGAATTGTTCGCCAGATGGCGTTCATGGGCAGGGGCGCGCCGGGCGCGGTCGTCGTGAGTTCTGCTCTGTGCAAGTCTACTAGCTCCTGGCCTCTAGTTCCTAGCCGAGCCTGTTCACCTTCCGAAAAGCGGTTTTCCGGAAGCCGGACAGCGGAAGCCGGAAGCCCTCTAAAACTTCTTCGGCGTAATCTTCTCGGCCCCAATGTAAGGACGCAGCACCTCGGGAATCACCACGCTTCCATCGGCCTGCTGGTAGTTCTCTACAATCGCAACCCAGGTGCGCCCGACGGCTAGGGCGCTGCCGTTCAGGGTATGGACGTATTCCGTCTTATTCTTGCCTTCTGGACGGTAGCGTATGTTCGCCCGCCGCGCCTGGTACGCCTCAAAATTCGAGCACGAAGAAATCTCGCGATACAGTTGCTGTCCCGGCAACCAGACCTCAATGTCATACGTCTTCGCCGACGACGGACCCATATCGCCGGTACACAGCGCCATCGTCCGATAATGCAGCCCGAGTTTCTGCAACACCTCCTCGGCATCGTGCGTTAGCTTTTCGTGTTCTTCGTAAGAATTCTCCGGACGGGTGAACTTCACCAGTTCCACTTTTTGGAACTGATGCTGACGGATAATCCCGCGCACGTCCTTCCCATACGATCCCGCCTCGCTGCGGAAACAAGGAGTGTAAGCCGTCAGGCGGATCGGCAGCCGCGCTTGGTCCAGCACCTCGTCGCGATAAAGATTCGTGACCGGAACTTCCGCCGTGGGTATCAGCCAGAGATCCTTCTCCCCATGCGGCACGCGGAAAGAATCGGCGGCAAATTTCGGCAACTGGCCCGTGCCATACATCGATTCTGAATTCACCAGGTACGGCGGCAGAACCTCGGTGTAACCATGTTGCTGCGTGTGCAGGTCGAGCATGAAGTTCATCAGGGCCCGCTCCAGCTTCGCTCCCAGGTCCCAATAGACCGCAAAGCGCGCCCCCGTCAGCTTGGCCGCGCGTTCCAGGTCGAGCACGCCCAGTTCAGCCCCCAAATCCCAGTGCGCCTTGGGAGTGAAATCGAACTGCGGCGGAGCTCCCCAGCGGCGAACTTCCACATTCTGCTCGGCGCTGCGCCCAACCGGCACGCTCGCATGCGGCAGATTGGGAATGCCCGCGAGAATGTCTTTCAGTCGCGCGTCAAGGTCGGCTGCCGTCTTCTCGAGAGCTTGGATCTTCTCGCGCAGGTCCTTGGTCTGCGCCATCGCGACGCTGGCGTCCTGCCCACTCTTTTTGAGCTTCGCGATTTCTTCCGAAGCTTTATTGCGCTGCGCCTTGCTCGTCTCGGCCTCGGTAATCGCCTGACGTCGCTGCGTGTCGACTTCCCGAAAATCCTTCAGGACCGCAGCCGGATCCATGCCGCGCTGTCGCAGCTTCTCTTCCACCAAAGGCAAATTTTCACGAACGAAATTCAGATCAAGCATGGGGACTATCTAATGTATCGGAAAAGCCTCGCAGAATGCACGCCACACACAAGCCGCCAGCTTTCCTTCGTGCACCTTAGTGTCCTTAGTGGTTAACGCTTTCCAGCCCTGGTCTTTTTGGAGGATTCTCCCCGCCTGTGTAAACTAACCACGCATGAGATCGTCCCCCAGATCGCCCGCCGCGCGCCTCGGCGTCCTGCTGGCATTTCTAATGGCGCTGATTGGCGCATCAGTCCGCAGCTCAGCCTCGGCCTACAATGCACATCCCAAGCTGGTAGTAGTCATCGTCATCGACCAATTTCGCGGCGACTACCTGGAGCGTTACCGCGACCAGTTCGGCGACTCCGGCTTCCGCCTTCTCCTCGATCACGGCGCGTACTTCCCCAACTGTAATTACAATTACGCCAACACCCGTACCGCTCCCGGACACTCCACTTTGTTCACCGGCGCCTACAGCAACGGACACGGCATTGCCGACAATGAATGGTGGGACCCGAAGAAGAAGCGGATGGTCACCTCCGTCGAGGACGACGACACCAAACTGCTGGGCATCCCAGGAAGCAAGACAGGTTCTTCGCCCCACAATCTTCTTGCCGACACCATCGGAGACGAACTCAAGCTGGCCACTCAAGGAAAGGCCCGTGTCTTCGGCGTGTCGTTGAAAGACCGCGCCGCCGTGCTTCCCGCGGGCTTTGCCGGCGATGCCGCCTACTGGATCGATGAGCAAACCGGTGCCTGGGTCACCTCCACTTATTACCGCGACAGTCTGCCCAAGTGGGCGCAGGATTTCAACTCGACTCGTCCTGCAAAATATTGGGATCGCGAATGGAAAGACGCTCAGGGCGCAGTTCTCCGATCCACGGCGCATCGCAAGAACACCGACGGCTCTGATGCCGGTTTCTACTCAGTCATCGGCTCCACTGCGTTTGCCAACGAATATGAATTCGAATTCGCCAAGGAATTGATGGTTTACGAGAATCTTGGCCAGGGCCCGGCAACCGATCTTCTTTCAGTCAGCCTTTCTGCCAACGACATCCTCGGCCACGCTGTTGGTCCCGATTCTCCAGAAATGCAACAGATGGCTCTCGATCTCGATCGCGAACTCGCCGATTTCATCACCTTCCTCGGTCACCAGATCGGACTCGCCAATGTGTGGATCGCGCTCTCGGCGGACCACGGCGTTTCCTCGTTGCCTGACGCAGTCAAGAAATTACACATTCCAGCCGCCAACCTCGGCTCCAAGAAACTCGAGGCAGATCTCAATAGCGCGATCACTGCAAAGTTCTCTCCCGGGCATCCCGCCACCTACCTGAAGCTGAGCTATCCTCTCGCTTGGCTCGACGAGGATGCCTTTGCCGCCGCCCACGTGCGCGAACACGATGCCGAAGCTGCGGTCGGAGAAGCCATGAAGCAAGCAGGCTTGCGCGACTACTACACCAAGTCGCAACTGGCCGAAGGCGCAGTGCCCAACACGCCACTGGGACGAAAATATCTGAACAGCTATTCTCCGTTAGGAAGCTGGTTCGTAATGGGCGTTCCTGATTTCTACTCGGTGGCATCGAGCAAGGGCACGGACCACGCGTCGCCCTACACCTACGACACTCACGTGCCGCTGGCCTTCTACGGCTTGCCGTTTCAGCCCGGCACCTATCGCACGAACGCCGAGCCTGTCGATCTGGCGGCCACTCTCGCATCACTGTTAGGCATTAACGCCCCGACTCACGCAGTCGGACGCGTACTCACTGAAGCGCTTCCTCCAATTCACCATACCTCGACCTCGGGAGAAGGCCGACCATGACGGGCTCAACCTCGACTCCCGATCTCGGCGTCAGCTTCGCTGGCATCGACTTCAAAAATCCGGTCATCGCCGCGAGCGGAACGTTTGGGTATGGAGTTGAGTTCGAGGATGTCGTTCACTTGAGCAAGCTAGGCGGCTTTGTCGTAAAAGGCTTGTCGAAGGAACCGATGATCGGCAATCCTCCGCCCCGCCTCTGGGAGACTGCGGCCGGTATGCTCAACGCCATCGGCCTGCAAAACATTGGAGCTCAGGCATTCCTCGACGAGAAGTTGCCTCACCTGCGCGAAATTAAAAACATCGTCGTAATGGCCAACATCTTCGGCTATACCCGCGAAGACTATGAGCGCACTATCGAAATTCTCAACGACGGAGAAGGAATCGCGGCCTACGAGTTGAACGTTTCTTGCCCCAACACAGCCCACGGAGGCTTGCAGTTCGGCAGCGATCCCCGCTCGCTCGATGAAGTGGTCACGACTGCCAAACGTGTCGCGCGGCGTCCCTTGATCGTAAAGCTATCACCCAACGTGACCAGCATCGCGCAAATGGCTTATGTCGCGCAGGAGGCTGGCGCTGATGCCTTGTCGCTGGTCAACACATTCGTGGCCATGGCCATTGATCCCGAGACGCGCAAGCCGCGCATCGCCAACGTGACCGCCGGACTCTCCGGTCCCGCGATCAAGCCGATCGCCGTACGCATGGTCTACGACGCAGCCCATGCCGTGAAAATTCCCGTCATCGGCATGGGCGGCATCTCCACCGCCACCGACGTGATCGAATTCATGCTCGCGGGCGCCACGGCCGTGCAGATTGGCACCGCCAGCTACTGGGATCCCTGCGCCACCGAAAAAATCGTCGACGCCCTACACCAATGGTGCCGCGAACACGAAGTCAAGAAACTATCCGACTTCGTAGGCGGAATGCTGTTGGAATAGTTGACGCGTGTCATAGAGACGCAGCTTTCTACGTCTCGCTCTCTCCATGTCACCGCCACCCGCCCAAAATCGCTCCCATCGCCAGGTAACACACGAACTGGTATCCAGTGTTAATCAAGTAAAGTTTGAACGGCTGCCGCATAAACAGCGCATTCGTCAACTGCACCGTAGTCACGAATCCCAACCAAACCGCGAAGCCGATCTTCACTCCATACATCGCCGAAGTTACGTGAGCAACATAAATCACCTTCCCCAGCACAATCGCCGAGAGAATGCTCGCCACCATCGACATCGCGTACGATGGCCCAGCGCTCTTCTGTATCTCCGCAAGCTTGGCCTTGTCGTTCGGGTCGTAACCCATCAAAATCGTCCATGGTTTCGCAAACAACATTGGTGAATACCACAGGAAGCCAGCCACCATCGTGGCCAGCGCAGAAACTAATACCGCCCACAGATTCACACCCAGAAAGTGCATGGAATCCTCCGTTCGCGTTCAGATGGAATTAAATCGATGAGGCCGTTTTACGCGGAACGCCGGTTCGAAGAGATTATGAAAGAAACTTCTAGAGAAATCAGGCTAGGCCCAACCCGCTATCGGCCGCGAGTGTACCAGATCGAACCAGGAGATTTGTAGTCGCGTCCTTCGCCCCAAACGGCATGAGTCGTACCCTCGTTATCGATTGCCAGGCCGAAGTAGTCTCCAAATGGGAAGCGGAAGCCCTGAGGCTGAATATAGTCGTACCCCGCCGCTGCACCCGAAAGTCTCGCCTCAGCATTCCAGGTAGCGCCACCGTTCGTCGAGCTCCGATAGTACGTATTCCACAGCCGGCGATTGGGATGGCCCGCCTCCGCCATCCGTGCATCCATCCAGGCAACGCGAACATCCCCGGGTGCGCCCGCTGCGATCGCAGGAAAGCAATGTTCGACGCCTTGCGCCGCGCGTGACATCGCCGTCCGCTCAGACCAGTTCGCCCCTCCCGTCGTAGAAGACGAGAAGTAAATTCGTTCCGGGCCACCGTTCGCCGTGCCTGAATTCCACACCGCATAGAGCCCGCCCGCAGCGTCTGAAGCCAGCGCTATTTGCGCGCCCAGGTAGCCAGTCTCGCAGTTCTGCGCGTCACAGTCCGGCGGTGCGCTCGACTGATCGAGCAGCAACGTGCTCCACGTGCGGCCCTCATCGGTTGAGCGGCTCACGTAGATGCTGACCGGACGCGCCGGCATCTCGCGGCGCGCATAACCGGTCCAGCCAAAATAAACGCTGCCCGCTGCATCAATCATCGCCCCGCCCGCCAACGACGATCCCGGTGCCGCATTCGGATTCACTTGGGCGCTGCTGAAGGTCTGCCCGGCATCGTGCGATGCGGCGACATAAAAATCTTCCTCATGGTTGAACCCGACATACACGTCGGCACCTCGAACTGCCAGCACTGGCTTGTCGGCTTCCTCACTTCCGCGCTCGGCCCACGAGAACGACCAACTCCGGCCGAAGTCCAGCGATCGGGCGACAATAATGTCGCGCTTGTTATTCTGCAGCCACGATGCGTACACCGTCTGCCGGTCTATTGGGTCCACCACGATCTGCGGATCGAATTGCCCGGTCGAGAAGGGAAGCAGCGCCTTCGAAGGCCCCCAACTGAGCCCATTGTCGCCGCTAACGACTAGCGCAATGCTAGGTGGATTACAAGTCCCGCAATCAGGGACCGCTCCATATTGCGGATAGAGGACGTAAACGTGCCCACGGCCGTCGACCGCGATTGCCGGCTCCCACTGATCGCCCGTATGGTAGCCCAGCCGTCTTTGTGGCGCGAAGCCAGGCGCCGCCAGTGCCGCCGCTGCGGTCAATAGCAATACAATCAGCAGCGCAAGTTTTTGCGCAGTCTTCGGCCCGGCTTCGAAGCGGCTCTTTGAGGAAACCACAGAACTAACCTTAGGCAAACCCTGTCCCGGACTTTATCGTGATTCGGCGAGGCCGTCAATCACCGCCGCCTTGGACCTGCCTCATTTTACAAGCTTGTGACTTTCCTGGCATTTGGTCATCTAATAAGGGACAATACAAATCCAACGCTATCGTTTCGTCCAGGGGAGCAAACCACAATGGAAAAGGCCACGTTTGCCGCAGGATGTTTTTGGGGAGTCGAAGCTACGTTTCGCCAGTTGCCCGGCGTCACCTCAACTCGGGTCGGCTACATCGGAGGACAGACCGAGAATCCGACCTATAAAGAGGTCTGTACCGATCGCACCGGCCACGCCGAAGCCGTTGAAGTTGAGTTCGATCCTGCGAAGGTCCACTATGCCGACCTGCTGAAGGTATTCTGGGAAAATCACGACCCCACGCAGGTCAACCGGCAAGGTCCCGACTGGGGATCGCAGTACCGCTCCGCGATTTTCTTCCACTCGGCCGAACAGGCAGCCGAGGCCAAAGCCTCGATAGAATCTCTCGAGAAAGCACATCGCTACTCCAAGCCGATTGCAACTCAGATCGTTCCAGCCGTGAAATTTTATCCAGCCGAAGACTATCACCAGCAGTATCTGGAAAAACGCGGCCTGGCTAGTTGCCACATCAACACTTAACGATCACTCTAGCCGCGAAGCTGCGACAGAATGCAGCCCACGGCCTGCCCCGAGCTTGTTGAAGGGGCGCAAGCCGTGGGTAATATGAACTGGGAAGAAAATAAGCCCCGGAAGGGGCGACAGAACCGTCGATAGCACAAATCCGAGACAGGGCGACTCTTCTAACCAGAATTCACATTCCGGCTGGCTGTCTCGGCCGAAAGAAGAACAACAAAATAAATCCACCCAAATAGTAAGGAGCGCTCTGCTGCAAGTTGGCGCCCAACACCCGCTGAATCAACCCGAACAGCGTCAGTCCTTCACACAATGCGTAGGTGACGATGTAACCCGTTCTCCAATGTCCCAGGCTGATCTTATCTTCAGGATGCGTTGCAAGGCTTTCTTCCGCCCGCAAAACGAGCGTACGCCGTACCACGAAGATCACTCCCACCACCGCCACGCCCAGCGTCGTGAATAAGTAAGTGACACTCGGGTCGACGCCATGAGTCGGCCGCGACGCTACCTCCCCAACGAAGACAAAAAGCAGGATGCTCGACAGCATCCCCCACTGCACCATTCGCAGCATCTTGAGAGCCAGAGTCATCTACGTCCATTCTTATCGGGGGGACGAAAGAAGTTTTACCGAACATACTACGGGAATCCCCGTCAGGCAACCCCGGTTTTCCCTGTTCAGTGAAAATGTTGATCCTCGGGCTTTCCGGGCCGCATATGCAAGAATATTTGAAACGATACCGGATAGTTGCCATAACTCGCATTGAGCGCGCTTGGCTTGGAATAGAACGTCACGTCTGCGCCCAATCCCAACTGCCACGCGCGGTTCTGAATCAGGTCGCGCTCTCCGCCAAACGTGTACGCTCCAATTCGGTAGACCGGCTGAAAGGCAGCCTCGGGAAACAGTTCATCCTTGTCCACTAGTTCCAGTCGCATGAACGCATAGTTGCGTTGCCGAAAGTTTAAAGTCGATTCCAGTAGATAGCTGTTCAGAGTTCGATCGGTTGCGATCTTGTGCACTCGCCCCCAGATCAGCGATGTGGTCCAACGACCGGTCGTTAGCGGGCGGTTATATTCCACCGACGCCGTCTCCCGCCACTGACTGCCCGGTTCCAGCACCTCCGGATGTTCCAGTCGCCCGACACTGTATTGCGCCACCCAATTCGCAGACGGCGCAATGCTGGCCCGTCCCGACCACGAGTCGAGCGCCCCAAGTTGAATGCTCCACCGCTGCTCATTCGGCTCGCGCCCATTGAACGCCGAAGCTTCCAGCTTCACTCGGTCAATCACGAATCCTGTCGTCACCACGCCGAAACTGGTGTGCGTCGAATCCTGCAAATGATGGCTCAAAGGCGCCAATGGCAACTCCGAAACCGAAGCGCGATGAATATAGGTCACCGGGCCGAGCGCTGGCTCAGCCGACGGCCCTCCGTAAAACTCCCACGAAATTTTCTTCGCGAGTGGCATCGTGTAGAGCAACGACAATTCCGCAAACACATTATGCGGATGCTGATGATCGACCAGCGCCTCCCCATGGTAAGTCTCCCCCGTCTGAAACAGCTCGGGAAATCCAGGATGCGGCGAGGTCAGCGACTCCGCAGAAAACATCTGCCGGAACAGGATCGTTCCCCTGCCCAGCTTGTGCTGCTCCATCAACATGCCCCAATTCACCGACTCCGCTTTTCCCGCGCCGCGCGGTCCGCCCTGCTGGTTATAGTCGACGAAGATGGCTCCGTGCGCCATCAACTCCCACCCGGCGTGCATCCACATCCATTCCGGCCCTTGCACCGAGGCTGGTTGCCACGCCGTTCCCGATCCTTCATGCGGCGATGGCAACTGCAACGAAGCCGGTTGTCTCATCGGCATGTTCATTCCCGGCATGGACGAATCTTGCGGTGCCGATGTCTGCTCGTCGGCGTGCTCATTCGTCGGCGCGGCAGGATCAGAAGTTTGCCCCATCGACCGGCCCACTAACATTGCGCACGCCGCCAGGAACACTACGACAAACAAATTCCTTCTCAATCGATTCCTCGTGGTCTCTGAATATGCAGGAATGCCAAAGCCGCACGCGTGCCTGTACACACGCTGCGGCATCAGTATCGGGAAGATTTATTTCTCAGATTCGCAGCGGAGCCATGCCTGGTGGACTGCTGGAAGAAACCAGAAGCCGTGAAGAGCGGAAACACGGAACAACATTCAGAACAAGCTCAGGGCTACGAGCCAGGCCACAAACTTGCCCGGCCCCGGGTCTCAGAAAAAACGCTGCATTCGGAATCGCCGCATGATGACCATTCACACAGCACTGGTAGCTTGTCGGAGTTGGAGAGGGAATCTCGGGCGAGTGGTCATGACATCCCGCCGGATGACTCACATGCGTCGCGGGAAATAGCTCCACTTGGGCAGTCGTAAAGGTCCAGGCGATCGATATGAAGAGCAACGCCGCGACCATGCGCAAGATTCCATGCATCGCGTTATGTTCCGGTTATTCGGATGCGGAGTTCTTCGGGAAGCCGTTGACGGATCTCTTCCGGCAAGCGATCATGCACGCGCCGCGCACCCTCTTTCGCCGCATCCAGAACCGTGACCGGCGCCGGCGTTGCCACCGCCACACCGAGCCAGATAAGGGCCGACAGCGCAAAGCCTGCCAAGGCAGCGATTTCCAACCAGAACGCATGCCGTGGTCCCAAGTGCCAGATCACTCCGAACGCCAGCAGAAACACTCCCGCCGACACCGATGCCAGCGCAATCAGTCCTACATCAATGATGCGATGAATTTGTTGTCGGCTGCGGCAGTACTCACACTCAGCGAAGTGCTTCTCGTAGTCGCCGCACATCTCAGGCGCAAGGCCGGAGATGTCGTACCGCCAGCCCGCCAAAATCTTACCAACGATTGGATCAACGCACTGCTGACTCATGGGGGTAAGCCAAACATGCCAATCAACCGCTATAGGCGAATCGGCTCCAGGGCCTCGGTCTGCGATGCCAGCACCACGCGGTTTTGAAACAGTCCGCCCCGCGCGGAAAGCGCCTTCTCTGCTTCTCTCCGAGCGATTTCGGGATGATTGTTCTGCTCAGACAGATGCGCCAGCACCACAAACGTCGCACTATTATCATAGTCGTTCGTGAAGAAATCGGCGAGCGCCAGGTTCGAAAGGTGCCCCACTCGGCTCATCACCCGCTGCTTCACCGACCACGGATACGGCCCCACCCGCAACATCTCCAGATCATGGTTCGATTCCATCACCAGCACATCGCATCCCCGCAGATGATCGCGCACACTCACCGGCAAATATCCCAGGTCGGTGGCTACCCCTACTTTGATGCCTTCCGCGCAAAACGTGAATCCCACCGGATCCGCCGCATCGTGCGGAATCGTGAACGGCTTCACTTCAATGTCGCCCACCTGAAATCGATGCCCTGACTCGAACGGCTCAAACTTTTCCAGCTTCGGCCGCTCGCCCGCTTCATTGCGCATCGCCCGCGCCCATGCCTGGTGCGTCGCCCCCGTCATGAACACTGGGATGCGCAGCTTCTTGGCCAGCACCGCCAGCCCGTAGACGTGATCAGAATGTTCGTGAGTAATCAGAATTGCGGAAAGCGAGTGCGGATCTTCGCCCAAGGTTCGCAGCCGCTTGAAGGTCTCGCGGCATGAGATACCTGCATCGACCAGAATCTTGGTGCAGGCGCTGGCCACCACCGCGCAATTGCCGCGGCTCCCACTGGCCAGCATGGTCACACTTACACCCATGTTCGCAGCATACGCGTCCAACCTGTGGAATCGGGAGTAACTTTCTAGTTAGCCGATACCTAAGAGCGGGCTTCCGGCGTCCCCGCGACGGCTCCGGCAAATTTGGAACTCCGGCAATTTCCCTGAAGCCAGAAGCCGGGAGCCGAAAGCCAGGAGCCGAAAGCCTGAAGCCGAAAGCCCGAAGCCCGAAGCCCGAAGCCCGTTCCTACTTCCCCTGCCTCAGATTGTCCACCACACCCCGCATGACCGAGCCTCCATAAGCTCCCGCGATGCCGGGGAAAAATGCCAGAAACGATCCATAGATCTGCGCCCGCGTCGGCTTCACAGTAAGAATCATGTACGCGGCCAACTCCGTCAGCGGAATAAACACTCCCACCATTACCACCCACCGCCACGGCCATCGCGGCCGCAGCAGTCCCAGCAAGATGCACGACGCCAACACCAGCAGCGCGGTGAATAACAAATCGTTGATCGCCACATCCGCGTATCCTGCTCCAATACCACAGAGAGCGGCCAGCACGTAAAACCATGCATCCCCGCCGCTGTCAGGATTCTTCATTCAAGCAGCCAAGAATCTCAATAGGTATAGAATCCCCGCCCGCTCTTTCGCCCCAGCCACCCCGCATCCACCATCTTGATCAGCAGCGGACACGGCCTGTATTTCGGATCCCCCAGCCCATTCTGCAGCACCCGCATGATGTCGAGGCACACGTCGAGCCCGATAAAATCCGCCAGCGTCAGCGGACCCATGGGATGCGCCATCCCCAGTTTGAATACCTCATCGACCGCTTCTGCCGTCGCCACGCCTTCCATTACCGCATACATCGCCTCATTCAGCAGCGGCATCAGCACCCGATTCGAAACAAATCCCGGCGCGTCGTTTACTTCCACCGGAGTCTTCTCCAACTTCACCGACAACTCGCGCACGCTTTCAAATGTTTCCTGCGACGTTGCCAGCCCCCGGATCACCTCCACTAGTTTCATCACCGGCACCGGATTGAAGAAGTGCATCCCAATCACTTTCTCCGCCCGCTTGGTCTGCGCCGCCAGCTTGGTAATTGAGATGGAAGAGGTATTCGACGCCAGAATAATTCCCGGCCGCGTCACCCGGTCGAGGTCGCGAAAAATCTCCGTCTTGATCTCAAACTTCTCGGTCGCCGCTTCGATCACAAAATCGCATTCTGCAAGCTTCGCGCGATCCGTGACCGGCTGAATTCGCTTCAATGCCGAGGCTTTGTCATCGACAGTGATCTTATTCTTCGCGACCTCGCGTTCCAGATTCTTGCCGATGGTCTCCAGCGCGCGATCCAGAAACCGCTGCTCCACATCGCACAGCACTACGTCGTATCCACCCCGCGCAAACACATGCGCGATCCCATTTCCCATCGTCCCCGCGCCAACAACGCCGACTCGCTGAATGTTCATAGAAGTTCGCCCTAAGAAAACGTTCGAGTCTACCACCACCCACCCACTCCCCTCCAATCGTGGGCGCTAGAAAGATCCTGTCGTGTGCTCCACCCCTGTCCCCACTGTTACTCTTCCGCAGCGACTCCAGGCACACCTCCCCGTGCGACCAATCACACCTGCCCCACACCTCGCCCAATACCATAAAAAGTCAGGGAAAGCCCGCCTATGCCCGTAAAAACCATCATCGAACCGTTCCGCATCAAAAGCGTCGAACCCCTCCACTGGACCACCCGCACACAACGCGAACAACTCCTCGAAGCCGCGTACTACAATCTCTTCCTCCTCCCCGCCGACGATGTCCTGATCGACCTCCTCACCGACTCCGGCACCGGTGCCATGTCCACGCATCAGTGGGCCGCCATCATGGAAGGCGACGAGAGCTACGCCGGCAGTCGCAGCTTCGACCGCTTCAAGAATTCCGTCCAGGAAATCTTCGGCTACCGCCACGTCATCCCCACGCATCAAGGACGCGCCGCCGAACGCATCCTCTTCGGCGTCGCCTGCAAGAAGGGCGACGTCGTCCCCAACAACACGCACTTCGACACCACCCGCGCCAACGTCGAATTCGTTGGCGCCGAAGCCGTCGATCTCGTCATCGAAGAAGGGAAGCTTCCTGCGTCGACTCACCCCTTCAAAGGCAATATGAACGTCGCCGCCCTCGAAGCCCTCATCACACGCGTCGGACGCGAACGCATCCCGCTCGTCATGCTCACCGTCACCAACAACTCCGGCGGAGGCCAGCCCGTCTCCATGGAAAATGTGCGCCAGGTCAGCGCTGTCTGCAAGCGCCACAGAATCCCGCTCTACTTCGACGCCTGCCGCTTCGCCGAAAACGCCTGGTTCATCAAGCTGCGCGAGCAGGAATACGCAAACAAAACTCCCAAAGAAATCGCCCAGGAAATGTTCCGCTACGGCGACGGATGCACCATGTCCGCCAAGAAAGACGGCATGGCCAACATCGGCGGCTTCCTCTGCACCAACGACGATCTGCTCGCCCAGCAGGAAAAAGACCTGCTCATCCTTACCGAGGGATACCCCACCTACGGTGGCCTCGCCGGACGCGATCTCGAAGCTATCGCCGTCGGCGTGCAGGAAGCTCTCGAAGAAGACTACCTGCGCTACCGCATCGCCTCGACGGCCTATCTCGGCAATCACATCGCGAGCCAGGGCGTTCCCATTGTTCAACCTCCCGGTGGACACGCCATCTATCTCGACGCCCGCGCTTTTCTTCCCCACATTCCGCCCGACCAATTTCCCGGAGTAGCCCTCGCTGCCGAACTTTATCTGGAAGGCGGAATCCGCTCCGTAGAAATCGGCACGCTGATGTTCGCGGCCGCCGCGAAGATGGACTTGGTTCGCCTCGCCATCCCGCGCCGCGTCTACACCCAAAGCCACATCGACTATGTCGTGGAAGTCATCCTGGAAGTCTGGAAGCACCGCGACCGCATCCCCGGCCTCCGCCTGACGTACGAAGCCCCGTTCCTGAGGCACTTCACCGCTCACCTGGAACCGGTGAAAGTCGCCGCAGCCCTTCGCTCATAGACTCGAACGTTGTCTGAGGAGTTGGTGCGTTCTGCCGCGGGGCAGAGAAGTCTCACAAGGGTGGGGATTTTGAATTCGCCGGCATACGATCCCGACGTCTAATTCTCTAAAACCGCCCGCCGCGCCTCCACGATTTCAACTCTCCCGGGCTTATCCCCGCGATCGCAAACCTTCAATAACTCGCGAAAATATTTCTGACTCGTATCCCGACTTCCGCTGAGCTGCGCCGCGTGCGCCGCTCCATAGAGCGCGCGAAACCGTCCCGGCTCCTTGGTCAGCGTTGTTTTGAATTGCTCAAAAGCCTGCCCCGGCTCATTCATCTCCAGCAACATCTCTCCCAACAACTCTCGCGCCGGAGCCAGCGGACCAGGAGTCACTGCGCTTTTCTCCGTCCCATCTTCCAGTTCCGCCGCGAACGTCATCTGCCGCAGCGCTTCGTCTTTCTTGCCATCAGCAAGAGCCGCCCAAGCCCTCACCGCAACCTCCTGGATCTCCACCTGCCGCGCCCAGTAGCTTTCACCGGCCGTCGAAAGCTGTTCGCGGATACGTTGTAGCGCCGCCCCACCCTCGTTCGCCGCTGGCACCCGCCCCAGTCGTGCCGCGGCGAGTCCACGCGCAAACCACGTCATTGCTTCTGTATATGGAAACGGCGTCTCTCGCACGGTGAGCTGCGATGCCTGCCTCCAATCCTGGTTCTCCAGCGCGTACCGCGCCGGGATCGCCGCCAGCGCAAAGTATCCCACTGAGGGCCCGCCCGCTCCCTTGAGCGCCTCCTTAGGATCAAAGCGCGATGCGATCTCAGGCAACGAATCCAATATTCGCCGCGCCGCCTGGTCCTGCCCGGTCTGCAGATAGGCGTAAATCTCATAATCGCTGGCGTGCAACTCTTCCGCTGTCTGCCCCTCGCGCCGCGCCGCGGCCGCCGCAGCGATATTGCTGTCGATCGACTCCTGCCAGTAACCCGTGCGCGTGAACGTATGCGATGGCATGTGCAGCGCGTGTGGCGCATCGGGCGCGATTTCTGAATAACGCCGCGCTGCCACCAGTCCTCGCCCCGCCAGCGCTGGCACGTCATAGGTGTGAATAATGTAGTGAGCTAGTCCCGGATGCGCCGGCTCCTCTGCAAACAGTTGTTCGAGGATTGCTCCCGCCTTCAGCCGTCCCGCGTAAGTCTTGTCCGCAGGGTCTTCCGATTGCGCGATTGCCAACGCGTAGAAGATTTGCGCCTCATGATCCTCCGCATACTTCGCCGCGACTTCCCCCATGGCGTCGCGATACGCAATGAGGCGCGCCTGCTGGGGCCTGCTCTCGTAGTTGCTATATAACTTGTCAATCGCTGCAAGGTATGCCCGTTCACGCTCCGTCTTGGTGCCCGCGGTCTTGCCCCGCTCCACGCTTTCCCGCCCCGCCTGCAACTGACTCGTGTCTTTTATCTCCGGCACGAAAGGATTGCCCCAATCGCTAAGCGCGATTCCCCAGTTCGCAATCCCACACGAGGCGTCTGCCTTCAGCACCGCGTTGAACCCTTCAATCGCACGGCTGAACTGGAACGAATGCAGCAGCGCTACCGCCCGGTTGAACTCCTTTTGCGCTGCTTCATTGCAGGACGTCGCAAAGTGCACCGTCCCCAACTTCTCGCCACTCCCATGCTCATGCTCTTGGCCCACACCGCCCCAGGCCCCAAGCATCAGCAGAACCGCTGCAGAGAGTTTTAGTCCGACCATTTCGCCCCTCGTAGTCCGAAATTATAGGCGCGTCCGAACCACGACAGCGGATCTCAAAAAGGTCTGGGTGCCCCGTCCCTGTTCCTGCGCTCTTTGCAGGGACAGGGCGGGGATTTTGACCTGATACGTCCATGAAATTAGACGAACCTGGATCTATCCTTCTGGTCGACCTTGGAATCACAGTCTGCGACCTCAAGAGGGAGCAAATTGCCACAAGCCAAAATCCTTCCCTGTAAGCTTGGATTTTGGACAATGCCACGCACCCGAATGCCAACAGCCTGTTCCAGTGCAATGCGTCGAAGCTCCGCGCCGCCCTGCTATTTCAGCCGCCTTGCCCAATATTCCGGTCGTCTGCTCCCATGAGCGACAGCCCAGATTGTGATTGCGGATTCTTGCTCAGAGTAGATAACGGAAAAAGGGAATCGCCAAAGCAGGAACTGTCTGGTGCTATTTGCGCCGAGGGGCCAGCGGTCCGGCGATTCACGAATCGTATTGGTTGCCCGATGTAACTCTTCGATGAAATCCAGAGCGGCATTGGGGCTGCGCTCTCGATACCAGACCAACGCACTCTTTACATCCGCGACTGCGCCTTCGTGGTACTCAACACGCTTACCCTTCATTCACCCTGGCCAGAAGTTCGCGATGAAGTTGCTCCCAAGGGACGGTCACCGCCTTACCTGCTTTCAGGTCGTCCATTCGACGCGCTACTTCTTCGTCCCACGCCTCTTGCACCGACTGACTCGTCACTTCCAGACTATCGAGCAGAGTATTCGCCAGCGCCGCGCGCTCCTCCACCGGGAGGGCAAGGGCCAGTTTTAAAAGATCGGAAACCTCTGGACTCATCTCTTGAATCTCCTATGCCGAGTGTGCCACAACCTTGTCACATTTCCATACAGATTCCGTCCTTCAAGGAGCACCGTCCCAAAGCGGGCAACTGGCTGATTCCTTTTTCCACAGGTTAGATCACGATTCTTGTGACGAACAACCTTTACTGAGAAATCCGAAAAGAACACAATTAGAAATATGTCGTTCGCAGCCTCCAGCAAGTACGCGTCCGTCGAAGTCGTGACCGTGTCGAGATTGGCCCCTAAGTCCTTATTCTGGAAGATTTTACCTGTAAGTCCTTTCGTTCCAAGATTTTGCCCGGATCACTCCCATATCCCTATCCGTAACTCCTTTGCAACCAAGATTTTGCAGAACAGTGCCAAAAAAAATATCGGGGGTATCTCCTGAGACTGGGCCTCTCACAGCGTGGCGAGGTCACGTCCGCCCCAGATCGGCCCCGCCCGTTTCCCGAAAGCCGGAAGCCTGAAGCCTGAAGCCGAGAGCCCCACTCCAACCGAGGTGTAAAATATGGAAGCAATCCCTAACCGATCATCTCCTAGCTTCGAAAGGATTCCCCCATGGCAACGCTTGAAGCCCCCGTCCGGCCGCGCACGACCCTGCATCAGGGACCATTCGTCACCGAGCCCTTCTATGATTTCCGCAACGAAGAGAATGCCCGCCGCATGCGCGCCGCCATCGCCAAAGTCCGCGGCCAGCTCGGCCGCGAGTATGACCTCATCATCGGCGGCAAGCGCGTCAAGACCGCTGACAAGATCAAGTCCCTGAACCCGTCGCTGCCTTCGCAGATTGTGGGCATCCACCAGAAGGCCGGCAAAGAGCACGTAGAGCCAGCGATGCAAGCCGCTCTCAAAGCCTTTCAGTCCTGGAGCCGCACCACCGTTGAAGATCGCGCCAGCCTCGTTTTCCGCGTGGGCGACCTCATGCGCCAGCGCAAAATGGAATACATGGCCTGGCTGGTCTTCGAGGTCAGCAAGAACTGGGCTGAAGCCGACGCCGACATCTCCGAGACCATCGACTTTTGCGAGTTCTACGCGCGCGAAGCTCTCCGCTTCGCCAAGGCGCAAACGCCCATCCAGTTGCCCGGCGAGCACGACACGCTGCACTACATTCCGCTCGGCGTAGGCGCGGTGATTCCGCCGTGGAACTTCCCTTGCGCCATTATGGCTGGCATGACGCTAGCCTCCATCGTCAGCGGCAACACCGTCATCCTGAAACCCTCGAGCGACTCGCCCACGATCGCCGCGAAGTTCCTCGAACTGCTCGAAGAAGCCGGAATGCCGGAGGGCGTAGTCAACTTCTGCCCCGGCGCCGGAGCCAGCTTCGGCGACGCTGTTGTCGCGCATCCCAAGACGCGCTACATTGCCTTCACCGGATCGCGCGAAGTCGGCCTGCACATCAACAAAGTCGCCGCGACGCAGGCGCCCGGTCAGGTCTGGATCAAGCGAACCATCCTCGAGATGGGCGGCAAAGACGCCATCATCGTCGACGCCGATGCCGACATTGATTCCGCCGTCGAAGGCGTAGCCCAAGCCGCATTCGGATTTCAGGGACAGAAGTGCTCAGCCTGCTCGCGCGCCATCATCGACGAGCGCGTCTACGACAAGTTCCTCGAACAACTCAAAGCCCGCGTCGAGAAGATTCAGATCGGCGACGTCGCCGAAAACGCCGCCATGGGCGCAGTCATCAACGAAGGCTCGATGAAGACGATCCTCGAATTCATTGAACAAGGCAAGAAAGACGGGCGTCTCCTCACCGGCGGCGAGCGCGCTCCCGGCGAAGGCTACTTCATCAAGCCCACGGTCTTCGCCGATATCCCGCCAAAGTCGAAGTTAGAACAGGAGGAGATCTTTGGTCCTGTGCTGGTCGTGATCAAAGCTCGCGGCTTTGACCACGCCCTCGAGATCGCCAACGACACCGAGTTCGGACTCACTGGAGCCGTCTACACCAAGTCGCGAGACAAGATTGACCGTGCCATCCAGGAGTTCCACGTCGGCAACTTGTATATCAACCGCAAGTGCACCGGAGCCATGGTCGGCGCCCACCCCTTCGGCGGCTTCAACATGTCCGGCACAGATTCGAAGTCGGGTGGCCCCGACTACCTGTACCTGTTCACGCAAGCCAAAGCAGTAGGAGAGAAGATCAGCTAGCCGTAGCGCCCAAGAGACGGCGCTAGTCGTCTTACGGCGCGATTGGCGCAACCGGCAACGGGTTCCGCTCCGTGAACTGCCGCTGGTGCCAGTACGGATAAACCGGCGTCACATCGCTCGCGCGATCAAGCTTGGCGACCTGCTCGGCCGTCAGATTCCATCCTGCCGACCCCAGGTTCTGTCGCAACTGCTCTTCGTTGCGCGCGCCGAAGATCGCTGTCGACACCGTGGGCCGCTGCAGCAGCCAGTTGAGCGCGACCTGTGGCACGGTCTTGCCCGTCTCCTTCGCAACCTCGTCAAGCGCGTCGACGACCTTGTAGAGATGTTCGTCGGAAACTTGTGGACCCATGTCTGCGGTCTTGTGCAGCCGGCTCTCCTTCGGCAGTGGATGCCCGCGCCGGATCTTGCCCGTCAACCGTCCCCATCCCAGCGGACTCCAGACTAGAGCGCCGACCCCCTGATCGAGCCCGAGCGGCATCAATTCCCATTCGTACTCCCTGCCGATGAGCGAGTAATACACCTGGTGTCCCACATAGCGTGCCCAGCCGTATCGATCCGAAACGTCCAGCGCCTTCATCAAGTGCCATCCCGAGAAGTTCGAGCAGGCGATGTAACGCACCTTCCCGCTCGTCACCAGATGGTCGAGCGTGCTCAGTACTTCCTCCTGCGGTGTCAAAGCGTCAAAGCCATGCAGGTGATAGATATCGACGTAATCGGTACCCAGCCGCTGCAAGCTTGCCTCGCAAGCCTGGATCAAGTGATGGCGCGATGATCCCAGATCGTTTGGCCCCGGTCCCATGCGGAATGTTCCCTTCGTCGAGATCAGGACTTTCTCGCGTCGCCCGGCGATTGCTTTGCCGAGAATGGTCTCGGAAAGTCCCTCTGAATAAATATCCGCCGTATCGAATAGATTGACGCCGGCATCGAGGCAGATGTCGACCAGTCGCGTTGCCTCGGCAACGTCGCTCGCACCCCATGCCTTGAAGAACTCCGTTCCGCCGCCAAACGTTCCGGTGCCGTAACTCAAAACCGGCACCTTCAACCCCGATCGTCCAAGTTGTCGGTATTCCATATCCCGCATAGATGCAGTTCAATCGAAGAATGATTCGGAGAGCGCGCATATTCGGCGTTCCACCCGCTTAGTGGCGGCGAGACGCCGCCATGACAGCCACGCGACACAACGGCGCTACAAAGACAAAGGCCGCCTTTGCAGGCGGCCTGTTTGTTCCAACTCGAACGTTACTGAGCAACTCCCGCCGGTGGTTGTGGCGCCGCTCCGGTCGTCGTCGCTGCCGCAGCCTCATTCAGAATGCGGTGATGGATGGTGAAGAGCGCCAGTTCCAAACGGTCTGACACGCCGATTTTGTCGTACACGTTGCGCAGGTAGTTCTTGATGACCTGTTCCGTCGTGCCGAGTTGCGTGGCGATTTCCTTGTTCTTGTAGCCCTGCACGATCAGCGCCACGATGCGAAGCTCCTTGGCGGTCAGCCGGTCGCGCACGCGCAGTCCGACCATATCGTTCTCGGTGAGTTCGCTGGGCACAGCGACGTCTTGCACCCAAGTTTCCCCGCGCGCGACTTTGCGCACGCAGTCCACCAGCGCCGCGCTAGTCACGTTGCGATACACCACGCCGTGCGCGCCGTTCGACATGTGCCGCTGCGCGCTCTCGCCCGTATCGGCCAGCACGATCACGCGGGTCTTGGCTTTGTTCGCTCCCTGCACGATGGCGGCAAAGTCGTTGTGGAATCCCGCTGCCACGACCAGCACGGCGGCGCGGAACTTGTCCAAGGCCATGAACATCTGTTCAGGCGTTTGAGCCTGGGCCACGATGCGCATCTCATCTTCCACGGCCAGCACTTTGGCTATGCCCGCCCGGAAGATCGCCTGGTTATCGGCCAGAATCAGTTTGAGCATGTTGTCAACGCTCCAAGAAAGCTTTCTATGAGTTCCTGACGAACTCGTATGAGTCGATCACGCAGGCCACGCCGCGGCCTTCGCCACCTGTTCCCGTTTCATCGGCGCGCACCACCCGCCCCTTGCATTGGATGGTCACATTCTCCTGACCGCCCGTCATCTCCGGGGGCAGCGTGATTTCAAATTCCACCGGCGAACCAATCTCCATTGAGGAATCGGCGCGGATGTACACTCCTGCCGCGCTGAGATTCCCGGTGACTCCCTCGGAGTCTCCGCCGGACTCGCCCTTATGGATCTTAATCGGCAATTCCAGCGGGAACCTTTTCCCGGTCCGTGCTTCTTCGCCCACGGTACCTCCTCTAGGCTGGCCGCTTATCTGATGCTCGTCTGCGCATGAGGCCAACGTCGTCAAACCAAGCTCCTGGCGGGCGCAGGCCCGCTTTTATGCTCAGGGGCGGTTATATCACGAATGACACCTATGTAAAAGCCTGATAACCCGTTAGTTAACGGTAGTATCTAGGTTCCCCCCGGGCAGAAGAGCCATTGACCGCGGCCCGATCCTCCGGGCTTGACCCACCTTTACATCGAGGGCCGGGGTCGCGTGGTAGTGTTTTCTCCTGTCACCCTGGTTTCGATAGGAGCCCTTCACATGGCGAACTTACTCCTGATCCGCAGCAAGGTTAGCGGCCAATGGTTGGCCATTCTGATTCTTGTGGTGGTGGTTGGTACCGTTAGTCTGGCGCAAAGCAGTCAGAAGCCCGCAGCTCAAGCTCCCGAGAAGAAGAGCGCGCCTGGGTCGACGGAGATCAAACCGTCCGAGCCTGCTGGCTTGCTCATTCAACTCAACGGCGCGCTTGAGGGCCTAGCGGCAAGAGTCTCTCCGGCGGTTGTGCAGATCCTCGTCACCGGCTACGGGCCGCTGCGCGAGGAAGATCGATCTCAAACCGCGTATATCGTTCGGCAGCACGCGGTTGGTTCCGGAGTCATCGTCGACTCTAACGGCTACGTCATGACGAACGCGCACGTCGTCGAAGGCGCGCAACGCATTCGCGTGGCCTTGCCGCTCCCCATGGGCGATGCCGGCGGCCAACTGCCGATCGGAAAGCGCCGAATATTGGAAGCTCGCCTCATCGGCCAGCACAAGGAAACCGATCTCGCGCTCCTCAAGATTGAAGAGACTGACTTGCCAACCCTGCCCTTGATCAGCCAGCGGCCGCACGTTGGACAACTCGTCTTTGCGATCGGCAGTCCCGAAGGACTGCAAAATTCGGTCACCATGGGCGTGATCAGTGCGCTCGCACGTCAGCCCGATGCCACCAAGCCTCTTTCCTATTTGCAAACCGACGCTCCCATCAATCCCGGCAACAGTGGTGGGCCGCTGGTCGATATGAATGGATCAGTGCTTGGGATCAACACTTTCATCCTGTCGCAAGGCGGTGGCAGCGAAGGTCTGGGTTTCGCCATTCCGGCGCGCGTGGTTGATTTCGTCTACCACAGCCTGCGCAAGTATGGGCATGTTCATCGTGTGGAAATCGGCGCGGGCGCGCAGGAGATTACTCCCACACTGGCAGAAGGCCTGCATCTTCCTCAACGGTGGGGCGTCGTAGTCGACGACGTGAAGCCCGACGGTCCCGCTGCCGCGGCCGGTTTGCAGGTGCAGGACATTATTCTGACGGCTGATGATCGCCGCATTGAAACCCTGCCCTCGCTTTCGGCGGCTCTGTATCTTCATCGGCTCGACCAGGTTGTGAAACTGGAGATCCTGCGCGGCACCGAAAAGAAGACTCTATACATTCCGGCGATCGAAAGCCGCGACCACATGGACGAACTCATGGACGCGGTGAATCCCGACAATAGTCTGATCCCGCACCTGGGTGTTTTGGCGATCGATCTCACCAGCGAAATGCGGTCCAAGCTGGGATCTTCGTTGCGAATCCCGTCGGGAGTAATTGTGGTAGGACGCGCGGCCGACTTGATTCTGCCCGATACCGGACTTCAAGCCGCCGACATCATTCACCAACTCAATACAACCCCGATTGACTCCGTGGACACGCTTCGCGCTGCGGTGAACGCGTTGAAAACCGGCGACGCAGTGGTGCTGCAAGTCGAGCGTGATGGTGGGCTGCAGTATGTGAGCTTTGAGATGGAGTAAACACGATGGAGCACGACATGCGCAGGCTGCTGCGAGAATACTGCTGGGTGCGCCTTCTTAACTTGCTGTTTACGTGCCGCTTTTGGAATCAAATGAAAAGACCATCCACTTCTCGCCGTCTTTCTCGAAAGGAACTGGAGACACTTCGTCGGCAACGAACTCAGAGATGACCTGCTTCCAGAAGCGCTGTGCCGCAACATTCAACTGCATCACGCGAACCTCCCACGACCCGGGAAGCCGTCTCCACAGCTGATTCGCGGCCACAGTTCCAATGCCGCGTCGACGATATCCGCGAAGAACGAAGAACTCAGCCAGATCCCATGCATTCTCATTTCCCGAGAATGTAGACCCTTTCTTCACCAATGCGAATCCTGCCAGTTTGCCATCGACCCAGATTAGGAAAGGATGACGGCCAGCTTCCATCCAATAGAGTGGAAGAGGGTTGTAGGTGAACTTTCCATCCTCCCCGATCTCCACATCGAGGAACTCGCTAAAGTCGTGGGCGTAAAGTTGAAGCAGATTCGCCAGGATCGACGTCTGTGCCGCCGCGGCCGGAAGCACTTCGACCTGTGGGGCCGGTTTGGCTGAACGATCAGTCATTGAGTGAACCGGCACGAGTATATGCCTTGGGGCGATGGTCTCATTCCAAGACCCAGCAGCTCGGCTGTAATAATCTTGACCCAATAGACTCTTGCATCAGCGACCTAGCTAAGACAAACTTAGCTAATCATTATGAAGACTGTCGGTATTCATGAAGCCAAAACCAGCCTCTCGAAGCTGATCGAAAAAGCTTGTCGGGGCGAGGAGATCATTATTGCTCGCGGAAAGGATCCCGTTGTTCGCCTGGTTCCGATTGGAGGCAGGAAGGGGACCCGCAAGCTGGGTATTTTGAAAGGGAAGTTGGTGGTCGGACCAGAATTCTTCGAGTCGCTTCCGCCCGACGAACTTGCGCGCTGGGAATGAACCCACGCGCCTTCTTCTGGACATACACACTCTGTTTTGGTGCTTCAACGATTCGCGCTCACTGAGTCCGCGGGCGCGCAAACTCATCGAAGATGGCGGCAACGAAATTCTGCTCAGCACTGTGTCCGGGTGGGAAATTGCAACCAAAGTTCGGCTAGGCAAATTGCCGACGGGCGAAGAACTCGTGGACCAACTTGATCGCTACCTCGCCCAACTGGGATGCGATACGTTGCCGATATCGCTCGATCACGCGGTCCGGGCGGGCAGGCTTCCGGGAGAGCACCGCGATCCCTTCGACAGAATGCTGATTGCTCAGGCACAGATGGAGAACCTGAGCCTCATCAGTAACGATCGCATCTTCGACGAGTATCACGTTCCGCGAGTCTGGTAAGGGTTGGTTGTGGCTAACTGCTGCTACGACCTTGCCCCGGCGCCGATCGCCGAAGCTTTGGGCCTGCGAGCGCTGTCAAGCGCGATCCCGATTCCAGCTCCAATTGCTTCCACCACGCGCAGTTCCTCTGCGGTGAAGGCATCCTGCGCGGCACGATACAGAGCCAGCACGGCAGCCACTCCGGATTTCCCTTCCAGTGGCACGGCAAGCGCCGATCGCAGCGTGCTGAACTTCGTGGGATCGTTCATGTAACCCGGTTCTACCGACGGATTGCCGTTCAAGATCGCTTTATGATTTTGCGCGACCCATCCCGAGAGACCTTCACCCTCAGGAATCCGCAGAGAAGAGAACAGCCGGAAGTTTTCTCCGCTCACAAATTCCGCCGAGAGCGTGCCGTTTTTCGGGCAATAGACGGCGAGAGAGTCGTGCGGCACCAGGTGTTTCAGCCGCACCGCGAGCAGAGAGAGAATGTCTTCAGCGCATAGAGAAGATCCGGACTGTCGAGAGAAATCGAGAATGACTTGCCCTTGCTGCCGGGCCGCAGCAATCAACGCAATGGCATTTCCTGCCGGTGCTGACGTTTTGGTAGCTGCTTCCGCGGTCTCCGCGAACCCTGCGTCGGGCGCCAGTCCGCGCTCCACTTTAATATCTGTCGACAATTTCGGAGGAGCCTGCAATGGCTGCTCGTTGGCCATCTTCTCGAGTTCGATATAGCGGCGCTGCAGAATTTCGACGACCTTCGGATCAAAAGCCTTGCCTGCGTCCGCCACAACCTTGGCCATGGCCTCGTGCAACGGAAGGGCCTTGCGATATTGCCGGTCCGACGCCAGCGCGTCCAGACAATCTACGGCCGAAAGAATTCGCGCCCCGATCGGAATGTCCTCGCCAACAAGCCCATTCGGGTAGCCACTGCCGTCCCATTTTTCGTGGTGGGTGCGCACAATCGGTACCACTGGATAGGGAAAATGCACTTGCTCGAGAATCTCAGCTCCAACAATGGGATGGATCTTCATCTTCTCGAATTCTTCGGGAGTCAGTTTTCCCGGCTTCGAAATGATGTGCTCGGGCACCGCCAATTTTCCAATGTCGTGCAACACCGAGGCGGCCCGCAAGGCTTCGGTCTCGTCGTCGCTCAAACGCAGATCCTTGGCGAGTTCCATCGCGTACACGCGCACGCGTTGCAAGTGTTCACCGGTAGTTTCGTCTTTAGCCTCGATCGCGAGTGCGAGCGCCTCAATGGTTCGCAGGTGTAGGTTGGATACCTGTTCGGCGTGTTTCTTTTCCGTCTCCAATTTGCCGAGATAGAGACGGTATGAACGGTACATCAAGTAGATCGGCGGCAGGATGAGCAGCGACGACTGCCATCCTATGTGCCGGTTCAGAAAATGCACGAGACCTGCGGCCGCCGCTCCCACCATGTAATAGGGAAACGACCACAGATAACTCGCGGTCCAGACTTTTGGAATCGGTTTATCTTCCGTCAGACCGATGATGGTCGACATGGCCGCCGTGTTGCATGCGAAGTGTGTGATGGCGGCGACCAGAAGCGCCAGGGGCCCGGGTGCATGCAGCACATAAATCACGACCAACTGGTAAGCGCCGTACGCGACCGCGCTCGAAACTGTGACCTGCGACAGATTGAAAATTAGCTGAACCAACTTCACCCGGCGCGCCGGTTTCCAATAAAACTGCGCGAGCGTGCTGGCGAGTCCAATCACCAGCGTTTGGGGCAAACTTAGTTCCAGAATTCCGAGCAGTGTGAACAGGAAGTTCACCGACAGTGTTCCCTCGATGCCCGGCAAACTCACCTTGAGCGACGACGCCAGCAGTGCTGCGATCAGATAGCAGGTGAACTTCACCGGATCGGTGAATTGCCACTGCCAGAGGGCCGTCGCAAGGCAGACGAGTCCCATCAAGGCCATGCCGGCGATGAACGCGCGCGCGCCTATGGAACGGACCCACGACATGATAAGTGCTTAAATTTTCAACGAAATAGGGACGCCTGTCCGCCCAAAAGAACGTTGAGTGATTACCTTGGTTTTTCCATTGGAATCAGTTACTTACAGCAGAATCGGCGCCGACATTGGCAGTCGTCAGGCCTAGGCCCTGAGACAACATGTCCCACGCGCACGATCGTGGGACAAAGTGCCCGTTGAATTTCGCAACAAGTGGTCCTAAGTGATTGAAAACGAAGGGTAACACCGGTCATCCTTTGGACCGGGACCTGCACACATACAAGTCACTAGGGGCGAGTTACGCGCCTGTGGGCGCATTGAAGTGGGGGAGATATGAAGAAGTTCTTGCTTCTACTGTTAATTGCCAGCGTAACGCTGGCGCATGCCAACGACGCGAAGATATCGCCGGAGTTGCGCGGGTACAAATCCACCAAACAGGTCCAGGTGATCGTGCAGTACGCTCCAGGAACGCAGGTGAATTGCTCCAGCCTGCTCGGTCTGGTGAGCTGCCTGGTGAATGACGTCGTGAAGCTCGGGGGAACAATCCTTGGTCAGTTGCCGCTGGTGAATGGCGTGGTGGCACTGCTCGACGGCAACGGCATTCTGAATCTCTCGAACCAGCCGAACGTCATGTACATCAGCGCCGACAGGCCTCTGACTCCGTCGCTCAGTAACGCTGCCTCGGCGGTGAATGCGGATTTCGCATGGCAGTCGAATTACACCGGATCCGGGATTGGCGTGGCGCTGATCGACAGTGGTGTGAGCAACAGTCTTGACCTTTACACGGGCGTGCTGCCTCTCTCTCGCGTCGTCTATCAGCAGTCTTTTGTTCCCGGAAATTCGAGTGCCAATGACCAGTACGGCCACGGCACACACATCGCGGGTCTGATCGCCGGCGATGGCCTCAGTTCCACGGGACCTCTTTACACCAAGACCTTCAAAGGAATCGCGCCGGATTCAAAGATCGTCAACCTGCGGGTGCTGGATGCGAACGGCGCTTCTACCGATAGCGTGGTCATTGCCGCGATCAATCAGGCGATCGCTTTGAAATCAAAATACAACATTCGTGTGATCAATCTTTCGATGGGTCGCGCAGTGTACGAAAGCTACAAGCTGGATCCGCTCTGCCAGGCGGTCGAGAAAGCTTGGCAAAATGGGATCGTCGTGGTCGTTGCTGCCGGCAACAACGGCAGGTATCAGCCGACCAACGGTTACGGCACCGTTACTTCACCCGCCAACGATCCTTACGTGATTACGGTGGGCGCGATGAAGCCGATGGGAACGCCGACGCGCGTTGACGATCTGATCGCGAGCTACAGCTCCAAGGGACCTACGGTCATTGACGCCGTTGCCAAGCCCGACCTCGTTGCTCCCGGGAACCTGCTGGTCTCGCTCGAGGCCCCCGGGTCGACCCTTTATAACCAATACCCGGGCAACCGCGTTCCTTACAGCTACTACGTCAAGGGCGGAAGCAACGCTTCGTCGTCCAGTTATTTAACGCTGAGCGGCACCAGCATGGCCGCGGGTGTGGTCAGCGGAGTGGTGGCAGATCTTTTGCAGAAGAGTCCCGCTCTCACTCCTGATCAGGTGAAGGCGCGCTTGATGAAGACGGCGTGGAAGTCGTTCCCGGCGTTCAGCAGCACGACTGACCCGACTACGGGAATTACCTACACCGACCAATACGATCTCTTCACAGTCGGCGCCGGCTATGTCGATGTGGAGGCCGCTCTCAACAGTGCCGATGTCGCGAAGGGGACGGCAATGTCTCCGGTCGCGACATATGATCCGAACTCGGGGAATGTCTACCTGAACGATAGTTCGACTGCGGTGTGGAACACGTCTGCCGCGTGGTCGAACTCCGCAGTGTGGGGATCTTCGGAATTCGTCGCTGGCGCGCAGTCAACGACGATGACCGGAAGCAACGCATTGTGGGGCAGCAATGCCCTATGGGGTTCGAACGCGTTGTGGGGATCGAATGCTCTTTGGGGCAGCAACGCCTTGTGGGGCAGCAACGCGCTCTGGGGTAGCAATGCCCTGTGGGGAAGCAATGCTCTGTGGGGCAGCAACGCCACGCCCGGAGAGCAATAAGAGTCGAAGCAGTTCACGAGAGAGAGGCCGCGACTTGGATCGCGGCCTCTTTTCATTCAAGCGAAAGATGTAATGTGGGGACGGCCGCCTTCGACTCCGCTCAGCGCAGGCTCTCGGCCGTCCAGCCTGGACGATGGCCGGCAGAGCGCGATCAAGGAATGTTACGGCTGCCTGGGAACCACCTTCTGAATCGCCGCTTTGAGTTCGTCGGCATGAAAGCCAAACGGCCCGGGCTTGCTCTTGTAGGATACGCGGCCGGTGTTATCGATTACGTACAGGCGGTCCGGCCAGGCTGTGTAAGCGCTCTCGGTCGAGTTGCCGAATTCGTCGAGCACCGCAGGAATCTCAATTCCCAGCTTGCGCACGCAGGATCCCGCGACCAAGCCGCGCTCCTCTTCGCTGTGCGGGCTTGCGAAAACAACCTTGTCTTTTATGTTGCTCTGCATCTGCCATACGTCGCTGGGATGAGCCTCGGTGATGTAGACCACTAGGAACTCAACCTGGTTTCGATATTGTTCGTAGAGTTTGTTAAGGGCAGGAACCTCCCGCCGGAAGGGCGGTCAGGTGTAGCTTCCGAAGACGAGTACTACCGGTCGATCCTTTGTGAGAGCTGACAGTTGGATGTGGTCAGTCTTGTCGAGCTTGGCCAAGTTGAAATCGGGCGCGGGACTGCCTACCTGCAAGACTCCCGAGCGGGCATGCATCCACAGCGTTTCGAACGGAAGAACCAGGAAGGCAGCCGGTTGCGGGATTTTCGCCATCACGCGCGCGAAATCTTCCGGCGAGCGCCGCATCACGTTGTAGAGCCCGATGCAGGCCATCACCCAGACTACGGCGATCACGCACAACGTGGCGAGCGTGCGTCTTACGATCTTGGATTTTGTGCTCACGCGATTTGCAATCGAACCCCAGAAGGAAGTGCGGAGATTATAAGCGAGGAGAAAGAGCGGTCAATAATTGGAATGTAGTAGGCGAGCGAAGGATCTTTACCACCAAGGACACGAAGTTACACGAAGGAAGTCCGGCGAAGCCTTCGTGATACTTCGTGTCCTTCGTGGTTTATGCCTTTGGGTCACCTTTCACGGTAGCCGAGGCGTTCAGAACGCGCTCCCGCCCCCACCGCCAAAGCCTCCGCCGGAGAAGCCACCTCCGCCGCCACCGCCTCCACCAAATCCGGAGCCGCTCGAACTTGCGCGAGGCGAAGAGACGAAGACCTGGTGCATATCGCTGGCCATGCTGTGCATGGAACTCGAAAAAAAGATCGGATTGAAAGCGCCGTACCCTACCGGCGATACATACCACTGCGGCGGATCTTTCACGATTCCGGCGAATGCCTGTGCCCAGTGATGTTCTACGCCCAACGCCATCGCGTAAGGCAAGAACTTCTCAAATGTCGTGGGAGGCATGATCTTCAGCCGCTCCGCATCCACGCGATTCATGAATTCCTGGAAGCCAAGGACAGCCACGTGCGTCCGCGCTCCCTTCGCGGTCTTAGCCGTCATGACGCGAGCAAACAGCCACCAGATCACGAGCGACAGTGGAATGCAAACAATCAAGAGAAGAGCTGAGTTGAAGAAGTTCGCCCATCCCATGTACTGGAAGATGGCAAAAGGAATAAGAATCGCGATCGCCGCTCCAATACTGTACCCATTGGCCGACTCGGGATCGAGCAGATAAATCCCCTTCTTCTTCAAGGCCGACATGATGTCTTCGCGGATCACCGGAACCGCGGTGTAGAAGCGGTTCTTCAGGCTGGAGAGGCGAACGTCGGCGCCCCCGGCAAACACGTTCTCCAGCATCACGCGCTCGTGTGGGACCAGATCGGCGCCCCATTGCTCACGCGGCTTGATCAGATGGAACACATAGTCCTTTTGCGTGAAGATGAGAATCTTCTCTGCCGTCTCTTCGATCTTGATGTATCCCCGAACCGCGAGATCGATGATGGTCGATGTGATATCCCGGGGATGAATCTGATCATCGAGCAACGTTCCTGCCTCGGCTGGAGAAATTCCCTGCGGAGGCTCGTACATGGGCGCAACGGAGAGTCCGGCGTCAGGATCGCGTCCTTTGTACCACCACAGTGTGAACATTCCGACGAGCGTGACCAGAGGCAGAAATATGACGGGATTGCCGCCGAGAAACCAGAAAAACTTGGTCACAACACTGGGCTCTCTAAGAATGTCTTTCGGAAGATAAACGTCGATGGTCAGCCCGCCGCGCATGGGCAGCGGATTGCTGGTCTCAAACTGCGCCTCAGCGCCATCGATATTGGAGGTCGCATCATGCTGCGTCGATCCGTACACACCGGTGAATGCCTGCGCTCTCAGAGATCCCGCGGCAGTGGAGGGGAATCGCACCGTGGCGGACGCGTGATCAATCGGCACCGGCCAGTCATTTCCCGTGACGTTCCAGTAGAACTCGTCGTGGCTGTCGAAGAACCGCGTCCCGTTGCGAACTCGGTAAACAATTTCAACCGTGCGCGTTGTATCGACTGCGTCAGGAATGTAGATCTTCAGATCACGTGCGCCGTCGGCAGTCGACGAGTCGTATTTGAGTTTGCCGCCGCTGCCGTCCGTAACGCTGGTGACCTTCAGGAATAATTCGTAGTTCGTGCCGTTGGGCCCGGGATATTCGATTGGAATCGTGCGATGAATCCCGTGCCAGTCTCCCACAAAGACGAGAGTGATACGCTCTGTCACGACCGCGCTGCCATCTTGAGCGACGACGATGTTGTCCTGAAAATCGGCGACGCGCCAGGATTTCGCCGCCAAGGGAGCGGCCAACAGCAGAATGCACGCGGCCAGTTCACAGAGACGTGGCTTGCTACGTCTCTTTCTCTCGCGCAAGAGAGACGTTGCAAGCGACGTCTCTACAAAAGAAAGTGCCTTCATCGGGCTAGAACTTCACCTGCACCGGTTCGCGATCGGCCTCGGTAGTCTCGAAGAACTGGCGCGGCGTGAACCCGAACATGCCCGCCAGAATGTTCGTGGGGAACGACTGAATCTTCGTATTCAAATCGCGCACGACTGCGTTGTAGTATCGCCGCGCATTTTGAATCGAGTCCTCTGTCATGCTGAGCGACCCCTGCAACTGGGTGAACTCCTCGGAAGCCTTCAATTGCGGATAGTTTTCCGCCACCGCGAACAGGCTCTTCAGCGCGCCCGTGAGTTGGTTTTCGGCAGCCGCCTTGTCGGCTGGAGTCGCGGCCTGCATGGCCTGCGAGCGGAACTTCGCAATATTCTCGAACGTCCCCTTTTCGTGCGCCGCGTATCCCTTCACGGTTTCCACCAGGTTGGGAATCAAATCATGGCGTCGCTTGAGCTGCACATCAATGTCGGACCATGCCGAGTCGCAGCGTATCCGAAGCTGCACCAGGCTGTTGTACATCCCAATCAACACCACGGCGATTACAACCAGAATTATCAGGATGGCGATTACCATGACACTCCTCAGTAGTTCGTAGTCTGGAGGGTGAACTCGAAATCAATGGGACGGTAACACACTGGAAGGCGCCTCGCAAACGCGGACCACTGCCCACATTTTGCATTCTGCAATAACAACTTTACAGGAATGAGAGAAGGAATCTGGCGGGCAGACTGGGATCGAAGCCTGAGGCGGTTCCTGCTACTGCTGCGGCGCGAAGTATCCCTTGCGGGCGCGCACCTGGGTGTCCTTTTTCAGCGAGGAAATTTCAATCGAGCGGTAGCGCCCGTCAGCATCAAAGTTCGCGGGCTTGTACGAAACAATGTACTGGCTGCGCAACTCGTCTTCAATCGCCGCAAACGAATGCGTTATATCCTTCATCTTGAAAGGGAAGAAGGCGCGTCCCCCAGTCGCTTCGGCCAACTGCTCGAGAACCTTGTCCCCACGCATCACCAACCCGCTGTCATCGGTCGAGATCGCGTAGATGATGACTTCGGAGCGCTGTGCCATTTCAATGGCCTGTGCCCTGGAGATTTCGCTCTGGTTATCTTCGCCGTCGCTGACAATCACGATCGCTTTGCGTACCGGCCGATCCGGCCGATCCTTCAGAAACTTCTCTTTGCAGGCGTGATAGACAGCGTCGTAAAGCGCCGTTCCGCCGCCGTTGTGCAACTTGTGCACGCCGGTCGACAGCAACTGAAAGTTGTCGGTGAAATCCTGCGAAATTTGACTGTGGCTGTTGAAGCCAACAATGAAGGCCTTGTCAAAGCCTGTGCGGAGCGTGTGTTGCAGGAAACTTGTGGCCGCGGTCTGCTCGAAATCAAAGCGGCTGTCAACCGACCCGCTGACGTCGACCAGCAGGCCCATGTGCAAGGGCAAGTCGGTTTCCCGCCGAAAGTTCAAGATGGCCTGCGGCGGTTTGTGGTCGTCAAGAATGCTGAAATCCTTTTCATTCAAATCGCGTACGAACTTGCCATGCTTGTCCGTCGCGATGAACAGCAGATTGACTTCATTCACCCGGGCGTGCAGGGTGATCATCGAACTCTGCGGATCGTCCGGATTCTCAACCGCGGTGCTGCCCGCGTTGTAGGCGCTCAAACTGGGTGACCCAGACACGTACGCGGACTGTGCAGGACTTTGCGCAACCAGCATAAAGGTTGCCAGTAAAAGCGCTCCCAGTCGGAATGTCGCCTTCGTGTACTTCATGCCGAAAGAATCCATTTTTTGCACGCTAAAACGGTTCTTGCCACACTCCCAAGCTATTAGATGCACGCCAGATGCCGAAATCGGGTGCCCGCTGCAACCCGCCATCTGATTGACTTTAGGAGCGCTTCCTGAAACTTCCAAGTTACAAAAGGAGCACACGTTTGGTCATGGCAAAAGGCTTGTCGATTCTGCCACTTACGCGTACGCCATGTACTGTCGGATCGACTCCTCCCCATTAGCCAACCGGATGCAGGGTTTAACATAGTGACACGAAACCAAGCCGCTTTTCCTTAAAATCTTGTTGGAGGGATTCATGAAGAAATTGATCGTGTGTTTGATCGTGGGGTTGATGTCGAGTCTGGGTGCGTTCGCCACCGACGACGAGCACGAAGCCGAGCGGGTGAAGGATTCCGGTGTAGTTCTGAAAGAAATCTTGAATATTCCCGACAACATTCCTCAGGACCTGCTCGACAAGGCCGAGTGCATCATTATTCTGCCCTCCGTGAAAAAGGGAGCGTTCGGCATCGGCGGCAGTTATGGACGCGGTGTCATGATCTGCCGGAGCGGCGAGCACTACAAGGGCAAGTGGGGATCGCCCGCGCTTTACGCGCTGGAAGGTGTCAGCATCGGCTTCCAGCTTGGCGGCCAGGCAACCGACTTTGTGTTGTTGGTCATGAATCCGAAGGGTGCGCAATCGCTGCTCTCGAGCAAAGTGAAGCTGGGCGCGGACGCCTCGGCCGCGGCCGGTCCCAAGGGACGCACCGCCGAAGGCGCCACTGACATCGTGATGAGCGCCGAGATTCTTTCGTATTCGCGCAACAAGGGTCTGTTCGCGGGCGTCTCGCTCGAAGGCTCGACCTTGCGCTCCGATGGCAGCGCCAATGAAAAGCTATACGGGAGGAAGTTGTCGGCCAAAGACATCATTCGCCTGGGAAAAGTCGGCATCCCGCCATCTGCACATGAACTGGTTTCGCTGCTTGATTCGAAGTCGCCTGTAAATAAATCGGAGCCTAAATCGCTACAGTAGAATGGCGATCTTCCTCCTTGAGGGATTCTGTGAGTCCAGCGGAAAAGGTCATTTCGAGTCCGGTTCGCTGCGCTTGGGCGAACGGCGAACTGTCCATTCGTTATCACGACGAAGAGTGGGGCGTGCCGGTGCATCACGACGGCACGCTCTTTGAATTCCTGATCCTCGAAGGTGCTCAGGCCGGATTAAGCTGGAACACGATCCTCAACAAGCGTGCTAACTACCGAAAAGCATTTGACGGATTCGATCCCGAGCGCGTCGCGCGCTACGACCGCCGCAAGATCGATCGCCTGCTGCGTGATCCCGGCATTGTCCGCAATCGCCTGAAAATTGCATCCGCGGTTGCGAATGCCAAAGCATTTCTTCGCGTACAGAAAGAGTTTGGTTCCTTCGATCGCTATATCTGGCAGTTCGTGAACGGCAAGCCGCAAGTGAACGCTCTGAGGTCTCTGAAGCAACTCCCCGCACGAACTCCTGCCTCGGATGCGATGAGCAAAGACCTGAAGAAGCGCGGATTTAATTTTGTCGGTTCCACCATCTGCTATGCCTTCATGCAGGCGGTAGGCATGGTCAACGATCACGTGATAGATTGTTTCCGCTATCGGACTCTAAGCTGACGAATGTGGCAGGTGCCCGCGCGGGTAAGTAAATCCGAATCCGGGGTGAAGTAACGTCCCCAATTTGCCTTGGCGGGGTATTGGCGCGGCACGGTATTCTGTACTCAATCTGGCGGTTTCTTTGAAACACGCGAAGTCCGAGTTCGGGCCGGGCATGATGCGAATCGCGACATCGCATTCCTAAAACGCGGAAGTTGACTGTTTCGCCCTCTTGGGCCCATGGCTCCAGCATGAGCATTCAACGAGAGATGTTTCGCCGCCTTCCGGTTTCCAGAAAATTGCTGATGATCGTCGGCATCTTTGTCGCGATCGTGGTCTGCGTTTTCTATCTTGGAGTTCTCCGCTCCGACATTCTTTCTGGAGTACGCGCTTATGTGGGTGGTGAGGGACTCTGGTCGAAAGCTGAAAAGCGAGCCGCCCTTAGTCTGACCGACTATGCCGCCAGCCACTCCGAGAGCGACTACCAACAGTATCTTGACGAAATCGCCGTTCCCATCGGCGACAAGCAGGCCAGACTTCAACTGCAAAGCTCATCGCCCAATATGGAATTGGTGCGCGAAGGTTTCGTGCAGGGCCGCAACAGTCCCGCCGACGTAGATCGCATGGCCACGCTATTCCGTCGATTCGGAAGCGTGGGCTATATGGCGCGCGCGATCGCGATCTGGACGGAAGGTGATCGCTACATCGACCAACTTCGCTCCCTGGCCGACGCCCTGCACCGCGAAGTCAATTCACTCCATCCGGACGCGCAGAAAATAAGCGAGATTACCGATCAAATTGCTGTGGTCGACGATCGCGTGACTCCCCTGGAGGACGAATTCTCGTCGACGCTAAGCGAGGGCGCTCGCTGGATCGACCGCTTGCTCTCAGTCGCGACTTTGTTGGCCAGCGGAGTCTTGCTGCTGATCGGAATCGGCCTGTCGTCCGCTGTTCTGAATCAGGTCCGCGATTCCGAGGAGAAGTATCGCAACCTCATCAATACGGCCAACGACGGCATCCTGGTCATCGACGCGGAAACTCGGTTGATCCTCGAAGCCAACAACAAGTTAGGACATATGCTGGGGATTCCGGAACAACAACTCGTGGGCCTGCCAGAATCCACCTTGTACCCTGCCGACCCGGAATCGGGCCGTGCTCCTCTCACTCCGAACAAAGCAAAGGCCCCGCTCAGTCAGCAACTGGTTCTGGTGCGGGCCGATGGAGCGCCCGTGCAGGTGGAAGCGAGTGTCAGCGCGACCGAGTTAAATGGACGACCCGCTGTGCTCGGAATCTTCCGCGATATTCGTGATCGCCTTGAAGCCGCCGCCGTTTTACAGCGCAGCGAGGAGCGCTTTAGCTATCTGATTCAAAATCTGTCAGACGTGATCACGGTGGTTGCGGTTGATGGAACCATGCTTTATCACAGTCCATCGATTGAACGCGTCGCCGGATACAGGCCTTCCGAACTGCTCGGCAAGAGCCTTCTCTCGTTTATTCATCCCGACGATGAGCCTGCCGTTCGCGCCGCACTCGAGCGCGTTACGTTGAAGGTCGGGAGTGCGGCTCCTCCGGAGTTTCGCTTTTGCCGCAAAGATGGCACCTGGGTTTGGCTGGAGTCTGTTGGCAACAATCTGCTGAATGATGTTGCCGTGGGCGGCATCGTGGTGACTTCGCGCGACGTAACCGGCCGGCGCGGGCTGGAGGAGCAGGTGCGGCAGGCACAAAAGATGGAAGCTGTGGGCCGCCTGGCGGGCGGCATTGCCCACGACTTTAACAATCTGCTCATGGTGATTCGGGGCTACGCGGAAATCGTTCAGCAGGAAGAGAGCGCGAGTCCGTCGGTGCGCAAGAGCGTGGATACCATCGTCCGCACCACGGAAAGTGCCGCCAGCCTGACGCGGCAGTTGCTTTCTTTCAGCCGAAGGCACGTCTTCAGCCCGCAAGTCCTCGACCTGAATTTCCTGGTAAACCGGATGAGCGAGATGCTGCTGGGAGTGCTGCGAGACGAAATGGAATTTGTGGTCAAACTTGATCCTGATTCCTGCTGCATCAGCGCCGATCCCGGACAGATTGAGCAAGTCATCATGAATCTAGTGGTGAACGCGCGCGATGCCATGCCGCAGGGCGGAAAGCTCACGCTTGAGACCGCTCACCTAGGTACCGATGCGCTGCGTTCGAAACGGTTCTCCGGCCTGCCATTGGGAGAATATGTAGTGCTGTCGGTCGCCGATACCGGGGTTGGGATGGATGCCGACACGCAGAGCCGAATCTTCGAGCCGTTCTTCACGACCAAGAATAAAGATGAAGGAACCGGCCTGGGATTGTCCGTTGTGTACAACATTGTCCGCGCCAGCGGCGCCCATGTACGGGTTAGCAGCGAACTAGGGCGAGGAGCGACCTTCCAAATCTTTTTCCCGCGTGTGGCTTCGCCCGTGAAACCGCAACCCGTGGAGCATCCCGTGGAGGCGCTGCGCACGGGGATGGAGACGATCCTGGTTGCGGAGGATCAGCCGGACCTGCGTTGGATGATCTGCCAGTTCCTGCAGCAACTTGGATACTCGGTGCTGGAAGCCAAAGATGGTGGCGACGCGGTGGCGCTGGCGGAGCAGTATCGAGGCACCATTGATGTGCTGGTCACTGACATTGTCATGCCTCACGTCCGCGGCTCCGAAGTTGCTCGCCTCCTTTCCCTGTCGCGCTCTGGCATGAAGGTTATTTTTATGTCGGGATACACCGAAGGCGAGTTCGGCGGGGGTCTTGGGGAGGTTGGTGCTGGAACTACGATTCTGCAAAAGCCCTTCGAACTAGACGCTCTCGCCGTGAAGATCCGCGAGGTCCTCGAAGCGCGCAGCCGGCGTTAACTCGACTGCAATTTATTTCTTCTTTCCGGCAGTGAATCATGACTTCGGGGTCGCGATTGTGCTCATCAACGAGGACGATTTAGGCTTCCACTAAGTGCCGGTACCGGTCATCAGAACGGTTTGTGGACTGCCACCGCCAGCATCGTTAATGCAGAACGAAGCTGCCCGCCGGCCGGTTTTCTTCGGGGCGAAGCTCATATCGATGGTGCAGGAACCGCCCGCGCCAAGGGTCTGCCGGAGGCAGTTGTCGGTCTCGGGGAAGTCGAAGTTCCCGGCACAAAGGCCCAGACCGTCGATGGTCAGCGGGGTGCTGCCAGTATTAGTTACGGTCACGGTTTGCTGTGGGCTGGTTGTGCCCACTTTTTGGTCGCCGAAGTCGATCTTCTGCAGAGAAACGCGAACCACTGTTCCTGCGCCCGTCAGTTCAATGATCTGGGGCTTCGAAGAAGCACTGTCGTGGATGACCATGGTTCCGGTGGCATTTCCGATGGCGGGCGGCTTGAAGGTGAACTGGATCTCGCACTGGGCGCCCGGGGCAACGCTTGTTCCACAGCGGTTACTCTGGCGAAAGGGACCGTTGACGCGCATAGAGGAGATGGTCAGAGCTGTTGTCCCGGTGTTGGTGAGGGTGACGGTCTTGGGCGGACTGATGGTTCCCAGCAATTGGAAGGGGAAGTTAACCGGCGAAGTCGGGGAAAAACTCGCCACGCCGGTGTTCAGCAGCGTGATCATCTCGCCCGGCGCACTATCAGCAACCAGCAAATCGGTTTTGTGATCGCTGTTGAAATCGCCGGTGGCAATGAAAAAATCGTTGATTCCCGCTGGATAGAACGTCGGAGGTTGGAAAGTGCCGTCCCCGTTACCAAGAGCGACGTACAAGAAATCCGGCAGGATAGTATTCACGGCCAAGTCTAACTTGCCGTCACCGTTGAGATCGTCGGCCAGTACCGCGATTTCGCCGAAGGCACCGGTGGGTGGCCCTGTGCGAAAGGTGCCATCGCCGTTGCCAAGAAACATGTAAGTTCCTTCCAGGGTCGTCACGACCAAATCCAGCTTGCCGTCGTTGCGAAGGTCGGCGACCGCAGCAGAGGTGGGGTCGGCCCCCATCTCATATTTCCCGTGATACGCAAACGTGCCGTCGCCGTTGCCCAGAAGCACATCCACCTCGAACTGCTGGACCACCGCCAAGTCGAGCTTTCCGTCGCCGTTGAAATCGCCAATGCCGGTCGCAGCTGGATAGTAGAGAGCGGTGTTGATTGGAGCGGACTGAAAGGTACCGTCGCCGTTGCCCGGAAAGATGCTAACGTACCCACAAGTAGCAGAGCTATAAGTTACGATCAAATCCAGCTTATGATCGCCGTTGAAATCTACGATGCCGACAAAAGTAGGAACGCAAGCAGTCGAATAGGTAGTTGGGGCTTGGAAGGTGCCATCGCCGTTTCCAAATAAGATGTTCAAACCGGAGAAGCTCGCAACAGCCAGATCAAGCTTGCCATCGTGATTGAGGTCAGCCACCGCGACCGAGAGGGAACCAACGTCCACCAAGTAGTTACTAAACTCTTGAAATGTGCCATCGCCGTTACCCAAGAAGATCTGAAGGTTGTTGTTGGTAAGGGCAAAATCGAGTTTGCCGTCGCGATTGAAGTCTGCAATTGCGGCAGTAGTCGAGCGATATGCCCCTAAGGTCACCGTAGCACTGCGAGTTTCGAATTGTGCGACAACAGACGGGCTGAGGGACAAGACACACGCCAGCGCGAATAATATGGGACACTGTATTCTGGGGATTCGAGCCAAGGCAGCCTTTCACAACCAAACCCGAAGCAGCTTACCACCGATGTTCCCGCCTTCCAAGCTTCGGCTACATAGCCTCGAAGGAGTAAAGAAAACACGACTGCACGCGATTGCCAGCACAAGAGCGAATGCGCGATGCTCACCGACCTCTGCTTGTGAACCCCGCAGCGGTCAAATAGATCGCCAACAATCCCAATAGCAGCACCGCGCCTTCCACGCGCGTCGACCACACATGCAGCGCGTCAAACTGCACGCGTGCAGGATCCGTCAACGGCACCGCCGCGAAATCGCCAATCGACGCTCGCAGCGTGTCCATCCTCGGAATGATCCAGAACTGCGAGAGCAGCGTAAGCCCAAGCATCAGGCAGATAAGGATGTGCCGCATGGCAAAGACATGCGCAGTCCCATCGGTGAGTCGACTGTAGAGCAGGGAACTCACCAGGAAGACAATCCCGGAAACGATGGCGATCCAATGAAGCTTGCCGAGCGCGCGTCCCACGACGTTCCCAGCAAGATGCGTGTTCGGCAAAACCTGAAACGCCGTAGGCGCGAGGACGAAGGCAAAGAAGATCAGCCCGCCGATCCAGGCCACAAGCGACAGCAGCATAAGAAAACGAAGGAAGGACATGTCGGGAGAATTATAGACTCGCGTACTACGGTTTAATGCTCATGGTCCTTTCGGAGTGACCAGAGTTCTCGTCTGAATACCTTCCGTCGGAGAATATTCCAGGCGATCCGAGGTAGATGAAGAAGGATATTGAGCCAAACGACCCGACCAGAAAATCAAATATTCTGGAATCATCAGCGCAAGAGTTTTCCATCCGACGCGGGAAGCAGGCTTCTTGTGTGCGAAGTATCTGAGCGTCTTGCCATCCCACGAAACCGAAATCCGGGGCTCGTACCGCAAAGTGGACAGTCGAGGGATGGTGTATCCAACTCCGCAGCAAAGAGGCTCCAGCACAAAACACTTGCCATCTTCAAAATACTCGACCCAAGCATGACCATCGCCATAACGCCCAGCGGATCCACCCACGAAACGCGCATCGTATCCCATGCTTAGTAGTTGTCGCCACGTCCAAAGCGCGAAGTCTTCGCAATCGCCTTTCTTCCTCTTTTCAAAACCTCAGGCGGCTGCCAATAGTCGCGTTGACCAAAGAGCTCCTCATCGGTGACATACTTGCAACTCCGAAGGAAATTGCGAACGTCTCCCATCGTGTCACATTGGATGCTGAGAGGTTGGCTGACATAGCGTCCCATTGGAAACGTGGGATGCGGTCCTTTGCGTCGAAGGAACGGCTGCGATACTTGCCTTCCGGTCGAGTCGTAGGCTTCTGGGATGGTCTCAGCGATCACGGAAGTGGCATTCTCTCACGCCAGAAGAAAAAGAATAACCACAGAGGACACGGAGGAGGAAGACAGGGGAGCGCAGGAACTGACTACTGACTCCTGACTACTGACTACTTTCCTCACACTGGGACAGACACACTCTCGATGATGTCTTTCAATACCTGATCCGACTGCTCGGACTTCTTGAGCGTCGAGGCGTAGAGACCGTTGACGACGACGCGGTGCGCGAAGACGGGAACTACCAGCGGCTTGAAATCTTCCGGCGTGCAGAAGGAGCGCCCTTCAAGGAAGGCCATGGCTTGGGCAGCGCGATATAGAGCTTGCGATCCGCGAGGCGACACGCCTAGTGAGAGGAATTCTGACTCGCGGGTGCGGCGGACAATATCCAAGGCATAGTTCACGAGAGAGTCGTCCACACGAATCTGTTTTACGGCGTGCTGCATATCGAGAACGTCAGCGCCGGTGAGCACGGGACGAATGTCAGCCAGGTGCGATACGCCTGCTTCGGAGCGCAGAATCTGGCGCTCGGCTTGCGCGTCGGGATATCCCATGCGCACGCGCATCAGGAAGCGGTCGAGTTGCGACTCGGGCAGAGGATAGGTTCCGTGATGCTCCACGGGATTCTGCGTCGCGATTACAAGGAATGGCTGCGGCAGTTCGTAAGAGTGGGCATCAACTGTGACCTGGCCTTCGTTCATGGCCTCGAGCAGCGAAGATTGGGTCTTGGGCGTGGTGCGATTGATTTCGTCGGCCAGCAGAACGTTGGTGAAGATCGGGCCGCGCTTGAATTCGAATCGCTGTTCGAGCGTCGAAAACACAGAGATGCCCAAAACATCAGAAGGCAGCATGTCGCTGGTGAACTGCACGCGCTGAAAGGTGCAATCGATGGCGCGGGCAAGAGCCTGCCCAAGCGTGGTCTTGCCAACTCCGGGAACACCTTCGATCAGCAGGTGTCCGCGGGCAAAAATGCTGACCAACGCGAGGCGAACCACGTCGTCTTTGCCGCGAATCACGCGGCGCAGGGCCTTTTCGAGTTCAGCGGCTTTGTGAGAAACGGCGATGGCAGTCTCGGGCGACATTGTTTGGATTCTACTATCGGGCATGGGAAGGGTGGAGTTACCTACGTCATGCGGCTTCTAGCTGCTAGCTCCTAGCTTCTAGCTAAGAACGGTGTTTCATTCACGACTTGCAATCTAGCTGTTGTTGGCCAAGCACCAGCGAAGTGATTCCGAACAAGCTAGAAGCTAGCAGCTGTCTTTATTGCGTAAACTCCGCGGGCCTTCCGGTCAGGCGCTCGATGCGCTTGGCGATCGGCGGATGTGTCGAGAACAGGCTCCCAAAGTTCATCCCCAGAAATGGCTGGATGATGAACAGGTGCGCAGTTGATGGGCTGGCTTGCATCGGCAGGCGCCGCGAATACGTGTCAAGCTTTTGCAGAGCGCTCGCCAGTGCATACGGATTGCCCGTGAAATGCGCGCCGGTTGCATCGGCTTGATACTCGCGCGAACGCGAGACGGCGAGTTGAATCAGGCTTGCCGCAATGGGTGCGACGATCAGCATGAAGAGGGCGGTTAAGCCTCCTCCTCCGCTGCGGTCGCGATCGCGGCCTCCGAAGCCGCCGAAGAGCATGGCCCAACGTCCCATGCTGGCGATCATGGTGATTGCGCCAGCGAGTGTGGCTGCGACAGAACTGATCAGGATGTCACGGTTGTTGACGTGGCCGAGTTCGTGCGCGAGTACGCCTTCGAGTTCTTCGTCAGTCAATAGACCCAAAATACCATGGGTCACTGCGACGGAAGCGTGGCTTGGATTGCGTCCAGTGGCGAACGCGTTGGGCGATTCGCTGGGGATCACGTAGATCTTGGGCATGGGAATGCCGATTTTCTGCGTGAGGCGCTCGACCGCAGCGTAGGCGCGTGGGAGTTGCTCACGCGTAACGGGTTGTGCGCGGTACATAGCGAGCGCGATTTTGTCGGAATAGAAGTAAGAGACGAAGTTCATGACGGCGGCGAAGGCCAGAGCGAGAAACATCCCGTTCTGACCACCGAAGGCGCGGCCAATGAACATGAGGAGCAGCGTCATCGCGGTCAGCAAGAACGCGGTCTTAAATGTGTTTCCCATAATTTTGGTGGAACTAGCTGATTGGATGTTACGCGTGGTGGGGAGATGCATTAGCGCGATTCGGGAAAAATTTCTGTTGACACGGGGTACCCCCCTCCCCCCTCGGTCTCCTGGAATCATGAAGTTAGGGGGAAATCGGCGAAAAATCTATGGGGCTCAAGCAGTTACGGGCAAAATCTTGCGGAATAAGGAGTTACGGGTGCTTTTGTCCTCATTCTCATTGCCATCTTCTATTAGGGCGGTTGTGGACGTCAAGGATTGTGGTCACGGGGCAGTGTGTGACCGCGTGTCCTAGTCAGATATCGGAAGCGCGATCAGGCAAATGTCAATGAACCGGCACTCACTCGGCGGGGCGAAATCACCGCCGAAGTACCTAGCAGAATTTCCAGATGCAAGGAACGAGCGCCACTGGTTTCATATATTCGTTCGTAAGTTGGACTATGAAAACCCAACTGTGGGCGACGCATGCCGCGATATGGCGAGGTGAAATGAAGAACTCAGTCCGACACATAATTGCAAGCGGTTTCCTGCTGAGTTTGTTTTGGGCAGGCGTTTGTGTTCTGCAGGCGCAACAGTCCGGGAGCGCGACCGTAGAGCAGAACCCTAAATTTCAGCCGCAGCTTGTGACGAAGACCGTGAGCGTCATTAATCCGCCGGCTCGTGGGTCTGTAACCACGACGCTGAAGGGGACGGAACTAGCGCCGAACGCAAGCGGGCAGGCTAAATTGAAAATGGGAGAGATGGAAGTCACGATCGAAGCGCAAGCCAACGGATTGGCTGCTCCAGGCAGCTTCGGAGCCCAGTATGAAGAGTACGTGATGTGGGCCATTACGCCAGCAGGAAAGGTATTCAAATTGGGGGCAATGGAAGCCAAAGGGAACCGGTTCGAATTGAAGACGAAGTCCGCTGTGCGCAGCTTCGCCATCGTGGTGACGATTGAGCCATACCAGCAGGTGACACGTCCGGCAGATATGATCGTGCTGGAGGTCCCTGCAGGGGGCCAGACGGTCGCCGCAAGTTGCGAGTTTCTCAAAGATGGCTACGCACCGGTTGGATATCGATTCCAGCCGATCGATACAGGAGCCGGCTACCCGCCGCAAGTTGTGCAAATGTACAATGCCCGCCGTATCGCAATGCTTGCAGGGGCCGAGAGGGACGACAATTTCCGAACAGGAGACGACTGGTTTAATTCTGTTGTCGTATCTGCACAGCGGCAAAAGAAATTTTCGGATGTCATACTGCATCAAGCGACCAGCGCGACCATATATTTCGAAGCGGCTCGCGCCAAGACACTCCAACGTCTGATGCAATAAAGCAGTTGCACAATTCTACGAAGCGAACTACCTGCCGTCCTTCATCTTACCGTCGCGAAATGGCCCGGCCTTAGAAACTGTTGCTACAAAATCCGGTTGCGCTCACCGAACAGCGGTCAAAACACGCTATGCCTGGTTGCAACATTCGTGATCTTGCTGCAGAATCTTAGCCAAGCCACTCTGATAAGACCGCCATTTGAGTCTTCTGCGCCAGCAACCAGGAGCCGCCGTATGGGCGTCAGCGATCCAGATACTCAAAAGAAGGTGTTTGGACCTCGATGGCAACACGAAATTGAAAAGGAAAGCTGGCCACTCTGGAAGCGACTCATCCATCGTTTCCAACGCTGTCCAATTTGCAGACCGACAATTCCAGGCCGAAAAGTTCAATGAATTTCAAGGCCTGTTAACAATATCCACACCACCAAGTCCCTAGATTTTTCAGTGCCGTGCAGCTCAGCCTTAAGTATCGTACCTGTGTTTTGCTGTTCGTTGTGGCACTAGCAAGATTCGCCCAAGCGCAGACTCAGCCGCAGGCGCCGTCAGTGTCGACTACCGCGCCAGTAACGGCTCCCCGTCCTAACTTCGTCGGGGACGACGCATGCAATTCATGCCATGCAAAAAAAGTCGAGACCTTCCACCAAAGCGCCCACTACTTGACCTCAAGGCTTCCGAGCAAGGATGCGATCTTCGGTAATTTCACACCCGGCGCAAATGTTCTCAAAACTTCCAACCCGGATTTATTCTTCCGGATGGAACAAAAAGGAGACTATTTTTTCCAGACAGCAGTGGAAGGCGTTGATGCTTACAGCGAGTCGCATACGGAACGCTTTGGCCTGGTCATAGGTTCGGGAGGCAAGGGACAAACATATTTGTACTGGAGAGGTGATGGGCTCTTTCAACTGCCGGTCTCTTACTGGAAGGACCTTGGGTGGGTGAACAGCCCTGGGTACCGGGATGGCGTGGCGAATTTCGAGCGTCCTGTGATTCCGCGCTGTTTGGAGTGTCATGCCACTTATTTCGAACCGGCTCCATCCTCCGCAAATCGATACTCTGAAATCGGCTTCGTGGTCGGCATCACTTGTGAAAAATGTCACGGGGCGGGCAGTGAACATGTTCATCAAGAAAACCTCGAACATCCTCCGCCTTCTGGCCCAGCCATACTCAATCCCGACCGATTTTCTCGCGAGCGGCAGATGGACCTTTGTGCCTGGTGCCATGCAGGCCACGGCACCGCGCTTGTCCCCAGCTTCTCCTACGTCCCAGGCGAACCCCTCGACAAATATATTGAGTTTCCGCGGCCCGATCCTAACTCGCAAATTGACGTCCATGGCGGCCAAGTCGATCTGCTCAGAAAAAGCCGGTGCTTCCAGTCATCGACGATGACCTGCCTCACTTGCCATGACGTCCACACGGAGCAGCATGATCTGGCAGCTTTCTCGCAGCGTTGTTTGAGCTGTCACCAACCTGGAAAGGATTCGTTTCCGAAGACGGGTCATCAGGCGACCAGCAACTGCATTGACTGTCACATGCCCGAGCGGGAGACGAATCTCATTGTCTTTGACTGGAAGGGCCACAAGCAAAGACCCCAGGTTCGTACTCACTGGATCAAGACTTATTCGGACACAACTACTTCATCCGGCGTAGGAGAGAAGTGAGCGCTGCTTTGGGGCCGATGTGAGGCCGGCGGGGGGACTCCGGCGCTACTCGGTGGCGACAAACCTGCCGGGCTACGCCCGGTGGACAGCCGAGGGCGGCTGTCCCCAAATTTCTTCTCTCCCACACTTCTAGATTGTTACGCTTCTACACCGGCTCAGGCTTTTTGGGCTTCGCGTTTTAGGGCGCGTTGGAGGGTTTGGTCGAGGGCACTCTTTGCGCTTTCGTATTCTTGCTGGCTGATGCGGCCTTGTTTGTGTTCGACTTCGAGTTCGAAGAGTTCTTCTTTCAGGGCTGCGAGCAGCATCGATGAACTTGAGGCGCGTGGGGCCGCCGGTTGCGGCCGAGATTGGGCGCGAGCCGCGCGAGCTGCGGGCGGAACTGTGGCGGGCTCGTACTCTTCTTCTTCGTCTTCTTCATCCTCTAATACAAGGAGGCCTTTGCCCTTGGTTAGGGCGGCGCGGTTGGCGGACTGCTGGCGCGAGGCTACGTAAACTCCGCCGATGACGAGGACTGCGGCGAAGCCGCCGAGAATCCACCAGCGATATTTTTGCAGAGGGTCGGGAGCGTCGATGGGAGGTCCCAGCCCGCCGCCCGGACGGTTGTCGTTCGGTGCGGAGGCTCCTTGCCCGGACTGGGCGTTTTCATCTGCTGGCGCTGCCAGCGTGCCTTCGCCGGAGAGCTTGAACGCCATGGGCTGGCCGACCTTCGTGTTGGAAGCGACTTCAACATTGGCGTCGGGCTGGCCGGGGAATGGGGCTATCTGAAAGCTGGTGCCGGGAGCGGCAGAGAATTCCATGGCCTTCGGCGCGATGGCGACGAAATGCTCGAGCGAATATACGCTTTTGGGATCGATGTTGGCGCTGCCCGTATAGGGCACGGTGTAGAGAACATTGAAGCGAGATTCGCCGGGGCGCAGTGGAAAGAGGAACGCGTAGCGATTCTTCGCATTCGCACCTTCGGGAACGGGCGCGGAATTCACCGGTTGGCCGCCAGCCGTCATGGCCTGACCGCCGGTTAATGTGGCGCCTTCGGGAACGTAGAACTCCAGGTTGTGCTCGTTCATCTGGGTACGCGGTGGCTTGGAGTTGTTGACCACGGCGAAGGTACGCTCGACCTGGAGCTGGCCCTGAGCGGCCTGGAAGCGCATGATGTCGGCGACGACCTGAATACCTTCGATCTTCTTGCCGACATCGTAGACTTCGACTTCCACCGAGGTTGTTCCCGGAGGAGCCATGCGGTGATAGGTGACTTCCTGATGGATGACGCGGATGAGGTGTGGGCCCTGGGCATCGAGCCTGAAGCTGAAGTTGCCCTTCGAATCGGACTTGGTGCGTCCAGCTTCTTCCATGCCTTGACTGAGGCTGAGGAGGATGACGTCGTCTCCGGCAGCGGGCTTGCCGGTGGTGGAGTTCTTGACAGTGCCGGTGAGGGTTTGGGCGGAGGCGAGGGAGGCGAGGAGGAGGACCAGCACTATGAGAACAAGTGGGGGCCGTAGTGAAATACCAGGAGTGTGCACAGGAAGCCGCGTGGAGAACTCCTTGACAAGCCGGTTGGAAAGGGAAAGAAACACGGGGTCCTTCGACTGCGCAAGTGCTTCACTTCGTGAAACACTCGCTTCGCTCAGGATGACAGGGGGGCGGGCGTGCACCGCATGGGGTCGTTTCATGATCTCGCTTTTCTCGGCGTGGCGGCTTTGGCTTCCAGGCGGGCGATTTCGGCCAAGAGAGTGGCGGCTTCGTCTTGCAGGGAAGACTTGATCGACTGGTAATCGGTCTCGGGCATTTTGCCGGCTTTGAATTCGAAATTGAGGTCGCGAAGATTTTCGTAGACGGCGTCTTTGCGCTCGCGCAGGTAGGAGGCGCGAGTCTTCCTGCGGCCGACCAGAAAAGTGCCGGGATAGAAAACGTAGAAGAGCGCGGCAGCGGTTGCCAGGAGGCAACAGGCTAGTTCGAAGCTCATAGATCGGTCTCCTCTCGCGCCTTCTCACGGAATTCGTCGAGTTCGGCGCCGCGGACGGGGCGAAGGCCATCGGCAATCGCAGGGGCGGGGCGATTTTTCCAGGCGCGGACTACCATGATGACGATGGTGAGGCCCAAGGCCAGAGCGACGAAGGGGACGATCCATGCGGTGCGATCGAATCCCGTGTTGGTGGGGGCGGCGAGGACGGTGGGTCCGTATTTTTGCACGAAGGCTTGTTCGACCAGGCTGTCGCTATCGCCGCGGCTGATGGCGGCCATGAGCTCGTTGCGCATGTTGTCGGAGTCGGGGCAGCCGACGTGATTGCATTCGAGCAGGATCTGGTTGCAGCTGCAGATGCACATCATCTGATGGCCGAGTTCGTTGAAGCGGGTGGCGGGATCGCCGGCGCCGGTGAGGGCGAAAACGGCGAAGGAGAGGACGGCGCAGTGGAGGAGACGGCGGGGATGGCGTGAGTGAGTCATTTATTTATTGGGCCCGGATTGGTTTAGTTATGCCGTCCCTACGGGACTCGTTTGATATGTTTTATGCTTCCGTCCAGCGCTGGAAGGGCTGGGCTAAGTTCTTTCGCCCCTCCGGGGCTTGTTCAGTTCAGTTCTGATTACCCACAGCTTACGCCCCTTCGACAAGCTCAGGGCAGGCTGTGGGCTGTATTCTTGCGCCGCCCTTCGACTTCGCTCAGGGCAGGCTTTCGCGGCTGGAGTACGCTACGACCTGTGCCGAATTCTGACCGAGAAGTCTCACTTAATCTCCTGTTGCCACTGGGGCGGCTTGTTCGATGAATCTTCGGGCCGGGACGCGGACGGGGGCGGGGGCGTTGGGGACCAGGGCGAGGACGGTGCCGCCGAGGATGATCCAGACGCCGAGCCAGATCCACATGACCAGCGGGTTAAGGTGCGCTTTGATGATGGGCTGACCTTGTTCGTTCTGACCCTCGTAGACGAGGTAGAGATCTTCTTTGAATGTGGAGCGAATACTCGGTTTCGTAGACGCCTGACGACTGGCTTTGTAGAACAGGCGCTGTGGCGTGACCGTGTCGATCAATTTGCCGTTCTGATAGACGTCCATGATCGCCCACTCGCTGGCGACGTTGGCATTGTCGTCTTGGGTGTAGGAGCGGCACACGAGGTCGTAACTTCCGATCGTCATGTGGTCGCCGTAGGCCAGTCCTTTTTCGGATTCTTTGTCTTGATTGAAGGCGGACCCTGCGAATCCGATGATGACGACGACCACGCCGAAGTGGACGATGTATCCGCCGTAGCGGCGCGTGTTGCGGTGGGTGAGTTGGACCATGGAGGCGAACGTGCCCTGGCCGGTGTGGCCGGAGATGACTTTACTGCCGCGATAAAACTCGCTGGCGATGGTCAGCGTGACGAGAGCGCAAAGGCTGAGCGCCATCAGCGAGTAGAAGTAGGAAATGTCTTTCCAGGGGCGAAGGCCGAACGGTCCTCCCCAGGAAGGCGGAGTCACCATGAGGATGACGGCGACGACGACTGCACCGACGGTGGGCCACATGAAATTCCGCTTCAGGCTTTCAAACGACGTCTTGCGCCACGCGAGTAGCGGCCCGACAGCGGTCAGGATCAGGAGAAGCAGCGCGACCGGAATCGCAACCCGATTGTAAAAAGGTGCCCCAACCGTAACCTTGTTGCCCTGAACCAGTTCAGAAATCTTCGGGAACCATGTTCCCCACGCTACGGTGAAACAGAGCAGCACAAAGAGGAGGTTATTGAACAGGAAGCTTGATTCACGCGAGATCAGAGATTCCAGCTTGTGCTCGCTGCGCAGATGCTCCTTGTTCTTGATGTAGAAGAAAATGAAGACCGCGAAGATGATGGCGAGAAAGTAGGCGAACCAGATGCCGATAGACGACTGCGCGAAGGCGTGGACGGAGGCGATGATCCCGCTGCGGGTGAGGAACGTTCCCCAGATGGCAAGCCAGAACGAGCCGAAGACCAGCCACATATTCCAGACTTTCAGCATGCCGCGCTTCTCTTGCATCATGACAGAATGCAGGAAGGCGGTGCCGAAGAGCCAGGGCATGAGCGAGGCATTTTCGACGGGATCCCATCCCCAGTAGCCGCCCCATCCGAGGACGGCGTAAGCCCAATGGGCGCCGAGGAAGATGCCGCAGGTGAGGAGCCCCCAGGTGACCATGGTCCAGCGGCGGGTGATGTGGATCCATTTGTCCCCGGGATACTTCATGATTAGCGCGCCCAACGCGAAGGCGAAGGGCACGGTGGTTCCGACGTAGCCCAAGTACAACATGGGCGGATGGATGACCATCTCGGGATATTGCAGCAGAGGATTGAGGCCGCTGCCATCGGGGCGCAGCGGGCCACCGAGCAGGCCAAAGGGGTTCGCCGCGAAATTTACCAGCGCGAGAAAAAATATCTGAACGCCGGCGAGAACTACGGACGCGTATGCGAACAGGCGGGGGTCGGTCTTGTAGCGCAGTCGCAGAATAAAGCTGTATCCGGATAAGAGAAGCGCCCAGAAAAGGATCGACCCTTCCTGTCCGGACCACAGCGTGGCGAACTTATAAGGAGCGGGGAGATCGCGGTTGCTGTGATGAAAGATGTAGGCGATGGAGAAGTCGTCGCGGAAAGCGGCGACTACAAGGGCGATCGAGGCGAGAACAACGAATCCGAAAACTACAACGCCGGCGCGGCGAGCAGTTTCGCCGACACGCTCCCAGAGCGGTTCGCCCGGAAAGAAAAGGGCGAGGAGGCCCGCTCCAAACGAATAGAGGCTGAAGGCCAATGCGAGGAGCAAGGCAAAGCTACCAATGAGTGCCATGTCGGGAGAACCCCAAGGTATTTTTTCAGAAAGCCACGAGAGAGGCAACCGGGGGGAAGAGAAAGATCAGTGCCGGGAGGACATGGGGGAAGGTCGGATCGTGAGAGAACTGGCCGGGATTGGGTGAGCGAGCGAGGAGGGCGGAAACGTTTCCGCCAGAGAGCGGGCGGCCGGGGCTCGGCCGCCAGGCGTCTCAGGAAGCGGGGTTACGCACTCTGCTGGTGGTAGCGCTGGCGAACCTCGCGCTCCGCGACCAGCCAGTCTTCGGCTTCGTGGCCTGGTTCAAATCCGCGGCGCTCGGCTAGCAAGTAGGCGTGGCGGCGAATCTCATCTTCCAGATTAATGGGGACGACGTTGGCGCGAGGCTCGGTCTTGACGATTTCCGGCTTCCTCGCGGGCTTGCGGGTTTCGGCCTTCTTGGTTTCAGCGACGGTGACAGCCGCAACGGCTTCTGTCGGGCTGAAAATCGTGTCGGAAGAAGGCGTGGGACTGGTGGTGACGGGAAGGGTTGCTTTCACGTCAGTATTGTTCTTCTTGGGCAATCTCGGTTTCGCCATAATGGAATACTCCTTGCATCCTCCTAGGTTTAGGAATGATTGGATTTGTTGATGAATGAACAACATACACATCGCCCTCGGCAAAATCTCAGCTACGGTAAGTGTTGAGTTGCGGAGATGTATCTACTATAGCTCGCGACAGCCTGTGAATGGGAGTAAGTTGCACAAAAAAATGTGATGGAATGGTGCAGAATTCCGAAAATGAAACGAGAGATCGAAACTGTGCGGAGGGCGAAAGCAGTTGCTTCGCCCCGAGAGTTCTGGCTTGAAGCATAACTTTCAGAACTTGATAACGATGCCGATAGAGACCCTGCCCTGACTGTTTTGGGTTTCGCTGTTGAACTTAGTCACAATCCAATCCGCCTGCACCAGGCGAAGGCCGATCCCTTTCCGTAGTCCGATGTCCAAACCGCCGCCAAGAAGCATGGCAAACGCACTGTCGCTCACCCCTCCGCCGGAAATGGTGGCGCCACCGAACAGCGCATGCACAAAGGGCTGAATGACTGGTAGCCGTGCGGTGAGGACAGGACCAACGGTATAGGTGTAAACCGAAGAATCCGTACGATGTGATTTGTATACGCCACTGAAGTCGGCTGTAATTCCAAGGACGTGTTTAAAGTTTCCTGTCAACGAACCGTTCCATCCCACGGCGTTATAGCTGGGCTGGAGATGCTCGTATTGGCCTCCCCCAAAGATTTCCACCCTTTGCGCGAGAGCGGGTGTGCACAGCAGGCCTCCGAGCAGGATTGTGCGTATGATTTGGGTCTTCATTGAATCCTTCCTTCGAAAGAGCCGCAAGCCGCTCGAATAACTTCGATCGTCGAGTTCGAAAATCTGCTTGCCGAGTCTGGAAACGATCCTAGGTTCCACCTGATGCCTGCACAACTGGGGAAATCCCTAGCAAGGATGAAAAGCTCGACCGACTGGATGGCTGCGCTGGGCGATGCCTTTTCTTCAGCAAGAACGACGTTCTGTCGGTGATGCAGGTCCCGGTCGGATGCTGATAGGTAAATGGAACGTCTCGCTGGCGATCGGCCGCAGTCTGCCAGTTTGCTCAGATTAGGGATTTCCCTAGTGGCGACCCGCTGCTCCTGGGACTATCAATGATCATGGCAGCATGTCGGGTTGAGGAGAACGAACCGGATGCTCGCTGATTCGATCGTTGCTTTGGTTCCGATCACAGTAGTTGACTGTTTCGTCATAGCCTCGAAAAATTCTGAGGAGTAACCGCTATGGAAAACCGTGAACGCGAAAGAGTGCGGAAAACGATCATCAAGTACACCTTCCTTTTCGAACAGAATCTCCGCGCTACCGTTGACTTGCACCGGCCAAAGGTTTACTCGTACGCCGAGGTAATGGCGATTGCAATCGACCAATTGAAAGGCTACGCGGCGCACTACGACCATCTAGCTGCTGCGAAACTGCTCAAGCGCGAGAAGAAAATCGCCTAGGTCGCTGCTTCCTCCATCCGGAGGCGGTGTGCACCTCTACCGTTCTTCGGGGAAAACGAAAGCACCACTCTCGATTCGATGACGCCGATATTCGTTGCACGGAGAAACAATGCCAGTCGCTGACCATGTCAAGTACTGCGAGATGCTTGATCGTGCGCGGAAAGGTAAGTTCGCCTATCCCACCATCAACGTTACGTCACTCACGACGGCCAATGCTGTCCTGAAAGGCCTGGCGGAAAGCAGGAGTGACGGAATACTCCAAGTATCTACAGGAGGGGCTGCATTCGCCTCGGGTACGGCGGTGAAAGACATGGTGCTCGGCGCCATTTCTATCGCTGAACATGTCCACCGCGTCGCGGAACGTTACCCGGTTTATGTTGCGCTCCACACAGATCATTGTCCGGCCGACAAACTGGAGAAGTTCGTGATCCCTCTCGTGGAGGAGACTGAGCGCCGCAGAGCAGCAAGGAAGCCAAACTTGTTCAACGGACACATGTTCGATGGCAGCGCACTGCCATTAACGGAGAATCTAGATATCGCGGTGAAACTGCTCGAGCGATTCCGGAAGAACGATCTGGTCCTTGAGATCGAGGCTGGGGTTGTGGGAGGAGAAGAGGACGGCATCAAGGCGAGCGCTGCCGCGAAACTGTATACGACGCCCGAGGACACCTTGGAGGTTGCGCGGCGATTGAACGCCGTCCAAGGTGCGCGCTACCTGCTGGCCGCAACTTTCGGAAACGTACACGGCGTGTACAAGCCCGGCCATGTCAAGCTCAAGCCTTCCATCCTGAAAGAGTGCCAGGATGTCGTTGTCAACAGATACGGTGAAGAAGCACGGTTTTACCTTGTCTTCCATGGAGGCTCCGGGTCCGACCTGCACGATATCCACGAAGCCCTGGATTACGGTGTGGTGAAGATGAACATCGATACCGACATGCAGTATGCCTTTACTCGCGCGCTAGCTGGCCACTTTTTCAAGAACTATGACGGCGTCCTCAAGGTGGATGGAGAGGTCGGCAACAAAAAGGTTTACGATCCGCGATCTTATCTGGCACTTGGCGAGACGGCAATGGCGGCGCGGGTGGTACAGGCAGTGAAAGAGCTGCGAGCTGTCGGAACGACGATAGTTGCGCAAGAGAAGAGGGAACAGCGCGTTGCGTGACAGAGATCTCGATTTCACGATAGCGCGGCTAGGCGAGTGCCGCTTCCCCTCCCCGATGTCCGGTGTCCGGTTCACTCGCGACGAGGAGCGCGTCGTCTATCATGCGCAACTCAAGGACGTGAAAGCATGGATCGCTAGGGGAGAGGACCCTCCGTCGATGGAGACGGCAGGGCCGCGGGAAAAGCTATTTTTCGATCCCTCGCAGCTTGCCTGCGGGATCGTGACATGCGGTGGGCTCTGTCCGGGAGTGAACGATGTCATCCGTTCGATCGTCCTAAGCCTGTACCGTCACTACGGCGTAAACACGGTCTACGGATTCCGCTTCGGCTACGAAGGTCTCGTGCCGCGATACGGGCACGAGCCTCTCAATCTAACGCCCGACACGATCAACCGGATTCATGAAATCGGCGGGACGGTCTTGGGATCCTCGCGCGGTCCGCAGGATCCTGCTGAGATGGCCAGGAACTTGGGGGAGATGAAGATCGGTATCCTCTTCGCCATAGGGGGCGACGGTACGCTACGGGGAGCGCAGAAGATCGCCGAGGAAGCGACTCGGCAAGGAATCGCGCTCAGCGTTATCGGGATCCCGAAAACCATTGACAACGACATCTCCTTCGTTCAAAAGACCTTTGGTTTCGAAACCGCGGTCGGGGAAGCACGGCGCGCAATCTATGCGGCCAACACCGAGGCGGAGGCCGCGCGTAACGGCATCGGACTGGTTAAGCTCATGGGCCGCGACTCCGGGTTCATCGCCGCTTATTCGGTCCTCGTTGAGAGCCAGGTGAACTTTTGTCTCATTCCCGAAATTCCGTTCAAACTCGAGAAGTTCCTCGCGGAACTGAAGACGCGACTGGAACGGAGGGGCCACGCGGTGATCGTCGTGGCGGAAGGTGCGGGCCAGGATCTTATGGAGAAGACAGCCGAGCGGGATGCTTCGGGAAATGTCAAGTATGGCGACATTGGAACATTCCTTCGAGACGCGATCAAGGCCCACTTCAAGGAAGATGGTATTGAATTAAGTATCAAGTACATCGATCCCAGTTACACCATCCGGAGCGTGCGAACAAATCCGCATGATTCGGTTTTCTGCCTGCTGCTGGGGCACGGTGCCGTGCATGCCGGAATGAGCGGCAGGACGAATATGGTTGTCAGCTTCTGGAACCACCAGTTCACCCATGTGCCGATAGCGCTCGCCGCGTCCCAGCGGAAGAAGATCGACCCAGAGGGATCGCTGTGGAGCAGCGTTCTCGCCTCCACGGGCCAACCGTCGAAAATGTTTTGATAGATGGCCAAAAGACGGAGAAGGCGACGTCTTCAGATAGTGGTCTTTTCTCGAAAGGTGTCCAAGACGTCGGCGACGGAGGTGAACCGATCAATTCCGCCGAGCCGCGCATCTACTCCCTCGCTACGGAAGCGTTCGCGCACAGATGACCGCGCTTCGACGACCTGAACGCGGCGGCCTGCAGCGGTCAGTTCATCGGCCAAGCTCGCCAGCATGTGTGCGCTGTGCATGTCCACCTGGGGTGTACTGGAAAGATCCAGTACGACGAGCTTGGGCGAGACAGCTTCAACGCGTACTCGATCCAGAATCGTGTCGCGCACATGGTCCATATTGAAATAAACGAGACCCGACTCGGGCCGTAGGATCAGCACGCCGGGGATCAGTTCGTTGTTGGGATTCCGCTCGCGATCAGAAAACCGACGTGTACCGGGAATGCGCCCGAGCAGGGCGACATGGGGTCGCGATGCACGACGGATCAATAGCACTAGAGAGATGATGGCGCCGATCATCACGCCGCGCAGCAGTCCCTGGCCGAGCACGCCAACAATGGCAGCAACGGCCACCACGAACTCAGGGCGATCACCGCGCCAGAGGTGCTTGAGGGCGGAAACGTTAAAGAGACCGACGACCGCCACCAACACGACTGCCGCCAAAACGGGTTGGGGCAGGGCTCGAAGCAGGTGCGAAAAGAACAAGACCACCACCAACATGATTCCCGCCGCGATGCCGCCCGACAGGGGCGTGCGCGCGCCCCCACCTTCATTGACCAGAGATTGAGACATCCCACCGCTAACCGGGAAACCGCGCCCCAATCCGGCTGCGAGGTTGGATGCGGCGAGTGCGAGGAATTCCTGATTGGCATCGAGACGCCCGCCGTGCTTTGCGGCGAAGGTGCGGCCAATCGCGGCCGTTTCCACAGCGCCTAGCAGAAAGCACGCGAACGCCAGGGGCAACAACTCGTTCGCATCGGACCAGTGAATCGCGGGGAGGCCGATGTCTGGCAGCCCTTGCGGCACTTCGCCCAGCAACTTCACTCCGCGAGCGTCGAGGCCGAGCCAGCCCGACGCAACAATCGCACCCACCACGACGAACAAGGCGACGGGTTTGTTCTTGAGGAAGATCTTCCCGAGCACGAGCATCGCCAGCGCAATGCTACCGATCGCAAGGGAAGTCGCGTTGGTTTCGCGCAGGTGCTGGAGGAAGTAGCCGCTGTTGACCCAGAAATTGCCATGTGCCCCGTGGATGCCAAAGAGCTTGGGCAACTGCGTGCTGGCGAGGAAGAGCGCCACGCCGCACTTGAATCCAACCATCACGCTCTCAGAGATGAAATTGATTATCGAACCAGCCTTGACGAGCCATGCGATGAAGGCGATGACCGCCACAAGCAAGGCCGTCCCCGCCGCCAGCGCGCTGAACCGGGTCGTGTCGCCTCCCGCAATTTCGCCCAGAGACGCGCCCACGAGCAGAGATATGGCGGATGTGACCGTGATGGCTGTGTATCGTGAACTGCAGAACAGCCAGAAGACCAGCCCGCCAAACAAACACGCGTAGAGTCCCGCTTGGGGAGGCAGGTTAGCCAGGGATGCGTCGCCTAGCCCGGCCGGCAGAAGGTACGCAGCGAGTGTGATGCCAGCGACCGCGTCACCGCGGAGCCAGCTTCGGTCGTAGCTTCTTAGCCAGTCAATCACCGGAAGCGGAAGGTTCATATGATTTGCACCAAACCTCAAAAAAGAAAGCCGTGCAATCATCCTGAGCTTCCAGAAGTTGCAGAGCCGCAAGGCCGATCAGCAGAGCAAGAATGCTCCCGAGCTTCAACTGGCAAACTCGCACATTTCACTCCAATCGGAGTTTCGCCCTTGGCTCCCGACGTGGCGTGGACAGCAATCTGCAGCGTGGCGCTGCACTAGGGGGCCGTTCAAAGCTCAAAGGTATTCATACTGCTCGGTGCAGATCTTCACCACTAGGGGAATCCCTAGGATGCGGAGCAGATCGATTTTGGCTGGTCAGGGCCGGGTATGGCGTGATCGAATGTACTGCTGTGGTTCGGGCGTCAGTCGGAGATGCATTGGCCAAGAAAACAATCATCGTCATCGCGGCGGTATTCATCGTCGTGCTTGCGCCTTCCCTCCGCGCACAACAGCAACCTCAGACAAAACCAGTTCGTTTCGAACTCACTCCGTTCATGGGTTATCGCACGAGCATGAGTTTCCCGGTTGATCCCTATGTCACAGGGACGAACCCTCGTGTCGTGCTCGACGCGAGCCCGAGCTATGGTGTTGCGTTTGGGGTACGCCTCCATGCAGAAGAGGACATGGTCGAAGTACGCTGGGCCAGGCAAGACTCCTATGTCCACGCGGAGGACATTACGCCGCAACCCCCGCGCCAGCGCGTGATTCTCGATCAGTTTCATGGAGACTTCAGCCACGAGCCCATGGTGGAAGACTGGGCTGCATGGGCAAAGCCGTTTGTAATCGCCAGCGTCGGTGCCACCCATGTTTCCAGTAATACAAATATCAATTTTACTCGTTTTTCGTTTGGAATCGGAGGCGGGATCAGGTTCTATCCCAGTCGCCATTTCGGCTTCAAGATTCAAGCCGAATGGCTACCCGTGTTTGCTGATCCGCACGTGGCATTCATCTGCGGCGCTGGTTGCATCGTTCATGTCGGTGGCACGCTAAGTTCTCAGGGCGAAGTCTTGGCAGGGCCGATTCTGCGATTCTGATTTCTCGATTCCGTCAACTCCGAGAAAAACGGCGGGAAGATTGATTTGTTGTCTTGCCGTATCAATCTCGGAGAACTCTTGAAGTGCCGTAGCAGTTCGTGAGCCACAGGTTCGTTTTCCCAGTCGCTCGATCACGTCAAGTCCTTCCGTTTCAATTTGTCGTGAGCCCCACGCCACCTTGTGGTGCAAATCGTACGCTCCGACGAGTAGAGAGGCATTTAGGGATTTCCCTAGTTGTTGCAAGCGGAAACAGCTCTGAGAATAGAAGCCCGAGTGAGCGCTGTTTTCCTTTTCCTGGCATTCGCCAAGACCGTCATGCGGCCTGTGCGACTGAGATACGCGGCAGGAAGGTGAGATCTGCCATGTCGAAGCCAGGTGTTCGTAACCGAGGCGTAGCGGAGGGCAGTGTGGGGGCCCATACGTGACCCGGCTCTGAAACGGTACTCGTCACTTGGAACAATCCGCAGTAGGTCCACCCCGGGAAGGTAGGTTTCTATGAGTGCAAAGGGCATCATCTCAATCGAGGCCAAAGCAGCTAAGACAGATGGGGAGAAACTCCTGAAACAATACGGATGTGGACCTGTCCCCTTTATAGGGGCTGACGGGCTATATGACCGACATCTTCTTTTCGATAACGTAAGCGATCCCGCGAAGACCGATGCCAGACAGCGCTATGAGGCTCTTGCGCATTCCGTGCGAGATGTTCTCTCGCAGCGATGGATACTCACGGAAAAGAATTACGAATGCGAGAATCCTAAGCGAGCCTACTATTTGTCCATGGAGTTTCTGCTCGGCCGCTCGTCAGCTAATAATGTCACCAACCTCCTGCTGGATGGGTATGTAGCGCGAACAGCGAAGGACAGAGAAATTGATCTGCTGTCATTGCTCGAACAAGAGCCCGACGCAGGGCTGGGCAATGGTGGCCTGGGGCGGTTGGCGGCATGCTTCCTAGACTCCATGGCGACTCTGCAACTTCCTGCCACCGGCTACGGCCTGCGTTACGAGTACGGGATCTTTAAGCAATCCATTCAGGATGGATGGCAGCACGAGCGAGGGGATAACTGGCTGCGTCACCCAGACCCGTGGGAAGTCGCTCGTCCTGATGAGGCAGTAGAAGTAAAGCTGAATTGCGCTTTCGAACTGCAGGGAGGGTCATTGCGGGTCGTGCCAGGGCGGCCGACCACTTTGCTCGGCATCCCGTACGACCGACCGGTCGTGGGCTATGGCGGAAAAACAATCAATACTCTGCGACTGTGGGCGGCGGCCGCCTCCAACTACTTTGACTTCCAGGAGTTCAGCAGCGGAGACTTCGCTGAAGCGATGGCAGAGACTCTCGCCGCTGAGTCACTGACTCGTGTGCTTGTATCCCGATGACTCAACGAGCAAGGGACAGGGACTGCGATTCCTGCAAGAGTATTTTCTCGTAGCATGTTCGCTTGCCGATATTGTCAGGCGCTACCGGCGGGGCAACGCCCACTGGAGTGGGCTTTCCGACAAAGTCGCCATCCAACTCAACGACACACATCCAGCCATGGCGGTACCCGAACTCATGCGGATCCTGCTCGACGAGGCGCATCTGGAATGGGACGAGGCCTGGGATCTGACACGAAAGGCTCTGGCGTACACCAACCACACGCTACTGCCTGAGGCGCTCGAGAAGTGGCCGCTAGAGTGGTTCAAGACGATGCTTCCTCGGCACCTTGAGATCATCTTGGAGATCAATCACCGTTTGCTCAGTGACGTTCGGAATCGATTTCCGGGTGACGAGAAGCGTATTGAGCGAGTCAGCCTGATCGAAGAGGGCGCACAACGAAAGATCCGCATGGCAAACCTGGCCATCGTGGGCTCGCACAGCACAAATGGAGTGGCGGCCATTCACTCCCAGCTCTTGCGGACCATGACCGTCAAAGAACTGGCGGAGTTGTTTCCCGAACGTTTTAATAACAAGACCAACGGCGTGACCCCGCGGCGCTGGTTGCTGCTCGCGAATCCTGCCCTGGCTCGCGCGATCACGGAAGTTATCGGTGATGGCTGGATCACTGACCTCGATCAACTCAAGAATCTCAAGCCGTTCGCCGACGACAAGGGCTTTCGCGACGCCGCGCGCAAAGCAAAGCGCGAGGCGAAATCACAATTTGCGAAGTGGGTCAAAGCCACATCGGGCCAGGTAATAGACCCGGATAGCATCTTCGATGCGCATGTCAAACGGATTCACGAATACAAGCGGCAACTGCTCAACGCATTGCGTATTACGGTGCTTTACAACCGCCTGCGGGAGAACCCGAATCTGGAGATGATCCCACGCACGTTCTTCTTCGCCGGTAAGGCAGCACCCGCCTACCGGCTGGCCAAGTTGATCATCAAGTTCATCAACAATCTTGCCGCCACGATTGATCGTGACCCCGTAATACGCGGGCGTCTCAAGGTCTTGTTTCTGCCCGAATACTGCGTTTCCCTCGCCGAGCGGCTGATTCCTGCCAGCGACGTCTCCAACCAGATCTCTACCGCCGGCTATGAGGCGAGTGGAACCGCCAATATGAAGTTCATGATGAACGGAGCGCTCACGATCGGAACTCGCGATGGCGCGACCATCGAAATGGCGGAGGAAGCTGGCGAAGAAAACTTTTTCCTGTTTGGGCTGACAGCAGATCAGGTAGTTAACAGCCGCGGATGGTACAACCCGTCGTGGCATTACGAGAATGAGGCAGAAACTCGCGCGGCATTGGACCTGGCATTCTCTGACCAGCTAGGTGGCAATGAATCTGCGGCTTTCGCGCCGCTCCGCGACAATCTTTTGACGCAGGGGGACTTCTACATGCATCTGGCGGACCTGAAATCTTACCTGGATGCAGATCGTCGGCTCGTGGAGCTGTACGCCCAACCTGATGAATGGGCGCGCAAAGCGATTCTCAATATCGCAAGTTCGGGGAAGTTTTCGAGTGACCGGACGATCAGTGAGTACGCGAACGACATTTGGAAGGTGAAACCGTGTCCGGTGGCGTAGCCACGAGATTTCGATGGCTGTTGGTAAAGCCACGGGGCAACGAATTCATCGACCTTAAATGATTCCCGCACCGAAAATCGGGCAAAGCTCGCCTCTCGGCGCAGCAGTCAGTGATGGTGGTGTCAACTTCAGTTTGTACTCCCGCGATGCTACAGCGGTCGAATTGCTATTGTTCGACCGAGAGGATGACGCGCGGCCAGCGCGAGTGATCTCTCTGGATCCATTCCTCAATCGCACTTACCACTACTGGCATGCCTTCGTTCCGGGCGTGCAGTCGGGGCAACTATATGGGTATCGAGTTTACGGGCCATTCGATCCTTCTCAAGGATTGCGTTTTGACCCTACCAAGGTCTTGCTCGACCCGTATGGTCGTGCGGTCGCTGTTCCCAAAATTTACTCTCGCAAAGCGGCGCAAGAACAAGGTGATAATGCGGCGACGGCGATGAAGAGCGTGGTTGTAAATCCACGCGTGTACGACTGGGAAGGAGATACTCCGCTCAGACGGCCCTCTTCGCAGACGATCATCTATGAGATGCATGTAAAAGGATTCACGCGGCATGCAAGCTCCGGGGTTTCAGAAGACACTCGGGGCACTTTCCGGGGACTTATTGAGAAGGCTTCATACCTCCAGGACTTAGGCATCTCGGCTGTCGAACTTCTGCCCGTCTTCCAGTTCGATCCACAGGATTGTCCGCCCGGTCGCGTCAACTATTGGGGATATTCTCCGGTCTCATTTTTCGCGCCGCATCAGGCCTACAGTTCTCGCCAAAACCCTTTAGGCGCAGTCGATGAGTTTCGCGATATGGTCAAGTCGCTACACCGAGCGGGGATTGAGGTGATTTTGGACGTCGTCTTCAATCACACTGCTGAAGGTGATCATCGGGGTCCAACAATGAGCTTTCGTGGCCTCGATAATAATGCCTACTATCTTTTGGAACAGGATCGGTCGCACTACGCCAACTACAGCGGCACTGGAAACACGCTCAATGCCAATCATTCCATCGTTCGTCGCATGATCGTGGACAGTCTCCGCTATTGGGTCGAAGAAATGCATGTGGACGGCTTCCGTTTCGATCTAGCATCAATCCTTGCACGCGATTCGGCAGGTCACGTGATGTCCAATCCTCCTGTGCTTTGGGATATCGAGTCGGATCCAACGCTCGCCGGCACAAAGATAATTGCCGAAGCTTGGGATGCTGCGGGCCTGTACCAGGTCGGCAGTTTTTTGGGAGACAGCTGGAAGGAATGGAACGGACGCTTTCGCGATGACGTGAGAGCTTTCTTTCGTGGCGAGAATGGATCACTGCCGCACTTCGCTGACCGCTTGGTTGGCAGTCATGAGATTTATCGCCACAAGGAGCGCGAAGCCGAACAGAGCGTGAACTTCGTAACGTGTCACGACGGATTCACGCTGAATGATCTCGTGTCCTACGACCACAAACACAACGAAGCCAACGGTGAGGAAAACCGTGATGGCGCAAACGACAATCGAAGCTGGAACTGTGGAGCAGAAGGCTCTACGACGGATCCTGAGATCGAGCGACTCCGGGCCCGCCAAGTGAAGAATTTCATGACAGTCACGCTGCTTTCTCTTGGCATGCCTATGTTCTTGATGGGCGATGAAGTCCGGAGAACGCAGGATGGAAACAACAACGCTTACTGTCAAGATAACGAGTTGAATTGGTTCGATTGGTCTCTGCTCGTGAAGCATACAGACGTGCATCGTTTTGCGAAGCTACTCATCGCGAGACGACTGCGGCGAAACATCGGCCCCGAGCGCCAGGGGATGACCTTGATTGAGTTGATTCGGGAGGGAATTAAGGGCTGGCATGGAGTAAAACTCAACCAACCGGACTGGAGCGATCATTCGCACAGTGTCGCCCTGAGTGTCGAGTTACCAAGGGAAGGTCTGCTTGTCCATTTCATCTTCAATGCTTATTGGGAGGCTCTTGATTTCGAACTTCCGCAGACAGGAACTGGGGAGGCCAATTCATGGCGGCGATGGATCGACACTTTCCAGGAGTCGCCCGAAGACATAACAGCATGGCAAGAAGCACCGACTATTTCTGAGAGTACTTATCACGTGGGGCCCCGGTCTGTGATTGTTCTTTGGGCGAGTCTGGGCGAACGTACGAAGTACTTAGTGCCAGCTGATCATACGGAGTGATATAGCTCTTCGGCGTGACCGAAGCGTTCGGGGACTCACGAAATCACCAGTTGAAGTGAACATTTTCGTGCGCGCCTTTGCACGTCTACCAGTCATCGTTGGTGCTATTCCATGTCTTGTCCGGATTATAGCGTTCCATCGCCGAAGCGATCTTGGACGTATCCGGGCCCAGATCCTTCTGATAGACGACACCGTCGTAGCTGACGATGAAGGTTTGCACCCCGGTAACGCGATAGTCGGCCGGCCAAGCGACTATGGCAAATCCGCCGATCATGACACCTTCGATGAAATAATTCAGAGTGCCTAATCGGGCTGCTGGTCCCTGTCCCTCTAAGAGCTTGAAGTAATAGCCGTGGAAAGGCTTTTTCTCGGCGTAACCGTCGGCCAACGCCTTCGCAACCGCCTCACCTACCGGGCCTTCCCAATTTCCGTCCGCATTCTGCCAGGCTAGCCCGTCATGTTTTCCGGGAGTACTTATGACCTTCTGTGCGTACTGGAACACCACGGAGTTGTCGTGGACTTGCGAGGAGTATTCGAGCTGAGCTTCCACGTAGCCGCGGCAGATCGTAATGGCATCGAGTTCGTTGGCTCCGATGCGCCGCGCGAGTACTTCCTGGTGGCCCGCTTTGGTATCGAAGATCCACTTTCCGTTCCGCTTCACAATGGGGATGGGGAAAGGCCATTCCTCATTGCCTACCACGAGGATGGCGCGATTGGGATTTTTGGGGTCAATCTGTACGGACTTCTTTTCATCGGCCTTGGCGGCGAAGGCAACTGAAACTCTCTTATCCGCGACCGGATCGGCAGTAGCCACAAAATCCTCACCGCCGGGACCGAACAATTGCAGAAGTGAGGGCACATCAAATTGGTCCGCGGCTGCGATCAGGAAGTCAGCTGCTTGCTGCGGATTGGCAAAGGTCTTCTGCGTGGGCTGTGAAGACTTGGCCGAGTCAGCCTTCTGCGAAAGTGCACGGCCGGGCAAGCCGCAGAGTGCGATCAGCAAGGTGTAGAGGATGTAGTTCGCGATCAGCTTCGATTTTGTGGATGTCATATGTTTTTCCTTGTCATGGCGTCGCCTACCTCCGCCGTCCGCCGCCGCCCCCGCCGCTCCTCGACCCTCCGCCGCCTCGGGATCCGCTCATACTGGAAGAGCCGCGCTGACTGCTGGTGCGGGCGGAATTTCCACTCATCCCGCTAGAGGCGCCGCCGAAGGCGCTCTTATTCGATCCGCCTGGAGAGTTAGGAACTTCTCGGTTGCCCACTCGATCGGCCCCTCCCCCTCCTCCTCCCCGGTCCGTCGTGCCCGCTTGTTGCCGACCACCGTTGCCTCGATCACCCGACTGTTGTCGATCTCCAGTTCCTCGATCGCCGGACTGTTGTCGGTTTCCATTTCCTCGATCCGTCGTGCCAGCCTGTTGTCGTCCACCCGATTGACCCTGATTCTGCCGCGCATTTGCCTGCCGATTGGCCATGGAATCGCCGCGAGCAGTGCCGCCATATTGATTCGCCGTCGCGCGGTCAGAATATGGCGCGCCACCGCGATGCTGCGGATTGTGCTGCCAGCTGTTGCCGCGACCACCAGCGGGCTGCTGCGCCGGACGGTTGCTGACATTCGTGCGGTTTGAGTTGTTTACGCGGTTGGAGTTGTTCACGAAGTTATTTTGGTTGTTGATCGTGATGTTATTGTTGCCGCCACCCCATCCGCACCCATAGCCCCAGCCGCCGCCCCACGCGGCCCCCATTGCGATCCCGACACCGAACGATATCGCCATCCCCGCCGCGTAGTAGCCTGGCGGAGGATATGCGATTGGCGGATAAGGGTAGACCGGTGGGCCATACACCACGACAGGGTTGTAGCTGGGGACGTACACGACCTGCGGGTTGGCCTGCTCGATTACGACAACCGTCTTGCTCTCGACTACCTTGGTTTCCACCTTCTGCTGATCGCTCGATTTCAGGTTTCCTGCATCCTTAGCCTTCACGCGCATACGCTGCACAGCTTCCATGACATCAGCCTGCTGAGCCAAGAAAGCATTGCCAAGATCCGTGGTCCACTTGATGTTCTCTGAAAGTTGCTTCACCGCGTCGGGCAGCGCTGCCATTGCCTGAACGCTAGGGTCCCAGTCCTGCTTCTTAACCGCATCGACCAGGGCCTTGTCCTTCAGGTCTTTGTGCTGCTGCAGCCACTGCTGGAGCTGAATGATTTCCAGTGGATAAGTGGAGGCGGCGAGCACCTGAGCAAGAAGTGGATCAGGGTAGAGTGCGATGGGCGCGACCAGCGAATCGAGCTGATCGTTAGGAATCTTAGGAGCCGCTTCCGCCGGTGGCGCGGCTTCCTGCGTTGCGGGCAGCGCATATACTGCGGGGTCGCCTACCACCATAAGAAGTGAGCAGATCAGCGCCAATAGGTTGCGAACGTTCCCGAACGACAGTTTCGCTCGAAGTGGTTTCATGGCTTTGTACCCTTGCGGTTTCCACTGCTGACGCGCTTTACGCTGCATCTGCGTTCCTGCGGTTCAGAATTGCAGCGCCTCGGTCTAGAAACAACCCTAGGTTTCACTCGAAGTTGGTGCAACTAGGGAAATCCCTAACCACGGCTAGCTTCGAAGATCAGATGATTATTGGCTACACCATTGCGACAGTCCGATGCGTGTTGCTGATCACAGCCGCAGGAGATTCGACCTTACCTTGTCGCAGTCGCATCTGAGCGCTATGGATCGAAGGTCAGTTACTGCGGATTGTTGGCGCGATTTAGTCCTTGAGCCATTTCCCAAGCTCGTACCTTCTGCCGCCCCTCATCAAAGATCCGCTCGTAGTTTCCTTTGGTCACCTTCTCGCGGGTGTTGGCGTCCAGAAGTTTCCACAGCGGTTCGTATTGGTAATAGACTTTCAAGTATTTTTCCTGGCTGGAAGGTGCGACCTCATCGGAGCCGAACAGGAAGCGTTCCGGGTAGCGATTGAGCAGGTCGGCGGTAACGCGGGTCGCTTCCGGGCTCGAGAGTACGTATTTGGCAACCTCATCCCAGGAAATATCGAAGTAGATGTGGCTGAACTGCGGATCAGCCAGAATCTCTGCCAACTGAGCGGCATGGTTCTTGATTGGTCGAACCACACGGCCCATGCCGGTATGAGCCCAGATAATGGTTGTGTCGGGATGCCTCTTGAAAAGGGCTTTCATCTGATTCAGGTACACCGGTTGCGAGCCTTCCTTCGCGAAGGGCACATCCATATCGCTGTGTATCAGAACTACGAGTCCAACTGCTTTCGAAAAGTCGAGAATCCGGTCAAGAGCCGGATTTTGCAGACTGGCAACTTCTCCGGCGACCTTGGAGGACACGAACTCCTTGTGAATCGTGAACTCACCGATGCCCGTGAACACACCGGGAAAAGTCTGAAGCACCCGGCGAATATGATCGGCGGCATACATGTCAGCTGGATTGAAGCCCGTAATCATGGGATCGAAACGAGCCTGCTGTTCCTTCGACAGCGAACGGTATGCCATTGCAATGTAGGCATCGGTGAAGGAGTAGTAGTAGAGCGGAGCATCCGTCTGCAGGTAATAGGTAGGAGCGTAGTCGCCGGAATTCTGGTACGACCATTCTTGTTGCAACGGAATTCCGAACAGCGCCACGCGTCCGACTTTCGTCCCCATGATCTTCAGGAAGTCATGAATGTCTGTGCCTTCCTGAATGTAGTTGGTCAGATGGAAGTGCACGTCGTTGAGTTCGTATGGCCCATGTTGGGAACCGGTAGCCTGTGATTGCGAGGAAAGCTCACCCGAATTCCATAAGCAGACGGCGGTGACAATGCATACACAAATGAACAGCCGTCGCCAGAATCGAGATCGTTGTTTTTCCATAACGAGCTCCTTAGAAAAGAGCGTCCGCTCAAAAAGCTAGCTCGAGAGTGGTAGCAAAGACCGGTCCGGTTCCTCCGAGAGCGAAGGGAACGGAGGTGTAGCCCACCGGAGATTTGTACAGGTAAAGGAATTCATTGTTCCACCGGATGACTTTGTTGTGAAAAGGGAAGTAGTTGAGCCCGGCCCGAAAATCCCAAGGGTTCCCATACTTGCCGGAGATCGTCGATCCCCCGAGATAAGCCTGCAAAGTCTTAGGCACAACCATCGCCGAGGTTTGCAACTGGAAACCGTGGGAGAAGACCGTGGGAAGGCCGGCTGTGCCGGGACCCTGAAAATGATCGAGCCACCGCAGAAAATATTCTCCTTCCAATGAAACCCCGTGGTACTTGAGGCCGCCATCAAAGGCAGCCATTTTGTAGGTCACATCATTGACGGAGATGCCGGGGCCGAAGAGGTTGGGAACGAAGATCACACTCCCGTCTTCGAGCCGAATCTGTGTGTTCTCGAATTGGTCACTGTTTGGCTGTTCCTGTCTGTCCTCGTTGCTCCGTGTGAAGTGGCCCGCGAGACGCGTCGCCAGTTTCTTGTGGTCTTCGAAGTCACCAAAACCTTGCCCAAATTCGCCCGTGGTGGGCGTCCAGACGAGCGAGGTGGACACAGTGTTAAAGCCATTGTTGAGCTGCGCGGCACTTACGCCCAGGGTGCTCAGGTTGTTGCCGATCATTGCTATGTAGTCGAGCCGGTCCGCGATTTTGCCCCAGGCCCAAACACCTGAAGTGTACGAAGGGCGGAAGAATTCGTCGGAGATCAGACGGGTGTCCACGCCAAGCCAGAAGGGGAAGTTGCCCTCTACGCTCCGTGTACCCGGCAGCGATCGAATGCCCGCTCCAATGTTGAACGCTTTATTGAAGGCATAATTCAGATTTCCGGCGAGCACTACCTGAGCGCCTAAGCCCTGCGAAGCATTGGAAGACCACGCATACAGAAAATAGCGGAACTTCGGGTCAAGGACCCAACCAAGGAACTTTATTTGCACTTTGTTAAGCTGGAAATCCTGGCGTTGTTGGACGTTCTTGACGTTGCCAAATGCATCGGTGTAGGTCGAATCCAGGCCCAACTGGTTCAGGTAGCGGGCGTAGCTGTATATGCTGATACTCATGTCGCCGCGGTCGGTATTGGCCACCTTGAAACCAAGGTTTGGTGAGTAGGCACCCCACTTATCCGGCTCCTCTTGGGCAGCGGAAGTATCGGCAGGCATTTGCTGTTGTTCGCTTTGTTGAGAACGTCCGGCGGTCGCAGTCGAACTTGTCGCAGGCGCAGTTTCTGTTCCGGTTGCGGCCGGCGTCCCCGTCGTTTGCTTTGCCAAAGATCGGCGCAGGGCCTCAATCTCCTCCACCAACTTTTGATTTTGGTTCTCGAGGGCCTTGTTCTGTTCGACTAGCTGGTCGATTTTGTTTAAGACCTCTGCTGTGCTCTGTGCTTCCGTCGTAGGCGTGTCTGCCCCAGCTGCATTGGTCTGAGCGCTTGTGTACACGGAACAAGCCGCCAGGACAACTAACATGAAGAGGAAGCATAATCTCATTGTCTGCCCCAGGTAATGCATGGTGTGTTCGATGTCCGATCAAGCTAGAGCTCGCGCTTAGGTGAGCGAGACCCTACGCTCCAACCTATTTCCAGCCCACTGACGCCGGCGAGTAGAGGTTGTAATTCAGCTTGTTGGCGACATACTCGATCACTTCTTGCGCTTTGACACTGTTGCCGGCCTCATCCAGAGGAGGCGCAAAAACTGCAATCGCTCCCTTTCCAGGGACGATGGCTACAATGCCGCCGCCTACCCCGCTCTTGGCAGGGAGTCCCACACGCCACGCCCATCCACCTGACCCGTCATAGAGTCCTGCTTCCATCATCGTGCTGAGGATGTGTGGTATTGCTTCGGCTTTAATCACTTGTTCGCCTGTGGCGGGATTGATACCGTTGTTCGCCAGCGTTGCGCCCATTCGGGCAAGCTGAGTAGCGTTTACGCCAACAGAACACTGTTTGGTATAGATATCTACGGACTCGAACGGATCGGCGTAAATGCGGTCGTATTTGGCCAGTAACATGGACAGGGCTTTGTTGCCGGTGTTGGTGGCTGCTTCAGATTTGTAGACCTCATCAATCAGTTTTAATTTCTCTCCCGCCACCCGGCTGTAGAACTCCAAGATCGTGTTCCATTTGTCATTTGCATCCTTGCCAGAAATCAAGCTCGTGGTGGCAATAGCGCCTGCATTCACGAAGGGGTTGCCGGTGTGGCTCGGCATGTCTACGACGGCAATGGGAGAATTGAAGGGGCGTCCAGTAGGCTCAGAGCCTACTTTTTGAAACACCTTGTCAGGCCCAAGCTCATCCATCGCGAGAGCGAGAGTGTAAACTTTAGAAATTGACTGAATGGAAAAAGAATAGTCCACGTCACCCTTGGTTAGAACCTGGTTGTCAGTGGTAACGATTGCGATGCCGAACAGCTTTGAATCCACCTGCGCAAGATAGGGGATGTAATCGGCATTCTTGCCGTTTTTGTCATCCTTGAACTTGTCGTAAGCCTCCTGAATCACAGCAGCCACAACTTCCCGACGCGGGGCCACCGGACTGGTGCGAGTACTCTGAGCGGCAGTTCGTAGCGGAAGCAGAGCAGGCACAATGAGAGTCGCGATGATAAGTAACTTTAAAACCCAATCTTTGATAGACATTGACGTTTCCTTTCGAGTATGTCGCTAACCGGCCAGAGTCATAGACTTGGTGTTTTGAACATTTTGTCCCAGTCAAATTTGAAAGAGAACTGCATCCGGTAATCGTTGGCATTGAATCCGTCGCTAAAGTTCACCCGCCGGCCAAACTGGAATTCGCCGCCCATCGTCACCCTTGGAATCGGATGGTAGAGCAGGTTCCCGACCGCATAGTGCCCCTGATGGAAATCCGAGGGAAGCTGTGCGCTGGAGTTCTCGATGTTCAGCATTGAGTAGCCGACCGAACTCGTGAAGTGCTCGTTCCATGTGTGATCGAGAAAAGAAACGAGACCCAATACTGGCAGGGCAACACCCTTAACGGGCAAGCGCGAACCCGGTGGGTTGTTCTCAATACCAACATCCACCGGTGCGTCATTCATGTAATTCTCAATGCCCGCTCCGTAAGCAAATGCCAGCTTTGCGACATTCTTTTTCGACAGATTGAGATTGGAAGTAAGGTTCAGGCCCCAGCCGACAACGCTGCCACCCAGATTGATCGGGTTGCCGCTGGTGTCAACCCAACCGATTTTGCGAACAATCCCGGCCATTTGCACATAGCCCCAGTCCCTCACGATTCGGGCATTTCCGGAAAGATCCGGGAAGTTGAATCGGGGGTGGATATTTGCGAGCTCAATACGATCGGCATAAACGCCCTGGTCACCGCTCGCGCCGGGCCTCTCAAGAGCGATCGTGACGCTGCCTCTCTTGCTGCGGACCGGCATCCAGCGCAACTGTACGTTGCGGAAAAAGACCATCCCGTTCGGGCCCCAGTACTCCACTGTGTTCGGGAATACATCGATATCCATGAACGGGCTCCAGGTTTGTCCACCTCCAAACTGGCCCAATTCTCCGTAGGCATGCCGCAGGCGGAAGGTAGTTTGGCCCGCATCAACTCCTGTTCCGAACAATTCGAATTCGAAGATCGTGTTCAAATCGCCATACTTCGTAGGCGTGGACGACTTCACGCCGAACCGAGTCTGCCGCACTCCGGCATAGACATTGCCGCTCGGTGCATATTGATTGGGGAAAGAAGGCAACTGCGTGGGACGCACGACGTCAAACCAGTTCGGATTCACCTGCGCGAAGTCGTATCCGGAGTCGAGCATGGCGAATCCATAAAAGCTGACGCTGCCCTTCGGTTCCGTTATTTCACCTTCCAGGGGGACGGTTCCGGCCTGGGGCTGAGCAATCACTGCCTCCGAGGGCACGGCGACCATTGGTTCGGGCTGGGCAGCGGGCTTTTTCGCCTCGGTTGGGTTTTGTGAGGCAGTGGATGGCTTCTGTGCCGCAGTCGCGGCACGCATTTGCCCCTTTACCTCTTCGAGTTCCTTCTCTAATTGTTCGAGCTTCTTGTTTAGCTCTTGCAGATCTGGTGCTTGTGAGTCTTGGGTTTGCGCTCGAGCAGGCTGAATCGAAACGGTCGACAAGATGAATAACAACAGCGCGGTAGGTCCGACAGCTGTCCAATTAGCTCGAAGCTTCGATCTCATAGAGACTCCTGTTCTCGAGAACCTGCTTACATGGTGCTGCCGGGGATCCGCAGTCAGCCACCGACAACTTTTATGCCGAAGGGGTTAGGGAAACAATTAGGGAAATCCCTAGCTTGGATATTTTTCTGCGCTGCGAGTTCCGTGGCAGGACGTTCGAGAACGCTGGCTGCGTACTAGGGATTTCCCCAGTGGCGAAAATGCCGATGCTGACCTAGGAATAGCTCTTGGTCGAAACACGGCTCCGGCATTGCGGCGACGAGATGGATATCGTTCTGCTCGAAGGGAGTCGACCTGAACTCGAGGACGGTAATGCTGGCCGATGTCAATTGCACTTTGCCTGAAGCTACAACTGCGCCCTTGGAGTTGGAACCGCTATGAACATTCGAGTCGCCCTCCTGATCGGCATCGTTTTCACGACAAATCTTTTCGCGCGAGACAAAACCGACGTGCTGGTCATGAAGAACGGTGACCGCATGACGTGCCAAATCAAAGGACTCGAAGCTGGAGTCCTGTACGTCAGTTTCGACTACATCGATGGCACGGCTCAAGTTGAGTGGTCGAAGGTTGCCCACATTGAAAGCAACGAGCTCTTTATCGTAAAGACGGAGGACGGCTCGGTGTACACGGGTAGGATCAATACTGCCGAAGCACCGGGTGGCCAGCCGGTGAAGATTCAGGTGGTGGAAGCCGGGGAGACGGAGACGACGGCGAAGGGCGTAGAGCTTGAAAGCCCGAAGATTGTCTCGATGGTCGAGACATCCGACAACTTCTGGCGGCGGTTCAACGGCGAGTTGAGCTTCGGAGTGATCTATGCCAAAGGCAATCAGTCGACACAGTATAGTCTGGGCTCACAGACGATATACCTGCGCGAACGTTGGTCGGTAGGGGCCAATATAAGTTCCAATCTGTCCTCAAGTACCGGTACCAGCCCATCAACCCGGAATTCTTTCGACGTGGTTGGGAAACGGCTCTTGCCGTGGAATAAGTACTTTTATTCTGGTCTGGGCGGCCTTCTGCAAAGTTCGGCACAAGGAATCACCTTACAAACCAGCATCGGCGGCGGCATCGGTCGCTTTCTTAAGGATACCAATCGAAGCAGAATCTCGATTCTCGGTGGGTTGTCGTGGCAGAATACGAATTACCAGCCGTCGCTTGTCCCTGTGGGCAAGCAAAGTCTTATTGCCGCTGTGATTGCTGCAGATATCAATGCCTTTCGATTTAATAAGACGAACTTGAATATCACCGCTACGCTCTTCCCGGCCCTCTCCGAACCTGGCCGATTTCGCTCCAATACAAACGCGACCTATTACGTCAAACTCATCAGCAACCTGTCGTGGAATGTCTCATTCTACGATAGCTGGGATAGTCGACCACCTGAGGGCTTCGCCGGCAGTGACTACGGAACCAGTTCGGGGCTTAGCTGGACATTCGGACTGAAGTAACAGCGATAAAGAGATGGCCATACTGTTAGTAGTAACTAACTGCATTGTATGTAAACGGATGTACATAAGAATCGCTCAGACATGACTGCAATAAAAATGATCGGGGTGTCGATGCGTTATAGGATCGTAATCGTGGTTTCCTGTGTTGTGGCACTCGTGTGTGAATGTCTTATTCTCCCTTTGCGGGCGCAAACTTCGTTGCCAGATCATCCACAGCCACAACAGTCATTGCCGGATGCTCCCTCTGCTAGTCGTCCGTTACCCGAACATCCCAAGTCCCAGGCACCCTCCGGGGCGGCAGGTACTGCCAAGCCAGTCGACGAAGCATGGCCTCGCAAAGCCACTCGAGGTGACGAGACAATCTCCATGTATCAACCACAAGTGGAAGCCTGGAAGGGTGACGAAGTCCACGCCTATGCAGCCCTTTCGGTATTGAGCACTACCAAGAAGACGACGAAATATGGAGTGGTATGGTTCACGGCACGAACTGAGGTTGACAAAGTGAATCGCCAGGTAACGTTGGACGACTTCAGAATCACCAAGGTCAAGTTCCCAACGATGGAAACGAAGGAGGCTGAATATCAAGCTTTCCTACAGACCAAGCTGCCGAAAACCGCCAAAGTGATAGCTCTCGACCGGTTGGAGGCTTCTTTGGCTGCTAGCGATTCCGAACAAGCTGGGGTCGAAGCTTTGCCTGTGAACAACGACCCTCCTGCGATCATCTTTGCTACGAAGCCTTCCTTGCTCGTACTCATCGACGGGCCCGCTCGGTACAGGGATGTCGGTGGCACAGGACTGAAGTTGGTGCTCAATAGTCAGTCCACGATTCTGCAGGACCCGGAGAAGAACGAGTACTACCTGAATGTGATGGATGGCTGGCTGCAGGCACCGGATCTCGTCGCAGGTCCTTGGACTTACGCTTCGAAAATTCCTGATGACATGAAGGAAATCACTAAGGGCATCCAGGAGACGGCAGCAAGCAAAAGCGGCTGAAGGTACAGCCGCACCTTCGTTGAAGCAAGCGAAAAAAGAGGGAAAAATCCCGGAAATCTATCTAAGCATGACCCCTGCGGAGTTGTTGGTCACCGAAGGCACCCCTCAGTTTGAGCTCATTCCGGACACTGATCTGGAATACGTGAAGAACACGACTGGCAATATTTTTAGAAATGTTGCCAGTCTCGATTACTACATCCTTATCGCGGGCCGATGGTTCCGATCGAAGTCTCTGGAGAGTGGTCCTTGGGAGTTTGTTGAAGGACAGAGTCTGCCTGAGAAGTTCGCTCATATTCCTGAAAACAGCCCTAAGGCCGGAGTCTTGGTATCGGTGCCGGGAACCGGGCCTGCCAAAGAAGCCCTCATCGCCAATGCCATTCCGCAGACAGCTACGATCACCCGCAGCCAGGCCCAGTTGGAGGTTGAGTACGATGGCGAACCCCAGTTCAAGAACATAGAGGGCACAAACCTGCAGTATGCCGTGAATACGGCGACTCCGGTTATCCGAGTAGATGACAAGAACTATTATGCTGTCGCCAACGCAGTCTGGTTCGTGGGTGCAGCGCCGGTTGGACCGTGGGCTGTGGCAACCTCAGTTCCGGCCGCAATCTACTCGATTCCTCCCAGTTCCTCTCTGCATTACGTCACGTACGTGAAGGTCTACCGCTCCACGCCTGATGTTGTTTACCTGGGCTACACTCCCGGGTATTACGGAACGGTCGTGTCTTCCAGTACAAGTACCGTTGTATACGGCACAGGCTTTTACTATCCGCCCTACATCGGCAATTACTGGTATGGCGCGCCTTACACTTACGGAGTAGGCGTGGCCTCTACGTGGAGTTCTGGTACGGGTTGGAGTATCACGATAGGCGTTGGCTACACGTATGGCTATCCTTATTACTACTATCCGTGGTGGGGGCCATGGGGATACTACGGACCTTGCTGCTGGGGACCCGCTTGGGGATACGGTTACGGAGGCTATGCCAGCGCCAATGTATACGGTCGCTGGGGCAATGCTGCGTACGCGAGTACGGGTGCTGCCTGGGCAAATCCTTATACCGGAAACTACGGTGGGGCAAGCCGCACCGCGTTCCAAAACACGCAGCGTGGCACCGTGGGCGTAGCCGGTCGCGGCGCCAATACCAACATCTACACTGGGAACACTGCTGGAGGGCGGGGAGCCGTGGGCTACAATCCGCAGACCGGAATTGTAGCGGGTGGCGGCGCTGGGTACGCGGGCAATATCTATAGCGGCGAAGGAGCTGCTGGGCGCGGCGGTTTCGCGTACAACACCAACACGGGCGGTGGCGTGGCAGCTGGCTCTAACAACATTTACGCGGGTAAAGATGGTGAAGTGTACCGCTATAACCGGCAAACCGGGAATTGGTCTCAGAACAGCGGCGACGGGTGGAAGTCAACGTCCAAATCCCAGGCTAATCTCCAGCAGCAACAACAGGCACGTTCTGTAGGCCAACAGCGAACCCAGAACTTCAGCAGGGGCTCGACGGGTGGAGGAATGCGCGGCGGTGGCGGAGGCAGAAGAAGGTAGCGAATCTGCATGAAACACGAACCGGCAACTCTGACAGTTTCAAATGTTGTCGACTTGATGCTAGAAGAGCGTGGCCGGTGAGTGATTGAGTTTCTCCAGGCTATCGGCAAGGAGCACGTTTAATGGAACCTCCCATTTCCCCTTTACTTTTTGTTGCGTTGCTTTTCAGTGGCATGTTGATCCTGCTCGAGACCGGGCGTCATCTTGGCATCAGGCGCCGTCCGAAAGAGTCGGAGGGCGAGCGCGGCAGTTTGGGCACAATCGAGGGAGCGGTATTCGCCCTGTTTGGATTGGTGATGGCATTCGGCTTTTCGGGGGCGGCGTCTCGATTTAATGAGAAGCGGATGTTGATCGCCGAAGAAGTCAATACCATTGAGACAGCCTATTTGAGGCTTCACCTGGTACCCCAACAGGCGCAGTCTGAACTACAGGAGTTGTTCCGTCATTATGTTGATTCTCGATTGGAGACTTATCGCCGGCTGCCGAATATGCAAGCAGCAGAAGAAGAGATGGCCAGATCCAAGAAGATCCAGGAAGAGATTTGGAGTAATGCGGTGGCGGCTACACTCCTCCCGAATTCCCATCCCGATGCGGGCAAGCTGCTGCTTCCCGCGCTAAACAACATGATCGACATGGCTACCACGCGCACCATGGCACTGCAACTTCACCCACCCAGAATCGTCTATTGGCTTCTGTTTGGCCTCGGGCTTCTATGCTCCCTACTGGCGGGCTATCGCATGGCGAACGGCCAACACAGGAGTTGGATCCACATTTTGTGTTTCACTGTCATCACGGTAATTGTCGTGTACGTGATCCTTGACGTCGAGTACCCACGGGCAGGTTTGATCCGACTCGAGGCAAATGATCAAATGTTGGTGCAGGTTCGCGAAAACATGAAATAAAAAAAGGCAAGGGACGACACCCTTCACCAGGTCCCGACACGTAACACCAGTCCCGTACTCACCCGGATGGCGTGCGTTAAGTCCGTCCCATTAGGTTTATTCAACCACGACCGAACGTAGTCGACGCTTCCCAGGTGCACAGCGACGGCTGAATTCACTCGAAGATCAATGCCCCCACCAACGGATAACGATGGCCCGGTCGTTTCGTATCGAGTCGTATACTCCCAGTACACGGTAGAGGCTGCTTTCGTGGGTGGAAGTGCGCTGAGTATCTGCTGCTTGAGCACCGGGTCGGAGTGCTCCTGATAGACCTTCTGGCCGCCTACCCGAAAGTTTAGGTATGGGGTCCAACGGCTTGTCGAGTGGCGAATCCACTGCGGACCCATTGAAAAAGTCAGGGAGTCTCCGCTCCAGTTTTTGGGTAGACTCGGGGCGATGGAGCAACCACCGACCTCGACCGTCCATTGCCATTGCGTCGCGACGCGAAAGCCGGCAGTCCCTCCTCCGCCCACACACGAAGCATTTCCCGCCCGCATGAAGAAGGGCACTGTGGCGGAGATCTCAAATCGTGGAACGATGGCATCCTCGATCTTCACTGCCTTCAAGTATTCAGGTTTATAGTAGAGATCGCCGTTGTATTCGTGTATGCCCGGCCGGTTCTCGCGGCTCCATGGGACCTTGAACGCCATGAGATTTGCGAAACTCAACGGCGGGTTCAAAACCCCGCGGGCCAGCACACGGGCAAGCCGGTTTCGAGTGCGGTCTTCAATTTTTCGGACAACGTACTTGTCAACGGCATCCGCAGCCACGATCCAAAACAGCCCGCCATTCGGCGTGATCACGTGGTCGACGAAACCATACGCGCAGCAATAACGCTGTATTTGACCGATGGACGCTTCGCTCACCGGACCGATCTCAAATTCTTCGCTAAGAAGCCAGGCAAAGGCATAGGCTCGTAGGCGGCTCATCCAGTAGTCACGGCTGCGCCCGAATTCGACGTAGCGATATCGCGGATCGTTGTTAAGCCAGATATAGCCGGAAACCGCACCCTCAATGGGATGTCCCAGATAATTTACGTAGTAGCCGTCTCCATCCGACCATCCATGCAGGGCACCCACTGCGTTCAGGTATCCGCTGAAGGGATTGTTTCCCAAGGCGTCGCGCGTACCCTGCTCGGTGCCGATGCGAAAGGTGTGCATGACTCCGAGAAAGAGAAATGTGTTCCGCATGAGTGATCTCCACTGCACGCTCGGCGGTTGAATCTCAGTTTTCACGAAGTTCGTTACTGGGACAGGCTGAAGGGAGCCTTCCGGTGGAGCGGAACTTGAGTGGGTGGAGGACCTATCATCTTCATCCGCGACTGATGTGGGAAATAAATCGGGAGGGACGTTCAAGCAGCAGGATACGGTGGTCTTCTTGTCAATCGAAGCGGGATCGAGAGTCCACGCAACCTCGGCGTTCTGACCATCAACCAGACCCAAGGCCGCCAAGGGTGCTTCATCCGTGGTCTGCCCCCTGGCACTTCCGAGGATACAAAAGACAGCGGCTGCGACCCCAATGAGGACCCGCGTTGCGATAGCCGAAGCCCACAAGATTCGATCATCAACGCGGAACATCACGGATAGCCGCCATCGAAAGAGAGGGAGAGACAAATAGTTTCCCAGCCAAAGCTGATTGGATGGCAGGAATAAGGTCGGTGTTCATGTGCGATTTAACAACGTAACCCATGGCTCCTTCCTCGAAGCAGGCTTGAAGGAATTCGTCTTCGCTGTGAATCGTAAGAAACACAAACCTCGAGGCCAGGCCAGTTCCTTGAAGTTGGCGGATTGCTTCGACCCCGGTAAGAACCGGCATGGTGATGTCCGCCACAATCACGTCGGGCACGAGGCGCAGGGCCTTCGACACGAGTTCTTGCCCGTCGCAGGCGATCCCCACCACATTGAACGATGACGCGAGATGGCCTGCAACCCGTTCCACAAGTTGCTCATTGTCATCAGCGAGTAAAATACGTGGACGATTCACCAGATGACCTCAGAAGAATTCATCCTGAGAATAGGTATTTGGGGTAGGCACAACAACTAGGAGAATCCCTAGTAGATTCCCCAGTAGTCTGAGCGGTGCGGAAGCGTACCATTAGATTTCCATGCAAGCGCGCACCAGATTTTGGGTGTGCCTTTACTCGTGGACCGATTGAGTCCCAGAAACGCGCGTCACACAACACATCAATCGGTTTATAAGTACGTGGATTGCTTGAGAAGCTCGAAATTGCACTGTTCACTCTGACAAGGAGTGTGTGACAAACACCACAGGAGTATGTGACGCATGTCACAGCACCGATGTGAGGGAGTGCTTACTCTATGCGCGAATTACGATCTGTTGTCAGCCTTATGGTTCCCCTTTGCGAAAGCTCGCGTCCGCGTCTGCTGATCGCCGACGACCACGCTATTTTTCTGGAAGCGCTAAAAAGTTTTTTGGAAAAGAGTTACGTGGTGATAGGAACGGTGACGGACGGCCGTTCCCTGGTTTCGGAGGCCAGCAGGCTGAAACCTGACGTGATCATCGTCGACGTGGGCATGCCGCTTCTGAATGGGCTGGACGCTGCCCGACGCATCCGTGAGCATTTTCCAAGTGTTCGACTAGTGTTCCTCACCATGCAGGAAAATTCCAACCTGGCAGCCGCCGCCATCGACCTGGGACACTCAGCTTTTGTGCTCAAGCATTCGGCAGCAACTGAGTTGATGACCGCCATTGATCAGGTTTGGCGTGGAAAAACCTATGTTTCCCCGAAGCTCCGCTCGGAAGATTGGGTCGAGCAGCGAACCCGGGTAAAGCAGTTCTCCAAAGGCTTGACGGCTCGCCAGCGCGATATTGTGCAGTTATTCGCGGAAGGTTATGGGCTAAAAGAGATCGCAGCACGTCTGAATCTGAGTCCAAAAACGGTCGAGTTTCACAAACACCAAATCATGGCGGAGTTCGATGTGAAAAGCAACGCGGGTCTTGTCTTGTTTGCTATCAAGAAGGGACTTATCTCGATCGATCCCGATATCGTCTACGCCGAACGAAGAGTTTCATAGGCCGCGCACGTTCGGCCTGGACTTTTTGTCGTTCAGGCAATTGCTTTCGCTAATGATTGCTCCAGCGGCACTCGGACGTCGATGATCGTTCCCTTTCCTACGGCGGAGCGAATCTGGAAGCGGCCGCCCAGCAAGCGGGCACGTTCTCCCATACTCCAAATGCCCAGGCCTTCCCTCATCTTGAGTTCTTTGGGATCAAAGCCCGTACCTTGATCGCTGATGAGTAAATGGACGGCGCTTCCATTCACTCGCAGACGGACTTGTGCGCTGTGTGCGCCACTATGTTTTTTGATGTTTCGAAGGCCTTCCTGCACAATCCGAAAAACGCATAACCCTACATCCGCGTTGATTTTCCGTGGGATGTGGTCATGGGTGAACTCGATTTTGACGCCTTGTTGCGCGGAAAATTCTTTGCAAAACGCGCTCACGGTCGGCGCAAGCCCCAGGCTTTCCAGGGAAGCTGAGTGCAGGCGATGCGAGAGCGTATGAAGGTCGGCGCCTATATTACCGGCATCGTTCGAAAGCTCTTGCAATTGACGGTTCGCTTCCTCGGGGGACTCGGGGATGATCTGGGCGGCGGTGCCTAGACCGAGAGCCAGGAGTGCGAGCCTTTGGCTGAAGTCGTCATGAAGTTCGGCAGCCAGTCGCCTTCTCTCGGCTTCCTGGGCGTTGATCAGGATGCCACTCAACTGGTGCTGAACTGCGCGCGCAGATCTGAGCTTCTTTCGCTCGAGCAGGAGGAATGCGATCAACACGATTAGCCCCGCGAAGAACAGCAATCCCGTAAGAACGCTCCACTTGTGCCGTTCCCAAGCGGTCGACTCGCGGAAGAGAACGGTACTCGCGACGGGAAGCTTGCGCTCGTCCAGTTTCCATCGCTGCAATTCACGCCAGTCGAACATGTAAACACTTGGGGCATACACCACAGGAATCTGCCGCGGAGCCTTTCCTCCAAGGATCTCGCGAACATTTCGTGCCGCAATCTCGCCTTGTTCTTCGAAGCTGACGACGAACCCGCCCACAACACCGTGCCCTAGATAAGTGTCTGACACCGCAAAGACCGGAGCGTTCGAAGCCGCGGTAATCATGGGAAGGGCCTCGGCCACATTCAGGAAGTAGCGCCCTTGTGCGTCTTTGAAGAAGGAAATGTACAAAACTATGGAATCGCTCGGAACCTGCTTCAACCTTTCCTGCAAGTCGTTCATTGAAAGGTCGGTCAGATAGGTGATGTCCAGCCCAGTCCGATAAGAAGAAAGGTTTGATTTCACAAGCGCCGTGAGACTGCGATCATATCTGGACTGGCCGCCGATTACGAACACGTGACGTGTGTTCGGCAGCAAATGAACGGCGGCATCCAGCGTCTTTGCGGGGTCCAACTGGAACCACGAACCGGTGGATCGAGAATCGGCGCTTCGAGGATCAATTTGGCCTGCCACACTGCAGCAAAACACGACCGGGATATCTGGATAAAACTTCTTAGAAGGATCAGCCAAAAGCCGGAGCGGGTCCGGACCCATCAGCACAATTAAGGCCAAGTTGTGCTTGCGGTGTTTCTTGGTAATCGAATCACGAAGTTCGCTCCGCATCGCATCCGATATATCCGTTGCGTCCAAGTTCTCCCAATAGAGTTCAACGTCGAATTGTGGGTCGGAGTGCAGCGCAGAAATGATCGCATTCGTCACAAGCACCGGACCAGGATGCGACTGCCCGAGTTCGTTGATCATGAGAACGCTCTTCTTGATTTGTCCCTGCGACGCGGGCACGAAACAAAACAGCACGAGCGCGGCCAAAACGAGACTCTGTAAAGCAGATCGAACATCGAGACAAATCGTCGAGGCGACGAAACGGCACGGAACCATGTGTTCCATGGGCTTTGAAGAATGCCTTACGAGGCTTAAGTAGAAACACACCTCAGGAGAATTGATTTTCAGCTACCGGAGAACTGTCATTTATGACAGGCGAAGTATTTGTTGATCCCGTTTAAAGTGAAACTTGTGGCTCTTGCCGAATACCCTGCGGAGCCCACCTTAGGGATTCGCCTAGTTGTGCAGAGATTGGCCTCAAAACTAGGTTGTTCTTAGCGATTCCAGAGTAGAACAGGGGAATTGCAGGACTGTAGACATTGGGGCGAAGGAGAACAAATCATGCGTCACAAATGGCACACGAATTATCTGGTTCTTGCGGTGCTTCTCATGCTTGCGACGACACCCTTCTTTGCGAAGGACGCCAAGGTGCGAATTGAAGTGAAGCCCAAGCAAGCTTATGTGTTCGTTGACGGATCAACCGTGGGACACGGCAGTCGCAAGATCTCCGTGTCTCCAGGCAAGCATACGATTGGTGTGTACAACTACGGTTTCAAACCGGAAGTTCGCGACGTTTCGCTGAGCGAAGGGACGAATGCCGAGCAAACTTTCACACTAGTCGAAGTTCCCGGATCGACTAGCGGATCTTGGGGGCGTCTTCAGATTGAAGGAGCCGCCAAAGCTGCGGTCTATCTGAATGGCAAAACACCCGAGTACTTCGTGGGTCATGGCGATGAGTTCAACAACGGTGGAGAGTGGTTCAATTGCTGCACGCAGCAACTGGTAGTTCCCGCCGGAACTCACGAGGTTACGGTGGTGGGGGAGCATGCAAAAGAAGTGTGGTCGGGCTCTGTGACGATTCCGGCCAATCAGCGGATAGTCCTGAACGTGGCTAAGGGCAAACAGAAGGTAAGACCTTGGCCCGAGGGTGCCGCCATGAGTTCGCTGCCCCGTTTCACAGCCGGGAAAGCCAGTGCGTCGGTTGCTGTTGCTCCTGTAAGTGGAAGCATCAGTGCCACACCGGCGCAGATCAATTGCGGAGACTCTTCTCGCGTGGCCTGGCAAACCTCTGAAACCGTGCAGAGCGTGATCACTGCCGATGCTGAGACCTTGAAGCAGGCCGAGCCGAGCGGAGACCTGTCAGTACAGCCGAAGAAGACAACCACCTACGAGATGGTAGCTTCCGGCCCTGGTGGAGTAGTGAAATCATCGACCAACGTCGCCGTCAATCCTGAGATCCAAAGTTCGATTGAGGCATCCCCGGCGGAAGTCCGGTATCGCCGCATAGGCGACAAGGTGATTGAGCAGGGCAGTGCGAACGTGAATTGGAAGGCCACGAATGCCAGCTCGATCAAAATCGATCCGTTTGGAACGGTTGCGGCAGATGGCACGCAGACCATCAAGGCCACGCCGACGCAGCCGGGCGATGGGCCAGTCAATGAAGTGCAAACCTATACTCTGGTTGCCACGAATGATTGCGGAGGCTCCAGCACGCAGACCGCGACCGTTCGTTTAACGGGCTCGATTGACCCGATCCCCATGGTTTCACTGTCGAGCGTGTTCTTTCCCACGGGATATCCCGATGCCAAACATCCGAAAGTAGGATTGGTCACGAGCCAACAACAAGCTCTGGACCGTGCAGCGGAGGGGTTCAAGAAATATCTCGAATACGACCCGGATGCGCGGCTGACCATTGCCGGCAACGCGGACGAACGGGACTCAAACGCGAAAAACAAGCCTCTCAGCGAGCGGCGCGCCAATCTGGTGAAGGAATACCTGGTGTCATTGGGAATCTCCGAAAGCAAGATCGAGACGGTTGCCAATGGAGACACACAGCAGCTCGATGCAGGCAAGGTTAAGCTCCTGCACGACGAGAACCCGAACAAACTCGCCAAGGAAGGAACGGTTCAGGATCTCATTTGGGCCTACAACCGACGAGTTGACATTGTGCTGCAGCCCAAAGATGTAATGTCGGCGCAATATTATCCAGGCAATGTGCCAGAAGCCGACTTCTTAGCCGAAAGCAAACGGCCCGGAGACAAACAAGTGCTAACTCTTGCGGCGGAGAAGAGCAGTCTCCCGAATAATTGAGCACGAGCCTGAGATGCTTTCGACGCCGGCCTCCCAAGTGGAGGCCGGCTGCGTTCCGCTCCGACTTAGAGACCAATGTTCTCAGGGAAGAAATCGATAGAGGCAACCATGGAGCGCAGAGGGGAGCGCGAACGGTCACACAATCTCCGATTTAAGACTCGCGTTTGCTTTCTCTGCCTAGTCCTGCTGTCTTGTGTCCCAGTCTGGACGCAAGTTGGTATCCCTTCGTCTGCACCGACTGCATCCAAACCCGAGGTTCCCAATGATGCTCTAGGCCGGACCACTCCACGAGGTACGGTTTTGGGCTTTATCAGCGCTGCTCGTAAGGCGGATTACGAAGTCGCCGCTCAGTACATGAACACACGACTTCGCGGCAAAGATGCCGAGTTTCTTGCCCACCAACTTTTCGTCGTACTCGATCGTCGCCTGCCCGCTCGGCTCAACGCGCTCAGCGATCTGCCTGAGGGCTCCCGCTCAAACCCGCTGAAGCCCAACGAGGAATTAGCCGGAACGATTCGCAGCGCGAACGGCGATGTGGACATCATTGTCGAACGGGTGGATCGCGGGAAGTCTGGGCCAATCTGGTTGTTCTCCAGCACGACGCTGGAATCGATTCCGGAGCTGTTTGAGGAGATCGATGCAGTATCCGTGGATAGCTTTCTCCCCGGATTCCTGGTGAACACCCGATTCCTCGGGGTAGTCTTGTTTGAATGGCTCGCCGTTTTTGTGGGGATCCCGCTCTTCTATTTCTGCACCGCTCTGCTGAACCGTGTCTTAAAACCAGTGATTGGCAAGTGGCTGCGGCGCCTTTTCAAAAGACCGGATTTGCCGAATCCCCAAGTCTTGCCTGTTCCGATCCGCATTCTGTTACTTGCCGCCGTTATCCGCTGGTTGCTCACGGTAATAAGTCTCCCACTCTTGGCACGTCAGTTCTGGTTCAGCACCGCCAGCATGATCACCATAGCGGGCTGCGTATGGCTGTCGATTCTGGTGAACGGCCGGATTGAAAAATACATCGTTCGACGTCTTCAAGTTCACAACCTTGCGGGAACCACCTCGGTGCTGCGTCTAGCCCGCCGAATGATCGACGGCCTGATCATCTTCGCGGGCGTGATGGTGACCCTGTACTACTTTGGAGTGAAACCAACCGCTGCCCTGGCTGGACTCGGCGTTGGAGGTATTGCGGTTGCGTTCGCCGCACAGAAGACACTGGAAAATATGATCGGTGGTGTTTCCCTAATCTTAGATCGAGCCGTACGCGTAGGAGATTTTCTCAAGGTGGGTGAGATTCTCGGCACAGTCGATGATATTGGACTGCGTTCCACCCGCATCCGAACTCTGGACCGCACCATGGTTAGCGTCCCCAATGGACAGATCGCGAACCTGAGCCTCGAGAACTTCTCGATGCGCGACAGGTTCTGGTTCCATCCGACTCTGCGTCTGGGCTACGGGACGACCTCAGAGCAAATGACCGCTGTTCTGGAAGGCATCCGCAGCCTGTTGGGTGAAACTCGGCTTGTCGATCCAATGTCAGTTCGCGTGCGCTTTCTCAACCTTGGGACCTCCTCTCTCGAAGTAGAGGTCTTCTCTTACATATTGGCGAGGGATTGGAACCAGTTCCTCGAGATCCAAGAGGGACTCTTGCTCCAGATGCTGAAGTGTGTGGAGTCTGCCGGGGTTCATATTGCCCTTCCTTCGCAGACCATTTTCGTAGCGTCCACTTTAGCTAAGACGGACTTTGGAGGAGTGGGATTGCTCAAGACACATACCCCGGACGGTAAGACCACTGATCGGTCGACAGCCAAGTCTGCGTGATTAAGAAGCAAGCTGAGTTAATCTCTGGGCTTTCTTACCTGATGCGATGTGGAAGTAGGGCGCGCAATGTTCCGAACACGCCATGAAGCTCTCCTTGAAGATCGTGCAGGTACTTCGCTCAAACTCTTCTTACATCCCTCGCCGCGTCTTAGGGATTTCCCTAGTTGTCCGGACCTTTTGTCGAGTCTACGGTGGGGTATAGAACCGAGCTCTGGCCAAGGGTTGAAGAAATTGCTCTGTTCGTCTTCCCAATCTCTGCCGGATCATGACCACAGTTTGCGACTTATCATAGATCCGCTGGCAATGAATAGTTTCTGACTGCAAACATGAGCCTCAGGCTCGACGAAGCGTGAACGGATGATCTCGAGGAGGACCGTATGCGGACGAATCCCGAAACACTAAGGCTTCAAGAAACTCGTACAGCGAATATCCCCTGGAAAAAGTGGGGGCCTTACCTTAGTGAGCGTCAGTGGGGCACGGTCCGCGAGGATTACAGTGAAGGGGGAGACGCCTGGAATTTCTTCAGTCACGATCAGGCCCGCTCGCGAGCTTATCGGTGGGGCGAGGACGGAATCGCCGGCATTTCTGACGACAAACAGCGATTGTGCTTCGCGCTGGCTCTCTGGAATGGAAAGGATCCCATCCTGAAGGAGCGGCTCTTCGGCCTCACGAACAGCGAGGGCAACCACGGCGAGGACGTGAAGGAATACTACTTCTACCTCGACAGCACTCCGACGCATTCTTACATGAAGTACCTCTACAAGTACCCACAGGCGGCATTTCCATACTGCTGATCTGGTAGAGACGAACCGACGGCGTTCCAAGAACGAAATGGAGTATGAACTCCTCGACACCGGCGTCTTCAAGGACGACCGATACTTCGACGTCTTCGTGGAATATGCCAAGGAGGGCCCGGAAGACATCCTGGTGCGAATCACCGCGGCCAACCGCGGACCGGAGGCGGCAGATCTGCATCTGTTGCCGACACTATGGTTCCGAAACGATTGGTCATCGTGGATTGCCGAATCGAATAGGGCCTCGAAGAAACCGAACCTCGAACAGATCAAGGCCACCGCAGGCACCACCGCCGTTGCGGCAGAGCATCCGCTATTGGGTGGCTTTGTCCTTCTCCTGCGAAGGCGAGATACCGCTGCTCTTCACGGAAAACGAGACCAACCATGAACGACTTTTCGGCCAAAAGAACGAGAGTGCTCACGTCAAAGACGGCATCAACGACTGCGTGGTACAGGGCAACCAGAGCACGGTGAACCCCGATAAGAAGGGCACCAAGGTGGCGGCGCATTACCAGATTCAATGTAGGCCCCGGGCAGACTAAAGTGGTTCGCCTGCGTCTCTCCAACCGTTCCCGGAACTGAAGTGCAAACCCTTTCGGAAAGCAATTTGATGAAGTCTTCGCTGACCGGCTTCACGAAGCTGACGAGTTTTACAAGTCAGTCACGCCACCATCAGCGAGCGAAGACGCGGCCAAGGTGATGCGTCAGTCCCTCGCCGGCATGCTCTGGAGCAAGCAGTTCTTCTTCTTCGACGGTGACAACTGGCTGGACGAGCACCATTCCAACCCACTCCATACCGGATATCGAAATTCCCGGAACTCAGACTGGTATCACATGCTGAACGAGGACATCATCTCCATGCCCGACAAGTGGGAGTACCCCTGGTACGCGGCCTGGGACCTGGCTTTCCACACGCTTCCACTCTCGATCGTAGACCCGGACTTCGCCAAAGACCAGATGGAGTTGATGCTTCGCGCCTCCTACTTGCACCCCAACGGCCAGATGCCTGCCTACGAGTGGAACTTCAGCGACGTGAACCCTCCAGTTCACGCCTTTGCCACTCTCTTTCTGCACCGCACCGAGCAGGCCTTGCGCGGCGAAACGGACGTTGATTTTCTCAAGTTGGCGTTCAACAAGCTGCTGCTGAACTTCACCTGGTGGGTAAACCGCAAGGACCGCTTCGGCAAGAATGTTTTTGAGGGCGGATTCCTCGGTCTAGACAACATCGGCATCTTCGACCGAAGTGCTCCCCTTCCCACCGGCGGCCATCTGGAGCAGGCAGACGGCACGGCATGGATGGCCCTTTTCAGCCAGAACATGCTGGACCTCGCGCTCGAGCTCACCCTCCACGACCCCACCTACGAGGCTATGATCCCGAAGTTCGCCGATCACTTCTGCTACATCGCCAGAGGCATGAACCGGCCCGGCCACGACGGCATGTGGGACGAGGAGGACGGCTTTCTACTACGACATCTGCAGCTCCCCGATGGCAGCGCTACCCGGCTGAAGGTTCGCTCCATGGTGGGGCTCTCTGCCCTTGTGCGCCACTACGATCGTAGAAAAGCGGCAGCGGGAGCGCGTTCCGCTGGCGATGGCTGCGGTAAACGATCGCCTGCGTCGCATACCCGAACTGCGGGAGACAATGCATCCCACGGGGCTTGGTCACTTCGGGGTCGGGGAGCGAGGAATTCTCGCCCTGGTCAACCCGGAGCGGCTCCGCAGAATCCTCACGAAAATGCTCGACGAGAACGAGTTCCTGAGCCCCTACGGCATCCGCTCGCTATCCAAGTTCCACGAGCAGCACCCTTATGTGTTCAACGTAGGCGGACAGGAACACCGGGTAGACTACCTGCCGGCCGAGTCGAACACCGGCATGTTCGGCGGCAACTCCAATTGGCGGGGACCGATCTGGATGCCGGTGAATGCACTGCTGATCCGTGCCCTCTTGTCGTTCTATCTCTACTATGGCGACAACTTCAAGATCGAGTGTCCGACTGGCTCGGGCAACCTGATGAATCTGTTTGAGGTGGCGCGCGAGATTGCCAATCGGTTGACAAAAATCTTCGTGCGTGACGACGCCGGCCGACGGCCGGTGTACGGAGGCTCGGAGAAATTCCAGACCGATCCTCATTGGAAGGATTTCATCCTCTTTTACGAGTACTTCCACGGCGATAACGGCGCTGGCCTGGGCGCAAGCCATCAGACTGGCTGGACCGGTCTGGTCAGCAAGATGATTGAGCTCTTCGGCCGGATCGATGGAGAACAACTCCTTGCTGGGGGCAGAGCAGAAGCATTTGTCAAGCAAGAGCTCCAGGAGCACGAACATGCCGAAGTGGCCTAGATATCCAACGATCTACGAAGTCGATACCTGGGTCTGGCTTTCGGACCTGACTCAGAAATTTGGAAGCTCAGTCGACTTAAGCTGCGTACCCTCGGCGGAATGGGACGCCATCGCTACCTACGGCTTCGATGCCGTGTGGCTGATGGGCGTCTGGGAAAGAAGTCCAGCTGGCATTGCGATTGCCAATCGGAACGAGAACCTGCTGAACGATTTTCGCAGAGCGCTTCCCGATTTCCAACTGCGAGACAATGTGGGATCGCCCTATTGCGTACGGCGGTACGATGTTGACGAACATCTCGGCGGCCCGGCCGGGCTTGCCGTGGCACGCAAAGAACTGGCGAAGCGGGGCATGAACTTGCTCCTTGATTTCGTGCCGAATCATGTGGCACCCGACCATCCCTGGGTTACGGAGCACCCCGAATACTTCGTTCGCGGGAATGTTGACGATGCCAGAAACGACCCAACATCCTTCATTGATATCGAAGGAACGACGTTTGCTTGCGGGCGCGATCCCTATTTCCCGGCGTGGCCGGATGTTTTGCAACTGAATGCTTTTCAGCCACGGCTTCGACAAGCCGTGATTGAAACGATCTCAAGTATCGCGAATCAGTGCGACGGCATCCGCTGCGATATGGCGATGCTCTTGCTGAATCTGATCTTCGAGCGAACTTGGGGCAGCCGCGCGGGTCAACGACCGGCAACGGAGTACTGGATGGATGTAATCCCGGCCATCAAGAAAAAGAATCCAGATTTCCTCTTCATTGCAGAGGCCTATTGGGATTTGGAGTGGGAGTTGCAGCAGAAGGGATTCGACTTCTGTTATGACAAAAAACTCTATGACAGGCTGGAGCACTCCAATGCAGAGGACATCCGCCTGCATCTTTGCGCCGATCTTGCGTATCAGCAGAAACTCCTGCGCTTCATCGAGAATCACGACGAGCCGCGCGCAGCCGCAACCTTCTCATCGGAGAAGGAACGCGTAGCTGCCGTCACAATGGCCACTCTTCCCGGTGCCCGGCTGTTTCATGAAGGGCAGTTCGAAGGACGGAAGGTTAGGCCGCCAGTTTTTCTCGGCAGGCGCCCTCAAGAGTCTCCTAATAAAGAACTCCAATCGTTTTACGCGAACCTGCTGCATGCTATCGACAATCCGGTATTTCGGGACGGCCAGTGGATCCTCTGCAGTAGAACCGGATGGCCTGACAATCCCAGCTTTCAAAACCTGGTGGTATGGGCCTGGGCGAAAGATGACGATCGATATCTCATTATCGTTAACCTCAGTGGCAACAACGTTCAAGCCCGGGTGCAGATACCGTGGCAAGACTCGGCGGACGCGAGTTGGCGTCTGATCGATGCGCTTTCCGGAGTCACTTACGACCGGGATGGGACGGAGATGTTGAGTCCGGGACTCTATGTGGAACTGGGAGCGTGGAACTTCAACGTCTTTCAATGTGGTCGCAAATCTCAGAACAGATCGGTCAGCCAAAAACAACTCGATTCCGTAACCGCAGTGTCTGACCGATAGTTTCGCTCTGCTCGCACAAGGCGGCTGATCGGCCGTTAGAAGGACATGCTGAGTCGAGAAAAGATGATGTGCAGCTGAAGGAAACACGATTTTCGTGAAACGAGGAGGAGAAAACCAAATGAACTCAAAAGCAAATTGGACCCGTGTATCGCTGATGTTGTTAGTAGCAGCTGTTTGCTTGACCGTTACCCTCAATATGAGCGCGCAAGTGCAGACAACAACCAACACAACGCAGGGCAAGGCATCGGTCGTTACCCAGGTTGAGAAGGGCGAGATCGTATTTGTTTCCGGCAACAGCGTCGTCGTTAAGATGGCAGATGGTTCTCTCCGTCACTTTAACAACGTGCCCGAGAGCGCCAGAGTGACAGTCGACGGTCAGCAACTGGGCGTTCACGATTTGAAAGTAGGTATGAAGGTCCAGAAGACCATCACAACTACTACAACTCCAGAGACAGTCACTACGGTCAAGAGTGTGACGGGGAAAGTTTGGTTCATCAATCCTCCCAGCACCGTGATCCTGACCATGGAAGACGGAAAGAACCAGGAGTTCAAGATTCCAAACGGCCAGAAATTCAACGTCGATGGACAGATGGTCGATGCTTGGGGTCTTAAAAAGGGAATGACCGTTAACGCGACAAAGGTTGTGGAAGCACCTGCGGTCGTGGTTGCGCAGAGGGCTAAATTGACGGGCGAAATGCCGCCGCCACCACCTCCGCCGCCGGCTGATGTTCCAATCCTGGTCGTCGAAGAGGTTGCGGCCCCGGTTCAGGTTGCACAGGCTGCACCCGCACTACCAAAGACTGGAAGCGAACTGCCACTGATTGGATTGCTGGGCCTTCTTTCGCTGGCCTCGTCGTATGGATTGCGCATGTCTCGGCAAAGCCGATAACTACTGCGCTACGGGGCTTGTCAAGAAACATCGGCTCAGATCCGTGGGGTTGCCGAGTATCCGGTAGGCGACCCCGCCTTCTTGTCGTGCGTTGGCCCACCGAACGTGTTCCTGTGTGAAATCAAAGTCGAAGACAAGAGGCACAGCACGCTCACGCACATAGACGAAATCGACTGTGGACTGAATGGTGATCAAAATGGTGATCAAGGTGAAGCTGATTCCTGTTATCGCGTTCGTATTGCTATGCTCCGCTCTGACCGTCGGGGCGGAAAAGAAGGTTGTCCGACCACCGGGAGCCGAGCCGAGCGCTTCTTGGAGCCATGGACTCCTCGTGGGAGACACACTCTACATATCCGGCATGGGCGGCGAAAACGCGGCTGGTAAGATTCCCGGCGACTTCGAGGCTGAAGTGAAACAGGCCCTGGAGAACATTGGAGCCGTCCTCAAAGCAGCAGGAATGTCGCCGGGGGATGTCGTTAGCGTGCAGGTGTACCTCACCGACGCCGCGACCTTTGAGCGAATGAACGCTGTCTACAAGACATACTTCGAAGACCCGCGACCAACACGGACTACTGTCGTAGTCGCCAAGCTCGTGGGTCAGGGCCATATAGAGATCACCGCCACCGCTAGAAAGTAAGCGGGACGGTTCAAACGATAGCCCCCACGTCGCAGACTACTGTCAACTCTGACAGCTAACGCGCCGCGCGAAGACGCAAAGAATATTGGGATTAAGGATGGTGAAGGAACCCCGTCCATTCGCTGCAAGGCAGCACAAAGGAATACGTCTTTTCTAACCCCCAAAGTCAAGCCGTCATGAGAAGACGCGGAGTTTCTAAGCTGCCGGCTTATGAGGGCAAGCTTCACGATCGGCCTGTACCATGTCAACGAACTTAATCGGCGGCTTTCGCTGTTCCTTGGTCCGCGATTTCGTCCACCGTATCCTTCGCGAGGAACAGGGTCTGCGTTGGGAACGCCATTCCAGCTCCGGCCTTCTGAATAGTATCCATGATACCGAAGAGCAACTCTTCCTGGATCTCGAGAAAATTATTCCAGTCATGCGCAAACAGGTAGGCGAAAATGTCCACTTCAAGGGAGGAGGCACCAAAACGCACAAAACGGACACGCACGGAGGCTGAATCGACATTGACGTGATCAGTTAACAGATTGCGAAAGCCAACCATGATTGCGCGCATCTGCATTGGAGTCGTTCTGTAACGCAATCCAACTATCGGATGGAACAAAAATCTGTCCCGTACTGAAAGGGTTTCCAGCCGCATATTCGCGATCTGCCCGTTGGGAAAGCTCACCACGGTACGATCAACCGTGCGAATACGGGTTGAGCGGAGTCCGACCTCCTCCACCGTACCCTGGATGTCACCCAGGTTCAAAACGTCTCCGACCCGTACCGCCTGGTCGGCAATCAGAGAAACACCGGCAATCACGTTCTCGAGGGTTTTCTGGGCAGCGAGCGCGACGGCAATGCCGCCGACGCCGAGACCGGCTAACGTAGCGGTCGGGTTTATGCCGAAGTGGTGAAGTGTGAACAGCAAACCAGCGAAGAGGATGATTCCGTCAATCAACCTTCGAACCAGACGCAAGGCTGAAGCAGCTCCGCTCAAACTCCGGCGACGCCTCACCAGAGAACGTTCTCCACGCTCGTTCAAGAGAATTAGCAACCACATGCACGCGACAACCACAATCATCAAGGCAGTGGTAGACCAGAATTGCCGCGCAAAGAGGGGCAGGGGAACCGTCGAGATCAGCCACCGAATGGTGAGCGCCAGCAACAGCAGGCGAAAGGGAGGCCGCAGTATTCTGGGATCCGGCAGAGCGGGGTTTCGTCTCAGCCGACGAAGCACGATACCGACACCTAGACTGAGAACACGATTTAACAGTCCCGTCAGCAGGTAAAGGAACGGCATCCCCACGAAAACCGCCACCCACTCAAAGAGTGGAATGTCCAGTACCCGAGTCCTGACCATGAAATTGGGTAGAAACCGTTCGAGGGCGGACTCACTCAGCTCTTGGAAAGCCTCGGGAATCGCGGCAAGAGTCTTCCCCGAGAAAAGCCAGACTTTTCCTGCCTTTCCGCGATCGACGCGTTCGACCAGGATGTCGAGATTACCGTTTTCGGTCTGGATGACCCCAATCAAGTCTTCGTCAGGGTTCAGAGGATCTCGATGGGAACCCTCGGGATTATCACTAATCTCGTTGAGCCGAGCGGGAAGACGACGATCGATGACTGCTGCAAGTTGGCTTGCCAAAGCCTCGGCATCCGGCCCCCGCAACGGAGTGTTGAGGTAGAGCGCAGCGAGTCCTGTGTTTCGGTTCCGGGCGGCCTTCAGCAGACCCAGCACCGCACCTCGAGGTGTGAGGCGACCGAGAGTGTCCTTGGGAGACTCTACCGGTGCCTGGGCAGTCGCGGGCTTGATAGTCTGGGATCGCGACCCTGGGGAAAACAGCAACAGCAGAGCAAGTACGGCGACTCTACTCAGGCGTATCGAGTAATAGATATCGGGCCTACTCATAGGAGTTTGTTAAAAATCTAGCCTTACATGGTTCTGCGGGCAGGCGCGCTACAGATATCTCAAGACTGAGCGGGCGCGCCGGTTGGACTCGATCGGGCTCATACCAAATCTCCTCTCCGAATCGTAGGCAGTCGCAAATATCGCTCTCGAATTGCCGCCTGTAAGGGAAAGCGCGGGACTCATCTCTTTGTATAAAAACCTAGGTCCGACGGGATGTTTGCACAACTAGGGGAATCCCTAATTAGCCTCTCGATGGCATACGCAAATACATCCAAAGGAATGTGGGATTGAGTGCAATTAGCGTTGCCGAGCCTAGCCCCGAAAGGCTCCGCGAGACCTAGGCGACTAGGGATTCGCCCAGTTGTGCAGCCAAACAGACCCATCTACGATCGCGAGATGATTGGTTTTTGATCCTTTGACTTTGCTCCGCTATGGTCTATAAGAAATATCGGCGTCAGCTGAGTAATTGGGGAATACCTGCCCTGTACGCGACCGTTGCGATTGCGTCTGGCTTGACGATCCCACGCCTTGAGAACCGCCTCATACCTGAGTTTGTTTCTCCAATGAGCATTTCCTCTGCGACGGCAATTTATTCCTCCGTCGCCTCGGGGATGTTGGCCCTTACGGGTATCGTATTTTCTTTGACCTTCGTGATGGTACAGTTCAGCTCAAGTGCCTACTCCCCTCGCTTAGTGATGTGGATCGCTCGTGATCCAGTGATGTCGCACGCTCTTGGAATATTTACAGCCACATTTCTCTACGGAGTCGCAGCGCTCGCCGGCGTCGATCGAAGTGGTTCGGGACGAGTCCCATTTTTCAGTGTTTGCGTGGAACTCGCCTTACTCTTAGCCAGCGTAGGAATGTTCATCGCCCTAATCCAGCGAATCGGCCTGCTACAGATCAACCGTATGTTGGTTTTTACAGGAGATCAGGGACGCAAAGTGATATCTACAATTTATCCGTTGTTCGATTCCGCTCTTAACGTCACACGACGGCAGGATTTTGATGCCCGACCTCGCATTCAGACACTAATCCATCATGGAGGACCTCGTTCGATACAGGCGGTCGATGTCGCCGGCCTGGTGAGCCTGGCCAAGGCGTCGGGTGCGATGATTGAGATCGTTGTGGCGGTCGGGGATACGGTTGTGGAGTTGACGCCTTTGTTGCACGTCTGCGGGACGCGAGAGCCCATTTCTGAAGAGAAGTTAAGAAGAGGAATTGAAGTGGGTAGCGAACGGACATTCGAACAGGATCCCAAGTACGCGATACGGTTGCTCGTCGACATTGCAATCAAGGCTTTGTCACCGGCAATCAATGACCCGACAACAGCGGTTCAAGCTCTTGACCAGATTGAGGACCTGTTACTGCGCCTGGGACAACGCTATCTGGAAATTGGAAGGCACTGGGACGATGACGGTAAGTTGCGACTGGTGGTTCCATTTCCCACTTGGGACGACATTCTTCGACTGGCCTTTGATGAGATTTGCTTTTACGGCGCAACCAGCGTGCAAGTCATTCGCCGAATGAACGCTCTTGTCGCAGATCTGAGCCGGGCTGTTCCGAAAGAACGCCGTCCGGCGCTTGAAGCCTTGGATGCGCGATTGAAAGCCATCATCGCCCGTTCTTTCTTGGATAGCGACGAGAGGCTCGAAGCCTCGAAGCAGGACCGCCAAGGACTTGGCACACCCCGCCAGCATTATCCGCTGGAAGTCGCGATCAAAGGGAATGAAGCTCTCAATCACACTCCGACATCCGGCTAGCTCGTTTCCAATCAAGTCCAGCCCCGGGATTCGATTGAGCCGCTCATCTTCGGTCACAACCTACATCATGGATTGCAAGTCTGAACTCGCGGTGTGCATTTATTCACATCGAACGGCACGAAATACTCCGTCCCTCCGACAAATCCCGTCCTAACCTTCCGCCTACGACTAGGGATTTCCCCAGTTGTGAAGCCATGCACGCGCCCCTACCATTGCAGTCGTCGGAGAAGGTAGTTGAAGTTCCGCTTTGGACACTCAAGTTGCTCTCGAGCGCGACACAATCAGGACGTCGCGATGAGAGAAGGAAGATTTCCTATGACGAAGATGTTGCTTTTTTCGATCGCCCTGTTCTTGCTCTCAGTTAGCGCTGCCGTCGGCCAAGACGTGCGTTACAACTTTGACAAAGACACGGACTTTGCAAGATTCAAGACCTACAAATGGGTAGCCCTCAAGGATGCTCCGGAGGTGGACAACCTTCGGGACAAGCAGATCAAGGAAGCGGTGGATGCGGAACTTACTACCAAGGGTCTTACCAAAACCGACGCTGACTCTGCCGATCTTTACATTGGCTACCAGGCGGCAATCGGCACCGAGAAACAGTTCACCTCCTATAACACGGATTGGGGGTATGGTCCGGGTTGGTACCGCGGCGGTTGGTACGGAGGTGGAAGCAGCATGACGACTGGACAAACTTCCACGATCTACACAGGACAGTTAGCGGTCGATTTCTACGACTCGAAGAATCATGATCTGGTGTGGCGCGGTGTCGCCAGCAAGACCATAGACACCAAGGCCAAACCCGAAAAGCAGCAGAAGAATCTGACAAAGGCGGTTACGAAACTCCTGAAGAACTATCCTCCTCCGCCACCGAAGTCAAAGTAGGCAGCGAGCGAGAGTTGTCGCGTTGAAGGCGGAGTCCTGGCCACCAAGCCAATGCCGGAATCCGGACACTCTTCCAGAACGGGATGAGCCCAGTACTCGCGCTAGTTCTCCGCGAATCGGCGGTTGAGTCGCGGCCCGGATGTGCCTCGTAATCCGAACTAATCGGGCCTTGTATCAGGGTGTAAACCTTGTGGAGGTGTCATGACAGCCAGAAGTGTGGTTCTCATAAATCTTGTCTGTGTACTTCTCATTGCATCGATAGCAGCTCAAGAAAACGTGAGAGTCGAAAAGGATCTTCTCGGACAGAAGGAGATTCCTGCCAATGCCTACTACGGTGTGCAAACGGCGCGGGCACTTGAGAACTTTCAGATTTCTGGAGTCAACATCAATCACTACCCCGGATTTGTAGAAGCTTGGGCGATCGTGAAGTTGGCGGCTGCAAGAGCCAACACCGATGTCGGTGCGATGAAACCGGAGAAACTAGCTGCCATCGACAAGGCTGCCCAGGCGGTGCTTCAAGGCAAGTATCACGACCAGTTTCTCGTGGATTGGTACCAGGGCGGAGCTGGCACGTCGACCAATATGAATGCGAATGAAGTGCTGGCAAATGTGGCGCTAGAACTCACCGGACACAAAAAGGGCGAGTACCAGTTCGTTGATCCACACGATGATCTGAATATGTCCCAGTCAACGAACGATTCTTATCCGACGGCGATCAAGGTCGCTCTTCTTCTGCGCAATGACAAGCTCGTGGCCGAATTGGAGAAGCTCGCTGCCTCCTTTCGGGTTAAAGGTGACGCCTATCTCGAGATCGTCAAGATGGGTCGGACTGAAATGCAGGATGCCGTGCCCATGACCGTTGGGCAGGAGTTTCATGCATTTGCATCCTCCCTCGAAAGCGAAATTCAATTCCTGAAACAAGCCGAGAAGTCCTTGTACGCCGTCAACATGGGGGCAACCGCCATCGGCACAGGCATCAATGTACCCAAGGGCTACCCCGAAAAGTGCGCAGCCCACCTCGCCGAGTTGACCGGCAAGCCGATTGTTCCCGCTTCCGACATGCTGGCGGCAACGTGGGACCAACAAGGATTCGTGGTGTATTCATCTGCTCTCCGGAGCACGGCAATCAAGCTCTCGAAGCTTGCGAATGACCTCATCCTTCTCACCTCTGGTCCGCGAGCGGGACTTTTTGAGATCAACCTTCCCGCTCTGCAGCCGGGTTCTTCAATCATGCCGGGCAAGGTGAATCCGGTGATTCCTGAATTGATCAATCTCATCGCATTTCGCGTTATCGGCAACGACTACAGCGTTAGTTTGGCGGGCACTCACGGACAGTTGCAACTTAACGCATACGAGCCGATCGAAGGACTGGCAATTCTTGAATCTCAGAGCTTGCTGTTCCGCGGATCGATCGCATTCCGCTTGAAGTGCATAGACGGCATTACCCTGAACGAAAAGGTACTGGAGCACTACATGGAAACCACAGTGGGAATCGTCACCGCGCTCAACCCCATCTTGGGTTATGAAAAAGCGACTGAACTCGCGGCCGAAGCCTACAGAACCAACAAAGGAATTATCGAGATCATTCGCGACCAGAAGCTTCTGACGGAACAGCAAATCAAAGAATTGCTCGATCCAGTAAAGCTCACCGGTCTGAACAAGAGCCAATACGTGAAGAAAGACTGAACCTTTGATCGAGAGGAGTGACCCATGAAACCTAACCGAAGATCGCTCTTATCTGTCCTTGTTTTCATTGCTCTTGTTTGTAATCTGGCCCTCTCAGAAGGGAAGAAGCCCAATATCGTAATCCTGGCAACTGGCGGCACGATCGCCGGCGTTGCAGCCACGGGAACGCAAGCAGGCTACACATCGGGTGCGGTAACAATTGACGCTATGGTTGCTGCCGTACCTGGCATCGCGGATCTTGCCAATATCAAGGGTGAACAGATCTCCAACGTGGGTTCACAAGACATGTCGTTCGAGATCATGCTTACCTTGGCCAAACGCATCAACCAGTTGCTCGCGACTCCGCAAGTGGACGGCATTGTCGTTACGCACGGCACAGACACGATGGAAGAAACCGCCTTCTTCCTGAACTTGGTCGTGAAAAGCGACAAGCCAGTCGTAATGGTAGGTTCCATGCGTCCATCGACGGCCGTGAGTGCGGATGGTCCGTTGAATCTCTACAACGCCGTCGGAGTGGCGATTGATCCCAATGCCAAGGGACGAGGCGTACTCGTTGTCATGAACGACTGGATCCACGGAGCCCACTCTCTCACCAAGACCAACACGACTGCGGTCCAGACGTTTATGTCTCCTGTGCGCGGGGTGGTAGGTGTCGCTACCTATGGAAAGAACGATTTCTATAACACTCCGCAATGGAAGCACACCTTGACCAGTGAGTTCGATATCACAAACGTGACCACGTTGCCTCGCGTCGACATTATCTATGCTTGTGCCGACATGCCCTCGGACCTTATCGAGGCCTCGGCACAGCATGGCGCGAAGGGAATTGTTTTGGCTGGTGTGGGCAACGGCAACGTAAACAAGGCATCACTCGACGCCGCGGCACAAGTGGCGAAGCAAGGCGTCGTCATCGTTAGAAGCAGTCGCGTCGCGACCGGCACCGTTGGTCGCAATGTCGAGGTAAACGACGACGAAATGGGTTTCGTCGCCTCTGATGAACTCAACCCCCAAAAGTCGCGGATCCTGTTGATGCTGGCGTTGCTCAAACCAAGGACGACAATGGAAATTCAGAAGCTGTTCCAAACCTACTGATCTCGCCGCCTCGGATAGGTGCGCAGCCGGAGTTCGTTGAAGGTGCCCAGGTTATGGTGTGGATTGAACTATTCGTTCTCTTGGCGTGCATCCTTGTGGGAGCACGCCTCGGAGGGATTGGGCTCGGCACCGTAGCAGGACTTGGGCTAGCGATTTTGGTGTTTGTCTTTGGCCTTCCGCCCGGCATGCCTCCGCGTACGGTTCTTGGGATGATCATCGCCGTGGTGACCGCCGCAGCAACCATGCAGGCGGCGGGCGGCCTCAACTACATGGCGACCGTGGCAGACCGCGCACTTCGAGTATTTCCGGGCGGAATCACGATCATCGCTCCCATTGTTACGTATGCCGTGACTTTTGCAGCAGGGACCGTCCACATCACTTACGCGCTATTGCCAGTGATCGCCGAAGTTTCGCGCAAGGCAGGGGTCCGGCCAGAACGCCCGATGTCGATCGCGACTATCGCATCCCAACAGGCGATCACTGCTTCTCCTATTTCAGCCGCTACGGTGGCGTTGCTCGCTCTTCTGACGCCACAAGGTGTGCACCTGCAGCAAATTCTTCTGATTTGTGTACCAGCTACGCTGCTGGGAAGCCTGATTGGAGCAATTGCAGTTCTACGCAAGGGACCTGAATTAGAGGATGATCCTATTTGTCAGGAACGTCTAGCACAGGGGTTGTTGAGTTCTAATGTGTCGGCGCCAGTGAACTTGATGGGCCAGCAACTTAATCGCGCTCGGGGTTCAGTCATCGTGTTTCTTCTCGCGGCGGTCCTCGTTGTCGTTTTGGGCTTGTTTCCCTCATTTCGGCCAACGTATACAGCGCTAAGTGGTGGACAGGAAAGCATCGAGCAATTGGACATGGCTCCGGCCATCATGATCCTCATGTTTGCCGCAGCCGGTGTAAATATGCTGCTATTCCGCGCGTCCGCTGCAGAAACCATAAAGACCAGCATCATGAGCGCCGGCACGGTCGCGCTTATTTCGATCGCCGGACTCGGGTGGTTGGGGTCGTCTTTCTTCGAAGGCAACAAACAATTCATCGTTGGAAGCATTTCCGGGATAATCCAACAGCATCCGTGGGTTTTCGCATTGGGGCTGTTCGTGTTGTCGATCCTGCTGGCCAGCCAGGCCGCAACGGTGGTCACGTTAATGCCTGTGGCTTTGGGACTCGGGTTGGGCGCGCCCGCTTTGATCGCGATGTTTCCAGCGGTCAATGGATATTTCTTTCTACCCACATATCCGACAATGTTGGCGGCCATTTCTTTCGATCAGACAGGCACCACTCGTATCGGCAAGTACATTCTGAATCACAGCTTCATGCTTCCAGGCATGGTGGCCACAATTTCATCCGTGACCATCGGTTTCCTGCTGGCGAAAGTAGTCTTCTGAGCGAATGGCAAGCGTAGGGCACCATTCGGAGTTTTCTAATGAGTCAAGAGGAAGTCAAGTCGACTGCGTTCCAGAGCGCTGAGTTGCGGAGTGAGCGTCTCCGCATTTTTGCGGTCCTCGGTTTCGTCGCCATCTTTGTCATTATTACGACCGTGCGCGTTTTTGTTGTTCGTACAGCTGCCGAGAACACATCCTGGATGTGGAGCTACCTGCTCGCATCCATTATTGTCGGTTACGAATTGTGGACGCTCCGCAAAGTAGATCTTGCCCTAAGAACGGACGCGAGTCTTCCGGCGCGGTTTTGGATTCTCAGCACGATTCTGGAAACATCAATACCGGCACTCGCACTCGCCTTTCTAACCAGCCAACAAATTGAGATCCTGTATCGACCGCTGGCGAGTCCAGCAGTCCTCGTCTTCTTCATTTTTATTATTTTGTCGACGCTCCGGCTAAGCCTTTGGATCGCGGTGCTATCCGGTACGATCGCCAGTGCTACCTACCTGTGCGCCGCTCTATACCTTGGTTGGCGGCCTCCCGTCGCGGGTATCGCGGCTCCCGTCGCACAGACCACCGTCACCCTGAATGCGATTACTCTTTTCATCGGGGGGATCGTGGCAGGCGCCGTAGCGCAACAGATACGCCGGCATGTCCAAGCCGCCCTTCGGGAAGCGGAGACTCAGCGGAAACTCGAAGTCCTCGAACACGATTTGCAGGTTGCGCGTTCCATCCAGCAGTCACTTCTTCCCCGGCAGCAGCCACAATTAGACGGATTCGACATTGCGGGCTGGAACCAACCCGCCGACGATACCGGGGGCGACTACTTCGATTGGAAGACCATGCCCGACGGCAAGCTGGTCGTCAGCCTTGCCGATGTCACTGGTCACGGCATCGGTCCGGCCTTGCTTGCAGCAGTCTGCCACGCGTATGCGCGAAGCAACTTTAGCGTAACGCAGGATCTTCCTACGGCTCTCGAACACATCCATCAGGCACTTAGCGCTGATCTCACACCGGGGAGATTCGTGACCTTCGTTGCTACCTCCTGCCGGCCCGAGTCTCCCGATATTGAAATCCTTTCCGCCGGCCACGGCCCCATCCTGGTTTACTCTTCCTCCGATGACCGATTCATACAGCTGAATGCGCATGCACTTCCATTGGGACTTCTTCCCACTTTCAGTTCCGATCCTCCTTCCCGCTTCCGGTTGCATCCGGGAGACATGGTCCTGCTAGCGACCGACGGCTTCTTCGAATGGGAGAACAATCTTGGAGAAGATTTCGGTGTGCAACGCGCTGAAGAATCGCTTCGTGCCTCGCGAGACCGAGCTCCATCGGAAATCATTGCCAAACTCTATGAAGCCGTCAAGGTATTCTCTGCTGGGAGCAAGCAGCAAGATGATCTCACCGCCGTAATTATCAAGCGACGGTAAACGGTCCGATTTAGTACTTGAACACGAAGAGGGTCAAAATGTGAAGCCAAGGGCGAGCACGATGGTAGGATCGGTCCAGCCTGCGTTGAATATATAGGTCGTGAAATCCATTTTCTTGTGAGCCAGTCCCACGGAGAACCCGCGTTGTACATCGAGGTCGGTCTGATAGGCTCTCGTCCGTTGCGCCACAAGGCCAGCGTGAAACCAATCCGTTGGCGAGTAGGTCAATTCGTTCCAGGTATAGAAGAAATTGTTAGTCCGATTGTCGATATTAAATACATATTCGCTCTGTGCGGATAGTTCGAGTCGCCTGTAGGTGAGAGAGATACTGCAGCCTGGCGCGATCCCTGTCGTATTCCCGAAGACGGCGCCCACCATGGGCGTCACTTCGAGAGCCAGTTTGTCCCCGACGCTGAAGTTGTAGCCGGCCCATAGTGAGCCCGTCTTCTGGTACTCGTAGTTGTACCGCGCTTCAAGATGAACCCACCTGTGATCCGCTGTGAAAGCGGGACTCACGTACGATTGGTCATGCGGCACCAGATATCCGGACGTGGCCAGGGAGAAGGACCACTGGTTTGTGGGCACACCATCTGAACTGGAGTTGGCGTCGGTTGTCGTCTGGGCAGGGACTGGGCTGGCGAGAAGAACGACCAGGACTGACCACACGGACTGTGCAGTGAGCTTCATCCTCCGAGTAGCACAGCGATCCCTACGAGTAGGCTCCCTAGAATGGCTACGCAAAACCCCGTTCTCCAGGGACGATGATCCGTGTAGATTCCGAATGCGTACCCGGTCAAGAACAGCATGACGACAGCAACAGTGTTCGACAAACGCAGTGCCAGCCTGACGTTGCCGATGAAAAGGAACGGAATCACGACAGGGAATGTGGACAGGAATACGGCCAAGAACACAGCCCCGGCGCCCAACCAATCCTTCGCAGAAAGCGTCGAGCGCCTCGGTGGTGGCGGCAATTGATTTAATTTCTGGCGCATTACTTCGAATTCCACAGGCGACAAGACAGATGCCAGCACAGGGGGCAACGCGTCAGCGATGACCTGATGGACTGCACCCAAGTCGGAGTTGTGGCGCACGGCGCGCAGCTTTGCGATTGCCGTACCTCTCTCGACAAAACAACCAACAAGGTGCATGAAGCCGTCAATGATTCCCCATGCCAGATTGCAGCCGAGCGCGCCGATGAGTAAGGTACGAACTTCTTCTCGACCCGCGCTGTTGACACTGATCGAGCAGGTGAAAGTGAGGACCATGACCAGCCCGAACCAGATCTCCGAGATTGTTTCTATCGGTTCGAGGGGGTGCCTGGACTTCCGGGTTGCGATGTGGGCAGTCTTCTTACCTTCGCGAGTGTCGTGAGCCACGGTCTCCATTGTCGATGACTGATTCATGATTTCGACGTTCACGAAGATCCGACCCTCAACCGGCCTATCCCGGTCGGAGATCACGAGTCCTTTCCACCTCCATCGGAAGGCCCGGGGAGGAAATGTTATTCACTCCGAACATACAGATGGAAGTGGCCTGCAAATCGCACGGCATTTGCCAGTGAAGTACAGTTTCGCCTACCCGCCCGGCTACCGGTGTCCAACGCACAATACACGCCTTTCGCGAATGCTATGTCTCGTCTCACTGATCCCTCAACTGGGGAAATCCCTAGTGCCTTCCGCAGGCGACGCAGCTGCAGCCGATCGTGATTTGCTGAGCTTAGCTGGAGTTCATTCATTCGAGAGGCAGACGGAAAACCTAGGGATATCCCTAGTAGAAAGGTCGGACAAATTCGGGGAACATGAGCCAGTCGCCGATGACAAGGAGAGGCGTTACTGTGGCGTTGTGACGACATAGCCACGCGCTGCGATTGTCAAGCAGGCTTGGTGCAAGTAGGCGGGCTAGCGTCATTTAGACAAGCTTAGTAATGGAGAATGGATGCGCGTTCCCAAGTTAGTAGAACACATGAAAGCCAACGCTTGGCGCATGTCCGACGCAGTGCTCCGAAAAATTAGGGCCTCCGACATATATCGGGAATTATTGGCCAAAGTGCCTGTCGACGAACACAAGCAGTACGCATTAGATATCTACTCAGACTTAACTGCATGGCTGTCAACCGAAACCGAGGCGAAGATAGAGGAGCGTTACCTTGCTCTTGGACAGCGGAGAGCTCAGCAGGACGTCCCATTTAGCGACCTCGTTTGGGCGGTTTGAGAGGTGTGGAATTACTGCGCTCGCTCAATCAGTTCTTCGACCGTGTGCTGTATTTCTCCTCGATCGGCTATCAAGAGGCCGGCAATACGTTGGTCCTGGAAAGGCAACTGTGAATCCACTGAGCGATATCAAGCGAATCAAGTCGACCTATCCTGATGAGCCGGCAAACGACCGCTTCGACTGGGGTCTCGACTGGACGTTGAGCCGTGTCACAGGCGGGCGTGCGTTCAAGATTAAGTTGCTTCCACTGCTTCTCGTCGCCGCGTTCATGAGCTTAAGCGCCACAGTTACCGTTGCGGCAGATGGAGACTTGCGGATCAGTTCCGCGATATTGTCTCAGACGGAACCCACTGCGCCTGTCCCAGAAAAAGAGGAACACGGTTTATCGCAAAAGGCGGAAGAGATCGCCCGTTTCGCTAATTTCTCGATCACAAATTCTATCGTCGTCACCTGGATCGTCGCCCTAGGCCTTATCGTGTTGGCTCGCATTGCGACCCGAAACATGAAGCCCGTCCCAGGAGGATTCCAGAACTTCTTTGAGTGGCTCGTCGAGAGTTTGTACGGCTTTCTGGAAGGAATCATTGGGCCACATCTAGTCAAACGAACCTTCTGGTTCTTTGCGACGATTTTCATTTTCATTCTAGCCACGAATTGGATGGGCCTTCTTCCTGGGGTAGGGAGTATCGGTTGGGGGCATCGAACCTCTCATGGATTCACGATCGACCATCCTTTATTCCGCGGCGTTAATGCTGATGTCAATATGACCCTCGCGATGGCCTTGGTGTTCTTCGCGTTCTGGATCATCTGGGCTCTCCAGGAAGTCGGACCGGTCGGATTTCTTAAAGAACTCTTCGCTCCAAAGGGTGAAACTACAGGTCTGCTGAAGGTGCTGATGATCTTTGTGTTCTTCGTCGCAGGCTGCCTGGAAATAATCTCAATCTTGTTCCGGCCTGTCTCCTTGAGCTTTCGTCTCTACGGCAACATTTTTGCCGGAGAGAATTTGTTGGAAGCCATGGCCAAGATGGTCCCTGGTTTCGGCTGGTTACTGCCGATTCCGTTTTACTTGCTCGAACTATTAGTGGGCTTGGTTCAGGCGCTAGTCTTCATGTTATTAACCGCTGTCTTCACGATGCTGATTTGCCAGCATGAGGCAAAGGAGCCGGCGGTCGCGCACGATTGATTGAGGAACTTCGACGGCTTGATCGCGTGAAATCACGGGATCACGCTGGCGGGAAAGAAAAAGGGAAAAACTTATGAACGGAAGCCTGCATGTTGGCTTGGCGGCACTAGGCGCCGCTCTGAGCGTTGGTTTAATCGGCATGAAAGCCTCGGAAGCAGTGGGGCGCAATCCTGACGCTTCCACAAAGATCTTGGTCCAGTCCATCCTCGCGATCGCTTTCGCTGAGGCGATCGTATTTTACGCGCTGTTCCTCGTGAAATAAGCAGGAAGGACTCGTGAACGAACGACTGCTGAGGAACAGGTGGTCCCGTCGGTTGAGAGGACAAACATGAATGCTCTGGTTTTGCTGGCGACGATCGAAGACGGAGGGAAGGTCGAAGAGATAGCTAGGACCTTCGGTGTGGACTGGTCTCACCTCATCGCGCAAATCATAAGCTTCTCGATTGTCTGCTTTCTCCTTCATCGTTTTGCATATAAGCCGGTCCTCAAGATGCTGGAAGAGCGGCGGCAGCAAATCGCGCAGGGTCAGATCAACAGCGAAAAGATCACAGCCGAGTTAGCTCGGACTGAGGCTCGACACCAGGAAATGCTGATACAAGCTAATTTTCAAGCGACCAGACTGATCGAAGAAGCCCGCACCGCAGCCGCTCGGGTGCAAGAGCAGGAGACCCAGAAAGCCATCACCGCTGCTGAACAGATCATAGTCAAGGCGCGGGAGGCGGCCGCGCAGGATCATGCTCGAATGCTCGGCGACCTCAAGCGTGAGGTGGGACGTTTAGTGGTGCAGACTACCGCCAATGTCACTGGCAAGATTTTGACGGCTGAGGATCAACGTCGTTTAGCCGAGGAAACTGCGAAGCAAATAGCGGCATAGGTAAATCTGGATCAGCCAGTATGAAGACGACAAAACAGATGCGGCGTCAGAGCAAGGAGCTTTATCGCTTGTGTCTCGTCAATGGAATGTTGGACGAGGCCCGTGTTCGCCAAGTCGTGCAGACAATAATCCAATCCAGGCGCCGCGGTTACCTGGCGCTGTTGGCGAGGTTCCAGCGGTTGGTGAAGCTTGACTTCGCTCGACATACTGCCAATGTCGAGAGCGCCATCCCTTTACCTCCTGATGTCCGTGCCGATGTAGAAGCTGGTCTTAAGAAGGCGTACGGCCCCGGTATCAGCACGGTTTTCTCCGACAATCCGGCGCTGATCGGCGGTACCCGAATACAGGTGGGCAGCGACGTCTATGACGGCAGCGTGCGATGCGGGTTGGCTTTGTTGGAACGAGGATTTTGAATCACGCGCAGAGACTGAAAAGTCGCAGAGCTGACTGATGCGGTTGACGACCGAGTGAAACAGTTTGGGTGAACCATATATGGACCTACTGCAGGAAATTGAAGCTCAGATCGCGGAAGCTAAGGCAACTCCGGCCAAGCAGAATGTGGGCGTCATCCGTGAGATCGCCGACGGTGTTGCCAAAGTTGAAGGCCTCAGTGATGCAATGCTCAACGAGATGCTGGATCTGGGTCACGGCATCACAGGCATTGCTCTCGATCTTGACGAAACCGAAGTTGGCGTGATCATTCTAGGCGACTACACACAACTTGAAGAAGGTGGCGAGGTCCGTACAACCGGTAAGCTCTTGCAGGTTCCTGTTGGCAAGGGCCTGTTGGGCCGTGTCGTAAACACGCTCGGCGAGCCTATAGACGGTAAGGGTCCTGTAAAAAGTGAAGTCGCTTATCCGGTCGAGAAAACGGCTCCCGGCATTCTCCGACGTCGTCCTGTCAGCCAGCCGGTGCAAACCGGAATCATGCCGATCGACGCCATGATTCCGATCGGCCGCGGCCAGCGCGAACTGATTATTGGAGACCGCTCGACCGGGAAGACCGCTATTTGTATTGACACCATCATCAGCCAAGCCCGTCTCAACAAACAGGCTGAGGCCGCCGGTGACAAAGAGTATCGTCCGCTGTATTGCATCTACGTTGCAATTGGTCAGAAGCAATCCAGTGTTGCCCGGATCATCGCCGTTCTGGAAGAAGCCGGGGCATTGCCCTACACGATTATCGTTGCATCTCCTGCTTCCGATTCAGCCACCAATCAGTACCTCGCGCCATTTGCAGGGGCGGCGATGGGCGAGTGGTTCATGGACAATGGCATGGACGCGTTGATCGTCTTCGACGATCTGTCGAAGCATGCGGTAGCCTACCGCCAGGTTTCCCTTGTGCTAAAGCGGCCCTCTGGTCGGGAAGCGTATCCGGGAGACGTGTTCTACCTGCACAGCCGATTGCTCGAGCGGGCAGCACGTGTCGGGGAGAAGTTTGGGAACGGATCTCTCACTGCTCTGCCCATCATTGAAACGCAGGCGGGTGACGTCTCTGCTTACATTCCGACCAACGTCATTTCAATCACGGATGGGCAGATTTATCTAGAAACGGATTTGTTCTATCAGGGGGTGCGTCCGGCTATTTCTGTTGGCCTCTCAGTTTCCAGGGTCGGTTCCGCGGCGCAGTTGAAGGCGATGAAACAAGTTGCTGGTCAACTCAAAGGCGATCTTGCGCAATTTCGAGAACTCGCCGCTTTTGCGCAATTCGGCTCGGAACTAGATGCAAAGACGTTGGCGCAAATTGGTCGCGGCAAGCGCATCATCGAGATCTTCAAGCAGCCCCAATACAGCCCAATTCCAGTCGAGGTTCAGGTGGCCGTCCTCTGGGTTGTCCAAAATGGATACATGGACGATGTGGCCGTAGACCGAATCAAAGATTTTCAAGCCGGACTGACGGACTTCCTAGCTACCCGCAAACCCGAACTGCTCAAACAAATCATCAAACAAGGGTCTTTGAGTGAGGCCCTCACGGCAGAGTTGAAAGCTGCAGCCGATCAGTTCAAAGGAACCTGGAAATGAACAGCCCGCGCGACTTACGACGGAGGATCAAGTCGGTCGGTGGTACGGCCCAGATCACCAAGGCGATGCAAATGGTCGCAGCATCAAAAATGCGCAAAGCCCAGGATACTGCCCTTGCGGGGCGCCCTTTCGTGCAACTGCTGTACCGAATCCAGCGACAAGCGACGACGCGAATGCGCGAGTTCAGCCACCCGCTGCTGGCTGTGCGTCCGGTCCGGAAGCGCGCTGTGATCCTGATTGCTGCAGACAAGGGACTATGCGGGTCGCTGAACGGCAATCTGTTTCGTTTAGCCGGCGAGTTCGATCCCCAATCAACGGTGTTCATCACTGCCGGTCGAAAAGCCGCGCAGTTTATCGCTCGCACTCGGCGGCAATTGATAGCCGAATTTGCCTATGCCGACACACCCCAGTTTCCCGAAGCGAGAGCGATTGCCGCGTTTGCCCGCGATCTGTTCCTTCGGCAAGAAGTGGATCAGGTCCAGATTGTTGCTGCGCGTTTCATCAATACACTGAGCCAGGAACCTATCACCATTGAATTCCTGCCGGTGGGAGAAATCAAAGCACTGAAGATCCCGGGAGCGGAACCTGAAGAGAAACTTATTGCCGACACGACCGAATCCTTGTTTGAGCCCAATCCGGAGACCGTTTTGGGCTATCTCCTTTCGCACTACCTGGACATTTACATCTATCAGGTCTTGCTGAATGCCAAAGCAAGCGAGCAAAGCGCTCGCATGGTCTCGATGAAAAATGCAACCGACAATGCCGAGAGCCTGATTACCGATTTGAATCTTGAATACAACAAGCTTCGCCAAGGCAACATCACCAAGGAATTGCTGGAAATCGCCGGCGGCCAGGCAGGCTGAGTTGAAATCATTCGTGGATCCGACGCTTTCAAAAGCAGGTATGAGATGAACACAGGCACAATTGTTAGAGTTTCCGGTGCAATCGTAGACGTCGAGTTTCAAGGCGCTCTGCCCGCGATCTATAACGCTTTAACCGTTGACTATAAAGTCCAGAACGAGCCTGCCAAGATGACACTGGAGGTGCAACAGCATCTTGGGGATAACTGGGTCCGGACTATTTCAATGTCGGGGACCGAGGGCATCAAACGCGGGTTCAAAGTATCAGATAGTGGTGCGCCTATCTCGGTTCCGGTCGGCGAAGGTGTCATGGGCCGAGTGCTGGATGTGACCGGAAATCCGGTGGACGAGCGCGGGCCGGTTATCGCGGAAAAGCGCTATCCAATCCATCGCCAGCCGCCACCTCTGGTGGAACAGTCCACGTCTCCACAAGTGCTCGCCACAGGCATCAAGGTTATCGATTTGATCTGTCCATTTTTTAAGGGCGGGAAAGTTGGGGCATTCGGTGGCGCCGGCGTGGGCAAGACAGTCGTAATCATGGAACTGATCAACAACATCGCCAAACTCCATGGCGGCGTCTCGGTATTCGCGGGGGTAGGGGAACGAACTCGCGAAGGGAATGATCTCTACCACGAAATGTCAACGGCGGGAGTCATTAAGCAGGAGAAGCTGAGCGACTCCAAGATTGCCTTGGTCTATGGGCAAATGAATGAACCGCCAGGCGCCCGCCTGCGCGTCGCGCTGGCCGGACTCGCTATCACAGAATACTTTCGCGACGAGAAGAATCAGGATGTTCTCCTCTTTATTGACAACATTTTCCGTTTCTCGCAGGCCGGTTCCGAAGTCTCTGCCTTGCTCGGGCGCACCGCCAGCGCTGTTGGATATCAGCCTACTCTAGCCGCCGAGATGGGGGCTCTTCAGGAGCGCATCACCTCTACTAAGAAGGGATCGATTACTTCATTTCAAGCGGTGTATGTTCCGGCGGACGACCTGACGGATCCGGCTCCGGCCACCACGTTCGCTCACTTGGACGCCACGATCGTATTGGAGCGTTCGATTGCCGAACTGGGCATTTACCCCGCGGTGGATCCTCTTGCCTCTACGTCCCGCGCGCTCGCGCCGGAAATTGTAGGCAAGGAACACTACGAGGTTGCACGCGGAGTGCAGAAGGTTCTTCAGCGCTACAAAGATTTGCAGGACATTATTGCGATTCTGGGTATGGATGAACTTTCACCCGACGATAAGTTAACCGTATTCCGGGCTCGCAAGATCCAGCGTTTTTTGAGCCAGCCGTTCAGCGTGGCACAGGTATTTACCGGCCGCGAGGGCAAGCAGGTTCCCGTGGTGGACACGGTTCGTGGCTTCAAGGAAATCCTTGAAGGCAAGCACGACGACGTGCCGGAAGCCAACTTTTACATGAAGGGTGTAATCGAAGAAGTCAGACAGGGCTGAAGGATCGCGCTGTCCAGCCTTCATTCGACACAGAGACAAAAATGGCAGACACGCTCAAACTGGAAATTGTGACCCCCACAGGAAAGGTTTACTCCGATGACGTAGATATGGTCGTCCTGTCAGGCGTGGAAGGGCGGATGGGAATTCTTCCACACCACGTTCGCTTGATGACGCAGCTAATGCCGGGGGAGTTGATCGTGCGAAAGAGCGAACACGAGGAAGTTCTGGCGGTTGGCGAAGGGCTCGTTGAGATTACCGGTCAAAGTGTTGCCATTGTGACGAACATGGCTGTATCTGCGAAGGACATTGACGAAGCGGCAGTTGAAGAAGCGCGCCAACGTGCGGCTGCTCGCCTCCGTGAAAAGCTTTCCTCCGAAGAGGTCGCTTCCGTCAATGCCTCTCTCGTTCGTTCATTGGCACAACTGCGCGTCAAACGACGCCATCACAACTGAACTGGCTCCCGTTGCACGGCAATTCTCAAATACGCGGCCGAAAGAGAGAGTGACTCGCAATGGCCAACAAGCAGAGCAAGGACAAGAAGGACGATAAGAAAGACGACAAGAAGAAGGGTCTGGGTCGCAAAGAATACGAAGCGGAAATTAACCGGCTCCAGGTGCAATTGTGCAAACTGCAGGACTGGGTGAAATACCGAGGCTTGCGAGTCATCGTTGTGTTCGAAGGACGCGACGCCGCCGGCAAGGGAGGTACCATTCGGGCACTTACGGAGCGAGTGAGTCCCCGTGTTTTCCGCGTCGTGGCCTTGCCCGCTCCATCCGACCGGGAAAAGACTCAAATGTACATGCAGCGCTACATTCAAACCTTTCCCGCAGCCGGTGAGATCGTAATTTACGACCGGAGTTGGTACAACCGGGCGGGAGTGGAATATGTCATGGGTTTTTGCAGCAAGGAACAACATCGCCGGTTTCTCGAACTCTGCCCGTCCATAGAGAAGTACATGGTGGATGGTGGGATAATCCTCGTCAAGTACTGGATGGAAGTAGGCCAGAAAGAACAAGAGCGCCGTTTCGAGGCGCGCATCAAGGACCCGATGCGACAGTGGAAACTGAGCCCGATGGACTTGGAATCTTACCGCCGCTGGTACGAATATTCGGAAGCACGCGACCTGATGATGAAGGCGACGGATACCAAGCATGCTCCCTGGCACATCGTTCGCTCTGACAACAAGAAGGCCGCGCGGCTCAACTGTATTTCGCACTTCTTAAGCCTGATCCCTTATGGAAAGGTGCCACGGGAAAAGGTGACATTACCTCTGCGAAAGTCGCATGGTGAATACGACGATCAGGCCCCTTTGAAATCCAGACACTTCATTCCTGAAAAGTACTGATCTGTAGACCTCCGTGCAAAGTGCGACGACTACCACAGCGCAAAGCGGGCACGGTCATTTGGCTTGCTGACAATGCCGAGTTGTGTCTTTTTGACGATTGCGGCGCTCAAGGGCGGCCTTGTCCTACTAGGGATTTCCCCAGTTGCGGTGGCAGTGAGCCCTTCGTAGCATCAAGCCGTCCGAGCTTATTCCCGGACCTGTAGATCGCTGTGAAATTGCAGATCGAATAGCGGACTTTGCTGTCGGGTCAGACGCAATTGTTGTCCGCCGTCACACTGGCGATAAGCTTCGTCCTCGCATTTCTGTACACAGTGCACTCGGTCATTTCGCGAGGTCCGAAGAGTTTGCACGTCGAGGAGGCAGGTCGTGTGGCAACAACTAAGAATTTACTCTCGGATCTCTAGCCTCGTATTCCTGGCCGTCGTTGTGTGCAACGGGTGTTCTTCGAGTAAGCCTGCCGCCGCGCCGCCGCCTCCGGGAGTCACCGTGGCCGCTGTCCTGCAGAAGGATGTTCCCGTTTACCAAGAGTGGGTGGGAACGATGGTGGGCAACGTCGATGCCGACATTCGCCCCAAGGTCGACGGCTTCCTGCTGACCAAACTCTACAGCGAGGGATCTTTCGTCCAGAAGGGACAGCCGATGTTCCATCTCGATGATCGCCAGTCGCAAGCCGCGGTCGAACAGGCGAAGGGCAAACTTGAAGAGGCGAAGGCTACCCTGGCGCAGGCGCAGATTGATGTGAACCGCTATACACCGCTAGTGCAGCAGAAGGCGGTAAGTCAGGCCGAACTTGACAAAGCGACGAGCATGCAGAAAGCAGGTATCGCTCAGGTCGCGGCGGCACAGGCTGTGTTGGACAATGCAGAGCTCGACCTTACTTGGGCAACGGTTGCTTCGCCGATTACCGGAATTGCGGGAATTGCCAAAGTCGGGGTTGGCGATCTGATGACGCCGACCACCGTAATGGCGACGGTGTCGGCGGTGAATCCAGTCTACGTCGACTTCAGCATCGCCGAGCAAGACTACCTGCGCTTCTCTCGCGAAAAAACAGGGCGCGGAGAAAACCTGGAGTTGATTCTGGGGGACGGAACCGTTTACCCACAGCGGGGTCGGTCACTCCTCGTAAATCGGGAGGTAGACTCGCGAACTGGCACGATTCAGGTCCGCGCTGAATTTCCGAATCCTAGAAATATTCTCCGTCCCGGACAGTATGCCCGCATACGCTCAAAAACCGAAGTACGAAAGAACGCCCTCTTGATTCCGCAGCGAGCCGTTGCAGAGTTGCAGGGGATCTACCAGGTCGGAGTAGTTGATGCCGAGAACAAGGTGACGATTCGCGCCGTAAAGACGGGGCCTCTGTTCGGTGATATGTGGGTCATCGAATCCGGTCTGCAACCGCAAGACAAAGTCGTTGTCGATGGCCTGCAGCGCCTCCGCGATGGCATGACCGTAGCGCCCAGTGATTTTAAGGATACCCAGGCGAACGCAGTCCACGGTGGAGACTAGCTATGGCAAAGTTTTTCATCAACCGCCCGATCGTTGCGATCGTGATTGCCGTTCTCACTGTAATTGCAGGCCTGGTTGCAATGACGAAGTTGCCGACCGCGATGTTGCCGGATATCGTCCCCCCGCAGGTCAACGTCACTTCTACCTACACCGGTGCCGATGCACTCACGATCGAGCAATCGGTCGCAACCCCGCTGGAGCAGCAGATGAACGGGGTGGACAACATGCTTTACATGATGTCTACCAACGCCAACGACGGAACCATGACTCTGAAAGTCACCTACGATGTCGGCACCAACGTCGATATCGATCAGGTGAACACGCAGAATCGGGTTTCGCAAGCCAGCCCCAACCTTCCCACCTCGGTCAATCAGTACGGAGTGACGGTCAAGAAGTCGATGGGGCTTCCTTTGCTAGTTCTGTCGGTCTATTCACCTAACGGCACTTTCGACAGTCAGTTCCTGGGAAACTACGCGACCATCAACATCAACGACGCATTGCTTCGCGTGCCTGGGGTTGGCCAAGTGACGAACTTCGGCACTGCCGACTACGCCATGCGCATTTGGGTGAAGCCCGATCAACTCACAAAGCTGGGCCTCACGGTCACGGACTTGAACAATGCCGTGCAGCAGCAAAGCGCCGTTAACCCTGCGGGTCAGATCGGAGGCGAGCCCGCACCCAAGGGGCAGCAGTTCACATACTCCGTGCGCGCCCCGGGCCGCTTGGTCAAGGCCGAAGAGTTCGGTAATGTTATCGTTCGCCAGAATACGGACGGCTCCGTCGTTCGTCTGAAAGACGTCGCACGCATCGAACTGGGCTCCTTGGTCTACCAGCAGATTGGACGCTTCAACGGCAAGCCGGCAGTCATTATCGCCGTCTATCAGGCGCCGGGTTCCAACGCGTTGGCCGTGGCCAATCAGGTAAAGCTCCAGATGGATGACCTCAAGACGCGATTCCCGCAGGGGCTTGAGTACAAGGTTTCAATGGACACGACCTTGCCCATCACCGAGGGCATGAAGGAAATTGTCCATACATTATTGGAAGCGATCGTTCTGGTCATCATCGTAGTGTTTCTGTTTTTGCAGGGTTGGCGCGCGACACTCATTCCCCTCATTGCCGTCCCGGTCTCCCTCATCGGAACTTTCGCTATTTTCCCGATGCTGGGTTTCTCCATCAACACACTCTCTCTGTTCGGGCTGATCCTTGCGATCGGCCTGGTCGTAGATGATGCAATCGTCGTGGTCGAGGCCGTCGAACACAACATCGAGCATGGCATGTCGCCGAAAGAGGCGACAGTCAAGGCGATGGAGGAAGTAACCAGCCCGGTGATCGGAATCGCCCTGATTCTCGCCTCGGTTTTTGTACCGATGGCCTTCATGGGCGGCATTTCGGGATTACTCAACCAGCAGTTCGCGGTTACCATCGCGATCTCGGTTCTGATTTCTGCCTTCAATGCACTGACCCTTTCACCAGCTTTGTCAGCCATGTTGCTTCGGCCGCGCAAGAAATCCAAAGGACTGTTGGGACGATTCTTCGATTGGTTCAACCGCACTTTCGAAAAAGTCACCGGCCACTACGTCTCGTGGAGCCATGTTCTGATTCGCAGAGCGGGCATCGCAATGCTGCTACTCATCGCTCTGTCGGTAGTTGCTGGACTGATGGGCAGGAGCTTGCCTAAGAGCTTTATCCCCGAAGAAGATCAGGGTTACGCCTTCGTTCAATTGCAACTGCCAGATGCCGCCTCCCTGCAACGCACCGACGCGGTCATGCGCAAGATGGATGAGATCCTCGCTCACACTCATGGGATTCAGGGCTACGATGCGATCGCGGGCTTCAGCCTTCTCTCAAACACGTCCGCTTCCTACACCGGTTTCTATTTCCTGCAGCTTGATCCTTGGGAAGAGCGCCACAGCGATGCATTGTCCGCGGCCGGGCTCATGCGGGCTTTGAACCAAAGGATGGCCAAGGAGATTCCAGAAGCTGTTGGATTCGCCTTTGGTCCGCCAGCGATTCCAGGACTGGGCACGGCCGGTGGCTTCACATTTATGTTGCAGGATCGTACCGGCGGAACCGTCGAACAGCTGTTTGACAACCTGGACAAACTGAAAGAGGCCGTGCGCAAGCGGCCGGAGATCGCCTCACTCGTCACCACCTTCCGGCCTTCGGTCCCGCAGCTCTACATCGACGTCGATCAGGACCGCGTCCTGAAACAGGGCCTGCAATTCGCCGACGTGTACCAAACACTGCAGTCCTTCCTGGGCGGCGCCTACGTCAATCAGTTCAATCGATTTGGCAGGCAGTGGAAGGTCTATCTGCAGGCAGAACCTCAATACCGAAACAGCTCTGACCAGATCAACAACTTCTACGTGCGCAATTCGAAGGGCGAGATGACGCCCTTGGGCTCGCTCGTTACGATTCGACGTGTTTCCGGACCTGAATATACCAACCGCTTCAACTTATACCGCAGCATCCAGATCAACGGTTCTCCTGCCCGCGGATACAGCTCCGGCCAGGCAATGGCCGCCATGGAAGACGTAACCGCACAAGTGCTGCCCAGCAATATGGGTTATGCGTGGAGCGATATGTCGTACCAGGAGAAAAAGGCCGCCGGCGGCCAAGCGATGGTCTTCGCTATGTCGCTGGTGTTCGTTTTCCTCATCCTGGCTGCGCTCTACGAGAGCTGGTCTCTGCCCTTCAGCGTTCTGCTATCGACTCCCGTGGCCGTATTTGGCGCCTATGGAGGACTGATGTTGCGCAAGTTCGACAACAACATCTTTGCTCAGATCGGCCTGGTCATGCTCATCGGGCTCACCGCGAAGAACGCCATCCTGATCGTTGAGTTTGCAGTGTTGGAGCGCAAGAAGGGGAAAGACTTTGTGGAGGCCGCCCTCGAGGGAGCCCGCCTCCGATTGCGTCCGATTCTCATGACTTCATTCGCTTTCATTCTGGGTTGCGTCCCGCTCTGGACAGCGTCGGGCGCAGGCGCCATCGGCCGCAAGGTGTTAGGTACTTCGGTTGTCGTCGGGATGTCGGCGGCGACCTTGCTGGGCGTCTTCCTCGTGCCCGTGTTGTACGTGCTGGTGGGGCGCATCACTAAGAAGAAGCAACCCGTCTTGGAGCCTTCTCCCGCCGAGCACGTGATAGGAGGCGCGGCCTAAATGCGAAAGATCATTCTTCTTTTATTCTTGCTCTTGGGACTAGGGGGCTGCGTAGTAGGACCGAAGTACAAACGTCCGGTGATTCAAGCTCCTGACAAGTACTACACCGAGACAAATCCAGCACCGAACTCGCTAGCGGACGCGCCCTGGTGGGAAATCTTCAAGGACCCGGTTTTACAGGACCTGATCCGCGAAGCCTTGAAGAACAACTACGATGTGGCAACTGCGGCGTCACGTGTCGAAGAGGCTCGCGCGCAGGCGGGCGTGGCAAAGTCCGCCTACTATCCTCAGATCGGCTACAGCGCGGACATTGCGGGCGCGAAATCACGAATCGTGCCCAACCATGTTTATTACGGATATAGCTTCGACCTCTCCTGGGAACTGGATCTGTGGGGCCGCATCCGCAAGCTGAATGAGCAGCAAAAGGCATTATTTTTCGCCTCCCAGGACGTCCAGCGCGGAGTCTGGCTGAGCCTGGTCGCGGACGTGGCGCAGGCCTACTTCGAACTGCGTGCGCTCGACATGCAACTCGAGATCACGAAAGAGACCGGCCAGAGTTTCCAGGAAACCTACGATCTTTTTAGCAAGAAGCTGCAGGGTGGAGCTGCATCAGGCCTGGAAACCTCGCGTGCTGAAGCAGCCATGGCCAACGTCCTGGCACAGGTCCCGGATCTGGAACGGCAGATCACAGCGAAAGAGAATCAGATCAGTCTTTTGCTCGGCAAGAACCCCGGGCCGATTCCTCGTGGCGGTTCGCTCGCAAACCAGAGTGACCTTGATGTTGTTCCCTCAGGACTGCCCTCGACCTTATTGGAGCGACGGCCCGATCTACGTGAGGCTGAACAGCAACTCATCGCCGCCAACGCCTCTGTCGGTGTCGCCAAGGCCAATTTCTTCCCGGTGCTAAACCTGACTGGATTGCTGGGAGGCGTGAGCCCTCAGCTTTCAGGACTAGTCAGTTCTGGAACAACGTGGTCGGCAGGTTCCGGTTTAGCTGGGCCCCTGTTCACCGGTGGGCGCCTCAAAAGTGAGTATCGGGCAGCGCAGGCGCAGCGTGTCCAAGCGCAGCTGTTCTACGAGAAATCCGTAACACAGGCATTCGGCGAGGTCTCCACCGCACTGGCCGCGCACCAGAAGCTTGCCGAGTCGCTGAAAGAGGAGAGCCGGTCGGTGAATGCCTATCAGGATTCAGTCCGCCTTTCAACCCTGCGCTACGACAGTGGCCTTGCTAACTATTTTGAAGTGATTGATGCCAAGCTAAACTTGTTTCCCGCGCAGACTTCGCTCGTTGTGTACGACCTTGATCGCAAGACCGCACTTGTTTCGCTCTACAAAGCACTGGGCGGGGGATGGAATTTGACCGATGCGCAATGGCTGAGCAACAACGCCGCTACGAACCCACCATCACATCCGTAAGGGTGCGGCCCCGAAACGAGACACGGTTTCGAGAAGATTCGAATTGGAATCAGATTCTGCGGGCATCCGTTTATAGCTCGAAGAGACTGCTTCGATTCTCGGCCTTTGTCTTAATGTGCGGTAAGACCCACTGCGCGAAACTGCGCGCAGACCCGTGCGATAACTTCTCGGGTCGGCGGCTGAACATCGTCAAGCGTGTAGTTGAGTTTAAGTTTCGTCCATTTGAATCGCCCCATTTGGTGGAAGGGCAGAACGTCGACTCGTTGCACGATTCCCAGGTCCGCCGCAAATCTCGCAATCTTGGCGACGTTCTTCAGGGTCGTCCGAGAGTCCTGGGACGAGTACAAAGCGCACCCAAATCTTTTTCCTTCGGTCGGCCAACCGCCGCGCAAAATCCAGAACTGGACCAACCTCCATACCCGTAATCCTGCGGTGTAGTTCTGGCTCCCAACTCTTCAGATCGAGTAGTACGAGATCAATGTTCTCCAGTTCTGCATCGGAAAGACGTGCCCCCAGAGAGCCGTTAGTATCTAGCGCAGTATGAATCTCCATCTGCTTCGCTGCGGCTAGCAGTTTTACAGCAAACCGGTCTTGCATCAAAGGCTCACCACCGCTCAAAGTGAAGCCTCCCGACATCGCCCTCAACCCGTAGCGATATCTCCGCAGTTCTTCAGTTGCGCGGGCTAAGGACACTGGAATGCCGTTGGTCATGTTCCAAGTGTCGGGATTATGGCAATAGAGGCAGCGCCAATGACACCCCGACGTCCAAGCAACTACGCGCACACCTGGCCCGTCGACGGTCGAACCGGTCGTGAACGAATGAAGGAATCCCATGTCCCCAGTGGCCAGAGCGGTCCGCACGTCGGACTCTGGTATGCCCGCTCCGAGATTTACCCTTAGGTCAAACGGGCTTTTCGCCTCCAATGGGAGAGCTTGATGCGGTTGATTCATAGTGTCGCCTGTTCCCCATGGAAGGTGCGGTTAATAACGTCCATTTGCTGCTCGCGGGTCAGGCGTACGAAGTGGACGGCGTATCCCGAAACACGGATCGTCAGGTTCGGATATTTTTCCGGATGGTCCATCGCGTCCAGAAGCATTCCGCGATCCAGCACATTCACATTCATGTGATACCCGGTAACGGAGAAGAACGCGTCCAGCATGCTTCTCAGAGTTCACGATCCGGTCTTCGGTGATTCTGCCAAGACCTTCGGGGAGAAACGATGTTGTCAGCGAAATACCGTCCTCGGCGTCGCGGTACGGAATTTTGGCAACCGATGCTGCTGATGCGTGAATGCCATGCGTGTCGCGACCGTGCATGGGATTGGCCCCAGGAGCGAATGGATCTCCGTGCCGCCTTCCATCAGGAGTGTTACCCGTGCTCTTGCCGTAGACCACATTCGAGGTGATCGTCAGAACCGATTGAGTGTGAACAGCGTGGCGATAAGTGGGATATTTTCTCAGCTTGCTCATGAACGTGCTTACGACCCACGTAGCCAGCTGGTCCACCCGGTTGTCGTTATTGCCAAACTTGGGGAAGTCCCCCTCGCACTGGTAGTCAACCGCCAGGCCGGTATCATCACGTATCACGCGAACTTTTGCGAAGCGGATTGCCGAAAGGCTGTCCGCAACTACGGACAAACCTGCTATGCCAAAGGCCATTGTCCGCAACGGTGCATAGTCGTGAAGTGCCATCTCAAGGCGCTCGTACGCATACTTGTCGTGCATATAGTGAATGATATTCATGGCGTTGACGTATACCCGGGCGAGCCACTCCATCATTCTTTCGAACTTGTCGATCACCTCGTTGAAATCCAGGTATTCACTCTTGATTGCACCTGTCGGGCCCACCTGTTCTCCAGTCAGCTCATCGCGACCGCCGTTGATGGCGTAAAGCAGGCACTTAGCAAGGTTGGCTCGCGCGCCAAAGAACTGCATCTGTTTGCCCAAGAGCATCGGTGATACGCAACAGGCAATCGCTCCATCATCTCCCAACGCCCGCCGCATGATCTCGTCGCTTTCAAACTGAATGGAACTCGTCTCGATCGCAACCTTCGCAGCAAAACTCCGGAATCCTTCAGGCAACCGAGGCGAATACCAGATCGTTAGATTCGGTTCCGGTGCAGGACCAAGGTTGTAGAGCGTCTGAAGAAACCGGAAGCTGGTCTTGGTTACCAGAGGGCGCCCGTCGTCTCCAACGCCTGCAATGGATTCCGTGATCCACGTGGGATCTCCCGCGAAAAGTTCATCGTATTCCGGCGTCCGCAAGAATCGAACGATCCTCAGCTTGATCACGAAATCATCGATAATCTCCTGCGCTTGTTGTTCGGTAAGTGTCCCCGCCGCAAGGTCCCGCTCAAAATAAATGTCAAGGAAAGTCGACGTCCGCCCCAGGGACATGGCTGCACCGTTTTGTTCCTTGACCGCACCCAGGTAGGCAAGATAAAGCCACTGCACCGCTTCCTTCGCATCGCGAGCCGGCCGGGAGACGTCAAAGCCATAGCTGGAGGCCATCTCTTGCAGCTCTTTGAGCGAGCGAATCTGTTCGCTCAATTCTTCACGATCACGAATAATCTCGTCGGTCGACATCGCAGCGTCCAGGCTGCGCTTTTCCACCTGCTTCTTATCGATGAGCCGGGATACCCCGTACAAGGCGACTCGGCGGTAGTCGCCGATAATACGGCCACGACCATAGGAGTCAGGGAGCCCTGTCAGGATGTGCGAGCTGCGACAGCGCCTAACATCAGACGTGTAGGCATCGAATACCGCTTCGTTGTGCGTCTTCCGGTACTTCGAGAAAATCTCGACAACCTTAGGATCGGGGTCGTAGCCGTATGCTTTCAGAGCGCTCAGAACCATTCGAAAGCCGCCATTGGGCATGATTGCTCGCTTCAACGGCGCTTCGGTTTGCAGACCGACAATGACTTCATTCGGCCGATCGATGTAGCCCGGGGCATGCGATGTAATGGAGCTGGGCACTTGGGAAACGTCGAGTACGCCTTTCTTGCGCTCTTCCACAAAGAGATCGTTCAGACCGGCCCACAGATTTTTTCGTACGCAGGGTTGCAGGCGCCAGAAAAGAGTCGTCACCCTCGTAAGGTTCGTAGTTCTGCTGGATGAAATCGCGAACGTCAATTTCTTTTTGCCAGAAACCTGGCCTGAATCCCGCCCAGGCAGAAACTGTGTTTACGTGGGCCAGGTCTTCCGATGCGATCGTAGCCATATCAATGCTCCTTATTCTTCAGCTGTGCGGACTTATCTCAATCCGAGTAAATCTCCTGTGTGCCGGGCGATCATGATTTCCTCGTTGGTGGGAATCACCCAAGTCGAAACTTTACTTTTCGCCGTGGAGATGCGAGGACCTCGTTGCGTGTTAGCGTCGGCGTCGAGTTCCAATCCGAGCCAAGCGGAAGCGTTACAGATTCGCCGTCGAATTTCTGGCGAGTTCTCTCCGATACCTGCCGTGAATACCAGTCCATCGATGCCGCCTAGCACTGCAACGAGAGCACCGATTTCTTTAGCAGCGCGGTAGACGAAGTAATCGACCGCCAAATGAGCCTCTGGTTCGTTCGCGGCCAGCAAGTCGCGCATGTCGTTACTGACACCAGAAATTCCGATCAAACCTGATTTCTTGTAGAGCAGAGACTCAACCTCTTTCGCAGAGAGCCCAAGACCCTGGAACAAATGCAAGACGACTCCGGGATCAAGCGTGCCTGGCCTGGTTCCCATACAGAGTCCATCGAGCGCCGTGAAGCCCAACGTGCTGTCGACGCTCTTCCCGTTGCTTAGCGCGCAGAGACTCGCGCCGCTTCCGAGGTGGGCGACGATGACCCGTCCCGAAGCAATCTCCGGCGCCACTTCCGGCAAGACGGAAGCTATATATTCGTACGACAGACCATGAAATCCATATCGTTGAATCCCCGCGTGCGCAGCTCTAGCGGAAGTGGCACGAGTGCTGCAACTGCCGAATGCCCACAATGAAAACTCGTATCGAAGCAAGCAACTTGCGGGACACCGGGCAACCGCTCGAAAACCTCCTCGATCGCAGCCAGGTTGTACGGTTGATGTAACGGCGCAAGAGGGATCAATTCGCGCAATTGAGCGAGGGTCTCCTGATCCACAATCGCTGGACCCGTAAAACGGGAACCCCCATGCACGACGCGATGGCCGACGGCCAACACTTTCCCCCCTCGATATTTTGACTGGAGCCATGCTGCGAGAGCATCGACTGCCTTACGACCATCGCTTACTTCCGCCTCCAGACTCTCGTCCGCCATGCGTACGCCATTACCATCCTTAACCGACAGTCGTGGCGACGTTCCGATCCCCTCAATCTGTCCCTTCGCATCCAATTGCCATTGCGCGCCCGCTGGCCGTCGAACCACGAAAAATTTCAAGCTGGATGAACCAGCATTGAGCACGAGAGCGAAGTCATGCTGTCACGAATTGAATCCTCACGATCCCATTCGCCGAGCATGGGCCACTAACATGGCGACTGCGCAGCTGGCGATCCGGGACCGCACGGTGTCAGCTCGACTGGTGAGAATGACTGGCACCCTCGCGCCCAGAACCATACCCGCGCTATCCGCCTTGGCAAGATAGCTGAGTTGCTTGGCGAGGATATTGCCCGCCTCCAGATCAGGAGCCAGGAGTATGTCGGGATCACCGGACACATCGGAGCGGATGCCCTTGGTGACAGCAGCCTCTTTGCTGATTGCATTATCAAAGGCGAGAGGCCCATCGAGAATACCGCCAGTAATTTGTCCGCGCTCCGCCATCTTGCAAAGGGCCGCAGCATCCAGGGTGGCAGGCATTTTGGAAGTTACGGTTTCGACTGCCGCCAGAATGGCCACCTTTGGCCTCTCGCGACCCAGAGCAATCGCTAAGTCGATGGCGTTCTGACAGATGTCAACCTTGTCTTCCAGCGCAGGCGCAATGTTGATGGCTGCATCTGTGACGATCAGCACTTTGTGATAAGTGGGGACGTCCATGATGAAAGCGTGACTAATGCGCCGGCCGGTTCGCAGACCTCCGTCGCGAGCAACAATCGCCGACATCAACTCGTCCGTATGCAAACTTCCCTTCATCAGAACTTGTGCGGACCCGTCGCGGATAAGCTCTACTGCCTTCGTCGCGGAAGCGTGACTATGGGAAGCGTCGACCAATCGAAACCTGCCGAGATCGATTCCCGCAGTTTCTGCGGTGGCCCTTATTTTGGCTAAGGGACCAACCAGAATCGGCACGATCAACCCAAGTTCCGCTGCCTCTACTGCTCCGGAGAGGGCGGAAGCATCACACGGGTGTGCCACAGCCGTTGGGATCGGCTCCAGCCTTGTGCACTTGTCAAGCAATTGCTCGTACTTGCCCGTTCCAGTTTCCACTGTCATCGACGTTACCTCATGCTTTCGACACACTACGTTGTGCTGCAGGTCCGGTTTCTTTCAACAGAAAGGAGAGAATAATTGCGGCCCCAACGCCGAACAGAAGCGGCAGAAAGGTCGCCTGGTAATGAGCCAGTTCCCGCTGCGGGGCACCAATCGATACGCGCTGCAGAAGGCCGCCAAATACCGGCCCCAACAAAGCACTGAAAGTGAAATTCAGAAAGTTGATTACACCTGTTGCTGTGCCGCCAAATTGCGGTGGGTTGACCTCCTTAATTACGGTGTAGGGCAGCATTGCTGCGCCTGACGCCACTCCTGCGATCAAACCAAGGAGATAGGGCGGCAAGACATCGGGGGGACCGAAGAGGATCCAGCCCAAGCAGCCAAGAAGAACAACCGCGCCCCCGATAATTACCGGCTTCCGCCTTCCCATGCGATCCGATATGAACCCCAGCAGCGGGCATCCAATAATCCACCCGAGTGGCACTGTCGCTGATCGCATGACTGCCGAGGCATAGCTGAACCCGTGCGCCTCCTGCAGATAGCGCACACCCCAAATCATGTCGAAGATGGTTGTCGGGATGAAGAGCAGCCCCGCGATCAGACCGCACAAGATCGATTGCGGATTCTTGAACACAGTGGAGAACGCTTGAATCGTTTCCTTCAGGCTCCCCTTCGGCTCTTGCCCACCTTGTTCGTTCGGCAACAAGAAAAAAAGAATCGCGCCGATTGCCAGGCCGACAACACCCATCCCGATCCAAAAAGACTTCCACGACATGCCGCCGCCGATCATCGGACCGACGCCAAATTGTCCGGCCGACCCGCCGGCCATTCCAAACATCTGAGTTGCGCCGATCAGTGTGGCGGCACGCGACGCAGGGAAATTCTTTGTCGCAATATAGACAGCACCAACCAGTGCGAAGACTCCTCCTGCTCCTTGCAGAATTCTTCCGACACTGGCCGCCTCTCGGTTTCCCCAACCGAACAGCAGGGCCCCAATGCCGACGACGGCAGCGGCCATCGGAAGAACTTTCTTGGGCCCCAGTCGATCCATGGCCGCGCCTGCCACCAGACTGAACGGGGAGTATCCGTAGTAGAACAGCCCTATCAGTGACGCCATCCCGAGCGCACTGAGTCCGAAAGCTTCCGTCAATTGGGGCACCATGACGGATGGTGCGGAGCGAAGTGCGTACTGGTAGAAGTAGAAGACCGCTACCAGTAACCATGAGACAGTCGCTAACCTGATACTCTTGCGAGCGCCGGTGTCGCGATTGGGAAGTGAAATTACCGATGCCATCGGCGTTCTCTCAAGCTTGCTCCGCGCTGCTCGCTCCGCGTCGCTGCGAACTAGCAAAGCACCAGGGATACGGCTAGGCCGCCTTCCGAGGTCTCTTTATATTTCGCATTCATTTCCTTCGCCGTTAGTGCCATTGCGGCAATCGTCGTATCGAGATCAACCCGGCGCTCCTCTGCATTCTCTTCACTCGATATGCAATAGGCGGTCCACGATTTCACCGCGCCATAGGCGCAGCGCTCTATGCATGGGACTTGAACATAGCCAGCGACCGGATCGCATGTCATCCCGAGGTGTGCCTCGAGAGCCGACTCTGCTGCATTGGAAACGACTTTCGGCTTCTCCCCAAGGGCTTGGGCAATCATCGCAGCGCCCATCGAAGACCCGACTCCAACCTCGGCCTGGCAGCCGCCCTCGGCTCCCGAGAGAGTGGCATTGTGCTTACAGAGGTAGCCGATCGCTGCTGCTGCCAGGAAGCCGTCCCGAATCTTTTGTGACGGTGTGTTCAGATCGCGTAGAGACTTCACTACCGCTGGGATAATTCCCGCTGAACCCGCAGTCGGCGCCGTCACAATGATGTGGCCCCGGGCGTTTTCCTCGCCCATCGCGAATCCATAAGACGCCACGCGAGTAATGGCTTGGCCGGCTTGCCCTTTTGCCGACATCTTCAGATTTCTCTGCATCTCGGCGGCTTTGCTATGGAGCTTGATGGGGCCAGGCAAGATGCTGTCTACCATCAGACCGGTGTCAACACCCCGCACCATCACTTCCGTCACCTGATCGAGAAACTCCCATATATCCTTTTCACTCTTTCCAGAAATGGCCATTTCATTTGTGAGAAGCAAGGTCGGAAGCGGGATCTTGTCATCGATCAGATACTTCTTCAGTTCCTTCGCCTGCGCAAACGGGTATTTCGGTTGTCCTTTGTCAGGTGGCTTGTAACCCTTCCACTCGATGAATCCTCCGCCCACCGAATAGTATTCGAGTTCGTACAACGTCTCGTTGCCTGCGAGTAACTTACAGGTCATTGTGTTGGGGTGATGGAAATCTCCTTTGGTGGCATCGAAAACAATGTCTTTGAGTGTCAAGTTCAGGGTTGTTGGTCCGAGCGTGACTTTGTGTACCTGATCCGGATTCGCGGCCAGTCCATCGAGGAACTCAGGCGGGCACGTTGCTGGCGCTTTCCCCAGTAGGCCGGCTAGGCAGGCTCGATCCGTGCCATGACCTTTGCCAGTAGCACTGAGACTTCCATACAAATGAACCTTCAGCGCTGTGGCGCGTTTCAGTTGGTCTTCTGGCAGCTTGGAGACGCGTTGAAAGAAGTCGTAGGTGATCCTCATGGGACCCATGGTGTGGGAACTAGAGGGTCCAGGGCCCATCTTGTAGAACTCCTCGAGCACCGTCATCACCGGACCCTTCGCCTGCTGAACCACGGCCAAGTCGGGTGACATCGCAGGTGCTGCAGCTGGAGCCGGAGCAGTGGCTTGCTCCGTGGTAGGTTCCCGCGAGCAACCGACAAGCAGCGCGGCGGATGCGCCCAGAATCGTGCGTCCCAAGTCTCTTCGGCTAAGCACGACGCGCGCCGGACTTACGCTGGGGGCAGGCCTGCAGGTCCCACATCCCGTTGAGTTACACGTCCCGCACGTACTGCCCGAATTGTCGAGTACTTTCAGGGAAGTGGTCATAGCAATCTCTCCTCTTAGGAACTAAATATGAAAGCAGCTGATGTGCATATGAAATCAGCCGATGCGCCCGATGGGCATTGGCCTCACTTATAAGCGGGTAATACAAAAGCAACAACTAGGGAAATCCCTAGCGTTCATCCATGAAACTGTCGCTGTCCTATTGAAAACACGCACGACTCCGTGTTTTCAGTTGCAGGTGCCGTCGTCCAGGAATTGGCCGCTTGCAGCCATAGACGCAAGAGATCGTGCGCAGTTCAGGACCTTCTGGTCGAGAGGATCATTCTTCAGCGCATCGGTGGGGATGTAATTCATGTTCTTGCGCGCGGCAAGAATCTTGTTGCTCAACTTTTGCATGGTGTCGAATTCGTTGCTGAGCAACTGATAAGCACTTCGATCAGCGTCGGTAGAAATTGCTACGAAAGCCAATCGCAGATTCGTGGCGGCCTGTCCCTGATAACTGGCCAAGAACGCGTCCGTCACCGCGTATCCGTTTTGAACTGCATTCACAATCGCGCTGCGCCATTCTCTGATCACGCTCATCTCCTCAATGCCTGCCTTCATAAACTCTTTCGAGAACGCAGACGTTCCGGGCTGGCTTGCCCCCTCAGGCGCGGCTGGCACGCTCGCAGCTGAGACAGGCAGTGTCAGCTCGATCTGATTTCCGTTGAACTTGAGAGAGCCGTTGATGAGTCTTGCGAGGCCTTCGACCTCCACGTAGGACCTGCCATTGATCTGCAGAACTGCCGCTTGCCCCGGCTGGCCATTTACAAGAAGTGTCGCGGTCTGATGCGTGGCCTGCCCCAGAACTAGTTCAGTTAACGCCAGAATCACGAGCAGTGATCCTGCACTGAGTCGTCTCTTTCTCATAGGTTCCACCTCGGTTCCTCATCGGGATCTGGGAGGCATACTTCTAACCGATCGGCGACCGGTGCGGAGTTCACAAAGCGTCACAAATGGACAGCCGACTGGGGCTCTAGAGGGGCTGGAAAAAGAAACGAACACCCCATCAATACCTTCAATTGTCAAACCTCACTTGCCAAGCGACAACTAGGGAAATCCCTAGTTCCCCTTTCACTTCAGGAGATTGTAGGATTCAATGCAATTGGCTTGACCCCGTCTTCATCGGCCGGACAGGCTGCGCGAAAGGAGAACTACATGCGCACTAAGATAGAGGTTCGATATTTCGTGAATGGAATATCGCTTCTGATCGGTCTACTTATGGTTGCGAGCGTCGCCGCTTTCGGTCAACGGGGGAGCTCGGAAACCATCGACGCCACCGCTTTTGGCACAAGCACCCAGCTCGGAAGAAACTTCGGCGTGAAAATCATTATTTATGAGTTCTCGAGCCCCGACGACCGAGACATTCTGATACAGGCATTTCAAAAAGGACAGAACAACGGACTGGTGAATGCTCTCGAAAAGATGAAAAGTGTGGGTCGCATCCAGATCCCCGGCACTCTCGGATTCGATCTCAGCTTCATCCGGGAGATTCTGACGCCTACCGGCAGGACCATCCGATTTGTAACCAACCGCAAGATTGCCTTCGGTGAATCCTATTGGGATACGCAGACGTCGAGTTTCAATCTGACCGCCGGTGAAATCAACATCAATGACAAGGACAAGAGCAAGAGTGAGGGTGTTCTGTTTCCTGCCGCGCAGCTCATCATCAATAAGGAGGGAGAGCTGCAATTCGAGCTTAACCAGAATGCCTGGAAGCTGACTAATATCATCGAGTGGAACAGGCGCGGCGACTGAACATTCTTCGATGGCTGGAATCTCACGAAAACGCATCTTAAAGCACTGACCGTTGCGGAGCAGCAGGAGGCGTGTGATGGCTTTCCTTACAAAGTGCAACGAACGACCAGTGGAGGGTATGTGGCTATGACTAAGAAGATTCAACTGCAAATCCATGTTCGATACGTTTTGCTCTTCTTGTCTTTTACCGTTCTACTCAGCTGTGCAACCGCACAAGCGCAAAAGAAAAGCAAGTACGCATGCGACGAACCGCAACCTGAGAATTTGTGCAATGCCGCCAACACCTGCGGTTCGGCCTCGGCTACGTGCTCAGTTGACGTCACCAGGTCATCGGACTCCGCCAACGTAAAACCTCGTATTCCTGAAGCCAAGAATAACCAATTGTTCTGCGTCAAGGCTGGGACTACCGTGGTGTGGATGAGTTCAAATAAGAACAATGGCTTCATGGTTTCATTCGGGTCCGACTCGCCGTTTGATCCTGATGGCCCGATTATGGGAGGCGGCCAGAAGTCGGTGACGACAAAAGCGGTCACTCCCGGGTGCTACAAATACTCTGCGGGTGCTTTCCGTTCCGGGACGGTGTATGGAATGAGCGGTGGCAGCAATCCTGAACTAGTCGTTCTGCCCTGAAATGCAACGGTCTTACCCTGGCGCCCTCTGGCGTTGCCCCACTTGCCTCCCATGCACTGGCGAAGGGGCACGCCAAGTCGGCAGCCAACTCGCGTTGGCTGTTATGTAACTGCTACCGGCGATGGATCCGGCAGAACTAGAGGGCCAGGGATGCAGTGATCCCAGTCTCGGCTAGAAAATCATCTTGCTCAAAGGCATCACTGCAGGCCGTCAGTTGACGGTCAGGGTCTGGGCGCTACTGGTGCCCCCACTGGAGCAACCCAAGTCGCCGCTATTGCCAGCGGGCGTCTGCACGACGACTTTGAAGCTTCCAGGCGCAGGGATCATCGAGGATGTTATGTTGACCGTGATCTCGGATTTGCTGATCACGGCTGTTGAGAGAGTGGCGCCATTGAAGACCAGCACGGAAGAGGAAACGAACTGGCTACCGGTTGCTGTGAGGACGAAGCTGGGCGGCAGTTTTGAAAAGACCATCGTTGCAGGAGAGATCGAGTTGAGGGTCGGCTTGGGACGCGCGCTCCCACAGAGTGGATTCAGCGCGTTGCATCCAGGCAACAGCAAGACCGCTACTAGCGTAGAAACTACCAAAGCTATCCGACAGTATGGAGTCATAAACTCGGTGTCACGAAATAGATCATTTCTTTGCATCGATCGAGCGTGCGTGGAACCTGACTCTGGATGATGGAACAGTCCTCACTCAGTTCAGATCGTCGTCTTTGTAGTACTTGGTGCCTTTGGCGGTGATCTCTACGGCCAAGCCCTTGTCCGTCATTTGATACATCCAGACTCCGTCCGCGACCGAGGTTGCACCTGCCAACGATCCGCCCTTGTCTCCACTCTTCGCCGCAGCGGTGGCTTGTCCGCCGAAGTCCCAGCCGGAGTTCACGAAACTGTTCAGGGACTTGTCATTGTCAAAGACGAACACAACGCTGAACTTCTTTGCGCCCATTCCCAGTCCCGCCTGCAACTCGACCATCTTCATAAAAGTCTCTTTCTTGGTCTGGTTGTCGACAGCGATGCCTTTGCCTTTTCCGGAACCTGCGAACAAGATCTTGATTCCCATGTTGCTGAAGACGGCGTAGCCGGCAGCATGTTCAACAGCGGACTGGGCGGCAGGCTGGGCTTTGTAAAGTTGCTGAAGGATCTTCTGGGAGGCCGTCCGAACTTCCGCCTGCTCTTTCGCTTTGTCGTCATCGGGGGGCGACATCGCAAAGGCGCAAACGACGGCGAAGGTGATCAGCGTGGGTATCGAAAATGCTGCGAACCTGATGTTTTTCATGGAGGATGTCCTTTCTCTTGATGTCCGAAGCGCCTGAGACAAAGCGTCGTATGGGGAAGTTGCTAGCGAAGTTGTTGCCCCAGTTTCACTTCAAGCTAGGCTCGATTTAATGTCTCCGCAACTAGGGAAATCCCTAGGAATGGAAGCGGCAATCCGCCTTTGTTGGAATGAGCGTTCAGGACGACTCAGGTTTCACTTTCTAGGGATTTCCCCAGTAGCAAGAAGGTGTGCAATACCTTATCAAAGCTCAAACAGCATGTCTGCATGACATGAAGAGCCAGTAGCACGACGCTCGTTGGTTGGGTACTTTGCTTCTGATCGGGGCTCCTCGTCTGAGTGCGCAGACCGCCAAGTACAACTTCAAGAGGCGTGCAATCCTCTCGAATTCAGGGCCTGCAAGTAGTGAGCATGAACCATCACGTTTTCCGGGATCATTGACCCAGAAATCCTTTTGCGCCGGATGTTGCACTTGCCCAAACAATTACTGATCAGGACAGCCGCGTTGAGTCCTGATCGATAGGTCGGCTACTGGAATCGCCTTTCATATCGTGCGTAAGCCCTCGTTCAGCGCGACAGAGCGCCAAGCTTGTCATGACATGTGACCTTTACCGTGATCGAAAGAAAGTAGAACTGTTCGCTTCAGTGAGGAGACAAACAGCATGAAGCCAGCAAATTACTTCGTACTCCCAGTCGTCGTACTCGGTTTTCTCGTCAGTACAAATGCACAGCAGAACTCGACGCAGGTAACGGTCTCTTCGATTGTTACGTGCGTTTCTACAAGTGATCAGCGTCAGCACTGTCCAGCCAACACCAGAGCCGGCATAGTCATGTTGCGCCAAAGCAGTGAAACCAGCTGCCTGCTGGGAAGGAATTGGGGATATGACGCGCAGGGAGTCTGGGTGTCCGAAGGTTGTGGCGGCGACTTCGCTACCGGAAGTACCTCTCGCTCAACGGCGACACCTGCCGAAGCAAAAGCCTTTGCTGAACCTGTGGAGCAGAAGGAGTTGACTGCTGTCACAACCGGCACCAATCCGAAATTGGATTACACCGGCATGTTTAATCCTTACGGGAGCATACGCACCATTGTCAGCATTTCGGACTCCGAGGCACAGGTACAGGACGATGCGACTCGCATGGGAATCAATTTCAGTACCTTCGGGTCAATCAAGGTTGTTGGCACGGCGGAGTGGGGCATCAACCTTGTTCAAAGCGAGACCACATTCAATGCGGGCGCAACCACCGCGCAAGGATTCGGCGTGATCAGTCAGGAAACGCAGCCCGTTTTCGGAGCGCGCCTCGGTTTTCTCGGCGTCGACTTCGGCCCGTTTGGGCGTCTGACTTTTGGCAAACAGAACTCGACCCACTACGACATAACGAGCTACACGACGGATCGCTTCAATGTGTTCGGTGGCCAGTCGACCGCAACCTACGTTGCCGGAACGGACGGCGGCCAATCCGGTACCGGCCGCGCCGACCAAACCATTCTTTACCACCTGAAATTCGCCAAGATCTTCGACTTTGGCGCGCAGGGACAGCTGCGTACCGCCGCTACTCCGCAGGCCTTCAACGGCTTCGGCTTTTCGTTACAGGCGTCGGTGCTTCCAGGATTGAAGATCGGCGGAGCCTACAACAAGACCTACTTCAACCCGCAGTTCACAAACGCAGTGTTCAACGGTGGTGGCACGGATTACTGGAGTCTCGGGGCGCAAGGTAAGTGGCGTAACCTGGAATGGGGCGCCGACTGGACTCGGCAAAGCAGCGGTGACCTGGTCTTCGTGCCTGACCCGGCTGGAGGCCCGGAACCTGTTGCCGTTGGATTCTCCGCTAGTGGAGTTGAGATCTATTCGAGACTATGGTTCGGGAAGTTCGCGGCTGTCTTCGGGTTTGAGGACTACATCCCTCACGATCTTAGTCCGCTCATCAATTCGAACTTCAGGACGAGGTATGCGATTCTTGGCGCCGAATGGCACTTCTCCAAGTCCGGCTATGCGTTCTTCGAAACGAAACTCGGTGACTCCGTGGATGCGCTCGGAAAGGATGTCTCCGACGCGGCAGCAATCGGCTTTCGTTACGACTTCAGCTGGAAAACTGCGCATACCGAGTAACGCTGCGCATCCGGCCCGAAGCTCGTGACATCGCATAGCGGCACCTCAGTCCGGTGTGTATTAGCTTGCACGGACTTTCCTATGGAGTACTTACTCATGACGAACGAGGTTGTTTCTGATAGTGCCCCCTTAGATACGAACTACAGGGTAGACTTGTGCTGTTGGAAGGGCACCATGTCAACAGCGAAGATCGGACCACTGCAAGCCCACCTCCATCTCGCGATTGCCGTTCTGGCGCTAACTCTCCTGTCGAGCCCGGTTGCCTTCGCCCAGGAGCATAAGTCCGGCCACTGGGGATACGACGGAAACGAGGGTCCCAGTCACTGGGGTGACATGAGCCCGGAATTTGCCCCTTGCAAGAGCGGACACCACCAGTCCCCCATTGACATTCGCAATCCGCAGAAGACTGACCTACCGCCCATTCAATTCGACTACAAGCCTTCCCCGCTACATATCATCGACAACGGCCACACGATCTTGATCAACTACGCCGCAGGGAGTTCGATCCGCGTGGGCGACAAGCAATACACTCTGAAACAGTTCCATTTTCACAGGCCCAGTGAAGAGAAAATCGACGGTAAAACCTACGACATGGTAGTGCACTTGGTTCATGCCGACAAGGACGGGAACCTAGCCGTTGTCGCTATTCTCCTCGAGAAAGGGAATAACAACCCTCTCATCCGTGAACTATGGAGCGACCTGCCCAAGGAAAAAGAGAAGGAAGAACTGCTGGACACCGTAACAATTAACGTAGCGAGCCTACTGCCTGCTGATACTGGCTACTTCACATTTTCCGGGTCGCTCACGACTCCGCCGTGCAGTGAGAACGTGACATGGTTCGTCCTGAAACACCCGGTCGCGATTACGGCCGAAGAGATCGGGCAGTTCACGAAATTGTACCGGCACGACGCACGGCCGACGCAGCCGCTGTATGACCGGGTGGTATTGGAGAGTAAATGATCCCCAATCGAGGGGATGTCGAAGTGTCTAACTGTTCATTCGCCATAGCACTTCCCAGAAAATGCGCTCGCGCTCTCGGATTGACCGCGTACGGGGAACAACGCGTTCGCAGCTTGCACTGTGAAACTTAGTAGCCAAACATCGAATTGGCCTTCGACTCCAGGGTTCTCACGGGCTCAGAGCTTGACGGGACCCTTTCGGCAACAACGAAGGCCAAGAGCGCCCATATGGCGACGGCTGCAATGGCGGCAGTCCGCATGCCGGACGTAGTCCGCACCTTCAGAGCAACTGTGATTAGCGCTGCGAGTGTTAGAAGAAGAAATCGTTCCCACGCATCGGTCCCGGCCGGCGGTGTTTCCAGCCGTGGCAATTGTGCGACTTGCATTGGTGAAGGAGATCGAGTGTTGTGCGCGTACTCAACAATGCGCTTCGCGAAGAAACGACTTTGCTCAATGCGGTTCACATAGGCCCGCGATTCACCAGGAATACAGCGGCAGCGGTCAACGGTTCGTTCGCCAGAGTTATAGGCGGATAAGACCAATCGGGTATTGTTCCTATATTTTGTGAGCAGATGGGAGAGATGACGAACTGACGCTTGAACGCTTTCAGTGATGTTTGTCCGATCATGCACACCGAGCGTGATGGCGGTCGCGGGCCTCAACTGACCCAGCCCGACTTCGCCCTTACGTCCCACAGCGAGCGGATCGTACTTACTCTCCTCCCATATCAGTGCCCAAACCAGCGATTGCTCCACATTGGGATAGAGTCCACAGGCAACCTCGACTGCTTGATTTACCAATAGAAACTCATCCTGGGTCGGCCACTGCGGATTCGCGTGCAGCCCCTCCGTTGCTATAGAAGGACGGATGGTCAAAAACAAAAGGAAGGATAACACTCCCACGGAGGACCGAAACATAACTTCCTCTATCCAAAATACCGATTGACTTCATTCTTCGAACCTAGAGTCGCCCCCAATGGTGAGACGCTGAAGCGCCAGTGTAGAAACAACGCTAGGCTCGACCCCTTGTCGGCGCAACTGGGAAAACCCCTAGCGGCCGAGGCTGGCGGCCGTATAGGAAGACATTCCCACTCGACTATAAATTCTGACAGTTGTCGCTGGCGGCGTCCTCGGGCAACTTAATCGAGGAGTCAATTTATGCGCTTAGCACGACTATCGCTTGTGATGACGTTTGTTCTTTGTGTATTGGGATCATCCCGCGCGCAAGAGGAAGAGTACAGCAAATATCTTTTCAATATTGGTGGCGGCATCTCATTTCCTCAGGGAGACTTGGGCAAGTTCGTCAATGACGGAGGAAATTTTGTTGTCGGTGGTGGCTTTAATTTCACGAAGCATATCGGTGTAGATAGCGAATTCATGTGGCAAGACTTGCCTGTGAACTCTGCTACCCTGCAGGCGCTGAGCACGCCTGGCGCCTCAGCCCGGCAATACGCCTGGACGTTCAATCCCATCTTCCATTTTCCGCTTGGACACAAGATGGGAGGCTATGTCATCGGCGGCGGTGGTTGGTATCACCGCTCGGGTGAAACCACTACACCCGGAGTGGGCGTGATCTGCGATCCCTATTGGTCTTGGTGGTACGGATGCTCGATTGGAAGTGTGACAGTCGTAACCGGATCGCGGAGTGCGAACGCTTTCGGCGGAAACATTGGTGGAGGTCTGACTTATCGCCTCGGCGAGAGCCATGCCAAGATTTACGCCGAAGTCCGGTACCACTATGCTTCTTACAACAAGGTCTCAACTCAAATTCTTCCGCTCACGTTCGGTATCCGCTGGTAAATACCCAGGATCGCCCTGCGGGACTCTTAGGAATACGGGCGGAGGCAAACACTCCATGTCTGCTGGATTGCTGTCGCCGGTTGTAATTACGGTGGTCCTGTCTGCTTGTTTGTTCGCGCAGGAAAAACCCTCGAGCGCGGGCGACTTTGAATCTGAATCTCATAGGTTCCTCGCGCCTGAGCGAAGCGGAAGTGCTGACGCCCAGTCCCCGCCCGCGCCGCCTAATTCCACGGCGGAGGATCGCTGGAAGGATCCTTCCGCATGGCAGACCACGATCTACCCCGTTTTCGCATGGGCGCCGGTATTCGGCATTAGCACTCGGGAACTCCCGAGTTCTCCGGGTGGAGGCGGAGGCGGCAGTGGCGGTGGGAATCTTCTGCCTCCGAGTGACAGTTCCAGTTCTTTCAACGGAGCGGCATTCGCAGGATTCAGAGTAGAGAAGAGCAAGTGGTCCGCCGACGGCACGGTGTTGTGGGCAGGCCTGTCGAGCGAGCGCAGCAGTAATCCATTCGCGCGGATCAGCGTGGATGTTGTGTTCGGCCAGTTGTTCGCAGGCCGCGAGATTGTGCCGAACCTTTTCTTGGAAGGCGGATTCCGCCGAATGGCATTGAATGTGTCCCTGCAACTGGCGACTTTCCCGGAGGTCAAGGGAACGCCCGGGGTCTGGGATCCACTCGTGGGGCTCACGTATCGCCGTCAACTTACCAAGAAGTGGAAGCTTCTCGCGCACGCGGATGGTGGTGGTTTCGGTGTCGGCTCAGATGTGGATGTAGGAGTAACGGCCCGAGCCGAATGGCAGTTTGCGCGGCACTTTGGCATCGCCATGGGCTACGGTCTTTTGCACTTGGACGTCACCAGCACTATCGCCCAGCGAGATCTGGAAATAAAACAAACGCTGAATGGGCCCATCTTCGGTTTTGGAATTTATTTCTGATCGCCGTATGAGTTGGTCTCGAGCCCATCGTCATTGCGTTCATTCGGCAATTCTGGCTGTTCGGACTCTGCGCGAACGGGCGCAGGCGAGGTGTGCCGGCGCGACTCGACCATCTACAAGCAGATTTCTCGCTTCATCAAAGTAGGCTCAATTGCACCGGGTTTGTTCCGATCTCAGCACCGAGTTTTATTCGTTAGGCCGCTTGCGCCGTTCCGCCCTTCTGGTCCTGGCAATTGATGTCGATCGATCCTTTGCCGAGGCTGCGAATATTGCGTAATGCCTCGGTAAACGTCATGGCGAGAGGCGTAACTCGTTCCGGGGAGACGTAGACGATCGTGCCTGACCAAGGATTCGGGGCCCCGGGAAGGTAAACAGCTACCTTACCAGTGGCTTCTCGTTGGGTTTCAAACGCAATCTGAACGTAGTCGTCAAATCGCACCAGGACAGGGAGGAAACTTCCAGCGAGTTCTTCGGTCTGGCGCAGGTTTTCAGCAAAGCCTTTAATAAAGGCATATCCGGGTACGGAGTTCAAGAGCGTAGTGTCAAGTCTTGCCCGCATGCGTTTCGCGCTTGCACGCCTGGCAAGCAATCCCCCAGCAAAACACAGCAAGATGGTCACGATGAATGCGAGGATATTTAGTAGGAGCCCACCCATCAGGGATTCTATTCCGAAGAGAGGTGAGAGAGCCTTGGCCATTGCTTTCATGGCACCAATCACCTTCCCGAGTGCGATGACAACGATAACCGCCGGAATGAGAAAGACGAATCCGCCCACGACCGTAGTCTTGATGAAGCTCAATCGGTTGTTCATGAGTGCCTCTCTGAAAGGACGCCCTTGGTTGAAGGCGACAGTACCGGTCAAACGTTTTCGCGCTTGAAAACAGGTAATCCCCGCTCCGATCTGAGTTGCAAGTCTTTCCAAAATGCCGAGCAGTGCGAGGAGGTAACCAATTCTCGAAATAACCTAGTCTTGAACTGAGGGGCGCGCAACTAGGAAATTCCCTAATCGTGCTATCGAAGTGAGGGACAGGTAGTACACGGTCGTGCCGTGATGGAGGCCGCATGACGATCTGGAGGGCTGAATCATCAGACTCCACAAAACGAAGAGTCACGAGCCGCGCATCGCCCTTTCCCCCGCTTTTTGCCGAAATGCTGCATGACGTCGAACCGAAGGTCGGTCGAGTTTTCGAATCGACGGCCTGCACGACGACTTGACGGACTCTTGTGCGGTGTGCGGTCTTGGCCGTAAAATCGAAGTCGAGGGAAGGGGGCGGACCCTCGTTACAAGGGCCTCTTCGTCCATGACTTGCGGCGTGAGCGGGTTCCCGTAGTCAAACTTCAGTGAACATCGCAGGCGTTGCCAGCAAGCGACGTCACCTAAGTCGCTGATTACAAAAACGTGGCGCTATCGTCTAGGGGTTAGGACGGAAGATTCTCAATCTTCAAACCCGGGTTCGATTCCCGGTAGCGCTACCAATCCTTCCAATGAAGCGGCTGATTCCATCCAGAGGCGCATCCGAGACAGTTCCTGGACAACTCGCTCCACAGGGCGTTGCTGTTCTGGATTTATCCGGTAAACCTTTGGCCGCTCTCGGTGGGAATTGAAGTGGCAGCACTGGCGGGATTGATTCTGGTTTTCAGAAGGTCGAAGACTTTGGCTTTCATACTGCTAGCAGTCCTCGTGGTGTATCCGTTGATTTTTTATGCATCGCAAGTCGTGACGCGATACCGACATCCGATTGAGCCGGCCCTGTATGCGCTCGGTGGAGTCGCCGTGTCCAGCATCGCGCACCGGCGCGGCGAGTCATAAGTATTTCGTTTACGGAGTAGCTTGCGGGCGCAAGGCTTGTGCACGCGCCCGTTCAGCTTTTGCGCTGTCGCCGTCTCCCAGTTCCTCGAGCGCGTCGGCGAGAAAAGCGTGAGGTTCGAAGTTGTCGGGTTCGATGCTCGCGGCCTCTTTCAAATAAAGAAGGGCTTCGGAGGCCCGGTGCTGGAGCGTGAGAATCCGGCCCAGCAGCAAGTTGGCGCGGAAGTGCTGCGGGTTCAGTTGAAGTACGGTCTGCAAGAGTTCCACCGCTTCGGGCACGTGCTGGGTGCGCGCGTAGACCGAGGCTAGAGAATATTGCGCATCGGGCCATTTAGGACGCTTCTTGGCGACAAACTCGAAGTAGGGAACTGAATCGCGCCAGGCACCGGTTTGATATAACGCGAGGCCCAATTCATATTGGGCCTGCACGGAATCGGGCAGTTGTTCGATCGCTTTGCGCAGCGCGGCAATGGCTTCGGGATAGCGCTGCACTTTAGAGAGCGCGATGCCCAACTGAAGTTGGGCCGCAGTAACTAACGGACTGTCTGCGAGAACGTGCTTCAGTAAAGGAATTGCCTCTTCGTAGCGGCCGTCTTCGATGTCGATCATTCCTTCCTGCAAGATGTTTGAGATCCCGATCTTGTCTTTCGGGTCGGCGCCTTGAAAGGGATCTTGCGAGGTGCCGCCGAAGCTTGAGGAAACGTAGCCTAGAGCGGATAGATTTTCTGCCTGCTCGGCACTAATCGGCGCCGCAGGCGACGACTTCTCGTGATAGCTGGTGGTCTTGTCGTGGAAGTCGTCGATCTGCGCCTGCAGGGTTCCGGCGACTGCGGGAGAAGTTGCTGCGAGGTTGTGGGCCGCAGCTTTGTCTTGCGTCTGGTCGTAGAGTTCGCGCTTGGGAGCGTGAACATAGAGATATTTTCCAGTGCGCAGGGAGCGGAGCGCGCTCCATCCAAAAGCGCGGTGCGGGTAATCGGTTTCGGCGTACGCAGGGAGATCCTCGACGGCTCTCGGCGTGCCCTTCATCAAGGGAACCAGCGACTCGCCCTGGAACGTGGGAGGCAGAGGCAGACTCAACATGCTGAGAAGCGTGGGCGCGACGTCGACCAGGCGTACACGAGTCGGAACGCGGCGTCGGGCAAGAAGTTCGCCCGGGAGTTTAATGATGAGCGGGACGCGAATGGTTTCATCGTAGAGAAAGATTCCGTGCATCGCTTCACCATGAGCGCCGAGGGACTCGCCGTGATCGGACATCATCACGATGATGGTGTGTTCATAGAGGCCGTGTTGGCGCAGGTAGGTAAAGAGCTTGCCGAGGGAGGCGTCGGCGTAGGCGATCTCGCCATCGTAGGGATCGGAGAACCGCTTGTCGTAAGGCGCGGGAGGATCATAGGGCGCGTGTGGATCGTAGAGGTGAACCCAGAGGAAGAACGGCCACTGATGATTCTTGGTGAGCCAGGTGGTGGCGTGAGAGACAACCTCTCCGCCACGGCGTTCGACCGTGACGTAACGGTCTTCGCCGGGATGAGCCTTGGGACGGAAGCCGGCATCGAAGAAATCGAAGCCGCGATCGAAGCCAGGAGCCATGCTGGCGTGGGGATCGAGGATGAGCGATCCGATGAATGCGGCAGTATGATAACCGCTCTTCTGCAGAATTTCCGGAAGATAGGGAAGCAGCGTGGGAAGAGGATGGCCGAAATCGGTGACGGTGTGAAACTGGGGATAGGTTCCAGTGAAAATTGTCGCGTGTGAGACCGGCGTCAAGGGAGCCTGGGAGTATGCCCGCTCGAAGACGACTCCCTGGCGGGCGACGAGATCGAGATTGGGCGTGAGTCCGTGGGTGTTGCCGAGAAATCCCATACGATCGGCGCGGGTGGTGTCGACGGTAATGAAGACGATGTTGGGGGCCTCCGCCTGGACGGGCAGGTGCATGGCGAGCACGAGCAGGCAGAAGAGGAGAGAGAGACGCCTCATAAACAAAAAGGGAGTTTACCATCGGTA
>CAVSVS010000020.1:0-273015 GCA_963731405.1 uncultured Acidobacteriaceae bacterium | reverse complement strand
CGAAGTCCTGGCTGAGGCACTCCGACATGGTCGTGGGCAGGTGGAATTGTCGGCTCTCCAGGGCGTCCTTTTCTCGAGAACGCACGGGTGGAAATCTAGTTGGCGCCGGTGATGAGATCGCAACGCACGCGAGTCTCCTCCGCGAACGCGACAGGGTGGCAGTCGTCAACCGCGGGCTGGATCGATATGAGCAACTCGGCAACGGCAGGCACTTTGAACCGGCGCCCCAACTGCGAGATGAGCAGAGACGGGCAGTCGAGATCGTCCCTGGCTCTACCGACCTGGCCATCAACGTTCGAGGTGCCGCAGGAACCGGCAAGACAGCAACGCTAAGAGAAATTGACCGTGGTTTAAGGGAAAGCGGAACACAAGTAGTGGCCGTGGCTCCAACTCGTAGCGCTGTTGACGAATTGCAGAAAGTTGGCTTTCGTGACGCGATGACTGTCTCCCGACTTCTGGAGGCTCAGGAACCACAGGGCGCGCTGCGCGGGAGGGTTTTGATCGTTGATGAAGCAGGAATGGTTTCGGGCCGGCAAATGCAAAGCTTGCTGCACCTCGCCGAGGATCAGGGAGCCAGAATTGTCTTTTCCGGTGACACCCGACAAATTACCAGCGTAGAGGCCTCGGATGCTTTGCGTATCTTGGAACGGGAGTCTGGCCTGAAGAGTGTTTCCCTTACTGAAGTACAGCGGCAGACGAACTCTGTCTATCGCGAGGCCGTAAAGACCATGAGGCATTCACCGGAGGAAGGGTTCGCACAACTGGAAAAGCTCGGTGCCATTCGCGAAGTACCCGTCTTCGACCGAGGTCAGATAGTGGCGGAGTTGCATCGCGAGTTCCGAGCCGAAGGGCGCGATACGCTTGTAGTTGCCGGCACTCACGATGAGATTTCCCAACTCACCGACGCGATTCGCCAAGATCGGAAAGAACACGGCGAACTGGGAGTCGGCCATTCTTTTGACCGGCACGTTTCGCTCCAGTGGACAACAGCCCAGAAGCAGGAACTGTCCAACTACCAAGAGGGGCAGATTCTGCAGTTTCACAGAGACACAAAACTAGCAAAACGCCATGAGTCTCTCGAAGTCGTGCGTGTTGAGCCTGAATCTCTGGTTGCGCGAAAAGAAACCGGTGAAGAGGTGAACATCTCGCCGAAACAAACGCGGGCATTTTCCGTTTATGAGCGGCAAGCCATTGAGGTTGCCCCTGGCGACAGCCTCATGCTGGCAGCAAACCGTCGAGGGCCGGAACTCCGGGCGACCAACGGAGAGTTGGTCAAAGTGAGTTCCCTAGATGGGGGTGCCATTCGCCTCGAAGACGGAAGAACGCTCCCTGCGAGCTATCACGAATACACCTACGGATATGCGGTCACCGCCCATCGAAGCCAGGGCAAAACTGTAGACACCGTGATCATCTCGGCGGACGCCATGAAAAAGGAACTGTTCTATGTTGCGGCGAGCCGCGGCCGGAGCGAGATCGCTGTTGTCACCAGCGACCGCGAGCAACTTCGTGAATCCGTCGGCGTATCTACGATGCGGCAGTCCGCGATTGAACTAGCTCGAAAACAGCTATCCGCGCACACCCTGGAAAAAGCACGATGTTGACCTTGTGCCTGGACTAAACCGGCAGGCGGGACAGCAGATCGGAGAGCAGCATTCTTCCGTTCCAGCACACACCGGTACCGGAAAGGACTCCTGATATCGCCGTCGACTGAGCAAGGCTCGGTCTCGGCCTCGGCCTTTGAGGTCTCGCGGAGACCACACCTGCACATTCCCCACATGGCGGAGAAATGGGCCGGGGTTAAGGCTTGTGTCAAGGCCGCGTGTTTTGCGCCGCGAAGCGGTCGTGAGCCTTGACACAAGCCACGCCCCGGCCATGCTGCTCCGATGTGGGAGTCTGATCAGATAAACGTGCGTTCAGAACTTGTATAACGAATTGCAGTTGTTCCTTCATTTCCCAGTCCAAGGCAATTGTGCGGCTGCGTTCGGGCCGGGTTCGAAATATTTTCGATACCTTTTTCCTCCCGCAGGTTCCTTTTATACATAGAGGGCAAAATTTCGCTCGAATCTATGGGACCACCTCGCTAAAGCGGCGAGCGGTTGCGTGCCGCCAATGCTCTGTTCCCGTGGATTCCCTAAACGTACCTAAAAGCGCTTCTAGGCGCTTTAGGCACTTTAAGCAATTGTTGAGAAGCTTTTTTGGGGCAAAAAGAAAAAAGATTCTTTGAAGGGAAGCAACAAATGCGTCTTGTACGGTTTCTATACGAATAATGTTCTCGTCCGCCCATGACGCGAAGACTAACGCCAGCCGAGTAGTGAATGGGCTCGAAATCTGTCGGACGAAGTCGGACGCCACAGCCGACCTTCAGACGACGCGGTGATTTCAGCCCGGTCTCGACTCTCGCTGCAGGAGATTTTATGAGCGAGATGCACGAAGTAACGCCAGTCAGCCAGCCGTTCCCTCATTTCGAGAGGTTAGTCGATTCGCGCGAGGCGGCAGCCTTGCTGCAGATCCACCCGAAAACACTTCAACGACTCGCTCGCAAGGGCGAGATACGCGCCATGCGGATCGGAAAATTGTGGCGCTTTCGTACATCGGATCTCGACGCGTGGGTGCATTTGAGGTTAAAGTTAGCCAGCTATCCGTACCGTCCCTAACCACGGAGGATCGTGATGAGACGGACGAGATTTCAGCAAGGCAGCCTTCAGATCGTGAAGCGTGCCGGTGGCCGGAAAGCTTGGGAGTACCGATGGTACGAACTTCAGGCGAATGGCAGTCGGACGCGACGCAATCTAATGGTTGGATCGCTCGAACAATATCCGAACGAGACGGCGGCTCAGAAGGCCGTCGCCGCACTTCGGGCAGACATCAACGCTGAGAATCCGCGAACCAGCTTGACCCCGATCAGTGTTCAAACGCTTGTCGAGCACTACCGGGAAAAAGAGCTGGGGCCGGACTGCACCAAAACGCGGAAGACGCAGGTCACCTACGTGGGCTATTTCCGAAAATGGATTTTGCCCAGGTGGGGAAGCTATCACGTAACCGAGGTCAAAGCAGTCGCGGTGGAGCAGTGGCTTCGTTCGCTCAAGTACGCGAACGGAAGCAAAGCCAAAGCTCGAAACATCATGAGCGCGGTTTTCAATCACGCTGTCAGATGGGAATGGCTTGATGTGAATCCCATACGCATGGTGCGTCAAAGTGCCAAGCGGACCAGGATGCCCATTGTGCTTTCCATCGAGCAGATTGCGGCACTGCTTCGCATCCTGAAGGAGCCCACGCGCACGATGGTATTCCTCGCCGTGTTCACGGGCCTTCGGGTTGGGGAGTTGTTAGGCCTCAAGTGGAAGGACATCGATTTTCAGAAGATGGAAGTCCATGTCATCCGCTCGATCGTGATGCAACACGTCGGGGACTGCAAGACCGAAGCCTCTCGCAAGCCGGTTCCCCTCGATTTGCGACTGTCTAAGGTTTTGTGGAACTGGCGGCTGCATAGTCCATACCCAACCGATGAGGACTGGGTATTCGCCAGTCCGCACAGCGGAGGAAAACTGCCGTACTGGCCGGGTTCGCTGTACAAAGCGCACCTGGAGCCAGCGGCGAAAGAAATCGGAATCGTGGGCCATTTCGGTTGGCACACGTTCCGGCATACGTACGCGACGCTCCTCAAGGGGAACGGCGAGGACGTGAAGGTTGTGCAAGAGCTAATGCGGCACGCAAACATCTCGGTCACTCTGAACGTCTATGCGCAAGCAATCACGCAAACGAAGCGAGACGCGCAGAGCCGAGTTGTGAGTTTGCTGCTCGACAAAAACGAAGAAAAACCAAGCACTGAGGCTTATCGGACTGTAACGGACCTACAAAATTCTGGAGGGGATTTGCAAGTGGTTGATAAGGTTGGCGTCCCCGACGGGATTTGAACCCGTGTTACCGCCGTGAAAGGGCGATGTCCTAGGCCAGGCTAGACGACGGGGACGACTGAGGCAGGATTGCCAGTGAACTTCAGATGTTAGCAGCCGTCCAGCAGCGTGTCAAAATCGCTGCGCGATCCGTGAACTCAAGATCGTTGAATCCAACCGTGGTCGCCCGCCCCGAAGGGCTCGCGTCAACGATACCCGACCTATCGTGACCTATCGTTTATTCTTGTTCGTTTTGTCGTTCCTTATCTTGCCTCGCTCCCTCGCTGACATTTTCACTCGTAGGTACAGAAAATAATGTATTTACCGGGAAGGGCATTTCCTCGAACAATCGATTAGCTTGGCTGCGTGCAGAAAGATGCATTAGTGCATCCTGCACGCATGCGCAATCGTACGAAAGGAACTGATCCTAACCGCATGCCGCCAGAAACGTTAGCGCCAGAGATTACACGATGCAGTTCGGGCTGTGCTGGTCTCGATGATGTGCTGGGAGGTGGCCTACCCGTAGGCCACGTCTATCTGGTTGAAGGAGAGCCGGGAACCGGAAAGACCACCATGGCTCTCCAGTTTATGGCCGAAAGCCTGAAGGCGGGTGAAAAAGTTCTGTACGTCACGTTGTCGGAATCGCGCAACGAACTGATGGCCGTGGCGCGTCAGCACGGGTTGAGAGTGGATGGCCTTACCATTCTGGAGGTGAGGCCCAGCGAACAAGACCTCAAGCCTGAAGGACAATATACGGTCTTTCATCCGGCCGAAGTTGAACTCAACGATCGTGTGCAGACCATTATGGCGGAGGTCGATCGTCAAAAACCAACTCGGCTGGTCATTGATGCACTCTCCGAAGTGCGCATGCTAGCAAAGGACGCGTTGCGGTATCGGCGCCAGATTCTCTCCCTCAAGGAGTATGCCCCGGAAGACTGCACGGTCCTGCTGCTCGATGACAGGACAAGCCGTTACGCCGATCTTGAATTGCATAGCATCGTTCACGGTGTTGTCTCGATGAGCCGCGTCAGCCGGGAATACGGCAAGACTATGCGTCTGCTCGAGGTTACAAAACTGCGAGGTAGCGCCTTCCGCGAAGGCTTTCACGATTACCTGATTCGCAACGGAGGTGTAGTTGTTTTTCCTCGATTGGTCGCATCCGAATACAAGGACGACCGGGGAGACCAAAGCGTCGCCGCGAGCGGTATCCCCGAACTGGATAGCTTGGCGGGCGGTGGCCTTGGACGCGGAACGAGTACCCTGTTGATCGGTCCAGCTGGTTGCGGCAAAACGACTCTCGCGCTCCGGTGGTTGACAACCGCTGTGGAACGAGGCGAAAACGTGGTGGCGTTTATCTTTGAAGAAACCGTGAACACCCTTCTCGGGCGCGCCGCCGGACTGGGCATGAATCTTGAGCCGTATCTTGCGTCGGGCCGCATGAAGATTGAGCACCTGGATCCGGCTGAGGTTTCACCCGGCGAATTCGTCGACATGGTCCGCGCAAGCGTCGAAGAAGGGGGATCGCGCGCCGTCCTCATCGACAGTCTCAACGGATTCCTTTAGGCTATGCTGGGGGAGCAGTTTCTTGCCCTGCATCTTCACGAGCTGCTGACTTACTTGAACAATCGCGGAATTCTCACGTTGATGGTATTGGCGCAAATGGGACTGGTTGGTAGTGCCATGCAGACTCCCATTGATGTGAGTTACCTGGCAGACAACATTCTGGTGCTCCGTTACTTCGAATCGCGCGGGGAGGTTCGCCAAGCCATCTCAATGATGAAGAAGCGCAGCGGAGGGCACGAGCGCTCGATTCGTGAGCTTCGTTTTACTCCGGGCTGTATTCGGGTGGGCAAACCGCTTTCTGATTTCCAAGGAATTTTGTCCGGAAGTCCTACCGCTCTGGCTCCCATCCTTGGGAAAGACGGCGCGAATGGCTGATACAGGTCGCAACGATCTTAGCGTATTGATATACGCTCCGTTCGGCAAGGACGCGGCGCTTATCGAGCGAGTGCTGGCGCAGTCTTCAATCTCGATCTGCACGCTTCCTACCGCGCATGAGCTTGAAGAAGCAATTTCAGAACACGCGGGAGCGGCCATCATTACCGAAGAAGTCTTGCAGAACGGAACCATTGGCGCGTTGGCGCAAAAGCTTTCGGTCCAGCCACCGTGGTCGGATTTCCCGATCATCGTCTTAACCGGAAGTGGGCTGAGTACTGCGACAACGGAACTTGCGGTACGCTCTCGCACTCCGCTCGGCAATGTAACGCTGCTGGAGCGGCCGTTGCGTCCCGTCACCCTGATCAGCACGATTCGAAGCGCGCTGTTGGCGCGACGCCGGCAATATGAGGTTCGTGATCATCTGGAACAAAGAAGAGCCGCGGAGGAGGCGTTGCAGCGTGCTCATGACGCCTTGGAATCGCTGGTGGAGCAACGGACTCTCGCGCTGCGCCGGCTTTCCGTAAAGCTGTTACGAGTGCAGGATGAGGAACGACGCCGTATTGCGCGCGAACTGCACGATAGCCTCGGCCAAGATCTCACCGCGGCCAAAATCAGTCTCGACATGCTTGCCCACGACCTTGCAACGAAATCTGTACACTTGCACGACGCCCAACAACTCGTGGATCGCTCGATAGCAGATACTCGAACCCTGTCGCATCTGCTGCACCCTCCACTGCTGGACGAGGCAGGCTTTGCTTCGGCCGCCAAATGGTATGTAGAGGGTTTCGGCAAGAGGAGCGGTATTACGACCCAGCTTCATCTTCCCGAACACGCGCACCGGCTTCCTCGCCGCACGGAAACCGCCCTGTTTCGCATCTTGCAGGAAGCACTCACCAATGTTCATCGGCACTCCGGCAGCCGGGCCGTGGAAGTACGCGTCACCGCCGACGAGACCCGGGTCGTTCTCACTGTAAGAGATTTCGGAATGGGAGTTCCGAGAGAGGTGCTGGACCGTTTTTGGAGGACGGGAAATGTCGGCGTGGGGCTGGCAGGAATTCGCGAGAGACTAAAAGAGCCTGGGGCGGATGAGGGCAACGGGCTGCTGTCGCCTGGGCAATATTCAGCGGCATAAGAGATTGAGATCGTCACCGTAACGCCTTTTCTGCGACCCTGCGCATCTCAATCGTGGTTACAATAATGAATGCCGGCGTCTCCCCCTTTCATTATGGCTGATCCTTTATATCTAAGTCTGTGGTTTCCAGATTTCTCTGGCCCCGCCATGCTCCCGCATATGTTCGCGGTCTTGCAGCAATTCCCTTTTTCGCAGCAGCGGCCCGGCGTCACCTATGCCGCCATCCAGCCTGTCTCGTGGAATGAAGCGAGCGTGCTGGAGCGACGCTTTTCTCCGGGAATCACGCCGGAAGAAGCGGTCGTGGTTGCCGCGGATCTCATTCATGACGACTATGCCTACGTCTTCGACGCGTATTGGGATCTGTGGACTCCCGACGACCGGGGCCACTGGACGCTTATCCCGAGCTTGGTCAAGCTAATCGTGCAGGGTGAGGAATTTGACGACGGAATCTACCAGGAATCCGGCCATATCGAGATCGACTTCGGCCTCGACTCACTTTTTGTTCAGGAAAACATTGAGCTGACCGAAGAAACTCAGGCCAAGATCCGCGACAACGTGACCAAGCTCGTCGAGTTTACGAAGAAGGTGGAAACAAATACTCGGGCTACTTCTCGTCGTCTATGGTCAGAATCGGAAGAGAGCCTTCCGCAGAAGCTGATATTCCGCTTACAAAAAGTGCAATAAAACACAGAGGGCGGAGGAACACAGAGTACTAAGACTACTCTGCGAACCTCCGTGGCCTTTGTGGTTACGCGATCTTACTTGGTTCGTCCGCCCTCGACCTTGAGAGTCTCCGCTGCGGCCGCCTGCGCCGCCGCCAACCGGGCGGTCAGCACTCGGAACGGCGAGCACGAGACGTAGTTCAATCCAGTGCGATAGCAGAATTCGACGGATGACGGCTCGCCGCCGTGTTCTCCGCAAATTCCGACTTTGAGCGTCGGCCGCGTCTTGCGCCCGCGTTCGGTGGCCATCTTCACCAGTTGTCCCACGCCTTCCTGGTCAAGCGCGGCGAAGGGATCCTGTTTCAAGATTCCTTCCGCCAGATAAGTTGGCAGCACCTTGTTGACGTCATCGCGGGAGAAACCGAACGTGGTCTGCGTCAGATCGTTGGTGCCGAACGAAAAGAACTCCGCTTCTTTGGCGATCTCGTCCGCTACAAGGGCTGCGCGGGGCAGTTCGATCATGGTTCCGACCATGTATTCGACTTTAGTTCCCTTCTCTTTGAATACTTCACCGGCCACCCTGCGGACGATAGCCGCCTGATTTGCCATTTCCTTTACGGTAGCAACCAGCGGGATCATGACTTCGGGAAGGACCTTCACGCCCTTCTTGCTGACCTCAACTGCTGCTTCAAAGATGGCGCGAGCCTGCATCTCGGTAATCTCGGGATAGGTGATGCCGAGGCGGCATCCGCGATGGCCGAGCATGGGATTGAATTCGTGCAGTTGCTCCACGCGTGCTAGCAGGGTTGGCAGGAGCGTCTTGAGATCACCGACTCCCTTGGCGCCGTAGTCGGCATATCGTTCGACCAGAGCCTTCTTCTCTTTCGCGCCGGCGTGTGGCAGCGTAGCAATCTCTACCATCAAGTCCTCGCGGCGCGGCAGGAACTCGTGCAGCGGTGGATCGAGTGTGCGGATCGTAACCGGCAACCCGTCCATCGCCTTGAAGACACCCTCGAAATCTTTACGCTGCAAGGGCAACAGTTTCTTCAACGCAGTCCGACGATCCTTCTCGTTGTCCGCCAGAATCATGGCGCGCATGTGACGGATCTTGTCCTCGCCGAAGAACATATGCTCGGTGCGGCAAAGCCCGATCCCTTCGGCTCCGAACGCCCTTGCCTGGACCGCGTCGCGGGGAATGTCGGCGTTGGCGCGAACCTTCATCTTGCGATGCGGGTCGGCCCAATTCATGAACTTCTGGAGCTCGGGATCATCCGGCGAAGGATCCAGCGTTCCCAACTTCCCCTTGATCACGCGGCCCGTAGTGCCATCGAGAGAAATCCAGTCACCTTCTTTGAAGGTCTGGCCTTTCACGCGCATCTCGCGCGCCTTCTCGTTCACGTCGATATCGCCCGCACCGGCCACGCAGCACTTACCCATGCCGCGCGTAACGACAGCAGCATGACTCGTCATGCCGCCACGAGAGGTGAGAATTCCCTTCGCAACTTCCATGCCGTGGATGTCTTCTGGAGTCGTTTCAGCACGGACCAGGATCACAGGTTTCTTCGTCGTATCATGCCCTGCCATTTTGACCGCTTCATCTGCGGTGAAAACGATCTGCCCTACTGCCGCTCCCGGCGAGGCCGGCAGTCCTGTCGCGAGCACTTCGACTTTTGTGCTCTTTTCATCGAGGCGTGGAACCAGGAAGTCATACAGCTGATTCGGTTCGACTCGGAAGATGGCTTCTTCCTTCGTGATCAGCCCTTCTTCCACCATCTGAATCGCAATCCGCACCGCAGCCAAGCCTGTACGTTTACCGTTGCGGGTCTGCAGCATATAGAGCTTGCCATCCTGGACAGTGAACTCGAAATCCTGCACATCCTTGTAGTGCTTCTCCAGCCGCGTGGTAATTTCGCGAAGCTGGTTATAAGCCTCGGGCAGGATCTTCTGCAGTTCGAGAATCGGTACCGGGGTACGTACGCCGGACACTACGTCCTCACCCTGTGCGTTCATTAGGAACTCACCGTAAAACTCTTTCGTGCCAATCGCTGGATTTCGTGTGAAACCCACGCCCGATCCGCTGGTGTCGCCAAGGTTCCCGAACACCATGGCCTGCACGTTCACCGCGGTGCCGAGCATGTCGTCAATGTTGTTCATGCGGCGATAGTGCTTCGCCCGGTCGTTCTGCCACGAGCGGAAAACGGCGTCGCGCGCCAGTACCAGTTGTTCGCGCGGATCCTGCGGGAAGTCGCGCTTGGTGTGCTTCTTAACGACCTTCTTATATTCAGCGATCACTTCCTGCAAATCTTTTGCGGTCAGGTCGGTATCGAGCTTGGTCTTACGCTGCTTCTTCTTCGCGTCAAAAACTTCGTCGAAGGCAGGCTTCTCGATGTCGAGCACAACGTTGCCGAACATCTGGATCAGCCGCCGGTAGGAGTCGGCCGCAAACCGCGGATTGTTGGTCCGCTTTGCCAGCGCTTCCACGCTCTTGTCGTTCAGTCCGAGGTTGAGAATCGTATCCATCATGCCCGGCATGGAGAACTTCGCGCCCGAGCGCACGCTCACCAGCAGCGGATTCTCCCCCGTGCCCAGCTTCTGCCCCTGCAGCGCCTCAAGCTTCGCCAGCGCATCGTCCATCTGCCGATCTATTTCTTTCGACGTAGTGCCGGTCTTCATGTACTCGCGGCAGGCCTCGGTCTGAATCGTGAAACCCGGAGGCACAGGCAAACCGGCATTGGTCATCTCCGCCAGACCGGCGCCTTTGCCGCCGAGCACATCTTTCATTTTGCCGTTGCCGTCAGCCTTGCCGCCGCCAAAGGAATAAACGTACTTGGTTGTGGACTTCTTGTTTTCTTGCGCTTCCACTTCGGGGAGAGTAATCGTCGCCATATATGAGTCCTTTGCCTCTGGATTTGCGAAACCGAATCTAAATCGTCATCTTCCAATCTTCCATTTTGGGTGGCGCAGGGCGTTCAGCGCTGCGATAAGCTCCCAGGAGGACAGGGCTTCAGCCCCTGGGGGACTTAACTTCCCAAAGTCTTGTTCTCGGCCACGATTTCCGAAAAGTCGGCTATCGTGGAAAACTCTTTCAATAATGTCCGAAGCAACGCCAAGCGGTTTGCGCGCAGCTTGGAGTCCTCGACCATGACCATTACCTTTTCGAAAAACGCATCCACCGGTTCTCGCGCAGTGGACAACAGCTTGAGCGCTTCGCCGTACTCTTTCTTCGTGCGAAGAGCTTCGACCTTTGGCCCATTGACCTCGACGTAGTCTGAGAGATTTTTCTCTTCGTTTGCGGAATTCGGCAACGCGTCGAACTGCGCAGCGGGCGCAATGCCCTTTTCCGAAGCCTGTTTCAGAATGTTCCGCATGCGTTTGCAGGCCGCGCCGATCGCCTGGAACTCAGGCATATCGAGAACCTGCTTCACCGCCTCGGCTCGCTGTACCGCATCCACTACGTCTTCCGCATCCGCAGCGAGCACGGCTTTCACTACATCGTACGAGTACCCGCAAACATCCTTCAGATAAAATTCCAGCCGCTCGCGGAAGAAGGCTGCGACCGACTCAGCAAACTTCGCATCGTCGACAAACTTCCTCTCCGCCTCAGATTTCTGGTACCCAGACCGCGCATCGCGCATGAGGTCGCCCAGCCGTAACGGCAACTTCTTCTCGGCGATAACCTTCACAATCGCATTGGCCTGGCGGCGCAACGCAAATGGATCCTTGGATCCACTCGGAACCAGGCCTAGGGCAAACATCCCCGCAATCGTGTCAGCTTTGTCACCAATCGATAGCAGCGATCCTTCTATCGATCGGGGAACATCGTCGTCGGTGGATTCGGGTTTGTAGTGATCATAGATCGCATCCGCGATGGCAAAGCGCGTTGCTTCCGGCAAAGTGGGATCCAGTTGTTGCACCCGCGCGTACAACCCGCCCACGATTCCCTGCAGCTCCGTAAATTCCTTCACCAATTCGGTGGTTAAGTCCGTCTTCGAGAGGCATGCCGCCTTGTGGATCACTCCCGGCCGCACGGCGATCTCAGACTGCTTCAGGATTTCGCTCAACCAACTGCACAGCCGCTGCACGCGCTGCGTCTTATCGAAGTAACTGCCCAGGTCTTTCTGGAAGGTGACGTGCTTCAGCGAATCCAAGCGCTCGAGCAGCGACTTCTTCTGGTCCGTCTCCCAGAAAAATCGCGCATCGTTGAAGCGAGCCCGCAACACGCGCTCGTTTCCGTGTCGGATCAGTCCCTGCGGATCGCTGTCGGTATTCAGCACCGCCAAAAAATGTGGCGCGAGTTTGCCGGCGGCATCTTCGACGGCGAAATATTTCTGGTGATCGCGCATCACGGTAACTAACACTTCTTCCGGCAGCGCCAGGAACTTTGGATCGAAATTGCCCAGAATCGCCGATGGAAACTCCGTCAGGTTCACGACCGTGTCGAGGAGAGATTTGTCCTCCCGCCAGCGTGCTCCGGAGATCGAACGCGTGGCAGCATCGAGAGCCTTGCGAATCTGCTGTTCGCGTTCTGCGCGGCTCAGAACCTTCGCCGCCCGTAGAGCGTCCACATAGCCTGCTCCCGCGCGGGATATGGTTACGTCGCCGGCCGATAAAATCCTATGCCCGTGCGAAGCCTTCCCTGCCCGAATGCCGAAAAGCTCCAAGGGAATGATTTCCCCATCCAGCATCGCCACCAACCAGCGCACCGGACGCACGAAGCGCTCGTTCGGCTTTTGCCAGTACATGTTCTTGGGCCAGTAAATCGTGGAGATCTCTTTGGGCAGTCCTTCGGCAAGAATCTCGGCAGCGCTGCGCCCTTTCTTGGTGACCTTCGCCGCCAGATATTCCCCTTTGGGAGTCGTGACCTTTTCCAGTTGGGCAATATCGACACCCGCCTTCTTGGCGAAGGCATGCGCTGCTGGCGTAGGCTGGCCATCTTTATAAGCGACGCTGACCGAAGGTCCATTGAGCTGTTCGATTACGTCGGCCTGGGATGCAGCGATACCCGTTGCCATGACCGCCAGCCGCCGAGGTGTATCGAAATGGGTTACTTCCCCAACCGACAAGCGTTCTCGGCTCAGCAGGGCTGAGACGCGTTGACGCAACTCCTCAGAAGCAGCGTCGATCATTCGCGCTGGAATCTCTTCACAACCAATTTCTAGTAAGAAGTCTGGCATGCCTTCAATTCAATCAGTGTTTCAAATGGTCCTGTTTTTCGAATGTGACGGAAATCACAATCCGCCTGTGCAAATCCAGAACGGGAACTCCGGCGGTTTAGCCCACGGGTGATAATGCCTCTTTTCTCGCCTTCGCTTTCTTATGACCCACGGGTTCAGGCTCGTCGGACTTTTCCGACTCAGGCCCAGCCTGGGCATCGGCTTTCTGCTGATCCACCCAAGCCTTGGCGATGCCCACCGCCAGCGCCCTAACGCGTGCGATGACGCCGACGCGTTCTGTTACTGAAATCGCTCCGCGCGCATCGAGAATGTTGAACAGATGTGAGCATTTCAAGCAAAGGTCATACGCCGGCAGCAGCGGAAACCACTTTAGGTCAGGCCTCGGGCCGTCTTCCCTGGGCTTCGACAGTATCTTGTAGTTGTCGATCAGCTTCTGACAATCCTGCTCGTACAGGGTAAACATCGTCCACGCACTCTGCACATCGGCCTGCTCGAAGTTATAGAACGAAAACTGCAACTCGTCGGCGAGCCGCACGTCACCGTACTTCACGAGGCTGCCGGTATCCGGATCGCGGGCCCACACTATCTCGTAAATCGAATCGACATCTTGCAGAAACGCGGCAATGCGCTCCAGTCCATACGTCAACTCGGCCGAGATTGGAAACAGGTCCACCCCGCCGCACTGCTGGAAATAAGTGAACTGTGTGATCTCCAGACCGTCGAGCATGACCTGCCAGCCCACTCCCCACGCGCTCAGGGTCGGAGCTTCCCAGTTATCTTCTTCGAACTTGATGTCATGCTGCCGCAGATCAATCCCAATCGCAGACAGGGACTCCAGATATAACTCCTGCACATTTTCCGGCGGAGGCTTCAGGATCACTTGCAGTTGCATGTGCTTGAAGAGCCGGTTAGGATTTTCGCCGTAGCGACCGTCCGCCGGACGCCGCGATGGTTGCACGTATGCAACCTTATAAGGCTTCGGCCCCAGGACGCGCAGAAAGGTTTCCGGCGCCATGGTGCCGGCTCCGACTTCAACGTCGTAGGGCTGTTGCAGCACGCATCCCCGCTCAGCCCAAAATGTCTGCAAGCGCAGGATCAGTTCCTGAAAGGTTAGCGATTTGGACGAGGATGAATTCATGAAAAAGCTACTAGCTCCTGGCTGCTAGCTTCTAGCGGACTCGCAGCGCGTGGGCCGACAGGTTAAGAGTAAAGGCTAGATGCTGGCTTACTACTTCATCGGACCCCAGGAGGTTAATTCTCGATTGTAATGGAAGCGGGCTGTACTCGTCAGCTATTGGAGGGGTTAGCATCGGTATAGACAACGGTTAGAGGTTTGGCGTTGTGTGGCTTTCGCCGCATGAACACGTCTGAACTAAAATCCACCCTTCTCCAGCATGCCTGCCGTGACCAGCTTCTTTTCGAGATGACGCTGCAGTATCTGGATCAGGAACTTTCGCAAATCGGCCGCCTGCGACTTGGGCCATGGCATCGCTGCAAACGTCTCAACCGGAGCACGGAACATTTGCGCGGCCAGGGTTCGCGATTCGGCTGATATTTCCGACGATGCCAACCGCTTGTCGTCCACGCACATCAGGCCATCGGCGAGCGCGTGAAAATAGGCTCGGCTACCGTTCAAGTTACGTCCGCAGACAATGCACTCGGTCAATTCCGGCAGAAAACCGACCAGTCGCGTGAGCCAGAGTTCGAAATAGGTGACCGGCATCCAAACATCCGGGCCCGTTAAGACATGCAACACGGAGAGCGTCAACCGGAAGATGGCATCGTTCGCCTCGTGGTCGGGCAGCAGTTCGTCGAGTAACTCGGCAATGTGCCCCAAGGCCACAGCTCGCGGATAACTGACCTCAGAGGCCATGGGAGACTCCAACACCTCGCAGGAATCCAGCCGCGCCAAATCCTGCCGCTCGCGGACGTCATAAAACGCACGCACGTAGGTCAGTGGCTCCAGAGCTCCACCAAAGCGTCGCTTCGATTTCTTCGCCGACCGAGCCACGCCGCGTACCTTGCCCTCCACGCGAGTGAACAGCGTGACCAGAAGATCGGCCTCGCGCAGCGGATAGCTGCGCAGCACAATCGCTTCCGACTCTCTCAGTGCCATGGGAATTCGTTGGTGAAGGGTTGATTCTAGTGGAAGGCGCTATTCGTCGTCAGGTATTTGGCCTCTCCGGGACCCAGCTTTTGCAAGCGATCTGCCGTTTCTATCTTCGGTATACTTTCAAAATCGTGAACCGCTTTGCCGCAGTTCTTCTTTTAACCTTAGTAGTCTCTTCAGCCGGCCGTGCCGACGAGACCTCGTTCCGCCGCGTCAGTATGCCCACCCCTAAAGGAAAACACGTTAAAGCAGTGCTCACATTCAGCGACAACAACCGGGCGGTCGAGGTACGCCCCGCCAAGGGCGACTTGGTGACGATTCCCTATGCCCAGATCGACAAGTGCTCTTACCAGTACACGACGGAGCGCAAGGTCACTCTTACCGAAGCCAAGGTCCACTGGCTCGAAATTGACTATCACAACCAGGACAAACCCAAGGTACTCGTCCTGCTCATGGACAAGCACGATTACCTGCAAATCCTGTCCGCGGTGAAGACCCACCTTGGAATCGACGCGGAGGTACTGGGCAACGCCAACAAGCGACACTAAAGATAGGCAACAATCAACCGGAAAAAACGAAGGCGCGCACCCATGTAGAGGACGCGCGCCTATGATTTCATCCAAGCCCCGGCTGAAAAGCCAAGCACCACCTAACAACTGAACGTCTTATCGGCCGAAGTACTTGGCATTACGCTCGGTGAAGGCGTTCCACTTCTCCGGCAGGTCATCAAGAGCGAAAATCGCCGAAACCGGGCACACGGGAACACACGCACCGCAGTCGATACATTCCACCGGATCGATATACAACAATTCTTCGGTCGTGTACGCGGGCTCGTCTTTTTTGGGATGAATGCAGTCCACCGGACACGCGTCCACACATGCAGTGTCTTTGGTGCCAATGCACGGCTCAGCAATCACGTAGGCCATAAAGGTGTCAGTCTCCTGAGAGTCTCTGTGTTTATTTTACTACCGCGGAGTTTTTGTGACCGGACATTCTAGCAAGAAATGAGGCGGATGGTACAGGTGGTCCTCAGCGTCGAGGGCTGCTACTGCCTCTCCGAGGCGGCTGGTAGACGATCGACGCGTCACTAAAGTAATTTGGCGACCTTAGAGGTGAATGAGTTAATAAGCGCGGACGCGTTGTGCCGTCAACGTCGAGGGCGCCGCCATGAACAAACTTAGGGTCCTAGTTTCCCTAATGACAGAAGATAACGATTACCAACTGGAACAGGCCGCCTCGGCTCAAGCAGCAGCGGTCAAGCTTGGGGCCAGCGTGCAGGTCATCTATTCCGATAATGACGCAGTCCAGCAAACCCAGCAGATCTTGAGTTTCATTCAGGATCCTTCCAAGCGCCCGGATGCCATCCTGGCCGAACCGGTGGGCACCGGCATGGCCCAGATCGCCAAAGCCGCTGTGGGCGCAGGCATTGCCTGGGGCATCATTAACTCTGATGTGGACTACATTTTACAGTTACGCCAACATGCCCTGGTCCCGGTGTTCTCTGTCCAGTCGGACCACCAAGCAATTGGCAAGATTCAAGGCCAGCAGATGGCCGCTTTCTTGGGCGAACAGGGATGCGTTCTTTATATTGAAGGCCCCGCGGTCCGCGACGTGGCCAAAGGGCGGACCAAGGGAATGCTTCAGACCAAACCAGCCCGCGTCGACATCAAGACTCTGAAGGGGGACTGGACACAGAATAGCGGCTACCACGCCGTCAAATCGTGGTTGTCGCTGAGCACGTCCCGCCAGTTGAACGTCAGCATGATCGCTTGTCAAAATGATGATATGGCAATCGGAGCACGCCGCGCCTTCGAGGAATTAGCAGATTTGCGCGATCGCGATGCCTGGTTGCGCCTACCCATCACCGGATGTGACGGCGTTCCGCGCTCCGGCCAGGAGTGGGTTCGCCAGGGCCGGCTTGCCGCCACTGTCATTTCCCCACCTCTCGTAGGAGACGCCTTGCATCTGCTGGCGGCGGGTTTTGAGGCGGGGTCTCAGCCGCCGGATCGCACGCTCGTGGCGCCAGCGTCTTTCCCCCCTCTGAAGGAACTTGAAAAAGCACGTGGACAGGCAGCACCGGCATCCTAGGGATCGAACCTTCAATCGAGTAGTCCGCCTTACGCCCACAGAAAAACGGCTGGCAGTGAGGTGCTGCCAGCCGTGCGTGTTTTCTACCTGACTGGGGCGTTAGCGGTGGCCGCCGCCGTGGAAGTTCCCGCCGCCGCGGTACCCGCCGCCGGCATAGCCATGAATGGAACCTCCGTGGCCGTAATTACCGGCGTACGCTCGCCCGTAGTTGCCCCGGACGTACCCATGTCCATAGCCTCGCCCATAGTAGCCGCGGTTCCAATAGCCCGGGTGGCCCCAGTATCCGCCTCGACCCCAGTATCCAACATGTCCCCAGCGATACCATGGGCCAGCGCCGATAAAAACGCCGCCCGCGAACCACTGTGGGCCGTAGTACCCATACGGCGCACAGGCATACGGGTAGTAGGAATAGTATCCATACGGACAAACTGGAGGCCCTCCCGCAGAATCATAGTCGGCATAACGTGGGCTGACGTTCACACCAACTCCCACAGCGACCTGCGCTTGCGAATAAGCGAGCGGTACCGCCAGCACTGCCAGCAACGCCAAATATTTTAGATAACGCATCGTCAGATCCCCCTTGCTTCGGGTCCTCACAACCATCGGATCCCGAAATCTTCTAGAGTCTGTGGTCTCATTTGCGGGCCACTTGTCTCTACCTATTTGAACGCTAGAGGGGGAGGAAAGTTGCTAAAACTGGCGTGGCTCATTTCAGCCATCATGGCTGAAATCAACCACTTAGAAGCACCAAGGCAACCCCTGCATTAGGAGTCAGTTGGTTTTCTTGAGGAATAGATATTCTTCCGAAAAAAGTCCCTACGATCATCCGAGCAAACAAATCTGGAGGCTTTCGAGACCGCGTCGAGTTCTCTTGAAGCAGCTTTGAATCGCGAAATCTAGGCGCCGACCAGCTCCCTTTTCTCGCTTGGTTCGTACTCCACGATGTATCCGGCTACCGCGCTGGCCGCGACGGTTAGAGGAGATGCTAGATACATCTGACCCGGACCGCTGCGTCCGGGAAAGTTGCGGTTCTGGGCGCTGATAACCACCTGATCAGGACGAGTAGAGACACCGGGCCCGGCATTGATGCACGCACCGCAACTTGGCTCGATGACCTGTGCGCCCGACTTCTGGAACACGTCCAGATACCCCTTGCGCACGCAATAATCGCGCGTCTCCTGCGATCCGAACTGGATGTAGAACCTTACTGAGTCCGCCACATGCTTGCCCTGCTTAAGCGCATCGGCGAGTACGACAGCGTACATATCCATGTCTTCATTCTTGCCGGCAGTGCAGGTGCCACCGTAAGCAATCTCAACCGGCACAGGCGTATTCAATTCCCGAACGTACTTACCATTTCCCGGGTCGCCCGGAGTTGCCACCATCGGCGTGATCGCTCCCGCATCAAGTTCAATCACATTGGCATATTGAGCGCCCGGATCGCTGTACAGGCCCTCGATCATGGCCTCGGCCTTCTTGCGGTCCACGCCGCGACGTTCCACCAGAAAATCAACGGCTTTCTTGTCGGGCGCAACAATGCCGGTGAAGCCACCGATCTCCGCGGCCATGTTCGTCATGGTGGCGCGTTCGTCGACGCTCAACTCTTCGATGGCCTCGCCGGCGTATTCCATGACTTTGGCTAGCGCCTTTCCGCTGCGCACGTAGTCGAGACTCAGAATTTTCAGGATGAAATCTTTCGCGGTTACATTCGGATGCTTCTTGCCGCGCACCACGATCCTCACCGACTCTGGCACCTTCACGCGCACGTCTTTCGTGATCCACGAGTTGAAGACGTCCGTCGTGCCGATCCCAAATGCCACGCACCCAATCGCTCCCACGTGCGGCGTGTGCGAGTCCGAGCCAATATTCAACTGTCCAGGCAACGCGTAGCTCTCCAGCACAATGGAATGGCAGATCCCTTCGGAACCCTTGCGGTCGGTCAGTTCGCCATGCAGGCGAATTCCCTGCTTCTTGGCGAAATCCCCCTGCTTGAGTTTGAGTTGCGTCGCCAAATCGAGCAGACCCAACTTCTTCTTTTCCTCGGAAATCACCTCGTCGAGAAACGTAAGATGATCGCGGAAGAACAAGATGCTCGATGGGTCGTTGACCTTCGCATCCTTGCCCACATAGCGTTCGAAGAAAATCGAAGCCATGGGCGTGACGTATTCGTGGCTGAAACGTAGATCGGCGCGCGCGAAACCCGTGTCGCCCGGCTTAACCGACGAGACGCCAACTTCACCCTTCTCGTTCAGCATGTGCCGAGCGAAGATCTTCTCCGCCAAAGTCATTGGCGAGGTGCGATACACGCGAGTCTGGCCATGCATCTTGAGCTCAGGGGTATTTTGAATCGGCGGTAGAAAAACCTTTCCTTGCATGCGCGCCACATTGAACGGAAACAGTCCGCCATACTCGATCACCTGCCGCGTGATCTCATCCTCGCCGGCAGTAAACTCACTCAGCGCAATCTCTTCACCACGTCGAATGCGGTCAATCAGAGAGAAGTTGGTCGAGGTCAGCAGCCCGAGGTTCTGGCAATTCTGTTTGTAGATGCGTTCGATGTTCTCGGCGATCACCACGCGGATGCCAGCACACATCTCGGCATAAGGAGACTGCTCGCGGCTCGATCCTTTGCCGCGCCGCTTCCCGCTCACTGCGCAAACGAATCCACCGCGCTTCACGTCACCGCGTCCGATCGGAGTCACGCTGCCGCACTTCAAGCCAAGGTAGGGGATTTCGCCTAGCGTCTCGTCAAAATAAAAGCAGTAGTGCGCCGGAGTAATCTCGTCGGTCGAAATGTCGTCGCGCAGTTTGGGATTATTGGCTGGATTTTTCGTGTCCCAAGGCAAGTCTTCACCTGCGAGTTGCCGCTTGATGAGTTCCGGATCTTCGGTCAGAAAGAGAATGCGTCCCTGCAGGCGTACCTTGTCCGGCCGTTTGTCGATCTTGCGTTCCAATAGTGAATTAATCACGGTGAACCTGGAATGTCTTGAATTGGAACCATCCCGAGCGGAGCGGGACGGCTTTCCACTAACTTAGTGTAACAAGGTAAGAGGACTGGATCACACATCTCTTCAGAGGACGACACCTCAGAAGACTCTACTGATGGGCATGCGCAGCCTTGTCCAACTTCTCCCCTGCAGGAATCGCGATCGCGAGCCGGTTTTCCTTCGGAGCTAGCGGACACGTGGCATAAGGCGTCACCGCACACGGAGGATTGTAAGCGCGGTTGAAGTCAAGGACGACGTGTCCATCGACGATTGGCCCAGTCTCCAGAAAACGGCCTCCCGGATACGTATCACTCTTCAATGTCAGATCGTTGAACACGAAGAATAGGCCAGTCTTGCTATCGCCGCCAATTGCGGTCAGTCGTAATTCCTGGCCATTTACCTTGAACACAGCGGTTCCCGGCGCTGGATCCGAGGTAACGTCTCCCAGCGCGTTGGGAACTTCAACCATCTTCTTGCCGTCGGATGGAAGCCACGTAGCCATTACGCGGTAATTCATATCGAGCGGGAAAAACATCATTCCTTTGAAACTCCGCGCCGCGTGACTGTCCGTATCGCGCACGCGAACTCCCGCATGCTCGCCGCGCACAATAATGTGAAAGCGCAGCGTTCCCATCTCGACGCGCGTGACGTTCTTAGAGGAGTCTGGTTCAAGCTTGGTTTCGATCACCGACTTCCCACCAATGGTGGCGTGGGATTCCGGCTGCAGCTTCAGCGTTACTTCTTTTCCGTTGAGGACAAACTCACCCGCATGCGCCGGTCCCTTCGGAAACACGATCGCGTTGCTTGGGTCGCCGCCGAACGAGTTCGCACCGGGCTTGAGCCAGAACAGTCCGACAAGCGACAGCCAACTCTCTTTCAAGTCCGCGGTCTGCTCCGCCTTCCATTTCTCGAAGGATTGCACGTACGCAGCGTTGGGCTTCTCAACCGAGGCTGCTGGTCCGCAGAACGTGACGGTCGGTGCGACCAGAAGCAGTGTCACCACACCTAAAAGCTTAGGGTGAGCATTCATAGCGTTCCATTTCGCTCGTGCCACGCCTGCATGGCTCGAGCAACGCAATAGTCGATTATCGCCGATACTCGCCGGGATCCGGCAGCGGGTCGAGGCCTCTTCCCGCAAAGATTTCCTTAAACTCGTGCAGCAACGCATCATGCACCAGCCCATTCGATGCCAGCGTCTCGCGGCTGTCGAGCTCAAATGCAGAGCCATCGAACCGGCTAACCTTTCCGCCGGCCTCTTCCACAATGAGCGCGCCTGCGGCTGTATCCCACGGATTGAGATTGAATTCCCAGAATCCGTCGAAGCGCCCGCTGGCCACATTGCACAGATCAAGCGCTGCCGATCCTGCACGCCGTACGCCGTGAGTACGCAGGGTGATCTGGTGGTAGAAGTGGATATTTGGATTTTTGTGCCGTTTGTGGCTGGGAAATCCGGTGGCCACCAAGCATTCCTTCAACTGCGCCGCCTTCGACACTTGAATCGCCGTGCCGTTCAGGTGCGCGCCTTTTCCTGCCTCGGCTGTAAACAACTCGTCGCGCGTGGGATCGTACACGACCCCTGCAATGCGCCGTGACTGATCGTCTCCCCGATGCTCCAGCGCCATCGACACGCAGAACACGGGATATCCATGCGCAAAGTTGGTCGTACCATCGAGCGGATCGACATACCATCGATAGTCACCACCCTGATCGCTGAGCCCCTGCTCCTCCCCCAACACATCATGCGATGGAAATTGTTGGCGAATGCGCTCCCGAATCAGCACCTCAGACGCACGATCCGCGGCTGTCACCAGATCGGCGTCACCCTTGTATTCGATCTTCAACCCGCGGTGAAAATAAGGCAGCAGAAGCGCGCCCGCTTCGCGTGCAATGGCAGACATTACAGGCAGGAAAGAATCGGTATGAGTAGATTTAGACATGATCAAGGTGTCGACCCATAGTTAGTAATCGAACCTGAAGCTTAGATCTGTATTACCGCGTCCTCAACCGTATCGTCGCTCACGGATGAGGCGTTCCCAGCCGCTGCGCTTCGGCTTGTTCTCGACGCGCATTGTCAGTCTGTCCCAAATCACCATACACATTGGCCAGGAACGCATGAGCGTTGGGCGACAGAGGCTGTAATTTAGCCGCTTTCAGCAAATACGGCAGCGCCGCAGGGGACTTGTCTTGCATTCCCAGGAGTCTTCCCAGGAATAGATTAGCTTTAAAGTGGTTCGGATTGATCTTCAAGGTCTCGCGGTAAGACTTTTCCGCATCGGGCATCCGTCCAAGATTGTCATACGCAAAACCGAGGAAAAAATGGAGGTCCTCCGATTCCGGAGCGTGCGCCACAGCGGCCTCAAGTTGCGTGGCTGAGCCGGCCCAATCCCCGGTAGCACCGAGCGCCGCACCCAGCTCAAAATGGGCCGTCCCCGATTGCGGATTCAACTCCACAGCCTTCTGCAGCCACGAAATCGCTTCAGAATATCTCTCCAGGCCATTGAGCGCTTTTCCCATCTGCTGGTTTGCGAGGGCCAGACTTGGCTCTACTTTCAACACCCGCTCGAGTTGTGGAACAGCAACCTGATATTGTCCATCGTCCACCTCGAGAAGCGCGTGGTGGAGCAAATTCGCGACTTCGATTCTGTCCTTGGGATCCACTCCTCTTTGCTTTCCTGAATCACCCGTCGCACTTGAGGCAGAGGTTACATAGCCGAGCGCTTGCAATTTCTCTGCGACCTGAGGCGTAAGATGCGCCGCCTTGATGCTGTCCAAACGGCTGGTCTTCTTGCGGAACTCATCTAATTGAGCCTGCACAGTATCGGCTACACCGCCGTGCGAGTCCGCTAGATTATGGAGAGCCTTTGGGTCCGCGAACTGATCGTAGAGTTCCCGATGTGGCGCGTCGACGTACAGATATTTCTGGGTGCGCAACGAGCGCAGCCAACTCCAGCCAAATGCGCTGGTTGGATAATTCGTCTCTGCATAGATTTCATCGTTGACACCGCCTTCTCCGCTCGCACTGTCCCTCTTCATGAGGGGAAGCAGTGACTTTCCTTGCATCTTTCCCGGCACTTCCTCGCCCGTCGCTTGCAACAAGGTCGGAGCTATGTCCACCAACCCAACCGGCGTGTTGACTTGCGATCTATTACTGCGACCCATCGGCATCCTGATCATCAGGGGCACGTGGATGGTTTCGTCGTACAGGAAGAATCCGTGACCTTCTTCCCCATGCTCGCCGAGAGCTTCGCCATGGTCTGCGACGATGGCGATCACCGGTGAGTCGTATAGACCCAAAGTCTTCAATCCCGCGAATAGCTTGCCCAACGCCGAATCCATGTATGCGATTTCACCGTCGTATGGCGCACTCGCATATTTGGACTTGAACGGCTCCGGGGGATCATAGGGATCATGCGGATCGTAAAAATGAACCCATAGGAAAAACGGACCGCGCGGCTGCTTCTTCAGCCATGTCAGAGCATGACTGACAACTGTGGCCGCCCGTCTTTCCTCGCTGGCGTACCGATCCTCCCCTTCCCGCCTGCGATGAAACGATGCATCGTAGGTGCTAAATCCCCGTTCGAATCCGGGTGCACCCGCGGCGTGCGGATCAAGCACCTGCGATCCGACAACCGCAGCGGTGGCATATCCATGAGAGCGGAGCAGGTCTGGCAGGTAAGGCAGGTCCTTGGCCAGAGGAGTGCCTAAATCACCCAAGTGGTTGAACTGGGGATAAGTGCCGGTAAGGATCGTCGCATGCGAGGGAGTGGTCAAAGGCACGTGCGCATAGGCTCTGGAAAAAACTGTCGCCTGGCGCGCAAATTCATCTAGGTTTGGTGTGAGTCCGAGATGAGAACCCAGAAAGCCCATGCGGTCTGCCCGGGTGGTATCCAGGGTTATGAGAATTACATTCGCAGGCTTTGCCGTCTCCGCTTGGATCACGGGCGCCCAGCAACCAGTCGTCGCCCACAGAATCCACAAGAATCGTCGCGAAAACGTCATGAAGTGTTGAGTTTAGCACGCGAGAAAACGAGTTCGGCTTGAGGCGCCCACCGGAATCTGCCGCGCGAAGAGACCTTAACCTAGATCGCTTCAACTGGGAGCGTCTACTTCCGCTTTCCGCTCTCTTCCGCGATGTACATGATCTCGTGCTTGAAGATGAACAGATTGGGCGCGCCCTCACGCGTCAGTCGCACCATGTTCTTATCGTAGTACTCGATCCATCCCTGGACAATTTGGCCGTCCATCAGTTTGACTGAGACTGGATTCTGCTTCTCGCCAAGAGCCTTCAGAAAACCTGCCTCTTCGAAGGTATCTTCCGGAGGAGGCGTCCGGCCGCGTTTGGCGGCATTGGGATTCCCTTGTGGAGCGCGAAAAGACATGTAAACATTGTACACAAAGCGCGAACGCAACGATCCCTCACGCTCGGGATTCGACCTTACGTTCAGCGTACAATTCTCTGGAATCTTGCTCTCCCGGCAGGAGGAGCACCGTGAAGAAAACTGGATTGTTACTCTCTATCGTACTCGGACTTTTTATCGGCACGGCGATCCCGCAAACCCGAAATCACTTTCCTACGCCGCCAGAATCGATGGATTCCAAGGCCCCGGACAAGGCAGATTCGACCACGGCGGCGCGACGTGTGGATCTCGAAAAATTGCAGAAGGAAGCAGATGACCTCGCGCGCACCGCGCAAACCATTCCTGCCGATGTAGCCAGCGTCCGCAAAGGCATGCTGCCTAAGGACGTCATTGAAAAACTTAAACAGATCGAGAAACTTTCCAAACGCCTGCGAGGCGAACTAGCTCCCTGAGATCTCGCCGAACAACATCATTGCTTGTCCGAATTCTCTAAGCGATCGGCTTGGGCTTGCTCCTGGCGTGCGTTCTGCAGTTGGCCCAGTTCGATATAAACATTCGCGAGGAATTTGTGCGCATCCGGCGATTGCGGCTGCAAAGTAACAGCTTTCTGGAGAAATGGCAGCGCGGCAGAAGGATTGTTCTGCATGCCCAGTAACCGGCCGAGGAACAGATTCGCCCGGTAGTGATCAGGATTGATGCGCAGAGCGCTCCGGAAGCTCTTTTCCGCGTCCGAGGCCCGGCCCAACTTGTCATAGGCCATCGCAAGATAAAAATGCAGGTCGTCGGAATCCGGAGCCTTCGATACCGCGCTCTCGAGTTGCACGGTCGATCCCGTCCAGTCCCCGGTTTCGCCCAGAGCCACACCGAGTTCGAAATGCGCCCTGCCCGATTGCGGATTTAATTCCACCGCTTTCTGAAGCCACGGCAAGGCTTGCGCATACTTCTCCAGACCATTCAACGCACGGCCCAGATCTAGATTTGCCAGTGCCAGGTCGGGCTGTTCCTTGAGGACTTCCTCTAGCTGTGGGACGGCGTCTGAAAATCGCTCTTCGTCCACCGCAAGCAACGCTCGGTGCAGCAGGTTTGCAGTCTTGATTTTGTCTTTGGGATCCGGCCCCCTCTTTTTCTTTTCGTCGTCTGAGGAACTCGACCCCGAAGTGATGTAGCCCAATGCATGCAGCTTCTCGGCCTGCTCAGGCGAAATCCCTGTTTGTGCGGAAACAGATCCCTCGCTGGTCTTGCGGCGGAATTCATCGAGCTGCGCTTGCAGCGTATCCGCTAGCGCCGGAGAGGCCTCGGCGAGATTATGAAGCGCCTTGGGATCGGCTGACTCATCGTAAATTTCGCGGCGCGGAGCGTCGATATACAAATATTTACCCGCTCGCAAGGACCGCAGCCAACTCCATCCAAACGCACGCTGCGGATAGTCCGTCTCGGCATAAGCGGACCGCTCGACGTCCTTCTTCTCGCCGCTTAGGGAAGGAATCAAGCACGCCCCCTGCATTTGACTTGGCACCTCGACACCAGCCGCGCGCAGAAGCGTCGGCGCCACGTCCACAAGCCCGACACGCGCACTGATCCGCGCATTGGCCGTGCTGCCGACCGGCAACTTAATCAGAAGGGGGACGTGAACCGTCTCATCGTACAAAAGGAAGCCGTGGCTTTCTTCCCCATGTTCTCCGAACGCTTCCCCATGGTCTGCCACAATCGCGATCACGGAGGAATCGTAAAGACCAGCGGCCTTCAATCCCGCAAAGAAGGTTCCCAGCGCCGAGTCGACATACGCGATTTCTCCGTTATATCGCGCCGCCGCGTACTTTGACTTGAACGGCTCGGGCGGATCATATGGATCGTGCGGGTCGTAAAGATGCACCCACAGGAAGACCGGCTTCCGCCGTCCCGTCTTCAACCAGTTCAGCGCGTGATCCACGACGGTAGCGGCGCGCCTCTCTTCACTGGCGTAGCGATCCTCTCCCTCACGGCGACTGTGAAAACTTGCATCGTAGGTATCGAAGCCCCGATCGAAACCCGGGGCGGCTGCACTTTTTGGATCGAGCACCTGCGATCCCACAAACGCAGCCGTTTCATACCCGTGCTGGTGCAACACGGCCGGAAGATAGGGTAGATCGCTTGCCAAGGCGGCGCCCAAATCGCCGAGGTGATTGAACTGTGGATACGTCCCCGTCAGAATCGTGGCGTGCGAGGGCGTGGTCAACGGAACATGCGCGTAAGCCCGGGAGAAGACGAATGCCTGACGAGCCAGAGCATCCAGGTTCGGAGTCAATCCCAGCGGAGAGCCCAGAAATCCCATGCGGTCGGCGCGGGTCGTGTCCAAGGTGATGAGGATGACATTGGTAGGCGCCGCAGACTTCGATGCGGCAAAACTTGCGCACAGGGCCAGGAACAAAAATGCATACAGCAGTCGATTGCCAATCCCCATAGAACGTCTCAGTTTAGCACCGGCTCAGCGTCGCCCCGATCTATGCCGAGGACCAATGCGCATGAGAGTTTTCTGCCATTCAAGAAAAAACCCACCGGCCCGCAAGCGCCGGTGGGAGGTTGGATAACGCCGCTTCGATGGTTAGAACGTCAACTTTAGCCCAAACTCCACCTGCCGCGAAGCTCCGACGGCGAAGACGCCTGAGCCCGTACCCGTACGCACGGAGTTCAGATCGCCAGATGGCAGGGTGTGTGAATTCAAGGTGCCGGTGACGCTACCACCTGCGCCTTCACCCGCCGTAAGACCTCCCGTCAACAGGCCGAAGTTCGCAAAGTTGAACACGTTGAAGGCACTGATCGACGGCTCGATCGTAAAGCGCTCCTTGAACTTGATCGGCCAACTGAGCACCATGCTGACTTCTTTGTACATGCTGTTGCCAGCCTGGTCTCCAGGCGGCAGAGCAAGCACCTGTTTCACGCCACCCAACGCCTGCAAATCTCCGAGGGTCATGATGCCAGCATCGATGAGTGCCTGACCCGCTGGCGTCGGTTGCCCAGCCTGGTTCGTATTCCAATTGCTGACCGCTTGCGTTAGGTTCGACGCGTTCACCGAGCGTTGGAACTGTCCTGGCTGTCCGGCGACTCCACCGTGTGCGGGGAAAATGTCTCCCACGGTTCCGTCTCCCGTAAGGTCGCTCCGGAAGATTTCACCCGTTCCCTGCGGCCCGCCAGGAGATACCACTGTCATCGTCGTCGGCGGTGCGGATGCAAAGTTGCCGATCACGCTGAACTGTGGGCCACGATGTGCCACGTTGAAAGTAACGCCGAACTTGAATTGATTCGTGCGGTCCAGCGCGGTAGGGCCAAAGAACCCGGTCGGATCCCTGAAATCGAGAGCGAGAGGGCTGAAGTTCTGATCATTCCCGCCAGTTCCTTGGAACCTCGAATAGGTATAGGAGATGGTCAAGTCCATCGAGTTCACACCATGAAATGGATCTCGAAGTTGCTGCTTGTACGAGCTTTGCAGTCCGTTGTACACGGAACGGCCGATTGGCATGTTGAATTCGCCAACTCCGAGGTCCTTGTTAACACCCGGAAAGGCGGCAAAGGTATCTGGCGTAAAAACGTGATTTCCCTTGTCGTCTGTAATCACCGAAGCCGGGCTTCCGGTGAAACCATTGAAACTGGATAGCGCGAAGCCCGAGTCCAGTCCGTTCGCAGCGAAGTCATCGATACTTGCAGCGCCATTTTTTGCGGCGATGTATGTAGCCACAGCGGATTGAGCCGCCGCAGGAGTACTTACGGGGATACCAGTGGTCAAAGTAATCGCATTGAATGCTGCAGCGTTATTTAGGTATCGAGAGTCGCCGACGTGGTTGACGTCGACACCCTCCATGAAGTGGAGGCTCACGTTGCGAACGTAGTCCACAGTGAGTACGCCCTTTGCGATTTGGCGCTGGAGACCGATGTTCATCTGGTACGAGCGCGCCGTTCGGAAGTTGGGATCGAATGCTGGGCCGACAACCCGGGTGTTAAGCGTGAGGTCGTTACCCACGAAGTTCGCGTTGGATTGCGGACCCAATGCCTTCACCGCTGCCTGGTATTCAGCCTGCAGATCGGCGACGAGCGGGCCGGCCACCGAGAGAGGTTGTTGGCAAACGCCCGTGGCCAAGTCAACATTGTCCACGGACTTGACGGTGTTGTTGGGAAGAGCAAAAGACACGCTACCTGGTCCGTTAGGAGCAGTGCAGTTCAACTGACCGAGGCCGAAAAACAGCCCCTGCGCCAACTTGTTCGGACGGTCAAACAGAGTGTTGTTAAAGATGTAGTTCTCATAATACAGACCGGCACCGCCGCGAATGACAGTCTTGCCATTTTTCGAAGGATCCCACGCGAATCCAACCTGAGGCCCGTAGTTATTGTTCGGATTCCTGACTCGATCACCCAGCCCCGCCCCCCACATATCGAGCAGATTGCCAGTGCAGCCGGGGAACCCTGCCGCAAGAAGTGCTGGGTCTACCGCAGAGCAGGGTGTCGGTGCCAAGTCGCTGTCACTCCGACCGGTATCGCGGTTGTAACGTAGCCCATAAGACAGAGTAAAATTCGGTTTGAGTTTCCACGAATCGCCCACATACCACTGAAAACGAGTGTCAGCTTGACCCCCGCCCGGATATCCAAACGCCGGCTTCTCCGTGAAGAAGCCCTGACCGTTCCCGATAAGCGCGAGGTAAAGAAGATTGTCCTGCAGAGGGACATTCGGATTTGAATTCGACAGAGTGTAGTCCAGGGGTGCCAGACCGAAGAAGCTCGCAAAACCTCCGCCTAAGATCCGGTTCACGCCGACTCCAAACCGGAAAATGTGTGCACGCCACACCTTGCTTCCGTCGTACTTGATCTGCTTGTTCGTCTGAAGGGTACCCTGAGGAGCGAGAAGATTGGGACCTGAAATGATTTCTCCCGTATCCAGCGCTCCGATTTCACCACTGGGAACAGGATTGAATGAGGTCGTGGCACCCGCGATCTGGTTGTGGAACTTGAGATAACCGAAGCGGAAGCTATGGGACCAGCTTCCCTTGCCCCAATCCAGGCCAGCCGCCTGGGCCGGAGCATTGTTCTTGCTCGAATACACCGAATAGTCGTAGCCGAAGTTGCTCTCCGAAATATTCCAGTTGTATGAGAAGCGATAGAAGACGTGAATATCCTTCGTTGCGTTCCAATCTAATTTTCCAGTCACGGACGTATCGCGGAACGGCGAATTGAAGCCTCCATTCAGACCGGCAAACGACGACACTGCCACCGGAACGATGCCGTCCTGCTTCATGCGCTCGCCGTCAATGAAGAAAAACAACTTGTCTTTCACAATCGGCCCACCGACACGTCCACCGAAATTATTTCGCTGGTAGTAACCCGAAACGTCTTCGGCAAAATTGGCCATCAGGGCATTGCGGTCCCGAAATCCATAAAACGCCATTCCATGCAGAGCGTTCGTTCCAGAACGCGTGGCCACGTTGACTGCGCCAGCGGACGTCAACTCGGTCGAAAGATCGAGGTTCGAACGACTGATGTTGAACTCCTGAATCGAACTGAGCGCAACGTTCTGTGTTGTCGTGCCAACGTTCTCGTCGCTGATGTCGAGACCGTCTACTTCGATACGCGGCGTCCGTCCGTACATGCCATTGATGGAAATCGACGAGTATCCCGCTTTGGTAGGGTCAAACGTCTGGCCATCCTGAATTTGCACGCCCGGTTCAAGCTGGGCCAGATCCATAAAGTTGCGGCCATCCACCGGTAACTTATCGATCTGGTCTGCCGTCAGCACGCCCTGCACGGTGGCTTGCTCGGTATTCACGACGTTCGTGGATGCCTGAACCTCAACGACCTCGTTTCCCTGCCCGACTTCCAGCTTCACGTTGCCGGAAGCGGTAACCGTCACTTGCACGACGACAGTGACCTCGGAGGTCTTGAATCCCTTTGCTTCGACGCGGACAACATAGTCGCCCGGAATCAACCCACCGGAATTGTAGGTACCCGAACTCGTGGTGGAGGTCGTAGTCGCTCGGCCATTCGCTTTGCTGATGATCGTGACTTTCGCTCCCTCAACCACTGCTCCGGAGGCGTCTGTCACCGTTCCCTGAATACTTCCTTGGGAAACTGTCGTCTGGGCAGTAGCCGCAACCGAGAAAATCAGGGCAAATGCCAATAGCAGCGTAAACAGCACAAGGCGTGTGAACAAACGAGGGGTTTGCACGTTCAACACAGTTCACCTTCCTTTTGAAGAATCTTTACAAATCGCCTCCGCTCCCACGCGGAGTGGATGATCGCTGTCCGCCGCCAAACGGAACAATCGATGGCGGGTCGAATCAAATTGGGCTTAAGCTACGACTTCCCCACAAAATGGTTTTTCTTGAAGACAATTACAGCAATCTTCCAGCCAGCGCTTCACAATGCAATGCAAAACTTCGACCTGTTATCTTTTTCAATCACTTGGAGTGTTTCAATTCTCTGTTACTCAATGAGAAGTTAGAAATCCCTCGCTTAAGAGTTCCAAATTCTGTATTCCTGTTCCGGGAAAATGGACAATTATCGCGTTTACATATAGTTACAAACACTGGAGACAATTGTTTCCGCGCTCGGGCCGCACCTATTTCTTCCGAATTGTTTTGAGTAGGTTCGCTGAATTCAGAAATCGGACTTCACCGTATAGTACCCGGCCCGGTGGCGGACCCGATAGCCTCCCGCCTCCGGTACGCCCGCCACAGTCACTTCAATCCGGCGGAACTCGGAAAGTGAAGTTCGCTGCGAGGGGTAATAGGCGAGCAGATACTGCGTGCGCAACTCGTCACTGATCTTCCGGAAGGCCTCGTCGAGTTGAGTGGTGGATGTGGCGTAATAGTATTTCCCACCGGTATCGTCCGAGAGCTGGATCAAAGCGTGCTCGCCGCCGGTTTCACGTCCCGCGCTGTTTTCAATGGGAACGATGATGATTGAGTAGACAATAGCCTCCGCCTCTTCCGCGGCCCGCACGGCTTCCTTGTAATCGATTTTGCTGTATGTGTCTCCCCCGTCCGTGATCAGGACGATGACCTTTCGTCCCTTGCGATGGTCCAAGGCGCGAGACACCAGGTAGATGGCGTCATACAGTGCTGTCGCAGCGCCGCTGCGAATGTGATCGATCCCCTCGTCGATTCGTTTCAGGTCAGACGTGAATCCCGGAGTGGATTCGTGGACGATTTCGTTAAATCCATAGACTGAAAGAGCATCTACCGGCCGCAGGATGGCATGCGCAAAACGCTTCGCCGACGACTGCTCGAGTGGCAAATCGTGGTGTGTGCTCAAGCTGGTGTCGATGGCGAGCCCAATCGACAGCGGCACCGCCGATTCTTTGTCGAAAACCGCGATCTTCTGCTCGCGCTCGTCTTCCTTGAGAATAAAATTCTCCTTCGCTAGCCCACCGATAGGAGCGCCGTGCGCGTCGGTTACCGTCACGAATACATTGACCAGGTTTACGTCAACCCGCACGGTGGTTGCGGGCTCAGAAGGTAGCTTATCTTTAGGCTGACTCTGTTGTTCGGGAGCTTTTTGCGGCGAAGGCTGCTGCGCCCACAGGCAAACCGAAGCCAGTAAGCCTGTCAGCAGAAGAATCGTGGCGGGTTTTCTCATCGACGAATCGGATTATACTTGCCCACAGCAGCGTCTTTTCGTAACTTTCGGAACGCAAGATACCTCGGTCGAGCTGCACCAGCGTAGCTTGCGGATTTATCTTGTCAGGATCCGGTCGGCGCGAACTGGCCGTTCCGTTAGATGCGCCCTGCGGGACTGGGCTGCCTCACGACTCAGAATTTGCACGCGGAATTTCCGCCGGGAAGGGCTCTCCGTCCGCCCAGACTGCCCCGTCTTCGAAGTGTTCCTTCTTCCAGATAGGCACGGTTCGTTTGAGAGTGTCGATGAGCCAGCGGCAGGCATCAAAAGCCGCCGCGCGATGCGCCGACGCCACTACAATCAACACGCTGGTCTCTCCGATCTCGAGGCGCCCCAGACGGTGGACAATCGCCACATCGCGCACCTGAAACTGTTTTAGGGCGTGATGGGCCAGCGATTCCATCTGTTCCAGAGCCATCTTTTCGTAGGCTTCGTAATCCAGGAAAAGTGTTTTGCGGCCACGTGTCTGATTGCGAACCACTCCCTCAAAAACCACGACCGCACCATCTTCGCCACGTCTAATGTCGGCAAGAACTCTTGCGGTATCGATCGCCTCGGTCACGATCGAAGCGTAGTGACGCTCTCCCACGACTTCGGGCGCGCCGCCACTGACCGGCGGCAGCAACGCGATCTCGTCGCCCGCCTTCAACTTCACATCAGGCGCGACATACTGGTGGTTTACGGCCAGAGCCAGCGAGGGCAAAGAACCTTTTAGCTGCGGAATTTTCGATTCATAGCAGAGGAGCAAATCGCGAACAGAGGCGCCCTCCGAGAGTTCGATCACATCCTCGGACTTCCCCACGATGTTCTTCAATATCCCGAAAAACAAAACTCGCACTCGCATCAGCTGATCAGTTTAACCCCAGCTTCGCAGCCCCGAACAGAGCCTCGTTGACGATCAGTTTTTACAGGCAAAAAAATCCCCACCCTCCGAATGCGAAGGATGGGGCTCCAAGTCTGAATAACTTCAGGCCTGCGTTAGCACCTTGTCGTGAACCGGTTCCGGTTCTTTCACTGGCTGAGTCGGGTTGTAATCCTGCGACGGATCCTTCGGCGGTGTAGACAGGATCTTCGCCGCCGGCCCTTCCGCCACCTGAGGAAGCGAGACCTTCAACGCCTCGTCGATGGTCTTTACATAATGGACGGTGAGGTTCTCCAGTTGCTCCGGCGTGAGATCCTCGTCCACGTTCATTTTGTTTTCCGCGGGCAGAATCACATCTCTTACTCCGGCGCGCTTGGCCGCCAACACCTTCTCTTTAATCCCGCCGACCGGCAGGACATTGCCGCTTAGCGTGATTTCGCCCGTCATCGCCAGCAGAGGTGTGATGCGGCGCTTGGTCAACAACGAAACCAATGCCGTCGCCATGGTCACACCCGCCGAAGGTCCATCCTTTGGAATCGCCCCGGCTGGAACGTGTATATGCAAATCATGGTTGGCGAAGAAATCCTCCGCCACACCCAGTCGATCCGCATTCGACCTCACCCAGGTCAGGGCTGCCTGCATCGATTCCTGCATGACCTGCCCGATCTGACCGGTCATGGTGAAGCCACCTTTGCCTTTCATCGCGTTGGCTTCGACGAATAACACGTCGCCGCCCGACGGTGTCCACGCCAAACCGACTGCGACCCCGGGCCGTTCCGTCCGCTCGGCAATTTCGCCTTCGCTGCGAATCTTCATCCCGCCCAGGAATTCCTGGATCACGTCCTTGGTGACGATGAGTTTTTCCGTCTTACCCTCAGCCAATCGCCGCGCTTGCTTGCGGCAGATCGTGCCGATGGTACGTTCGAGACTGCGTACACCCGCTTCCCGCGTATAGTGCCGAATCACGTAGCGGACCGCTTCTTCCGGAAACTCGATTTGCTCACCGGTAATTCCGTTTTCATCGATCTGGCGCGGAATCAGGTAGCGGAACGCAATGTGGACCTTCTCTTCTTCACTGTAGCCTTGGAGTTCAATGATCTCCATGCGGTCCCGTAGCGGCTCCGCAATCGGATCGAGCATGTTCGCCGTTGTGATGAAGAGCACCTTCGACAGATCGAACGTGACATCCAAATAGTTATCGCGGAACGTCGAGTTCTGTTCGGGATCGAGCGCTTCCAGCAGCGCTGATGCCGGGTCGCCGCGGAAGTCTCGTCCTACCTTGTCGATTTCATCGAGCATGAACACTGGGTCCTTCGTTTCTGCTCGACGGATGCCCTGAATGATCTGCCCAGGCAACGCTCCAATATAAGTACGGCGATGGCCGCGAATCTCGGCTTCATCGTGTACACCACCGAGTGATAGACGCACGAACTTACGGCCTAAAGCGCGCGCGATCGATTTGCCGAGCGAAGTTTTGCCCACGCCCGGAGGCCCCACAAAGCAGAGAATCGGACCCTTCATATTAGGCTTCAGACGCCGCACCGAGAGATAGTCAAGAATACGGTCTTTGACTTTCTCCAGGTCATAGTGATCCGTATCCAGGATTTCCTTCGCCTTGGGGATCTCGATTTCCTGTCCGGATGTCTTAGCCCAGGGCAACACGGCCAGCCATTCGATGTAGTTGCGCGTTAGCGAATAGTCCGCGGCCATCGGTGACATGCGCGAGAGACGGCCCAATTCCTTGAGCGCTTCTTTCTTGACTTCGTCGGGCATCCCGGCTTCTTCGATCTTCTTTTTCAGATCTTCAACGTCGCGCTGCCCTTCGTCCTGCTCGCCAAGTTCCTTTTGAATGGCCTTCATCTGCTCGCGCAGGTAGTATTCGCGTTGCGTCTGCTGCACGCGGTCCTGCACTTCACTTTGAATCTTGTTGCGCAGTTGCTGAACCTCGAGTTCCTTCGCCAGATGTTGATTGATCTTCTCCAGGCGCACATGGACGTCCAGGGTCTCCAGCGTGTCCTGCTTATCAGGCGTGGATAATGACGGCAACGACGACGCGATAAAGTCCACCAAACGGCCCGGCTCATCAATGTTCATGGCCACGGTCGAGAGTTCGTCCGACAGCGTGGGAGATCCGGCTACGATCTGTTGAAACAGGGTCAGAACATTGCGTTGAAGCGCCTCAATTTCCGAAGTCGCAATCGGAGCGGTCCCCTCGGGTAACGCCGAGTAGTGCGCGCTCATGAATGGCGTTAATTGCGTGAACTCTCCCAGCTTGATTCTCTCCAGACCCTCTGCAAACACGAACAGGCTCTGGTTGGGCATCTTTACGACCTTGTGCACTACGGCCGACGTCCCGACCGTGTAAAGGTCGGTAGGCTGCGGGGAATCGACCCGCGCCTCACGCTGGGCCACAACAATAATGGTCTTATCTTCGCCAAGTGAATTGATTAGTTGAACGGAGCTCTCCCGGCCCACTGTCAGGGGCAGGACTGCATGAGGGAATAAAACGGTATCCCTTACCGGAAGCACCGGAAGAGCCTTTTGCTCGTTTATTTCCTTATTCTTAGGAGTGCGCTCGACGGGCGGCTGCTGGCTCATATGTCTCCTTGAGTGTAACTCGCTCAAGTTTAGATGATACTCCTCGGTGAAAGGTTTCAGGCCCCTCCCCCGAAGAATTCTGCAAGGTCTTGAATTCTAGTTGGTTATGTTATTTGTGGAATGTGCCTAAGGTGCAGAGGCTATCGCGGAGGACCCGTTGTTTCAAGCCCTAAATTGCGCAGGCGCTCGCTCGGCATAGAAGCTGCCCGATGCAAGCGCCACGCGCTCGGCTTAGTCGCCAAATCGGCCGAATGTCAACGCTCTAAAGACTCTAGAAAACGTGTTTCGCGGTATCGCCGCGGAAAATCAACTCTTGCAGAACTCTCTCGTTGCTCGCATTCAGTTGGTAGATCGTCTGGTTTTGCTGCGCCTTCTCGCCCAAGGGGACCAGAGTGCATTTCACTTTGACTTCTTCGTTGCTGCGGACCCGCTGGAACACCATGATGTGCTCCTGCCCGTCCATCGTATGACGGATAACGTAGTCACCCGCTGGAAGCACTACCGCCCCGATTCGCATCGGCGCAACGAATGTGACCGTGCTCACGTCGCGGACGCCCATGCTCTTTTCTCCCGCCAAGGCAACGGATCCCATCGCTAATACGCATAGAAAAATGCCTAAAACTCTGAACACACGCATACCGCCTCCTCAAAACGATTCTTTGGTGGTGTGACACACTCAGCCACACAAACAGTCTAGGAGTGTGGGTTTGAGCTGCATGTGCGCAGAATCACGAAGGGACGTGATGGCGGAGCGACTGATTTCATTTTGGAGTAAACTGCGCCAGGTCGTAGATGCCCATTTTTTTCTCCAGTTGAGATACCTGGTCGACAACCTTAAAGAAGCCTTCGTCGCCGAACAACTCATCTTCCTTCTTTTCGAAGTCATCTCCCAGCGCATCGTACTCGTGTGCCGACACGATAGTGCGGAAAGCCGGAAAAAGAACCGTGTCTTCCCGAGCCTCATGAGGACGATACATACGCAGAAAGGAACGGAGGGCATCCGCCAGCTTCTCGCTGTCCGTCGACACATATTTCAGGGTTGCAGTCGCCGCCAGTTCTCGAACCTTCGCCGTCAAATCCCGTCCCGCCTTGTGCTGGGTCTGCAGGGTGTCGACCAGGCTTACTAATTTGTTCGCCTTGCGGAATCTAGGAAAAAGGAAATCTTCCTCCAGCTTCTCGTGGTATTCCTCCACAAAATGGCGAATGATGTCGGCGGCGCTTACCAGCACTGATCCGTCAAACGACTGCTTCGCGTTGATCATTCGTAAATGCGCGTCGTAAATTAGCAGGATCCGGTTGAGAACTCCATGCTCCCGCATCAAATCTTCTGCGGGAGAAATGCCTTCGTCCCCTTTGGCCTTGCCTTTATCAGGAGCGGCTTTCTCTTGACCTACCGCCAAGACCGGCATCAGCAAAGCGGCGCCGCCAATCGAAGTCCGACGCAGAAAGTCTCGACGTGTTGCGGGCGATTCAGCCATAGGTCTCTCCTGGCTCGCTGGAAATTGAACGAAGCTCTGTGTGCTTTGACGTCGGCGTTGTCAAAAAGGTTCGCCGCCGTCTAAACCGCTGGGTAGATCCCTAACACTTTTACGAACTCAGCAACTTCTCCGAGGTGTCGCATCGCATTCCGCGCAGCATCATCGTCGCCTCGCAAGAAGTCCACGTAAAAGACATACTCCCAGGGCCGACCTCGCATTGGTCGGGACTCAATCTTGCTCAAGCTGATATCTCGTAGTGCAAACACGCTGAGCGACTTGAACAGAGCGCCGGGCGTGTTCTTGACCTGGAAGACGATCGAAGTCTTGTTTGCCCGCTTCGGTATCAGGCGATGGTAGCCAACACTGCCCTTCTTCTTGCCCGCGCCCAGGTCCAGTTTGCGAATCAGGAAAAAGCGAGTGAAGTTGTTTTTGTCGTCTTCGATACCCGATTGCAGGATCTTTCCGGAATATTCGCTCGCCGCTTTCCGACCCGCGATGCCCGCGGCATCCGACAACTCGCTCGCGATCACATGTTTTACGCTACCGGCCGTGTCATAGAACGGTACCGCCTCAATTTTCGGATGGCTGCGAAAAAAGTCACGACACTGGTCGAGCGCTACCGGATGCGACAACACACGCCGTAACGCATTCATCCTCACCCCCGGCATGGCGATCACATTGTGCACGATGCGCAGCATGTACTCCGCCTGGATGAAGACGTCCCTGGTCAGCATCAGATCGGCATGTTCGGCCACGGTTCCGGCTAGAGTATTTTCGATCGGAATCACGGCCGCGGCTACCGACCCGCTGTCGATCCGATCAAACACCTCTACCGACCGTGCACACGGCACTACCCTACACCGCGGCAGCATCTTCTCCGCCGCTTCGTGACTGAATGATCCCAGTTCTCCCTGGATCGCAACTCTCATCTCATTTTTCCCTGCAATGCCTTTTTTAGGACCAGAGCATCCACGCCGTTGGAATAGTAACGCGGCCAGGTGCGAATCACGCTATACCCGTGCCGCTTGTAGAAAGAAAGAGCCGCCAGGTTATCGACTGCCGTCTCCAATCCTACAGCGCGAGATCCTGCAGCCCGCAAGCGATTCTCCCCAGCCTGCAGCAGCAACGACCCCACTCCCGACCGGCGGGCCTGCGGACTCACATCGATTGTGATGACGTGTCCAACCAGATTCTGTTGCACCACGATAAATCCAGCAATCTCGTCATCCTCGGAGTTGGTGGCAACCTGCGTGAAGGCCTCGGGCAGTCGAACATAAGACTTCAGTTCCTCTTTGGAGTAAGCAATCCCCGGCGGGAAACATGCCTGATCCATACGCCAAAGGGTCTCAAAGTCGTCTGATTTGAAGTCGCGGATGACGAAGGCCACGGCGACATTGTAGCGGCCCGAGACTCCTGTCGCTGAAGCGTCCTTGCGTCGTTCTTGCACGGTGCGACCGGACCGGGGAAAGTTTTCCACAGGCTTCCTCTATCCTCTTTACAAGAAAATTGCTTATTGGAGGCTATTGCCCCTTGCCCCGGTCGCAACCTCGGACGTACCATCGGCATCAGAGGACTGAGTGAAGACGTGGTGGGACGCCTTCTAGTCATCGACGTCGTCGTGGCGGTTGCCGCTCTCGGCATCTGGTATTTTCTGTTTGCCGCCTACAACCGCCGCAAAGGCACCGAAGCGCTGCGCTGGGTGCAGTCAGCCTGCGCCGGTAAAGGACGCATCCTCGATTCGCGCTGGTTTGGTAGTTACCGTCTGCGAGCGCGCCTGCAATTTCCTTCCCGCAGCTTCGAAAATGCCCAGGTAACAATGAAGTTCCGTCCGCGCGCGTTGCCCGTGCAGTGGCTTATCAGCTGCTGGCACAAACAGAAGGAAACCTTGACCTTCGAAGCCGATCTTGGCGGCTCTCCGGCCTTTCATCTGGAAGTTATGCGGCATCGTTGGTGCGCCCATAGCCGCGGCGTCACCAATCGCCGGCGCGATGAACGCGAATGGGATGTTTTCGAACCCGGCCCCGTGATCCTCACCACCCGCACCCACTGGAAACAAGATTCCACTCCCGAACTGAGCACATTAATGACGGTACGCGAGCAGGACGTCCTGCAGGTTCGCTTTCGGCCCGAGTCCCCCCAGTTCTCCGCGACCATCGCACTCGATGCGCTCTACGATCCCCGCACCGCCGCAGGCTTCCTTACGACCCTGCGCGAATTAGCAGCCGGAGCTTCTGCACATCGCCAGTAGTTCACTGCCAAGTCTTCCCTGAAGTACCTCCTCCACTGAATCTCTCTCTTACACCAGCACGCCCGATCAAGTAGACTGCACACATGCGTTCTGGCCAAGGATCCATCCGGCTGTTTCGATTCTCCGGAATCGACGTCTTTCTGCATTGGTCCTGGTTCGTAGTGGCAATCTATGAAATTCAGGGCCGGACGGGCCGTTATTCGTCCGTCACCTGGAATGTTCTGGAATATCTCGGCCTGTTCCTGATCGTTCTTACGCATGAGTTCGGACACGCCCTGGCCTGCCGCCAAGTCGGCGGAAATGCGAACCGGATCGTGCTCTGGCCTCTCGGAGGCGTCGCCTACGTAGACCCGCCACAACGGCCAGGTGCCACGCTTTGGAGCATCGCGGCCGGTCCGCTGGTTAACGTCGTCCTCGTGCCCTTGTTGGGCTATCTCGCGGTGCTGACCCACTCGCCGCTCTGGACTGCGGGGCGACCCAATTTCTATGAATTTATTCCATCACTTTTCTGGATCAACGTAGGCCTTCTGGCCTTCAACATTCTTCCCATCTATCCGCTGGACGGCGGCCAGATCCTCCGTTCTCTCCTCTGGTTTGTCCTCGGCCGCGCCCGCAGCTTAATGGTTGCGACGGTCCTCGGCCTCATTGGCGTAGCTGGTTTCATTGCCCTCGCTCTCTGGAAGCAAGATATCTGGCTCGGGGCGATCGCCGTCTTCATGCTGATGAACTGCTGGGGCGGACTGCAACATGCACGTGCACTATTGCAGTTCTCAAAACTTCCCCGCCGTGACGGCTTTGCCTGCCCCGCGTGCAAGACTGCGCCGCCGGTCGGAGACTTCTGGAAATGCGGAAAATGCGGCAGCGCATTTGACACCTTCCAAACCCACGCAACCTGTCCCTCGTGCTCCACTCAATTCGACCAAACCAGATGCCTCGACTGCGGCAGGATCAGTCCAATGAACGATTGGATGGTCGGCTCTCTCGTGGCATCCAGATTCTGATCCTTCTGCTATGCGGTTTCATTGCAACCGCCCGCATCGCCGCCTCCCGAATAAAACTCTTTTATGCTGTTGATCAGCTTTTTGAATTGGCCGTCACCCGACCTGCACGCTATGCTTCGTGTTCCAAGTAGCTCGTTGAAACCAGCCATTTCAACTTCCCTGTATCCGTGATGTGGTTTTGCACAAAATCTCAAGGCGCTACGCGAAGGAGACTGAAGGACATCCATGCCCACTGAACTGCGCAATTTCCTGGCACTTTCATACGATGAACTGGAAGAACTCAACCTCAAGGCGAAGGAGCAGCGCAGGAACCGCGTCGCGTCTCACAAGGTCCAGGAGGAACGCCTCAAGTACCTGACCGACGAAAAACGGATCAAAGCTGTCACCGTGCTCTTCAGCGATCTCGAAGGCCGGCTGCACATGCTCGACTACGACAAGAAGTTCCTCCTCAAGAGCTGGGACAACCTCACGTTCGACGGTTCCTCTATCCGCGGCTTTACCGCCCAACGCGAGAGCGATCTGCGCCTCGGCATCGATTGGGGAGCGTTCTACTGGGCCCCGGCCGACGTCTTCGGCTCCGGCAAAGTGCTCGTCTTCGGCGAAGTGATCGATAAGGGCGGCACATCCTACTCCGGTGACATTCGTGGGGTGCTCAAGGGATACGCCGAGGAACTCAACAAGAAGAAGGGCTATACCCTAAACGCCGCCAACGAAATTGAAGGCTTCCTCTTCAAAGGCTCGGATGCCGAGCGTCACTACCACGAAGCCGGGAGCAAGTTCGAATACGTCAACACCGGTGGGTACTATCATTCGCTGCCCGGCGACCCGCTGCGCACCTTCATCGACACCTCGGCGGAAGTGCAACGCGCCATGGGCTTCCAGAACGAGAAAGACCATCCGGAAGTTGCGCCCTCACAGTTTGAAATCAACTACGGTTACGGCGAGGTGGTCGCCGCCGCTGACCAGATTCAGCTCTACAAGCTGATCTGTCGTCAGGTCGCCACCAACATGGGACTGACCGCTTCCTTCCTGCCTAAGCCGGTCGTAGGCGTGAACGGCAGCGGCATGCACACCAACGTTTCCATCAGCGAAAACGGCAAGAACTTGTTCTGGGATGCGAAGGGCGAAGAAAAGCTCAGCAAGATGGGATGGGCCTTCGTCGATCGCATTTTGACTCACGGCAACGACATTTGCCTGCTGCTGAATCCCAGCGTGAATGCCTATCGCCGCCTCGACCCGCACTTCGAAGCGCCCAACCAGATCAAGGCTTCGGCCGTCGACCGCGGCTCCATGATCCGCATTCCGATCGGCAACGAGAAGAGTATGCGCGTTGAAGTTCGCTCCGTCGCGCCCGATGCCAATCCTTACATGGTGATGTACTCGATCTTCAAAACCGGCCTCGACGGCGAGACCGCGAAGATCAAGAACCTTCGCCAGGCCGAGCGCTACTTGCCCGACAACATCTACGACGCCCTTGCCAACTTCCGCAAAGCCGAATGGACCACCACTATCTTCGGAGACGACGTCAAAGGCCGCTATGCCGATCTTAAGCAGGCTTCCGCGGATCGTTGCCCGCGGGCTCTGGGAACTTTCGTAAAAGCACAAGAAGTCCAATTCCACCACGAGGTCTACAACCAGTTCCTGTGGAATTTGTTCTAAACCTCTGCACCGTTCTCCGACACAACGCCCTGGCGCAAGCTAGGGCGTTTGTCTTGGTAGCGCCGGCGTCCCGCCGGCCGTAGCGGAGATGTGAGTGCGAAGGCGGGTTTTCTTCAATTGTACTTGGAGCCTCGGAGCATGCGTGGCGAGCATCCTAGCATCGCAGACGAACGATGTGACAATCACCGAGCGGCCAGACTGGGAACGATTTGTCCAGACGTCTTAAGTCTTTCAGACTACCCACATAGTTCTTGACGCTGGGCTAACGATGGGTTCAAGATCCGTAGAAAGAATAGAGGAAACCCTCATCGAAGCGCGATCCCCTAAACGTGAACGTATTCGATTCTTACTTCTTCTCGCATTGTTTGGGTCGTTACCTTTATTTGCGACCGCGAAGTCCTTGGCCCAAAAGGGTTCGGCGTATCCGAAGATCAAGCCCGAAAGCAAGGAATGGTGCTCGCAACTGAAGCAAGCAGCCGTTCGCGCACGCGGACTTGAGCCCGGCATGAGGTCATTTACGCTGTTGCTGGCGAGCCTGGGTCTGCAAAAGTGCGCCCCCCAAAAAGTACGGGCCACGATCATAGATGCCTTTATGGCTAGTGTCGCGCTTTCTGACGCGGACGCTGCGAAGACCGTCCTGCAATCAACCGAGCTTCGAGAATTGCTGCGATTAGACGAATCAACGGTTGAGCAACTCATACCTCAAGCAGATCCGGAAGCTCGCGCTGAGATACAAGGGGCGATGGTTGAGCGCGCTGTGGACAGGAGGGATTTTGATCGAGCTTTGTCTTTACTAAACCAGATCCCTTCGGACCAGGATTATCCCTATGCTGCCGCGACACAGCTGATTCTTCGGCTTCCCGCAGGTCACGAGGCAGAAAAGCGCGCCATCTTCGTCAATGCTGTGGCGCACGACCGCGAGCATAGTTCCCTCGGCGTGTGGGGGGACGACCTTTCCGGCATGGTAGTGCGATTTTGGCGGCACTTCCCGCCCGAATTGGTGCTAGACGCAATTGACCAGATGCTGGATCATTCCAAGACCGATAATACTCAAATCGCCATGAAGGCTTCCTCTGGCCCAATAAACTTTGACAATGTGTATCAGTACCGGCTTTTCGAACTGCTACCGGTATTGAGAGAACTGGATCCATCCAAAGCAGAACAGTTGTCGAATGACCCTCAAGTGCAAGCGCAGCTGAACAAGTACCCGAATGGGCTGCAATCGTTGGATCCAACCGTCCGTGACACACCATTGAAAAAAGGCGAAGAACCGGGAGTGCAGGCTTTTTTGACGAAATCACCCGGCGGGTCTGGGAGGGCACTTCAAGATTGGCACTCTGCCGAAATTTATCAGCGCCAGACGGACGAGATCCTGAAGCAGGCTGGAGATGATCCACGGCAGGCTATAGCAACAGCGGCAACACTGCCTGTGCAGGCGGGCCACGCGGTGCCCAGGTCCGAAAGGCTATTGAGCATTGCTCAGATGGGGTGGAAAAAGAACCCTTCAGCCTCCACAGAGGCGCTTGAACAGATGGCGGACTCTCTCAAGAATGTTGATCCCGCAATGTATGGACGGTTCGGGCTTCGAGTTGAGGTCGCGCTTCACGTTCAGTACTGTTGGTCTGAAGGAGTACAACTCGCGAACAACATGAAAGACACAGATCTCGCCAGGAGTTTGCTGCAGGAGGGCATGGAGCAGGCCGAGCGCTGGAAGGGCGTGGACGGTCACGACAATGATGCGAAGCTTGCGCTGAAGGCGTGGTGGCCGTCGGTCGCACTGTTTTCTGCGCTTCTGAAATCCGCCGCACACATTTCCCCGCAGACTGCTTTGGAACTAATCCACAAGTTGCGGGATCCAGATCTTGTCACGCTGTTCCAAATTCGACTGGCGAACGATCGTTTGGGCGCTGACGAGGAGAGTCTCCATTAGTTTGCCGTCTGGCGGATCGTGCTCACGCAGCTATTTTGATCAGAACCTGGTCGAAGATTGTCTCGGGGCTGACCTATCGCATGAGTCTCAGGTAAATTGAGGTAAAATCGCCATAGCACTCATCAAGTCCGCTTGCCGATGCCTCCCGCGTTGACTCTACCGCCATCTATCCCTAAGATGACACTCCAGATTCAGCGAATCCCATTCCGAGGCGCAATGTCTCCCACTGAAGCCGACACCTCACGTAGTCTGTTTCGCGCCATCGCCACCGACCTCCACTTCTGGATTCCGCTCACCGTGCTCCTCGGCGGATTCTTCCTCCTGGATAAGCTCAGTTGACCGCGTCCTCAGGCATCGTACACGCCGCGCCCCCAGCGCAAAGTCCCATGCACGCCACTCGCCTGCGCTCCCTGCAGGCTCTCGGCATCTTCTGCGGATTCGCCGCCGGAGCCTGGCTCGGCGGCGCCGAAGCTCCCATCAAACTCGTAAATCCCGACATTTCTCCGATCACGGTCTCCTTCATCATGGTGCTCGGAGTCTTCCTCGCGCGCTGGAGCGTTCCGGCCTTCATCCGCGGGACTTCGCACCTACGCAATGACGTCCGCCAGGCGCCGCACCTCATCGTCTGGGCCATTCTTGCCGGATGCATGTGGGCTGTCGCCAACACGCTCACGATTTACGCGATCCGCAACGTCGGCCTCAGCATCGCCTTTCCCCTCTGGAACACGAATAGCCTGCTCGGCATCTTCTGGGGATTCCTCCTCTTCAACGAATTGCACTACGCCGGATGGAAACGCTGGCTCGGTGTTCTGGGCGGCGCAGTATGCATGTTTGGCGGCGCCACGCTGCTTGCCATTGCATCGTCGCATCAAGCCGCCCCAGGCAAAGCCGCGCTCGGCATTTTCGCCGCGCTCGGCGCCGGCATTCTCTGGGGAACCATGTATATCCCCTACCGCAAAGCCTATCTCACCGGAATGAATCCGCTTTCGTTCGTTACGTTCTTCACCATTGGAGAACTCGCGACCATGACCGTGCTGGCCGTTGCCTATCGCGGCGCGATCCCGCTCTGGCACGAACTTGTCGGCGCCCGCGAAGTACTCTTCTGGCTGATGCTTGGCGGATTCGTCTGGGTCCTCGGAGATTTGTTTCAGCAATACGCTACGAAATACGTCGGCATCAGCCGCGGCATTCCTCTCTCCAACACCAATCAACTCTGGGGATTGCTCTGGGGCATTCTGGTTTTTCATGAACTGCGGGGCGCCGGCCAAACGGTGTACGCGCAAGTCGCCGGAGGATCGTTGCTGATGGCCCTTGGCGCAGTGGCAATCGCCTTGTCGTCAGCATCCGAACGCGAGCACTCCTCCTGGCAAGACGCCGCCCAGCGAGAAGGACGACGCTACCGCGTCGAAGATGAATACGTGCAGGCCGGCATGGAAGGCCGAGAAATGGCAAGAGCGGAAGGAACTGCCAAAGACTCGCCCCGAGACCGAAACGGTAGATCCTTGCTGGACTGGCTTTTGATTCTCATCACCACCGGCCTGTTCGCCATCCTTGCTTTCATGGCAAGACTACCTCACATCGATATCTCGATGGGATGGGCCGTACTGCTCACAGCCGCGATGCTCGCCCTCCTGGCGACCTGCGGCATCGCCCTCTGGCGTACCACCCGTTTCCGTTGAACCTGTTGAGGTTTGCAGAATATTGTGACACCTCAATGAATCTGTCATTCCGAGCGGAGTTCCGTCATTCGCACGCGGATGCCGGAACGAAGTCGAGGAACTTCCTGTTGGACGGGCAGAAGAGCAGGTTTCTCGACCCCGAAAGTTGATTTCGTTCTAGACTCACACCCCCAACTCGCTAGAATGACGAGGCATCCAAGGAGATTCTTGATGAAACGCCTGCTCTCAGCTTTCTGTCTCTTCGTCCTTGCCACCGGCGCGGTTCGTGTCACAGCCCAGATCAATCCCTACAAAGACGGTACCCCCGGCGTAACAGGTTACCGCTCCGAAGTTCTCGCCGAAGTCATGATCCAGGAAGATAAATTCACTCGCCTCGCAGAGGCTATTCCCGCCGACAAATTCAACTGGCGTCCATCCCCCGACGTGCGCTCCTTCGCCGAGGTCTTTCTTCACGTCAGTGCCGCCAACTTCAACCTCTACAAACTCGTCGGAACGCCGCCACCCTCCGGACTCGATCTGAAAGGCCTTGAAAAGTCAACCACCGACAAAGCCAAAGTTGTGGCCACCCTGAAAGACTCCTTCGCTCACGCCAAGACCGCGATCAAAGCCATGCCCGACGCCGACCTCGACAAGAGCCTCGACTGGTTCGGTGGCAAGAACACTCAGCGCGGCATCCTGCTCTTCATCGTCCGCCATGCCGCTGAGCATCTCGGACAGTCCATCGCCTACGCCCGCTTTGCCGGCATCACGCCACCTTGGACTGAAGATATGCAGAAGAAACAGCCCGAGAAAACTCCCGCGAAGGACAAGCAGTAGCCGCCCGTGAATCCGGTGGGTGTGCTAGATTCAAAGCTTTGATGGATCTCCCACCCACCATCTGTACTCAGGGCCTGACCCGCCGCTTCGGGGACCTCGTGGCTGTTGACAACGTTGACCTGCGCGTCGCCCCCGGCCAATTCTTCGGTTTCCTCGGCCCCAATGGAGCAGGAAAGTCCACCACCATCAAAATGCTCACCGGACTGCTCGCTCCCAGTTCCGGACGCATCGACATCCTCGGCATCGATCTCAACGCTCACCCTGTTGACGTGAAGCGCCAAATCGGAGTCGTCCCCGAAGGAATGGCCCTGTTCGGCCGCCTAACCGGCGCCGAATTCCTCAGCTTCGCCGGACGCATGTACGGTCTCGATCGCGTCACCGCTGCTCAACGCGCCGCCGAGTTGCTCGATTTCATGCAACTTGCGGACCAGCCGAAGAAACTCGTCACCGACTACTCCCACGGCATGCAGAAAAAACTTGCGCTGGCCGCCGCTGTCATTCACGGGCCCAAGGTTCTGTTTCTCGATGAACCTTTCGAAGGCGTCGATGCCATCGCCGCCGGCACGCTCAAGACGATGCTGCAAGGCATGATCACTCGCGGCGCCACAATCTTTCTTACATCTCACGTCCTTGAAATCGTCGAGCGCCTCTGCAGCCACGTCGCCATCATTCATCAGGGACGACTGGTCGCCCAAGGCTCCCTCGAGGAGTTGCGCGCCGGAGTCGAGGCCCAACCCACAGCCACGCCGGCAGACGGCGACTCCTCTTCAGGCGAGAAACTGACGCTGGAACAGATTTTCCTCCGCATCGTCGGCGGCTCGCATCGAACCGAACAGGAGCTTTCTTGGTTGGGTTAATACTGTCGGCCTGGGGGGTGCTAATCAGGATCGGCGGGCGCCTCGCAGCGACTTCCTTCGGCGATGAATTCGCCCAGCGCGTAGGCGTCTTAAAGTCGGAAACAGCTTGTGGTGAGTCCTAATCGACATGGTTTGGAGCGAGTAGTCGAAATGGGCGCCGCACCCGCAGCATACCTTGTAAGTATGCCCTCCGAGGGTGAAGACCCGGCTCAGCTTCGTATGGTGACAACCAAAGGCGAAGTCTAACGCGTTCGCCAAAGGCTGAGTAACACTTTCCCATAGCGGAGTCTGCTCAGATTCCATAATCCTCATTGGCCTCTACATCTCAACATTCTCATCGGCAATAACCGTTCATCCGTGAGCCGGACCACCCCAATTTGTGATGACAATCACTCAATCAGCCTTCGCCGCTGTCACCTCAGTCCGCAACAACCTCTGATTCAACACGTTACGCTCAAACACGTCGGGCCGGGATGTGCAAGAATTGAAGCCACCCGAAATGACGCCTCCACAAGTTTCAACTCAGCTCGCCGCCATTGCTCAACTCCGTTGGCGTATGTTTCTGAACCGCTTGCGCAGCCGCCGGGGAAAAATGGAGCTATTCTCCCGTTCCATCGTTACCCTGGCCTTCGCTTTGGGCGGGCTGGGCGGCTTCACCCTGGCTGCCGGCTCTGCCTGGTACTTCATTTCGCAGGACCAGGCCGAGTACCTTGCGATCCTTTTGTGGCCGGTATTTCTCTTCTGGCAGATCTTCCCCCTGATGTCGACGGCGTTCGCCAACAATCCTGACTCCGCCGAGTTGCTACGCTTTCCTCTCACCTATCGTTCGTATTTCCTGATCCGCCTGGCATACGGGTACTTCGACCCGGCCAGCGCACTCGGCACTCTGGGTCTCTTTGGAATTCTCCTTGGTGTCACCTTCGCGCGTCCCGTGCTATTTCTCTGGACGCTTCTCGTACTGCTGACCTTTGCGCTCTTCAATCTCATACTGATGCAGACCGTTTTTGCCTGGCTGGAGCGCTGGCTGGCGCAGCGCCGAACGCGCGAAATCATGGGCGTGCTTTTTATTCTCGTGATGCTCAGTTTTCAGTTGATCGGTCCCGCCGTAGAACATTTTGGAAAAGACCCGCACCCGGAGCTAGGGCGCGCCGCTGAACTCACCAACCAGGTCCAAGCCCTGTTGCCTCCGGGTCTGGCCGCCAACGCGATTGCCCAGATCTCGCATGCCCGATTCTTCCCCGGCTTCACTTCTCTGTTACTGGTAGTAGCGGTGACCCTGGCAATTGGACTTCTCCTGCACCTTCGCCTGCGAGCACAGTTCCGCGGCGAAAATCTCAGCGAAGCCGCAGCGCGCCCCGTGGTGGTTCAGGCGCAAGCTCTGCAAGTGGGATGGAACCTTCCCTGGTTTTCGCAATCCGTCGCAGCTGTCTTCGAAAAGGAAATCCGCTACCTCGCTCGCAGCGGCCCCATGCTCCTCACCTTGATCATGCCGATGTTCATGCTGCTGATCTTTCGGCTGGGCCCAATGAATCCCATGCGACACTCCAGTTCTTTCAACCGCGCCCCCGACACCGCTTTTCCCGGCGCCGCTGCCTACGCGATCCTTGTGCTAACCAATCTCGTCTTCAATAGCTTTGGCGGCGACGCCTCGGGCATCCAGTTCTTTTACGCATCCCCGGTCACGTTCCGCCAGATTCTGCTGGCAAAAAACCTTACCCATGCCGCCATCCTCGTCTTTAATACGGCCCTCGCATGGCTCGCGGTTTCTTATCTCTACGGCGTCCCGCACCTCGCGGTTTCGATCGCCACCATTGCAGGACTTCTTTTCGCGGTCCCGCTTAACTTCACCGCTGGCAATTTGCTTTCGATCTATGCTCCCAAGAAGCGCGATTTCTCCACCTTCGGCCGCCAGAACGTGTCGCAGACAACCGTGCTAGCGAGCTTCGGCGTGCAGATCGTGATCGTCGGGCTGGGCATCGCGGCCTTTGCCATCGCGCGCCTCTACAAAGATCTGTGGATCGCCACGCTGCTGTTCCTTGTGCTCGCTGCCATTTCCATTCCGATTTACCTGACGGTTCTACAACGCCTCGATCGCATCGCGCTTCAGCGTCGAGAGACTCTGCTCTCCGAACTCTGTCGCGCCTAGAGACTCCCATAATCACTTATGCCTAACCCTCTCTATGTCGCGGGAACACAATCAACTTATAAGCAGCCGGGAGCGAATCCAGCAGGCTTTTGGGCCGGATCATGGCACGGCTTCATCGCCCCTTTTGCCTTTTTCTTTAGTCTTTGGAATCACTCGGTGAGCATCTACGAGACGCACAACAACGGCCGGTGGTATGAGCTCGGATTTCTGTTGGGAATCAGTACCTACGGTTCGATTCCGCAATTTCAGCAGATAGTCAGGAGCCTGCGATAAATAATTCTGCCGCTTCACTCTTTGTTCGGATTCGCCAGGAACTTGTATCCCACGCCGCGCACAGTCAACAAATGCTGCGGATGTCCCGGATCATCCTCCAGATAACGCCGCAGCCGCACTACGAAATTGTCGATGGCACGGGTGTCTGTATCCTCGTGAAGCCCCCACACTTCCTCCAGAATCTGTTTGCGCGAAACAATCTTCCCGTCGTTGCGCACCAGATGCCGCAGGAGCTCCGACTCCATCAATGTCAAATGGATCGTCGTCTCTCCCGATCGCAATTCCAAGGCTCCAAAATCGATCGTCTTGTCGGCAAAGGAAAATGTTCCAAAGGCTCCAACGCCGCCCTTTTCAGGGCGGGCTTCGTTCGGCTCTGGTGATTGCCCTCCGCGCGTCCACTGGCTTCGCCGCAGCAAACCCTGCAATCGAGCCAGCAAAATGGAAAGCTCAAACGGCTTCGCCAGATAATCGTCTGCCCCTGAGGCAAAGCCTTTCAAGACATCTTCCGGACGCCCTCGCGCCGTCAGCATCAGCACAGGAACGTAGTTGCGTGCAGCCCGCAACTCCGACACCACGCTAAATCCGTCTTTGCCCGGAAGCATGATGTCGAGCACCACCGCATCAAAATTCTCCTGCTTGTCCAACAGACGTTCCGTCGCCGCCTCGCCATCGCCTACAACTTCCGCCGCATAGCCTTCAGCCTCCAGGTTGAAGCGCAGACCTTGCGCCAAATGAGCCTCGTCCTCCACTACCAGCACTCGGCTCACGCAGCCCCCCTCGGCAATTCCAAGACAATGGTCGTTCCCTGGCCTTCTCCCTCACTCTCAGCAAACACTTTCCCGCCATGCTTCTGCGCAATCGCCTTCACGATGAACAGGCCCAGCCCGGTCCCCTTCACATGTGCGAGCGAGCGATGCGTTACCCGATAAAAACGTTTGAAGATGCGCTTCATATCGTCGGCCGGAATGCCGACGCCCTGATCGCGAATGCGCAGCACAATGCGCTTTTCATCCGGAGTTTCCACCCGCACCCGCACGTCGACCGTTTCGCCAGAATATTTCACGGCATTGTCGAGCACATTGATGACGGCTGTCCGCAGGTCCTCCGCGCTGCCTTGCACTCTCAATCCGTGCCCGTTGCTCGAGGCTTCCTCATATCGGATAGCCTCCGGACTCAGGTGATGCCGCGCACGAGTTGCGTCCATACATTCGCGAACCAGTTGACCGAAGTCCACGTCAGCCTTGTCTCGTCCCGCCTTCTTGTCGCCAGCTCGCCCGGCGCGCAGAACCTGCTCTACTGTCTCAGTCAGCCTGTCGGTATCGCTCAGCATGAGCCGGTAGAACTCCTGCTTCTGCTTCTCAGGAAGTTCGCGGCGCTGTAATGTTTCGAGATGCAACCGGATCGACGCCACTGGCGTCTTCAATTCATGCGTCACGGCATTGATGAAGCTGTCGTGCTGCTCACTGCGCCGCAACTCTCGAACCAGGAAAATCGTATTCACGACCATGCCTGCAATGATCAGTGCAAAAAAGACAATCCCGAAAAACAGCAGCACTCCCTCGCGCCAGTTCAAAATGATCCAGCCAACATTGAGGGCAACCGCCAGAGCGACCAGGCCTATGCCTAGGCAGAGAAAGAACACAATCGTTCCGCGGCGGCTGGAGATGCGCATGGAGTACCGCACTGATTTTAGCGCGTCGCAGCAACGGTAGGGCGTATGCGCCCAGGCTCCCCTACCACATCAACTTCAGTCCAAATTGGATCTGTCGTGACGTGGTCGAGGTGCTGGTAATCGCTCCGGCAGTACCGGAAACGCCCGAAGGAGTGAAGGTTATCAGGTTCGGCGTATTGAAGTTGGCTCGATTCAGCAGGTTGAACATCTCGGCGCGAAACTGCAGTCCCAGACGTTCGTGAAGCGTGGTCTCTTTCATTACGGAGAAGTCCCAGGTCGCTAGTCCCGGACCAATTAGCGTATTCCTTCCCAGGTTTCCGTAGAAGCCGAGGTTCCCCGGAGTATTTGCCGGAGCCAGAAACGCTGCAGGATTAAACCACTGGCTCGGTTTACCGAGTATGACTGGGCCCGTAAAGTCAGGATTCGCAAACGGTCGTACCGGATTGCGCGTATCGCCATTGTTGGATGGGTTGTAGCTAAGTTGCGGCGTAAACGGGAAGCCGGATTGTAAAGTCAGGATGCTATTTACTGACCATCCGCTCGCCGCCACATCCCGCCAACCCTCCAGGCTTCCGCCAAACGCTTGTCCGTGGCCAAATGGCAAACGATACATGCCACTAATGACCGCGATGTGCCGCACATCGTACGTGGCAAGCCCATAGTCCGAATGCAAGTCGAATGGATTTGACACCAGCCCAGGCGCGTTCGCTGCAGCGGTGCCGTTCACCGAGTCGCCATCATCCAGTGCCTTCGACCATGTGTACACCCCTCGCAACGACATCCCGTGGCTGAAACGCCGATTTAGGTCAACCTGGAGCGCGTTGTAATTGCTGGTTCCCTGCGAGAACCACGTCCAGGTATTAGCAATCGTCGGGATTCGCCTTCACTGCTGTCGGAACGTAAAACGACCCCGCGGGAACCGGAGTACCCGCCAAAGCCGTGGGGAAGGTCGCGGGATACGTCGCCGGGCAAGGCGATGCGGGACAAACTACTGGAAATGGCTCGTTCGCGTCGACGCCGATGATCTCATGATAGCCATGACTTCCAACATAGCCCACCGTCAGCGACGTATTTGGAGAGAGTTCCTGTTGAACTCGCAGCGACCAGGAAATCAGTGTCGGCGTCTCCATATCCGGCTGAACGTCCCCCGGAACCAACAGCGCCCCCGACGGAAGCGCAGCCGACGGATCGATTGGAAGCCCCGAAACGGATTGCGCCCTAATACTGTATGTCGGATTGAACGGAGCGTTCTGATCCGTTCGATAACCAAGCGCGTCCTGCAGATCGTTGTACATTCCAAAACCCGCGCGAATTACGGTTTTGTTGTTGACGGGGCTCCACGCCAATCCGATGCGTGGCTGTGGAAGAAACTTGGCGTTGTTCGTAGTAAACAGTGCGCTTCCAATATGCGGTTCGCTGGAAATCACTCCGTTGCTAAACGTGTAATTCGCCGCGCGGCCATGCGCCTCGTTCCAACCTGTCGTGAACTCATCCCTGAGGCCGAGAGATAGTGTCAGATTTGGCTTTACCCGTATGACGTCTTCGGCGTAGAAGGCCCCGAAAAGCGAGCGCCAATTCATCTGCGTAGGAGCAGGATCGTACAGAAAAGTGGAGGTCGTTCCCAGCAGAAACGTCTGCAAACTGGTAAACGTCGCCTGCCCGAACTGGCTCAAAGCAATCGTTTCGTTTGACTGGAACGGTTGGAACCACGCCCCGAAGCTCAACTGGTGGTGCCCACGAGTAAGGGTTAGCCGGTCTTCAAACGTATATAGGTTTCGCGCAATCGTCAGATTGCTTCCGTTATTGCTTCCCGCCAGGCCAAGCTGCGCCGAAGGATTCGAGGCTGCGCTTCCGCCGACAACCACCGCACCGACCGGATGGCCCAACACGAATCCCGGAACGGTCGCCGCCGGTGTCCCCGGCGTGGGTTCGCCCGTAAAGAAGTAGCCTGCCCGCGAATATCCCACTCGCGCAACATTGATTGTCCGTGCGGAGAAAACGTGCGTTTCCTCAACGCTCAACACCTGTTCACGAAGCGTTAGAACGTCACTGCTGTACGGGTTGAGCGTAGTGGCGGTCTGGTCGGCACCGTCGTCGATCGTATAAACCCCGGCCAGCGAATCACGCCCGGAAATAATCTGGTCGATCCGAACTGTGCCAAAATCCTCGCGAATGGTCTGCAGCGGACTGCTGAACACCTGCGCGATTCCATTGAAGTCTGGAGCGCCTGCCGGCGCAATTGGCCAGAGATTCAGCAAGGGCTGAACGCTCGCCACTGCCAGCGCACGCGATGCCGCATCCGGAACAAATGCCGCCGACGTCTGATGCAGGTGCTGGCGCAAGCCCTCGTAATTGCCAAACAAGAATGTCTTGTCCTTCCGAAGGGCCCCTCCCAGCGCCCCTCCAAACTGGTTTCTCTGGAAAGGCGGTGCCGACCCTTGGTCGAAATAATTCGGAGCATCCAGCGCATTATTTCGCAAAAACTCGTACGCGCTTCCATGCAGTTGGTTCGTGCCCGATTGCGTCACGATGATGACTTGACCACCGGGCCGCTTTCCGTATTCGGCACTGTAGGAATCGCGCAATACATTGAACTCGCGGACCGCATCCACCCCCAGCAATTCCTGGCTCGACCCTCCAGGCTGCATATTGTTCTCCGCCGCACCCGTAAACTCAACGCCATTCAACAGGAACAAGTTTTGCTGCGGACGATTCCCCGAGACCGAGAAATTATTGCCCGTCGTCGAATTGGAGACTCCGATTCCTCCCGTCTTCTCCCACGTGAAATTGACGATGCCCGGATTTAGCGTAAGCAGCAGATCGTAGCTGCGCCCATTTAGCGGAAGATCTTTCACCTGCCGCTGTCCCACCAGTCCGGAAATGTCCTGTGTCGTGACGCTCACCACCGGGGCATCCCCTTCCACTTTGACTTGTTCGGTCAATCGCCCCAGTCGCAGGCTCACATCGATCCGCGCCTCTTCTCCGACCACCAGGCGTATTCCACTGCGAATTCCCTCCGCAAAACCATCCTTGGTGACTCGAAGTTCGTACACGCCCACAGACAGCGCAAATAATTGATATTGACCGTTCTGGCCAGTCAGCGCAGAGCGTGAGATCCCTGTATCGATGTTGACCGCAGTCACGGTGGCAGCAGAAACAGCCGCCCCCGATTGGTCCGTAACGCTTCCGGAAAGGCTCGCCGACACTTGGGCGAAAGATAAGGGGACAAAAATGCCCAGGAGGAGCAACCCAAAGATCCAGCAGTTCTCCCAAAACACGCGCCGGATATTGAACGGCCGCATCACTTCGGTCGGCAAGACGCGGAAGAGTTTCATCCGTTGCATTTCATTTCCCCTACAGTTGGAGTCGGCAAGAAAAAAGAAGTGTATATGATAATCGAGTTTGTAGTCGACTATCATGCGAATCTATATAGATAGCGCCACATAGCATTTCTTTGTCTGTTTCATTGACCGCATCGTATGGGCGCGGTAGGATTTTCTTCCAATGGCTACAAACGACAAGAACCGGCAACGATCGGGAACCGCGGAAACTCTGCTTCGCCCGCGCGACGCCGCCGTCCAGCTACAAATCAGCTATCCCACCATCAAACAATGGATCTACCGCCACAAATTGCGCAGCGTGAAAACGCCCGGCGGACATTACCGCATTCCGCAGACTGAGGTGGATCGATTGCTCTATCGCTCTCGCGGCCGCAACGAAGGCGAACGCCGCGTCACCTACAAGCGCATCAGCGGACGCAATCAGCTTGTCGGCCGCATCGTGGATGTCCGCGTCAGCGGCCTGGTCGGCCAAGTCACTCTATCGGTAGGAGGACAGCTCATCACTTCCCTGATCACTTCAGGAGCCGTCCGCGAAATGCAACTGAAGAAGGGGCAAACCGCCGCAGCCTTGATCAAAGCCACAGAAGTAATGATCATCCGCATCTGACAAACGCAGGCCCGGATAGCTGCACCGGCCAAATCCGCATAAGGTTTTGGAGATCCGAGTCAGGAGAAGATTCGAATCCACTCGTCGCATTCGGGTCTGGAATGAATTTCGGTCAGGGATAAGATTCGGTCAGGGATAGAATTCGGCCAGGCAAGAAGGTTTCGTATCACCTATTGAAGGTATCAGGGAATGAAGCTGGGTCTCAGGGAATGAAGATTGGTCTCATGGAATGAAGATTCGTATCAGGGTATGCCTTCAGGCATACCGTAACTCTCGCCGATGAATAGCGCCTTTAGGCGCCGTCCACGAAAAAGCCCCGGCTTGGAAAGCCAGGGCTGATCTTCTTAATCTGAATCGAACCGTTAGTCTCCCGCGACCGATACTTCTGGCATCGCCGCAGTAATCAGCCGCCCATTCGGAGTCGCCACCAAACCTCGTTCCACATCACCCAGGTTTACTCGCTTGATATCCCAAGCCAGCCCCAGCGTCTTCAATGCCCAAATGCCATACCAGTTCATATCGACTTCATACCACTTGAAACCATGCTGGGCCGCGGTCGGATGCGCATGGTGATTATTGTGCCAGCCTTCGCCAAACGTCAGCAGCGCCACCCACCAGCTATTGGTCGAAAGATCGCGGGTCGCAAATCGCCGTGTGCCCCACGAGTGGGTCGCCGAGTTCACCAGCCAGGTCGCGTGCAATCCAACAACTACGCGCAGGAAAATTCCCCACAACAGAAACGGGAGCCCGCCAATCGCATACAGTGCGACTCCCAGAACAACCTGCGGAACGTAGTGATATTTCGTAATCCAGACGTGAAACTTATCCTTGGCAAGATCAGGCACGTAGCGCGCTAGAGTCGTCGTGTCGTGGTGCATCGACTTCCCCATGAGAATCCATCCCATGTGAGCCCACCACTTGCCGTCGATCGGGGAATGCGGATCGCCTTCCTGATCCGAATACTGATGATGAATCCGGTGCGTCGCGACCCAAAAAATCGGCCCGCCTTCCAGCGCGAGCGTCGCACATACGGTCAGGAAATACTCCACCCACTTCGGACTCTTGTATCCCCGGTGCGTGAGCAACCGGTGATAACTCATCCCGATGCCGAGGCTCCCCGAAACCCACCACAAGAACATCGCGACGAACAAAGCCTTCCACGTGAAAAAAAAGAGCGCTGCTACCGCTCCCACGTGAAACGCAGCCATGAACGCCGCCGTAATCCAATTCACTTCACCTTTTTCCGCTTGTCGCTTTTCCAGATCTTGCAGTTCCATATCCAAGGAAGGTCCCCGTTTCGTGGTCGTATGAGCTTGATCAACCCCATAGCTAACCTACCAAGAGACGAATTCCTTGACTGTAATACTTGTGTAATAGCGGGGATTTGGGGATTACGGCGGTAACGTGCCCATCTTTTCTCAGGTCAGACTATCAACACTGTTAAAGCCAATTCATTTCTCTGTACTTCTCGAGCTTGGCCTTGGTCAGTTCGCCAAGTTCTGCAAACAGCGGCTCATTCGGTTTGGCCCGGGAATCTCTTCGCTGAACTCTTCATTCACCACTATGCAGCCTTTCCTTTTACCTGCACCCCAGCCCACTTCTCCAGCAGGGTCAACGTCGCGGCATAATCGAGATCCTTGTTCCCATCCTCCGACGCCATCTCATAAATCTCTTCCACCGTTTCCAGCCCCGGCAATTTCACACGCGCCTCTTTCGCTGCCTCCAGTGTTAGCCGAATATCCTTGTGCATGAGCCGCAACGGAAAATTCGGCGTGAAGTCGCGCTGCAGGATAAAAGGCGCCTTGTAATCAACCACTCCCGACCGCACCATCGTGGCTTCAATCAACGACAGCAACTGTTGCGGATCAACTCCAAGCTTGGTGGCCAGCGTCAGAGCCTCTGCAAATCCCTCAAAAATCATCGCAATCTGCAAGTTCATCGCAAGCTTGGTAGCCTGCCCCTTGCCCGTCTCGCCCATTCGGAAAATCTTCTTCCCCATCGCTGCGAACAGCGGCTTCAGCCGTTCCACCGCCTCTTCGTCTCCCCCCACTATGAAGACTAACGTCCCGTCCCGCGCACCGATCTTTGATCCCGTCATCGGAGCGTCCACCCAACTCACGCCCTTAGCGCCTACCCGCTCTGCGAACTTCGCTGTGGCCGTCGGAGAAATCGTGCTCGAATCCGCAATGATCGTACCTTCCGTCAGAGATGCTTCCACGCCGTCCGCGCCAAAAATCACACTCTCCACCGCCTCGGTGTCCGACACGCACAGCCACACAACTTCCGCGCCCTGCGCGGCAGCCGCGGGAGTTGGCGCCACTCCAGCGCCTTCCACCAGCTTGCCCGGCGTGCGATTCCACACCGTTACCTCGTGGCCAGCTTTCACCAGATTCGTGGCCATCGCGTGGCCCATGATTCCCAGTCCCACAAACGCAACTCGCATGCCGACTTCTCCTTCTTGAAGACCACGCAATAGCAACGTTCGGATTAGATATGACCAGCGCGATCAAGGTCAAGCATTCGCACGAGAGACGGAATTAAGGCCATGTGGCGACAGCCGCCATCGGCTAGCTTGCGCTGCGCGAAGCCGAAGGGGTCGAGTGAAGCTCGACAGCTTGGCAAGACAGTGTGAAAATTCCTTCACATCGACATCGTCCCATCGCTCGGGGTATAGTGCGCGGGATAGATTCTGCCAGCGGCTTGGCGGACGGTCTATTTTCCCTGCGAAGAAACCAATCTACGCAACCAAGGAATCACTCGATGGAATTGTCTCCTGTCCGCTCCGATGCTCAACCAGCGCTCATCATTTCAGCGGTCGCGCTCGCATTCGTCTTGGCTTTGCAGGCGCCGTTGCCCGCTCAAACTTCGCTGGCAAAAATCAGCGTCGACACCCTGACGAATGCTGACAGCGTGCACAAGACGGAGGTCGAGCCTGATTCTTTCTCCTGGGGCAGCACCATCGTCAGCGCCTTTCACGTCGCGCGCCGGCCCGGCAGCATCGGATGGGGCAGCGGCGATGTCGGCTTCGCGACTTCGGTGGATGGCGGCCAGACTTGGAAGCACGGCCTTCTTCCCGGCCTGACGCTCAACTACAAGGGAGGAACCTACGGCGCGGCTGCCGATCCTTCCGTTGCCTTCGACGCCAAGCATGGCGCGTGGCTCATTTCTACGCTTCCTCTGGCGGGCCTCAGCTGTTGCTCTCTGATTGGCGACGTCGCAGTCAGCCGCTCCAGCAATGGCCTGAACTGGGGCAAGCCCATCCTCATCGACAACACGCATCTCGATGACAAGAACTGGACCGTCTGCGACAACACCACCACCAGTCCTTTCTATGGCAACTGCTACACCGAGTGGGATCAGGCCTTTGGCAGCGGCGATGTCCTCATGAGCGTTTCGAAAGACGGCGGGAAAACCTGGGGCCCAGGACTTCCCTCCTCGGACCATGCCGGCGGACTGGGCGGTGAGCCGGTGGTTCAGCCCAACGGAACTGTCATCGTTCCGTTCGAAGGTGGAGGCATCGATGTATTCAGCTCCACCAACGGCGGCGTGAGTTGGGGACGAAGCCAAGCCATCGCCAGCATTCAAAGCCACTTCGTTGCCGCCGGCCTCCGCAATCCGAACTTGCCATCGGTCAGCATCGATGCCGCCGGAAAGGTTTTCGTCGTCTGGTCCGACTGTCGCTTCCGCTCCGGTTGCGCTTCCAACGACATCGTCATGAGTTCCTCCACCGATGGCAAAACCTGGAGCGCTGTTACTCGCATTCCCATCGATCCCACCAGCAGCACCGTCGATCACTTCATCCCCGGCATCGGTGTCGATCCCGCGACCTCTGGTGCCAACGCGCACATCACCGTCGTCTATTACTACTATCCGAACAAGAGTTGCACCACCAGCACCTGCCAGTTGGATGTGGGCTTCACCACTTCACTCGACGGTGGCTCGACCTGGACCGCGGGCGCCAAAATCGCTGGACCGATGGAGGTAGGCTGGTTGCCTGATTCCGACAATGGTCCGATGGTCGCCGACTATATCGGCGTTTCCTATGTGAATGGCAATCCCTTCGGAGTTTTTGCCGTGGCTCAAGCTCCCGTGGGCAGCGCTCTCAACGAAGCCATGTTCACCACCAAGTCGCCGTTGCCTATTTCGTTTGACGCTCCGCGGTTCAGTTCCATCGACGATCATCCGGTGCCCGGGGTCAAGTCCGATCACGAGATGAAATTCTTCTACGACGATGAGGGACGGCGTGCGATCCCACGTTCTCGCTGGATCGCCAACTCCGATCCTCAATAAGTGAACGGTCCGTCGTCCGGAAGGGATGATCTATGCACGTCCAGGTCTCAGACCCGGACGTGCTGAGCACAGCTCGGCTGGCTGTTTGCCACGCCAATCTAAACGGACTGCAACACGAGAGAGCCACCAGCAACTATGCTTCCTGTTTCCTCATCTGTAATCCTTGAAACAGGACGTTACCGCCGTCACTCTTCAGAAACTAAATAGCAGCCCCCAAAACCTCTAATTCATCTAAGATTTGTGAGTAAATTATTTGTACGGCGTATTAATTACTCTGTTGTCGCAGCCAAAAGGTTTAGGATGAATGGTTGAGGCTGCTTCCGGCCACCCCCCAGGCTTTGTAGCAGAATGATTAAACAGACACTTCGCAATCCGGCCCTTCGTAAGCGCGCCACCCAGTTTGGTCGTTTGGTGCGTCACTCCGCAGTCACGCCACGCCGCGGTCAGACTTACAAGCCTCGCTTAGCCACCAACGGAGAACTCGGCGTCACCTTCATCGGACACGCAAGTTTCTTCGTGCAGATTGGCGGGCAGAATGTCGTCATCGATCCCAATTTCGCCCGCTGGCTTTTTGTTCTGAAGCGCTTGCGCCGTCCGGGTCTGCGCATTGCGGATCTCCCCGCCATTGACATGGTACTGGTCTCGCACGCGCACTTCGATCATTTGCACCGCCCTTCTCTGCGTGCTTTGGTGCAGAACAACCTTCGTACGCGCGGAGTCGCGCCGTCCATCATCATTCCAACCCACGTTTCCGACCTGGTCTCTGACCTTGGCTTTTCCGAGATCATTGAACTCGATTGGTGGAAGAATTCGCGCCGCGGCAGCGTATCGGTAACGCATGTGCCCTCGCGCCATTGGGGCGCGCGCATCTTGAAGGATTCGCACCGCGGCTATGGCGGTTTTGTGTTGAAGGCCGGCAAGCACTCCGTCTATCACGCCGGCGATACCGCATATTTTTCCGGCTTCAGCGAAATCGGACGCCGCCTCGCTCCCGAACTCGCGCTGCTCCCGATCGGTGCCTACAATCCGGCGCAGTTCCGCAACGTTCACGCCGATCCCGCAGACGCCATGCGCGCCTTCCTCGACCTTAAGTCGCGCTGGATGGTTCCCATGCACTACGGCACCTTCCGCCTCTCCCACGAACCCGTCGATGAACCCCTTCAACTTCTCGAGCAGGAAGCCCAAGCCGCAGGCACCCAGGATCAGGTAGTAGTCATGGAAGAAGGCGTAACCAGATTCTTCTAAATCCAGCGCTGTTAGAAATAGCGCCGGCATCTTGCCGGGTGTCGCGAGGGCGTCTCGCCCTCGAGCTCGCGAGCTGAACAGATCACGAATGTCTCTAATGTAGGGCGTGCATATGCGATTTCGTGTACCTGCCCGACTCGAAAAAATAACCCGCGGAGTAGTACACCTTTAACAATCCGCTCGCGCCACGGGTGTACACTGACGATCTGAATTTCCAGCCTAGGAGGAGATCGTATGCCAGTAAAACCCATTCCTGAGGGCTATCACACTCTCACACCATTTCTCACCGTGCGCGACGCTATGAGCGCCATCGAGTTTTATAAGAAAGCGTTCGGCGCACAAGAACGGGGCGTCGCAAAGGGTCCGGACGGCAAAGTCATGCATGCCGAATTAAAGATCGGCGACTCCATCATCATGCTGAGTGATGAGTTCCCAGACTTTGGAGCGCTCTCTCCACTCAGTAGCGGAGGCGCTGGGATGGGCCTGCATATCTACGTGGACCACGTCGACGAAGCCTTCGACCGCGCTGTAAAAGCAGGCGCGCAGGTCGAAATGCCCGTTTCCGATCAGTTCTGGGGCGATCGTTACGGTAAGCTGAAAGATCCCTTTGGCCACAAATGGTCGATCGCCACGCACACCAAGGACATGTCGCAAGACGAAATGAAAAATGCCATGGACGAAGCCATGCAGAAGATGGGCCAGATGCAGAAGACCGCATAACAACAGCACACTTTAGCAGTGCTCATGTGGGGACAGCCGCCTTCGGCTGTCCCGCCTGGGCGAAGCCGGCGGCTCTGATCCAGAACTAGTAAGCCAAAATAATTCTCAAGTCCCTCAGGTTGTTCCCCGTCGGGCCAATCTCAATCGCATCTCCCAGAGCAGTAAACAATCGATGCGCATCGAACTGTTCCAGCGCTGCGCGAACATCGAGTCCCTGAGCAAGCGCTCGTTCAACTGTTGTGCCGTCGACCACCGCGCCTGCGGCGGAACTATTCCCGTCGACTCCGTCGGTTCCGGCGCTGAGCGCCGTGATCTTCTCACCGGCGATCTTCTCCGCACACGCTAAAGCGAACTGCTGGTTGCGTCCGCCAACTCCGCCGTTCGTGACTTTCACGGTGACTTCGCCACCTGAAATCAGACACACCGGCGAGAACTTCGTTCTCAACTCACTCACTGTCTGCAGCAAATAGTCGGCAGCCTTCTCGTATTCCCAATCGTCGCAGGAGTTGTCCACGTGCACGACGAACCCTGCGCGCTCTGCCGCGATGCTCGCTTCTTCAATGGCTGTCTGGTTCGAAAGCACGGGCCACCAACGCGCCTTCTGAAACGCAAGGTCATCCGACTTCGGTGTCTCGTCGAGCGCGTGGCGCTCGAACAGTTCTCGCGCCGACACGGGAAACTGCTCTAGCAGTTCGTACTTCTCGGCGATGCGATAACAATCCTCGACAGTCGTGGAATCGGGCATTGTCGGACCTGAGGCGAGCGCGTCGGGTGTGCTGTCGGGAACATCGGACACGAGCAACGACACCTGCTGCGCGGGAAACGCAGCTTGCGCCAAACGTCCGCCTTTCACCGCCGACAGATGCTTGCGGACCGTGTTGATCTCTGCGATGGGCGCGCCAGAATGAACCAGGACTCGGTAGGTCGCGATGAGGTCGTCGAGAGAGATCTGGTCGTCGATGGGCCGCTCGACGATCGACGAACCTCCACCGCTGAGCAGGAAGATAACGAGCGCCGAAGCGGGCTGCGATTCGACCGCACGCAGCATTGCATTGGCCGCTTGCATGGATTCTGCGTTCGGCGTCGGATGTCCTCCGCGAAAGTAGCGAAAACCGTGAACCTGTGTCGAAGGAAGGACTGAACTGGCTACGATTCCTTCCAGCGATGCTCCGACTTGCGCAGACAGGGCCTCGACCATCGTGTGTCCAGCTTTACCCAGCGAGACGACCAGCACATTGGAATACGTTTGCAGATCGTAAAGGTCCTCGCAGACGCGGAGAATTCCCCGCTCGCAGTTCACGTGGCGCGCAAAGCCTTTGGTGATGGAGGCTTCAGAGAGAGCATGTAGAAAGATCTCCCGCGCGACCTGGCGCATCTGGCTGGAGTCAGACATGAGCAAGGATTATAAAGACGAAAAGCAGCTCTCAGCTGTCAGCCTTCAGCTATCAGTAGAATCCAATCGTGCCGCAGACTCCGTGACGCGAGCGCTCACGACTGAGAGATGACAGCTTCTTTCACCCAGGTTTCGATTGCGGTTCGCAGTTCGTGCAGGCGCCCGGCGAAGAAATGGTCTGCACCTTCAATCATGATCAGCTTCTTTGGTTCTGGTGCGGACGCAACCAGCGCTTCCAGTTTGTCTCGCGGGCCGAACTGATCGCGGGCTCCGCTGACAAACAACTTCAGCTTCGTGCACTGCTGCAGGAACTCGAAGGTGTATGCGCGCGGCACTTCACTTTCGGCAACTACCGGACCGACTGGCGTGCCAACGCCGATCAACGCTTGAACGCGTGTGTCAGCACATGCGGCGCGCAATCCAACTGCGGCGCCGAAGGAGAATCCCGCAAACAGCAGCGGCAAGTGATATTCGGAGCCGAGCCAATCCAGCGCGGTGCGGACGTCGTCGACTTCGCCATCGCCGTTGTCGTGTGCGCCCTGGCTCAATCCGGTTCCGCGGAAATTGAAGCGCAGCACAGGAAAGCCGAAGTTGTTGAGCGCCTTCATGGTGTGGAAGACGACCTTGTTGTGCAGCGTTCCGCCGAACAGCGGATGGGGATGACAGACCAGCGCAGCGTGCGTTGCGTGCTCCGTTCCGGCGTTGAGCAGGGCTTCGAGACGTCCTGTAGCACCATCTAGGAAGAGCGAGCGGATCGATGTAGTCGAGGAAGTCACAGAGCCAGATTACACGGCGAGGGTCGGAGAGACGAAATCAGAAATGAGAAGTCAGAATGCTGAAGGCCGACCTCAGATTGCTGTCTGCTATTCTCTCGTGCATGGATGCTGTGACGCTTACGCGGCAACTCGTGGACATCGAATCCATCAGCGGCAATGAAGCTGCTGTGGGGAACTATCTTTACGGCGAGCTTTGCCGGCTAGGCTATCAGACAAAAAAGATTCCGGTTGAGGGTGATCGCTTCAATGTTTATGCGACGTGGGAAGGGCATCTGGATCCTGCGCTCGTCTTCTCTACTCACATGGACACGGTTCCTCCGTTCATTCCATCTTCGGAAGATGCGGGGCGGATTTACGGGCGCGGATCGTGCGATGCGAAGGGCATTATCGCGGCACAAATCGCCGCTGCTGAGCGATTGCGGCAAAACGATATTTACGTAGGACTTCTGTTTGTGGTGGGAGAAGAGCGCGACAGTTTGGGCGCGCGCGTGGCAAATGAATATGCCGCGAACAGTAAAGGCGCGAGATGCCGATTCCTGGTGAACGGCGAACCGACAGAGAATCACATCGCGCTCGCGTCCAAGGGAACTCTGCGGGTAGAGGTTACTGCAACGGGACGCATGGCGCATTCGGCGTATCCGGAGCTGGGCGAGTCCGCGATTGACAAACTGATTCCAGTGCTCACGCGATTGCGCGCGATGGCGTTGCCTTCCGATCCGGAGGTTGGTCCGTGCACGTTGAATATTGGATTGATCGAAGGCGGACGCGCACCGAATGTGATTCCCGATTATGCGCATGCGGATTTGTTGTACCGACTGATCGGACCATCGACTGAGCTGCGGACGCAGATTCTTGCGACTGCGGGTGATTCGGTGCAAGTGACGTTTCCGCTGGAACTTCCCTTCCTTCGTTTCCGCGCCGTCGATGGATTGCCGACGATGATTGCAGCGTTCACCACTGACATTCCCAAGCTGACGAATTGGGGCGAACCGCTGTTGCTGGGTCCGGGATCGATCCATGTGGCGCACACCGACGGCGAGTACATCGAGAAGAAAGAACTGTCGGAGTCGATCGATTTGTACTGCAAGGTCGCGAAGCAACTTCTAAGCTAAGCTACGCTGTGAATTTTCTGCTAATTTTTCTGCATGGCATCGCCGAAAATTCATTTGCGCGATGAACTTCCTTTTTTTTGGTTACCCCCTCCCCCCTCGGTCTCCTGGAATCATCGGGTTAGCGGGAAACCGTTCGCAATATCTTGCGGCTCAGTAACTTGCGGGCAAAATCTTCATTTCAAAGAGCTTAGGTGCTGAGGGTTGACCTCAGGCACGACATCCGCAATGGCGATCATGAACCAAGTTCAGTCATGGGCGCAAGGTCAGATGTCACATGGGGCCTGTGGATAAGGTTTCAGGAGCTGGCTTGCTCTCGATTGCGTATCGCACGTATAATTTTGCAGCACGTGAAACTGTGCCAAGCTATGAAAGCAAATATTACTCTCAAAATCGATTCTGAGCTGCTACGCGCAGCCAAGGTTCTTGCGGCGGAAGATGGGACATCCATTAGCGCGATGATGGCCGCTCGCCTCGAGGAGATGGTCCGCGAACGCAGGAATTATGAGAGGGCGCGCAAACGGGCGTTGGCTCGGCTACGCGAGGGTGCGGACCTACAGTGGACTCCCCCTGGCTCACGTGACGAACTGCACGAGCGCTGATGATATCCGGCTAACCGATGGCGCAGAAATACTTCGTCGATACCAACATTCTGATCTATGCCCATGACCGCTCTGCCGGGGTTAAGCACGACCGCGCCCGCGAATTGATCGAGCGTTTGTGGATTTCGGGCGAAGGTGTGTTGAGCACGCAGGTGCTGCAGGAACTTTGCATCAACCTTCGACGCAAAGTCGCTCGTCCGCTTCCCATCGAGGAGGTCCGCCGGTTGATTCAGGACTATCTGAGCTGGGAGATCATTGTTAACACGCCGGAGTCGGTCGTGCAGGCGCTCGACATAGAAGTGCGCTACAAAATTTCATTCTGGGATGCGTTGGTGTTGCAAGCGGCGGAAATCTCGGGTGCTGCGGTTCTGTATTCCGAGGATATGGGAACTGGGCAGTATTATGGCGCGATTCAGGTGGTGAATCCGCTGGTGGGATAGCTGTGGCCTCCAATCCTTTCGCAAAGAACGGGAAAGGATGGGGCACCTGGCAGGATCGCGAAGTAGCTTCTGTCTTAGCGGTTCTTAATCTGCGAGCCTCGGCCGGAGTTTCTCGTGCTCGGCTGCCAGCATTCGGGCTTCCTTTAGGTCTATCCTCGCCCTGTGGCCGTGCTTCGCGAGAAGGTACAGGAGCTCACTTCCACTAATCAGGGTGAGCGGCTTCCCTTTTGCAAACTCATAGGCGTCCGGACCGTAGTCCGCTGTCGTTACCAAGATGCCTTTATTTGCTCCCTCGTTGTGGACTGTTCCGAACAAGTCCCTTACGGCAGAAACGCTGACCGTATTCGTGTAGCGTTTCGCTTGAATTACGATTTTTCCGCCGTGTATCGGATCAGGATCGAAGACGATCGCGTCAACCCCGCCGTCTCTGCTCGCTTGCGTAATCTTCACCTCGCTGCCATCGGTGCTGAATTCTTTTTCGAACAATTCGCGGATCAAATGCTCAAAATCCTCCCAATCCATTGCCGCCAGGTTCGAGGAGCTGTCGAGCCCGTCTGCGACGTCATGGGCTTGGACGAATCGCTTATCGTCTCGATTCAGCTGCAGTATGGGCCTGACAGGCTGGAGGGCTATGAGTTTCGCCGCCGACACGCCTTTCAGCTTCTTGAAGCACGCCTTGGGATCGACGTTTGCCAGGTTGATGTCCATGAACTCCGCTTTCGTCGCGTGGATTGAGAGAATGCAGCCAGTCACTTCTTTTCCCGTTGCTTTATCGATTGAGTTGACCCAGCCATTGAACACAATCGAGTCGATCGCTCTGGCGGCATCCGCCTGAAACAACTCATAAAGGGAGCGGAGGGCAATCCGGTAGAGAACCGAATCATAATTCCGGTTGAGCCATGCTTCTGAAACGTACACCTCTTGGAAGGCATCTCTCGCTGCTATGAACTTAACCTCCTTGAGAGTTGGTATAGCCGAGATGTCTGGAAGAGAATAGTCGACAACCACAGTGCGCGAACCGGCCACGTAGTCAATTGCAGCGTCGCTCGGGAACGAGTCTGGGTAATTCGAATTCCCAAATACGACCCTGCAATAGTCCAAAATCGCCTCCGGTGCGCAGGCAGCATAGTCTTGCTTCCAAGCATTGATTGCGATCGTTCGCTCCCGCGCTTTAGCCTCCCACGCGGCTAATTCGTCACCGTAACGCTTGTTGGCTGAGTCAGTCCGACGCCACCTCGCGCTCATCAGTTCCGACCACTCCTTCTTCGCCTGACCAAACTTTGCGGCCACCCTCGCCCGTTCTCTTCGGCGTAGTGAGGGTATTATGCGGACGAAAAAGTTCGCCTGCTCCCTAAATTCGGGGTCGGTGACAAGAGGCTCCCGGGGCAGCGCTTCTGTCTCAGGCTCTTTCGGTTTAGTCGCGGCAAATTCCGCGTCGTCAATAAGCGGCTGGAAGTCGATCGCGTGATCCTCTTCGAGAGAATCCGTCAGAAGACGCTGTAGAGTGTCGAGCGACTTCTGCGCTTCCCTACTACGTTCCGCAGCGAGGTTTTTCTTGGTTTCCTTGTCGTATACAGCCTTTAACTGCGACTGCCTTCTTTTATGGGTGGCTTTGGCTCGCTCCCATTGGTCATTCCAGGAACGCACCTGCATGTCGGCGCGTAGCTGCATGACTTCGCGCGTTTGGCCCTTAACGACTCGGTACTTATGAAGGCCGTCGTGCCGGATCTCGCATTGCCACATGAAGCCCAACCTTGGAACTTGCGAATTTATCTCTGTCTGACTGAAATGGCAACTATACGAAAGTGGAAGCAGACGGATCATAGTGCCTGCGGTTAGACTTAAGTAATGCACTCCCCCGCCCTTAATTCCCTCGCCCACGCTTCGTCCGCGTACCTGCGGTCTGCCATGCATCAACCAATTCAGTGGCATGAGTGGGGGTCTGAGGCCTTTGCGGCGGCGCAGCGCGAGAACAAGCCGATGCTGCTCGATATTGGGGCGGTATGGTGCCACTGGTGTCACGTGATGGATCGGGAGTCGTATGACGATCCGGAGATTGCGGCGATTGTGAATGAGCATTTCATCGCGGTGAAGGTGGATCGGGATGAGCGTCCGGACATTGACAGCCGGTACCAGGCGGCGGTGCAGGCGGTGAGCGGGCAAGGTGGTTGGCCGCTCACCGCGTTTCTTACGCCCGATGGAAAGCCGTTTTATGGCGGGACTTATTTTCCGCCGAGCGATGGATATGGGCGTCCGAGCTTTCGGCGCGTGCTGCTGAGCATTGCGAATGCTTACAAGGAAAAGCATGGCGACGTGATCGAGCAGGCCAAGATGGTGGAGAGTGCGATCGCGCAATCGGAGTCGTTCTCTGGAAAAGACGGGCGGGTTTCGCCTGCTGTGCTTGCGTCGATTCAGACTTCAGCGTTTCGGATGTTTGATCCGCAGCATGGAGGGTTTGGGCAGGCGCCGAAGTTTCCGCATCCGTCGGCGTTGGATTTGTTGATTGAGCGGTATGCGCGGAGTGCGGAGGGTGGCAAGTCAAAATCCCCACCCTATCGCAAAGAGCGCGATAGGATGGGGCACCCGGACCCGTCTTCACCCGACGACTCTCTTCGCAACTTGATTGTCACCACACTGGAGCACATGGCACTCGGTGGTGTTTACGACCAACTGGCGGGCGGGTTTCATCGGTATTCCGTCGACGAGCGGTGGGTGGTGCCGCACTTCGAAAAGATGTGTTACGACAATTCTGAATTGTTGAAAAACTATGTGCACGGATATCAAGCGACGGGCGATGAGTTCTTCGCGGACGTGGCGCGCGACATCATTCGCTGGATGGACGAGTGGCTGAGCGAGCGGGAGCGCGGCGGGTTCTATGCATCGCAGGATGCCGACATCTCGATGGACGATGACGGGGACTATTTCACCTGGACGCTCGAGGAGACGCGCGCCGTGTTGACCGAGGAAGAGGCACAGGTGGCGGCACTGCGTTACGACATCAATGAAGTCGGGGAGATGCATCACAATCCAGCGAAGAATGTGTTGTATGTGCGTGCGTCGTTGGAGGAAATTGGCAAGCGAATGAACTTAAGCATGGAACGGGTCGAGGAACTGCTCGCATCCGCGAAGAAAAAGATGTACGCGGCGCGGTTGCAGCGCCCGACTCCCTATGTCGACAAGACGGTGTATGTGGGCTGGAACAGCTTGTGCGTATCGGCTTATCTGGAGGCAGCGAAGGTGCTTCACCTTACAGAGGCACGGAAATTCGCGTTGCGGTCGCTGGATCGGGTGCTGGCAGAGTCGTGGAAAGCTGAGCGAGCAGACGCGGGCGAGAGCTCCCGCGCCACAGAATCTGGTGTGCTTCTGCATGTCGTTTCGTACTCGGATCCCAAGGCTTCGCATCGCGAGGTACCGGGATTGCTCGATGACTATGCGTTCACGGCCTTGGCATGCCTTGACGCTTATGAGGCGACCTCCGACCTGAGTTATTTCAAGTTTGCACGGGCGATCACGGATTCGATGATTGCGCGCTTCTACGATGCGACCTCCGGGGGATTTTTCGACAGCGAACCGGCTGGCGATGGCCAGAGCCTGGGTGTGCTGGCGACGCGGCGCAAGCCGCTACAAGACTCGCCGACGCCGGCAGGAAATCCGATGGCGGCGATTGCCCTACTGCGTCTGCATCATTACACCGGGGATACGAGCTACCGGGATAAGGCCGAGGAGACGCTGGAGACCTTTGCGGGAATAGCGGAGCAGTTTGGAATTTTCGCGGCAACTTATGGGATCGCGGTAGTGCACTTTCTGGAAAGTCCGGTGCAGGTGGTGGTGATTGCCGAAGACGGGGATGAGCACAAAGCGAACGAGTTGTATTCCGCTGCGGTGGCGGCTTTCGCGGGCAACAATGCTGTGCTGCGGTTCGCCGCCAATCAAGCCGTGGAGAAGAATCTGCCGCCAGTCTTGGCGGCCACAATTCCTCACCTGCCGACCTTGGGCTTGGGGAGATCATTCGCGGTACTGTGCTCGGGGTCGGTATGCCAGCCGCCGGTGTTTGATCCGACGGGGTTGGAAAGTGAATTGACGGCGGCGTCGAAGAGAGAAGCGGCCTAGCCCCACGGAATGGAAACAGCCCGATCTCAGAAGCAACCGTGAGCGCGGATTCAGCCACTAAGGGATGGTTGCTACGAAGGGGTCTCGCGCAAAAAAGTGGGGCTGTCGGGTTAGTATGAGTCCCGGCAGCCCAAAGATTGCGAGCCTTCTACTCGGCCCAAGCTTCAATTACCCAGAAGTTACTTTAGTGACCTTGCGGTTCAAGCTGCGACCGTTTCTACTGCGGTGGCAGAGTTGTTGAGCAGTTTGGTTGTCGGGGTGGGCACAGTAGTAAAGGGCCACCGTCCAGGGCGGGAACCTGTTGGACGGCAGCTGCAATAAATGTGCCCACTAGTCCTACCATCAGGATGCTAATCCTGATTGCACGTTTCATGGGTTCGTCTCCTATACCGCAGTAGGGGTTTCCCGGGGGAAACTTTTTGCGGTGCCGCATTATACGGCTGGTGTCAAGCCCATGTGCAATATTTTTCCTCAGCGCCCATCCTCTCAGATCTTTCCGTCCATCCCACAGCAATAACCAAGAAGCCATCCAACTAATTTACATCGTTTTATAGACACAACCTCAAGCATTGCATCCATTAGAGACAATGTCGGAGCGGAATGCATTTGTTTGCGTACACGGTTTACAAATTCGGGACAAGGTTAGCGGGAGGGTAAAGAAATCGCGACTACCGAGGAAAGACACTGTCAGGGCAGGAGACGGTCCGATCGTTACGGCTCGGAGTTTATGGGGGCTGGGGTTCGAAAGCCGCCGCCGGCAGTTGCTGCCGCTCCGCGGGCAGCAGCAGGGGCGTTCGGTTGGCTCCCTTGCGGAAGGGATACGTCTTGGCTAGTGCGCGAAAGGGCGCGGTCGACCATCCCTTCAAACATCGGGATCAAAGAGTCGGCCGGCAACGGATGATGAATATCGGTTAGGCTCTGCTCCCACCGTTGCGGTTGCAGGAGAGACAGGGATGCGTCGCGAGCCGGACTTCTGAGAGCGACATAACCAAACCAGACCAGCAATGTGCTGTTATAGGCGGCCATGTTCAGGATGCTCATCCATGCGCCCCCGAGATGGTTTCCCACCCAGGAACAGATCAGGACGAGCTCGATCACGGCGAACGATCCGAAGCCCAAAGCAATACCGAAGCTGTGCTGGCGCCGGCTGACGCCCACATAGTGAGCGAAGAAAAGCAGGAAAAGGACCATCCCAACCTGAATGATACGCACGCAACGTTGCGAAGTGATGATGGCCTGCATCCAGGGCGCAATCGTGGAGGAGTTGGTGGAAACCGATACGACTCCGGCAACCAGCAACATCACCAGTCCGGCCCATTTGAATAAAACGGTGCCGAGATCGCGAAGAGTATGGAAGGCGCGAAAAACGTCGACGAAAACCTCGTGAATCACGCCGAATCCGAAGGCCACACTCAGAGCGTCGCAGATCCAGTAAATGTAGAACGCGGCGGAATAATTGTGCCAAAGGGCAGGAAATACGGCGGCGAAAGTGACCAACTGGACGAGGATGTAGACGAAGAAATACTTGAATTTGCGGTAGAGGCCGCGTTGCAGCATAAAAGCGGCGATGCCCATCTGAAGGACGGGGTGGGCGATCCAGAGCGCGTAATAGAGAACTTTGATTTTCTCGCTCATCATCTCGCTGGCCGACAATTCAAGCTGTGCGGTTGGTTAGAAGTAACGTTAGCTGTTCCTGCCCCTCTGTTCAATGCACTCAAGTAATCAGCAGTAACGTTACTGTTATGGGTACTAAGAGCGCAAGGTTACCTTCGTGCTAGGGGTGGGGGGCCTCCCAGCAGGGGGCATTTGGCGTTTTTCGGGCAGAAATAGAGGCTATCAAGGCAAAAAGGCATCCCGGGCGCAAACCGGCGACGGGAGAGCCTCCGGCGAGGAGACGCTGTGGCTAAGCGTCGGGCATGGAATGGATGTAGGCACGCATCATGCGGACCTCGTCATCCTTCTCGTTGAGGTCGTGCAACAGGATGTCGCGCAGCGACACCATGCCGACGAGATTGCCGTCATGGCAGACCGGAAGGTGGCGAAAACCATGGCGACGCATGAGGGCCATGCAGGTTTCCAAGTCTTCGTTCATGCTGATGGTAAGAGGATCATCAGTCATGACCTCGGCCAGACAGGTACTGCGGGGATCACGGCCTTCGGCGACGACGCGCCGCATGAGGTCTCGTTCGGAAAAGATCCCGACCAGCTTTCCATTATGAAGAACGGGCACGGCGCCGATGTTCTGCTCGACCATGACGCGAACGGTTTCGAGTACGGTATGGCCGAGGTCTGCCTGAAATGTTTCCTGATCCTTAATCAGGTCGCAGATACGCATTTGACACCTCCGGGGGAACGGAGTTCCGAGTTGTTCAAAAGCATCTACCGGGGCGTGAGTATATGCCGAAAGGGAGATGTCGGGAAAGCGAAAAAGGGGGACAGGAGAACTTTCTTGCCCAGAATGGGCGCGGGCTCGAAAGTCAGGAACTGACTTTCGGCTCGAGAGAATCGGCGGCGAAGACGAAGTAAGAGGCGTTCCACAACTCCGTTGGCACGGTGCCACGGGAGCGAGCGGTGATGACGATGTTGTAGTCGTCTGAACTACCCAGGTTCATGTCACACAGGGGGTCTCCAGAGGGAGGCCGATTGCCTGCCTGGTGGCTGGCTGAATCGCTCGCTGTCATTCCGGGCTCAATCACAGCGAGCCAGCCGAGAAACTCGTGCAGATCGCGAGTGCGGGGACGTCCGGGAATGGCGAAAGAAAGTTCTGCCTCTTGCGTGGAAAAGTGCCAGGCGAGCGAGGCGGTCAAGTCGACGGCTTTTTCGTAAGCGCGTTCGGAGATTGCGCCGGGTTCAGGATTGTCGAATGCGATACAGAGTCTTCGCTCGTCTTCGCGGGCAAATTCACGGACCTTCAAAGAGCCGGATTTCGCGCTCGCTTTCCAGTCGACGTGCCGGGCGGAGTCCTCCGGCAAGTATTCGCGAATCAAGTACAACTCGGAACCGCGCCCACGAACGAAGCTCTCCCAGTCGCCGCGCACCAGCGGCAAGACTTCGAAGGTCTCGTCGGTCGGCTCGATGCGAGGGTAGACCAGGACTTCCCGGGGCAACGATACGTGACGTGTCTTGGTGAGGAACGCGAATGGAAAGCGGGTGGCCAGACCGAAACTGTCTTCGCGATAGCGTCCACGCCGGTCGAAGCGCAATTCCAAATCGGCACAAACCTGCGCTTGCGGGGGTAGGAATGGAAAGTAGGCCATCCCTTGAAAAATTCCGGGCGGCGGCGGAACGACGGTCACGCGGCGCAGTCGGCGATCGGGCAAACGCAGCCATTGCTGTTCAGACGGGCGATTGAAGGGGAAAGCAAAGGTCGTTGCCTCCCACTGCCATTGCTTGGTCGGCTTCTTTCGTTTCTTGCGAGTGGAAAGGACGCGGACGGAAAACGATGGCAGGAGAAAGCGGGGATTATGCAGGACGATGCGGCCCATCACGGGACGTCCGGCAAACACATGCTCGGGCAGCCGAACGTCGAGTTCAAGCCAGCGCAGCACCCAGGCGGATACGACTCCGGACACAAGAATCGCTCCAAGCATGGCGGCAACCACGATATACAGAAGATTGTTGCCGGTGTTAAGCGCGGCGATTGCGATCACGATGGTGACAAGCACGTAGATGATGCCGGCGCGGGTAACGTCGTAATCAAAGGACTCTCGGAGTCGCTCGACGGCAACGCGGCGCGCCAAGTAGGGCACAGTGACAAGTCCAACAAAGGTCGCAAGCAACAGTGAAGAGGACGCGAGGATGACGGTGGCCCAGACATTGCCGGCATCGCGCGACACGGTGGAGAACAACGCGGTCGCGAACGCCAGGCCCAGGCCGACCAGCGCGAGCAGAAATTTGACCCAGACCTCCGCCGAGCCGGACTGTAACCATTGGGCCAGGCGACCGGGCAGGGATGAGGTTGATTTCAACGGATTGGCGTACGCAGAACCCACCTCCTTGGAGCCTAGCATTCTCTAGTGGAACGGACAATGAAGATCAGCTTGCGGGAAAAGCGTTCGTAACCTTGAACTGAAGGCCCTCGGCCATAGCGCGTCGGACGGCCCGCGTATCGGAACGTGTGACGGCGGCGCTACAAAGATTATTCCGATTGTGCTACGCTTTTCCGCTTCTCGGTTCGGTCCCAGGCCGTAGGTCCCAGGTCACGTAACGTAGTCCAAACCCGTTAAATCTCAAGGAGGCTGGCGATGCCTATTGGTAAACGTGCAGCAGCGGAGTTTTTTGGAACATTCTGGCTAGTGTTTGGCGGATGCGGCGCGGCGGTGATGGCCGCCGGAGTTCCCAATGTCGGGATCGGATATGCCGGGGTCGCATTGGCCTTCGGGTTAACCCTTTTGACTATGGCATTCGCGATCGGACATATATCGGGATGCCATCTCAATCCAGCGGTGAGTGTAGGGCTGGTTGTGGGAAAGCGCTTCCCTGCTTCCGAATTGCTGCCATACGTGATTGCACAAGTCGCGGGCGCAATTGCGGCATCGGGCGTGCTGTATGTTATCGCCAGTGGAACCGCGAGCTTCGACTTGCACGCGGGCTTCGCCACGAATGGCTACGGGGCGAACTCTCCGGGCGGCTATTCGCTGCTCGCAGGATTCGCGGCGGAAGTGGTGCTGACGGCATTTTTTCTGATCGTCATTATGGGAGCAACTGATGGCCGCGCGCCCAAGGGATTCGCACCCATCGCCATTGGCCTCTGCCTTACGCTGATCCATCTGGTGAGCATTCCGGTGACGAATACATCTGTGAACCCGGCGCGAAGCACCGGGCCGGCAATCTTCGCGGGAGGGGCGGCGTTGCAGCAGTTGTGGATGTTCTGGGTGGCGCCGTTAATTGGGGGAGCCTTGGGCGGTGGGATATACAGCATGTTGTTTGGAGAGTAAAGCACACATCGTTTGTAAACACTTCACCAGGAAATTCCTACGAGCCGCTGAGATGATTGACTTGCTTCTCTTACCTTCCTACCATGGGCGGGTCAGGCAGCGTGTGCGCCGTAAAATGAACCCATCCCGATTGCGAAAAGGTGACCCGTGTTAAGACCATCGGACATTTTCCGTGGGCAAGCGCTGCGGTTGAACATCCTGGGGCTGATCGTGCTGTGTCTTGGCACTGCCATGATTCTGATCTCGCACACTTCCGCCGATAACTCCGACAAGGCCGGGAATGTAACGGAGTCCCGTGTAGTGGCCGAAGCAGCCGACGGAAGCAACTGGTTGATCAACGGGCGAAATTTCGAAGCACAGCATTTCAGTCCGCTGAAGCAGATCAACGATCAGAATGTCGCTGGGCTGGGGCTAGCGTGGTATCTCGACATCGACAGCGCGATGGGCATCGTTTCGGAGCCGATCGTGGTGGACGGCGTGGCCTATGTGAGCGCGCCGCAGTCCCGGGTGTACGCCGTGGACGCTGCCACCGGGAAATTGATTTGGAAGTTTGATCCGAAGGTGCGGCTGAATCAGGCGCTCAACGGTTCATACTCTGCGCGCACCAACGCGGGGGTGGCGGTGTGGGAAGGCAAGGTCTTCGTCGGCACGGGCGATTGCCGATTGGTCGCAATCGATGCGGCTAACGGCAAACAAGTGTGGGAGTCGAAGGTTTGCGAGCCGACCCAGACCGGCATCACGAATGCTCCGCATGTGGCCAAGGGTATGGTGTTTATGGGCTATAACGGCTCGGATGACGGCGTGCGAGGATCGATCGCCGCATACGATGCCAACACGGGGAAAGAACACTGGCGCTTCTGGACCGTTCCGGGTGATCCGAAGAAGCCGTTTGAGTCGAAAGCCCTGAAAGAGATCGCGGCGAAGACCTGGCCGGCCGGGGACGCATGGAAGATGGGCGGGGCTGACGTCTGGACGGCCATCACCTACGATCCGGTGACCGACTTCGTGATCTTCGGGACTGCCGGAGCAGGCGCCGACTATGGAGAACTTTCGGCGCTCCGCGCACAAGGTGACAAGTTGTTTGCCGGATGCATCGTGGCCGTTAAGGCGGAGACGGGCGAATATGTGTGGCACTACCAAACCAGCTCGCCGGGGCTGCAGACAGAAAATAATCACATTGTCATGGCCGATCTGCCGATCAAGGGCGAGAAGCGCCACGTGGCCATGACCGTGCCGAAGCACGGCTTCTACTATGAACTGGATGCGTGGACCGGAAAGCTTCTTTCCGCCAAGCCGATCGTCAAGGTGAGTTGGGCGACATCGGTCGACCTGACCACCGGGAAAGCGGTTGAAGTTCCGGCGTCGGCGGGTGGCGGGAAACAGTGGACTGTCCACAACTGGTGGCCGATGAGCTACAACCCCGGGACTGGACTGGTTTACATTCCCGCTACCGATCGCAAGCCCAACACGCATGCCGAAGTCGAGACCGGCGAATGGATGAACGAGACTGAGGGAAAGCTGATCGCGTGGGATCCGGTGAACCAGTCAGAGCGCTGGTCTGTGGAAGAAGAAATTGCCACGAATAGCGGTGTGCTCTCGACGGCCGGCAACCTTGTGTTTCAAGGCCAGGGCAACGGAGAGTTCGCGGCCTTTACTGCCGACAAAGGAAAAAAGGCCTGGTCAATCGATACTGGCTCGGCCATCGAGTCGATTCCGGTGACCTATACCGTGAACGGCGAGCAGTACGTGCTTGTGCCCGTGGGATGGGGCTCAGGTTCGCGGCTGTTCGCACCCTCCTGGACGATGGCCACTCCACGGTCGAAGCGAGGTCCGTCGCGTTTGCTCGCGTTCAAGCTGGGCGGTAACGTTTCCTTCCCCACGCCTGCGGACATCGTGCCCCCGGTGCCGAAGCCTCCAAAGCAGAGCGCCGACGCCGCCACGATTCAGGAAGGCGAGAAGCTTTACAAGACGTTCTATTGCGACGGCTGTCACTCTCCTGATCTGGACGGAAGCAGCGCGTGGGTTCTCGACGGGGCAATTCCGGATCTGCGTTACGCTCCACCCGACGTGCATTCGCAGTGGTATGCAATCGTGCTGGCGGGCACGCATTGGGATCAGGGAATGCCGGGATTTGCCGATCCGCCGAAGTTCGCATTTCCGCATCTTCGTATGACCACGGCACAGGCCGATGCAATTCATGCGTATGTTATTGATGGAGCGTGGAAGGCTTACAGCAAGGAACATGGGGCGGCGGAAGCGGGACGGAAATAAGATTAGCCACGGATCTTACGGATCATCACGAATGAACCTATTTGATTGATCCGTGTCAATCCGTAAGATCCGTGGCCAATTGTGGTTCAGTACTCTGACAATTCTTTCATTGCCAGGAAGAGGTCGTTCGGTTGGGGAAGGATCGCGTCTTCCAGGATGGGCTGGTAGGCAACGAACACGTCCTTCGCGGCCACACGGCGGACCGGGGCATCGAGTTTGTCGAAGAGTTTGTCAGCGATGCGGGCCGCGATCTCCGCACCATATCCCCAACTTAGCGTGTCTTCGTAAGCGACCAGAGCTCGGTTCGTTTTGGAGACCGATTCGGCAATCGTATCCCAGTCGAAGGGATTCAAGCTCCGCAAGTCAATCAATTCAACTTTCACGCCTTGCTCGCGCTCAAGTTTCTGTGCGGCCTGAAGGGCGCGCGGTACAACTGCGCCGTAGGTAATCACGGTGAGGTCGGTGCCGGGATGCACGACCTTCGCTTTCCCGAACGGGATCATGTAGTCAGGGCCGGGATAGGCAGCGCGTCCAAACGATTCGCGATACAGGCGCTTGTGCTCGAGAAACAGCACGGGATCGTCGCAACGGATCGCGGTGCGCAACAATCCGGCAGCGTCTTGTGAATTTGACGGGAAGACCACGCGCAGGCCGGGGATGTGCGTGAAGATGCTCTCGCCGCATTGCGAGTGATAGATGGCACCGCCAGTCAGGTATCCACCGATGGCCACACGAATCACGACCGGGCACGAGAATCCATTGTTCGAGCGCCAGCGGATGACGCTGAGCTCGTCGCGAATCTGCATCATCGCGGGCCAGATGTAGTCGAAGAATTGAATTTCGACGACCGGCTTGAGGCCGCGCGTGGCCATGCCGGTGGCGCGTCCTACGATCGCGGCTTCGGCCAGCGGAGCATTGAAGACGCGGTCGTTGCCAAACTCGCATTGCAGGCCGAAGGTGAGCTTGAAGACTCCGCCCTTCCCTTTCACCAGCTTACGCTTTAGATACTCTTCGCGGCTGCAGTCGGCGACGTCCTCGCCGAAGATTACGATACGCTCGTCGCGCTTCATCTCGTCGCGCAGCGTGGCCGTGATGAGGTCAGCCATGGTCTTGCCGGCCGGCTTCTTGCCGTCGGCTGGTGGCTCGGGAACTACGGCCTGGGTGTCGAAGGTGGACGACGTTGGATCGAGATCGGGCGAGTACACAAAGTTCGTGATCGATTCGGGAACTGGTGGAAGGGCTTCGAGCGCCTGATCGACCGCGATTTGAAGTTCGGCTTCTACTTCTTTCTCGAGCTGGTTGATTCCCTTCTCGTCGAGAATGCCTTCGCGCAGCAGAAACATCTGGGTGCGCGTGACCGGGTCGCGCTGGGCATCGCGTTCCCGCTCGGTATCGGGACGGTAGAGGCGTTCGTCATCCGACAAGGAGTGCGAGTAAGGGCGGATCACGTGCGCGTGAACGAAAGCGGGGCCGTGTCCTTCGCGGCAGTAACGTGTGGCGCGTTGAAATGCGGCGTAGCTGGCCACGGGATCGGTGCCGTCCACTTCCTCGAAATGAAAGTTGGGAAATCCGGAGACGAGGCGCGAGATGCTTCCGCCCGCGGTTTGCACTTCAACCGGAACGGAGATCGCGTAGCCGTTGTCTTCGACGCAGAAGATGACCGGAAGCTTGCCGAGCGCGGCAGCGTTCATCGCTTCCCAGAATTCGCCTTCGCTCGAAGTACCGTCGCCGAGAGAGACATAGGTGACTTCATCGCCCTGAAACGAGACGTTCTTCAATTGCCGATAATCTGCAGACCCGGAAGGCGGAGCTTCTGCCGACTTGGGATGCCGGGCTAAATAGCGTCCAGCTTCGGCGCAACCCACGGCCTGCAGAATCTGCGAACCGGTCGGAGAGGACTGAGTCACGATGTGCAGCTGGGGATAGCTCCAGTGCGAGGGCATCTGGCGGCCGCCGGAGCTGGGATCGTCGGCGGCGCCCACGCCTTGCAGAAACATATCGTAGGGCTTGACGCCGAGTGCAAGGCATAACGCGCGATCGCGGTAATAAGGATAGAACCAATCGTAGCCGGCTTTGAGTGCAAGGCCGGCGGCGACACCGATGCCTTCGTGTCCGGCGCCCGACATCTGGAAGTAAATTTTTTGCTGGCGCTTGAGCAGGATTTCGCGGTCGTCGATGCGGCGGGAAGTGTAGATGACGCGGTACGCCTGGATGAGCTGCTCCCGCGTAAGTCCCTGATAAAGCTTGCTCGTCTTCGCGCCGTTGGCCGTAAGGGCCAGCTTGGGATCAGTCTTCGTTGTGGCCATCCGGTTCCTGAGTCCTCTACGTTAGATTCCTGGCTGCCGTCCCGCGATTCCGAGGAAACACTCGGAACCTGTTGGATTGTAAATGGTAAAGAGGGGTTGGAAAAGGAAGGAAAAATCGGCTGAAGGGGTCGAGCGGTCGGACCAGTTTGGGTGGCGTTCAAACGCCGAGTTACACCTTGCCGGCGGGCTGCAGTCCGGGCATAGATTGCGAACCGGGTGCTTCCGACGCGAAGTAGCGACGCTGGAAATAGAGCGCGACGTTGACCAGGCCGATGAGTGCCGGGACCTCCACCAGAGGCCCGATGACTGCAGCGAACGCAGCGCCGGAGTTGATTCCAAAGACTGCGACCGCCACCGCGATCGCCAACTCGAAATTATTGCTGGCTGCGGTGAAGGATAGAGTCGCCGTCTTCGAATAGTCCGCTCCCAGTTTGCGTCCCATGTAGAACGAGACCAGGAACATCACCACGAAATAAATCAGCAGTGGAATGGCGATGCGTACGACGTCGAAGGGCAGGCGCACGATGTATCCGCCCTTCAGCGAGAACATGACGACGATGGTGAACAGGAGCGCAATCAGCGTGATTGGGCTGATACGAGGGATAAAGGTTTTCTCGTACCACTGTTTTCCGCGCACACGCAGCAGTGCGAAGCGCGTAATCATCCCGGCAAGAAATGGGATGCCGAGATAGATGAACACGCTTTCGGCGATGTCGCGGATCGAAACATTGACAACCGAGCCGTGCAATCCAAACCACTCCGGCAGCTTGGTGATGAATACCCACGCGTACACCGAATAGAACAGCACCTGGAATACCGAGTTGAAGGCGACCAGGCCAGCGGCGTATTCGGTGTCTCCCTTGGCCAGTTCGTTCCACACGATGACCATGGCAATGCAGCGGGCCAAGCCGATCATGATGAGGCCGGCCATGTATTCCGGATAGCCGCGCAAGAAGATGATGGCCAGGGCAAACATCAACAGGGGGCCAATCACCCAGTTCTGCACCAGCGAGAGGATGAGGATTTTCTTGTTGCGGAAGACTTCCCCGAGTTCCTCGTAACGCACTTTAGCCAGCGGCGGGTACATCATCAGGATGAGGCCGACAGCGATGGGGATCGATGTGGTTCCGACACTGAAGCGATTCAGAAACGGAACGATGCCGGGTAACGCCCAGCCCGCAGTTACGCCGATCAGCATAGCGGCAAAAATCCAAAGTGTCAGAAAGCGATCTAGAAAACTGAGACGGGACGTGACATGTGCATTCATCTTTTCGAGCCTCGATCCGCGCGTCTCTGGGGCGCGCGGGTGGAACGTTATTGGCGCCCGATCTTGTTGAGTTCCTGCTTGAGCGCGAGATCATCGAGAGTGGAAAGCGGCAAGCTCAAAAACAGGCTGATCCTGCGATCTAACAGGAAGAAAGCATCGCGGAAGGCCTTCTCCTTTTCTCCTTGAACTGCGGCAGGATCTGGTATGCCCCAGTGCGCGGTCATCGGCTGACCGGGCCACACGGGGCAGACTTCTTTGGCAGCGTTGTCACAAACCGTGAAGACGAAATCGAGCGAAGGGGCATCGGGGCCTTCAAACTCCTCCCAGCTCTTGCTGCGCAGGCCGTCCGTGGGGAGATGAGCGGATTCCATTTGTTTGAGCGCCGCTGGATGCACTCGTCCTGCAGGATGACTGCCTGCGCTATAGGCTTTGAAATTGGGCGCGCCCTTCTGGTTGAGGATGGCTTCGGCCATGATGGAGCGTGCCGAGTTCCCGGTACACAGAAATAAAACGTTGTAAGGTTGGCGCATCGTGCTCTCCGAATCGGCTCAGTTGCAGCAAGTCGGGCCGCAGCATGGTTTGTCTTTCTCCGTCTCGGTGCGGCTCTCTGCGCGGCTTGGCTTAACGGCGCGAATGAACGCGCTCATGAATTTTTCGTCGACCTGAGGAGCGAGAGCGTCGACGTCGATTCCCTGCCCCGCAAGGAATTCGCGGGCGTCCGCCACGCGATAGAGGCGTGTGGGCTCAACCTCAATCTGCTCGAAACCTGCTGCCGCCAATTTGCTGCGGTATTCATTCTCTTCGAGTGCACCGGCAATGCAGCCCACCCAGGCCAGAACACTCTGTCGGATCTCGGGCAGCATCTCACCGCGGGTCACGACATCGGAGACGGCGAGGCGTCCGCCGGGCTTCAGGACACGCAGAGCTTCGCGCAGGACTTTGTCTTTGTCGGCGGAAAGATTGATGACGCAGTTGGAGATGATGACGTCGACAGAGTTGTCGGGCAGCGGGATACTTTCGATGTCGCCCTTCAGGAACTCGACGTTCCCGATGCCCGCCTTTCGCTTGTTCTCATTGGCCAATGCCAGCATTTCGTCGGTCATGTCGAGGCCGTATGCTTTGCCCGTGGGACCAACCCGGCGCGCGGACAGCAGAACGTCAATGCCTCCGCCAGAACCGAGATCAAGGACAGTCTCGCCGGGCTTGAGTTGCGCGAGCGCCGTGGGATTACCGCAACCCAGCGAGGCCAGCAGAGCTTCTTCCGGGATTTGGCCGGCCTGGGAGGCGTCGTAGAGGTTGGCGGTAATGGGATCGCAGCAACTTCTCGCCGGCGTGGCACCGCAGCAGGAACTGCCTCCGGACTTCACGCGCAGAGCGGCTTCGCCGTATTTCTGTTTGACTACTTCCTTGATGTCGGTGGTCTCAGTAGCGCTCATGAAATAACTCCTATTTACAAATTTGGATAATGTCGTGCGGCTTCACTGCTTGATTGCGGGTGCAGCACTCGGCATAGAGGAATTGCAGCAACTCTTGCAATGCAGTGGTGTTCGCGGTGTAGCGAAGGAAAGTGCCTTCGCGCTGAACTTCGACCAGACCTTCGGTTCTCAGTTTGTCCAGGTGATGCGAAAGGGTCGAGTTGGGGATATCGAGTTCTTCCTGGATTTCGCTGACGACTAAACCCTCCGGATGAGCGGTTAACAAGAGCTGCATGATGCGCAGTCGAGGCTCCGTGCCCATAGCGGAGAACATGTCGGCGAATTTAGCCACGCGTTCGGTCGACTTGGCGGAGGGCGGAGCTTTTGTGCCGACCATAATGTTTCGATATTACTGGAAATATGGTATCTCGTCAAATGCTAAATGCAGCCGAGCTTTGCTCGTCCTGTCCGGGTTGAAGACCGGACCCACACAAACTTGGGTAACTGCTGACGGCGGCCTGCGGTGTGCTTTATTCTGAAGGAAGATGATTCGTACGCATCGCGCTTTTGATCCGCACTCCATCAAGCTGGTTATCTTTGACCTGGACGGCACGCTGATTGATTCCCGCCTGGACCTGGTGCATTCCGTCAATGCTGCCCTGCGCCATATCGGGCGGCCGGAGCTGCCCGATGAGGTGATCGCGAGCTACGTGGGCGATGGAGCTCCAATCCTGATTCAGCGGGCGTTGGGGGGAGAGACGGTCGATGAAGCACTGATCCGCAAGGGGCTGGAATTTTTTCTCTCGTATTATCGCGAGCACAAGCTAGATCACACCACCGTATACCCGGGAATCGTTGAAGCCCTAACGGCGATACAACGCTCTTCCAACGGCACGCCACGGAAAATGGCGGTGCTCTCGAATAAGCCGGTGAATCCTTCGCGGGCGATTGTTGAGGCGCTGGGGCTGGGGCAGTTCTTCTCGCAGGTGTATGGCGGCAACAGCTTCGCCACCAAAAAGCCCGATCCCGAGGGAGCGCGCAAGTTGCTGGAGGAGAGCGGAGTGCGACCGGAGCAGGCTGCGATTGTCGGAGATTCTCACGTCGATGTGCGCACCGGGCGGAATGCTGGGTTGTGGACGGTTGGGGTCACCTACGGCTTCGCTACGCACACGCTCGACAATGAACCTCCTGACGTGCTGGTGGAACAGCCGAGCGAAATCGGTGATGTGTTCGCGCTTCGATGACAAAGTTGAACCCCAGAAAGCACCAAAGAAATCCCAACGGACACAAAGATCTGCACACTACACTTCTAACGGAACGAAGAACGCGAACGACAAATCATGACCGCTAACCACTCTGGCCCTGCACACGGCTTTTCCGGAAAAGAACTGCGCAAGTTGCGCAGCATGAAGAATCCGTACGGCATTCAGAAGGCTCTGGACGACATGCCTTATCACCTGGAAGACACCGCGTGGTCTCCGCGGAAAGTGCTGGCGGAGCAGTCGTCGCATTGCCTGGAGGGCGCAATCTTCGCGGCGGCGGCATTGCGGGCCAACGGATATCCGCCCTTGCTACTCGATTTCGAAGCCGATCACGATACCGATCATGTGATCGCCATTTACCGCGAAGACGGCTGCTGGGGGGCGGTGGCCAAGTCGAATTACACCGGGTGCCGCTGGCGTGAACCCGTCTATCGAACGCTGCGGGAACTGGCTCTGAGTTACTTCAACGCTTACTTCAATCTGAGGCGGGAGCGTACGTTGCGGCGCTACTCCGGCACCGTCAACCTGAAACAGTTTGACCGGAAGAATTGGATGACCACCGAGGAACCGGTGTGGTTTATCGTGTATCACCTGTTCGACATCAAGCACTATTCCCTGATGACGAAAGCTCAGGAGAAGAAACTGCATCGCGTAGACGATCGGCTGTTCCAGGCGGAGTGCCTGGGGAAGGCGCACAAGGTGAAGAAATAAAGTTGAGAAACTGCGCTAAAGTTCCGGCGTCTCTTGCCGATTTGTGAGTCAACGCATGTGCTTGCGTTGCCGGACTCTGCTGAACGCAATTTGACTAACTGGGTGGAGGCCGGACTCATCTGGGGGATTCGGCCACGTGGAAGGGCACAGTCAGTTCGCATTTGGCCGGACCCACGCGACTGTGGAATTACGCCGTCACCCTCGATTTAAGCTGCAAGTAAACGTTCGCATCTATCCGCGGGACTCTGCGGTGGTCCGCGGCGATACGGTGGACATCAGCGAGTCGGGAATTTCTGCCATCCTGCGCGTCGAAGTCCCGGTCGGCGGGATGGTTCGCCTCGAATTCACACTGCCTTTAGGGGATATCGAGGTACTGGCAATGGTCCGCCAAAGAAACGCGTTCCGCTACGGCTTCCAATTCGTGGAAGCCTGTTCGGCGCAAGACGTTATTGGGCGCACCTGTCGTCAACTGGCAATGGAGCAACGCTTAGCCAGTAGTCTCTGATCAGGCGCCCTCAAATCTACGTACATCCTGGCGGAACTTCGCGCCGTCTAACATCGTAAGATCACGTCATGAAGATTCGAGGGCTTATTCTCGCTTTCCTGCTGACACCTGGTCTGCCCTCGTTCGGTCAGCAGCAATCGTCACCTCCAGCGGTCTCACCGGACAATCTTGCCGCCACGTCGAATGCTCCGCAGACGTCCATCCCCGACCTCACGCCCGGACCTGACGGTAAACTCTCGCAAGAACAGATGCGCGAACTGTTTCGCGTGGTCGCGGACAAAGACATGGAAAACGATAAACGCCAGCGCGACTATACCTACATTGATCGCGAGGTGCAGAACAAGCTGGACGGCAAGGGGCAAACCAAGTCCACGGAAGTGAAAACTTACGAAGTGTTAGCAATCTACGGCGAGCCGGTACAACGGCTGATCGAGAAAGACGACAAGCCGCTCGACACCAACGAGGCCGCGAAGGAAGAAGAGAAGATCCAGAAACTTATCGACAAGCGAAAGAACGAATCCGACGAAGATCGGCGCAAGCGCGAGGAGAAGCAAGTCAAAGAGCGCGAGGATGGGCGCAAATTCGTTCGCGAAATCGCTGACGCTTACGACTTCAAACTGGTGGGTACTGAAGAAGTGGGCGGGCGGGCGGCCTGGGTCATCGACGGAGAACCACGTCCGGGGTTTGAGCCGCACATGAAGGAATCGAAGTTTCTCTCCAAGTTCCACGGGCGAGTGTGGATCGATAAGAGTGATCTGCAGCTGGCGAAAATGGACATTGAAGCCATCGATACAGTTTCCGTGGGATGGGTGCTCGCCCGCATTCACAAGGGTACGCGCGTGATGCTCGAACAGACGAGGGTGAATGACGAAGTCTGGCTGCCGCGGCACGTGACCTTCAAGGTCGACGCGCGCGTGGCGCTGTTCAAGGGATACAACCTGGATGGCGATCAGGAATATCGAGACTACAGGAAGTTTCGCACCTCGGCGAAGATCGTGGGAATGGGTGAAGTGAAGGACCAGCAGTAAGCCATCGCCGCCAAGTTGCCCGCCACGCACTGTGGCCAATGCTGAAATAATTGAGAGCGTTCCTCTTGTTGCAGACCCCGTTCGAACCGCCGAGTGAAGCTTGATGGGCCCCTAATTTCAATTGACTCCCCCGAAATTGAGGTGTATCAGTATTGGCGCGCCGCTATGTTGAGACGTCTCGTTTTGCTGCTGCCAATGTTCGCCGCCGCACTGGCTCCTGCACGCGATAAGGCGGAGACCTGGACCGAAGTCCGCAGCCCGCACTTTGTCGTCGTCACCAATGCGAGCGAGAAGCAGGGCCGCCGCGTAGCCGATCAGTTCGAGCGGATGCGCTCGGTATTTCATGTTGCCTTCCCGAAGCTGAAGATCGATCCCGGCTCTCCCATCATTGTGCTGGCCATCAAAGATGAAAAGGACTTCAAAGCGCTGGAGCCCACGGCGTATCTGGCCAAGGGATCGCTGAAGCTGGGCGGTCTCTTCCTGCGCGCTCCCGATAAGAATTACGTGCTAATGCGCCTCGATGCCGAGGGGGAGCATCCCTACGCCGTGGTGTACCACGAATACACGCACCTGCTGCTGAGTAAGGCGGCGGAGTGGATGCCTTTGTGGCTGAATGAGGGCTTGGCCGAGTTTTATCAGAACACCGAGATTCGCGAAAAAGATGTTTCACTCGGTGAACCGAGCGGCGAGAACCTTCAATGGCTGCGAGAGAACCGACTGCTTCCCCTGGCCACGTTGTTCACCGTCGATGCGCAATCGCCGTACTACCATCAGGAAAACAAGGGATCCATTTTCTACGCAGAGTCCTGGGCGCTCACCCATTATCTTTTCACTAAAGATCATCAGGAGAAAACGACACGAATCGGCCGGTACTCGGAACTCCTGATTCAAAAGGTTGATCCGGTTAGCGCCGCGACTCAAGCCTTTGGCGATTTGAAGCAGCTTCAGGCCGCCCTTGAGATTTATATCCGGCAGTCCAGCTTCGGCTATTTCAAGATGACCACCACCACTGAGGTCGATGACACGACCTTTAAAGCTCAGGTATTGAGTGCAGTCGAAGCCGACGCGGTGCGAGCGGATTTTCTGGCCTACAACGACAGAAGCTCAGATGCGCAGGCTTTACTGGATCACATTTTGCAGGAGGATCCCAAGAATGTTTCGGCGCAAGAGACGCTGGGCTTCATGGAGTTTCGACAGGGACACATAGAGGAGGCTCGCAAACGCTATGCACAAGCGGTCCAACTGGATTCCCAGAGCTACCTCGCGCATTACTATTACGCGGCAATCTCCATGAGCCGATCGGCGGCCGCGGACGACGCACAGGTGGAAAGCAGCTTGCGCGCAGCCATCAAGCTAAACCCGACGTTTGACCCTGCCTACGATCGCCTTGCCGTTTTTTTAGGCACGCGTAACCGCAATCTCGACGAAGCCCACATGATGGGTCTGTCAGCGGTCTCTCTGGACCCGGCGAACATTGGTTATCGCGTCAATGTGGCCAATATTCTGATGGCGATGGGAAAGCCTCAAAATGCCGTGGAGGTCCTCACTCACGCGGCGAAATTGGCGAAGACTCCGCAGGAAACCGAGATGGTCGAGCATATGCGGATGAGCGCGCAGGAATATGCTACGTCGCAGGCTCGAAATGAGGACCAGTCGGCCGACGCACAGGGCGCTGAACGACGGTCGGAGGAACCTGCCGAAAAGCGCGTTTCAGATTCGGACATGCCGCATCTCGTGCGGCGGAAAGAATTCGTTCCCAGCGGACCGCATCGCTTCGTGGTGGGAGTCTTAAGAGCAGTGCGTTGCGACGCCTCCAACATGGATTTGACGGTCGCCTCGGGCGCAAAAACGCTGTCGCTCCACTCCGACAATTACTACAAGATTCAATTCAGCGCCCTCAACTTCCAACCCAGTGCCGACCTGAAACCCTGTTCAGACTTGGAAAACCGTCCGGCGAAGGTCGAATTCGTCGAGTCCGCCGACAAGAACGATTCGCCACACCTGATCGCCATCGAACTTCACAAATAGATTTCAAGCGCTGTCGCTTGTCCTCTGCACCGAGACTCTCCGCCGTTTTATAATAGAAAGATTCGCTATCGGCCAGATTGGCTTCTGTGAGCCCGTGGTGGGGAAAGTTGCCGAGCTCTGCTGGGCGGACAGCCGATGGCGGCTGCCCTCCATAAGCATTTCTTTCCCCCTGCAGCTTAGAGCCAAGAGCTAAAGGCCAAGACTTTTTATGGATTTCAAACTCGTTTCCAGTTACAAGCCGCAGGGGGACCAGGGGCGTGCCATTGAGCAACTGCTGCGGGGCGTTTATGACCGCGAGCAGCATCAGGTTCTGCTTGGTGTCACCGGGTCGGGCAAGACATTCACGATGGCCAAGGTGATTGAGGCGGCGAACCGTCCCACGCTGGTGATGGCCCACAACAAGACGCTGGCGGCCCAGCTTTATCACGAGTTCAAGAATTTCTTTCCACACAATGCGGTCGAGTATTTCGTCTCTTACTACGACTACTACCAGCCCGAGGCTTATGTTCCAGCGGCCGACCTGTACATCGAGAAAGAAGCGACCATCAATGATGAGCTCGACAAGCTGCGGCTGTCGGCGACTCGGTCGTTGTTTGAGCGGCGGGATGCTCTGATTGTCGCGTCCGTGAGCTGCATTTATGGCCTGGGATCGCCGGAAGCCTATTACGGCATGATGATGTTTCTGGAAAAGGGCCAGAAGATCAAGCGCGAAGACATCACGCGGCGGCTGGTCGACATTCTCTACGAGCGAACGAATGGAGATTTCCGGCGCGGGACGTTTCGGGTGCGCGGCGACGTGATTGAGGTCTTCCCGACGTACGACGACATGGCCTACCGCATCGAGTTGTGGGGCGACGAGATTTCGTCGCTCACGCAGATCGATCCGTTGTTTGGCACGGTGAAGCAGAAGTATATGCGGCTGCCGATTTATCCCAAGACGCACTATGTGATGAAGGAAGAGACGCGGGCGTCGGCCGTGGACTCCATCAAGAAGGAACTGGCGTGGTGGGAAGTCGAGATGGAGAAGCAAGGCAGGCTGGTCGAGGCGCAACGCATCCACCAGCGCACCATGTTTGATCTGGAAATGATCAAGGCCATGGGCTTCTGCCACGGTATCGAAAACTATTCGCGGCACTTTACGGGAAGGTTGCCGGGGGAGCCTCCGCCGACGCTACTGGATTATTTCCCGCGCGACTTTTTGATGTTCATCGACGAGTCGCATGGAACGGTGCCGCAGTTGCGTGGAATGTACGCGGGCGACCGCTCACGCAAGGAGACGCTGGTCGAGTACGGATTCCGCATGCCGTCGGCGCTGGATAACCGTCCACTGACGTTTGAGGAATTTGAGCACCGTACGAACCAACTCATTTACGTTTCGGCAACTCCGGGGCCGTATGAGCTGACGAAGTCGGCGGGAGTTGTGGTCGAGCAGATTATCCGGCCGACGGGACTGATTGATCCGGAGGTTGAGATCCGGCCAGTGAAAGGACAGATCGACGATCTGCTGCATGAGATTCGTGCGCGGGTGGACCTCGCACAGCGCGTGCTAGTCACAACGCTCACGAAACGCATGTCCGAAGATCTGGCAGAGTACTACGCCGAAGTGGGCGTGAAGTGCCGCTACATGCATTCGGAAATCGAGACGCTGGAGCGGGTGAAGATCCTGCGCGACCTTCGTAAAGGCGAATTCGATGTATTGATCGGCATCAACCTATTGCGCGAGGGGCTGGATCTGCCGGAAGTTTCGCTGGTGGCGATTCTGGACGCGGATAAGGAAGGCTTCCTGCGGTCGACAGGTTCACTGATTCAGACGATCGGTCGCTGCGCCCGGCATTTGAACGGGCGGGCAATCCTGTACGCCGATCGGATGACCGACTCCATGAAGCGTGCCATCGACGAGACTCTGCGGCGGCGCGCCATTCAGACCGCCTACAACGAAGAGAATGGGATCACGCCGGAATCCATCGTGCGTCCGCTGGACATGACGCTGGCCGGGATCGTTGCCGCCGATTACGCCGACCTGACCGGCGGAGAGGCTGAAGGCGTGCCCGAGTTCAAGACGCAAGAAGAAGTGGACGCCTACATCGGGAAACTCGAAAGTGATATGCGCGAGGCGGCGAAGAAATTTGAGTTTGAGAAAGCAGCGAAGCTAAGGGACGCGATCAAGGAATTGAGGACGAAGGAGTTCTTGTTCGCGTAGGCGCATTCACCGAAGTTCGGAAGCTTTTATCGCTACGATGCGACACGAGCCTATTCCCGAAGTCACCCTCAATGATGTGGAGAGAATCGTCCGTCGGGATTTTCCAGTAATCCAATTTGATTCCGTGATGGCAGTGCTCAAGGAGTACGAGGAGAGCACAAGTGGGCGGCGTGAGCGACCGCGTGTGCAACTTGCGACTCTGAAACTGGCGAATGGCGATGTGGAAGCATTGCGGGCACATATCAACACAGCCGTTCAAGATTTCAGGGATGTACTGGGACCAGCGGAACACCCCGAGTATTCGAAGGTAGCATTTCGAGTTCTGAAGCTTCCGATCGCAGAACAGGAGAGAATTATTGACAGCGATTGGAAACAATACGAAGAGTGGCTTCAGAAATGACCATCTTGCGTTAGGCCTTCCGCTTCAGATATTCGTCAGGCGACAGAATCGTCATCCCGCGCCACGGATGCAGGGCCAGCAGATCCGCATCTCCAGTGATGATCAAATCTGCGCTTCCGTTGAGGGCGACTTCCAAGAACTTGTCATCCTTAGGGTCGCGGCATTCGCGGACGAACTGGATGATGGGAACGAATTCGACAATCTTTCCGAGTCGTTCCACGAATCCCCTGCGATCTTCGTGGCTGACATAGCGATCAAACTTTTGACGGGAAAGAACGTCTGCCAATTCATACATCGTCGACTCAGAAAAGAGAAGCAGAGAGTTGAGTTCGACTTGCCGCAAAACCTGGGCCGGAAGGGACTCCGGCAGAATCAGTCGGCTGACCAGGACGTTGGTGTCGGCCACAACCCGAACGAAAGTGCTCATCGGTCCTTGAGAATGTCAGCCAGGATTTCGTCGGTCATGCCGCGTTTGGCGGCCTGTTGACCAATACGATCACAGAATCGCTGCAACTCCTCAACATCGTTTCTACGCATCCGCTCGAAGCGTTCAGGCGAAATGATGACGGCGACATCACGGTTTTGGCGACGGATGACGACGGGTTCTCGCTGAGCTGCATCGATCAGGGCAGCGAAGCGCTGTTTCGCATCGGTGGCGGAGACGGTTTTCATCTGTCTATTATAGACAAAATAGACAAAATAGATAATATTTCGCTTTGTCGGTCCAGAATCGCTGCCGGGCTTTGCCCGGACGGACATGTAACACACTGATTTCGTGTTACACTGTTTTCGTGTCATCTAAACCCCAGCTGCGCAATGTCACCGTGACCCTGGAAGAGGACGTGGCCCAGTGGGCCCGCATCGAGGCGGCACGGCGAGATACCAGCGTTTCCCGGCTGTTGGGTGAACTGTTGAAGGAACGCATGGCTGCGCAGGATGGCTATGAGCGGGCGATGCGAAGGGCCCTGGGACGCAAGCCTTTTCTCCAGAGCAGCGGCCGCTACCTGACGCGCGAGGAAGCCCATGAGCGCTCCCGTCTTCGTTGATTCCAACATTTTTCTTTACGCAGTAGACGAAGCCAACCCCCACAAGCAACATGTTGCAAGAAATTGGCGCGCCGAACTGTGGAAGAGCCGCCTGGGACGGGTCAGCTTTCAGGTTCTGAACGAGTTCTATGTCAATGCAGTGCGACTGAGGCCTGGGGCCAGCGACGAGGCTCGCGCAGAAGTTCGCGATCTGCTGGCATGGAATCCGGTGGCCGTGGACGCGGCTCTGATCGAGCGTGGGTGGAAGCTGCAAGACCGGTATCAGCTTTCCCTTTGGGACTGCTTAATCGTCGCGGCGGCCAAGGCTGCGTCCTGCGGATTTCTTCTCACCGAGGACTTGAAGGACGGGCAGAAGTTAGACGGAGTCGAAGTAGTGAATCCATTTACGCGCGATCCTGGCTCGGTGCTGTGATCTTGCTGGCTCTCTGCTGAACCCCAGGTTAGACACCGGGCTTCTCCCGGCGGACAGCCGAGAGCCTGCCCTGAGTACTCATGCGCCCGGCGCCCATCAAAGGAAATGAAAATCGTGGGTGCCCCATTTCTCGCGCGTTCTTTGCGCAAGAAGTGGAGATTTTTCGACAGAGTGAAGTCGAAGGGGCGGCTATCCCCACATGGTTTCAGACCGGCTATCGCCCGTAGGCCGCACTGGCCGCCAGCGGTTTCCGGTGATACGTATATCCGTCAAAGATCTCAGACCGGAAGTTCAAGTTTGGGGCATAGAGCTTCTCGGTCTGGCTAAGGAAAAGATATCCGCCGGGTTCGAGATAGAGATGCAACCGCTCCATGAGCGCGGTACGCTGAGTGCGGGAAAGGTGCGGCAGAACGTCCATACAGAAGATGCAGTCGAAGCGGCCGATATACACGGGCTTGGTCAGGTTCATGGTGTTGAAGGTGACCATGCTTCGCAGGCGTGGCTTCACCAGCAAATGCGCGCCGTTGCTTGAACCATTTCCATTTCCGTTCCCGTTCCCGTTTTGCGGCACTTCCGGCGATCCGTTAACACTGCCGTTGGGACTTCCGATCTTCGAGAAGCATGCGCGAATCGCCGTGGGGGGCAATCCCGTGAGAGAAGATTGCGGATACAGCCCGCGTTCGGCCACCTCAATCGCCGACGGCAACAGATCGCTGCCCACAATATGAATCGACCAGTCTCTCGTTGCCTGCGCCCCTGGGGGAATGCCATTCTCGGAGATGCCGCCGTTTCGACTGGATGGCTTGTTGCCGTTACTGTTGCCATTGCTGGAACCGTTCGACGCACCATTGCCGGCGCCGGTCGAATTTGCCGCGGGCATCGCCTCGCACAACGCCATCGCGATGGAGTACGCCTCTTCGCCGGTGGAGCAGCCAGCGCTCCAAATACGAAGCGTGCTGGGTCCGTCATCGGACTTGCGTGAATAAAGTTGCGGAACGACCTGGCGGGCCAGCGCATTCATGGCGCCGGGATGCCGGAAGAAGCCGGTATTGGAGTTGAGCACGCCGTCGAGAAACGTGGGCAACGCCGAAGGATCCTGATCCGCGGCTCGCAGACGAGCCATCAGCGCGGCAGGAGAGTCCAATTCATGGGTCTCGAGATAATCGGCGACGTGCGCCGCCAAAGCGCTATTGGGACAGTCGAGAAGAATTCCAGCCTGGCGCTCGACCAGCAGGCGTAGTTCAGAGAGTTCGTGCTCCAGAATGGTGACGCCCGCCATTAATCTATGCATAAATCCTTCCCTTGTAGGGTGAACAGAACATTTATTCGCCGGTCTTGAGGACGTCGGCGCCGTGCAAGGGGAGGAGTGTTCATATTGCTAGTTACCTGCGACTGCGGCATACGACTTGCCGGAATCTTGTTCTGCTTGCTGCGCCACCACGTTCATTTCTTTTTCCAGCGAGGAGAAACGCTGCATGATTTCGTGGATGCGAAGCGTCATGTTGCGAATGGTTTCGATCTGTGCCCGCGTCTGAGCGCTGAGGCTGCCCGGTTCCAGCAACAGCAGGTCCGAGTTCCCCAGCACCGAGGTGAGCGCGTTGTTCATGTTGTGCCGCATCTCCAGCATGTAGCGGCCAAGGGTCGCCTGGCGATCGAGGGTGGCGCACGCCGTCTCGGCGGCACGCGCGCGAGATTCCGATCGCGATCGGTGGACCGCCTCGCTCGCAGCCAGCACGAGAGTTTCCAGCCAATGTTCGCTGGGGCGAAGGATGGCGATGCGCGGCCAGCGATCGTGCACCAGCTGAGCAGTCGCGGCATCCTGGCAGACACAAAAAATCGGCTGGCTGGTGGAGTGCAGCGGCTCCAAAACTACCGACAACAGTTCGCGCCGCAACTCCCCCACAATCGCCACGTCGAAAACGTCCACAGCGAAGTGCGGCCACAGGTCCCCGCTCAGCAAAGTGAACGTGGGGACGTTGCGCTCCATCTGCCAACGGGCAGTGATGCGCCGCGAGAAATCCACTTCGTCGGAGATGATCAGAACGGTCGGAGCCTGCACTTACCCAATCCTTCTTGGCCTTCTTTAATGCGCCTTAGGCGTTGATCGAGCAATCGCCCGGAGCGCTTCATTTCTTTTTGACCGGCTGCTCGTCGGAGTCCGAGCCCCAGCCGGGCGTACCTGAAACCTCAAACTCGGGGGCGTCACCGGCATCCGTCTGACCCTTGGGTTTGACTGCTGCATTCGGGACGACCGCGCCCTTCGCGGAAGCGCCGGCGGCAGCGGCCGTAGCAGCCGGCTTAGCTGAACCAGCTGCTGCCTTGGCGGTCGCAACCGGTTTCGCGGCAGGCTTCGCAGCGAGTCCCGGCTTCCCACCCGGCGCGAGCTTGGACGCAGCTTTCGCGTCCCCTTCCGCGGCCTTGCCACGACCCAAAGCGTACTCAACCGAGGCGCGCAGGTCGACCAACATGCGCAGCGGTTGTCCTGAGGAATACTCTGCCTGGAACATCACCTTCCATGACTGGCAAATCACGCGCAGGCGAACGATCGGTTCCTGAGCAGAAAACTGAGCGCGTCGGCAGTCGATGGTCTCGACGCCTTTGTCTTCAAGTTCGGTCAGCCCGTCGAGAATGGTGTTTAGATCGCCCAGCATGAGGCGGAAGAACGACCGCCGCATGAGATAGCCGAAACGTGTAAAGGCGGCCAGGGCCACCGGCAAATAGAACAGATCACCCGCCAGTCCTTTTGCTTTTCTCCCCTGCTCCAAAACTCCGCCATGCAAAAGCTCGTCCAGCGACCGGCAGCGCCGCGCCGCTTCCAGCACGCGGTCGAGGGCGTTCAACCACACCGGAGGCTTCAGGTCCACCGTTCCGAGCACCGGTTCGAGAGACTGGGCGACAAATGCGAGATCAACCTCGGCATCGGTCACGCCCGCAGGCGCAATTTGGCTGAAGTATTGCACCAGCAGAAAATCAATCTTGTCGCGAACGATATCCGTTCTCGCCGTCTTCGCCAGGAAGTGTTGCAGCAAGCTGACCAGCCCCATCTGGGTGACCAGAGAGCTGGTTTGAAGGAACTGGCGCAACTGGTGCACCTGGATGAGTTCGTCCATTTCCTCGAGCCATTGTCGGGCCTGCTCGACGGTCTCTTTGCCGGGCATGTCGACGCCGGCCTCGAGATCGGCGCAGGGTTTCACGTCGATGGCGAACTCCCGCGCCAGTTCGAAATAAATGGGATAGAGCCGGCGGGCAGAATTCCATTGCGCGGCAAGATCTTGTACGGGTGTTGTAGGCGTCATGATTTCACGATCCAGTTGGGGACTTCCCCACGAAAACGTGCGGCCACCACGGTTTTGCCGGGATGGTACTGCAATGCGACGACACAAGCGCCAACATCGAACGAGCCGTCGGAGTTTTTCAAACGAAGATCATCGCCAAACTCGAGCGGCGTGCTGCAAGCGAAAAGAACCTCGCGCGAGGTGCCAAATTCGATGAGGATGCTTTCGCTGAAATGAACACCCGCAGGGTCGCTCCCCTGCATGATTCGGGCAAGCTGCACCGGCATGCGAACCGGCGATGCCTCGGGAAAGAAACGGGCCAGTCCCGCCACATTGTTGGCGTCCTGTGGCGTCCGTGCCGTTGCTGTGGCTTGTTGCGCCAAGCGATTAGATTCTCCTCACCCAGACTCGCTCTGCCCGACAAAAATGCGGTTGGGCTCCCCCTCTTCCCGGTTAGGAAGAGCTGTGGGGAGCCAGAATCCGCGGTTCAGAAAAGAAAGAGCAACGCAGCAACCAACGCTGAGAACGGAAGGACTAGCACCGAGGTGAATGCAGTTTCAGCGGGTTAGGAAAGTTTTCGAGAGTGTTGCATGAGTGCCGCTGCGGGTCGCGTCTCAGGATGAGATCGGCGTCTCACATTCTATCCTGCACTGTCGGGAGTAAATTTCGCGTTTGAGTTCGTCTCACTCTTCCCGCAAGGTCTTCGCCGGGTCGATTCCCGCAATGCGCACGGCTGGCACGGTGCTGGCAATGAGTGCCACCCCCGCAAGAATCGCAACCACCGTAATGGTCGTAGGAATGTCGTAGACACTTACGCCATAGAGCACACTGCTCATCACCCGCAAGGTCGCCGCGCACAGAACCAAGCCCAGCGCAATTCCCAAGGCCGACGCCCGAAGTCCGGGCGCTCCCGTGTGAACCATGGCTTGGCGAATGGAGGATCCAAGAGCGATGCGGATGCCGATCTCGCGCGTTTTTTGCGCCACAATGTTCGCTACCAGCGCGAAGATTCCAACAGTACTCAATAACAGGGCTAGCCCGGCCATCGTTGTCAGCAGGGCGACTTCGACCCGCTGCGTCGCCAGAGTCTTCGCCTGCAGGTCGTGCATGCTGTAGAAGCCGGAAAAGGGCAAGTTCGGATCTGCGGTTGCGAGAGCCCGTTGCATCTGGGCCGTCAAACCCTCGATGGGGCCGGCCGTGCGGACAACCCAGTCGGGTTGAAACCACACATGCACTAGTGAGAGCGCATCGGCTTTTACTTGAGCAGCGGGAATGTACATTGCCTGCTCACTCATGAGCGGAGCGCCCTCGTACAATCCGGAGGAAACCGACACGTTCGCAACTTCGCCGACGATCCTGGTGTCTTTGTCGAGATAGCGGCCGACAGGGTTTGTGCCTCCGTAGAATTTGCGGGCGAAAGCCTCGTTAACCACGGCCACAGGCTCGGAATTTAGGTCGTCGGAATCGGCGAAGTCTCGGCCGACCAGCAGAGGCATCTGCAGCGTACCGAAGTATCCAGGCGTGACGTAGATGACATCCGTTCCTTCTTGTTCCCCAGCTTCTTTGCCGTCGCTCAGCGTGACGCCGCTGTTGAGGGTGCGCTCGTAAGGCAAGCTCAATCCGACAGCGGCACTCTGCACGCCTGGAATCTGCCGCATGGCCGCGGTGCTCTCGTCCAAAAGCTTTCGAAAGGCCACCGGATCGTGCAGGCGCGCATCGTCCAGTGACGCTTTGGCGGTCATAACACCGTCAGGATTGAACCCGGGCGGTAGTGTCTGCAAGTGAATCAAGGTCCGAATGAGCAGCCCTGAAGCGACCAGCAAGACGACCGTAAGAGCCACTTCGCTCACAATCAGCGCTTGCCGGAGGCGCAAGCGGTCGCCGCCCGTGGTGCTACGGCTCACGATAGCCGAGCGCAGATCGAACCCGCGAGTGGCAAAGGCGGGAAGCATGCCGAAGAGAACACTGGTGAGCAGAGAAATGAGAAGGGTAAATATCAAAGCACTAGTATTGAGAGACATACCGGCCACGGGCAGAAAGTGTTCGGGAAGCAGCGTGAGCAACCCACGTAGCGCGACAGATCCTACGGCCGCTCCGACAGTTCCGCCTGCCAAGGCCAGCACCAGATTTTCGATCCAGAGTTGCTTCTGAATCTGCCAGCGCGAGGCACCGAGGGCAAGGCGAGTCGCAATTTCCGACGTCCTCCGCAGCATGCGCACTAGGGTGAGCCCGGCAAGGTTGGCGCACGCAATCAACAGTATGGATGCTGCCGCCAGCATCAGGGTCAAAACCTGCGGACGCAGCTTGGCGGTCTCGCCTTTTTGTAGCGGCACGGAATAGTAGCTAACGTGCGCACCGGGGTAGTTGTGTAACTCGTAGGGATGGCTTCGGCGCGACCAGGCGCGGTTGATCTCGGCATCGGCCTGCTGCCAGGTCGCGCCGTCACGGACGCGCGTGATGACTGCAAAATTCGTTCCCCCGCCTTCGCCTTCACGACTCGGCTGGATTGCCGTATACAAGTCGGCGTTCAACGGAGTGGTCACGCCCTCCGGGAGCACACCAATCACCGTGTACGGCTCGCCCTTCAACTGAATCGGCTGCCCTAGAATGTCCGAGTCTGAGCCGAAAGTGTTTCGCCACAAACCGTAACTCAGGATGACGGCGGCCGGGCCATGAGGACGATCCTCTATCTCCGAGAAATTCCGCCCCAGAATCGGGTGCACATCCAGCACATCCAGGTAGTGCGCTGATATGCGTCCCGCCTGCAGATATCGCACATGAGATCCAGCACTCAGATTGATACCCGAAGTTCCGGGGCTGGAAACAGCCGAGATCAGCGATGGAACATAGTCGCGCAGCAATTCCCACTGCTCACCATTCAGGCCGTGCCTCTCATCGAAAGGTTGCGTGCCCGTGACCCTGGTGATGATCGTGCCCATGCGCTCGGGATGAGAGTACGGCAAACTCTTCAGCATGAGCACGTTCACGACGGAGAAGATTGCCGTGTTTGCACCCACGGAAAGGGCTAGCGTAAGAATCACAGTCGTCGTGAATCCAGGATCGCTCCATAATCGACGGACTGCTAATCGAAGGTTCTGGGCCAGTGCTTCCATAGACGATCCTCCGGCGAGAAAGCAGGCATTCTCAGGCGAGATTATGCCTAATCTACGTTGACGTTCCAGTGGAAGTTCCATATGCGGACCCGAAAAAGTGGCCGCCAGTTCTTCCGATCTCAGTTGCCCGTCCCAATCTGCTCGCCCCGCTTCAGAGTTCGATCGAAGAAGTCTCCAGTCGCCATGTAGGCTCGTACCCAGTCCTTCCACCTGAGGAACCCGTGAATCTCATCCGGCAGGATCATCTGTTCGAAGGGCACGTGCTGCGCGCGCAAGCGCTGCACCAGGTCCACCGTCTGGCTGAATGGGACGTTGCGATCGTCGTCGCCGTGAATCAGCAAAACAGGCGACTTCCATGTACTGATGGAGGCATTGGGCGAGGCCTCCCACGCCAGCTTCACGGCTGCGGCGGCGTCGGGAGGTCGGAGTGCGAGATTGCCAAAGTATGGACGCTCCGTCAGGAAGACGCTCCAGTCATGCACGCCGTGGAAGTCGACTCCGGCTTTGAACAGATCAGAATCACGCGCCAGCCCCATGGCGGTCAGAAAGCCACCGTAGGAACCACCCCACAATCCGATCTTGTCCCGGTCCACGTCCGGAAGCTGTTGAAGGTATCGTCCTGCGGCTACGACATCTTTGTATTCGGCAGCGCCGCGCCAGACGGTGTTGGGCGCCTCGCGAAAGGCGCGGCCATACATCACGCCGAGACGGTAGTTCACCGAGAGCACAGCATAGCCGCGGCTGGCCAGGTACTGATTTTCCGCGTAGGCATTGTGGTAGTAGTCCATGTAATGGAAGCCGAGCATCATCTGGCGGATCGGGCCGCCGTGCATGAACACCAGCCCGGGCACTTTTCCCTGAACATTGCGAGGGAGAAAGAGCTGGCCGTGCAAGGTGATTCCGTCCTCACTCTTAAAGATAACTTGCTTGGGAGTGACGAGCGATGCGGAGGGAAAGTCCGCAGGCAGAGCCTGTTTCGCGACCATGTCACGGCCTGTTGCCGTCACGACGTAGGGCATCGCCGGTATCGTCGCAGTCGAGCCGAGGCAAACAATGTTCTTGCCGTCCCCGGTTTGAACCGGCGACCACTCCATAGTCTCGCCATTGGTAAGCGCTTCCTGTGACTTTCCACCAGCCACGGGCACGCGCCATAGATGCCGGCGGTCGACGTCATTCTGATTCGAGGAATAAATCACCGAAGCCTTATCGGCACTGAGGGTTACGTCTTCCACGTCGAAATCGCCAAGAGTCAGCAATGTGGTTTCGCCCCCGGTCGCGGCGATCGAATAAAGATGATTCCATCCGTCCTTCTCGGATGCGAAGACGACGCGACCGTCAGCAGCAACATTGAGGGAGACGTCCTCGGTCAACTCCGGCAAGGAATCTTCGAGCTTCTCGCCGCTGCGCCACAGCAAGCGACCGGCTCCTGTGGTTGTGTCGGCGATCCAGAGTGCCCATGGCTCAGGGCGCACCGGAATCAGCGGCAGCTTCTGCTCATCCCCGGCGGTACGCACAAAGACGATCCATTTGCCATCCGGCGACCAGCGCGGCATGGCGTCTTTGTCCACGCTGGGCGCCACGTACCGGATGGACGCGCCATCGAAGTCGAAAATGGCGATCAAGCTATGCCCTTCGCGCTCACTCACGAAGGCGACATGCTTGCCGTCGGGCGACCATTTGGGTTGAACCGCTGATCCGCGGACGATGGCCAGCTGCTTGGCCGCCTGTTTCCCGTCGACGCTGGCCAGCCACAACTTCTTTTTCGCCGACCACAAGGCCCACTTGCCATCCGGCGAAATGCGAATATCTTCGCAGTCTTCCTCGGGACATCCCATCTCTCCCAACAGACGGGGACTCGCACCTTTCGCATCTACTTCCAACGCAAACACCTGCTGGCTAGCGCCCTTTGTAGAGCTCGCCGGGTTAGCGCTCTCTTGCGCATCGTTCAACTCGCTGCCCAACGCATAGAGCACTGCCTTGCCGTCGGGCGTCAGGCGGAGGCTGGCAATGGGTTGGCCGTCGTCCGCACTGTAATGCGTCAGCTGGCGCGCGGAATGAGCGAAGTCGGGCCCGTCCGCCACCCACACGTTGCGGACTCCCTTTGCGTTGAACACCCACGCGACGCGGTTGCCTTGTGTGGCTACAACGAGTTCGCTGGGAAAAGGAGAGCTGGTCACCTGCTCGACGGTGAAAGAAGATTGCGCCGACGCAAGCACGGCGCTGCCGAGCATCAAGAGTAAAAATACGCGCGAACGAAGAGCAGCAAGTTTCATAGGCTGCTAGGGTAAGGAAAAGACGCCCGCCTGCCAAGGGCTGTTTCGACAAGAGCACTCTTCGGAAGAGAGTTCGGATGCGTCGACAAACTATGGGAGCCTGAATTTCGGCGAAGGAATCACTGCAGTGTGTGGCTTGAGGAGCCCGAACCGGGGGATCCCATGCCAATGTTGTAGCGCTTGAGCTTGCGATACAGCGTGGCACGGCTGATGCCGAGCATCCGGCCCGCCAGCGCTTTGTCGCCCTTCACTTCTTCGAAGACGCGCTGAATCGTGGCGCGCTCAATGTCTTCCAGGTCCGTAGTCGAGAGCGGAGGCCGCGTCGACTCGCGAATCGTGTGCGCTCCGGCAAGATCAGGATCGAGCACCGTCGATCTCTCGATCTGCGTAGGAATGCTTGCCGCCGCGGAAGACCCGGCGGCGATCGCCGGCGGGAGATCGCCGAGATCGATGATCTGCCCGTTGCCCAGGGCGACTGCCCGCTCTACGCAATTTTCCAACTCGCGCACGTTGCCCGGCCAGTCGTATTGCATGAGGGCCTTCATGGCCGCGTTGGTCACATGGAGTTCCGAACCGGGCGCATAGCGTTCCAGAAACCAGTGCACGAGCATCGGGGTATCGCTCCGGCGCTCGCGTAACGCTGGAACGTATAACGTAACGACATTGAGGCGGAAGTACAGATCTTTGCGGAAGGTTCCGTTTTTGTAGGCGGCTTCCAGATCGCGATTGGTGGCCGCGATCACACGTACGTCCACTTTGATTCTCTGGTTGCTGCCCACGGGACGAACTTCCTTCTCCTGCAGAACCCGCAGCAGCTTGGCCTGTAATTCCAGGGGCAACTCGCCAACTTCATCGAGGAAGATCGTGCCGCCGTCAGCCGCCTGGAACAGGCCTTGCTTCGACTTCAGCGCTCCAGTGAAGGCTCCTTTTTCGTATCCGAAGAGCTCGCTTTCAATCAGGGTTGGCACCAGCGATCCGCAGTCAACCGCGACAAAGGGCCGGCTCGCGAAGGCGCCGCGGAAATGCATGGCACGCGCCACCAGCTCTTTCCCTGTGCCGCTTTCCCCATAGATGAGCACCGGCGTGCGAGTGTCTTTCAGACGCGCCACCATGCGCAGGACGTCTTGAATTTTCAGGGATGATCCGATGATGCCGTGCACGGCGGTTTCCGAGTCGGTCCGCTGGCGCAGGAACTCGTTCTCCTCGACCAGGCGAATTTTTTCCGCCATGCGTCGCAGGAAGAGCCGAAGTTCCTCGAGCGGAGAAAACGGCTTCGTAATGTAGTCGTAGGCCCCGAGCTTCATGGCCTGAACGGCGGTTTCGATCGATCCGTGCCCAGTCATCAGGGCAATCTCGGTGCGCGGCAACAGCTTTTTGACTTTCTCCAGGAATTCCAAGCCCGACATCCGTGGCATGACCATGTCGGTCAATACCATATGCACCGACTGCTCTTCCAGAAGCGCCAGCGCCGACTCTCCGCTTTCCGCTTCCAGGCAGACAAAGCCCAGAGCCTCGCCAACCGTCACGCATAGCTTGCGGATCGACTGCTCATCATCCACGACCAGCAAGCGAATGCGTGAATCTTCCTTGCTCCCCGGACTATTCATCGGCCTTTCCAAACGTCTTCGACACAACGTCAATAAATTGCTGCACGCGGAAAGGCTTCTCCACGCAAGGCGCCCCGGTTTCCCGCAACGTCGCCACGGTCTCCTCGTTCGCGATGTCCCCGGTAATAAAAATGATTCGCGAAGCAAGGTCCGGACGGTGGCGCTTGACCCAGGCGTGAACCTGCCCGCCGTCCACGCCGCCGGGGGTGCGCATATCGGATACGACGCCCAGAAATGCGCCTTTTTCCAGCAGGCGGAGAGCATCCACGCCAGATTCGCAGCAGATCACGGGATAGCCACTGCGTTCAAGTGCGGCCTGAACATATGCCATCACGGCGGGCTCATCCTCGATGAGCAGCACGGGCAAAGACTGAGGTCGTAGAGCTGGAAGGCTCATGGTTGTATCACTCCTGCACCCACACCCAGAGAGGCGGTATGGGGAACGGCGGGCAGGCGGACCACAAACGTAGCGCCCGGCCGGTCCGAATTGTTGTGACAAAGAATTTCGCCACCGTGCTCCTTCAGAATGCCATAGCAAATGCTCAGGCCGAGGCCGGTGCCCTTGCCGACTTCCTTGGTGGTGAAGAACGGATCAAAGATCTTGTCGGGAAATGTAATTCCGTTGCCGTTGTCCGAGAACGAAACTTCGACCGCGCTACCGGCGCGGGTAGAGGTAATCTCGATGCGCGCCGGACGTCCAACCTCGTGAACCGCGTCATAAGCGTTGTTCAGGATGTTCAAAAACACCTGCTGCAACTGGTGAGCATCGCCCATCACTTCCGGAAGACCTTCGTCCAGATGTTCAACGATATCCACGCCGTGGCTGTTGAAGTCGTAGGAGCGCAACTGGACGGTCCGCCGCAGGATCGAGTTCAGTTGCACGCCGCTACGCTGGGGCGGCATCTGGCGCGCGAAGCTCAACAGGTTCTGGACAATCTGCTTGGTGCGCTGCGCCTCCTGCAAAATCACGCGCATATCTTTGCGCGCCGTTTCGGGCAGGTCCGGATTCTCCATCAACAAATCGGCGAAACCCAGGATCGCGGTCAGCGGATTGTTGACCTCGTGGGCTACTCCGGAAACTAACTGCCCCACGGCCGCCATTTTTTCCGCATGCACCAACTTGTCACGCAGGACAGCAGAATCGGTGATATCGGTGAGCACCACGACGATGCTGGTGACGGTTCCCTGCTCGTCCCGCATCGGGCTGAGATTGGCTGAGAACTTCCCCGCCCCGCCATGGCCCCGCACGATTTGCAATTCCAGATTGTCGACTTGCTGGCCATTCAGGGTGCTCTGCAACGCCTCGGCCAAGCGGTGCACAAAACCGCCTTCGACCAGTTCAAGCAGGGGACGCCCCAACAGTTCCCGCTGCTCGAAACCGGCATCGTACCAGCGGCGATTGGCGTAACTGATCAGACCGGCGGTGTCCGCCACCAGAATCAGGCTCTGCGTATTGCTAAGAATCTTGCTGGAGAAATCGCGCTCGCGATACAGTTCCGACTGATAAGTGCGAAGACCGGTCACATCGAGCATCAATCCGCGGATCTGCAGAAGTTGTCCATGGTTGTCGTGCAGGCCGAAGGCGTTGATCAGAACGTGAATCGGAGAACCATCCTTGCGGCGCAGCGTCGCTTCAAAGTTGCGCAGGCTGCCGCTCTCCGTCATCACTTCGGAGTGTTGCTTCCGCTGTTCGGGCGAGAAATAAAGCTCCGTGGGAATATCGATCTGCAGCAATTCCTCGCGGCTGCTGTATCCCAGCATCCGCACCATGGCGTCATTGACTTCGATGAAACGGCCGCTCGGCGTGCTGAAAAACAGGCCTTCCTGAATGTTGTCGAACAGTTCGCGATAGCGCCGCTCGGCCTCGCGCCGATCGGAAATATCTTTCAGCACATGGATGGTCTGCAGGCCTTCGTCCGAAGCGCCATGCACGCGCGAGGTCGAAACCAAGTAGGTCCGATCAAACACCGGATGCGCGAATTCGTCGGAATCGTCGGCCATCGCGCGGCAGAACGGGCACGAGTACGACGCGGTTTCGTTGGTCAGGGCCAGCAACGCTCGCATGTTCACGCCGATCAATTCGGCGGGAGGAACCCCGATCATCGCAGCCAGCGACCGGTTCACGCGCAGAACCTTATCCGACTGGTCGTGCACGACGATGAAGTCGGTGATGGCATCAAAAATCTCCATCCAGTGACGGTTCGCCTGCTCGATACGGGTGAACAAGCGCGCGTTCTCCAGCGCCATGGCGGCGCGCCCGGCCATGGTCTCGAGGAATATCCGATCCTCAGGGTCCAAAGGAGAAGGCCGGCCGGAAAGGCATAGCAGCCCGGACAACTCGCCGTTGGCGCCGAGGAGCCGCACCAGTGTGCAATCGGACCACTGCAATCGGAACGCCGCTTCGGAACCAATCACTTGTTCAGCAGTATTGGAAACCACCGTCTCTGCGTGCTGTGACACAAAATCGCTCAGTGCCGTATGCAGAGCGCGTTCCAAATTTTGATCAAGCAGGAAATCCGAACGGCGTTTGGGAAACGAAGTCTCTGCCGCGGTAACGCGCCGATCTTCTTCCGGCGGCTGGGGCGTGATGCTTCGATCGACTGGAGGCGCGAGCGCGGCCGAGGTCTTGGGCCCCGGCTGTCCGGCGGCATGCAGCGCCGCCACTTGCCAGCGTCCTTCCTGCATCACCGCGAGTAGGCCAGCGTTGGCAGAGATCAGTTCCGCGGTTCGCGATACGAAGCGGCGAGCGAACTCGGGCAAGCGCAGCGCGCCATCCATTTCTCGAGCTAGTTCGATCAAGGCTTCGGCGCGGCGCCGGTGTTGCTCGGACAGATGCAGATTGCGCGCCACTTCCAGCACCACGGCGGCCTGATTCGACAAGGCCCGGGCGCGGCGAATATCCTCCGGGGAAATTCCGGTCCCGTCGAGACGGTCGAGTACGCCGAACATTCCCAGCACCCGCCCACTCGTTCCCAGAAGGGGCACGGCAAGAAACTGGTGCACCTTATATTTCGTGACGAAATCGAGATTCGCGCCGGGGATCCGGCTGGCCTCATCGGTCCAGAACACTTCCTTGGCGCGCAAGGCGCGAGTGGCAATGCCTTCGGGGAACGGCGTATCCACTCGCCGTGGCTCGCCTTTTTCAACTCCATAGCGAACCTGGAAATGTCCATCCTCTTCCAGCGCGATGAAGCAACGCCCGAAACCAAGGAAATCAGAAGCTCGAATAACGAAGGACTGCAACACGTGTTCGAGATTGCTGCTGGAGTTCAGTGCCGACGAGATTTCGAGTAGTTGATGAAGTTCGTGCGCCTGGGCATGCGCGGTGGCGTGGAGTTCCGCGTGCGCCACTGCAACGGCGCCGAAGCCCGCAATCGCCGCCACCAGGGCCTTTTCCTCCGAGGTAAAAACACCGTCCTCCCGCGGGTAAATCAGGATCGCACCCTGGGTTCGCGAAGTGCGAAAGGGCGCGGCAATCAGCATTCCCGGAGAAACCAACTTGCCCAGCGAATGTACCTCCGCGCCAATCGAGAGTGTGATCGGCTCTGCGGCCGTGACCGCGCGCTGCGCCAGATCCGCCGCAAAACGCAGCGTCTGCCGATCATGCCGGGCCCGCGCCGAAGTCGCCAGTTGCGGAGTATCCGCAGAGACGGCCTTCAGTTCAAACGGCCCTTCACGCCGCAACAGGACACAGACCAGCTTGGTTCGAAGCAGCAGCCGCAGACGGTCGGCCAGGGCCTCGATGACCGCCGAAACGTCTGGCGTTCCGTGCAACACATGCGCCACATCGGCCAGAATTTCCGCGCGTCGATGCTCTTCCCGGGAAGCCTCGCCCAGCCTCGCCGCTTCCAGCAGGCTGCTCAATTGCCCGGCAAGGATGGTCGCCTTGGCGGCAATATCTTCATTAAAGAAATCGTGGTTGGAATCGTGCAGGAATGTAACCGCGCCAATTACTTCGTTAAACACCAAGAGCGGAGCCGCCAGAAGCGAGTGCGCTTCAAATTCGTTCGCCGCGGGAAAAGCAGTGGACTTCACGTGATTCGCGAAGACCGTGCGCCGCTGCCGCACCGCCTCCGCCGTAACCGCGCTCTGGTCGGGGCGCAGCCGCAGGCCCACGAAACGCTCTACGAGTTTCCCAGCGCCCTGCACGCCCAGCAATTCTTCCGCAAAGTCACAACGCCAGAAATACACGCCCGAGACTTGGAAAAAATCCCGGGTGGCTTGGCAAAACAATTGAATCAGCGAATTCGAATCAGAACGATCCGATGCTTTCGCGGCAATGCGAAGCAGAAGCCTCTGGAATCCGTCATCGGACCCTGGGACAAAACTGTTTTCCTGGGGAATGATCGGACCACCAGAAATGCTCAGTGCCGCTCCGACAATGGAGGAAAAGGATTCTTGATTCACAAGTGCTTGAATCTATTGGGAAAATACCTTCCATCTCAATTTGAGTCAAGGAAAATAGAAGAAGAGGTGCCTTGGTGAGAAATCCCGCACTTTGAGTGAGACGGTGTTTCAGAGTGAGAAAAGGCAAATCTAGCGGCAGGAATGAGACGGCCATTCCGGAGAGGTCGCCGGACCACCTTTTTGGAGCAATCCTAAGTCATTCATTTACTGCGAGATACGTACCATTACTTTGGTTTTTTCAAGAAGGTTCCTGTGGCCCAGTCGTTGCACGCCTAGGGTCGACTGCTTCTTGTGAGCGAGGAGGAATTGTGTCTCAACGAACTTTAACCGCGATGCTGGCCCTTTTGGTTTTGACCATCACACTGGGACCGATTCGCGTGGGTGCGCAACAGGCCCAGAACGACGAAATTGTCCGGCGCGCCAAGACGAAGGTGCAGCCTGCGTATCCCGAACTCGCACGGAAGATGAACCTGGTGGGTACGGTGAAGATCGAGATTGTCGTCGCACCGAATGGCACGGTGAAGGATGCCCGCGTCGTGGGCGGCCATCCAGTGTTGGCGGGAGCGGCTCTGGACGCCGCGAAGAAGTGGCGCTTCGATCCGGCATCGGCGGAAAGCACCGGCGTAATCGATTTCAAGTTTGAGCCGCGGTAGGCGGACGGACCGCGGAGGAGACAGGCATGACAATCGGGAAGAAGTTATATACGAATTTCGGCATCATCCTGGCAATGGTGCTGGTGCTGTTCCTGGTGAATTGGTCCGCAGTGCAGCGCGAGCACACGGCCAAAGAACTCGCGGATACCACCAACGCCGTCCGCTTCCAGATGATGCAGAACCGCCTCTATCTCAGCAATTATCTGCTGAGCGGCGACACGCGCGAAGTCGACCGGATGAACGACGGGCTGCGCACGCTCAATGACAAGCTGGATCAGTCCCTCAAGATGGTGGCCTCGGACCAAGTCAAGGCCGCATTGGGGAAGGTTCAGCAGCTGGAACAGGCCTGGGGCAAGGACTTCGCGCAGCCTCTGATCGAAAAACGCAAAGATGTCGACTCGGGCAATGCGACCGTCGCCGAACTGCAGATCTACTACCTCCAGAAGGACGCTTCTTCGTGGGTGAAGAATTCCACCGACTCGCTGGACGTCGCCGATGGCGAGAGCCGCAAGTCCGACGAAACCGCGGCCAAGGCAACCATCGTTGTCTCTCTGCTCAGCACTATGCTGGCCCTCTCTCTCGGCATCGCGATCGCCTACCGCACCGCGAAATCCATAACCCAGCCCCTGACCAACCTAATGAACGTGGCTCGCGGCATCGGCAATACTGGCGACCTCGAGCACAACATTGAACTCAACCGCGACGACGAGATCGGCGAACTGGCCCGCACCTTCCACAAGATGGTGACGTACTTGAAGGAAATGGCTGGAGTCTCCGAGTCCATCGCCGGCGGAGATCTGTCGGTCGATGTAAAGCCTCGCTCTTCGCATGACACGCTGGGCAACGCTTTCTCCCGCATGGTGGAAGGCTTGGCCGGACTGGTGCGCAGTGTTCGCGATGCCTCGTCGCAGGTGGCCAGCGCCTCCAACCAGGTTGCGGGTGCGTCCGACGACGCCGCTAAGATTGGATTGCAGGCGTCCTCTGCCATCGATGAAGTCACCAGCACCATGCACGAGATGAGCGTCAACGTGCAGAACATGGTGAAGAGCACGCAGGTACAAGCTTCGAGCGTCAGCGAGACTTCCGCCTCCATCGATCAGATGGTGGCCTCGATTCAGCGCGTGGCCGATACCGCCAAGGTGTTGCTCGACATTTCCAACCGTTCGCGCGAGGAAGTGCATAACGGCATCGGCACCATGGAGAAGGCGACTGACGGCCTAAACCGCATCAACACCACCATCACATCTTCGGGCGAGATCATCGGAGCCCTGGGACAGCGCGCCGACGACATCGGCAAGATCATCGAAGTGATCGACGATCTGGCCGAACAGACCAACCTGCTGGCGCTGAACGCGGCCATTGAAGCGGCACGCGCCGGGGAACACGGCCTGGGATTCGCCGTGGTCGCCGACGAAGTCCGCAAACTGGCCGAGAAGTCGGCGCAGTCTACCAAGGAAATCTCGGAACTCATCCAGAGCATTCAGAAGGAAGCTCGCAAGGCGGTCGAGAACATGGACCGCTCGACCACCATCGTGAACGAAGGACTGGAACTGGGCGGCGAGCTGAATGCCGCGCTGCGCAAGATTTCCAATGTGGTTACCGAGGTGTACAAGTTCGCCCAGGAAATCGGCGCGGCCACCAACGAACAATCTCACGGCTCGTCTCAAATTGCGCGTGCCACCACGCGTCTCAACGAAATCACCCACGAAATCAACTCGGCGGTGGAAGAGCAGGCGTCCGGAGCGCAGGCCGTGGTCAAGGCCATGGAACGCATGCGGGAACTGGTGCAGTCCTCCACTTCCGGATCCACCGAATTGGCAGCGTCGTCCGAGCAAATGTCGAAGATGTCGCGTGGCCTGCTGGAATTCCTCGACCGCTTTGCCCTGGCTGAAGCTTCGCATTCGCAACTGGGCGGGGAGAGCACCGGACGGACCGCCAAGCGCGCTGCGGCCGGAGCGCAGTACTAGGAACGGGCGGAGGAGCCTGCAAGCAGAGGGTGAGTTTATGAGCCGAGAACTCCATATCGTCGGTTTCAAGGTGGGACGCGAGACTTACGGCGTGCCCATCACTTCCCTGCACGAAATCGTACGCGTCCCCGAGATCACTGCAGTGCCGGACGCACCTGACTACCTCGAAGGTGTGATCAACCTGCGTGGCAAGATCGTCTCCGTGATGGACCTGCGGAAGCGCTTCGGAGAAAAGCAGATCACGCTGCGCAGGCAGAATCGCATTCTGGTGGTGGAACACGCGGGCCGGTTGGCCGGCTTGATTGTGGATTCAGCCTCCGAGGTTCTGAAGATTCCCGCGGATGCCGTGGAAGCTCCGCCGGCAGTCTTTCAGGATGGCGGGTTGAATTGTGTTACGGGCCTCGGCAAGGTCGCAGGACGCCTGGTGGTGCTGCTCGATATGAGCAAACTGCTGGCTCCGGGCAGCCTGCAGGTCAAAACCGAGAGCGCGGAGAAGAAGGCGGCTTCCAAGCCCGAGGCACGCGGTGCCGCGGCACGATAGGCGGGATGGGAAAAGACATCCTGCAGAATTCTGATTTCAGCGTAAGGCGAGAACGAGAGAACGCATGAGCACATCTGGGGCGGCACCTGCTCCCATACTCACCGAAGCGGAACTGAAGCTGTTGCAGGCGCTCGTCTACCAGGAGTGCGGCATGCATTTCGACGAACGGCGCACGCACTTCCTCCAGGACCGCCTGCTGCGCCGCCTGAAGGAGTGCCGAGTCGAATCCTTCTATGCCTATTACCGGATGCTGATCAGCCCGCAGGGCAAAGACGAACTGGCCAAGCTGCTCGAAAACCTTACGGTCAATGAGACCAGCTTCTTCCGCCACAAAGCGCAACTCGATCTGTTTCAGAAGACCGTGCTGGAAGAGTTGTTCAAGCACAAGAGCTCGCGGCGCGAATATTCGATCCGCATCTGGAGCGCTGGCTGTTCGACCGGGCAGGAAGCTTACACCTTGGCCATGCTGGTAACCGACGCGCTCGCGTACTACTACCTGCGCAATCCCCTGCCGGTGGATTTGCCGCTGCCGAAACCCCTGGTGCCGCCGCCGTGGCGGGTGGAGATTCTGGCCAGCGACATTGCCTACTCCGTCTTGCGTCACGGGCAGGAAGGCAGCTACAGCGAGAACCAGATGTCGATGGTGGATTACGGCTACCGGCTGCGCTATTTCGACAAGGTGGGCGAGCGCTATGCGATCAAGAAGCCGCTGAAGGAAATGGTGCACTTCGATTTTCATAACTTGAAAACCGAGTACCTGCCGCAGCGCAACGATGTGATCTTCTGCCGCAACGTGATGATGTACTTCGATGAGCCCGAACAAAAGCGGCTGATCGAAAAGTTCTACCGCTGCTTGAATGCGGGTGGCTATCTGTTTGTGGGACACGCGGAGAGTCTTCTCGGCCTGACCAAGAAGTTTCAGATGCTGCACAAGGACAGCGGAACCGCTTACCAGCGGCTTGAGGTAAGGGACTAACGCATGACGAATTCCCCCGATGAACGCGGCCTGGAACTGCGAGAGCTCTTCTTTGAGACTTCGCAGGAACTGCTGCAGGCGCTGAACGATGAAGCGCTGAAGCTGGAGAAGAAACCCGGCGACGAGGAAATCGTGCGCGCCATCCGGCGCACGGTGCATACCTTGAAGGGCGATTCCGCGGCCTGCGGCCTGCGCGAACTAAGCGAACTGTCACACCAGTTCGAAGACGCGTTGTCTTTGGACGGGTCCGCCACTCAGGCTGCCGTGGCAGAGATCGCTTTCGCGGCTGCGGATCTCTTTGCCGAGATGATTGGCGCTTACCGCAAGGGTAGCAAGCTGCCTTCCACCAAGACTCTCAGCAAGAAGATTCATGAACTGACCGGTGCTCCTGCCGCCGGGAAGACCCGACGTACCCGGAATACCGCAGCGAAGGCACCGTCCGCCAAATCCGTCACGGCGCGCGGGTCCGCCAAGTCGGCAGCGCGTTGGAATGAGTACGAAAAGCTCGCCATGACCAAAGCGCAGTCGAGCGGCCTGGCGGTGCATCATGTCGTCGTCAAGATTGACCCGCACTGCGCCATGCCCATCGCTGGGCGGCAGTTGATTCACAATGCGCTGGGCGGCGTCGGTCAGGTCATTGCAGTCCACCCCGATGCCAAGTCTCCGGCTGCGTCCAAGCACGTGGAGTTCGTGCTGGCCAGTTCGCAGACCGTTGAACAAATTGCGGCCAAGGGACGCATTCCGACCATCTCAGAAGAAGTGACGATCGAGTTGATGCTGGAGCCGAGTCCGGTTCCCGAAGCCGGTGCACTCACACCCGACGCTACGATTGTCGAGGAAGATAGTCTTGTTACAGCCGAGGCTAACGAGCCAGAAGCTCCCGCAGCCACGGGAGTTGCGACGGTGATCGCCGCGCAAGAAAATCTGCTGCGGGTTGATGCCGGCCGCATCGACAACGTGTTGAACCTGGTGGGCGAACTGATTATCGGCAAATCGATGCTGCAGCAGGCGCTGAGCGAGTTCTCCAAGCGTTATCCCAAGGAACTTCTGCGCGGCAAATTTGCCGACGCCATGGCCTTCCAGGCGCGCGTTCTCAACGATCTGCAGCGCTCGGTCATGAAGATTCGCATGGTGCCGGTCGACCAGTTGTTCCGCCGCTTTCCGCGCATGGTGCGTGATGTGGCGCGGCAATGCGGGCGCGAGGTCGAACTCGACATCAGCGGACAGGATACCGATCTCGACAAAGGGATCCTCGACGCCATCGCTGAGCCTCTTACTCACCTGGTACGGAATGCGGTAAGTCATGGCGTTGAGCCCGCCGAAGAGCGCCGCAAATTGGGAAAGAAGGCGCAAGGGACCATCCGCCTGAACGCCTATCACCACGGCAACCAGGTGGTAGTGGAAGTCACTGACGACGGCCGCGGCATCGACGCGCAGAAGATTCGCGCCAAAGCGATTGAGTTGGGGCTGACCACGCCGAATGAAGCAGCGCGACTGACTGAAGCAGAAACTCTCGACTTCATCTTCCGCCCAGGCTTCTCGACGGCGGAACAGGTCACCGAAGTCTCCGGGCGCGGCGTTGGCATGGATGTAGTGCAAAGTGTTCTGCACCGCTTGAAAGCGTCCATCAGCGTCGAAACGCGGCCCGGGCAAGGCACCACGTTCCGCCTGAAACTGCCGCTCACGTTGGCCATCATCAAGGCTCTGCTGTTCTGGGTGGAGCAACGGTTGTACGCCATCCCGCTGAATGCGGTGGTGGAGATTGCGCGCACCTTTGAAACGGAAGTTCACCAGGTCGATAACTACGAAGTTCTGCAGTTGCGCAACCAGGTCCTGCCGCTGCTGCGGCTGGGACGTCCGGCGACAGAAGATCGAAAATCCAAGCTCTTTGTGCTCGTCATTACCGTAGGAGAGAGGAAGTACGGCTTGATTGTCGATGCGTTGGAAGGCGAAGAGGAACTGGTTATCAAGGCCCTGGACGACAGCACATTCCACACCGATCTGGTTTCGGGCGCCTCGATATTGGGCGACGGGCGCGTAGTGCTGATTCTCAATTTGCCGGCGGTGGTGGAACATGTGGCCCGCTCGCGGCCGCAGGAAACGGGACACTCGAACTCGGGATTATTGTTGACCCACACCGACCGGGTGCGGCTGGCGTTGACTCCGGCCGTGGGAGGCCAGGCATGAGCAAGAAGACGGTGCGCGTGCTGGTGGTCGACGACTCGGCGCTGATGCGCAAGCTGATTCCGCAGATGCTGGCGGTGGATGAGTCCATCGACGTGGTGGGCACTGCCATGGACGGCAACTTCTGCCTGAAGAAGATCGAAGAGTTGAAACCGAACGTCGTCACGCTTGATCTCGAGATGCCGGGGATGAACGGCATCGATACTTTGAAAGAGATCATGCGGCGGCAACCGGTGCCGGTGATCGTGTTCAGTTCGCACAGCATCGACGGCGCCTCGGTCACCATGAAGGCGCTGGGGCTGGGCGCATTCGACTTCGTGACCAAGCCGAGGGATGCCAAGGCGCACATGGCGGAGACAGCTCGCGAGCTGATCGCGAAGGTCAAAGCAGCAGCCGAGTGCAAGCTGAAGCCACGCATGCTGCCGGGAGTTCCGCCGAAGCCAGAGAAGGCGCCGGTCTCGTCGGCTTCGCCCAACAAAGTCGTTGCCATTGGGGTCTCGACTGGGGGTCCTCAGGCGATGGAGTATGTGCTCTCGCAGTTGCCGGGAGACTTTCCAGGAGCGATCACGGTAGTGCAGCACATGCCGGATGGATTCACCGACATGTTCGCGCGGCGGCTGGATGAACTTTGTCCGTTGCGCGTGAAGGAAGCTCAGTCGGGAGATGTGCTGCAACCGGGGCGGGTGCTGATCTGCCCGGGAAACCGCCACATGAAAGTGAAGCGGCTGCCGCTGGGAGACATCGTGGTGCTGAGTGACGAAGCTCGGGTTAACGGGCATCGTCCGAGCGCCGACGTGCTCTTGCGCAGCGCTGCCGAAGAATTCAAGACGCAAGCGGTTGGCGTGCTGATGACGGGCATGGGCGACGATGGAGCAGAAGGTTTGGGGGCGATCAAGAAAGAGGGCGGCATGACCATTGCGCAGAGTGAAGAGTCCTGCGTGGTGTACGGCATGCCGAAGGCGGCGATCGAACGAGGCTATGCGATCCGGGTAGTGGGGCTGGATGTGATGGCATCGACGCTGCAAGCGATTTGCGGAAGAAGTAGCGGATCGGATTTGGGATCCGCCGGACGCGCGGTGCGCGCCGGAAACTAAGATCGGGCGCTGCTTACCACCCGTGACCAGAGTGATCTGGTGCGGGCCAGCGGCGCATGATACCAGTAGACAGGGGGAGGTCTGTATGGAGCAGTTTGCACCCGTGAAACGCAGCAAGGACGGGCAGTCGGTCCGGTACTTGATTGTGGACGACTCAGTGTTTGCCCGTAAGAATCTGGCCCGCATGATTGAGACGTTCGGCGGGCAGGTGGCGGCTGAAGCCGGGGACGGCTTGACTGCCATCAGCGAGTTTGACCGCACGCATCCTGACATCGTGCTCATGGACATCACCATGCCGCAGATGGAAGGGATCGAGGCGGCCGAACGAATCGTGCAGGCGCATCCGGAAGCGCGCATCGTGATGGTCTCGTCGGTGGGGTACCAGGAGAACATCGTGGCGGCGCTGCAACGGGGAGCTCGGCACTTCGTACAGAAGCCGGTGAAGCCGGAAGTTCTGTATGAAGTCATCAAGTATGTTTTGGGTGAGGACGGCTCCGTGGCGGCCGCAGCCGGAGCGGGAGTCTAAGTCGATGAAGATGGAACTGATCCAGCCTTTCATCAACGCGGCGGATGCCGTGTTGTCGCAAGGTTTGCAGGGCTCGACCAAGGTGGGCAACCTCACCATGGAAGAAGACGCCTACCGGCGCAAAGGCGTGGCGGGCATGATCGCGCTTACGGGCGACATTGAGGGGCGGATCATACTGGACCTTGAGCCTCAGACTGCCGTCAAGGTGGCGAGCCACTACGCGGGTGCGGAGCTGCCTGAGTCGGATGCGCTGATCAAGGAAACCATCTTCGAACTGGCCAACCAGGTTGTGGGCAATGCTATTTCCGCGCTCAACGACCAGGGGTTTCATTTCCGCGTACATCCGCCACTGTTGCTGACGGCGCAGGAGGGCGACAAGACTAGTGAAGACACCGAAGCACTGATGATCAGCTTCGAGACCTCCCTCGGTTACGTCTTCATGAACGTCGCGCTGCGCTATAACAAACGCCGGATGGCCGATCATGCGGCTGTGGGTGCCTGAGCGGAAGCCGCAGCTGAGCTCCGCTTTCATCTTCGCTTTGATTTTGCCTGCGATCAACGATCAAGGGTGAACCTCGGGTTGAACTCGATGTTGCCGGCTTGATTTGGTTGGGTATACCCCTCCCTGTTTTTTTTGCGCGTTTCCGTCAAAATATTGATTCTGAAGTACTTACCTTCTACGGATCGCTGTTTTCGGCCGCAAAATCTTACAAACAAAAGACTTACGGGTAAAATCTTCTGAAATAAGGAGTTAGCAGTCCCTATTGGGCTATCGACTCTCCGAGTTTCTTGGTCGGTCGCAGTTAAGCTGTTTATTCTTAGTAACTTACGGGAACGGCATTTTTATCATGCCGGCAAAATCTTGTGGACAAAGGACTTATTGGCAAAATATTGCAGGATATGGAGTTCGTGTTGGTTCCGTTATCCTCGGCCTTCTGAACCGCTTTTGCGAAAGTTAGTGGATTGGTTTCCAGCAGTTGATTTGAGCCGTGGAGTTTGCGGCCGCCTAAGCGTGGCGGATTTGGCGAACAATCTGAACAGGCCCACCGGCATTTCCTCCGAACGAAAAAACTGTGACATTTACGCTTTCCTTATGAAGAAGCTGATACGGTCGCCGTGGCAGTGCCCTTTGTACTTACCCTCCCCTGCCAAGGGCCCCGGAACCGAAGAGAGCCGGGGCCCTTCATCTACCTGCGGCATCCAGTCCTCCTATCTTGTTTGGGCACGCTTCCATTGTGAGCTGTCTACAGGCTCGGTCAAGGTTGTTCGTCACAAAGGGGAACTTTTTTTATTGTGGAAAGTGTGGAAAACGGGAAGAAGTGCCGCTGCTACGGTGGGTTGCGAATGGGGCGGCAAACCCCCACGGATTCGGGACCCAACCCTACTACCGGACAAAAGCACTTCGGCCTTCTAGCTCCTACTATGCTCTAGGCTGTTGCCGCCTGATACTACTATTTAAGATTTCTGTTGTGATTTTCAACAGCAAAGACGGTTCTTTACATTTTGCGAAAACCAAATCGGGAAAGGGTGTAGCGGACGGGGGAAAAACTTCGATTTCGACTTGCCAGTGCAAAGAAGATTCGGCTATCAAGCTCATTTGAGGTGGCCTGCTACCGCCGCGTCCTCTGCCGCATAATCGAACTGCGCCGGGAACACGTCGGCCGGGGGGGGTTCCCGTTCCCAGCAGATCGTCCTCCGGATTGCCTCCTCAATCGCCACCGGTTCCTGGTATCCCAGTTCCTGGCGGATACGCGCCGAACTCGCTGTCCAATGCTGCGAGGCGTTGCCGGGCTTTTGCAAATGCGGTGGCGTGTGCTCAACGGGGAGGACGACAAAGTCTCCATCCCACAGCATCGCCGCCCCGATCTTGCGTGCCCAATCCAGTTCGCTGAATGATGGCTCCTCGCACACGTTGTAGATACGTCGCACTGCACGTTCATCTGTCGCAGCCAGCGCAATGGCCGCGGCAATGTTTTCGACGTAGCCCCGCGGCGAACGCCAGGCAGCCAGGGTTTCGGGAAAAATGATTTGGCGCCGTCTGTCGACGATGCGTTTCACCACGGGAAAAAAACGATGCACCGGATCGCCGGGCCCAATACGCCATGGGCAGACGGAGCACCGTGCCGGGAAGTTCGCGGTCGTTCATGACCACGCGTTCAGCCGGGATCTTGTCGTAATCGTCCGTGACCCGAGAGAAGATCTTGCGCATGAACTGGATGCTCTCTGGTGGATAGGGATGCAGATTGCGCCGCAGCTCCGACTCCTCCGTAAGGGGAACATCCTGCAGCGGCCCACTCTCCGTGCCGTGCGAAATGCCTACCGCGCGGTAGACGTCGATGCTGCTCAGCATGACCACGCGTCGCGTCGTGCCGCGGAAGATCTTCATCAACTCTTCGGCCTGCGGAGCCGAACTGATGACCAGGTCAATTACGACATCGGGCGCAAAGTGCTTCAATTCCCGAGCGCTGGCGTTGAGGTGGTTACGGTCGCCCCGAATCTCGTCAACGCCAGCGGGCGCGGCCGTCGTGCCACGGTGAAAGACCGCGACTGCGTGCCCTTGCTGCTTTAGTGCGGCGACGACGAACCGCCCGATGAAGCCATTGCCGCCGATCAGAAGGATGCGCATAGGACGATCAAATCATCACAAGAAAACACGTCTGGAACTAGCCAAATCTCCTGTTTCCACAACCCTAAGTTAATAGGAGAAGACCTGTGAACCGATGCTCGTGGCCAGCTAAGGGACTCGCAGAATTGCGTAGGCGCGCTCGTCGTCGGCAATGTCGGAGTAGAGTGTCTTGAGATCCTTGAGCAGCTCGATTGGGATTCGAACCTCTTTCCGCTCGTAGGTTCGGCTGTAGTGGAGTTCGTGACCGGAGATCCTGGTATCGCTCTTGTAGTCTGCGAATGGGAAGCTGTAAGTGGCGTCCCTGGGCGCCTCGTCGAGTGAATACTCCGCCGGTAAGGAAATTTCCACGACATCTCTTTCTGATGCGGCATAAGGAAACACTAATGGCTGCTGGCGCGGTTTGCCTTCCAAGATACTGCTTCCCTTATGGCCCAACACACACGGCCGGAATAAAAAGAGATTTCCCGTGTGCTGCGCATAGGCAGGAACCGTCACGTCATAACTGACCGTCATCGCAGCCGCAGAGTCGTGGAGACCTCCCACGTGTGCGCCGGTGAGCACGGCCCCGTCGATCATTTCGGTCAGCATACTCTGGAGAATCGTTTGGCGCTGCTTGGCCGGCACATTTAGCAGACTGTCGCGCAGAGTGGTGGCGAAGGGTCCGAATCTGATTTCTTCAATTGTGCCCTTCAGGACGCCAGTTGTATCCAGGCTCAATTTAGCGGTCCGGTGGATTCGATTGGCTAAGGGGGGCAACAACGGAGTGTTCACGAGTTCGCCCTCGCCGTCGGTCACCAGCAATCCTTGACTTGCCTGGAGACTCGGCGGCAGATAACCCAGCGGTGTGGAATCGTCGGTCGGATCGAACAGGAGGAGACGGCCGAGCTTTTCATGGCGAAGGATTGGCATTGTTGAGGTCGTGTCGGCAGGATCGGGTAAGAGGATCGCTAGTATTACGTGATTAAATGCGAGCATGCTGGGAAAATCTGGCGACAGATAATCACGGTTGTTATTGATGAGCACGTAATACGAATCGATTCCTACTTCGTGTAATAGCGCGCTCAGAAGTGTTGCCTTATCTTTGCAATCCCCGTAACCGCTCGCGAACACTTCCTGAGCGGCATGGGGCTGGTATCCACCGATGCCAATCTCGATGGCAACGTATCGCACGTTGTGCTGGACATAGGACGCGAGCCGCTGAATCGTCTCCATTGGGTTTGCGGCTCCGGCCGAGATTTCGCGAGCTTTAGCGCGCATCGCCGGAGTAAGCTCACGGCGTCCGTTGGCGGTCTGTGCATACCAGCGACCGAGCTGCGCCCAGGAACCGTTGTTCGGACTTGATGAATCGGAGGCCTTGGGCGAGAAAGAGACTCCGAAGTGGCCAGCTACCGCCCTCCAGTTCGGCATCTCGGGCTCGGAGCGCACAGCCTCAATATCGCTAAGGTCCCATGTCCAGCGGTTGTCTCCTGTTTGCTGGGGGCTCACCGGCTGGTGATTTCGCCAGGAGGCCGCGTACGTCCAAGACGGTGGCAACTCGAGAACAAAACGGGCATGGCGCACGGGGATCTCGTCCTGGAACGGCCATTGTGCCTGCAATACGAATGGCCGCTCCAGTTGCTGATACTCATATCCGACAACGTTTCCCGGCTGAGCGGCAGGAATCTGCAGCACTTGATAGCGGGTGTCGGAATACAATTCTTCAGAGTACCCTGCAGTCGCTGCATCGCCTTTCTTAACCTCGTATTCCTCGCCCGACGCAGTGAGAGCCCAGCCTTTTAACGATGTGATCTCGGTTTGGCTATCGAAATAGACATACAGCATGCCCTTGCTGCGTCCTGAGGGTCGGAGAACCTTGAACGCCTTACGGTAGGTGGAGCGGACTCGGCCGTCCGGGGAAACCGTGACCAGCCTTTCTTGCAGCAGGACGACGGCGTCGGTATCTTCCGGATATTTGGTCAGCGGCGCTTTTGCTGCCTCTCTTAGCCAATCTGGGGTTCCGGCCAATGCGTTAACGCTCAAGAGAACGATCGCGAGAGTCATGCCCAGCCGAAAAGCTTTATTGAGCATGTTGCGCATCCTCCTTCAATAGAACTACCTTTTGAGCATCGCTCTGCCGCAGTTTCTGGAAATACGCCCGCAGCGAGTGATACGACTGGACAGGGAAGAAGTACCCCGTCATCTGGGTTTGACGCTCCAACCGGACGATGCCGGCATCGCTGCTGCGCTTGGCGTGAAAATTTGCAAAGTCGCTTGTGCTGGCCGATTCCGCGGGCAAGGCCTCGAGTTTGTAGCCGGTTGGCAGGGAGATCTGAATCTTGTCGGCGGTACGATATCCGCGACTGAAGTACACGGGTTCGGTTCGGTAGACTTGAGGGAAAGGATTCTTGCTATTCGTTTGAAAAACAGAGAGGGGGAACAACATCCGCCTGGAGGTGAACGAAGCAAAGTGAGGCGCGTGCAAATGACACTTGACTCGCAAGGGTTGTTCGGAATCCTGCCATCCGGTCACTTCGTCGATGTCGATAGTGGCACCTGCCGGTGCCAGGTCGCGCACTTCATCCTCCATCAACTTCCGACGGCCTTCGTCGTCCTCGTCGGAAGCTAACAAACGCCAGTCCAGTGCCTCCTGTCCCGTGAAAAGGATCTCCAAGGTCCCCTCGAGACTTCCGTCTGATTGCAGCTTCAAGTCAGCGGTGCGCTCGGTCGCACCTAGTTCGTCTGTGAGTGGTTTGACGAAGAGGATGTTCCCATTCATCTTGTCCCACCGGATTCCGTGGGTATCCGACTCAAACCAGGGCACGAGACCGTACGGGCAATAGCGGGTAGCGGGATCGAGATAAATGTCCTGTCCGTTGATTCGCACTAACACCACGATGGCATTGAGTTGCGAGGCATCTGGCACCTGCGATTCGAAAGTAGCGGAGCTTCGGTCGACGAGTTGAACGATGGACGCGTCAAATCCCGCGGAGCGCGCCAGAGCGGTGAAAAGATAGTTGATCTCGTTGCGGTAGGCGTAATTGTGCCGGAATATGTCCTCTGCGCTTTTGTTCTCGGCGAGATATTCGCGTTTCGATTCCTTCTCGGTCTTCTCAGGTTCATAGCTGAGGTAACGAACTTTCTGGGCGTGTGCGTAGAGTTTCCGCAGCCTCGTCTCCGGTGGATCGGTCGCGGGCGCGATCTCGTTCGCGGCTCGCTCCAGGAAGTGGGTTGGCTCAATCAGCTTTGCGTTGAGATTGGCTTCCGCTTTGCTGATATTGCTCCAGTAGTTGTAGATCAAGCCGATGCGATAGTAAAAGTGAACGCGGCTGGTCAAAGTCGATCGCGGCGGCATTCGATCTTCGTCTTCGATGGCCGCGACCTGCTTGACTTCCATACGCATGGTTCCGTCAGGCTGCGTCGAGGGGTAATTGTCCGGCAACCGGACTTTGGCGTATTCAAGCATCCCGTTTTTTACTGGACGAATCACGAATGTAGCGTGCCGGGTGAACAAGTTTTGCTGAATCGTCCAGGTGGTGGTGGGATAAGTAAATCCCTCGCTGATGGCGTAGCTGGCGGGGTTGCGGATATAGTCGGGCAGCCGGTCTTTCCAATGCACTTCGTAGGAGTATTCGATGATCGATCCAACCTGCACGCCGGGGAGGGTAAAAGCTTTCGCGTTATAAGCAAACCTCTTGTACTTGACCACGACCTTGTCGAATACAACTCCTGCAAAGGGAATTACGGTGCCATCCGGATGCAAGGTGCGGCCCCGTATGTTTTCGACGGAGGTGTTCTTCACTACGTAGGGGATCTCAATGTCGGCGTAAGATCTCCCCGCTTCCGTAAACACCTTGATGCGGAAGAACTCGGTCTGTAGGCGCTTCTCGTCGTCAGTAAAGACCTGCCGGTCGAGAATCATTGCGGCTGCCCCGGGATCGGCGGGGTTCTCGGTGAGCGCTAGATCTTCTTTGGTGACGGCAGGCCAGGCGTCTGCGGCCTGCCCGAGGAGATCGGGGACGAAGGCGAGCAAGCACACGCATAACAAGAAAGACTGCGCCAAACCCATGAGATGTCGCATAGACGACCCCTTGAGCATGTCGTAAGTCAGAGCCAGCGATGACGCCAGTGGGTCAGCGGCTTGTTTCCCCCAACTACAGAACGTGAGGGACTGGGACGCGAGCTGACCGCATCCTGGATGTCGGCGCAATTGTACCCATAAATAGAAGGAGAGCAATCAAAATCAAGACAGGTTCAAGGCCGTTCCCGCCGCGGGGAAACAGGCCTCTGCTCATGGATGCGGCGGAGGGATTTTCGCACTGGCGCAAATGGATTTGAAATCGGAGTAAGAGCCCCAGTCGAAGGCTACGGATGCGTGCTCGAGTTTGAGGCCGGAGCGAAGGCTGGAACTGTATGCGCCGTGATCATCCATGACCAGTTGCTGGCTTTGCCAGTGGCCGTAGAGATCGAAGTATCCACGATGCTGGCCGAGGTCGATGGCGTTCCATTCATTCAGGCGAAATCCGATCTGGCTTCCTTCGGTGGTGCTCCAGCCGTTATAGATTGTGCCGGATAGCCTCAGGCGTTCCATCGAGCCTGGGGCCGTACACAACCAGCCGTTACCCTGCACGCCGCCGGTTGGCCGCAAGCCAGCGGAGTGAAGCCGCGAGAAATGGGACGAGGGATAGAAGGTAATGTAGAGGGGATACGCCCCGTTTTTCGTGACCAACTTGCCGGATCCGGACCAGATCAGGAACGGAGTCCAGCGGCCGCCGATGTGAAACGACCACGGGCTGGTGATGGCAGCCACCACGTAGATGACGGCCACGCCGAATAACAATGCTGCGAAAATTCTGGTCAGGCATCCAAAGCGACGAGCCGTCGACATGCGCGGAAGTATATCCCGGCTTGGACATTGTAGGAGGGCTATTGGTGGAGGTTACTATCTGCCAGCGTTTACAAAGCGTTGACAACTGCACGAGTTAGAGGATGTTAGACCAGTCCTATGCGGGATCTAGAATCGACCGCGGGGGGCTCGGTGTCGGACATTGGTATCAGGCTGGCCGAGTTATCGGATTGCGACCAACTGGTTCATATGCGCGTGGCCCTCTGGCCTAAGACTTCCGCCGAGGAGCATGCGCGAGAAGTTATGAAGATTCTCGAAGGCGAGGCGGTTGTAACGTTGCCGCTGATCATTCTGGTCGCGGAGGCGAGTAATCGAATCCTGGCTGGTTTCCTGGAAGTGGACTTGCGTTCGCACGCGGACGGTTGCGATCCATCGCGGCCGGTCGGATATGTCGAGGGCTGGTACGTTGCTGAGAATTATCGGCACCAGGGCATAGGCAGGAAGCTTCTGGCTGCCGCGGAAGACTGGGCACGCAGCCAAGGATGCGTCGAGATCGCTTCGGATACGTGGGTCGATAACGAGGTGTCCCAACGGGTGCATGAGGCGCTGGGGTACGAGGTGGTGGACCGCTGCGTGCATTATCGTAAGACGTTGTGATGTGGAGCGGCGACCGATTGCTCGCATGCGCCACGATTCGTGCGCCAGTACGTTCAACTCCAGCTTACGAAAAGCGCGTATCCCGTCTTCAAAGTGAACGGGCGGCGCTGCATGGTGGCGAAACCATCTCCCATCACTTTCGGAGTCTTATCGGGCCCGGTCGCCCTTTTCTGGCTGGGCGCCTGGGTTCATGAATCTGTCATCATCGATGGGGACGTTTTGCTGGATCGCGTCAAGCTGAACCGTTGAGCGACTTCCGGCGCGGGCAATCGTGCGCGTGAAGGGAATTTGCACCCCGTCAACCGTGCGATAGTCTCCGTAATCGATTTGTGTTGGATCGAGGCCCAGGGGGGAGTCAGCATAGCGCACGAGCCGCACTAGAAGCCCTGACTGCACATCAAAGAAAAACCTCCAGGAGGGCTGGCCTTGGCGAGTTCCCACGACCACATAGGCTTCATGACCTTCGACAGCTTCCGGATATTCCAATCGCAATTCGGGAAAGATTTCTCTGATGTGCAAGGCGAATTGCAGGTCGGCATCAGCGCGCGCTGCATCAAGATCGGAGGCGGTGATATTGCGCGTTGGGTGGTTCGCGACTCGGATCCAACCGAAGTTGCCGTTCAGGACTGTAACGCTGTCTCCCGATGGCGTGTGCTGAAGAAACAATTCTTTGTCCGGAGCCTTGTCAAAGAACTCCACGGGAAAAGATTTCCCGTCGACCTGAATTGTGCCCTTCCCTACTCGAGTTGTGATTTTCTCGAGCGCAGCCCCGCCGATTGCGCGAACATAGTTGTCGATGATCTGATCGGGGGTGGGTTGATTGGGCGGCGAAGCGACGGCATCAGGGTTTCGCGGTTTGTTTTCGCCCGCAACCGCAGGGACATCGATCGGTCGTGCGGCTCCACGGTGACAGGAATAGCAAGTTACTTCGCGGGTCCCGTCGAAATGGTTCTGATTGATGGCGAACATCATGCGCATCATGCTGCGAGCGGTCTGTTTCGTTTTCTTGGAGTCGTCGTCGAAATGATCTGGGACGTGGCAAAAAGTGCACTGCACGCCCAGGGACGATGCGATGAAGCGCATGCTGGGGATCAGCTCTTCAGACGGGATGCTATTCAGCACTTTGAGGTTTTTGAAAACCTCCTCCGCTATTTTCGGCGAAGTCGAGGTAGAAGCCGATTGGGGCTGAGGCGGTGAGTGCTGCTCTTGACTGGAGCGAACCTTTTCAGCGAGTTCATCGGCTTTGGCTGGACTTCCCTGTTGCCGGTAGAGATCGATCAAAGCGCTGGTTGCCGGTAAGTGCAAAGGATCGAGGGCAACGGCGCGCTCCAAGTGCGCAATCGTGCCAGCAATGTCTCCAGCCTGCTGGTGAGCGGCGGCGACATTGGTCTCTGCCACGGCAGAGTTCGGGCGCAGAGACAGGGCACGCTCAAACGCGAATTCTGCTTCAGAAGCCTGCTTTCCAATCAGCAAGGCTGTTCCCATGGAGGTAAATACTTCGGGATCGGAGGAGAATTCCTGCTGCACTTCAGTCAGCAGACGATATCCCTGAACCAATGAAGTTGCCGAGCGGCGCTGCAGGCCTGCGCTGATGTATGCAATCCCAAGGCTACGCTTCTGTAGATCTGGAGCTGGTTCGCGCCACGGGGCTATCTCTCCGCTGGGCGGGCCACCGGTCAGAATTTCTTCCGGACGCCGTTGAATCCGGTGATCGGTGAAGGCCGAATGGCCCCCATCCTGAGCGTCTCGCCGTGGCATGTGACATCCGATGCAGTTGCTATCCGTGCCGGGATGCGCGGCGGGAAAGCTTGCTGAGTGGCAGGTCAGGCACCGGGAACGGTAGTACTCCACGGGTTGCGCTGGCTGGGAGTGTGGGTCGTGGCAAGTCCCGCACCACAGACGGCCCTGACTGTTCCGGGCGCAAGCGCTTAGTGCCAACTGCTCGACATGGCTGATGACTTTGAAGGCGCCTGGGGGTGCGTTCGGGGGCAGGACGTCGTGATACGTCGTGAAGGTGCTTTCCAATCTTTGTCCGGGCTGAAAGTCGCGGAATTCCCGCCCAGGATTAAGTACCCGAGTGACGCCCATCAGGTGGCACTGCTCGCAAATGCTGTCGCGGGCGCCGGGCTCAAGTTTTGCCGGATTGACGATCGTGCCGGCTTTCGGATGGGCAAGGTGCCTTCCGCTGGGGCCGTGGCAACGCTCGCAACTGATGGCTTCGTCCGGGAAAACAGGATCGCGATACTGATTGTCGGTGCCGGAAACATGAAGTGCAGATCCGGCGTGACAAAAGACGCAACCCTCAGCTACAGGGCGCGTGAAATCTGGATCCTGTGTCTTCTCATATCCGGGAGCCAGATCGTAGGAATTGCGGCTCTTATAAAAAGCGATGGGAGACTGGAAGAGATGCCCGGCGATATTCACTAAATAGCCGCTGGCATGTTTGCCAGAGCCGATCACGTAGTCGATTTGGAAGTTGCTGACTCCTCCCCCGGTCTCCAAGCGCTGCCAAGAGCCGGTCGGCAAGGAGTAGGCGGTGATCTTTCCGTTTGGGATCGCGACGGTGCCGGCTGGTTCCTGGCTGGCCCGGCGGAGAGAGTGGGCCATCGCGGAGCGAGCGTAGCCTTCGACCTCAACAGAATGGCAAACCTTGCACCGATTCGCGCCCTCAGGTTCCTTGGCCATGGACGCCGCTTTGATCTGCGTGTCCGTGCGAGCGGGGCTGCTGGTTTGCGTCTGCGCCGGTCCGGGATACGTGAGGCCGACCAGCAGAACGAAGGTCGCCAAGTATCGGATTTTTCGTTCCCCCATAAATCTCTGGTCAATCAGACCAACGTCTGACCTTAGCAAATGCGCTTTCGCGAGACGCCCCGGTGTAGCCTACTCTATCTAAATCAAGAGTTGCTGAACACATCCTGCGAGAGAAAAAACGGACCTTTTGCTGTTGTGATTTGGATTTTCTGGTAAGCTCCTGCGGATGCGTGGGCGCTAAGCAAGTTCCGCGACCTGCGCCACGCATGGCATGACGGGCCCCAGCGGTATTGCGGAATTTCTCGCAGCACCATCTCGAACCTGAGTGCGGTTCGATTGTGTTGTGCCAGGAGGTGACTATGCGCAGGTCGCTCCGTCGTCGCGTGCGCAGAGCGCGTGCCATATCTTTGCTTCCCTTCCTCCCGCTCTTGTTTCTCCTCCTGAGCGCCGCCGGTTCCGCGCAGACGATCCGCCGAGGGCCGTCGGAAAGGGCACATCGGGTTCATCATCCTGATCTTTCCGATAGCGAGAATGTCGAATTTTCTTCGGGGGATTGGTCCCAGTTGGGCAGGTTGCAGCGGTATAAGTACGATGTCTATTGCTGCAGCCAGTTCGGAAGCTCGGTTGGCATCTCCGGGGACACGATTGTGGTTGGAGACAATGAATACCGGCTCACGGTCGGCGGTTACATTTTTGTCAGGCCGATTAGCGGCTGGCAAAACCTGCTTCCCACCGCGCAACTCCTAGCCCCGCTTGCAGGTCCTTATTTCACAACTTCCTGCTTCGCGATCGACGGTGACACGGTAGTGGCAGGCACGGGTTCGGGAGTTGTCTACGTGTACGTGAAGCCGGAGGGAGGTTGGACCGACATGTATCCTACGGCCATCCTGAGTACCGGCGGCGTGGATTTCACATTCGGGTTGTCGGTTTCGATCAGTGGAGACACGATCGTCGTCGGGGATGAAGGTAACAACGCTTTCACTGGTGCCGTTTACGTATTCGTCAAACCAGAATCCGGCTGGCATGACATGGCTCCGACCGCAACCTTGAGCGCTTCCGACGGCCAGCCGACCGATTCCTTTGGCGCGGCAGTTTCCATCAACGGCAAGACAATTGCTGTGGGAGCGACGCAGTATAACGCTCCCGGTAAAGCGTATGTTTTTGTTAAGCCACCTGCCGGTTGGACCAACATGACACAGACTGCGGAACTGCGAGCTACTGACGCGCCGAATGGGGCCTACGTCGGATATTCCATCTCAACTTCCAATGACAATATTCTGGTCGGCTCGCGGGGCCGCTATGACCCGGTCGGCGCCTACATGTTCGTCAAGCCCAAAGGCGGCTGGAGTGATATGACGGAAACCGCCAAACTGAGCGCCGCCGACCCCCGCATCTATTCGTCATTTGGGAACTCGGTTTTGGTGAGCGGCAAGACAGCGGTCGTGGGATCGCCGAATCGGAACAGACGATCATTCTGGGACACGGGCGCAGCCTACGTATTCACGGAACCGAGCGGCGGGTGGCGAGATATGTCGAGCAACATCATGCTGACCGGTTCGGACGCGCGCTATGAAGCCGAGTTCGGTACCGCCGTTTCTATGGCCGGGAATCTGCTGGTGGTGGGTGCGGCTGGGTTTGGTTTTCATACAGCGTACGTATTTGGTCACCCTTAGTGTTCACGGCTGATCCGCTCGAAGGGCTCCGCGCCGGCGGAAAGTTAACTACAAAAGGTCACGTTGGAGGACATGATGCTGAACTCCGAAGTGAAGTGCGAGCGTTCCCTTCCACGAAGCAAGAGTCCAGCTGCGCTCCCGGAAAGTCTGAGCCGGCGGCTGGCCAGCTATGCGATGGCGGCGGCAGCGGCAGGGGTGGCAACGCTGGCATGCGCGGGTCCAGCGGAGGGCGAACCGGTCTGCAAGAACATTTCGATACAGCTTTCAGACACCACAACCTTCACTCTGAATCCTGGAAAGCAGATCGCGGGAGCGTTCAACATCGCGCAAACCACGTTCAGCTCGTTTCCATCGAGCGGCTACTACTACTTCTGGTGGAATCGCGGCTTCTTCACTCCGAACTCGGCGGGAGCGAACGTACTCGTTGACGGCACTGGCATGGTCGCGGACGCGGCTGCTGGAGCCTTGATCGGGCCAGACGGGAAGTTCGGAAAAGGCCAGTCCTACGGAATGATGTTTACCTATGGCAACGGGACGTTCGACTTTCGCGCCCACGGCACTTTGAAGAAGCATCGGGGAAATCTCAACCTGCGGGACGTGAACTACATCGGCTTTGAATTTCTGCTGGCCGGGAAGATCCACTATGGGTGGGCACGCCTGCAAGTAACGTTTGTCCGTCGCCAGTACTACCAGACAAAGGCTCACATCCATATTCTCGGCTATGGATATGAGACCGCGGCCAACACCGCGATCGCGGCGGGCAGTTGCGGGACAGAGTCGGCGGAGAACACGATGGGCAACGGACCCAGTCACGCGAACAGAGACTCTACTGTGGGAGGGGCAGGGACAGATTCCAGCGTGCCTAAGAAGGCTACGCTCGGGATGTTGGCGGGTGGGAGTGCAGGGCTTCCGTTGTGGCGAAGAGATTTTGAGCAATAAGGGATCATGATGACGCCCGATATTATCCAGGGCGAGGACCGAAGCCGTGAAGACGCGTCCACTAAAGGTTCGCAATCAACTCGGGCGAGCGGCGGTCCAGATTTTTGCCGCCAATGAACGAATCAATCAGATTCTGATCGAACAACTTGACCCTGACGCCTGGAGAGCGAAACCGCCGGGGAAAGCGCGCGACATTGCGGCGATCTTCACGCATATGCACAATGTGCGCTGTAAGTGGGTGAGGCTGACGGCTCCGCATTTGAGGGTTCCGCGACAGCTGAACCGTGCAAACTGCACGGCGCAGCAGGCGCGGGCAGGACTGGCAGAGAGTGGCGCGCGCTGCGGGGAGATGCTTGCGGAGGCGCTGGGCGATGAAGGACGTATCGAAAAGTTTCTCAGAGACGGCTGGGCGAAGGCGTGGCCGGTTGGTCCGGAAATGCTGTGCTACATGCTTTGTCACGAGGCGCACCATCGCGGGCAGGTGTGCATGCTGGCGCATCAGATGGGATTTCCGCTGCCGAAGAAGTTGGGGTACGGGATGTGGAATTGGGAAAAGTTGTGGAAAGAGTCTGGGGCGCGGATGGGGCTCGGCGGCGAGTCTTAGGAAATCACTGATGTTGTTTTGTTTCCTCCGGACTCACAAATGAAGAAAAGAGAGCGCGCCTATCACAATTGACAGGTTTCTGTTCTGGTTGACAAGGTAGGCTGACTCCTGAGCAGCGCTCGGGGGAGAAGCTGTTCAACTAACGTCCCACGACACTCGGAGTCTGGGGCGTTTTGTTTTGTATCAGCGGCGGAGGCGGCGAGGTGATGCGAACAAGCTACGCTAACAACGGAAGCTGGGGGCCCGGGGTGTCGCCGGAATCTTCGGCGGGATCGGCGAACCGGCGGAGTTCGGGATATTTCTGGACGAGGGTTGGCGGGGCCACGACTCGCTTGCCCGTTACCATTGCCTTCAACTCAAGGGCGTTGACTCCGGCCTTGCTCTCGAAGTGATTGTTGGTGATTACGTAGGTCGTCTGCGCCCTGGCAGCTACGTTTTCGATGCGCTCTTTCCAACCAACAAGTTCTTTCTCACCGTAAAGATAGTTGTAGCGGTCGTCGCGATTGTCGGAGTCGAACCATTGATCGTAGTTGCGCCCGTGGAGCCGAACGTAGGCGATCGGCGCGGTGACGTGTTCGGTGGGGGCAAGCGAACGGCCGAGGACGGGCTGATCGATGTTGCAGAAGGCGACATTCTGGTGGGCGAACGAGGCGAGGGTTTCGGCGTTGTCCCAACTGGAGTCGCGCACTTCGACGACGCGCGGATATTCGATGAACTGGCGCAGGAGCCGATCGAGATATTCGCGATTGAGCGAAGTGTTTTTGAACGACAAGGGGAATTGAATGAGGAGGGCGCCGAGGCGTCCGTCATTGGCGAGAACGTCGAGACCTTCACGGGTGCGAGCTTCGTCGTCGTCAGTGGGACGGATGGTCGCCGCGGAGGTAGGACCTACCACCGCTACGGGGGAGTGGGTGAAGGCGCGATACAACTTGGCCGTGAAAAGAAAATTGGGGTTCACGGCCGCGACCCTGCGGCACCAGAGCTTGGCGAGCTGGGGCTTGATCGGTCCGTAGAAAGACGTGTTGATCTCGGTGGTATCGAAGAAGCGGGCGAGATATTCAAGAGGATGCAGCTTGCGGTGCTGCATACCGGATGGATAGAAGACACCTTCCCAGTCTTTGTAGGACCAGCCAGCAGTGCCGAAACGAATGGTGTTCGGCTGGGGCTGAGGCAGGCGGAATTGTGCAGAGGATCCCATGAGTGGAATCGCAGACGGAGGGCAGGGCAAGATTAGCACATGGGCCACGGAATGGGTGTTCGCGGAGGAACTTGTGAGGACAGGCGGAGTATGGAAGATATTGGATATGCGGAAAATAGTGCTCTTGGCGTTGATATTGGGGATGGTTCCATTGATCCGCGTGGCGGCACAGGAGGAATCGGAGTCCGCCAAGGTGCGGACGCTGGAAGTGAGATTGATGGAGTCGTATAAGGAGCGGCAGATCGATCTATTGGCTTCGCTGTTGGACGACGAGTTTGTGATTACGTTTGAGGATGGAAGCACTTACGGGAAGACGGGCTATATCAGCTACAGCGCGACGCCATCGGTGCGTGTAGATGTCGCGGAGATGTCGGATGTGAAGATTCGGATGCATGGCGACACCGCGATATTGACGGGTGCGTATCACGAGCGGGGGGATAACAAGGGGAAAGCTTACGACTACCGCGACCGGTTCACCGATGTGTGGATGAAGACTGGGGGAAAGTGGCGGCTGGTGGCGTCGCACTATGGGGTGCCGACGAAGTGACCTCGGTGGCTGAAGCCACATTCAGAAGGTATATTGATCGCACCGCTAAAAGCGCTGCGCCACCCAAGAGCGAGATACTCGCTACCCAAAATCCATTTTAGTCCAGCGTCAAAACAATCCAATAGACTCCGGTGGGATAGGTGTCGGTGCGGGCGTAGCAGGTGCCGATGGAGAAGGTGTGCAGGTTGTGGCTGGAGAGGGCGTGGGTAGCATTGTTGGGGAGGGCTTCGGGACGGAGGCTGGTGTAAGTAAGTACGGTGAAGCGTTCGGCCAGTTTGCGGACGGGAGCGGTTCCGAGTTTGTCGGATTGGGCCATGGAGCAGGCGGCGTCATCGGCGGCGAGCAGGTCGCGACGCTGCAATTCGGGGCGTCCGCTGCGATGACGCTTCTCGTTCACTGCGGCCGCGATGCGATCTTTCACTTCGATGGGAGAATAGTTGGGAAGGGAGTGGCCGAAATCCTGAACGATATAGAGGCGGTCTCCGCTACGAACCACGCCCAACCCGATAACGTTGTAGGCCGAGTTCAGCAAGTTCGCGCGATGCGGTGGTGACAGCATGAGATGTTCGTGTCCGTGCTGCGCGTCGTAGTCGAGGGCGACGTTCTCGCCTTCCTGGTCGAGTTGGAGATCGGTCGTAGCGGCCAGACGCGAAGGGAGAGAGGGCTCTCCGGGAAATTGATGCGAAAGCTGGCGGGCTTCAAACATGGCAAGAGCGTGGGTGCGGGCCGCAAGGGAGAGTCCGGCGTCGAGGGTTAGAGGAGGCGCTCCGGCTTGGCGGCGCGACTGGTTGGCCAGCGCGAGAAGCTGGGCTTCGGTCTGAAGTTCGTCGTTGTCAAAGGGAATGTCGGGAGCCTTTGCAGCAGCCGTTTTCAGCGTCGGATGTTGTGCTTGAGGAGCGGATCGGGAGCCTTCGTCGGCGGAAGCCATCAACCGGGTCGTGGGGTGTACGGTCGCGGCGCCCGTACCGAGCACGAACGCCAACACTAATCTGAGGCCTCTGTGCATCCAGTTTGCCCACGCAACCAGATCCTGGGAGGGATCGTTTTACGCTCAAGCCCCGTTGCCGGCTTGAGTCGTTTCGGCGCAAACTTTGTTGCTGGTGCTAGGCTAGGGGTTGGAATTGAGGTCGAGTAGTTACCTGTGTCTATGGAACTAGGGATCAGTGGGGGCATTGGCCTGTTGTTTGGTTGCCTGCTTGCATGGCTGGCGCTGCGTTCGCGCGCGGCCACGCTGCAGGCTCGTTTGTCATTGACAGAAAAGGAATTAGCGGGCGAAAAGGCAGAACTGGCGCGGCTTTTGCAGGATCAGCGGCAACTTGTGGAGGGGCGGGCCAGGCTTGAATCGGCGCTGGAATCGGAACGAAAGACCAGCAACGAGAAGATCGAATTGCTGACGAAAGCGGGGGATCGCGCTGCCGCCGACCTGCAGAATGCCTTCAAGGCGCTCGCCGCTGACGCGTTGAAGAGTAACAATTCTTCCTTCTTGCAGATCGCCGAGGAGCGCCTGAAACGGTTTCAGAGCGAGGCTCGCGGAGATCTGGATGCACGGCAGAAAGCGGTTGCCGATCTTGTAACTCCGGTGCGGGAGTCGCTGAGCAAGGTGGATGCGCAGATTCAGCAGATGGAGATCGCGCGGGGCGAGGCTTATGGCGATCTGAAGGCACAGGTGCAATCGCTGATCAGCACGCAGAAGGAACTGCAGTCGGAGACGGGGAACCTGGTGCGAGCATTGCGCACTCCCAATGTGCGGGGGCGGTGGGGAGAAATTCAACTGCGTCGGGTGGTAGAGATTGCAGGAATGCTGTCGTATTGCGATTTCGCTGAACAGGAAACTATCACGGGCGAGAGTGGGCGGTTGCGTCCGGACTTGGTTGTAAAGTTACCCGGCGGTAAACACGTTGTGGTGGATGCAAAAACTCCACTGCAAGCTTTTCTGGATGCTTTCGAAACCAATGACGAAGAAACGCGGCGCACTTGCCTGGCCAGTCACGCGCGCCAGGTGCGCGACCACATTAATACTCTCAGCGGGAAGAAATACTGGGAGCAATTCGAGTCGACACCGGAATTCGTGGTGATGTTCCTGCCGGGCGAGACTTTTTTCAGCGCGGCGCTGGAGCAGGACACCGGGCTCATCGAACATGGCGTGTTGAACCGGGTGATTCCGGCATCCCCAACCACTTTGATCGCCCTGCTGAAAGCGATCAATTACGGATGGAATCAGGAAAAGTTGGCGCGCAATGCACAGGAGATCAGCGCGCTGGGCAAGGAACTACACGACCGGCTACGGAAGCTTGCGGGACACATCACTGGAGTCGGCACGAATCTGGACCGGGCGGTCGAAGCCTACAACCAGGCGGTGGGATCGCTGGAGAACCGGGTGCTGGTTTCGGCGCGCAAGTTTTCTGAGCTCGGGGCATCGGTGGCGGAAGATATTCCGGAGTTGGAGCCGATCGAGACGACAGCGCGAGCACTTTCTTTCGAGTGGGATGACGAACCGATTCTCGATGTGCCGAAGCTGGATGTACCGAAGAAAGATGAACGCAAGGCGGGATAGAGCGGACTATTTGAAGCCGCTGAAAAGGACAACGTCGGTGTTGTTATAGCGAGCGCGGGTAATTGCGAGTTTCTTTCCGTCCGGGGACCAGGCATAGGATGGGAGCGAAGCGGGCTCAGAGTCGAAGTGGGTCAGTTGTACGGGCGGGCCACCGTCCAAGGGCTGGAGGTAGACGTTCTGGACGCTACCGGTGGTGTTGTGGACAAAGGTGAGGGCGCGGCCACCGGGCGCCCAAGCGAGTTGAGTCCAGGTAAATGTTGGCGACAGCTGAATCTCTTTCACGATCGATCCGTCTTGTAAACTCTGGAGCACAATCTTCGACTTCGCATTCGCGCCCTGACCTTCGGTTTTTCCGTATGCGATCCATTTGCCGTCGGGTGAGATGGGTGGGCTGAACTGGGTTCCGCGAGCCAAGTCCACGGGCGTGCCACCGTCAATTGGAATTTTTAGGATGTGCGGCAAGGGATCGTTGGGCAGCGTCCCGTTGAAAACGACCCATTTGCCGTCGGGCGTGCAGTATCCCTTCTCTTCGTCTTTCCCAGACGTGAGTTGCTTCAACTCGCCGGTGGCTGTGTTCAAGCGCCAGAGGTTCGGAGAGTTATTTTCAAGGACACGGGAGATTACGACGAGGTCTCCGGGGCCGCAGGCGTTGGGAGCGAAAACCAAGTCGTCGTGTTCGAGCAAGCGCGTTCGATTGCTGCCGTCGGGCCCGCTGATGTAGGCGCGGAAAGATGAATCGCGCTGGAGGAGTTTGCCGCCCGCAGTCCAGGACATTTCGTATCCAGTCGCTTGTTCGGTGGAGATGGGCTTCAACTGCCAATTGATCTTGTCATTGAGAGCAGCGGGAACGTCGGCGACGAAGATGGTCGCCTGCGCGTGCGACTGGGTGGTGACGAACGACTTGCCGTCCGCGGTAACGCTCAGAGAGACGTAGTCACTCAAGTCGTTGGTGATTTTGAAGGGCTCGCCGGCAGGATAAGGTTGAAACCAGATTTGGGAGCGCAGGCCGCCGGATTTTTCCGCCGCGGCGAAGAACAATCCGGAAGAGTCGGGCAACCACGCGACGGACCGAATTATCGTGAGAAGAGGAAACTCGTTTACCACTTGCCCGTCGGGCTTGAGCACATGGATGGAGGTGATTGTGCTTTTGTTGACGCCAAAGACACCGACCGCGATGAGGTCGGATGTAGGGGACCAAGAGGGATCGGTGCACAGCCCGGTAGGTCCAGTTTGCCGACGAAAGATGACTTGCTCCGCGGTGCCGTCGACATTCGCAATCAGGAGTTGGTCTTCGTTCTTGTCCTGGATGGTACGGCGGTAGACCATGCGCTTGCCATCCGGCGAGAAGGAGACCGCGCTGGCGACATCACTTAAAACCGGGCGAGACTCCCCGCCCAGAGCGGGCACGCTGTAGAGATTAACGTTGTTGGGATTGGCTGGATCGGCGTGGTCGTAGTAGAGATAGTTGCCATCGGGGGTGAATGTGGCACCCGCCCCGAAGAAACCGGTCTGTGGGGGAACGACGGTGACTTCACTGCCGGTGGCTACTTGTTTGACGCGCAGACTGCGCTCGCCTTCGCGCCTGCCGTAAGCTAATAGGCGGCCGTCGGCGGAAATGCTGGCGAAATCGATGACTTGTCCGTGTTCGGTGAGCGGGCGGATACTCAGATTCCGAGTATTGATGGTGGGAGAACTCTTGCTGAGGAGTTTGTAGACGCCGAACGCACCTGCGAAGGCGAGCGCTACAATGGCGAACGCGGTTACCATCAAAACGCCTTTGTGGCGGCGTGCTTCGGCGATCAACACGGATGACGACGAAGCCGAGGACGCCGAGTTGGCGGAGCTTGGCGGACCAGGCGCCACCGACGAGGAGCTCTCTACCATGACTCTTCCCGATTCGGTTTCACGCTTGAGGCGCTTCAAGTCGGCGCGCAACTCGGAGGCGTGCTGATAGCGCAGATCGCGATCCTTCTCGAGAGCTTTCTGGATGATGCGTTCGAATTCCGCGGGAACTTCGGGGTTGAGGCGCACGGCAGCCGTCGGGGATTTGTGCAGGATCGCGTCAATGATGTCGCCGGAACTTTCGCCGCGAAAGGGCACGGCGCCAGTGACCATTTCATAGAGCACGGCTCCGAATGAGAAGAGGTCGGTGCGTGCGTCCAATTCCCTGCCCCGCACTTGTTCCGGAGACATGTAGGCAACGGTTCCCAACATGGCGCCGGGGCTCGTGAGGTGTTCTTCATTCACCAGATTCTCGGGCATGGTGGCAGTAGCACCGTCGGAGACCCGAGTGCCGGCAATCGATACTTTAGCTAGTCCAAAATCCAAGACTTTGGCGTGACCTCGCTTGGTGACGAAGAGATTCGCGGGCTTGATGTCGCGATGCACGATTCCGCCTTCGTGGGCGGCGTCGAGGGCGTCGGCGATTTCGATGGCGAGGGTGAGGACAGTTTCCATTTCCATGGGACGTCCGGCAATGCGATGCTTCAGCGTCATGCCGTCGAGACATTCCATAGCGATGAAGGTCTGGCCATGCTGATCGTCGATCTCGTAAATGGTGCAGATGTTGGGATGGTTGAGAGCGGAGGCCGATTTGGCTTCGCGCTGGAAGCGGCTCAGAGCCTGGGGATCTTTGGCGACATCGTCGGGTAGGAACTTGAGGGCGACGAAGCGGCCGAGTTTAACGTCCTCGGCCTTGTACACGATACCCATGCCGCCACCGCCGAGTTTTTCGACGATGCGGTAATGCGAGATGGTTTGGCCGATCAAGTGGAAAGGATTCCGGTGTTTGGGTCGCCCCATCTTACGGACGCGGAGTTAGGTCGTCAACGGGAGGGTGGGGTGTAACTGGAAGGCAAACTCCGAGATCTCATAGCGCCTCTTGATCGGCATATTTTCCTGGAAGGGAGAAATCCTTCAAACGAAGAACCGGCTTCTAAGCGTAAGAAACACAAGGAGAACAGCTTACTGAATTTCACATAAACGTCCCAAAAACCGTAGTAGGTGTTCGAAAATGCATCTATAATTTCAGAAGTTGCTTGGTTTACAGGACTTAGCCGCTGGGAAAAGGGGCCGGACGTGGCAGCGAAGTTGCTCATTGATGAAGAGTGGAGGTCTTCCACGACTCCTCAGCCCCCTGCGGGTTCGGGGCCAGCACCGAAGCCCATGAATCGGGAAAGCCAAGCTCGTTTTGTCGCAGTCGTCCTGTTCTTGTTGACGGTGGCTGCCGTCGTGTTTGCCGGTTTCAACTTCCAGAAGGAGCGGGAGTCGACCGCGCCGGACGATGGCGTGTGGTGGGTGGAGCACAGCGGCCGCCTGATTGCCGAGCGGGTTGACCCGAACGGTCCGGGTGCAAAGGCCGGTGTGAAGTCCGGCGACCAATTGGTCACTGTCAACGGCCAGGAAATCAAGAGCACCCCGGGACTGGAGCGGCAGCTTTACAACACCGGCGTCTGGTCGAAGGCTACTTATTCGCTGATCCGCGATTCGGTGACTCTCGACTCGAATGTCATTCTGGCTCCGGCGGACCGATCTCTTAACAATTCCTTACGATTGATTGCCCTCATCTATCTGGGCATCGGTATTTATGTTTTGTTGCGGCGCTGGACGGCGCCAGGTTCCACGCATTTCTACATTTTTTGTTTGATCTCGTTTGTCGCCTATTCGTTCAAGTACACCGGGAAGCTGAACGACTTCGACTGGACGATCTACTGGAGCAACATTGTCGCGTGGGTGTTGCAACCGGCGCTGTTCCTGCATTTCGTTCTGACATTCCCTGAGAAAAGACGATTCGTTCGAAAGCATTCGTGGTTGCTGGCTTTGGCATACCTGCCGGGAGCGTTGCTGTTGGGGCGCCACATCATCGCGCTGCGCTTAGCGCAGGCGACTGGCTACCTGCGCTGGGACATGGATCGGCAGGAAATGACTTATGGAGCCGTGCTGTTCGTAGTGGCAGCAGGGGTTCTGTGGTACAGCTACCGACTGGCCAGCACGACGATTTTGCGCCAGCAATTGAAGTGGGTAACGCGCGGCACCGTTCTGGCAATTGTGCCCTACACGCTGTTTTACGTGCTGCCGTACCTGATGGGTTCCCTGCCAAACACGACCATGAAGTTGTCGGTGCTTTCGCTGGGATTGCTGCCGCTTACCTTTGGCTATGCGATCTTCCGCTATCGACTGATGGACGTAGATCTGATCTTTAAACGCGGTGTGGTCTATACCCTCGCCGCTGCAGCCGTAGTGGGAATGTACTTTGGATTGGTGGCGGGAGTCGCCACGCTAGTTCACATGCGGCAACCCGGGACGGGGCCGATGGGACTGATCCTGGCGGTAGTGGTGACGGCGCTGTTGTTTGATCCGGTACGGAAATGGATTCAGGATCGCGTCGATCAGTTCTTCTATCGCACGGTGTATGACTACCGGCGCACGCTGATTGAGTTCGGACGCGAGTTAGGCTCTGAAACAGATTTGAATGCGTTGTTGTCGTCGGTATTGGACCGGCTGTCGCGCACACTGGCTGTCGACCGCATAGCAATTTTCCTGCGCGCGAGCGAGGAGTCCGGGGATTTCGTCATTGCCAAATCCATGGGCATGAATCCCACGGGGAAGCTTGATCTGACATTTCTGAGCGCGCCCAGGCCTGAGCCTGCGGGCCACATGTTCTTCGAAAATACACACCAGGTTCCGCGAGAGACGACGGGATCACAGGATGCGATTGCCCGTCTCGACCTGAACTACTACGTTCCCTGCCGCGCACAGCAGAAGACAGTTGCCGTGCTGGGGTTGGGGAAGACCACGAAGGGCGACTATCTATCCAGTGAAGACATCGAGTTGCTAGAGACGCTGGGCGGGTATCTCGGCATCGCCATTCAGAACGGGCGGCTGTACGCATCGCTGCAACAGAAGGTCGCCGAGTACGAGCGACTGAAGGATTTCAACGAAAACATCGTCGAGTCGATCAACGTGGGCGTCATGGCGCTCGACATGGAAGATCGGATCGAGAGTTGGAATTCACAGATGGAAGTAATGTACGCGCTTCCCCGGTGGCAGACTCTCACGCAACCGGTGCGCAGCATTTTCCCGGCGGAGTTTGTGGAAGAGTTCTATCGAGTCCGGCAGAATGCGGGCATCAACAACCTATACAAATTCCGCTTGCAGACTCCGGCGGGCGAGACGCGCACGGTTAACGTGGCCATCGCGCCTTTAGTGACACGCAAATTCCAGGTGATCGGGCGCCTCGTGATTATGGACGACATCACCGAACGCGTCGAACTTGAAGGCCAACTCTCGCAGGCCGACAAGCTTTCCTCGATCGGGCTGCTAGCGGCGGGTGTGGCCCACGAGGTGAATACTCCGCTTGCCGTGATCTCATCGTACACGCAGATGCTGGCCAAGCAACTGCAGGGCGATCCGCAGAAGTCGGGATTGCTGGAGAAGATCACGCGGCAGACGTTCCGGGCATCGGAGATCGTCAACAATCTGCTGAACTTCTCGCGCACCAGCGGGACGGAGTTCGCGGACGTCGACATCAACAAAGTCATCACCGACACGCTGGCGCTACTGGAGCACCAGTTCAAGACAGCGAAAGTGCAAGTGCAGGCGGAGCTGACGCCGGGAATTTCGGCGATCCAGGGAAATCCGGGAAGACTGCAGCAGGTATTCCTGAATCTATTCTTGAATGCCAAAGATGCCATGCCGGGCGGCGGGAAACTGACCGTCGCTACCAGCAACGGCGACATGGTCAGCGTGAAGGTTTCCGATTCCGGATCAGGCATTGCGCCGGAACATATTCAGCGGATTTACGATCCGTTCTTTACCACCAAAACCGCACCGAAAGAGGGCCAGAACCGGGGAACCGGGTTGGGGCTCTCCGTGACTTACGGCATTATTCAAGAACATGCCGGCAAGATTCGAGTAGAAAGCAATCCGGGATCCGGGACCACGTTTGGCCTGGATTTCCCCCTGAGCAGGAAGGCAGTGCATGTCTGAAGCAGCAGTCATTACGCGTGGGACGCTAAACGCGAATCCGTCGCCCGCCGGTTCGGTGCTCATCATTGATGACGAGGCCGAGATCCGTGAATCTTTGCAGACTCTGCTCGAAATGGAAGGGTTCGAAGTCGAGACGGCGGACAGCGGCGAAGATGGCATATCGCGCATGGCCGAGCGGCCGTACGATCTGGTATTGCTCGATCTGACTCTGCCGGGGCGCAACGGCATGGAGATTCTGTCGGAGATTCGTTCTCATGACTCGCGCCTGCCGGTGATCATGATTACGGCTTACGGCACCGTGGAGAACGCGGTGCGCGCCATGCAGTCAGGCGCAGCGAACTTCGTGCAGAAGCCGTGGGACAACGAAAAGCTTCTCGCGGACGTACGGGCGGCAGTGGGATGGCGCCGGGCCGAAGAAGAGAACGTCCAACTCAAGCGCGCGCTCAAGCAGCGGTACAACTTCCAAAACATCGTGGGCAAAAGCGAGCCCATGCTGAAGATTTTTGACCTGGTCGCGCAGGTCGCGAACAGCCGCTCGACTGTTTTGTTACAGGGCGAAAGTGGTACCGGCAAAGAAGTGATTGCGAAGGCCGTTCACCTCAACTCTCCGCGTCGCGACAAGCCATTCGTTCCGGTGAACACGGGGTCGATGCCGACGGACTTGCTGGAATCGACACTCTTCGGGCACGTGAAGGGAGCGTTCACCAGCGCCATCGCTTCGAAGAAGGGCTTGTTTGAGGTCGCGGACAAGGGGACGCTATTTCTCGACGAAATCGCGACGATGGGGCTGGAAACGCAAGCCAAGATCTTGCGCGTGTTGCAGGACCGGCGGTTCATGCACTTGGGTGGAATTCAGGAAGTGCAGGTGGATGTTCGAATCATCGCCGCGACGAACATCGATCTGCGGCAGATGGTGCGAGAGGGACGTTTTCGCGAGGATCTTTTCTACCGGTTGAACGTGATTACGGTGGAACTGCCGCCATTGCGCCAGCGCAAGGAAGATATTCCGCTGTTGGTGGAATTCTTTCTGAAGAAGTATGCGGAAGAAAATGGACGGCCCGCGCCGCGCATCACCCCGGAAGCACTGCGTCCGTTGATGGCCTATTCGTGGCCGGGCAATGTGCGCGAATTGGAGAACGTGATTGAACGCGCCGTCGTGCTGTCCTCCGGGCCCGAGATCAGCATGGATTTGTTGCCCGAGTCCATGATGGGGCGAGGCTCTTCGATGACACTCCACGAAGCGCCCTCCGATGCTTCACTGTTCGAGATTCTTGAAGACGTGGAGCGGCGGATCATCACTGACATGCTGGAACGCTGCAACTGGAACCAAACCGAAGCCGCGGAGCGATTCCACGTTCCGCTTTCGACGCTGAACCAGAAAATCCGGCGGCTGAATATTGAGATTAAGAGGAAGGGTCGCGGGTAGAAAGCCGACCTTGGATGTGGGACCTCAGCCCACCAGCCACAAAATCTGCCGCCGCTCCCATTCCTGAAGGATGAAGTCCGGTCCGGGGTCTGATTCTCGACAGCTTTCTCTGTTATAGTTCGGTCAAGCCAGTGCACGTCTATGGGGCGCTGGCACTCCGAATCGCATGGAACTAATTTCGCCCACGGAATTTGCCAAGCAGAAGATTCTTGCGGTTCAGGAATACACCTTGCTGGCCGCGCAGTCCGTGGGCAACCTGTTTCGCAAGCCTCTCTATTTTGCAGATATGGTGCAGCAGGCAGACCTGATCGGGGTCGGGTCGCTGCCCATCGTGGTGCTGACTGGGTTTTTCACGGGCGGCGTGCTGGCACTGCAAACTGCCAATACATTACAGCGTTTCGGTTCCATCACACTCATCGGCCAACTGGTTTCGACGTCGATGGTTCGCGAATTAGGTCCGGTACTTACGGGGCTGATGGTTGCCGGAAGAAATTCCTCGGGCATGGCCAGCGAACTGGGATCGATGGTGGTGACTGAGCAGATCGATGCGATGCGCGCGCTGGGCACCGATCCGATGAAGAAGTTGGTGACGCCGCGTGTGACCGCCACCGTGTTCATGTTGTTCTTCCTCAGCATCATTTCTGATCTGGTCGGCCTCGCTGGGGGATTGATGGTCGCGAAGCTGTTTCTCAGCCTCGATGCGCGCCAGTACTGGAGCAATGCGTGGCAGGTACTGGTGTTGCAGGATGTGTTCATGGGATTGCTGAAGCCGGTGATGTTCGGTTTCATTATCTCGACCATCGGCTGTTACTACGGCATGACGGCGCGCGGCGGCACGCAAGGCGTGGGCCGGGCAACGACGCAGGCGGTGGTGGCCGCGTCGGTGCTCATCCTGGTAACCGACTTCTTCGTGACGAAGCTTTTGATTTCGATTTTGTCGTACAGGTAATTCATGTCTGCGCCCACGCTACCGATCGACCAAGCGACCGACGTCAGCCAGCAGACGTCTGGGCCGGCGATCGTATTCGAAGATGTACACCTGTCGTTTGAAGACAACCACGTTCTGCGTGGAGTGTCGTTCCGACTGTCTGTGGGTGAAACCAAGGCGCTCTTTGGGGTTGCAGGATCGGGCAAGAGCACGATTCTGAAACTCGCGCTGGGATTGCTGCTTCCGGACTCTGGACGAATCACCGTGCTGGGTAACGAAGTCACACAAATGCGAGAGCAGGATCTTTTTCCCATGCGAGGGCGACTTGGCATGGTTTTCCAGGAGAGCGCGTTGTTTGATTCGCTGACGGTACGGGAGAATGTGGCCTACCGACTGATGGAGGAACACGGCATCTACGACGACGAAATCGATGTGCGGGTGCGGGAATCGCTGCGATTTGTGGAGTTGGAACACACCCTGGATCTATTTCCCTCGGAACTTTCCGGTGGAATGCGCCGCCGGGTGGCGATCGCCCGAGCCATCATCACCAAGCCCGAACTGCTGCTCTATGATTCGCCAACCGGCGGGCTTGATCCCATCACATCGAATACGATCATCGAGCTGATTATGAAGCAGCGCGATGTGTCCCGCACCAGTTCCCTGCTGGTGACGCATCGCTTGCAAGACGCTTTCACTCTGGCGACGCACGAATTCGACCCACAAACCAATCAGGTGAAAGTCCTGCCGCGCGGTCAGTATTGCGATGTGCCGATGAGCTTTCTGATTTTGAGAGATGGCAGGGTGATTTTCGACGGTGACGTCCGCGAACTCACGCACACCAAAGACGAATACATCAAGGAATACATTTCGTAGTTCGCACCTCGCCCCCTAAGGAAGCCTGGAGAATCCTTACTTTCCTGCCATTGCTTTCTCCACATCGGCCGACCTAGAGGGTAGTGCTGCGCTCAACTTGATCAGCTTCCCATCCGCATCGACGTAGTAATCGTCCTCGATGCGGATCCCGATGTTTTCTTCCGGGATATATATTCCCGGCTCGATGGTGAATGTCGCTCCCGGGCCGAGGGGGACTTTGTAGTCGCCTACATCGTGCACGTTGAGTCCGATGTAGTGTCCAAGGCCGTGAATGAAATATTGGTCCAGCGGTTGGCCGTGCAGATCTTTACCATGGGCCTTGATGTAGTCACGGGCGACCTTGTTTAAAGAAACTTCCGAATCTCCGGCAAGCAATGACTTCCCCGACACGAATGCCGCTGCTGCGGCCTCCTGCGCACCCAGCACGATGTCATAAATTTCCCGCTGCCGCGCCGTGAAATGACCGTTCACCGGGAGCGTGCGTGTGATGTCAGCGGCGTACATGGAATATTCTCCGGCGGCGTCAATCACCACGACATCGCCGGCCTTCATGGTGTTGGTATTTTCCATGTAGTGCAGGACCGTGGAGTTGTGGCCGGAACCTACAATGGGCGAGTACGCCGGGCTCTCGCAACCACGCTTGCCCCACTCGTATTGCAGGAGAGCAGAAATCTCAAATTCAGGGACGTTCGGCTTCACCGCCTTCATGGCAGCGGCGTGCGCGACAACGGAGGCGTCAACCGCCTTACTAAGCAGAACGATTTCGCCCGCGTCTTTGCTAGTGCGGAGCGAGTCGAGGGCGGGCTTGACGTCCTGAAGAATCAGAAAGGCATTCGTCCGGCGAAGAAAGGTGAGCGGCTCCGCGCTGGCTGAAGTCTCGCCATCGGAAGCGACGTCGGTATAAACGACAGGCCGCCCATTGCCGAGGATTTTGAAGAGTTCCTCGGGCAACTTTGACATCTCTTCGACACGATCGAAGCCGGTGATCTTCGGAGCATCGGGATTCTCCGCACCCAATTTCGGGCCAGTAAATTTTTCCAGCCGCACGTTGTGAGGAGGGAGAAAAAGAATTTCGGTGTAGGCGCGGGCCGAAACATTCTCTTTGGCCTCGGTCGCTGGAGCGATGACCAAGGCGACGCCAGGCTCTGTGACCCCGGAGAGGTAATAGAAGTTGTCGTCCTGGCGAAAACCGTACTTGGCGTCTGCGCCCGGCAGAGGAGCGAAGAGAACGACTACGCCTCCAGCTTTCTTCGTGAGAGCTTCACGGCGGGAGTGGTAATCGGCGCCGGGTTGACGATCGAAGGCGAATGTTAAACAAGAGAAAGCGAGCAGGGCAATCCAGAAAAGCAGACACTTCCGCATTCAGATTCCATCCTGTACGAGTTGATGTTTTGAAGCGACTTCGCTACTTCGGGGCAGTTGCCAGATTCTTCCCTGCCTGCACGAAGGAATCAACATTGCTCCTGTCAATAAGATCTGATCCGGTATCGACGAAACTGGGAATCGGCGCAAAGCTATCCTTCGCCCAGTCTCTATCGAGTGATGTCGGCTTGTGATGGTAGAGATTGTCGAGCATCTGCATGCCGACAAAAGCCATGGTGTAAGGCTTTTGCGCGATGGTGGCCGCGATCACGCCCTTCTGAATCCAGTCGATCGTTTCCTGATCGGTATCCATGGCGATAACGACTTTTCCTGACACCTTGTAGCTATTGAGCACGCCCGCGACTTCCTTGCCCGACTGAGCTTCCAGGCAGACGAAGCCATCGACCTTATCGCGCTCCTTGCCGATGATCTGGGTTGTGGTATCAAAGGCAATGCGCGGATCGCCCTGAATGTCGACCACGCGCGTGATCTTGATCTCGGGCGTTTTGGCGAGGGCGTCTTTGTAGCCGCGGAGGCGGTCCTGGAGATTTGATTGATCAGGCATGGTAAAGACCACGACGTTGCCTTTGCCCTTGAGTTCCTGAGCGAGCCGCTGTCCGCCGGTGAAGCCAGCCTGATAATTATTGGTCCCGATAAAAAACAAACGCTTGCTGGAAGGAGCATCGGAGTCGATGGTGATGACCGGCACTCCCGCCGCCACAGCCTTATCGATGCTGTCTTTCAGGAGCGCCGTGTCGGTGACGCCTACGAGGATGCCTGTCGCTTTCTTCTGCACTGCTTGATCAATGGCGTCGCGCTCGGCCTTGGGATCGTAGGTCTGCGGTCCGGTGAAGTCGGTGCGCACCTTCATCTGCGTCGAGGCATTGGCGAAACCCGCGCCAGCGGCTTTCCAATATGGAACCTGCAAGTTTGCCGAGATCAGAACAAAATATTCGTCGGAGTCATGAGAGGCACCGCAACTGAGGAGTACGAACGACAGGACTGCGACGACGGCGGAGTGGAGAATCCTGCGCGAACGGAGCATCGCATCCTCCTTTCGGAAGATTCCCATCTCGAAGCTTGCGGATTGCATACGAGAATCTTCGGCGACTGGATTGTAAACGAGCGGTCAACCGAAGGCCAGAAGTCAGCGCAAGGTTTTGTCGAGCAGACCGGAGATTACCGCATCATCGACTTCTCCGGAAGAGTTGTAGAGAGGAGACCCTGCCGCGTCGAGCACGACAACATGGGGGATGTAGCCACGAAAATATTTCTTCTTGAGGTCGTCCTGCGCTGGAGACAGTTTGTGATCGAGATCAATCACCACAAATTGCAGCCGGTTTTTGTACTTCTCGTACAGTCCAACCGTGCGCCGGGCCTGGCGCTTGGAGTTGAAGCATCCTTCGCCATAGAGAATCACGTAGGCGGGCTTGCCTGGGACAAAGCCGGCGTCCATGCTGTCGCCGGTAATGAGGGGACCATCCTGGCTGTCACTGGTGTAATCGAGCTTGGAATTCAACTTCAGATTCTCCCCCGCAAACGCGGTCGTAGCCAAGATCAACAAGGCGATTGCCGAGGTCGCGATTCGCTTCATACAAAGTCCCCGCAGAGATGGAAATGATTGGAGTTTATCTCAGGGATAAGAGCTCTCGAAGGCGAAAAAGTTACAACTAGCATTGGCCCGGTGCGGCGGGCCGTGCACTCACTATACCCCCACCGGGAAGGGTTTCGTGTGCGTGGTAGCGCGCCGGGATGCTCCCCCGAAGCGGCCCTGCAGGAGCGACATCAACCCGGTGTACCAGTAGCCCACAACAAACAACAGCAGGAACGGGACTGTTATGTAATTTTCGTTGTCGATGGCGTAGTACACGGTAGCGGCGAAGTATGTACCGATAAGCAACTCCAGCCAGGGAACCCACCCCAAGCGCTTGCGGTACTTGTTAGTACCGACCTTATCTTGTTTCGAGATGACGCTGTACTTGGGCGTTCGGGCAAAAGCGCTTTCTTTTCCAATGAGCGCTTCGAGCACCGCCTTCGTGTTCGTGATGGTCAACCCGATTCCGAGGGCCATCAGGAACGGCAGGTATAACAGCGCCCGCGGCCAGCGGCGGGGGAATAGTTCGCGCTGAGAAACCAAGTAAAAGCTCGAAATGGAAAACGTAGATGCCATGAACAGGGGCAAGTCGATGTAGAGCATCTGAAACCAGCCCTGGTAGAAGCGGATGATCATTGCGGGAAGCAATAGAACCGACAGCATGATCATCAGGGGATAACTGATGTTGGCCGTGAGGTGATACCAGGCCTCAATCTTAGTGTGCCGGGGAGCGTCACTGCGCAGAACTCGCGGAAGGATCTTCTTCCCGGTCTGAATGAGCCCCTTGGCCCAGCGAGCCTGTTGTGTCTTGAACGCGGTCATCTCGACCGGCAACTCGGCTGGACATTCCACATCCTGCAAGTAGATGAATTTCCATCCCTTGAGTTGCGCACGATAAGAGAGATCGGTGTCTTCGGTGAGGGTGTCATGCTGCCAGCCTCCGGCCTCGTCGATCGCGGCGCGCCGCCACATGCCGGCGGTGCCATTGAAGTTGAAAAAGAGTCCGGTACGGGCGCGTCCCGAGTGCTCAAGCACAAAATGACCATCGAGCAGGATGCCTTCCACCTCTGTCAGGAAAGAGTAATGACGGTTGAGATGGGTCCAACGCGTTTGCACCATGCCAATCTTGGGGTCGGTAAAGTGATGAATGACGCGCATCAGAAAATCTTCGGGCGGGGTGAAGTCGGCGTCGAAAATGGCGACGAACTCGCCTTTTGCGGTCTTCAAGCCTTCCGCGAGCGCCCCTGCCTTGTAGCCCTCTCGATTTGTCCGGTGGTGATAGCTGATGGGATTGCCCAGCGCGGCGTAGCGCTCGACCAAACCACGCGCCACTTCGACGGTTTCGTCGGTGGAGTCGTCGAGCACCTGGATGTCAAGTTTGTCTTTGGGATATTGGAGTTTGCAGATCGACTCCAGCAGGCGCTCCACGACATACTGCTCGTTAAAGATGGGGAGTTGCACCGTTACGCGGGGCAGATCGTCAAAGAAGGCGGCTGGTTCCGTGGTGTGATTTTTCCGATGCTTGTAATAGAGGTAGACGAGCACGTAGCGGTGCATTCCGTAGCCCGCGAGGAGAATCAGGACGATGAAATACGGGACCAGCAAGGCCACATCGAAGGCGTTGGCGTGATAGAGACCGCGAAACGTGGTGTCGAGAAAATGCTGGCGGATGTATGGACCAATGCCCTTGGGGGCAGTCCACACGGCTAGCGTCGCGCTGAGAATGAGGTCAGGATTTAGCAAGGCATCCGGTGAAACATCTATTTTACCGGATTGCAGGTCGTGGCATGCGCCGCGTGGGAGGCTAGGGATGCTCGCGCCTGCCGTCTGCGCGATTTGGTTGAATCTTCACGTTGGAGAAATAGCCATCGGTGCTCGAGTGTATCCAAAGAGCGACTTGGCCCCGAGTTTGTCCGAGCTTTAAGTCGTTGACGATCAAGCAGGGCTGAGGGGCGCCGTTGACGTATAGTCGGGCTGTGACGCCGGAGACGACGATCTTCATGTGAGTCCAGGAGCCTGCTTCGAGGTCGACATAGGATTCATAAACGCCCGGGCTCTCCTGCCGCAGGCGATGCCAGGGGTAGTCTGGCTCAGAGGTGTACTGGACGGAATGATTGCGGCGAAGTTGGTCGTCGGCGCGACCGTTGGTGGGACGGATATAAAGATTTTCGAATTTCGCACCGTGCGGTTGAACGCGGAAAGAAATCCCGATGAAACCTCGCGAATCAGAGGGAGCGGTCTTCAGGGGAGTGCCGGCCACCTCGGCTTCGATGACGCCATCCTGAAAATCGGAGTGCGTGAGAATCGCCAGCACGGAATCCTCGGGGCTCTGATGATTGGTCGCGGGAACGAGGTGGACGGCGCGGCGGCCGCGGTAGGTTATGACCTCGGCTCGTCCGTTCAGCACTTCGAGGTCATTGAGTGCATCAGGAGAAAATACTGACGGCGCCGTGGCACTCTGGCCGCTCGCATTGATCTGCGGGCAGAGGGCCGATGCTGCGAACATCAGCAAAAGGACGAATCGATACGCGGGAACTCGGATGGCTTTTCCTCCTCGAATCACTTAGCGAAGCGCCGCTTCGTTGAATGCGATTTTCACCAGATGAGTCGTCATGTCGTCAAACTCTGCCTGAAGATCTTTATCGTCGCCGGCGAACTTCTGCCGGAAGGGCGTTAGATCGATCGAGGCCTTCACATCGTCGACCGTATGGAATCCCGGATGGCCGATTTGGCGGATGCGGGCCTGCAACTGCTCCACCGCGCTATTGAGCAGATCCCTCACCAAATAGAGGTAGGCCTTGTCGTGCAAGACCGGTCCGTGACCGGGAATAATGACGTCCGCATCCAGCTGTGCCAGGTTTTGCAGTGTCTGCACCCATTCTGCCGGGTAACCATCGTAAGTATAGGGAATGGGATGAACGAGCAGATCGCCAGCGACCAGAATTTTTTCTTTGGGCAAATAGACGACGGTGTCTCCGGGGGTATTGCCACGTCCCAAATGCTTGACCTCGACTTCGCGGTTTCCAATATCGATATCGAGCTTATCGCTAAAAACGAGAGTGGGAGGCTGGTAGACCATCGTTTTGAATTCCGCCTCTTGCTGCTCGAGGCTGGGAAGAAGCTCCTGTACTTGTTTTTTCTCATCTTCGGAGAGTGCACGGCCGTTTGGAAGTTTGCCCTGTTTGAGGGTGGCGATGGTCGCGGCCGTCTGCTTGGGGGTACGCTCGATATTTCCAGGCTGGATTAAATCCATATCTCGTTTGGTCTGTTCCTGCGCGATGATGGCCAGCGACGGAAATGCATCGAGATACGCCTTGTTGCCGTTATTGTGATCGTTATGAAAATGGGTGTTGAGCAGAAACCCGACGGGTTTGTTGGTCCACTGGCGAATTTGGGCGATGTCTTCGCGCGCCAGCGAGGGTAAGTAACAAGAGTCGACGACGAAGACCTCGCGGTCACCGATGATTACCGTGGTATTGCCGCTGGGGTTGCCGTCATTGGAAGACTGGTGTTGGATAGCGTAGACGCCATCGGCCAACTTCGTGACTTGTCGTTGGCCAGTCGCCGCCGAATCGGCGAAGACAAGACCGGCAGTCATCAAGAGGACTAGCAGAGGCAGAAGCAACGAGCGAGACAGATGAAGTCGCAGGGTGGTTTTCAATTCAAATTCCTCGATGCTGAGAAAACATCCACTTCAGAAGCTCAGGCTCGGTGTAGGCCCATTCCCATACGTTGTGGTCGACGCCCGGGTACTCGGTATAAAGAGGATGACCGCCGGCCTTCCGCCTTGCCGCGATGCGGTCACGCGCGGAGGACACAGGCACGGTCTGATCAGAGTCGCCATGGAAGTCCCAGAGCGGAGTGCTGATTGATCCCGTGCCATCGTCGGAAGAGAGGCTGCCACAACAGATCACGGCGGCGGCGAAAAAGTTGGGACGGTGGGTGATGACATTCCATGTGCCAGCGCCTCCCATCGATTGACCGGTCACATAGATGCGGTGCTCATCGATGCTGAATTCGTGGCACAAGCTGTCGATGATCTGGAGCGCAAGCCGCGAGCCGTCCCCGAGGCCGGGCAATTGCTTCGCTGGTTGCTGCGAAAAATCGTAGTGGATCCATCCGCGGTCGGTCTGCGGGACTACGACATAACAGGGGAATTTCTTCTGGTTCTCGGGAAGCAACCAGACGCGCGTGCCAAAGATATTGCCGAGGCCGAGCTGCTTGAGGTTGTCGTCGCCTTGTCCACCACTGCCGTGAAGGTACATGACCAGTGGCAGTTTTCCGCTGGCGGCGGGCTGGAATAGTCGATAAGGCATTGTCCACTCACTCTTGTGAGCGCGCGCCTCGAACTTCTTTTCCATTCCTTCGGATTGTTTCTTGAACGCCTCGATCAGGGCAGTGCGTTCGGCCGACGTGGGTGCGCCGGACGCAAGCGGAGGAGGCGGGTCATCCTTCGAGGCAGGCTTGGCTCGTGCTTTGGTAGAGGCAACGAAGTTGAGAGCGACCTGTGCCGCTGTGAACCAGGTTGCGGCGGAAGCGGAACTCAAAAGGCGAACAGCTTGTCGTCGATTCATAGTCGGCACTGTCGTGAGACTCGAACATGTAGACGCGTTGGGCGGAGAATGGGTAGCACGTCGAAAGAAATGCTGCCCCAGGGCTACAACGCAAATTCACAGCGAAGGAGGTGGGTTGCCCGCGGGCTGCGCCTCAGCTACAAATAGACATTCATGAAACCCAGACCAGCGCTGGCTGAAAAGCCCGCACACAGCCTGCACGAAACGTGGGCACACATCCGCATCTCGACGGTCTGGATCGTTGGCATCGCCCTGCTGCTGCGCGTCGGCTGGATTGTTCTCGGGCACACTTACAAATTCAAGAGCACGGACAACAACTTCGGCTTTGGATGGGAAATGGGGCGCATTGGGGCTTCGCTGGCCTCGGGGCACGGCTTTAGCAGTCCATTCGGCCCGGGGACGGGGCCAACGGCATGGGAGCCTCCGCTTTATCCTTATCTGATTGCAGGTGTGTTTAAGGTTTTTGGGATCTACTCGAGGGCTTCAGCGATTGTGCTGTTGACGATCAACAGCGTGTTCTCGGCGCTGACTTGTGTCCCGATTTTTCTGATCGCCAAGCGGATCTTTTCTAAAAAGGTTGCGGTCGGGTCAGCATGGGCGTGGGCTCTGCTGCCCAACGTGATGTATTGGTGTACGAAGTGGGTCTGGGAGACGAGTCTGTCGGCGCTTTTGCTGGCCATGCTTGTGTGGCTCGCTCTGACTCTAGAAGACAGGGATGGGTGGCTGCCCTGGGTGCAGTTCGGATTGCTGTGGGGCATTGCCGCCTTGAACAGCACCGTTCTGCTTTCGTTTCTTCCGGCGGCTGGATTGTGGGCGTGGTACCGGCGCGCGAAACAGGGAAAGCGCTCTCTGGCTGGCGGAGTGCTGGCGTCGGCTGTTTTCCTCGCATGTATCAGTCCGTGGCTGGCGCGGAACTACCAAACGTTCGGCCAGTTCATTTTCATTCGCGACAATTTCGGCGCGGAGTTGCGGCTGGGAAATGGCAATGGCGCTGACGGGACGTGGATGGAATATCTTCACCCGGCACAAGACGCGTTTGCCCTGCGGCAATACCAGGCGATGGGCGAGTTGGCGTACATTGCGATGCGCAAGCGGCAGGCACTGGACTACATTAAGGCCGACTATGCGCGATTCGCCGACCTCTGCGCGAAGCGGTTCGTCTACTACTGGGGTGGTCCGCCAAAAGCCACGCGGCCATGGTGGATCAACGACGTGAAGAATTCCCTGTTTCTGGCGTCGTCGGTATTGATGTTTTGGGGATTGGGCCGAGCGCTGCGCCAGAGGAAAGCGGGCGCGTGGCTCTTGTTCTGGCTGATGCTGCTTTATCCGGCGGTCTACTACATTGTCTTTCCCAGCCCACGCTATCGGGTTCCGATTGAACCGGAAATGACGATCCTGGCGGTCTATCTAGTGACCGAGGCGCGAACCAAGCCTAAGGCTTTTCGTCCAAGTCAATCTTCAGAACATGAATCTGCTTGAGCTTGGGGTCGAGGACGCCAGTGATTACAACTCTCCGGCCTTCGAAGCCGTGCACCATGTCGGAGCGGTCGAGGCGATAGACGTCGTTCCCGGCGGACAGGACGAGGTAGCCGCCCAGATGCTCGATGCAATATACCGAGCAGGTATTCGATGTGCCACCCATCGACTTCGATTTCAGCATCTCCTGATGAGATCGGGTAAGAGAGTGGACATTCAGAGCACACTGGCTGTCGGAGACTTCTCCATGAAAAACGTGCGAGGTCTGTGCTGGAAGCGCACTCGCCAGCGCCATCACAGTAACGGCATAGCAAAAGACGTGACGAAAGCTCAAAGTTCGTTGATTGGTGCGAAGTCTGACTGAGTTCATAGAGGCGCTTGCTCCTGATTGCGTCACGGCAGCACCGTAAATTTCATGTGCATGCCTTCGTGATCTTCACTGCAGATGACCGTACAGACCACTTCGTATTCGCCGAGTTCCGCTGGGGCTGTGAGTTGAAACTCCTGCTTGCCGGGCCGGAAAAGCAGGTCCCAGCCGTCAACCTTAGTTCGATCCTTGGCTCGGAGCAGGGTGAAGCCATGAATCGAACCGTCGCGATTCCACGATTTGCCCTTGTTCGCCGTCACCCGCAGGAGCAGTTTCTCGCCTGCCTTGACGGTAATCGCCGGAGTACGCTGGCCGACGATCTTGTAACGGCTGTCGCTGTCAGCAGTCACCTCGATGACGTGCATCTGTGCGCTAGCGCGAGGGACGGCAACCAGAAGAGCAGTCGCAGCCGCGATCCACACAAAGATACGACGGATTCTCAGGCACGTTGTCATAAGCGCAGTAAGGTAATCTGCCTGGTTACTGGGTCATATAAAACAGGATTAAGCGGCGGTCGTCGTCAGTGATGGTGGCGCGGACTCTCATATGGCGCAGGACGGTGCTCATCATGCGCGGCGGAAACTTTTGCGGGGCGGCGTGACAGCGGCCGCAGTTCGCGTGATAGCGTTGTTCCCCTGCGACACGCATGGCATCGGCATCGGTGATGTGGACAACAGGCGTAGCCGCGCCAGCCTCTTTCGCGCTTGATGGTGATTTGGCAAGGGCAGCGACCGTCAGAGCACAGAGAAGAGCCACGATCAAAGTCTTTGCCCGAGAATTTGCTGTCATGGGTGCGACTCCAGACGACCCAGGGGGACCAGGAACCGGTAGGCGATTCCGAAACTCCATTGGTTCGCGTTGCCGGCTGAACTGAATTGCCGGCCATAGCTGAAAATGCCCTTCAGCCCATCGTGCAGAAAATAATTGATTCCGAAATCGGCCTCGCGCACGTTGGCGGCGGGCAGGTCATACTCGGAGGCGTCGTCGGGATCGATCTCGCCAAGATAAAACTGCTGCATGCGCCCGACAAGTTCGGTGCGACGCATCACTTTCTGCCAAAAACGAGCCTGGCTGAGGCGGTAGGCACCCTCGATCCAATATCCGCTACCCTGATACGAACGGGCGAATTCCGAGCGGAGATTCAAAGGAACTTTCGCCGGCTGCCATCCCATGTGGAACCCGAAAGCGTTCTTGCGCTCGTCCTGCAAGGTCTTCTGCCAGGATCCGCCGACTTCCAGGCGCGGTCCGGGGAAGAAAAAGCCCATGCGCCCGCCAACCTGGCGCTCGGAGTCAACGCTCTCGATGCCGATGCTTGTCGCCGAGAGGTAGGCGGCATAGTTCATGTTGACTTTGCTGCTGAGCGCAAAGCCACCGCGGAACATGGCACCGTCACTGGACTCGGTCCCGATGGAAAGGATTAGCGGATCAGGCTGCAGGCTGCGAATCCAGACGGGGTACAGACGTTCGTTGAAAATTCCGAAGGGAGTAAGGAAGCGGCCCGCCGTGATCGTTACGTATGGGTTGGCGATATAGTCGATCTGGGCATAGTCAAGGTGCTTGTCGACCGGCCCGCCGTAGTGTCCACCATCAGGAGGACGTTGAAACTCGCCCTCGAATTCTGCCCGCGCCTCGATCAGCCAACGGTCTCCCAAAGGCACGAGGAGCACGGGATTGATCTGGGTATCGATCACATTGTGGCCGCCGGTAACGAAACTGAATGCGCCGGCACTGCCAGTGAGAATGGGGACCGGTTTTTCGGTGTCTTGATTCTGGCTCTGAGCAGCGATCAAGGGTGGCGACAGGAGAAGAAGAAGCAATCCGAAGCACGACAGGGCAGTTCCCTGCCCGCGGTCGGACGCGGTTTTTCTGCAAGAATGCGACACAACGAACCCCAGTAAACTCTTGAAGAGATTGTCTTTCAGAGGCGAGATCAGGGGAACATCACGGAGGTAACTTTCGTAGTCTCAGGTATGGGAAAGACGTTTTTCGCTCGTATTTCTCACGAACTGTGAGGGCCTGCGTCTAACCTATTGAAACGGAGGGATTCATGAACCGCCATCGCCAATCCGCCACCTGGTTGGGAGCTGTCCTGGGAACCGTTTGTGCGCTGCTCGTGCTAACCCTGGGAGCGCATGCGTCGGACCACCGCGGGGCGCTGACCGAGGAGTTCCATCAGACCTATGCCCTTTCAGCCGATGGCCGGGTTGAACTGGACAACATCAACGGTCCGGTGCACATCTCCGGCTGGGACCAGAATCAGATAAAAGTGGATGCCGTGAAGTATGCCGACACCAAAGAGCGGCTGGACGAGGCGAAAATTGAGGTCGACGCGAGTGCTAGCTCGATTTCGATTCGAACCCATTATCCCAACCGCGACCAGAACTGGAACTGGGGTTCACACAACAATCCAGCGAGCGTTGAGTACACGTTGACGGTACCACGCAACGCGCGGCTCGACGAGATCAAGCTGATCAACGGCTCGCTTGATATCACAGGCGTGAGCGGAGAGGTGAATGCCTCCTGCATCAACGGACGGCTGGAAGCACACAACTTGGCGGGACGCGCCCGGCTCTCAACGATTAATGGCCGACTGGATGCGAAGTTCGACCAGCTTGCCGGTAAGTCGGTGGATTTGAACTCGGTGAACGGCTCGGTCGATCTGACCATCCCGTCGGACTCCAACGCGGAAGTGGAAGCCAGCACAGTTTCGGGCAACATTAACAACGATTTCGGGCTGCATGTGAACAATCACCGCTTTGTTGGCCACGATCTTAGCGGAGAATTGGGCCACGGCGGCACGCGCATCAAGTTGTCGAACGTGAATGGCAGGATCGAAGTCCACCACGCACAGGATGGACGAGCGATGAGCCCGGTCAAGGACCGGAGCCAGCACGACAAGGATGATGACGACGACACGATCTAGCGATCGGCGGGTTTGCGATCCTTCATTTGAAGATCAGTAGATCGTGTATCCGGGAGATGGCGTGCGCAGGTCAGGCTTGGATGCCATGATCAGCAACGCGCCTTCGCGCTTGAATGCCTTCAGATCCTCGAGACTCTTGAACGATTTGGTTTTGTAATCATCCGGAGTGGGCGTGTCGTCGGGCACGCGGATCGCCTGCACGTCTTCGAAGGCGTGTTTCTTAAATAGGTCAATGTATTCCGCGGCCGAGCGAACGTGCACCGGGACCTTCAGTTTGTCGACCCACTGCAGGGAGTACTGGTTGTCTTTGTAGAGATTAATCAGGATGAACAGCCTGCCACGCGGGGCCATCACGCGGAATAATTCCATCAGAGCGCGATCCTGGTCGGGATAGTAGTAAAACGATTCCACCGATAAGACCTTGTCAAAGAAGTTTTCCTCCCAGGGAATTTGCTGCGCCGATCCCCAGACGTAGAGGATATTGTCGAAATCCCGGGAGGCCTCGCGGGCCTGGCGCACCATTTCGTCGGCGACGTCGATACCAACAACTTGCCCGAAGCCTTCGGGACCTTCGCCGACAAGCCGTGCCAGCAGGCGTGTGGCCCATCCAGAACCGCAGCCGAGATCGAGCACTCGCTCGCCCGGCCGCAGATTCATAAGGCGGATGGTTTTCTCGGTGATGTCGAGATGATGACGCTCCATTTTCTCGCCTTCACCCGCCGCGGCCCACTGATTGAATTCGTGCTGCAGCCTTTCATCGGGAGATTTCGGTTTATCGGGCATAGCGATCTTCATTCATCCGGTCACTATAAATCACGAGGAGCTACGGCCGCATCGCAACCGCGACGGGCATGCCGTTACTATGCTACAGTTTTCCTTCTTCATGGTGACACGGCCTCCGAAACCGCCATCCGACCCAGATGCAGAGCCCGGATCGCTCTATTGCCCCAATTGTGCCGAGGAAGTGACGGATCCCCTCACTTGCGGGGACTGTTCGTCGGTAATTTGCCGGCGATGTGGCACGGCGCTGGAATCGTCGGATGAACTAGGCATTGGATAATGGATCCCAACCCTGTTTTGCCGGCTCCTGACAATTCAATTGAGCAATCGGAATCAACCGGGTCGAAACCGACCCTGGTGCGCGGACTCGGGTTGCTGGATTCGGTGTTGCTGCTGGTCAGCGGAATTATTGGTTCGTCGATTTTTCTGACTGCGAAGGATATTGCCGGGCCGCTGCCCCAGCCTGTGCTGTTTCTGCTGGTGTGGGTGCTGGGAGCATTGATTTCACTTTGCGCGTGCTTCGCGTTTGCCGAGTTGGGATCGATGTTCCCAGACTCTGGCGGGCAGTACATCTACCTACGCGAGGCGTACGGCGATCTGATCGCTTTCCTCTACGGGTGGATGCTGTTCAGCGTGGCGAACGGAGGAACGATTGCGGCGCTATCGGTAGCTTCGGCTGCGTATGTTGGACAGGTATTCCCGGTTGTGTCGCAAGGTCATGTCGTGATCGCGTTCGGTGGCATCGTAATCACGAGGGCGCATTTGCTCGGGTTGGTGCTGATTGCAGCCCTCACTTATGTGAACGTCGTGGGGTTGCGATGGGGAACGCTGCTGCAGAATATCTCTACCTGGACGAAGTTCACGGCCATGGCGGCGTTCGTGGTTTTGGGATTCGCCATCGGGAAAGGCGACTGGTCGAACTTTCACTCGCATGGCGTGAGCTTGAGCATGGGGCTCGCGCCCACGCAGCTGATTTCGGCGCTGGGCGTGGGCCTGATCGCAGTGTTCTGGGCGTATGACGGATGGGTTTATATCACGTGGGTGGCGGGCGAGGTGAAAGAACCGCGCCGGAATGTTCCTTTGGCGATGGTGCTGGGAGTGCTCGCGGTGGGCGTGATTTACGTCGCGATGAACTTGACGTACATGTACGCGCTGCCTTTGAAGGAGATTGCCACGCACGAGACTATTGCGCACGCAGCTGCCGCAGTGCTGTTCTCCCCACGGGCCGCGGTGTGGTTGTCGCTGATGATCGCGATTTCGTGTTTCAGTGCGGCGGCGACCTGCACGCTATCAGGGGCGCGCGTTTATCTCGCCATGGCGCAGGATGGAGTGTTCTTCAAGCGGATGGCGGTGATCCACCCCAAGTGGCGGACGCCGGCGTTCAGCCTGATTGGGCAAGGGATCTGGGCCGCGGCGCTTACATTGAGCGGCCGCTACGACCAGCTCTACACGTATGTCATTTATGGCATGGTGTTGTCGTACACGCTGACCGTTATCGCGATGTTCTGGCTGCGCTGGAAACGGCCGGAGATTCCGCGACCGTATCGTTGCACGGGATATCCGTGGCTGCCGGGAATGTATGTGCTGATCGGAACGGCATGGACGCTGAATACGATCATCACGCGGCCTACCGAGGCTTTCTGGGGAACGGCAATCGTGCTGATCGGCGTGCCGGGATATTTGTATTGGAAGCGCAGCAACCGGGGAGGAAGCCCGGGGCTTCCTAGTCAGTAATGACTGAATTCACCTTTTGGCTTGCTCCCCGCACGTAGCGGTGTTATTCCTCTTCTTCTCGCTCACGTTAGGCCTGACCCCGGGACACGTCATTGGCAGACTCCATTCCGAAGCAGCAAGCAGAGAACACCGGGTTTCTCTCTCCCGGCGTTTCCATTGCCGACGTCGAAGACGCGAATCGTCCGCGGCAGGTGATGGGATTCCGCGATCTCGTCTTGTTTTATGTGATCACCGGCATCAGCCTGCGCTGGATCGCCACGGCCGCCGCGGCAGGGCCGAGTTCCATCGTGATTTGGGTGGGCGCCTGGCTTTGTTTCTACACGCCTCTGGCACTTTCGGTGCTGGAACTTTCATCGCGCTATCCCAATGAAGGCGGGCTGTATGTGTGGAGCAAGCGCGCATTTGGGGATTTCTCGGGCTTCATGTCGGCGTGGACTTATTGGACCAGCAATCTGCCCTACTTCCCTGCCGTGCTCTATTTCGCCGCCAGCAATGTGCTGTTCATGCGGCAGGCGAATTGGGAACATCTATCGGGGAACGCAACCTTCTACATCGTGTTTTCGCTGCTCACGCTGAGCGCGGCCACGCTACTGAATATCATCGGGCTCGACGTTGGGAAGTGGCTGCACAACATCGGGGCGATTGCGATGTGGATTCCAGTTTGCATCGTCATCGTGATGGGCTTCATCGCGTGGCATCGTTATGGGTCGGCGACGTCGTTCACGCTGCATTCCATGATTCCGAGCACGCACTTCAACGACATTATTTTCTGGTCGGTGCTGACGTTCGCGTTTGGCGGATGCGAAACGGCGTCGTTCATGGGCGAGGAGATCAAGAATGCGCGGCGCACGATTCCTCTCGCGCTGCTCTCAGGCGGAGTCACGGTTACGATCTGTTACATCCTGGGAACGGTGTGCGTGCTCCTGGCTCTGCCTTCGACAGAGGTCAACAGCCTGCAGGGATTGGTGCAGGCCGTGTCGAAGACAGCATCGCGCGTGGGGTATCCGGGGGTGCTGCCGCTTGCCGCTTTTCTGATTGCGCTTAGCAACATTGGAGCAGCGGGGGCATACTTGGCGGCAGTGGCGAGGCTTCCTTTCGTTGCTGGACTGGACCGTTTTTTGCCGCCGGCATTTGGGTCGCTGCATCCGCGCTGGAAGACTCCGTGGGTGGCGTTGCTGACACAGTTTTTCCTGGGCGCGGTATTCATTTTTCTTGGCCAGGCTGGGACCAGCGTGAAGGGCGCATACGACGTTCTGGTCAGCATGGGCGTGATTACGTATTTCATTCCATATCTCTATTTGTTCGCGGCGATGATCAAGTTGCAGCGCGAACCCGCAGGGGCTGACGTCATTCGAGTTCCTGGCGGATCGAGTGTGGCGAAGTTGGTGGCGGCAGTCGGATTCTTGACTACGGGATTGACGATTGCGCTCTCGCTGATTCCGCAGCCAGATGAGCCGAACAAGCCGTTGGCGATGTTTAAGGTGATTGGAGGGACGGGGGCGTTGGTGCTGGTGGGGGCCTGGATTTATTTTGCCGGCAAGCGACGGGCTGCACGCGAGTCAAAGCAGCCCATGTAGGCCCGGGCGCATTCGTCCGGGGCCTGCGGACGAATGCGTCCGCCGCTACACGATTTACACCGGGGTCGCCGTCTTTCGCGGAGGATTGAAGAACGGGAGGTTCGTCACCTTCACGTTCGTTTTCAGTCGCATCGCTTCGATCGTGATTTCCATCTGGAGTTGGGTTCCAGGCTTGGCATATTCGGTTTCAACGCTGGCTAAGGCGATGAGCTTTTTCAGGATTGGCGACCAACTCGTAGTCGTCGCTTTGCCAGCCTGTTTCTCCCCTGAGTACACAGGGACGGCTACGCGCGAGGCTTGCGAAGGAGCGGCAGGGGTGAGGCCGTAGCGGTCGTAGAGTTGTTCGATGTCGGTCCAATCGACTTCGAGACCGACCAACTGGCGGGGCACGCCGTTCTTCGCGTCTCGCTCGAGAGCGCGTTTGCCGATGAAGTTTTCCTTTCCGAGGTGGACCATCTTGGAGAAGCCCAGTTCGTAGGGTGAGAACTTCTGCGACGGGATCAGCGCTTTCTTGGAACTCGTGTAGTCGACTTCGATCAGTAGAAGCCCAGCTTCCACGCGGGCTACATCGAGCGCAAGCATTCCTGCGGCGTGCAGATCGAATTGCTTGCCCTTATCGGCGAGAGCGTCCCACACTTTCACGGCGTCGTTCCATGGAATCCAAATCTCGTAGCCGAGATCGCCGGTGTAACCAGTGCGGGAAATGTCGACCGGCACTCCTGCGATTTTGCCGCGGGTGACGCGGAAGTATTTCAGGTTGGCGATGTCTGCGTCGGCTACGGCCTTCAAGAGTTTTGCGGAAGTCGGGCCTTGCAGAGCTAGCGCTGCAACCTTTTCGGAAATATCTTCGACCTGCACGTCCATGTTCAGGCCATTCTGACGGAACCAGCGAAGGCTGGGGTCGGCGGCGGTCCAGCGATAGACGTTTTCTTCCAGGCGAGAGATCGTGCCGTCGTCGATAACCTTGCCCTCTTCGTCGCACCAGCAGCAGTAAATGACCTGTCCCACTTTGACCTTGTTGATGTCGCGAGTGATGACGCGGTTCACGAGGCGGGTGGCATCTTTGCCGGTGATCAGATACTTGTAGAGGGGCGAGATGTCGATGAGCGCGGACGCGTTGCGAATGGCGTTGTACTCGTGCTCGTGGTGAACTTCGTACACACTCACGGTGTAGTAGCCGGACCACTCGCGGTAGTTCAGGCTGTGACAGAGGGGGAAAGTTCGCTCGTGAAATGCGGTTCCGATGGGCAAAGGGATTCCTCGCTGCGGCGGTTCTCTCGTGCAACCGGACGAAAACCGATAACCACGAAGGACACTAAGTTACACGAAGGAAAATCGCCGAAGTCGGATTATATTCACCTGTATGCATGGCGGGCAATAGTCGCGGCGCGTGACTTAGAGTCAGCGTCGCGCAAATTTGCAGACAAAACCTGCGCTTCCCGATAGAATGTCGATTCGACTTCCGGTCATCTTCAAGCCTATGCGCCAGTTCATATCAAATTTGCGGAGCATTCTGAGAAGCTGGACGGTCCTTCCCAGCGGGCTCTGATCTCGCTTTCGCCTGCTTCCCTGCGCGAGTATCATTGCGTTTCCCCACACTCGAACGTTTAAGCGAAGAGCTAGGAGCGAAAAGCTAATGGCTGGTTCTAATTCCTACGACGTGATTGTCATCGGCGGCGGCCACAATGGGCTGGTCAACGCTGCCTACCTGCAAAAAGCGGGCAAGAAAGTTCTGGTCCTTGAACGACGCCATGTTCTCGGCGGGGCAGCGTGTACGGAAGAGATCGTCCCGGGATTTAAGTTCTCGGTCTGCTCCTACGTGGTCTCGCTGCTGCGGCCGGAGATTATTCGCGACCTCGATCTTCCGCGACACGGGTTGGAGATTCTCCCTCTCGACGGCACCTTCACGCCCATGCCCAACGGCGATTACCTATGGCGTGTGAATGATCACGGCAAGACGCATCGCGAGATTGCGCGCCACTCACGAGTCGATGCGGAAGCCTACGACGAGTTTGGGAAAGCGATGCAGGCGATGTGCCGCTTCGTGAAGCCGATTCTGAGTATGGTGCCGCCGGATCCGACGACGCTGAATCCGCGCGAATTGATGAAGCTGCTGTTTATCGGTCGACGGTTCCAGGGAATGTCGAGCTACGACAAGTACAACCAGGTACAACTGATGACCATGAGCGCCATTGATTTTCTCGATCAATGGTTTGAGACCGACGTGCTGAAGGCGACGATGTCGGCTTCGGGAATCATTGGAACGTTTCTGGGCGTGAGGTCTCCGGGGACGGCCTACGTGCTGCTGCACCACTACATGGGGGAGATCGACGGTGCGTTCCGGGCGTGGGGATTTGCGCGCGGAGGCACTGGGGCGATTTCGAATGCGATTGCCGACGCGGCGCGCGAGGCGGGTGTAGAAATACGCACGCAAGCGGCCATTTCGCAGATCATCGTCAAGAATGGCCGGGCAAAGGGAGTGGTGCTGGCGAATGGCGATGAAATCTATGCCGATGTCGTCTCATCCAGTGTGGATCCACGGCTCACGTTCACCAAGTTTATGGGTGCGGAGCATTTGCCAGGCGACTTCCTGGAAGAGATCAATCGCTATAAGTTCCGCGGCTCTTCGGGCAAAGTGAACATGGCCCTGGACGGGCTGCCGAACTTCAAGTGCATGCCGGGACCGGGCGCGCATCTGCGGGGCGCAATCTCGATTTCGCCATCAGTGGAGTACATGGAGCGGGCGTATGACGACGCGAAGTACGGAAATTTCTCAAGACATCCGTATATCGATATGGTGATTCCGTCGCTGACAGATCCGTCAGTGGCGCCGCCTGGGAAACATGTATTGTCGTGCTTTGTGCAGTACGCTCCTTACAAACTGCGGCCGGGCTTGAACTGGGACGATCAGAAGGAAGCCTTCGGCGATACCGTGGTCAACACGATTGCCGAATACGCACCGAACATCAAAGACCTCATCATTCACAAGCAGGTGGTCACGCCTCTCGATCTGGAGCGCGAGTGGGGGCTGAGTGAAGGAAATATCTTCCAGGGTGAACTCTCGCTGGAGCAGCTTTTCTTCCTACGGCCCGTACCGGGGTGGGCGCAGTACCGGACTCCGATCAAAAACCTCTACATGTGCGGATCGGCGACGCACCCGGGCGGAGGCATTATGGGCGCCAACGGGCGACTGGCAGCGCTGGAAATTCTGAAAGACATCAAGGGAGCGGCGTAGACATGGCGGAGCAAGGGCGCGACATCGTCATCATCGGCGGCGGCCATAACGGGCTGGTCACCGCGTTCTATCTGGCCAAAGCTGGGTACAAGCCGCTGGTGCTGGAGCGCGGTGCACAGGTTGGCGGAGCGGCCGTTACCGATGAGTTTCATCCTGGATTTCGCTGTTCGACACTGGCACACACGGCCGGACCGATTCTGCCTGAGGTTGTGCGTGACATGCAGTTGGAGAAACATGGGCTCAGGCTGATTACTCCCGATGTTTGCGTGACGGCGTTCTCGCCCGAGGGGCGTGCGCTCTCGCTCTATCAAGACGCAGACAAATCAGCGCAGGAGATTGCGGCGTTCTCGCAGAAGGATGCGGCGAAATATCCAGAGTTCGAGCGATCGCTGGCGAAGATCAGCAAGGTGATTGGCGAAGCGCTGGCGACGACGCCACCCGATATCGACAATCCCAGCCGCGGCGATTTGTGGAGCATGCTGAAGACGGGGCGCGCGATTCGCAAGTTGGGCAAGAAAGATATGTTTCGGTTGCTGCGCTGGGGACCGATGGCGGTGGCCGATCTGGCGTCGGAGTATTTCGAGACGGAACTCTTGCGCGCGGTGATTGCAGCTCGCGGCGTGTTCGGAACGTTTCTGGGTCCATGGTCGGCGGGAAGCGCGCTGGTGTTGCTGATTCGCGCGGCGGGAGATGCGCATCCTGCGGGATCGGCTTCATTCGCTGCGGGCGGCATGGGCGCAATAACACAGGCTATGGCTGCTGCAGCGAAGGTCGCAGGTGCGGAGATTCGCACTGGCACAGATGTGATTGAAATTCGCGTACAGAACGGGGTGGCGACGGGCGTGCTGCTTTCGACGGGCGAGGAGATTCGTGCCAACGCGGTGATCTCGAATGCCGACCCGAAACGCACTTTGCTGAAGCTGACCGATCCGACTCATCTGTCGCCCGACTTTGTGCAGAGGCTGCAGCACTATCGCGGAAACGGGACGGTCGCGAAGGTGAATCTGGCTCTCTCCGGGCTGCCGAAGTTCGCCGCCCTCAAGGATGGCGACGCGGGCCCGCTGAAGGGGCGGATTCACATCGGGAACGAGATCGACTATCTAGAGCGTGCGTTCGACGAATCGAAATACGGAAAGTTTTCGCGGCAGCCCTATTTGGAAGCTGCTATTCCGTCGCTAACCGATCCGACGCTGGCGCCGGAAGGCAAGCACGTGATGTCGATTTACATGCAGTATGCGCCCTACAAGCTGAAGGGCGATTGGGAAGAGCAGCGAAAGGCACTCGGGCAAACGGTAGTGCAGACTCTCGCGCAGTACGCGCCGAACTTGCCGGAGCTGATTCTGACGCACCAGATCATTACGCCTCGCGACCTTGAGGAGAAATATGGGCTAACTGGAGGACAGATCTTCCACGGGGAGTTGGCCCTCGACCAGTTCTTCACCATGCGTCCGCTGCTAGACTGGGCGCGATACCGGACGCCAATTGAGAATCTGTATTTGTGCGGCAGTGGGACGCATCCCGGAGCGGGGTTGACGGGTGGATCGGGATCGAATGCGGCGCGAGAAATCTTGAAGGGACTGAAGAAGTAGGGAAGAACGAATGTTGGACGATGCTACGAGAATCGACATCGCGAAGTCGCTAGAGGATCTCGCAGCTCAGGATGAGTGGAACCCAGACGCATGGCAGCGGTGTTACGGCTTAGTCGCCGGGAACATGAATCATGACGAGTTGTGCGAGTACGTTCACGATGATCTAATTCATTACACTGGCACGCCGCTTTTTAGATCAGCTCCCAGGCCCAAAGATTTCGGACCGTACCGCCAAGAATTCAGAGATGTCGCGGCGGCGCTCCGTGCGAGGATGTCGCTGGCCGACTACAGGAACAAGTACGAGTGACCGGCAACCGGACATTCTCTCAGGGGTTAAAGCCCGCACCATTCACGGCCCTAGACGGCGCGTCTGAAGCCACGCCCCTTCAAAGCCAGTTCGGGGAACGCCTTCCGGTTTCCTAATTCCTCATATGAAGAACTCCGCCATCCTGCTGATTTCCTGTCCGGACCGCAAGGGCGAAGTCGCGACGATCGCGGACTTCGTCTACCGCCACAATGGGAACATCCTGCACGCGGATGAGCACGCCGACGAGGAGTCGGGGCTGTTTCTGATGCGGGTCGAGTTCGATCCCAAAGACTTCGACATTGATCTGGCCGATTTTGGAAAGCACTTCTCGCCGGTGGCTGAAGCCTTCCAGATGACGTGGCGACTGGCGCAGTCGTCGCTACGCCAGCGCATGATCATTCTGGTTTCGAAGTACGATCACTGCCTGGTTGACCTGCTTTATCGTCACAAGAGCGGCGAGTTGGCGTGCGACATTCCTCTGATCATTTCCAACCATTCGGATAACCAGGCGATTGCAGATTTCTACAAAATTCCCTATGCGATCGTTCCGGTCACGAAGGAAAACAAGGCACAGGCTGAGGCAAAGATCCAGTCCCTGATTGACGAGCAGAAGCCGGATTTCATGGTGCTGGCGCGGTACATGCAAATTCTGTCGAATGGGTTTGTGAACCGGTATCCGCAGCGGATTATTAATATTCATCATTCATTTCTACCGGCATTTGTGGGGGCACGACCTTACCACCAGGCCTTTGAGCGTGGCGTGAAGCTGATTGGAGCGACCAGCCATTACGTCACCGAAGTGCTTGATGATGGGCCAATCATTGAGCAGGATGTGGTTCGGGTGTCGCATCGCGATACCGTGGAAGACCTTATTCGCAAGGGACGGGACCTGGAAAAAGTTGTGCTCTCGAGGGCGGTGCGCTGGCACGTGGAGAATCGCGTGCTGCTGTATGGGAATAAGACTGTTGTTTTTTAACGCCGCTCTCGGGGACTAAACCTGATATACACTTCGCCCTAACGCTGCCGCCGAAGCCGTGTCCTTCCCAAAATCCGATCGTAGAAATCAGTCCAGATCCCGCTCCCTGCCAAACTGAATCGAAGGCCCGTTCCGAACCCAGCTCGCCTGTGCGCGGAGGGCCATGTACCTCTGGAAGCCATGTTTCATTGAGAACCGTCTCGCTCCGGTAGTAACTTGCACCGGAAGTAACTTTTCGTTTTAACTTGAACATTAGTAAAGTTTCAGAGGAATTCTTGTACTCGGGGGCAGGTTTGGCCGAAGATCTTCGGTTTGAATTAGCCATTTTGGCGACGGTCCAGGGCTTCTACCAGAAGCTCATGCGGGACGCGCTCGGCGGGGACGTTCCCATACCGAGTGGTCTTGATGAGGACGCGCTACGCCATTCCGAGCGCGAGTTACCGACGACGCTATCACGGATGTACCGCTGGCTACATCTGCTGGATATGGCGATCACGCCGGCAATGGTGCGGCTGGCGCTGACGCCTGACACGGATTCTGAGGTAGCCGAGGCCTTGCTGCGGTATTTTGTGCGGCGGCGCGAGCCCAGTGACGTCAACCGCGACAAAACGGATCTGATTGCGACATTTTTGTACCGGCATCCACGCGTGCCAGGGCAGTGGGAGCAGACTGGCTACGGACTGGATGGCGCTTTGCCATTATCGCCTTTCGAGATCGCGCTGATTGAAATCCTGGCAGACTCCGACGTGCCGTCTCTGCCTGAGGAGCACGTGCAACTGTTGCGGCGGTTCGATCCGTTGCGCGAGGAAGTCGCCCGCTTCCGGGATTTCAACATGCTGATCGATTCCGGCATTATCGGGCGGGTGCGCGAACTGAAACAGTGGCTGGATGCGTCGTTCTATCATCCAGGAGTTTTGGCCACAGTCGCCGCATATAACGCGAATTTCGGGAAGAAGTTCGACGAACTATTCGTGAAGGCGTTGGGCGAGATCAAGAACTTTGGCCAAGCGCTCGAGGAAATGGGTGGAACGATTCTGACCACAGTGGACGGCGTCGAAGTCACAGTCGACCACGTAGCGGCCATTCAAGAGAAACAACTGCTGGAAGCCGACTATGGCAGCACGTTTGAGAAATTTCGCCGAGTGTCAAAGCTTAAGAAGGAACTGGACCGGCGCCCGCCGATTCGGCGCTCGCTGCTGAGTCCGGCGGGGCACGCGTCACGAGCGGCGGGGAGTGCGGGGGCTGCGCCCAAGGCAGCCAAAGCAGCGGCAGCGAAGGTTCCCCCGGCAGCGGCGGTGTTCCAGCCTCCGACGGTTACGGCGCAACAGATCTCGGCCGAAGAAAGCAAGCTTCGCCGCGTAGAAGAATCGATTCGGGTCTTTGTGCGGGTGGCTGATCCGAAATACCGCCAGGTCGTGCCCATGCGATTTTTCAATTTGACGCTGACGACACCGGAGGCCGACGCCTATAGCGCGACGTTCCTGGAAGAGAAGAGCCTGCGCGCCGATGTGGCGCGGACTTTGATCCGGATGGTTTCGATTTCCGCGCGCATCTCGACCGAATTGGAAGAGCTGAAACGTAGTCAGAAGATGTCGTCGGTGTGGAAGCTGCACGCCGATGCCGTCGTTGTGCTGCTGGATATGGCGAGCACGTCCGCTGAAGACGCAGGAAGCGTCGCTCAGACGGCAGAGCAAAGCGGCGCGGGCGCGGCGGCGCGGACGATCCACGAGTCGGCGCAAAAACTGAGAAATCACGCGGACGTCGCCGTGAAGACTCTTGCCAACGTGAATTAGAACAAAGTTCCAGATTAACCACAGAGGACACAGGGGGACACAGAGAAGACCCAGCGATATAGATCGACCAGGTTTCAACCTAACCTAAAGAAAAAGACGGGCGATTTTGCCCGTCTTTTCTATTTTCCAAACTGTTGCCTGCCAGCTCAGTTGATATCGAACTGTTGCTGGTGGACTGCCGGATCGCTCTTCACGATGATGGTGCGCTTGGTCATTTCTTCCATCTCGTTCAGCAGGCGGCCATTGTTCGACTTCAGCTCTTTGGCTACGTCCGGATGCACGCGCAGCATGACGTCTTCGTGCTCGAGATGCTTGGCAATCTTCCGCATCTCGACGTAAATCTCGTTGCAAACGGTGGTCACAGATTTCACGTACCCGGTGGACTCGCAGTACGGGCAGGGAGCGCCAATGGTGCGTTCCAGCGATTGCTTGACGCGCTTGCGGGTGATCGCTACCAAGCCGAAGTCATTAAACTGGAGCGTCTTTGACGGCGCACGGTCGTGACGAAGCTCTTCCTCCAGCGCCTGCATGACGCGTTGGCGGTTGCGGCGTTCATCCATATCGATGAAGTCGATAATGATGATGCCGCCGAGATCTCGCAGCCGAATCTGGCGAACGATTTCTTTGATCGCGTCGACGTTCGTCTTGACGATGGTGTCCTCGAGGCGCGCTGTCTTGCCGACGTACTTGCCGGTGTTGATGTCGATCGCCACCAAGGCTTCGGTCTGGTTGATGACGATGTAGCCACCGCTCTTGAGCCAGACTTTCGACTTGAGGGCCTTGTTCATCTCTTCGGCCAAGCCGAACTGCTCGAACAGCGGCGTTTCTTTTGTGTAGAGCTTCACCCGCTTGACCATTGCGGGCTGGAAGCGGTTGAAGAAGCGCAGTACGCGCTCGTATTCCGGCTCGGTGTCGACCCAGATTACGCTGAAGTCCGACGTGACCTGGTCGCGCAGCACCCGCTCCACGACATTGAGGTCATGATAGATCAGCGCGGGTGGCTTGGAGCTTTCGGCGCGGTTCTTGATGTCCTGCCAGAGACCCTTCAGGAAACGGATGTCGGCGCGGAGTTCCTCTTCGCTGGCGCTCTGCGCGGCCGTGCGGACGATGAATCCTCCGTGACCGTTCTCGCGCTCACTCAGGATGATGCGCTTCAGGCGCTGGCGCTCTTCCTCGGAAGAGATTTTGCGCGAAACGCCGGTGTGATTCACCGTGGGCATGTAGACCAGGAACCGGCCGGGCAGCGCGATGTGACTGGTGATGCGCGCGCCTTTCTTTCCGATAGGTTCCTTGGCAATCTGGACCAGAATTTCCTGACCCTCTTTGAGCAGATCGCTGATAAGGGGAACGGGAGCGTTCTCGCGGCGGCGAAAGCGGCGTCCACCACCGCCACGGCGCTGACGGTCGCGCGGACCACCCTGACGATCACGATCATGACCGGGCCGGGGACGTTGCGTGCGCTGGGTATATCCGGCGGTGGCCGACGGAGCGCGAACCTCAACGCGGGCATCGACCGTGCCGTTGCCGCGGGCTTCCGCGTCGAGCATGGCTTCAGCTTCGGCCTGCGCCTCTTCGAGTTCCAGTTCCTCACTATCTTCTTCGACCTCGGCGGGAGCGCCTTCCACGGGATGCGCCTCGCCGGTCTCTGCCATCGACGACTGATGAATCTCGGCCACGGCCTCGCGCGCATCTCCGTTCAGATGGCCGGGACCGGCTTGGGTCTCTTCTTCAAATTCCTCATAACCCTCATCGGAAGAAGCTTCATAGTGAACTGTGTCGGCCTCATCCTCGTCGATGGTCTCCTCTTCCATGGTTCCGGGAGCAGCGAAGACCGGGGTCTCATGCTCGCGCGACGAACGGACAGGCTGGTCAACCTGCTCGGGGACAGCCGCGACTCTGTCATTCTGCTCTTCGCGCTCGGCCTCTTCTTCCACTTTGACGATGGTCTCGCCGGGCCAGCCAAGATTGGGCAGGCTGGCGGCTTCCGGACGGCGGAATTCATGATTCCATTCGGCCGAAGTTGAAGCTGACTCCGCAGGTTCCTCTGGGATGTGCAAAGTGTCGTCGTGCTCCTCATGGAGGGGCTCGGCGACGGTTTCAGCAGCGGCAAAAATGGGCTCATCCTCGGGAAATGTCGCCGCCAGAGGAGCTACGGGTTCTGCGGGAGTCTCCGGCGCCTCATCCATGACCGCCTGCTGCGCCGGCGGATACTGGGCTGGCGGTTGCTGCGCCAAGCGCTGGTACTTTGAAATCGATTCGCCAGGAAGAAGAATTGGCTGATAGCCAGGAGGCGGACCTGAGGGCTGATATCTGGCGGAATCCGAGGAGCGGGACGAAGTCGGCTCGACAGGACGAGAGAAGCGTGATTCGGAGCCGCGGTCGGATGATGTTCGCTCCTGGTTTCGGTCCGAACCCCGATCGGAATTTCGATCTGAACCTCGATCACGACCGTCGCCACGGCCATCGCGACGTCCGCCACGGCGGCGCCGACGCCCGCGAAAACTTCCGCGATCTCGATTCTGGGAATCGCCACCCTGCTCGGGCATCGGCGCTGCCGACATCGAGGGTAGGACTTCGTTTTGATTGTCGGCTTCGACAAAAGCTTGTTCTGAATCTGAGATCTGATCCGGTTCCGATTCGTCCGCGGTCGCAGAAGTCTCTGTCGTGCTCGGGATGGCATCGGCTCGCGCCGGTTGCGGACGCATGTCTGGCACGTTTCGACTAGCGGGTATGACGTCGGTCAGATCGTCGTCGTGCTCTTCGAGTTCCATGAAATCGGAAACGTAGAGGAAGGCGTCGCGCTCCAGGCCGATGTCGACGAAAGCCGATTGCATGCCAGGCAGCACGCGGGTAACACGGCCCTTGTAGATGGATCCAGCTAAGGTGTACTCGTTCTCGCGCTCCAGATAAACTTCCGCGAGCAAATCGTCTTCTACCAGACCCACCTTGGTCTCGTGGGGGGTGGAAGAGACAAATAATTCTTTGTTCATTGACACTCCGGTCCCACCTGCTTCTCTTAAGAAGCTAGGCGGGCTTCACCGGGGTGGAGTCAGAAGAGGTGCGGGAGGATGAAACGAAGAGCGTCGCGATGCTGCCCCGAACCGGGGACAGACTGGGGTGGAGAGTTTTTCTCTGCACCGAGTCCGCTGCACAAGCTTGGGAATCTTTTGCACTTATCGCTTTAACTTCTGCCGGGGTTTGTGACCGCACTCTCAGACCCAATTGGGGTCGGGGGGCCGTTCCCTGCCCGGCTGACTGCTCAGCTTCAATCCTGCCCGGCCTTCTGCTGCTCGACTAGCCGGTGAAATACCCTCTTTACGCGAGGGCGATCGATATTTTTGGGGCTGCGCCTGCGAGCGCAGCAAAACTGCTTTCCTGCCGTTTCTTCCTGTTCCTGAACCCGTTGCTTCTGAATTTTGTTCGACCTGACTGGATCGGTTGAAAACGCGTGTCCAATCAGTTCACGAAGCGGCGCATACGAACATTCATAACCATCCCCAGCGCCAGGAACATGAACAATACAGAAGACCCACCATAACTCATCAACGGCAGAGGTATTCCGGTGACCGGCATAAAGCCAACCACCATGCCGACATTGACCAGGATATGGAAGCTAAGCACAGCCACCACACCCATCACCACAAACGTGCCAGCGCGGTCGGGCGCTGTTTGCGCGTTCTGGGTCAAACGCATCAGCACAATGAAGTATAACAGCAGAACCCCAAGAGCGCCCACGAAACCATGTTCTTCGGAGAAAGCGGCGAAAATGAAGTCCGTTTGGGGAACCGGGAGAAAAGCGCCGTGAGTTTGCGAGCCTTTTCCGCCCCAAAGCCCCCCGGAACCGACGGCAATCTTGGATTGCTCAACTTGGTACCCCGAGCCCTGAGGGTCCAGTTCAGGGTCGATAAAGCTGGTTAAACGCTGCTTCTGGTAGGACTTCAAAACGTGGACCCTGGGAACGAGAAAGACCGCCCCCACGGCTACGGTGGCCAGCAAACCCACTGTCAGTCCCTGCTTCCACTGCAAGCCACCCAGAAATATACCCATTACGGCAATGGGGACATAGGTGAGAGCCGTGCCAAGGTCAGGCTGGGCCAGGACCATCAGCATAGGAATGCCGACGATCGCTCCGGCCTTCATGAAATCGGACCAGGAGAGCTCCCGCTGGCGCATGTCGGCAAAATACTTGGCAACTGCAAGGATCAGGATGAGCTTGACCCACTCCGAAGGTTGGAAGTGATTGCCGCCAGGCATCTTGATCCAGCGACGGGCTCCAAGATACTTCTGGCCGAAAACCATCACAGCCATGAGCGAGCCTACCCCAGCAATGTAAAACCAGTGGATCTGATCAAGCAGCGCCTGATAGTTAATCAGGCTGACCAGAAACATGGCGCCTACGCCGGCAACGACCCAATAAACTTGTTTGACGTGTGCTCCGGCAAACTTCGTGTGCATGGTAGCGCTGTGGATCTCCATCACTCCCATGCCACAGATGATCAGCACGAAGGCCATCAGGATCCAGTCGAAGTCGCGGTATGAGACGTAACGTGCCATAAGACAGCTTCTAGCTCCTAGCTCTCTAGCTTCTAGCTCCTAGCTTTTAGCTCTTCTGAGCTTTTTTCGACTGACCGCTTCATGGATGCATCCCTGGCGCTGCAATCGCAACTGCTAGCGGCTTCTTCGGTACGTCGAGAACAAAGTGGCCGGCTTGGAGGGCTTCTTTGTCTCCGTCGGAATCGGGAGTTGTCCAGAGACCTCCGATATCGACCGTGCCATTCTTTGGCTTCTCCACCATCTTCTGCGGAGATCGTTTCTGTTTATCGACGTAGGCCTTGATCACTTGCGTCGCAAGGCGCGCCGCCAGCCTGCCGTGCTCGCCACCCTGAAACAATACGCAGACGACAATGTCGGGATTGCGGCGCGGGGTGAACCCGACAAACCACCCGTTCTGCGCAAGATCGTCGCTATTCTTGAATTTGGCGCGGGTTGCCAGCGACACAATTTGCGCCGAGCCCGTCTTACCTGCGATATCAATCCCGGGAATATGAGCGGAAGGAGCTGTGCCCTCGGGGAGAAGGACCCGAGACATGGCGTCGGTAATGAAGTTCCATCCGTTGGGGTCAATCGGAACGGTCTTCACTTCTGTAACGTGTTCTGCTTCGACATAGCCAGGCGGCATGTCGGAGGGATTGATGACGTGGGGCACAACCATGCGCCCGCCCATCGAGATGGCGCTGATGGCACGCAACAGCTGCACAGGCGTAATGGCAACCGCACCCTGTCCAATGCCGACCGAGATCGTTTCTCCAGCAAACCACTTCTGCTTGAAGTTCTTGATCTTCCACTGTTCCGACGGCATGACGCCGCTCACTTCGTTAGGCAGGTCAATACCTGTTTTCTGGCCCAATCCCAGATCGGTGGCGTACTTCGCGATGCGGTCGATACCCAGTTTTTCCGCCAGTGTATAGAAGAAAACGTCACAAGACTGGTAGATCGCTTTTTCGAGAGTAACCGCGCCGTGGCCGCCCTTCACCCAGCAACCGAATCGGCGGCCGTAGAACTCGGCGCCGCCGGTGCAGTTCACGTGGAGTGTCTGTGCGATATTCTCCTGCCAGCCGGCAACCGACATGATGATCTTGAAGGTTGAACCGGGCGCCAACTGAGCTTGAATGGCTTTGTTCAACAGTGGTTTGTCGGGATCAGTGACAAGTTTGTTCCACTCGTCGCGGGAGACATGCACGGCGAAATCGTTCGGATCAAATGTAGGGCCGCTGACCATGGCGAGAATTTCCCCGGTACGCGGATCCATGGCGACGATGGCGCCGTTCTTCCCTGCCAGAGCCTCTTCGGCGGCAATCTGCAAATCGATGTCTACGGTGAGGCGGAGCTGTTTGCCAGGGACCGCTTCGGTCTCGCCGAGGCGTTCGACTTCGCGCCCGCGGCTGTCGACCAAGGCCTGGCGCGATCCGTTCTTGCCCATGAGCAGGTTGTTGTACTGGCGCTCGACGCCGGAAATACCGACCACATCTCCTGAGTTGTAGAGCTCGAATTGCGGCTGGTTCAGCATGTCTTCGCTGACTTCGCCGACATAGCCGATCAGGTGGGCCATGAACCCGTTGCGCGGATACAGGCGGCGGTGAGCCATGATCGTATCGAGTTCCGGCAGCTCGTTGCGATGCGCTTCGATGAACTGCAGCTCGTCGGGAGTGATATCTTCTTTGAGCGAAATTGGCTGGTACTGCGGCATCGAGGCGAAGCGGCGGATGCGCGCTCTCACCTCGTTGGGATCCAGGTGCAAACCTTGGGCGATCATATCGGCATCAGCCACAAGGTCGCGGGAGGAATCACGCAGCAGGAGTGCAGAGAACGATGGATAGTTGTCGACGATGGTGCGCCCTTCACGGTCCAGGATCTTGCCGCGAGGCGCGAGCACAGGCACGTTACGAATGCGATTTTTTTCGGCGGCCAGCGAGTAGTAGTCGCTCTGCATCACCTGCAGGCGCCATAGTCCGTAGGCGAGGATCAGGAAGATGCCCAGGATGATGTACTGGGCCGCCGTGAGGCGGATGGCGGAAACTTTTTCGTCGCGGCCGAACATCAGACTTCGGGCTTCCGGCTTTCGGCTTCCGGCGTGTTCGGCACACGCTCAGAAATCGACACCGATGCCATTTTCCTTTCAGGAGTTAATCTCATTCTAAATCGGGCCTCGCACCAGAGGAGCTTTTCGCAGTGACGAAGGTCATCGGGATTCGGCGACATTCTGTCCCTGATCTGGCCAGAAGCCCGAAGCCGAGAGCCGGAAGCCTCCCTCACGTTCGCTGCTTGAACTTGTCGAGCAGGAAAAACAGCACCACCCCCAGGATCGCATTCGCCAGGCCAGCCAGGATGCCGCGAGGCCAGCTCCACGTTTGGGTCATGCTGACCAGGCCTCGGGCCACGGTGAAATAAACCGCGGCATGAACCAGGTAAAAGCCCAGCGTCACCAGCAGGCGGGCCCCGGCGTTTTCCACGTCGAGTTTTACTCCCAGCGACGATGCCCCGTATCCGACCACCGTCTTGGCGATTCCATAGATTCCGATGGGGTTGTGTCCCAACATGTCCTGCGCCAGGCCGATGAATGCTCCGGTAAACAGTCCTGCAATCGGGCTGCGGCGCGCCATGGCAAAAAAGATCGTCACGAGCAAAGGCAAATCGAAATAGACCGCGAAGCGCGGGAAACGTAGCGGCAAGAACGCCTGCACAAATAGCGCAAGCAAAGGCACGCCAATCGTTACCGGGATGCTGAACCGGTAGACCTCAACTTGCTCCCCTGATGTGTAAGTAATGGGCACGCTATTGGGGGCTGCTCTGGTCGGCCGGAGGCTTCGAATCCTCCGGCTGTGTGGTTGGCGCAGTTGGAACGGACGGTTTTGGCTGGACGTGCTCGGGCGAGGCCTGGGACGGATCTGGTTTTCTTGGGACTGCGGCACCACCTGAGGCACCAGTGCTCTTCTTTACGTTTGCGGTGGTCCCGTCCGCAGGGGCTTTCGCAGTTCCTGCCGCGGAGGGTGTGTTGGCCGCTCCGGATGGATTCTTGGCAGGGGCTGTGATCGTGGCTGAGCTTAATGGCTTTGCTGGTACCTTGCCGGTTGCGGACGCTGCGGATCCCTGGACCGGGGCGGTTGCCGCTTTCACCTCGGTCGACGATTTCGCATCGGTGGCCGGTTTGTCGGGCACCGACGGCAACCGTTGCGCCAGAATGTCTGCGGCGCGCACGTGAACATTTTCTTCGGCGGTCGCCTGACGTTCTCGCTTTTCGACCAGCACCATTACTTCTTCAAGCTTGCTCAAATCCGCAGCCGGTCTGATTTTGATATTCAGGAACAAATCCTTGCCAGTGCCGACTTTCGTGACCGTGCCTACGGGCAGGCCCTTGGGAAAGATCTGGTCGCCACCGCTGGTCAGCACATTTTCACCCACCGGAACTTGTTCGTCGGCCATAACCCGCTCAAGAACGACTTCTCCGTTCGCCGTACCGCGCAGCACACCCTGCAGACGCGTCTTCTCGAGAAGGGCGCCGACACCACTGCTTTGATCGCTGATCAGGAGCACCTGGGAAACCGACGGGTACACAAGCAACACCTTGCCCACGATGCCGTCCGCTGTCATGACCGCCATGTCGCGCTTGATGCCTGCACTCTCGCCCTTGTCGATATAGACGATGCGAGACAGGTCGCTGCCGCTGGAGCCGATGACCTGGGCCGCTACCGTTCGGGAAATGAACTGCTCCTTGAAAGCCAGCAAGGTTTGCAGGCGACGAGCCTGAGCAGCGTCTTCGGCAAGGCGAACTTGCTCCAGGCGCATTTGTTCAATCTGCTGCTTGAGTTGCCGGTTTTCGGCGCGAACGCCCCGCAGGTAGAAGTAGTTGTGCCAGATGTTGCCGGTGCCGTTCTGAACCCAGACCAGAGCGCGCTCGAAAGGAGTGATGGCGCCCACGGCCCAAATGCGGATGAGACGCGTGTTCTCGGCATCGTTGCCGCCTTTTTTGACTTGCATCGCCAGCCCGAGCACCTGCAGAAACAGGACTCCTACAAGAATGACCAGGTTGCGATAGCGGCCGAGTACAGATTCCATAACTTCAGTTTCAAGTTTCGAGTTGCAGGTTTCGCCAGAGCAGATCGGAAGATTCTATCGTCGTCCAAGTTCGAAGTCTGGTCTCAATCCGTTTGCCCGAAACTTGAAACCTGAAACTCGAAACTGCTACTCGATTGAGATCTTTCTCAACAGCTTGAAGTCGCTGAGCATCTTGCCGGTGCCGAGCACCACACTGCACAACGGGTCGTCGGCAATCGAGACCGGCAGGCCGGTTTCTTCGCGGATACGCTTGTCGAGATTCTTAAGCAGGGCGCCGCCACCGGTAAGAACAATGCCACGATCGCTGATGTCGGCGGAGAGTTCCGGGGGCGTCCTCTCAAGGGCGACGCGAATCGCATTCATGATTGTCGAAACGCATTCGCTGAGCGCTTCGCGGATTTCGCCGTCGTCGACTGTAATTGTCTTGGGCACGCCTTCGATCAGGTTCCGGCCTTTAATCTCCATGGTCATCGGCTTATCGAGCTGGTGCGCGGAGCCGATCTCCATCTTGATCTGCTCGGCCGTGCGCTCGCCGATCAGCAAGTTGTATTTCCGCTTCAAATAGTTCATCACGGCTTCGTCCATCTGGTTGCCGGCCATACGCACGGAACGCGAATAGACAATGCCACTCAACGAAATCACTGCGATGTCTGTAGTGCCGCCGCCGATGTCGACCACCATGTTGCCGCTGGGTTCGGTGATGGGTAGTCCCGCTCCGATCGCGGCCACCATGGCTTGCTCGACCAGGTGCACTTCACTCGCCTTGGCGCGATAGGCGGAATCCATGACCGCGCGCTTTTCTACCTGAGTAATCTCGGAAGGAACGCCAATCACAATCCGCGGATGCACCAGCATCTTGCGGTTGTGCGCCTTCTGAATGAAGTAATTCAACATCTTCTCAGTCACTTTGAAGTCAGCGATCACGCCATCTTTCATGGGCTTGATGGCGACGATGTTGCCCGGCGTGCGGCCCAGCATTTCTTTCGCCTCTTTGCCGACGGCCTCAACCTCACCCGTATTCTTGTTGATGGCAACGATCGAAGGCTCGTTCACGACAATGCCCTTGCCGCGCGCGTATACCAGCGTGTTGGCGGTGCCCAGGTCAATGGCTAAATCGCTGGAGAAAATGCTGAACAGCGACCGGAGATTGTGACTGCGCGTCGGGCCTGAATGAAATCCGTTGTTTGACATGACGAAATGTTCTCGCGTCCTTCTACGTGCTACGTGCCGGTCTGCCGGAGAAATCCCCCGGCAGTTCTTTGTTAGCTCATTGTCTGGGTGCTGGCTCTTCTATTCTACGAGATGCCGGCGAACCCTGCTCCAACCAAAAGTTCCTCTGCCCAAGGGTCGTAACTATAGTTCGTACCTAAATCTAATCGCGCGTCACTGGATCACGATTTTCTTCTGCTGGGTGTTCACCCCGCCCTGCGCCGTTTGTGCCGTCACCGTGATGACCGCTTCCCCAGTTGGCAGCGGGGGCATAAAGTAATGGAACTGCCCATCGGAGTTAATCATCGGCACCTCGCTACCGTTGACCATCACTCGTGCACCCGTCTGCGTCTTACCCGTTATTTCAATTACGTGCCCGTGTTGGATAAAGGGATCGAGATCCAGTTCAATGGCTTCCGTCTCCTTACCCTTGGAAATGATCGTGAAGCGATTCTTTTCGCTCTCCGCCGATTCCTTCCCCGTCGCGTCGTAGGACTGCACCATCCAGTAATAAGCGCCTTCGCCGAGGCTCGTGACCGTTACCGCAGCCGTATTAACTTTCTTATCAACAAGTGTAGAAGAAAAATACGGATTGCGGGAGATGCGAAGCCGGTAACCAACTGCATTCGCCATCTTCGTCCATGAAAACTCCACATCCTTGGTGGCTTCCCCGGCGGAAAACAGAGGCGCCATGTTGGCCGGAGCGATAGGAACTGGCGGGCCGATTTCCTTGGCTTTCTCCAAGTGGGATTGCTGGCCCTCGAAGCTCACCTTTTCCCAGTTGGCAAGTTTGACGGTTTCACCATTGCGAGTAACCTCGCCGGTTCCTTTCTTCATCAAGATTTCGTGATGATCGGACTTGGGATCGTTGTGCACCTGAGCAGCCGATTCAGGAGACAGAGACGCCGTGGCGCCCCCCACAATCACCTGGGACTTTGAACCCTGGCTATAGGTCGCAGTTGAGAGATCCACGGTTCCGGTGCTGACGGCTACAGCGACATTGGTCTGCTGCTGGTCGTTGGCCGAGTTCTCTTCGATGACGATCAAAGAATCCTGCTTTACCGTGTAACTGGTGCCGTCGTTGAAAACGACCTTCGCCATACCTTCAGAGCCGGTCTGAACGACGTCACCTTTTTCCAGGGGAATGTTGTAATCGCCGGTCACCCAACTGTTGCCATTGCTTTTCTTGACGCGCACGGTGCCATCGAGTGCGGTAAAGTGTGCCTGCTGGGACGTCGAAATTCCAGAACCTGCAGGAGGAGTGATTCCCCCCACTTTTTCCAAAATTTTGCTTGCGAGGTTTTCTCCTGCCTTGATGCTGTTATCGGTAAATTGCGGGAAGGTCAAGCGCACTGCAACGCCAAAGATCGCGAGGCCTGCAAGGATCAGCAGCGCCACGCTGCGGTAGGTGATAGTCGTCCACGCAACGTGAATGCCCGATTTGCGGTTATCTGAAGACACTTGGGACCGACGAACCTCAGTCAATATGCGGTAAAGAAAAACGTTAGCACAAGGAAAACAGAGGAAAAAACAGGTAATCACTTTGGGACGTTACCGAAGTGCCAGACTGGTTGAAGCGTGACCAATGTCCAAAGCGGGAAAAAGTTCGAAATCGTTTCATGACACAACGCCAGCAGTGGGCTATCCTTACTGGTCAAAATGAACGCTCACTCCAGCAGGGACTCCGCTCTCCTACGCAGCCGCCCTACACTCTCCGCGAATGACGGGATGATTCTGATCTGGGCGATCGCTCTCGCCAAACTCTTCTTTCATATTTACTTCAATAACCGTTATGGCTATTTTCGCGACGAGTTCGATTACATGTCGTGCGGCGACCATCTGCAGTGGGGATACGTCGACCAGCCTCCATTGATCCCATTTTTGATTCACCTCTGCCGTGCGGTGCTGGGAGATTCGCTGCGCGCAATTCGCTTCATTCCCGCTGTCGCGTCATCGTTGCTGGTGGTGCAGACGGCCGTGCTGGCACGCGAGTTAGGCGGACGGCGCTACGCGATGTTGTTGAGCGCGATCTGTTCGGTTATCGCGCTGCAGTATCTGTCGAATGGCAGTCTACTTGGCACCAACTGCCTTGAGCCCAATCTGTGGATGGCCTGCGCTTACTTCGCGATTCTCGCGATCAAGAGAGACGATCCGCGCTACTGGCTGTGGTTTGGCGTCTTCGCCGGCCTTGGGATGGAGAACAAATATTCCATGGCGCTCTTCGGCTTTGGAATCGTCGTTGGGTTGCTTCTGAGTGCGCAGCGGCGGGCGTTTCTGAACAAATGGATTTGGCTTGGCGGCGTGGCGGCATTTTTGATCTTCCTGCCCAATTTGCTCTGGAACATTCACTACGATTGGCCGTTTGTGCAGTTGATGCACAACATCCGGGCTGAGGGACGCGACGTGGTGCTGGGGCCGGGAGCGTATTTCTTTCAGCAGACGCTGCTGGTGAATCCCTTGACGGCGCCGATCTGGCTGACGGGTTTGTTCGCTCTGCTTTTCTCGGCGCGGCTCAAGCCTTACCGCGTGCTGGGATGGTGCTACCTGGTCTGCTACGGAGTTTTCTTCGTGCTGCATGGCAAGAATTATTATCTGGCGCCGGTATATCCCATGCTGCTGGCGGCCGGAGCGGTGATGATTGAGGTCGCGCTGGATCGTCCAGACGGCGATCGGACGGGAAGAGGGCGGCCGCGTTTGAAGTGGCTGAAGCCGGTGATCGTGATCGTGCTGCTGGCGAGTGGCGTACACACGGCGCCCATCGTCATTCCGATCTTCTCGCCAGACCATTTTCTGCAATATACGAAAACACTTCCCTTCAAACTTCCGGTGATGGAGCATTCCCATGCGCGCGCCGCGTTGCCGCAATGGTATGCAGATCAGTTTGGATGGCAGGAGATCGTGGATGAAACGGCGGTTGCGTGGAATCGGCTTGCGCCCGAGGAACGCGGTGACTGCGGCATCTTTGCGCAGGATTACGGACAGGCCGGGGCGATTGATTTTCTGGGCCGCCGCGTTGGTTTGCCGCCATCGCTCAGCGGTCATCAGACATGGTTTCTCTGGGGACCACGCGGATATTCGGGAAATTGCATGATCGTGCTGGACGACAACCGGAAAACCCTTGAAAGACTCTGGCAACATGTGGATTTCGTCGGGAATTCTGCGCCGAATCCCTACGCGCTGGAGCAGCAGATCTCCGTTTATATTTGCCGGGGAAAGAAGTTTGATTCCTGGTCAGGCCTCTGGCCGCGTTTGAAGCGCTGGCGGTAACGAGTACACCGCTTTCCCGTGGCTTTCCTTGCCGCTCCGTCCCTTGCCGCGACTTCCTCGCGGGTTGTAGCATCAATATTGAGCATTCATTAAGGAGAAATCATGGCAACCGATACGTTGGCCAGCCCGGCCACCCTGAACTACGGCCAGACCAAAGTTTTCAAGAATTTTATTGACGGCGAGTGGATAGACGCCTCGACCGGTGAAACGTTTGAGAATCGGAATCCTGCGGACACCCGCGACCTGGTTGGGATATTCCAGAAATCGGCCAAGGCTGACGTGGATGCCGCCGTGGCTGCCGCCAAGCGCGCCTTCACCAAGTGGCGCCTGGTTCCAGCGCCGCGCCGGGCTGAAGTTGTATTTCGCGCCGCCGAGATTCTGATCGAGCGCAAGGAAGAATACGCGCGAGACATGACTCGCGAAATGGGCAAGGTACTGGCCGAAACGCGCGGCGACGTGCAGGAAGCCATTGATGCGGCTTACTACAATGCCGGCGAAGGCCGCCGGCTCTTTGGTCCTACTGTCCCTTCGGAAATGCCGAACAAGTTCGCTATGGCCGTGCGTCAGCCGATCGGCGTATGCGGCATGATCACGCCCTGGAATTTTCCCATGGCGATTTCTTCCTGGAAGTTACTTCCCGCAGTTGTGTGCGGCAACACCTGCGTGATCAAGCCTGCCCAGGACACTCCGCTGTCCACCTTTAACCTGGTGCGCGCTTTGACCGACGCAGGCCTGCCCAAGGGCGTCATTAATATCGTCAGCGGCTTTGGCGCCGACGTAGGGACTCCGCTCGCGGAGCACTCCGACGTTCGTGCGGTTTCACTCACGGGATCGTCCGCTGTTGGTCGCATCATTGGCGGGATCGCAGCCAAAAGTTTCAAGCACTGCTCGCTGGAACTGGGTGGCAAGAATCCGATGATCGTGCTGGACGATGCCAACCTTGATCTCGCCATTGAAGGCGGACTCTGGGGAGCCTTCGGAACTACGGGCCAGCGCTGCACCGCGACCAGTCGCATGATTGTGCAAAAGGGCGTGTATCGGGAATTTGTCGACCGCCTGGTGGAGCGCGCCAAGAAGCTGAAAGTGGGCAATGGCCTGGACGAGACTGTACAGATGGGCCCGGCTGTCAACCAGAAGCAACTGGAGACGGATCTCAGCTACGTTGAGATCGGCAAGGGTGAGGGAGCGAAACTGGTGTGCGGCGGCAACCGCCTCGACAAGGGCGATTACCAGTACGGTTGGTTCATGGAGCCAACGGTATTCACCGACGTGGATCCCAAGATGCGCATCGCGCAGGAAGAAATCTTTGGACCGGTAGTCTCGATTATTCCTTGCAGTGACCTCGAAGACGCGATTGAGATTGCCAATGGCATCGAGTATGGCCTGTCGTCCGCGCTCTACACCAAAGACGTGAACAAGGCATTCTCGGCAATTCGCGATCTGTACGCTGGCATCACGTACATCAATGCGCCCACGATCGGCGCCGAAGTGCATTTGCCTTTTGGAGGCACCAAGGCGACGGGCAACGGCCACCGCGAGGGTGGCATTGGTGCGATTGACTTCTACACCGAGTGGAAGTCGGTTTACATCGACTACTCTGACAAGCTGCAGAAGGCGCAAATCGACCGGGAAGACTAACAGCCTTCCAACTCACCGTCAGCCGTCAGAATTCGATTCTGGCGGCTGATTTTTATCTTACAAGGGACGGTGCGTCGGTCATTAGGGTACGTCGGTAATCTTGTTCCCTGGTTACGGGCAAACTAATGTCGGAACATTGAGGCTCTCCCCAAGTCTCAACTCTCACCCTTGGGGTTTGCCTCGTGATGCACAGCGTAATTCAGCCTGTTTTCCGTCTGGGCGGCCTTCGCCCTAGCCACTTGCTAGCTATTTTTGGCTTGATGCTTTGTCTCGTCGCCAACTCCGCTCCACTCGTCCGGGCTCAGAGCGCTCTCAAGCTTCACCGCAAAGTGATTGTCATGCACGATCCTGAGTATCCAGCCGTCTTGAAGAACGGCCATTTTGAAGGACAAGTCAAGATTGACGCGACCGTCCTGCCGAACGGAACCGTGTCGAAGGTCGAGGTCAAGGGCGGGAATCCCATTCTCGCGCAGTATGCTTCCGAGGCCGTGATGAGATGGAAATACGTCCCATCTTCAGCACAGACGATCGAAGAAGTGACCTTCAATTTCAATCCCAACAGCCGGTAATTCCCGGTCCTGCATTGGCCGAGCCGCGGCGGATAACAGATTTCTGCCCGCTAGCGTAGCCTCTGCGTTTAGAATTTCTCTTTGCTTCCGGCAGAATTTTGCTTTCGCGCAGAGGTTTCCATGACCCCAATGACTCAAGCTCACGAGATCGCCGCCGCCGCTCGCCTGAACAACGTCCGCTACGCGATCCGTGATCTCGCCTGCGTCGCCGATGAGGTGGTGAAGCAAGGCCACAAAGTTCTGCCGCTTAACGTGGGCGACCCTCTGAGCTTCGACTTTCAGACGCCGCCGCACATCATTGAAGCCGCCTACAAGGCAATGCGTGACGGCAAGAATGGATACGCGCCGTCGGACGGCGTTCCGCAAGCACTGGAAGCGATTCGCGGCGAGGCCGCGCGCAAGGGCATTACGACGGTGCGCGATGTGTTTGTGACTGCCGGCGTCAGTGAGACGGTGGATCTGTGCCTTTCCGCGCTCGTCAATCCCGGCGAGAACGTTCTGACTCCCTGCCCCGACTATCCGCTCTACTCCGCCGTGCTGTGCAAGTTGGGCATCGGACTGAACGCCTACGATCTGAACGAAGACGATGCCTGGCAGCCGGAGCTTGCCGATATCGAACGCAAGCTCACCCCGCGCACGCGAGGGATCGTGCTGATCAATCCCAACAATCCGACGGGATCGCTGTGCACCCGGCAGATGCTGGAGCAGGTGGCCGAACTCGCGCGGCGCCATAATCTGATCGTCTTTTCGGACGAAATCTACGACAAGCTGATCCTCGACGGCACACCGCATATTGCATTTGCCTCAATAGCCCCTGACGTACCTTGCGTGACCTTCGGTGGCATGTCGAAGAACTACCTGGTACCGGGATGGCGCATTGGCTGGGGCATTGTGTCTGGTGATGCGGGCGCGGTGAAGACGTACACGGAAGGTGTGCACCGCCTGTTGCGAGCGCGTCTCTGCGCGAATCACCCCGAACAGTACGCGATCAAACCCGCGCTGGAAGGGTCGCAAGATCATCTCATCGAGGTCCAGCGCAAACTGCGCGCCCGCCGCGACTTGACGCAGAAGTGGTGTGAAGCGACCCCGCGCGTCAGTTGCGTTGCTCCTCGCGGCGCTTTCTATGCTTACCCACGCATTGATATTCCCGAGAGCGATGAGATCTTCGTTAAGGAACTCATCCGCCAGAAACACGTCATGGTCGTGCATGGCTCTGGCTTCGGCCAGAAACCTGGGACGCAGCATTTCCGGATCGTGTTCTTGCCCGACGAGGCGACGTTGACGAAGGCCTATGCGGGGATTGCGGAGTTCATTCGCGAGCGGTACGGAAGCAGCTAACCGAGCCACCGATCAGAGATTCACCCATCGATGCTCCATGAAGGAACGTGAACAAATTGATATCCGTGGGTATTCCTTTGACGAATTTGTGTCGTTCATTTTCGACCGGGAGATTCTAGCGCACGCAGGCGTGGACCATCCATGGTACTTCGAGGTAGAAGTTGCTTTTGATCCAAATCGTCCGTGCGAATTCTACATTCGACTATTTCGTAGCCCAGATTCCGTTCTCGGAAAATATTCAAAGGCGCAGCTCGAAACTGGCTTTTGGGCGATTCATGGAGGCGCCTTCGACGGCTCAGTGCAGCATCTGATCTGGAACCAGGACGTGCCCTTTCTCTCGCGCTGTGAATGCGTAAAATCCATGTCTGATTTGTTCAGGTGTTTTTTTGCGGCGGAACCGTTGGAAACGTCGGTTTCAATGTGGTGGGATTCGCTGTGTTACGACTGGGAATGCGGAAACCGGGATCGCCAACGTGGCAGCGATGACATGTCGATGCAGGATGTAATCTTCGAGGTACTCGCCGACCTCTTGCAAAGTGATTCCGAAATCTGCCAGGGGGCCGCACTTCATGGATTGGGTCATTTGCATCACCCATCAACTGACGAACTTGTTCAGAACTACCTAAGACAACACCCCACCCTTGGCGAGGAGTGGAAGAAATACGCCTTAGCGGCCGCGCGATTTGAGATCATGTGACTATTCTGCAGGCCCAGCGATGCTTCGCGCTCAAGGCGATTTTGTGTCGCCTTAATTATGACCATGGTATAATGACCATGATCATAAGCCTTCCATGAAGACCAAAACCATCCCCGCCGGCACCTTCAAAGCCCGCTGCCTCGCCATCATGGATGAGGTCCAGTCCAAGCGCGAAGCTGTCATCATCACCAAACGTGGCAAGCCAGTGGCCAAGCTCGTCCCGGTCGAGCAGGAAAAAGATGACATCTTCGGTTTCTTCAAGGGCAAGATCGAAATTAAGGGGGATATTGTCTCTCCCGCATTCACACCGGAAGAGTGGGGCGATCTTTATTGATACTGCTCGACACCCATGTGGTGATCTGGCTGGCGCATGAGCATCACCGCATCTCCTCAAGGGCGCATGCGGCGATTCAGGAAGCCAGAAAAAAAGCGCGCGGCCTCGCCATTGCCAGCGTCACTCTTCTGGAAATTGCTAGGCTCTCAAGTCACGGACGAATTCATCTGACGCCCGACTTGGAGACTTTTCTATCTGATGTCGAACTCCGTTTCATCACGCTGCCTATCACGGCGAACATCGCGAGACAAGCGTTCGAACTGCCCGAAAGTTATCCTAACGACCCCGTGGACCGCGTCATCGGCGCGACCTCCCTGATTGAGGACATTCCCTTGATCACTGCCGATCGCGAGATTCGCAAGTCCGGCGCTGTGCCCACGATCTGGTGAAGGCTCAATAGATCCCCGGCAACACCGCAGGCACGCGCTCCGCATAGTCGTCGAACTCCTGTCCGAACGCATCGCGCAATAACCTTTCCTCGCTTCGCACCCGTATCACCATGCCGACGCCGAAAATGATAACCGCCGCAATCAGCGCGATGAAGTGCTCCATTGCCAGCCCGATCGCGATCAGCATCCCGAACATGCCCGTATAAATCGGATTCCGCACGTATGAGTATGGCCCGTCGGTAACTAACCGATGCCCTTCGACGAGGCGCGCGCTCACGGCCCACTGTTTTCCAAGCGTGCGGACTGCCGATCCCATCAGCCATACCGACAGCACCGCAAGCCCCACGGTGAATACGAACAAAATGATTCCGATCTCACCAGCAAGGGCCTTTACCGGCGGCAGGAATGGACGCCTTGGAGGCTGGAACCACACCAGGAAATATCCGCACATTTGAAGGAAGATGCCGAGTGCAGCGAATCGATCGCGTTTCGCCTCGCGCTGTTTTGGGGGCCGCTTGCGGAGCAGGAAAATGGCGGCAAAAAAGATCCAGCACAGAATCACGCCAAGCAGCGTAGCAAGCGCGAGTGGGGTTGGACCCGTCATGGCATGAGCATACTATCAGTCGCCGCGCCGCTTGGCCTTTGCAGATGAATCTGCTTAAATCGAATCAGCGCCACTCAGCATTTTTTTTGGTGCTTTCATAACTGTGGTCGACATACATTCTCACATCTTGCCGGAAGTCGACGATGGCCCGAAATCCTGGGATGTCTCGGTCGCCATGTGCCACGCGGCGGCCGCCGACGGCATTGCTCACATGGTGGCTACTCCCCACGCCAATGACCGGTATCACTACGACAGGACGTACTTGCAGGGACTCGTGAAACACCTGCAGGAGCTCGTGGGCGAATCACCGAAGCTGATGCTGGGCTGTGACTTTCACCTGTCCTACGACAATCTGGAAGATGCTTACGCTAACCCCAAACGTTACGTGATCGGCGATACCCGCTACCTGTTGGTTGAGTTCAGCAACTTCAGCATCCCGCAGCAGACCTCGGAATCGTTCATGAAGCTGGCGAACTATGGAATGACGCCGGTCATTACCCATCCCGAGCGCAATCCCATTCTGCGCGAGGACCCACAGCGGGTATTGGAATGGGCCCAACAGGGTTGCGTTGTCCAGGTGACAGGATCCGCACTCACCGGGTTCTGGGGCGAGCCCTCTCGCCGGGTTGCTGAATGGTTGCTCCAACATCAAGCGGTCCACGTGCTGGCCACCGATGCGCACGACACCGTAAAACGTGTCCCGATCCTTTCCACGGCTCGCGATGCCGCCGCTCAACTTTGCGGAAAGGAAGTCGCAGATGCCTTGGTGGAGGCAAATCCTCGCGCCATTGTCAGCGATCAGAAATCACTTCCCTACTTCCCGCAGCCGGTGATGAAGAACTACAAGAAAAATTAGGCATTCACAAGTAGTTGCCGCTGATTGAACGCCGAAGACTGGACAGTTACTGAGGGCTGGAAGGATCGCTTTGGCCCGCGGGAACGGGAGTCGCGGTTGTGCTGGGCACTGCAGTGTGCGACGTGGTTGGCATGGGTTCCGCGCGCGTTGAATCCGGAACGGTGGTCATGGCGCTCTCTGGGTTGAGCAGGTGATCTTTGCTGGGACCCAGGCCGAGCCTGATCAACGCCCGCGAATCGGGTACGGTCTTGCTTTGCCATCCATGATCCGCCTGATAACGGCGCATGGCCTCTTCGCTGGACTGGTTCCAACTGCCGTTGGCTTCTCCGGTCAGGTAGTGCTCGCGGATGAGCGCTTCCTGGATGGTTTGGGCCCTCTCCGAATCAATTTTCTGTTGGCCTTTGGGACGCTTCTTTCGCGAGGAGTGTTTCCCCGTGGAGGCTGTGTGTGTCTTGCCAGTAGACTTCTTCGTACTGGCAGACGTCGAAGAAGTCTGGGCTTGCTTGTGGGTTTTCGTGGTTGCAGGTTTCTTCGCGGGTGTATCGTCCGTTGAACCAGAACGGGCCCCCGCCGCAGTCACGCAGGCGAGCATTCCCAACGTGATCAGTGCCAGGAGTCGTGCTCCGCGAAATTGCGACAAAATCCTCAAACCCGAAAACCCCTGCTTCCAAAATTGCCGACCACCACGAAAAACGAAAAAGCCCGGCTGAGTTCTGGTACCGTCATCATCCTTGATTGAATGCTGCAGTGCCAGTGCCCGCCGGGCTTTTTCCGGTTACGGAAGTGTACCTGCCAGGAAGATCGTCCCATCCTGCCGGGAGGAACCGCGCGAGCGCACCAGGAATACGACGTCCTGCCCGCTCTTCAGGCTCGATTCGACCTTGGCGAAATCGTCTTCACTGTTGACCGGCACCTTATTGACTTCCAGGATGATGTCACCGCGACCCAAATTCACATCTTCCGCAAATGAGCCAGGCTTCACGTCCTGAACGATCACGCCCTTGCCCGAGGGCATGTCGAGGCGGTCGGCCATCTCCGGGGTTAACTTGCGAACGGTGACGCCGAACTTACTCGGCTTGGGAGCGCTTTCGTCATCGTTGGCCTGCTCGTCGCCGAGACGCGCGGCAAACAGCTTGGCGCGATCCGCAATTGTTACCGAGGTTTCCTGCGTCTTGCCATTGCGCAAGAAGCTGAGAGTCGCCTTCGAACCCGCCTTGCGGGAAGCGATGTCGGCGACCAATTCAGACCCCTTGCTCACCTTCTTACCATCGACGCTCGTGATGGTGTCGCCTACTTTCAATCCTGCCTGGTCGGCCGGACTGCCCGCTACCACGCTGGAGACTGTGACGCCCGATCCCGAACCGTAGACGCGGGCAATCGCCGGATTTTCGACGGCGTCAAACATGATGCCAATCGAGCCGCGCGAGACTTTATGTTCCGGGCCGGTCAACTGGTTGTAAACGTCGACCACGGTCTTGGAGGGCAACGCGAATCCCACGCCGGCATAGGCATTCGTCTCGCTCAGAATTGCCGTGTTGATGCCGATGACTTCGCCGTTCATATTTACCAAAGGACCGCCGGAGTTGCCCGGATTGATCGCGGCATCGGTCTGGATAAACGTCTGGAACTGGCGTCCGGGAACAATGTCGCGCCCCTTGGCCGATACAATTCCGGCGGTTACCGTCTCGGACAGTCCGAACGGACTGCCAACGGCCAAGACCCAGTCGCCCACCTGCATGCTGTCGGAATTGCCCATCTTTGCGGCGGGCAGAGCGCGGTCCACCTCCACCTTGATCACAGCCAGATCAGTTTCCTGATCGGTGCCGATAACCTTGGCGTCGTGCTGCACGCCTGGCGGATCGTCTTCAAACCGGACTCGAATTCGGTCTGCCTTCTCGACGACGTGCCGGTTCGTCAAAATGTATCCTTTGGAATCGACGATCACACCGGACCCTAGCGAGCGCTCGCGAATCGCACCATCCCCGGGACCGCCGGGGCCCGCCTGACCGCCGGGACCACCAAAGAAGTGGTTGAAGAAGTCGTCCATTCCGCCGCCACCGCCGCTATCGTCATCATCGGGATTTTGGCCACGGCGTTTGTGAACATTCTTGATGGTCGATTCTGTGTTGATGTTTACGACGCTTGGTTCCAACTGCTTCGCAATCTGCGAAAAAGCGTTCGACATCTGCTGCGGCGAAGGCACGGTAAGCGGCGCTACATCGCTCCGTTGCCCTTCTTTCCCTTTGACACCGTAGGAAACGACCGTTCCAATCAGAATCCCCAAGGAAAGGGTGGCCAAAATACTCAGCGTGTAAGCCCAACGGTGGGCCTTCATGCGCATCCACATTGCGCCCGAATCCATATGTCTACCGTCCTCCGAACCCGATTAACCCCTTATAGTATACCCATTTACGAGATGAGACCGCGCCTCTCGGAGAGCCAAATAATTGCGCTTTCGAGTGGCGTTAAGATGAGACATCAATTAGACGCACAAATTGGGCAAAGCGTTTGATCCTGGCTCAATTTGCGTAAGCCGCTGCCCATCTACGCTTAGCACTGAACCGGAATACTCCAAAGTCGCGGTGAAATCACTTGGCTTCGTACACAGTCTTGCCGCCGACTACGGTGCGCAGCACCTTGGTGGCTAACAATTTGTCGGGCGAGGAAGCACTGGGATCCCGGTCGAGCACCACAAAATCTGCCAGCATCCCGGTCATGAGTTTTCCCTTCTCCTTTTCCGCGAACTCAGCGAACGCAGAGCCTGAGGTGTAAGCCGCTATCGCTTGATCGATGGTGAGTCGCTGCTCGGGAACATATTCCATCTTCCCATCTTCGCTCTTGCGAGTAACGGCGGCGTATAGGCCACGGAACGGCGACACTGGCTCAACGGGATAATCGGTGCCGAAGGCCAGCGCCACATTCTTGTTCAGAAACGCGAGCCATGCATAGGACGTTGCGGCGCGCTTCGGCCCCAATCGGTCCTTGGCCCAACGCATATCGGTGAGCACGTGACTGGGCTGCATGGAAGCAATCACTTTTAGACTCTTGAACTGCGCGATCTCGGCCGGAGTCGTGACCTGCGCGTGTTCGATGCGTAAGCGGAAGTCATCGCCACCATTCGCAGCCTTGACGTGCGCTTCGCGGGCGGCCTTTTCGGCTTCGGCAAAGGCATCGAGCGCCATTTGTACACCCTTGTCGCCAATCGCGTGAAAGCCGATCTGAAAGCCGGCCAGCACGCGCTCCTTGGTCATGTCATTCAACTTGGCAGCGTCGTATCGCGGCAAGCCGGAGTTTTTCGGGTCGTCCGCGTAGGGTTCGAGCATCGCTGCCGTGTGCGATCCGAGCGAGCCATCCATGAATCCCTTGAGCTGTCCGGTATGCAACATCAGATCTGACTGCGGATGCGAGTCACGCTTCTTGGTCAAGTCCTCGACAGGATCGTCAAACGGCAGCCATTCCGTAATCCGCGCCGTGAGCTTCCCTTCCTTTTCCAGTTCTTCGTAAATTTGAAAGTTTTCCCAGTTCGGGGAATAGTCCTGAGCCGAGGTCACACCGTGCTCAGCCAGGTCGGCCAAAGCGAGTTCGAGCGCCTCCCGCCGCAATCGGTGCGTCGGTTTGGGAATCACACTCAAGACTGCGGACTGCGCGGTTTCCCGCAGAATTCCGGTCGGCTCTCCATTCTGGTTGCGGTCGATCTGTCCGCCCTGTGGATTGCGACTCGCCAACGTGACGCTTCCCAACTGCAGAGCGCGCGTGTTGGCGACGGCGATATGACCGTCGATCCGCACCAGAAATACGGGATGACCATCCGACGCCTCATCCAGGTCCCACCGCGTAGGTGTAACCTTCACGGGCCATAGAGTTTCGTCCCAGCCGGCACCTAGAATCCAGTCGCCGGCCTTGGACTCCTCGACTTTCTTCGCGACTCGTGCGCGCAAATCATCGAGCGATTTCACTCCGGTCAGATCCACACTGAGCTTCGTCATCCCCGCGTCATCAAGATGCAGGTGAGCATCATTGAATCCGGGCATGACAAAGTGTCCACCGAGGTCGAGGACCTGAGTCTGCGGTCCCTTGAGTTTTTCAAGATCGACCATCTTTCCTACTGCCTGGATGCGATCCCCGCGCACCGCAATCGCCTCTTCGCGCAGAATCGAACTAAACGGCGTATTGGCAGGGACACCCGTATAAACATTGGCGTGCATGAAGATGATGTCGGCCTTGGGTTTGGCATCGGCCGCGGTTGCAGAAGCAGGAGCGGCACCTTCCTGCCCGAACACCAGCGACGCACCGAGAACGGAACATAGCACCGCGGACACCAGCCTTATCCCTAGTCTTAGACTCATTCCCCAACCCCCGCGAGCGCGAGCATAGTCAACAAAATTCGCTTCAAGCCCAATTCGCGCCCATTGGAATCGAACCACTCCTGTAACGTGTGTGCCCCACCACCCGACCCGCCACCACCAATGGCCACTGCTTCTTGCCCAAGAGACAATGGAATGTTCGCGTCCGTGGACGCTCTTTGCACCTGTGCGGCGTTGGATAACTGGGCGTCGACCGCGCGTACCACTTGCAAAATCCGTGCCCCCGCCTGCAACTCGCCCGCCGGACGATTTCCGATCACAACCACCTCGCAGCTCACCCCGGGTGGCCGCTTCTGCGCCGACGATCGCATCTCAGCGGCCATGGTTTCATCTTCAACCGCGCGATTCAGCGCTAGACGCAAGGCCTGCTCCAGGCGCTCCATTTCCGTCATCGATGTCGAGCGAATGTCCACCTTCATGCTGGCCGACTCGGGAATCGAATTGACCGAAGTGCCGCCGCGAATGACTCCGATGTTGAATGTTGTTTTCGGCGTCGTAGGAACTGGGGTCGCAGTAAAGGTCTCGATCGCCTTCGCCAGAATCACGATCGGATTGGGCGCGCCAAAGTCGCTCCACGAGTGCCCTCCGGGGCCGCGCACGATGACCTCAAAGCGCCGGCTTCCCAGAGCCTCAGCCACAATCGTATCGGCGCCGGCGCCGTCGAGGACCAGGCTGTAAGCAATCGAATCCTTCCAGCGTGGCGTGGAAAAAATATGCCGCATGCCGCGCAGATCGCCTTCTCCTTCTTCTCCCACGTTGCCGATGAATACAAACGGCAAGGCATGTCGCACTCGGACGTTCCGAAGCAGCGAGGCAATCCCCAACAGCGCCGTGACGCCTGCGCCATTGTCAGATACTCCCGGCCCGTAGATGCGGCTTCCCTGCTGCCGGATATTCAGTGGGGTGTTGGCGGGAAAAACAGTGTCGATATGCGCGCTCAAAGCGACGTAGCGCCGGCCAAATCCCGGATGTGTGCCAAACACATTTCCGACATCATCGATCCGGACGTCGTCTAACCCGACTTCGCGGAAGCGCTCGGCCAACCACGCACCGCGGGCCGACTCCCCAAACGGAGGCGCGGGAATCCGTGCCATCTCCATTTGCCAATGCGTCAATTGAGCTTCCTGGGTGCGAAACCAATTGAATGCCGAGCGAACCTCGGGGGACGCCGCCAGACGCGCGACTTCGTGTTGCACTGAAGGCGCAAGGTCGGGCATGCCGGCGCGGGGGGAATTCGGGCTCATGGCAAGTATTGCGTAAGTTTACAACGCGTTGGGCAGAAAGGGGATTGGCGAGGGCGTTACGGAAGTTGGGCTGGGGGTGTGCGGCGAAATTGGTCTTTCGGATTGCCCTATCGACAGTGCAAAGTAACCAACCCTGTCAAAGCGATCCCTGTTGGCCTGAAACCGAAGACTGCACCCGGCTTTCGACGGCGGCCACCAACTCTTTCGTGATAGGCACTTCGATCCCATGCCGAGCCGCACCCCGCAGGATCGGGCACGCGATCGCGTCGAGTTCGGGCGGGTTCCCGCGCTCCAAATCTTTTTGCATAGAGCTGCGCATGTTGCCCGGCATTTTCATGACTGAAGCGATGACGGCGTCCGCGTCAATTTTCGCTCCTTCTGCGACTGCGACTGCGCTTGCTTCTCGAATGCACGACAATCCCACCTGCCTCCACTTAGCGTCCGCGAGGATTTCGCCTGTGGTCTTGCCCGAGGCGGTGGTCGTCAGCGCAAACGCCGCCAGAAATACGAGCTTGCCCCACATTAGAGTTGGCTCGTCATCGATAAACCGGCATTCGAAACCCATTTTCTGAAGCGCTTCAACGGTGAGGCCGAGAAGAGGGCGCCCAGCCGACGATACGTTTAAGCGCGCGAAGGGCGTGCGATGGACGATGTGTCCGGGAGCCACACGTTCGGTTTCGACGGCGATGGTGGCCGCAATCACGCGTTCGGCACCGTATTTCGCGCGCAGCACGGCAAGATGATCAATGCCGTTCAACAGCGGAACGATGGCACTCACTGCCTGAGGCTTAGTGATAGACGCCAATGCCGTGTCCAGTTGGGTTGCCTTCACTGCGATCCACAGGACATCGCAGGGCGGAACCTCGGCGCTACGGGCGACAGGCACACTGAAATTTCCGAAGGCGCTTTCCAGATGAAGTTGTTCGGGATATTGCGCGACAGCTTCCGGCCTGACAACGACCGTCACCGACTCGCCCAATTTCGCGAGGCAGGCGCCGACCAGGCCTCCAACCCCGCCTGCGCCGAGGATCGCATGTCTCATGGGAGCCATGCGTGCGCTACTTTTTCTCCGTCGCAGTGGGCAGGCACTCAAGAATCTCGGCTTCGCTCAAGGTGTGGTCGCTCTGCTTGGCGCGCTGGTAGATGCGGTCCACGATTCCATCGCTCACAGGAATACCGTGGCGCTCCAGCCACCAGAGTACGTTCGATTTACCGCTCATGGGGCCGATATCAATAATCTGATCGAGCCCGAACACGTGCGATGGCACGCCGGAATAGACCGTATTCGCAAGCACGACGTCGTCTTTGTGATAGGCCTTGATGATCGCCGATGCATGCACGCCGGTCGCGGTGCGAAACGCATCATCGCCGACCACGGGATAGTTCGCCGGGATGGGCACGCCCGTCGCGCGCGACACCGCCTGGCAATACTGTTTCAGCTTGGTCAGATCCTGCTCGTCCCACGGAGCAATGCCCATCAGTTTCAAGTTCACCAGCATCTGGTCGACCTGGGTATTGCCAACGCGTTCTCCCAAGCCGATTGCGCATCCGTGCACGCAATGCGCACCGGCGATGACCGCCGCCATGGAGTTCGCAATCGCCAGGCCACGATCGCTGTGGCCGTGCCAGTCCACGCGGATCTTCTCGCCTGAAGGCTTAACGCATTCCGCGATCACAAACCGTACAAGCGCAAGCGCACCCATTGGCGTGGCATGTCCTGCGGTATCGCAGATGCAAATCGCGCGCGCCCCGCAACGGATCGCGGTTGAGTAGAGGCGCTTCACGGTCTCCGGATCACAGCGGCTCGTGTCTTCCGTAACGAACATCACATCGAGGCCGAGAGAGACCGCGAATTTGACGGCCTTTTCGGTCGTCTGCATCAGGAAATCGTCGGTCCAACCTTCGGTGAATCGGCGAATCGGGCTCGATCCGATGAAGGTCGCCGCTTCAATTGGAAGCCCGGTCTTCTGAACAATCTCGGCCACCGGGCGAATGTCATTCTCGTGGGTGCGGGCTGCGCAGTTGGCGCGAATCTTCATCCTGTGCGCGACAATTTCGCGCGCCAACGCCGTCACCGCCTCCACCGCCCGCTGTCCCGCGCCGGGCAGTCCGAGATCGAGCGAATCGATTCCTAGCGCTTCCATCAGGTGGAGAATCTCGATCTTCTCGGCAATCGACGGATCGCGCACCGACGGCGACTGCAGCCCATCGCGCAACGTCTCATCGTTGATCAACACCGGCCCCGGCGGTTTCAGCCCCGGCGGATGATTCTTGTTCCAGTCGTAGATGAGATCGGGAGTATTCATGGAAACAGCTGCTAGCTTCTAGCTGCTAGCTCCTCGAAAATATATGTGGGGACAGCCGCCCTCGGCTGTCCCCCGAGCAAAGCTCGGCTGGTGTTATCGGATCTCCAGAATAAATCGCACTGCGCTTAGCTAGCCGCTAGAAGCTCGAAGCTTCCTCACTTCTCTTTCGGCGGCAGCGTTAACCCAAACACCGAAATCATTCCTGTGCCGGCGACGTTGATCTTGGTCTCACCGGGCGTGGGCAGATACAAAGCCTTACAGTTTTCGCAGCGATACACTTCGGCCTTCGGTCCCCAGGCTTTCTCCACGTCGCCGCACTCTCGCTCGACCGCGTCGGTCGTATAAAACCACAGCTTCAAATGCCCGCCGCAGAATTTTCCCTTCTCATTTTTCTCATTGCAGGCGCGTTGCCCAGCCTTCTTGATTTTGACTTTATGGTGGGGAAGCTGCGGAACATCGTGAGTGCTAGCAGTGGTCACTTCGCCAGTCGCCAAGGACGTACCCCTCGTTCGAGCGGCCCGAACGCCGCCGGATTCGGCCTTACGCGGTCATTGTAACCGAAACTGGCAGTCGAAAAACACGGGGCCATGGGTCCCGCGAGAGGCGACGTGCGCGCCGAACGAGGAAGAAGAACACGAACGGCCCATCCCTGATCTTGTCAGGACTTCGCCTCGCATCCCGGACTGCCCGCGTAGTAGGCGTTGCCTTTGTAGTCGAGTTCTTCCAACCCGGCTGCCGACGTGTAGTAGCCGCGGACGGCTTCGGTGCGGGCGATCTCGAAGAACTTGCGCAACGGGTTTCCAGGTTCGGCTGTGCCGGCGGACGTGAGCAATGCAATCTGCTCCGGAGCATCGAGTTGCTGGAATTCGCGGCCATGTGCCTGAAGGGAGAGCTGTCGAAGGGCAGCGAGTCCGGCGCGCGCTACCGACTGCGGATCGGCGGTTTCCAGTTCGCTTACCGATGCTTCGCCGTTAACTGCCACGGCCAGAGCCCGATGCATGGGGTCGAGATGCAGCGCTGCTTCACGGACTCCGGCGGCAGAATGCAGCCACAGGTCGAACCATTGCGTCGCTTGCGACAAGGCTTTGGCATCGACCTCGCCCAACAGGATCTCGATGAATCGGGTGACGACTCGAAATTCTTCCGCGGAAAAAAACTGCGGCTGATATGGAAGAGTGCTGGGCTGGACATAATCCGTCTCGCTGCCGGCCGGCGGAGACCACTTCTTGCCGGCGCTACTGAGCGCGTGGACCAAATGTTCCGGTGAAGGATCGTAGAGTCCCGGCGGAAGGGCGGCGGGCGCAATATCTTGTGCAACTCGCAACAGGGCCGACGCTGACTCCGGAACAAGTCCGCTCACCCCGGCGAGAACAACCATCTCTCCCAGGCGCAGCAGCCACTGGCGGCGAGAAAGGTCGTCGTCTGCAGGCAACGACGCGAGAGGGGTTGGCTGCACTTCGTCTTTCATAGCTCACCTCGGCGGAAGGCTTGCGCGATATGCTCTCCGGCGCGTGCGGAGATGGCCATGATGGTCAGCGTGGGCTCGTAACATCCCTGCGTAGTGAAGACCGCGCCGTCCGTGACGAAGACGTTGGAAGCGCCATGCACTTTGCAGTTGGCGTCGACCACGCTTTTCTTCGGGTCCGAACCCATTCGAGCCGTGCCGCACTCGTGGATGTTCTTGCCGAAGACGCTGATGTCGGACTTCGGCGGAGTCGCATCGGTGAGCTTCATTGCGTTGAGAATGCCGCTGATATCCTCGCGCATGGCAGCCCCCATCGCCTTCTCATTTTCGCCGTAACTCGCGTTGATGTGGAGGACGGGGATGCCCCACGCATCCTTCTTCGTAGAATCCAGGCGAACGAAGTTATCGGCGCGCGGAAGGCACTCGCCCTGCGCTTCGATCGCGAAGTAGTAGGGAATCTCCTCGCGCACGCGCTTGCGCCAGGCGTCACCGATTTCGGGCATGAGAAAGGCGTGGCCGTAGAGCTCCTGGCTGCCGTCGCCATCGAAGCGGTATCCGCGGACGAAGTTGGAGTTGCGATCCTTGGGCGCGCCGCCAGCGGCATTGACATACTTCGGAATCAGGAAGCCACACGGACGGCCCACCGCCTCGCGCTTGGAGGAGTGCAGGCTGGGCATGGATCCTCCGGCGCCTTCGATGGTGAAGTGGTCCATCAAGTAGTGGCCCAGCACGCCGTTCGAATTGCCCACGCCTTGAGGATGCGCCGGCGATTTCGAGTTCAGCAAAATGCGAGTCGACTCGAGCGCTCCAGCGGCAACGACCACGACTTGGGCGTAAACCTCGCGATGCTGGTGCGTGCCCCGGTCAATGTAATGCACTCCTTTGGCACGTCCGCTGCCGTCGACAATGAGGTCGCTGACAATCGCGTCGCTCACCAGAGTAAATTTGCCGGTGCGCGCCGCCGCCGGCAGCGTAACCGACGGACTGTTGAAGTACGAGGCCGTGAAGCATCCTCTCTGGCACTGGTCGCAATAATGGCAGGCGGGGCGTCCGCGATGGGGCACGGTCAGGTTTGCGACGCGGTCGGGAATGACACGCCAACCGAATCTACGCTCGATCACGTCTCTGGCCTGCAGCGCGCCGCACGACAAATTCATCGGCGGCAGAAACTGTCCGTCAGGCAATTGCGGCAGGCCTTCCCGAGAACCGCTCACCCCAATGTAGCTTTCCACCAGATCGTAGTAGGGTTCGAGCTCCTTATAGCTAATGGGCCAGTCTTCGCCGTAGCCGTCACGCGTTGCGGCTTTGAATTCGTTGTCGCTATAGCGATAGCTTTCGCGCGCCCAGCAGAAGGTCTTGCCTCCGACCTGGCGCCCGCGAATCCACATGAACGGCTTGTCGGCGGGAAAAGTGTACGGATGCTCCAGATCGTTGACGAAAAACTGGTGGCTGTATTCGTCACAGGCGTAACACAAGCGTTGCACGGGTTGCGTCTGGAGCAGGCGCTGCTGATCGCCGAAGCCGCGGAACTTCAGTTGATAAGGCCAGATGTGCTCGGTGAAATCGCGAGTCGGAATGCGCGGCGGTCCAGCCTCAAGCATGACCACGGAGAGACCGCGCTCAGTGAGTTCCTTGGCAACCCATCCGCCGCTCGCACCGGAACCGATGACCAGGGCTTCGTGGATCTTTTTCCGCGGGACTGACATGCGGCAGCCAGTTTAGCAAAGTGGGGGCGGCAGGCTAACGTCCTGATCAGTTATGCCCGATACGTAGTTCCTAAGGAGCCGCGCCGCTGCCAGTCGCTCTGCAACGCTGCGGATTACCGGTGAGGATCGAACTCCAGTTTGACCGTCAAGATTTCGTCCGACGCGGCAGGAGCGTACTTCCACTGTTTCACCGCCTTCATCGTCGACTGTCCCAGGATCGGGCTTCCGCCCAATAATTTGGTGCTCTTAACGGCACCGTTGGGTGCCACTACCACCTCCAGGCGCACCACTCCGCCAATGTAGAGTCGCTTCAAGGCATCGGGATATTCGGGCTCTACGCGAGTAAGAACTTTTCGATCGGACGAGTTCTGATCGTGGGCCTGCGCCATCAAGGATGGTGAGTTGAGCAGCAGGGACAGCGCCAGCAGGCCCAGGGTAAGAAGCAGCCCGCTCTTAACATTCGACCAACCGCACACGACTTGGTGTTTCAACATGACTCGGGGCCCTCGCAATTCGGTTACGGCAGTTCCAAGCTCAACTGGTACACCTCTTGCGTGCTGCGATCACGAACAAACATCCACGAACCGTCCGCAGCGCGGCCGCTCCATGTTCCCAACGCTCCCGGGTAGCGGTCGAGTGCACCCAGCACAAATGCGAGTTCGGGCTGATTCTCTCCGACTCTCACCTTGCGAATCGACTCATCACCATTCACCAGATCGTCGAAATACAGATACTTACTGTCGGTCGACCACACGGGATAGCTCACCGTTCCGGCAGATTCGACCAGCCAGTTCGACCAAGTCTGAGTCTCAAAGTCGAAACGCTTCAGCGTCGTGTTATCGGGAGAGATGGCCGCAATGTATCTTCCGTCGGGCGACCAGCGTGGGCTGAACAGACCATCCGATCCCGGGACCTTTTCCAGCTTGTGCGTTTTGAGATCGAGAATGCGGATGCTCAAGCCACCCAGATCATGATTGAAGTCTCCGAACATGAGGCGCGAGCCGTCTGCCGACCAGTTGGCATCGATCTGGCTGCCACTCTCCGACAAAACCGCCTGCGGAGTTCCGCCAGTTGCCGGCACCAGATACAGCTTCCAGGATTCTCCGGGCTTCAAGCTAACGAAGGCAATTTGCTTTCCGTCTGGTGACCAGACGGGCAACGCAGCCTGCTCGCCTTTCGAGGTCAATTGCAGGCGTTCGGAGCCTTTGGCGCGACTGCGCCATAACGTGCCTTCCGGAATCGTGACGTATGAAACCCACTTGCCGTCGCTCGAATAGGCGAGATCGGTTGCTGAGACTCCAGGAATCACCGACGTGAACTTTTTGCTGCGGCGGTCGAATTTTACGACCTCACCCGCAGGCGCGACTCCAATGGCCCACATCTTCGTGTTGTCGCGCGCCGGCGAGGCATTCCCGAATGACATGGGCGCGCTGGTGAGTCGCACAAGTTGGGAGGCATCCGCCCCTCGTGCAGATTCGGGTAAGGCCCATAGCGCAGTAAAAGTCGTGCTCGTGTTCGGCTGATTTTGGAGTGCCTGAAAAATGTAGTAACGCCCGTCGGCGGTCCAATTGCCACAGCAGGCGCTGGACGCGTATTGCCACTTCGCCAGCAAAGCATGCGGATTGGAGCCGTCCTGAGCGACCTCCCAGAGTGTGGTCGTATTTTGAGCAGTGTCACCAACGGTGAAGCGAATACGTTTTCCGTCCGGTGAAAAGTGTGGCCCGAACACGGAACCGCTGGCCGTGTATAGTTCGCGAACTTCAGTTCCACTCGCGCTTGCCAAATAAAGAACAGAACCCTTGCTGAACACGAGATGTTGCCCGTCTGCCGACCAGGCAGCGTCACGTCCAGCGAGATTGCCAATTCTCTGCGCCGAACCGGCAGCGACCGGCAACGTCCAGAATTCGTCTTCGCTCGACCCAGCCTGGATGGGGGCGACCAGTAGCTTTGTATGATCCGGCGAGAGGTCAAGGGCTTGCAGGTTCGTAAAAGGACTGGGAACCACTGACCGATCCGAATGCGCCAGCGATACTTTCGCAATGACCCGTTGCGAAGCTGGCAGTTCCGTCACATAAAGTTGATTATCGTCGGCCAGCAAGTTCGTTTTGCGAAACCCGTCATGCGTTATCTGCGTAATCGTCGTGACGCGCGGGGATGGCACCGATGCCGATCCGCGAGCTCGCATGCAAATCGCGCCAGCCACAACCAATCCAAGGATCGCAAGCGGCGCTACATACACTGAGATTTTGTGGACTGACCGTTTCCCGCACGCAGTACTCATGGGCCGATGTTAGCAATAGGATATAGCGGGTCAATGAAACGATTACGTTAGGGCGTTACGAGGGTAATCAGTATTTGATGGATTCAATGGTCCGGAAACCGCGTAGGGCAGCGTCCGGACCGGCACCCAGATCACAATGCGACTAAGCGCTCTTTGGCAATCTTTCGGAGTTGGTTGTTTGGGCACGCCACTCCGGCTTCCGCTCTGGGCTGGCTTGCGATAAAGCCCTTTGCACGCCTTCGGCGTCGAGGTCGGTCGCGTAGACCGGGGTCCCCGGCTGTTGCTTCCAGGAATCCTCTAAGCCACCGGCATCAACGGCATCGAATCCCAACTCCTCGACCAGTCGAAGAACGACCCCTTTCGCATTTTCATCATCTCCGGCAACGGGCAACGCGATTCGTCGGGAAACGCCCGAAGGCTTTCCCAGGTCCATCAGGTGCTGAGCGTAAATATTATTGAACACCTTGATCACAGGATGTCCGAGTTGCTGTTCAACCCACCTGCTTTCGGGCATTCCGTTCTCAATCGCATCAATACGGCCGTCACGCTGCTGCGGATAGTAATTGCACGTGTCTATGACCACCACACTATTGCTGAGCCCTCGCAATAACCCCTTCGGCAGCTTCGGGACGTTTTTCATTGGGATCGTAACGACGATTAAGTCTCGATTGCCAACCACCTCATTGACTGCGACTGCTTGCGCGCCCGTCTCGTTGGCCAAGTCCTTCAGGGTTTCAGGGCCACGAGAGTTGGCAATGAAAACCTTGTGTCCTAACGCCGTAAGGCGGCGCGTAAGAGTTCCGCCGATGTGCCCTGCTCCGATGATTCCAATGTTCATAAGTGCTCCTTTTTGACGGATTACTCGCTCACCCAGCCCTAAGAAAACAGATTCTGCCAATCCCTCATAGGCTGCTTGAAATCTGGCGAATTAAGAAAAACATCAGATTTGTGAACGGAAGGGCAGAATTCACCGGCGGTTCACGAATTAGAGCGTATGATCAAAGAGATGCCATATATCTCGGAACGTCTCACCAGCCTTCGTCAGGAAATTGCCGACTTGCGCAACCTGAATGCCCGCTTTGCAGAAAAAGGCGACCACAATGCACTCGATCAGACTGCTCTTGAGCTTCGTACGGTCCGCCTGCGCGAGATCAAGCAAGAGTTATCGAACATTCTGAACCGTCCTGACGATCCCAAGGTCTGGTGGGAGCGATCCCGAAGGCCTCAGCAACCTGCCTAAATCCTGAAATCGCTTCGGGCGGTCCGCGTCTCGGGAAACTCGAAACGTGAGACCGCCCGATTGAATCAGTGTTCCCTTCTCTCGCTCCGTCCTGAAGTCGTTACTTCACGTTTATCCCCCGACCTTCGCAGCGACATCTTTGAGGGCTTTCTCAACTCCACTGGGATCGGGTATCCCGCCCTGCGCCATATCCTTGCTGCCGCCTCCGCGGCCGCCCAGCGTCGCCATTGTCTGTTTCATCAGCGCGCCCATGTCGAACGGCTGACCGGCGGATTGGGCGAAGACGAGCGAAGGCTGCGGCGCCGTCGCTGCGAGCAGCGCGACCACGTGAGGAGAAAGACGGGTCAGTTTCTGCGCCATCAGCTTGACGAAGTTCAGATCCCGATCGGAGAAGGTGCGCACTACCAATTTGCGACCATTGGCCTCGGGAGTGTCGGCGAGAAGAGCCGCGGCTTGTGCCTCCGCCAATTCTTCATGGGACTGCTCAAGTTGCTTGCGCACTGACCGAATCTCGTCGAGAGACTTCCGAGCCTGCTGGGGCACGTCGTAGATATACGCGGAAAACATCGCTGCCGTCTCGGTAAGGGTGGTGTAGTCGCGGCGGGCAGTGGCGACGGCACGCAGTCCCGCTACGAATTCCACGCGCCATCCCTGGCGAACCTTTTCAACTTTGCGCAGCAGAATGCTGGCGATCTGTCCGGTTTGCGAGACGTGTGTACCGCCGCAGGCCGTGAGGTCGAAATCGCGAACGTCAATCAATCTGAGCTCGTCACGCTCGGTTGGCGGCAGTTTGCGCAGGCCCAGCTTACCGGCTTCGTCGTGGGTCACGAACCGGATGTCGACCGAGCGGTTCTCAAGAATGATCTCGTTCGCCAGACGCTCCGCGGTTTCCACTTGATCCTTGGTCAGCGTGGGCGTGTCGAGATCAATGGAGCAGTAATCTTCCGCCATATGAAAGGAAACCGTCGCCATACCATAGAGGCGGATAAACGCTGCCGAGAGAACGTGCTGTCCGGAATGCTGTTGCATGTGATCGCGGCGGCGGGTGGCATCAATCTGCCCGCGGACCTTGCTTCCCGGTTTTAGATCGTTGGAAAGCGCTTCGACATAGTGGACAACTCGGCCGTCTTCAGCGTCGGCAACTTCGCTGACGCGAACCTTGTTATTCCCGTCAGAGGTGATCCAGCCCGTGTCGAAGACCTGTCCGCCGCTGGTGGGATAGAACGCGGTGCGATCGAGAATCAAAGCAGGACGCGGGCTATCGAGAACGTCCTGGATCTCGGCGTCGAAATCGTAAAGGAAGGAATCGTGATAATAGAGGCGTGTGGTCATGGCGAAAAGACCATTTAACCACAGAGGACGCGGAGGGTATGCAGGAACGCAAACATCAATATGGGCCGATGATTCCTCCGATGTGTCGCGCCGCTGGCTTCGATCGCGTGGTGCCTGGCACGACCTTGGCATCGAGGATATCGAGATATTTCAGGCCGCTGCCGGTATTGAATAGAACGACCGTGTCGTCCGGCTTGAAGAATCCGTTGGCACGCAGTTTACGATAGGCCACGAGCGAGGCTGCGCCTTCCGGCGCGGCGAAAATGCCTTCCACTTTTGCCCAGTGCCGTGTTGCGTCGAGAATCTCGTCGTCGGTCGCGCTGACGGCCGCGCCTTTGCTCTTCTTTAATATGTCGAGAATCAGATAGTCGCCATAGGGCTTGGGAACGCGCAGCCCCGCCGCCATGGTCGTGGCGTTCGGCCACATTTCGGCAGAGCTTTTCCCTTCCTCCCACGCCTTCACGATGGGCGCGCAACCAGAACTTTGCACCGTAATCATCTTCGGGCGCTCGGAGCCAATCCAGCCCAGCGCTTCCATCTCTTCAAATGCTTTCCACATCCCAAGCAGCCCGACGCCGCCGCCGGTCGGATAAATAATGCCCTGCGGCATTCTCCATCCCAGTTGCTCCGCGACTTCGTATCCCATCGTCTTCTTCCCTTCGACGCGATAGGGCTCCCTGGTCGTACTCACGTCGAACCAACCGTCTTTCTCCCAAGAGCTTTCTGTTTTCAAGTCGGCGACCTTGCGGGCGCAGTCGCTGATTAGGCCGTCAATCAGCGTCACGTGGGCGCCGTAGTAGTCGCATTCGATGCGGTTCGCCATCGGAACATCTTTGGGCATGAAGATATGGGCTTCGAGTCCAGCGGCGGCAGAGTAGGCGGCGAGTGCTCCAGCGGCGTTGCCGGCAGATGGAATCGCCAAATTCTTCAAACCGAAGTGACGAGCCATGGTCACGCAAGTGGAAAGGCCCCGTGCCTTGAACGATCCCGTGGGATTCAGGCCTTCATCCTTGATGTAGACATTGGGATATTCGTGGCTCAACAGCATGGGCGTGAATCCCTCGCCGAGTGACACCGGGTCCGCCTCAGGAAGCACCGCGTCGTACCGCCACATGGTCGGGGCGCGCCCCGCGAGCCGCGCCGACGAGAACGCGCCCTTGATGGCCGTCAAATCGTAGCGGGCGTAGAGAATTCCTCCGTCTTTGGGGCAGACGGATTGTGGGCGATCCGCCGGGTAGTGCTCGCTACAGCGTGTGCATTCGAGATGAGTCAGCATGCCGATGCTGAGTTTAACATCGGAGCGAAGATCAATCCTCAGCGACCGGCAAAGACGGCGCCACCAGCGCAGCTTCCGCGGAAGCCATTTTTTTTAACAGATCCAATTGCTTGCTGACTTTTTCTCCTGGCTCGGCCGTCCCGGCTTCCGCATAGTATTCCAGGATGTTTCGCTTCAGACTCGCGGGGATGGGCCGCTCCAGCTGGGTGGTCAAACGTTCAAGCAGCTGGTCGTAAGTTCGATCCGCCAGGGGATAATCACCGCGTTTGACGCCGTCACCGGTATCCAGATCCAGATTCGCAATTGCAGGAAAACTTCCGGCTGCATTCGACTGCTGCAACAATCTTCTAAACGTATCGACCGTGCGGTTCAAACTGCGGACGTACCACTCATCGGTTTCAGCACTGGGAATTTTTATCGCCAGATCGGACGCCGGACCGATCTTCGGCACGATGAATACCAGAATCGCCAACAGGTGCGCCTTCACTCCGGGACCTTTGTAGGTATGCTTCCAACGCCGGTCATAGCTGGTTCGCGAAATGCGCTCGGCAAGCAGGCGATGCTGGTCATCATCGGGACGAGGCAGAAAATGATGCTGGTGGAGAACGACTTCAGCCTCGGCAAACGCCGGGATGAAACTGCGCACTGAGGTGCGATAGCTACGGAGAGAAGGGTGGGCGCGACCCACGATCTCATGAATATCGAAGCCGTAAGTATTAAGAAACGCCTGTTCCAGAAATTTCCTCGGTACCTGGAATCCGATGAAACGAAGATAGGCGGGTGGGGCGAACTCAGCATTCGTGAGTTCCTCCACATCGAAAGCAAATTCAGTCCGGATGTGCCCGTGAGGGCTCTCACCATAGGTTACGCTCAGTCCATACTTCCGTTTCAGGTTCGCGAACGCTTCAGCAGTGGCTGGATTGATCGCTTGCGAATGTCCGATGGTGTCCCCCAGATAATGCGATAGAGCGCCGATGGCAAATGCGTACTCATCGATCGTGTGGGCATGATGAAACATCCAATCGATGAAATCTCCAGTGCGCACATAATGGGTCAGGTTGCTGAAAAATGCTTTCCCGAAGGGGTAGTAGCCCATGTCCTGAATGGCGCAGCCGCCATACGCAAACGCGTGCGCCTCCTTCAATTGCTCCTCCGTTGCGTTGGGAAAGCGAGCCAGAAGAAATGGGCGGATGGAATCGTTCCATGCCAGGTCAATCAGCTCTTCATGCGTGAGTACGGAATAGCAGACGGCATGACCGGCGCATAACAAGATTGCAAATACGAACATGAGTGTACGAGCGCGCCAACGCAACCCCATCATCATCGCCCTTGAAGGTGGCTAAGAGTCTCCGTCGGCAGAGCGAGTCATGTACGCATCTCGCACCCTCCGGAGTGATCCCAAAACGACTTAGGATAGCGGGCGCCTCCGGACGGCGGCCATCCGACATTTCCTGTAGAGTCCGAAAGGCACACCTTTGGCGATGCATTCGAAGCTATTTCTGTTCTTCGTCCTTCGCAGCCATTGCCGACTTGAATCCGCGGATACTTTCGCCGAGTCCTTTCCCTAGTTCCGGCAGTTTCTTCGGGCCAAGTACCAGCAGAGCGATTCCGGCGACGATTAACAGATGCATGGGTTGAAACAATCCCTCAAACATTGAGCACTCCTAAGAACGAATGAATGGTTGAACGCACGCTGTGCTCCGGATGCACTCGGAGCACAGCGCGTTGGGGAAGGCCGCGTGCACAAGCGCCTCGGTGATCCATCAATCATCGTGACGCTGTGCGTTGTCGGCGTCGCTCGCCAGATCCTGCAGCATTTGCATGAACTGGTTGGACTGGCCGATGAAGAGTCCATCAGCGGTTAAGGCGTTAGCCGCTCCCATAGCCGCGCCCTTGGTCTCGGTCGGACGAATGATCGAGCACGGCGGCAGGTGGCGACTGAGGAACTTCGTTGGTTCGGGCATGATCAGGTTGGTCTGGAAATCCTCGCCTCCGAACGGCGGAGAATTCAGGTCAGGGAAAGTTACAGAAACACCTGTGACAGGATCGATCACATTCGCCACAGGCACGACGTTCCCGGCTTTGTCTTGCCAGGTCTGGAAGTGGCAGATCTCCGTTCCTCCAATGCTGAGGAGAATACGCAGTACTTCTACGTTTGAGGCTCTCTGCGCCAACGACGGATAGAGGCTGCTGCCGCCCTGTTCGATCCACGCAAAGTGAAAGCCTGCGGTGTCGGCGACCACTTGCAAGAACGCCGAATTGGCAACATCGGCATTGGTCCTGGGAATTGCCGTGTGCTGGCCTACGGCCAGCGTCGGGATGGCGTTGCGGAAAGTATCACCAAAGTCGGGATTCTTGGTGCGGCTGCGGTAACGGGTCCAAAAATCGGTATGAACAGTGAGCTGCGTAAGATTCGTCAACCGCCCGAATGTTTTGTTGGCTCCGTCCGCCTGGCTGGAGGGCAGAGTGCGAAAAGCATCGAGGTTTACCGTAGTCGCTCCCTTCGACGCCAGGTACGCATTCAGGAAAACTTCATGGCTCAGTTCGTCCTCGGTGTTGTCCGAAATGTACTGATCCATATCCTCATCAAACTGCTTTACGTCTTCGGTGTAGTCAGGATTTCCCCCGGTCACCTGCGAGGGATAACCAGGAATCAGCTTGCTGGCCAAGCGCGTGACTTCCCCATCCTGCATGCCCGCGAGTTCGTTGTACTGCAGCCAGATGTCGGTTTCGATAATTTCTGCGGCGGCGACAAAGCGAAGTATCGCCGCGTCTCCTTTGCTGAGTGAACCACCGCCATCATCGGCGCTGGCATTCACACGAAGTAGTGGCGCGGCCGAGAGGGCTGCGCCCGCAACGCCCAGGCCCTTGAGGAACGAGCGTCTCTGAACCTCGCGCGGGAGTTGGGAGCTCGTTGGATCGCTGGTGGGTTGCTTACTCGTCTCTACAACAGGAGAGGGTGATTTTCCGTTGCTCATGTTCGTATACTCCAGAGTTTTTGAGGAATGAGCGTTGCGGGGCAAGGCAGGGTTTCCCGTGCGTCAACGTGAGCCGAGAATAGAGCGCAGACCCGCGGACAATGTCACAGGAAAGCTAGAGCGTTGTAAAAGGCTTGTCTCGACCAATCGAAGAAAAGAGCCTGATGGTTTTGGGCGGTAGTATTCACCGTCCGCGTCTTGCGCTCGAATGCGTTAGTATCAATGGTTCAATTTGGGTTACCGGAGAACGTGAATGGGAAAATTTCTTTTTGGACTTATCGTCGGCCTGGTCGTCATCCCCGTAGGCGTCTACATGTATTTCTCATCGGGCAGCGCTCCCGTAGCCACCGCCTCCGCACCCATGCCCTTTGAAAAGATGCTGGCTGGGATGGCGCTGCATGCGCGCATGGATAAAGAGATGCCCAAGACTGTGCCCGTCGCCGCCGATGAAGCTGCCTATGTCGCCGGTGCACAGATCTACAAAGACAACTGCGCGGTGTGCCACGGCCTACCCGGACAAGCGCCGACTGCGATCGCCTTGGGAATGTTTCCCAAGCCGCCGAAGCTCATGGAAGGCAAGGGAGTCACCGACGACCCTGCCCAGGAATCATATTGGAAAGTTGCCGGCGGAATCCGCATGACCGGCATGCCCGGATACGAGAAGACTCTTTCCACGACGCAACTGTGGCAAGTGAGTCTGCTGCTGGCGAATGCCGATAAACTCCCGCCGACGGCCAGGAATGTTCTCACTGCAGCCTCTGCGCCGGCAGCCCCCACAATGACCGTGCCTGACATGAAAAAGTAGCGCTGGTCGGCGCGCCCGTGCGCGCACCAAAGGATCCTCTCGCCTAGGGCGGACGAGGGAGCGCTCGGCTCAAGCTTCAAGCAATCATGCCGATGGTTAGCGTCAGGAGAAAGATGTATGCCTCGACGCACGCTCCCTCTGATCCTGCTTTGCCTTTGTGCACTCCCTCTGCAAGCCCAGGATCTGGAAAATGTTCAGATCCACGGATTTGTCACGCAAGGTTTCCTGTTCAGTTCGAGCAACAACTATCTCTCGATGACCTCGAGCAGCGGCAGCGCGCAATGGACCGAGGGCGCCATCAGCGTTTCCGATCCGGTGACGGAAAAACTACGAGTCGGCATGCAGTTCCACATGTATCAATTGGGGCAGTTCGGTGGCTCCAATGTGCAAGTGGATTGGGCTTCCGGAGACTACAGGTTTAGCGATCACTTGGGCGTCCGAGTCGGCAAGATCAAGACCCCGCTGGGCCTGTTCAACGACTCGCAGGATGTCGACTCGCTCTTCTTATGGGTGCTGCTGCCGCAAGCCATGTATCCGGCCGACAACCGCGGGTTTAACTTGGCGGAGTTGGGCGGAGAACTCTACGGCAGTCTCAACCTGGGTAGACGGGGCGGAAGTTTGCAGTTTCAGGGGCATGCTGGCTACAGCAATCTCGATTCGCACGGCGGATACTCAGAACAACTGGCGGAACTTGGACTGATCTTTCCAGATCCGCCCGGCGGTAAGACTGAGGGCGGAGACGTGCGCTGGCTGACTCCGTGTCGCGGATTGATGGTGGGCGCAAGCGTTCTCGGCCAAGCCGTCGATCAGACGTCATGGGCGGGCAGCATCCACGTGGCGCCCGATCTCGGTACCGCTTACTACGCGCAGTGGGGGACGGGAAAACTATATTTCGCCGGAGAGTATTGGAGAACCCCCGTGAATCCTACCTTGACACTAGGGACGACCATCGTCTATGTGCCTTTGGACACGCGCTCGTGGTACGTGATGGGCAGCTATCACCTCACCAAAAAATTGGACGTCGGCAGCTACTACAGCCACTACGTGAATAAGGCAGCGGACACCAGCCTTCCCGAAAATTACTCCAAAGACTTCGTGGTGTCAGGGCGCTACAACTTCAACGCCTATTTCTACGCCAAGCTAGAGGGACACTTTTTGCAGGGAACGGGACTGGGCTATTACGCATTTGTCAACCCAGACGGTCTGAAGACAAATTCGAACATGCTTGCGCCAAAGTCGGCTTCAGTTTTTAGCCATGAGAGAAATCAGAGCAATCATTCAAACTCACAGATGCCTTTTGGTTTTGGGATTGGCCCTCTTCCCGACCCTCGGCGTGTCCCAGGACATATTGGTAGTAGCCAACAAGGCCGTCTCCGCCTCGCAAATCAGTTCCACCGAACTGCGAGATATCTACACCGGCACACGATCCCACTTCAGCGATGGCAACCGGGCCATCCCCGTCGTTTTGAAGGGCGGCCCCGTGCACGAGGTTTTTCTCAACCATTACGTCGGCGAAAATCCCGATGAATTTCGCACCCGCTGGCGCAAAGCGGTCTTCACCGGACAGGGAGCCATGCTGAAAGAGTTCGGCTCGGAAGCAGCGATGTTAGAGTACGTGGCGGCAACACCTGGCGCCATCGGGTATTGCATCCGAATCCCTAACGCAGACTCGGTGAAGGTGCTGACAGTTTGGAAAGCCGCACATTGACGATCGAACAACCTCAGACTGAATCGGCGGTCGAATTGTTTCCGGCGAGTCGGCGTACAAATCTCGCGATTGCCGCCAGCGTGGCATCCATCTGATCCCGCTGCGGAGAATGCTTGCACTCTTCTAATGAAAGTACCTCGACCGGTCCGCCTGCCTGTTGAGCAATCGCCTGCACCTGCGCCATGGTTCCGTATTGATCATCCAGCCCCTGGATGACGAGGATCCGGCACGTAATCCGCGGCAGATATTCTTCAATATTCCAGCAGCGAAAGTCCGGATGCAGCCAGATACGATTCCATCCCCAGAACGTGCGCGCCGCATCCCGATGATGCCGCGCAAGTTTTTCGGGAAGATTCGTGGTCTCGAACTTCGTCTTGGCATCGCTGATGCTCGCCACGCTAAGGTCCTCCACGAAAACATGCGGTGCCAGCAGCACCAATCCGCGCACGTGGCCGTGACCTCCAGCATGAATCAAGGCGATTGAGGCTCCGTCGCTATGGCCAATCAAGATTGGATTCTCAATGTGTAACTGCGCGAGCAGGTCTGGCAACGATTGCAGAGCTTCGTCGTGCATGTAGGTGACCGCGCGGTCCTCGTTAAGCACATCGGAATTCCCGCAACCGTAACGTGAGTAAACCGTCACCGAACAACCGGTCTCCAGAGCAACCCGCGCTGGAAAGTCTTTCCAGTGCGAAACGCTTCCCAAGCCTTCGTGGAGAAAGACAAGTTCCGGCGCGCCAGGCCTTGCGCCTGACATTCTTTGCACCTCAAGTCGGCGACCATCCACAACGACCTCAAGGGTTTCTTGAGGATAGGCAGATATCTGGTTCATAAGCGGGTGAAAAAGGTTGCACCCATTCTTGCCGTCGCGGCGTTCGATCGCGTCGTTTTTTGCGTGCTCGTTCCATTGCTGCTGCATCGAACCATCAAGATATCGTAAGCTATAGGTTAGTTGCGAGGAGGATCGTTGCGCTGCGCTCGTTGCGGAAATGAGAACCTGGAAGGAAACCGCTTTTGCGGGATGTGTGGGGCCACACTTTTGTCGGCGCCAGCTCCAGTTGCGTCCGCGCCCGCTCCAGTCGCTCCTGCGAGACCGTCTCCGCCACCGATTTCCTCGCCGGCCGCTCCTGCTCCTTCGCCGCTAACCTCGCGTACCTCTACGCCCGTGTCCGATCATGAGCCATCCATCAGCGGACCCTCATTCCTCGGCTTGAACGATACAACTCCGCGAGAGCGCCCGAACCTGAGCACCGATCCGTATGCCAGGCCGCATGCGAGAAGCCTTGAATACTTGCTGGAAGATGACGAAGAACCTCGCCGCGGCGGCGCCGGAAAAATCATTCTGATTCTGCTGGCGTTGGCATTGGCAGTGGGCTTTGGATACCTGCGTTGGAAGAATCAAGGTTTCGGATGGTTGGGAACGCATTCGAACAAACCGTCGGCAGCGGAGCAAACCTCCGAGACCACGGAGCCTAACGCCAATCCGCCGGCTTCTTCGACCAATCCCTCGAGTCCGCCGATTGCCGCCGCGGGACAACCCTCGGCCCAGCCTGCACCCGATACGGCGAGCCGGCCCGCTGCACCAACTGGCAATGCGCCGGCAGCGAACATTCCTCCTGCTAATGCTACGGCGGCGACCGCGCCTCCTGTGAAGCCCTCGATCCAACCAGACGCGAAAGACGCGGAGAATCCTTCCGAGGATTCTGCCAGCAAACCGTCCGACAGCGGCACAAAGGATTCAGCAGCAGCCCCGGACGAAAATCCGTCAGCCACGACCACCAATCCCGCACAACCGGTACGCGAAGCTCCTCCCAAACCCGCAGCAGCCAAACCGACGCCCGCAGTCGATGCGGTCGGCGAGGCGCGAAAATATCTCTACGGGCGCGGCGTGCCCCAGGATTGCGATCGCGGCCTGCGACTGCTAAAACCTGCCGCCAACCAGTCGAATTCCAAAGCCATGATAGAAATGGGTGCGCTTTATTCGGCCGGATTGTGTACACCGCATGATCTACCAACGGCGTACCGTTGGTTTGCGTTGGCCTTGCGTAAAGATCCGGAGAACGAGGCTGTGCAGGCCGATCTGCAGAAGCTGTGGGGAGAAATGACTCAACCCGAGCGCCAGCTGGCGATCAAGCTGAGCCAGTAGCCGTCATCGCAGCAGCCTATTTTTGGGAGCATCTTCAACCCTATGCACAATGGGAATACCGGAGTGCCCAACCAAACTGGAAATTAGTATCCTGAAAGAAAGCATCGAACATACTCCGTGCCTTTAAGAATCCTGCTCGCAAAGATTGGCGTCATCGCACTTTTATTGTCTGCGCCATTCTGCTTGAGCGCCGGTGCGCCGCAGTCGGAACAGCCGACCTCCAAGGAATCAAAGCATGCGATGGCCGCACGGCAGGAAGCAACGGGAATCCACGGTTTTGCAGAAGTTACTCCCAAACTTTATCGCGGAGGGCAGCCGAGTATCGTAGGAATCAAAACTTTAAAGAAGCTAGGCATCGATATTGTGGTGAACATGCGCGGAGGACACAACGATGCCGAAGAAAAACAGGTCAATCAACTCGGCATGCGCTATGTTTCCATTCCCTGGCATTGCCCGCATCCCACCGACAAACCATTCGCCAAATTTCTCAAGCTGGTTCGTGAAAACCCAGGAAAGAAAATCTTCGTGCATTGCCGGCTTGGCGATGACCGTACCGGAATGGCGGTGGCTGCCTATCGCATGTCAGAAGAAGGCTGGTCAGCCGAAGAAGCCATGCGTGAAATGAAAGCGTTCGGCTTCAGCGGCGCGCATCACCTGATCTGTCCAACCCTCTCCCACTACGAACACACCTTCCCGGAACATTTAAAGTCGAACGATGCGTTCGAAGAATTGCGCCAGAACCGCACCACCGCTCCCCCGAAGTAACGGCCCTCGCACTTACACTTCATCCTGTTCTTGCAACTTGGCGATGACTCCGAAATCTTCCAGCGTAGTCGTATCGCCTTTCACGCTGCCGTTGGTGGCCAACTCGCGGAGCAATCGCCGCATGATTTTGCCGCTGCGCGTCTTCGGAAGCGAGTCGGTAAAGCGAATGTCGTCGGGCTTCGCCAGCGCTCCGATTTCTTTTGCCACCCATTTCCGCAACTCTTCCTTCAATTCACTCGTCGGCTGCCTCCCCTGCTCGAGCGTCACAAAAGCCGAAATCGCCTGCCCCTTCACATCGTCGGGACGGCCCACTACCGCCGCCTCTGCAACGGCCTCGTGCGCCACCAGCGCGCTCTCCACCTCCATCGTGCTAAGTCGATGCCCACTCACATTGAGCACGTCGTCGACGCGGCCCATGATCCAGAAATATCCGTCTTTGTCCTGACGCGCACCATCTCCCGTGAAGTACATGCCTGGAATTTGCGACCAGTAATTTTTTACGTAGCGATCAGGATCGCCGTATACCGTGCGCAGCATTCCGGGCCACGGCCGCTTGATGACGAGAAATCCTCCCGAACCTTCGGGAACCGGCTTGCCTTCCATCGTCACGATCTCTGGCACCACGCCGGGGAAAGGCCGCGTCGCCGATCCTGGCTTGGTGGCGATTGCGCCGGGAATCGGCGTCAGCATGATGTGCCCCGTTTCCGTTTGCCACCACGTGTCGACGATCGGACAACGGTTGCCGCCGATGACCTCCCGGTACCACATCCATGCCTCGGGGTTGATGGGCTCACCAACGGTGCCCAGTAATCGCAGGCTGCTCATGTCATGCCTCTTCGGCCACTCGTCTCCCCACTTCAGGAAGGTGCGGATTGCCGTAGGCGCCGTATAGAAGATATTCACCTTATGGCGCGCGATGATCGACCAGAACCGGTCGGGCTCCGGAAAGTTCGGGGCGCCTTCGTACATCAGGCTGGTCGCGCCATTTTGCAACGGCCCATAGACGATGTAGCTGTGGCCCGTAACCCATCCGATATCGGCGGTGCACCAGTAGGTGTCCTCGTCCTTTAGATCGAAAACTAACTTCGTAGTGAGGTATGTGCCGACAGAATATCCTCCAGTCGTATGCACCACGCCCTTGGGTTTGCCGGTGGTTCCGGACGTATACAGAATGTAGAGCGGGTGCTCGGCGTCGAGCGGTTCGGCCGGGCAAACATCAGAGGCCTTCGCCATCAGCTCGTGCCACCAGTGATCGCGGCCTTGCTGCATGTTGATGGCTGTGCCGGTCCGCTTGTAGATGACCACATTCTTCACACTTGGGCACGACTTCAAAGCTTCTTCGACGGCGGGAAATAACTTCACCTCAGCGCCGCGGCGGTACGATCCATCTTGCGTGATCACGGCCGTGGCCTGCGAGTCGTGAATACGATCCACCAGCGCGTTCGAAGAGAACCCGCCAAAAACAATCGTGTGGGGCGCGCCAATCCGGGCGCATGCCAGCATCGCGATCGGCAACTCTGGCGTCATGCCCATGTAGATGGCGACGCGGTCTCCTTTCTTAACGCCCAGCGATTTCAGAACATTGGCGAACTTTTGCACATCGCGATGCAATTGCTGATAAGTGAGGATGCGAATTTCGCCCGGCTCGCTCTCCCAGATGATGGCGGCTTTATTTTTGCGCCAGGTTTCGACGTGGCGATCGAGGCAGTTGTATGAGAGATTGATCTGGCCGCCCACAAACCACTTGGCCCATGGACAATTCCATTCCAGAACCTTATCCCATTTCTTGAACCAGTGTAGTTCGCTTGCAATACTTGACCAGAACTTGTCGGGATCGTCGACCGACTCCTTGTAGAGCTTCTCGTATTCTTCGAGGCTTTTGACATGGGCCTTCTTGCTGAATTCGGCTGCCGGTTCAAACTTCCGCTGCTCGTTCAGGATGGAATCGATGTTGGGACCCTGCTGATTGACAACGGCTTTGTCCGCCATGATGAGAACCTCGACGTTAGAAACGTTATTTTTCGTGCCTAGGAAGGCCCGAGATCGCAGGAGTCTATTCTACACAGCAGCGATCCGGATGTGATTGAGATCACAAGAAGCTGTCAGCTGGCGGTTCTCGGCCTTTTAAACACCGGATTCCCAGCATGCGCCTAACTCGTTCTTATCGCTGCACTTCATACATTTCTGTACGTACATTATCGTCATCAAAATGTTCCCATAGGAACACTTTTTCCACAGGTAGTCAGGCTGTAACCGGCTTGGCGCTCACGGTCGGAAGCTTGGCTTGCTGCCAACCATCGAGTCCGCCGGTTACGTTGACTACATGCTTGAACCCCGCACGCTGCAGCAGGCTCGTGGCAATCATGCTGCGGTATCCACTCTTGCAGTGAACTGCGATGGGCGTTTCCTGATCGATCTCTGGCGGAGAGACTCGAAAGTTATCGAGAGGCCACCAGGTCGCGCCCTCAATATGTGCAGCCTCCCATTCGGGTTCGCGACGCACATCAAGTACCTGCACTTCTTGAGACCTCAAGCGCGCCTCAAGTTCGTTAGGTGTCATCTGCTCAGTGGTCGCCAAGGCGAACCCTGCTTGCTTCCACGCATCAACGCCTCCGTCCAGATACCCATCCAGCAATTCGATGCCGACTCGCGTCAGTCGCAGCCGCGCCTCTTCCAACTGCGTGTCCGATCCCGCAATCAGCACCGGATGCGCCGACAATCCCAGTACTGTCCCGGCCCATGACGCAAACTGCCCGCCCAGCGCGATGTTTACCGATCCGGGCACATGACCTGCCGCGAACTCGTCGTTGGTCCGCACGTCGAGCGCAATTTCTCCCGCGGCTAGCATCGTCTTCAATTCCGAGGGCGTGATCGCTCGCAGAGGTGGCAAGTCCGACAGTGCCGCTGCGCCAGTGCGGTTGATCTCAGCGTCTTTTAGGAAGTAGTCCGGGCGAGCGGGAAGGTTGCTGGTCAACTGCGCGATGAACTCTTCCCTGCTCTTGATCTGTAACGCATAATTCGTAAGTCGTTCCGTACCGATCGTCGACGAGCGATCGGCTCGCATGTTCTTTCCGCACAGCGAGCCTGCTCCGTGCGCCGGATAGACAAGCACGCTGTCGGCAAGACTCAGCAACTTTTCGTGCAGACTGTCGTACAGCAATCCTGCAAGTTGCTTCGGCGTGTGCCGGGGCGACAGATCAGGCCGGCCAACATCCCCGATGAACAAGGTGTCTCCGGTCAGAACCGCCCAAGGCGCATCAGATTTCTCGTGATCCGTGACCACCATGCAGATGCTCTCGGGCGTGTGGCCTGGCGTCTCGAGCACGCGGATGGACGCCCTGCCAAATTTCAATTCGAATCCGTCGCTCACGGGAACGTGGGGAAAGGTCGCTCCTGCCTGCGCACCCATGTAGATCGTCGCGCCCGTGCGGGCCCCCAGTTCCCTGTGCCCTGAAACAAAGTCGGCGTGCAGGTGGCTCTCAAAAATGTGCCGGATGGTGACGCCATGGTCCGCAGCAGCTTTCAAGTACAACTCCACATCCCGCTGCGGATCGACGACGACGGCTTCGCCTTCGGAGGCCAGCAAGTAGGAAGCGTGCGCCAAACATCCCAAATAGAACTGTTCGAAGTACATAGGAGCCCCCAGCGGCCTATCGATGCTAGAACAAGTCTATTGAAAATGTCACGGAATCGCGGAAGCGAAAATTACGCCGGGAGTGGCGTGATGAATTCCAGGCCAAAACAGAAGCCGTTGCGGGATCGCACGATGGCAGGCAGACGCGAGGGGGTGGGGGTATCGAACTCAATTTCCAGCAGGTCCCCTGGATTCAACAGGATTCCTGCATACAACACCATGCCGCCTTCGCTCATTTCAGTGCCCCGGCCCTCAACCACGGTGGTCGAAAAGCCTTTGGAGGTCACGACCCGCACCGGAATATCGACAGGAAGGCGCGGCCAGCGGCGTGTGTTGTCGGAAGTAGCCACGGTCGCAATCATCTTCCTTGGCGCGAAACTCTGCAAATTACTAAGGTGAAATGCGCCAGTAGGACGACAGGCGCATGGGACTGGTCGGCGCAGCAGCCACAGGTATTTGATAACAAGAGCGTTCCCTTCTGGTCCTGTACAATTTCCCTGTGAATTGGCGCACGCGATTCTGTTGGGCATTGCTCGTTCTTGTGCTGGGCCCGTTTGCGTATGCGGAATCAGTTTCGCAGCTGCAACCTACCGGATACGTCAATGATTTCGCCGACGTTCTAGACCCAACGACGATCGCGCAAATCAGCAATACCTGCAAGCAAGTCGACGAAAAAGCGCATGCCCAAATCGCGCTGGTAACCATCAACTCTCTGGATGGTACTGACATCGAGAGCTTCGCGGTCGATCTATACAAGAAATGGGGCATCGGCTATAAGGGCACCGATCACGGCGTGCTGATCCTGTATGCGATACAGGATCGTAAGGCCCGCATCGAGGTGGGTTACGGGCTGGAACCGATTCTGCCCGATGGCAAGGTTGGTAGCTTTCAGCGGGAAGCAATCCCGCTGATGAAGGCCGCAGACTACAACGCTGCACTGCAACTGGTTACGAACCGGGTCGCGAATGTCATCGCAACCGATGCAGGAGTTCAGCTCACAGATTCGCAGCCGCGCGCTCCTACGCAATACGCGCCCACGCCCAGCGGTGGGATGTCGCTTGGTGGCATCATCCTGCTTGTCATCATTGTTGTGATCGTCCTGGTGACGCCTCTACGCAGTCTCTTGTTTTGGCTGCTGTTCTCCCAGATATTCGGAGGGCGAGGTGGAGGATATAGAGGCGGAGGATGGGGCGGTGGTGGAGGCGGGTTCGGAGGAGGAGGCGGCTTCGGCGGTGGTGGAGGCTTTGGCGGCTTTGGGGGGGGCAGTTCCGGAGGCGGTGGCGCCAGCAGCAGCTGGTAGCGAAGCGAGGATGCAATGGTTCCTGACGATAAAATCAACGAGTTCGTGACACGCATCCGCGAAGCCGCGGAAGCAAACATCGAGAGCATTCTCCTGTTCGGCTCTGCGGTTGCGGGCAATTTTCATCCCAGGCTTTCGAATCTGAATCTCTTGTGCGTTTTGCGCGACAGCTCGTTCGCGAAGTTGCAGGAGCTTGCACCGGTCGCGAAATGGTGGGACCGCCAGAAGCAGCCTCCACCGCTTTGCATGACCCAGCTCGAGTTGCAGCGATCCACCGATGTGTTCACCATTGAGCTGCTCGATATCCAGCAGCATCACCGGGTACTCTTTGGTGATGACGCGGTGCAAGGATTACAAATCTCCATGGATGTACACCGTGTGCAAGTGGAGTACGAGTTGCGTGAGAAACTTATCCTGCTGCGGCAGCAGGTGCTGTTGGCGGTGGGAAACGATTCGCGATTGTGGGACCTGCTGTTGCATTCGGTACCCTCATTCGGAACGCTCTTCCGGCACGCACTCATCGCGCTAAGGGAACCTTCGCCTTCCAGCAGGCGCGAAGCCGTTGAGACGCTTTCGAAACGCGTGGGATTTGATCCTTCGGCCATCCATCAGGCGCTCGACGTTCGCGAGCAAAAAGCGAACCCCAAGAAGATTGACGTGCACCAGTTGGCGGCAGGTTATCTTGCAGCGGTTGAGAAAGTTACGTCGGCGGTCGATGAAGCGTTAGACTCAAACAGATCCCACCCGGTGTAGGGGCTTCACATTCGAAGTGCGAGGAGGAACTATGGGTAAGTCGCTGATCGCAATCATCGTGATTCTCGTGATCCTGGCTGTATTCGGCCTGGTGTTCTTCGGGCAATACGTTAGTGTGAAGAACACACTGGTGACCAAGAATGAAGCCGTGAAGTCAGCATGGTCACAAGTCGACATTGTGCTGCAGCGGCGAGCCGACCTGATTCCGAATCTGGTTGAGACGGTCAAGGGATACGCGAAGCAGGAGCAAACTGTCTTTGGCGATATCGCCAAGGCGCGCTCCGCGCTGCTCTCCGCGGGCACTCCGCAAGAGAAGATCGCCGCCAACGGCCAGTTGGATGGAGCCCTCGGACGGTTGCTGGTGGTCGTGGAGAACTATCCGCAATTGAAGTCCAACGAAAACTTCCTGCGATTACAAGACGAACTCGCCGGAACCGAAAACCGCATTGCGGTCGAACGCAAACGGTACAACGATACCTTGCAGGACTACAACACCTACGTGCAGCAATTCCCCAACAGCATTTTTGCAGGATGGGCAGGATTCAAACCGAATGAAGCGTATTTCGCAGCCTCGGAAGGAGCACGAACGGTTCCGAAGGTAAATTTCTCTCCGAGCGAATCGGCACCGCAATCGACTCCGCAACCGGCGCCGGTGCACTAAGCCGTATCCAAAGAGAACTTGGCCCACTGGCTTGGGTGGGCCAAGATCTTATTCTTCGTCCAGGTACTCTCCGGGCACGTCGTCTTCCGGCACCTCGTGAGTGTGAACTTCTTTTTCATCGGCGACATCGGCCTCTTCCACACCGCTCACGGCGTCGGCCTCAAAGGCATTGCCTTCCTCGATCAACTCATCAACACTCTCGGAGTCCGCAGACTCGCGGCGCGACAACCCTTGGAGGTCTCCCGATTGTCCGGCTGCGGAAGATTGCTGGCGCTCGCGCGAGAACGCCGCTCTACCTGCGCGTGAGCCTGTTTTCTGAGCCTTCTTTGCGACATAGGCCTTCTTTTTCCTGGTTGCAGTCTGTTTCTTCGCGATCTTCGGAGAGGACTTCTTCTTCGTTGCTTTGATCTTCACGGCCTTCTTACTGGCACGTTTCTTTGAGGGCTTTTTCTTCGTTTTCTTTTTGGTGGCCATGGGCGCAGTCTAGCACCGGACGCGATGCCTGACAAAGTGGATCCGGCCGTAATCCCGGCGGCTTCAAGAAGTCGCCGGCTCCATGAGATCTTGTCATTTATACTTCCCCGAATCGCCAGACTATTTTCCTGAGATACTCCGGATCTTATGAGCATCGAGGCGCATCTACTGGATACTGTTCCTTCTGTGCCTGTGACGCACGGAGAACAGATCCCGGGGCCCCATCGAGAACATCTTTCCGCGAAGAACCTTCGCGGTTACCAACAAAGATTCAGTTCCTAACTCAAAACCCATCCAAGGAGGACAGAACATGCCGACAATCACGATAAAAGATGGAACGCAGATCTATTACAAGGATTGGGGAAAGGGCCAGCCCATCGTATTCAGTCACGGTTGGCCGCTGACCGCGGATGACTGGGACGCACAGATGATGTTCTTCGGCGAGCGCGGGTATCGCGTCATCGCCCATGACCGGCGGGGGCACGGCCGCTCCAGCCAGACGTGGGAGGGCAACGACATGGATACGTATGCCGACGATCTCGCAGCCCTCACCGAGAAGCTTGACCTAAGCGACGCGATCCACGTCGGGCACTCCACCGGCGGCGGCGAGGTTGCCCGGTACATTGGACGGCACGGATCGAAACGAGTAGCGATGGCCGTGCTCATCAGCTCGGTGCCTCCTTTGATGGTGAAAACGGACAAGAACCCTGAGGGAGCGCCGATCGAAGTCTTCGACGATCTACGAGCGCAATACTCGAAGAACCGGCCCCAGTTTTACAAGGACCTGACTCTCCCCTTCTACGGCTACAACCGGCCGGGGGCGAAGATATCGGAAGGAACTCGGGAGAAATGGTGGCTTCAAGGGATGATGGGCGGAGTGAAAGCGGGCTACGACTGCATCAAGGCCTTTTCCGAGACGGACTTCACGGAAGACCTTAAGAAGTTCGATATGCCCACCCTCATACTTCATGGCGACGATGACCAGATCGTGCCCATCCGCGCGGCGGCGCTGCAGTCGGCGAAGATTGTGAAGGGTGCGACGTTGAAAGTGTATCCCGGTTTTCCGCACGGCATGCCTACCACCCAGGCGGACCAGATTAATGCCGACCTGCTGGCATTCATCGAGCAGAAGCGTGCAAAAGCAGCAGCGTGATGAAGACCCTGCCGGTACATTTGCCTCGAAGCTTATGTACCGGCAGTCTTGACTGAATGAAGAAGCAGGCGCCGGGCATCATGAGGTGCAGATTCCGCTTCTCGTTGGCCGATCGTAGTCAGGCTCGTCCATCAAAACCGAAACGTAAGCCCGACTGAAGGCACAGCCGTATGGGTAATCGTATTCGTTTTCAATGCCCCGAATCCGAAGTCGGGCGTGCCATACACCAGTCCACGATATTCCACGCGCAGCGCGAGCCGTTTCCGGATCGCATAATTCACCCCAGCCCCGTAGACAAACACGCCCTTCGCCTGTGATGACGCGCCCGACAGCGTGTTGAACTGGTTTCCCGTCGGCTCAAACATCAGGGCGCCGCCTCCCGTCACGATGTAAGGATTCAGCCGAGAACCGGTGTGATAGGGAAGATTCAGCACTAAACTGCCCGTGGCCTGATGAATTCCCGACTGAATCCGAAACGCATCGGACGACAAAAGATATTTTTGTGAGTTGAGATCATACCCGTAGGCTGCCTCTGCGGAAACCCAACGATTCAAGTGATACCGATATGTGCTCAAGAACCCGCCCGTCTCAGTCGTGCTATACGCTGTGCCATTGCCACTCGCGCTCTTCGTGAAAAAACCCGCCCCTTGCACACTGATTTCCGAACGGTTCTCCTGCGCTGTGGCAGCCAGTGCCATTAAGAAGACAATACTCCCCAGAAGAATAGTGGTTCGCCGCATAAGTGAATCGCTCCTTGAATTTTGTCGACAGCATTGCAGAGTTATCCCAAATCACGAACCCGCTCGCGGGATCGCGTTCAGAATTGCTTTTTCCTGAAATTCACCTCGACGGCGCCGCCACACACTTCCAGCAACCATGAAGTGCTGTAGCTTTACGCCTCGAGAACGCAAATCACAAAAGCTTGGTTGTGCGCTGTGATGCCCGCGTTCACCGCCCGCGTTGCATTACGAAACCTAGAGTTTTGTCAGACGCGCGTAAAGATTTAGAAAATTGTGTAACTGAGATTTTTTCGGGATATGCTAGCCAGAAGGGAAAGCAGATCGTTTGCAGATGAGGAAGAATTGAAAGAGAGACCAGGAATGATGTTTTCTCCCCAGCCCATCGGATATGTAAAGAGCCCTTATCAAAACACGCAGCAAATTCCCAAAGGCTGCGGCGCCAAGCACGACGCGGAAGGGGTGCTCGAGATTCTTCCGCAATTCGAGGCCGGACTCCTAGATACGGAGGGCTTCTCTCACCTGATTGTTCTTTGGGTCTTCGATCGCGTGGAAGGATTCGAATTGCTGGCCACGCCTCCGACCGACAATCGCCAGCACGGCGTTTTCGCCACGCGCTCGCCGCAACGGCCCAATCCGATCGGCCTCACGGTGGTCGAAGTCCTGCGCCGCGACAAAACTTCCGTCTATGTTCGCGGCGTCGACATGCTGGACGGAACCCCGATCCTCGATCTCAAACCTTATCTGTCGAGCATCCCGCCCGAGAAGTTGCGTCGCGGATGGCTGGCAGAGGCCGAATCACGGACTAAAGCGGCGATATGAGTCAGCACCCGGGGCGAGCGTCTGCCGGCTACCAACGGCCAGCGTGAGAGCCGCCGTCGACGTGCAGCACCTCTCCAGTGACTTGATCTGCTTCTGCCAGGTAGAGCACGGCGTCGACAACGTCGCTTACCGCCACGATTTTTCCCATGGGCTGGAATGCCTTAAGAGGTTCCTTGGGACTGTCTTGGTGCAGCGGCGTGTCCACGACGCCGGGAGCAACCGCGTTGAAGCGGATGCCATCTTTTGCGTACTCGATCGCGAGGCTCCGGGTCATCGTATTCAAGCCACCCTTCGTCATCATCGAAACTGAAGCATTCACGCCCGCGATTGGTTGATCCGCAAGTGCCGCAGAGATGCTCACAACGCATCCGGATTTTTGTTTCAACATCTGCTTCACGGTGAGCTGAGTGATGTAAAGAAATCCCAGCAGGTTGGTCGAGACCAACGCACTGAAGTCTTCGGTGGTGAAGTCGGTGAAGGGCTTAGTGCGGTAGATTCCAGCGCTATTCACCAGAACATCGATGGTTCCAAAGTGCTTAAGGGCGGCGTCGACCGTGTTGGCAGCGGTCTCTTGCTTTCCGATATCTCCATCGACGAGCACCAGGCTAGAAGAGGCCTTCAACTGGCGACTTACGTTGCGAGAGGTTGCCACGAGGTTGTAACCCAGTTTCGCGAAACCTTCGACCACACCTGCGCCAATTCCCTGCGACGCTCCGGTAACGATTGCTGTCTTCTTGCCTGACATAGCTGACCCTTCGTTCATGCAGGCTACCCAGCCCGCCGTCCCTGCAACTCCTGGTGAGAGGAAGCAACAAACGAATGGACCAGGGAGGCGATCTCATCCGCGGCAGTATCCAACGCGAAATGACCGGCATCGAGAATGTGTACCTCGGCGCTCGGTACGTCTTTGCGGTAACGTTCTGGTTCGCCAAGATCGAAGGAGAGATCGTACTTTCCCCAGATTACCAGGAGACGCGGCTGCTTCCCGCGCATCCAGGCTTGCCACTTTGGATAGGACTCCACATTGGTTCGATAGTCATAGAAAAGATTGCTTTGAATATCGGCTTGGCCAGGTTGGTTGAGGAAATAGAATTCATCGGTCCAAAGGTCCGAGTCGTAGCGTTCCACGTTCGGATCGTTTCCTATGTGGCGTGTTCGCGTGGTCGCGAGCGAAAGCAGATTCGTGCGCAGAGCGCTCTCATTCGCGGCGCGATCGGCCCAGAAAGCACGCCGCGTCTTCCAATTCGCACCCAAGCCTTCGTCGTGTGACACCGCGTCTTGCACGATGAGAGCCTCGATGCGGTCAGGATGCGCCAGAGCCATACGAAAGCCTACGGGGCCGCCATAATCCTGCATGTACAGCGTGTAGTGCGATAAGCCGAGGGCTTCGGTGAAGTGGTTCATGATCTCCGCGTAGTGATCGAACGTGTATGCAAACTTCGCCGGGTCTGGCCAATCGCTGTGGCCAAAGCCCGGGTAATCGGGGGCCACCATGTGATAGTGATCGGAAAGCCGGGCAAAAAGCGGCTCGAACATCCGCGAGGAGGACGGCAACCCATGCAGCAGGAGCAGCGTGGGTGCATCTTTCGGGCCAGCCTCTCGATAGAAGATGGACAGCCCGTCTATTGCTATCGTGCGATACAAGGTTGGGTGGTTCATGGGACGCTCCTCTCCGTGGGCTTCCGGTGGCGAATGAAGTGTATGCAGCACGACAACAATCGCCACCACGACGACACAGCAGACGTGAATATGTCCGCCGCGCATTCACTCTACTTCGAAGATGACTTCCAGTTCGACCGGGGTGCCGAGTGGAAGGCTGGCTACGCCGTACACCAGTCGGCAAGGATTCTTGTCTTGTCCAAAAACATCTTGCAACAGCTGCGAAGCGGCATCAGCGACTTTAGGCTGGTCGCGGATATCCCCGGACGTGGCTACCGAGACGCCGAGCCTGACGATCCGCGTGACCTTGTCGAGAGATCCGAGATGCTTGCGCGCGACGGCGAGGACGTTTAACGCCGCGAGGTGCGCGGCCTTGCATGCCGTTTCCACATCGATTTCCGCGCCCACGCGCCCAATGAACTTCGCCTGACGGCCTTCGGTGGGAAGCATCCCGGTGAGAAAGAGAAGATTGCCCGTCTGCACCGCCTCGACATAGGTACCAAAGGGCGCAGGCGGCGCCGGGAGCTCGATGCCAAGGCTTTTCAACCGCGCTTCGGCGCTGCCTGGGCGGGTTACTGGTTGGGCTGTCGAGTTTCCGCTCATAGCTCTCTCCTGTGCGATTGCAATCGATGATACCGCCCATAATAAATGTATGAGATCAGAATCGTGAAGCTGAAGACAATTGGCCGAAGGTATTGGTCGTGGGTAGGGTTGAGGCGACGAGCGGAGCTATCGTGCGGCGCAGACGAGTGGAAACTAGATTTTCAATAGGATGCTGAAGACGGATTTCTACCGGGGCACATCTGCGCGAGCGAGCACTGTACCCCAGGCATCCAGCACGTAGACGTCCGTCCAGGATGCGCCAGATTTCCGCGGCGCCTCCGAATCCGTGAGGGAAAAAGTGACAGTGGTCTTGGGAGAAGTGCAGCCCGTGATCTGCCGGACTTCGTGGAGCGATTGTAGCGGGGCTGCCAGGCTTTCGGAGCGCGCGGCATCTTTCCGGAGCACGACTTCCACGGCGCCCGCTAGATTCTGACATCGCATGGGTACCTGGACTTGCCATTCTTTCGAGCCAACCCTTTTCACCGTCGGCTGTTCGGCAAACACGAGGAGTGGCGGATTGCCGCCGGGAGACGCATACCATTCCGGCCACCGACGTTCAAAATCAATACTGGCTGTAACATAGTCCCGACTAAGTTCGTGGTCCCGCTCCTCCCAGCAAGGATGCATCGCGTACGGAGATCCCTTGCTTGTCGTGCTGGTTCGCGCATGCAGCAAATGATGCAACGCCGGAAAGAAGTCGGGGTGATATCCGGCTCGCGCCATCAGAACCAGGCCGGCGCGGTCGGCTTCCAGTTCCATCTCGCGACAGAAGCGTCCCAGATCTGCGGAAGCCTTCTCCGAGTCTGTCCATGAGGACGAAGGCAGGATTGGATCACCCAGCGTGAAACTGTTCCCTCCACCATTCTCCAGATATTTCTGATACAGGTAACGCCGGGCCCAGTCGCGCCGCACGATATGCGCGATTTCGTGGGATAGGATGGCGGCCCAGAGCCCTGCATTCCCTCCAGCCAATTGCGCCAGACCAGCCTCGATATAGACAGATCCGTCGGGCGATGAGTAGGCGTTGAGACCATTACTGTCGACAATGCGCAACTGCCATGCAAACCTGGAGCGCGAAGACATCAGAACCTGTTCGACCAACCGATCAAACACCAGGGCGCTCGCCGCATAGCGCTGCGAAGGCGCAAAGCTTTGCGCCATGAGTTGAGGTCGCAATCGCGCTGCTGTTTCAATATCAAGTTTGAACTGGGAGGGAACTTCCGGGGTAGAGGACTGCTGTGCCACCGCCAAGATGGACCATAACGAACAAAAGCAAATTCCGATGAGAGGACAAACGGACTTTGCTGCCCGAGCTCCCATCGGTTGCCTCCAACGTCGGGACCTTAATCTTCATTATGCTCCTCTTCTCCTCTTGAGCAAGGCGGAACTTTTGAAGCATCGTTCTCGCCTCAGGCATGTGAAGCGCTTCGCTCCGCGGGAGTGCGAAAGAATGATTGAATTCCTGTTGCTGGCGATAAGCAGGAGAGCCTTCAGGTCATCTGAAACAATTTATCCAAAACAAGACTCATGTGCCGATGTCAGGCTTTCGCCTCAGTAACTCGCTGGCGCAGAGCCCTGTCGGACTTGAGCGATGATCTCCGGAGAAACTGTGAAGTCGTCGAACCATCTGCCACCGAACGGTCTCTCCATCGGAATAATCTGGTCGCTCGAGTAAGCCAGTATCTTCCGGTTGTATGCTCGAATCTCCGGACGCAGAGCCAACGAGAGCTTCCCGTCTTTATGAATGCTTTCCTCCATCTCCTCCAGTAAGCAGGTGGTCCGGCAGATCAATTCCCTGAGTTTGTCGCCAATCGCGCTTGGCATGATACCCAACTCGCACTTCACTTGAATGAGTCTACCAATCGATTCGTAGGTGATCTGCTGAATCTCGCGCCGCGTGAGCCAGTCGGTTTCGTAATTCAATCGATCGGCCCAAAGCGGCTCAATCATGGCCTGCCGGTGCTCCTCGACAGTCCGATGGAAGATCTTGTAGCCGTGCTTATCAGGCTCCTCGAAAAACCTTGAACCCGGATCCAGAAAAGGCACCATCGGACACAAAAGCGGCAGGACTCCATTGCCGCGGTACTGGCGCAGGAGTTTCTCGCAATAAGCGACGGTTGCGCGGACTGATTCTTTGGTCTGTTGAGGCATACCAATGAAGAACCAGACCATCACGCCAGCGATGCCAGCATCGAGCGCCCGTGGGATCCACTCTTCCATCTGCTCCATGGTGTAGGTTCCGCGCCCGGCCAGGCGACTGATCACGGGATCGTGGGACTCCGGGGAAAGCATGATGTAGGCCCTAGTGGCCGAGGCCATCTTCTTAAGCATCTCGGGCTTGGGAAGGTGAAACTGCTCGAAAAAGACGCTGCTGTACTGGAACTCGCGAACAGCATCCAAAAACTCATACATCCGCGTAGCTGTTTCCGAATAACACTGCAAGGCATAGATCGAAGTCTGCTTCGCTGCTTCGCCCATGCTGCGCAGTTCTTCATAGATGTGCCGGTTGTCTTTGGTGATCAGAGTCTTTTGGACGCCCATGATGTTCTGGTACGCATAACGAGAACCGCCGCACCATGGACAATCATGCGCACAACCTGTGTTGGGTAAGGTCATGATCATGCGACTACTTCCGAAGCTTCCCTTCACATTGCTGTACCAACTCCAATCGGTTGGGACGTCGTTGTAGGCACGGAGCGGCTTATAGGCAAACTCAGTTGCAGATATCCTGCCCAGGCAGTCCTTGTAGACGAGGTTGGGAATCTCATGGAAGTCACGCCCACCCTTGGCGACCTCACTCACCAGCGCGTCTACCGGAAGCAAGGTATCGTAGCCCTTGACCACCGCATCAATGCAAGGATAGGTGATCAAGTCCTGGGCATAATAGGTGGATGAAATTCCGCCAAGGATCACCAGGCAATCAGGATGGATCGCCTTCAGGCGCTTTGCCACTTCGATGGCACCGTGACAGTGGCACATCCAGTGAAGATCGATCCCGAAAACTGGCGCATCCAGACGACTAAGCAACTTATCGACGTCGACTTCGGGGTGAGATAACATCAGGGCCGCGAGATTCACGATTTCCACCGTACGCCCGCGTTCACGCAAATGTTGGCGAATCGAGAAGAATCCGAGCGGATACATCTCATAAATCGTGGTCACATTGACGCTATCCGAGTCGCTGAGATAAGCGAACAGCATGTCATCTCTCTCACGAAAATCAAACACGCTCGGCGCGTGCAGAAGGATCAGGTCTGCCTTGATCACGTGATCTGTCATACCCTCTAACCTCCCGGACCGGAGAACGTTACCGCTGCAAGATGAGTAAGTCGACAATCATGGATTGGCTAAGATTTAGCTATCCAGCGAGTAATCACCATCGATGAGTCGGCGTTGAACTGCACTCAGACGACCGTCGGCTTCGTCTGCTGTGAGCTTAGTCGCTGGATCGGGCACGACCACACTCACGTCGGCAAACTCAGAAACCGCAGCGGTTCCCCACATAACACCTTCTGCGTGCTTTGTACTCGCTTGGCCTGGGAAAGTAGCAAGAGTCAGGACAGCTTCGAACGCTGTAGCCTGCGAAACGTAAGAAGTAAGAAACGGTTACTAACTATCTGCGCCCTTTCGAGCGCATTCTGGGACTCAGTGTGGTGACCTCGTTGCCGTTGAGGGGATATCACCACTTATTAGTGTGATACTGCACCCGAAAACTGCCGTTGTCAAGGAACACCGTCAACGCGATTTCAAGTATTCGACCAAGTCCTGCTTTTCCTTGGTCCGTCAAATGTAGCGATTTGAAGCTGTCGTAGGTACCGTCGGCCAATCGCGGGTCAAAGAAAGTAGCTTTACCGTGCATCTCGAGGTTCGCTACAAGAGCATTCATTTCGCTCCTTCGGTTAACGCGATCTCGCCCTGCGCCAGATATCTCCAGACATCTTAACCCTACAGAAATGCGCGCACGCCACATTGTGGACTACTGCAGACGGCGTTCGAGTGAATCACTTCTTGTCTGTGCTGGGAGAATTGTTCGGTTCGACTTTTTTGGGGAAGATTAGCTCTCGATTTCGCCTAATCGGTGGGATGGCGACTCAGAGCGGCAACAAATGCCGTACCGCTGCCAGAGCCGAAACCACGGACTGTTGGCTAGCTTCTCATCGTGCCGCCGATTCGCTGCCGAGAGGTCGCTTGCGCTTAGAGGTCTCGTGTCGGGCGCCGCGAAGATGCGTTCTAGCGACTCGATTTCGGCAATCGTTTGTTCCGCGTCCATTCGTCTCCATCATCTAGTACGAACCCGCAACCGGTCAAACGAAAGCGGCGTCCATGAGGTTACTGCGGGAGTCGCGTTTCGCTTCGCATAGGCTGGTCCGTCCACGGCGGACAAACCGAACGAGAGCACTCTTGCCACTCTCAGTATAGATCGCTGCCGGGGGCTTGCGGCAAGACCGTCGCCGTGTCGCATAATCGCTTCTCGAAGCTAGAACCTACGGAAATAGGTGACACGAAATGTGTGGGTTGTTGACGTATGGGTCGCGCGGGGACGTCGAACCGGTTGTGCGACTCGCTGAGCAGCCGCCGACACTTGGCGCGGAAGTGCGGGTGTGTGCGCCGCCGGACTTCGCGGAGTTGCTGGCGCGTATCGTGGTGCCGCTGATGTCGACCGGGGGGTGGCAATGACCAAACATGCTGTAGTGATTGCCGGAGGAGGTCCGACCGGGATGATGTTGGCGGGCGAACTCACGTTGGGGGGTGTCGACGTCGCGATTGTCGAGCGGCGCGCAACCGCGGAGTTGGTCGGCTCGCGTGCGGGTGGCTTGCACGCCCGCACGATCGAGATTCTCGATCAGCGCGGGATCGCCGATCGTTTTCTCTCGCAGGGCCAGGCGATGCAGGTCGGGGGATTCGCCCACGTCCCGCTGGACATCAGCGATTTTCCGACTCGGCACAACTATGGCCTCGCTCTCGGGCAGAAGCATATCGAACGCATCCTGGCTGGGTGGATCGAAGAGTTGGCCATACCGATCTATCGCGAACGCGAGGTGACCGGCTTCGCGCAAGACGACACCGGCGTCGACGTCGAGTTGGCCGACGGCCATTCGCTACGGGCCCAATATCTCGTTGGGTGCGAAGGCGGACGCAGCGTGGTCCGTAAAGCAGCCGGCGAGGAGCCGCTCTGCGGATCCGCCGTACATCAACTTGACCAAAATTTCCCTTCGCTGTCTTTTGGCGAGTACATGAATCTCCTAGATCTGGACTAGCGTTCTCGCTGCCCGAAAACAGAGCAGAGACAACGGAAAGGTCGGCTTACATACACTGCGGCGCACATCAGCAAGTGCGCTCGTCGCGAACGGAAACGATTTACGACCGGTTCAGGAACCGCTTCGCCACTCCAATCCTTTTATCACTCTCGACGCCTACGCTCGTTCTTAGACACCGGCGAAGATCAACGCTCAACGATGGTTGATGCAGCAGTTGCACAAATTGGGCTGGGAACCTGCGTATCCACGCAGAATCTCGACCAACTCGTCGCCCGGTCCCGATAAGCGAAGCGAGGAACCGCCAGGCAAAGTTGCCGTCACAAGGATTGTGCTCCCCAACGACAGAGCAAGGCGTCCCAATAATCTGTACAGAGCTTTGGACGCAAGCATGAAGATTTCTTGACAGAATACGCTTGCGTTACTGGGCCACAATGCAGAATGAGGAGGGTTCGCGGACAACTTTTCAGCACGTGCCAGTTACAGAATGAAGTTCGAACTGGAGACACTGCCACTCGCGAGCCCCGTAGGAGCATGGCAGGAGCAAGGTTACGGGATTAGGCCGAAAGAAATTCGAAAACGTATCGGCGAACTGTGGCTCCAGTCACAGTGATGTGTGACCCATGTCACAGCTTTTAGTGTTGGGCCGTGCTCACATCGCATAAACATCCCTACATCAGCGCTCTCCCGCTCTGCTCGGAGTATCCGCTCGTCTCGCGCTGAAATCTGGCCTTGGGATTGCACTGGTCAAAGCCATTCAGGATCGCCAAGGTGCTCGGGTAGCCCTCCCCATTGGACATTCGGTGCCGCTTGGCGAGTCACTGGGCTCGAACAAACTTACCCGAAGGAGATCCAAATGAAACTGCTCATCACAAGCTTCCGTAAGACAACCATCCTTGCTGCTGCAGCGCTGGTCGTCGTCATGAACGCATTCGCATTTGCGGCCAGCGGCACCTGGGCCCCAACCGGTGCTATGATCTCGGCTCGCGACGGTCACACCGCAACTCTTCTCACCAATGGCAAGGTGCTCGTCGCCGGAGGAACCAACAACGGCGTCGCTCTGACCTCTGCCGAACTCTACAACCGTACGACCGGGACTTGGGCTTCCACTGGAAGCATGCACGTGGCGCGCACCCTGGCTCGCTCCGTACTGCTCTCCAATGGCAAGGTGCTGGTCATGGGTGGCTGCGTCAACGATTGCTTAAGCGCCACTACCAGAAGTGCGGAACTCTATAACCCAACGGCCGGAACCTTCACGGCAACCGGTTCGATGATCCAGGCACGTGCTGAGTTCGGCATTGTACTCCTCGCCAACGGCCAGGTGCTTGTTGTCGGCGGTTGCACCGCCTATGACGCGAATGGTTGTCTTGCGGTGACTGCCAAAGCCGAGATCTACAACCCCGCGACGGGCACTTGGACCGCGACCGGTGCGATGCGAGGCGCTCGCCACGCAATGAATGCCACGCGGTTGGCAAGTGGCAAAGTGCTGGTGGCGGGCGGTGCGACCGCTTCCATGGACGCCCTCAACAGCACGGAGATCTACGACCCCGCCGCCAAAACCTGGACCTTGGGTCTCAAGATGGTGCAGGCGCGTTCCGACTACGCCTCCATCATGCTGGCTACCGGAAAGATTCTGTTTACGGGCGGAGAAAACATCAACGGCGTGAGCATCAGCAACTCCGAGTTGTACAACCCTTCCACCGGGACGTTCACGGCGACCGGCAACATGACGGCCACGCGAGAGGAACAGACCGCCGCATTGCTCGCCAATGGCAACGTACTTGTCTCCGGCGGAAACAAAAAGACCTTAACCACGCAAACTCCACTCGCCAGCGCCGAACTCTATAACCCAACAACCGGCAAATGGACCGCGACTGGCAGCATGAGTAGTGCTCGCGCCGGTCACACTTCAACTGTGCTCACCACCGGTCACGTACTCAACGCCGGAGGCAGCGACGCGGTCAACGAATTAGACAGCGCCGAGCAGTACACACCGTAAACACGCGCGAAAGGCTGCTTCACTCCCGTGTGGGGCGGCCTCTTCTTGCCCACTTCCTAGGCTGGCCTAGTGGCGCTCCTGCGACGTGTCCCTGACGGTCGAATCGGTTTAACGCGAAGCGGAAAAACTGCGCCCGACACCGCACGTTTTGGCGAATGGTCCCGACTTGCCTAGCAGGACCTGTGTGATCTCAATCACAGCTACCTGGCATGCTCCAGGCCTAACCTGAAACCACGGGGCGGACATTCTCAGCAGGATCCATCACCATTCATGAATCAGCCAATATACAGTCCTGTAGTCGTTCAAAGAATGACAAATGGGCATAATCTCCTGAGGATGTGGGCTGAGCGGTTTGCACTATCCCTGCTCGTTCTGGGCCTTGTAGTCGCCTTCTCGGTCATTCCTGTTGTTCGTGACTCTGAGCTACGACTCACCGATTCATTCTTTCGACTGGCGCCACCGCCCGCGCAACGCTCCGAGGTGGTACTGGTCTTGATCGACGACGAGAGTTTGCGGCAATACGGTCGGTGGCCTTGGTCGCGTGCGCTCCTGGGCAGGTTGATGAACAAAATCGCAGACAGTGGAGCAGGCGTAATCGGCCTGGATGTCCTGCTATCGGAACCCCAGTCACCCGAGGCTGACGCAGTGTTACAGAGTGCTCTAGAAACGAGTCGGCGCGCGGTCATTGTTGGAAAGATCGGTAATTTTCGAGACGGACCCCACTGGATAGAACCCTTGCCAGCATTCTCCCAGGCCGCGACTGCCGTGGGACACGCCCATGCTGTCCTCGACGAGGACAGTATCTGCCGGAGGTTCCCACCACTCGAGTTGACCATCGATGGTCCACGATGGGCTTTCGCAGTCGAGGTAGCACGCCGAACCAATGAGCGTCGAACCTCTGCCTTCCTGGATTCGTACGGTATTCCTGGCGTGAACGACGCATCCAGAGTCAGTTCCGCAAAATCCGTCCTTGTCCGGATCCCGTTCCGTCGTGACGAGTTTGAAGTCATTTCAGCTTCCACGGTGCTCCAGGGCGAGGATCTGAGCGCAAGGTTAATGGGTCGTCCAGTGTTGGTCGGCTTCGGCGGAACGGAGATCAGTGATCGCCTGAACACACCATTAGCCACGGAATTACCCGCTCCGGGGGTCGAAGTGCACGCGCAGATACTGGATGGAATTTTGACTGGACGACGGATCCACGAGTTTCCGACCGCCGTTGGAGTGGTGCTTTTGGCGTTCACTGGCATGATCGTTGTCATCGTATTTGGTAGATGGCGTGGCTGGGTTTCGGTGAGCCTACTCGTTGTGCTCGCCGCCGCCGTATACACCATCGCGTTTCTGACATTCCTATGGGCTTCGCGAATCCTGCCCGCCGGAGCGATGCTCCTAGCGGTGATTGTAGGGCCGTTAGTCGTGTACGCGGCAGACTTCGCGTCGGTCGAGCGTAGCGTAACGCGGCAACTTCTTGGACTGCGTTCCTGGCTGACCAGACAGGCAAAAGACTCTGCCACGCCGGGGAAGGGGGGGCTTTCGTGGAAGCTTGCGTTACTGCAGAACCTGGAGACCGAACTCGGATCACTCTACGAACTGCATAAGACTCTTCTGGAATCGACACAGGATCTGGTCGTAATCTTCGACGAGCAGGGTAATCTCCTATTAAATAATCGGGCCTTCGCAGCTGCTATCACATTCACCAAGCCCGAACTCACCCTGAATGAGCTTCGTGCCCGATGGATTTCAGAAGTCGACGCGCCTCTGATCCCCGTCAACTCTGGTGAGGAGGGAGAGGTTTTTCTGAACGGCAAGCTGTACGCCGTCCGTATCGTACCCTTACCGCCGACTCGACTCTCTCCGGGCGGAGGCACAGTCCTTACATTTACTAGCCTGCAGACTCGTGTGGATCGCGACCGGGCACGGGCCGAAGCATTGGCCTTCATCACCCACGAACTCCGAACCCCGTTGGCGTCGATCCAGGGTTTTGCCGATCTGATGATTCGCTGTCCCGGTTCGCAGGACTGTGAGGGAGCGCCCGAAACCATTCTGTGGGAATCGAAGCGGTTGTTGGCTCTCATTAACAGCTACCTCGATGTGCTGCGTCTTGATGCCGGCGCCAAGCCGGTCAAATCGGACGTTCTGGAACTCCATGACGTCGTGCGCCAGGTTTTCGACATCCTGCGCCCGCTGGCTACCGCCGCGAACATGCAACTGGTGCTGGATAGCGACGCAGCCGTTGTCCTAGTAGGCGATGGCACCCTGATCAGTGGAGCCGTGCTTAACCTTGTGAGTAATGCAATCAAGTACGGCAGATCTGGCACGGACATCAAGGTTCGCTGTTCTTCTTCGTCTTCTTCTTCCGAGAATGTCGTGATCTCGGTGCGTAATCAGGGCAAGGCCATCGCCTCCGGAGACATTCCCCATTTGTTTGATTCCTACTACCGGGCCCAGGACGTACAGATTGCCAAGCCCGGTTGGGGCCTCGGTCTCGCTTTCGTGAAGCGCATCGCTGAGAAACACGGTGGTTCCGTGCGGGTAAAGAGCGAACTATCCAGCACGGTGTTCGAGATCCATCTGCCCGTAAAAACGGACGTGGATGCTCCGTCGGAGGTGATGAGATGACCAACTCTAGGTTTCTTCCTTTCGCGGCGATTGTGTTCGTAGTTCTGGTCATGACGGCAGCCCAAACCTCTCCGCCGCCGCAGCAGACCGTGCTCCCGATTGGCTCAGCACTCGTCACCGAGGTGAAGGGCGAAGTGCTGTTGACCTCTCCAGACGGCACTCCAGTAAATGCTCAGCGAGGAGCAATGCTCGCCGCTGACAGCAAAATTGAAACCGCCAAAGGCAGCGTCCTGTTGGAACTGCAAGATGGTTCGCAGGTCTTAATCAAGGCTCACAGCAACGTTGCGCTGAAGTCGCCCAATGAGGGAAAGGGTTTCTCACTCGAACTCTTTCTTGGCAAAATCATTGTCAAAGTGCAAAGGCGCATGGGCGAAACTCCGTCGTTTCGCATGGGTACACCCTCGGCCGTCATCACCGTTCGGGGCACTCGCTTCTTGGTTGAAGTCACCAAGAAGCACCAGACCTACGTCGACGTTTTTGAGGGATTAGTAGAGGTCGAGGGACTGATCCAAGGTTCTCCGCACCGGCTGGTCAGGCCCGGATTTTCATCCAGGGTGGACCAGGATCGCGCTCCCGAGGAACCTCGCGAAATAAATCCAGGCGAGGGCGCCGGGCGTGACGGAGACCGCGAGGGACAGGCTCCCGGGGCGGGCCGAAGTCAGGAAGACCAACAAAGGAGTCAGCCCAAGCCAGGGCCCCCGAATCAGGGCTCGGAAGGCAAGCCGGACTAGTGTCACTGACCTTGTGCTGCTCTTGGTCTAAGGCATCGAAGTCCAGGCCGCAGTACATCTTTAGCATGAGGGAAATACTTGAGGTCAGGCCTCCGAGAACGCAACTCAGCGATTATCCTCGTGATCTTTGTTATTACTGTAATTGGGGAAACAATGACAATTGCACTCACTGACCTTCCGCCGATACTCCGGCCACCGCGAGGATTGACCAGTGCCTCGGATGCGGGCGGCAGCGGCCCGACCGGACGAACGCGGCATAAGGCTATCCGGCCATGCTCCCTATGCTGGGAGTCGCCGTTAAACAGTACAGCAGGGCTGGATTTTCAATGGCATCCAGTCCTCTATAAAATCTTAGAACCAAACAAAAGAAGGGACTTGTCTTTGCCGACGTGCTTTTTCGCCACCGACCTGCACGGAAAGACCGAGCGGTACGACAAACTCCTCGCGTCAATCATCAGGCATGTTCCCGCCGCCGTGTTCCTCGGTGGGGACTTGCTTCCTCGCTCAGCGCTGTCGGCAATCCAATTCGGACATGAAGATTTTCTTCACGACTATCTTGTCCCAGCTTTCACAAGAACCCGCGAGACCTTAGGTGTGCACTATCCCGACATCTTCCTCATTCTTGGTAATGACGACCCACGTCGTCGTGAGGAAGACTTCGTTGCTGCGGCAGCCGATGGCCTCTGGCACTACGTCCACGAACAGAAAAGTCTCTTGGGGGATTTCGCGATTTATGGCCTTGCCTACGTTCCACCGACCCCATTTTTGCTGAAGGACTGGGAACGTTACGACGTTTCCCGGTATGTCCCGCCTGGCTGTGTCTCTCCGGAGGACGGCAGTAGAACCGTGCCAACCGAGGAAAGCGAGATCAAATGGGCCACGATCCAGAAAGATCTCGCTGCCCTTGTGGGAGAAGACCCACTCGATCGCGCGGTATTTCTCCTCCACACGCCACCGTGCGATACGCCCTTAGACCGGGCGGCGCTCGACGGGAAGACTTACGAGCACGTTCCGCTGGACCTGCACGTGGGTAGCATCGCAGTGAAGCGGTTTATCGAGGAGCGGCAACCTCTGCTGACTTTGCACGGTCATATACACGAGTCTGCGCGCTTGAGCGGCGAATGGAAAATACGGATCGGGAGAACCGTCTCTATAAACGGGGCTCACGATGGCTCTGAGTTGGCGCTGGTGCGTTTTGATTTGGAGTCACCCGAGTCTGCCACGCGGGAGTTGCTCTAAGTTAGACCTGTGAATCTTTCATGGGCAGCTTACGCGCGGGATCTGTGACTGCGTCGATCTTGACGGCGAAGCTCGAACGTTCCTTGATGTCTTTGTCCGAAAGGAGGTGCACGTCCAGTAGACCATCGGTGCGATAGCCGGTCCGTAGGAAGTTGACTTCGGCGAGGCAGCGGCTCCAACCTTCGAGCCAGAGCGTCAATTCCTTCCTCTGCTCTTCGTTCCCTTGAACATGCAAGAGAATGTCGATGTCGCTGGCGGGCCCAGCGGTGGCATTCTTGGTGCTGCCGATTAGATAAAAGGCATTTACTCCGAATTTTTGCGGATCGAGATCAGCCGCAATCCTCTGTGCCATCCGAAAACGCCAGCGCCAGTAGTCATTCGTGCCCCCATCAATGGACTCCGCCTCTGATTCCACCGATACAATGTTCTGCTGCGGGGATGACAGGAACCCAACGGCTTGGTTCAAGTCGGCGTTCATCAGCACCCGCAGGATGAGTCCGCCAGTTTCGAGCGGTACGTCAGTTACCCGTACCGTCTCCGCAAGGTATGCGAATTCCGGAAGCACCTCCTCAAGCACGTTACGCGACCGTCGAAAGAACAGTTCATTGAATACTGTGGTTGGATCGTCGGGATAAAGCGGCAGGTAACGGATCGAGGCCTCAACGAGATCCTGAAAGAAGTGGGTTCCGAATGACAGCTCTGGCAGGTAATTTCCCCTCTGGCGTGCTACTTCGATCAACATTGCCGCGTTGTTGATATCGGAGTAGGTCACCGGAACGCCAAGTTTGATGTCTCCGCGGCTGCCCCAGCGTCCGGGTCCGACCAGGATGAACTGGCGTTTGGGCAGCACCTTATTGAGTCTGCCAACTGCGCGCCCTACGTCACGCATGGCCGATTGATCAGGCAGTTGGCTATAGCCCTCGAGATCTACATAGACGATGTGCGTGATTTCTGGCACCTTTCCGTTTGAAACAAAATGGGCGGCCGAAAAAATGACCTTGTCGGACGGCAGATTCTGCGGGATTGCTACCGGAACCGCGTCAGCGCCATAGCTCTGAGGTCGGCACTGTAGCAAGTAGAAATCCTTCCCATCGTAGGCGAACTCCATGTCTACTGGGGTTCCGAGCTTGGATTGCAGCAGGTGCAGCAATTCGCGGATGCAGCTTACGAAGGGAGTCTTCCGAATCAGTCCTTCAAAAGTAAAGACTGCGTCTTGAGAACTGAAATCAGGCATCGGCCCAATGATTGGCTCGATCCGGTCATGACTCACGAGCGACACCAGATTGCGAATCTGGGGATATGTGGCGCCAGAACTGCGCAGGAGTTCGGCGACGTCGACCGTTTCGAAAGCATTGGTTTCCAGGTTGATAAGATCGATTCGCTTAGGCGAGTACCGGAGCACTTCGTCAGCCGTAACATTGACACGCAAACTCGGCTGGCCCGGAGCGATTAGCACCGGGTAGTCGTCGGCGACGCGATCCACAGCCCGCGTCCCCAACCCAGGTACCAGCCTTATGAGGCCATCCTCACGCTTGATGCGGGCAGACCATCGGAACTCATTGTTGCTGAATGCAACTCCAGAGCACGCCGGCAAAAAGTACTTGCCAACGGTCTGTCCAACAACCTCCTGAATCATGATCCCCATCTCTTCGTGGACATCCAGAAGACCTCGCTCGGCACGGTATTCGGTGGGATCGGGCCCGAAGATCGAGGCGTACACCTCGGCAATCGCATCCATCAATGCGGCCAGTCTCTCTTCCCTACTCCCGGAGTTTCCCAGGAACAAGCTCTTGTACTTTCCGGAGAAAGCCGACCCGGGACGGTCTTCCAACAGACTGGAGCTGCGGACGATGAGAGGAACATCACCGAGATCATCGAGCGCTAGGGCGAGCCCCTTGGCAAATTCTGAGGGGAAAGACGATCTCTTAAACAGAGCCACAAGGTGTGGGTACTCCTGCCGAACCTGGTCGATCTCCATGTATTTCCGGTTGAGAACATCCTCCAGATCGTTATGGTGCACGAAATCCTGAATCCAATCGGAAGTGAGGTACCAAGTTCTGGGCACTTTCACTTCGCGCAGAAGTGCGCTCGCTTCAGGAGCCTTGTCTATGATTTTCTTGGCCAGGAACAAACCGGCGCTTTTACCGCCCAGCTTCCCATGGCAGGCAGGCGGGTAGATGACCTTACCCAACAGATCATAGAAATCCTTAACGTCGATGAATTTCTTCGCGACATTGATGAAGTCGAGACTTTCGGAAAAGAAGCGACGAATGAGCGATACCCGCAAACCCTTCTGGGTATAGAGCGAAAGTTCGTCCTCCTCGACACCGATGTGGCGATAGCGTTCGACACACTCCATGACCTCTCCGAGCGAAGTGTCCTGGTTTTCGAGCGCTCGCACCAAAAAGCTGGCCTTGTCCTCTTTGATCCATCGAGTCACACAATTGAGGATCTCGGTCTCGCTCAAATGTTCGCCAGCGATCCGGAGTGCCTGCGTTGTCAACTCGGAGGAGTGGCCGGGGGCGTCCTGAGGAAGAGGCCTGTTTCCATCGGTGGCAAGGCCTGGCTCGCGCGGCAATATCGCCCCGCCGCTCCGAAGGAGTTCCTTGGCCTCCTCAACTCCGCCCCAGCTCAGGTGATTGATCAATTTGCGTGAGATCCGCTTCAACAGGGCGGGGTCCGTTTCGCGCAGAAACTCGAGCACGACACGCCAGTCTCCTTGAGCCGATACTTGATCCGCTGCTGCCCAGCCCTCGAACGCGGCTCTTAGACGCCGTTGGGTGACCGAGCTTGCGATTCGCTCTGCGATCGTCCCAATCAGCTTGCGTTCTTCCTTCAGGAATGGCCCTTCGTCGGATCGCGGCAGATCTCTCCGGTAGAAAACTTCAACCGTTCCAAGCGTCTCACCCTGCACGACGATGTCGGCCTTTTGAACCCATCGCGTCGCTTGGAAATCGGGCGGCTCGATTGTCAGGTTCTCAAACAGGATCCGAGCCTGACAGTCGTGTGGATATTGCCAGCCTGGAGGCAGAACCTCTATGATGCCGAGGAAAATCTCCTCAAGAGGCCGATTTGACTGGCTTAGGAGTTCGCCCACCTGATATAGACAGTTCAGTTCCTTGGCCCGTTCTTGCAGTGCATGGAGCATGCTCCCGAATTGGGTTTCGTCGGTCTTCATTTTCTCGCTTGGCTTTTGCTGTTCCCCACCTGCGACAGGACTACTCCTCTCGCAGTCCGTCCATCGACGCGTACCGAGAGCCTTTCGGTGGGGCGCACATGGCGGATAAGAGCCGACTCGTGCACAACCGGCTGCCGGTTCAGCCAATCCCAGTTGATTCCAAAGTGGCGCCCATGTTGCACCATGAAGTAGCTTGCCCGAAAGCTCGACAAGTTGTGAAAGAAATGCGAGCCCTGGCTCAGTTCCACATTCATTTCTGGCAGCGTGGCCTCGACGATTGCCCGCGCTCCGGAAATTTGGCTCCAGTCGACGGGAATGCCCAGCGACGGATGGGAACTGCCCCAGCGGCCGAAACCAATCAGCAGGAACGGCCGCTTCTGATCCCGGAGTTCACGGTTAATCGATTCCAACTCTTCTGCGATAGCAGGCGTGTGCATTGGGGAAAAGTTGTCGGCCCGTACGAAGACAATATCTTGAATGTCATCAGCCGTGCCGTTACCCATCACCATGTCTGACGCGACAATGGCGCGTGGATCTGAAAGATCCTCGGCCGTAATATCTACGACCTGATCAGAAACCACCATGGAACGAACCTGCAGGAAGCCCAGACGCACCCGAGGCCGTTCCCCGTGCCGTCCCTGCAACGTGATAGCGAACTCGATCTCGACTTTGGCGTCGATGGCCTTCTCCGCTGTGCTGAGCAGAGTCTTCACTAGGTCGTTTAGGGGGAATTGGTCCTGCACAAGAATCGGAGCGAAATTCAAGACCCGCGGTCCGCGAAATTCAATTCCCGGGATGACGCGGTCGCGTTCTGGATCGTAGGTTGAGGCGAGCAAATATAAGGCATCGTCAGCTTCGGCGTCGGCTAGACTAGCCTGCACCATGTATTCAGTTTCGCTGATTGGATCGTAAGCGGGGGCCTTGCCCATGTTGACTGCCCAAAACTCGGTTTGGGTGCCCTTCAGCAGTTCTCCCACGGAACCGAAAGGTGGTGGCTTCTTCGGATAAGCAGGTGAAAACGTCCAACCTGTGCCGCCGTCCACAATTGTCTTGCCCAATCCTAGAGCCAACGTAACTATTCCTTCTTCAGGCCGTGCCGGTTCGAACGCATAGAAATTGTAGGAACGCGCCACGCCGGAAACGTCAGGATAAAAGCGATCTCCTCTGCATTGGCCGATTATCTCCTGGATAATGACCGCCATCTTCTCTTCGCCCGGTTTGGTCCCGGCCGTGCGGATGTAGTCCCGTGCCTCGCGAAAGTACGTCGACGCGTACACGAACTTGATGGCCTCCACCAGTCGGCGGAATCGCGAGTCCGGATCGGGCTGGTTGTTGGGAATCATTTTGGTCGCGTAGACTCCGGCGAATGGACGCTCCAATGCGTCCTCAAGCAAGCTAGAGGAGCGAATTGCTAGGGGAGTCGTGACCTGAACGATCAGAGCGCGGAGATCGCCTAGCAATTCGAAGGGGAGGTCGCCCTTCTGAAAGGCATGGGCGATGCGGTCGTCGGACATTTCGTCGAAGCGCAGTTCGCCCAGATAGTTTTGAGCGATGAATTGATCGAAGCAGTTGGTCGCGATGACCGCCATGGTTGGAACATTGATCTCAACGCCGGGGAAAGAAACGGGGTCGATCTGCTGGGCAAGGAGATCTTTGATGAACACCAGTCCGCTGGCCTTGCCACCGATTGACCCGGAGCCGATCTGAGTACCCCGGAACGTGCCATCCCAGAATTTACGGTCGAAGACCGGCAACTCAGCAACGAGAGGCTTCACACAGCTCATCGACACCTCCCACTGCATCATAGCGGATGACGCACGTTCCAACGCGCGTCACGGGAGTGGCGCACCTCTAAATCGGGGTGCAATGTTACACCCAGCCGCGTTCGTGGCACGCCTTGGCTACGCGACCGATTGCAATGGCATAGGCGGCATCTCTCATATACAACTTTTCCCGTCGAGCCAGATCGGAGACGGCGAAGTACGCAGAGGTCATCTTCAAATCGAGCTTCCCGAGAACTTCGTCTTTCTCCCAGAAGTAGTTCATGTTGCTCTGCACCTGCTCGAAATAGCTGCAGGTCACGCCACCGGCATTCGCCAGAAAGTCGGGTATGAGCAAGATGCCGCGTTTTTGAATTTGAGTGTCGGCTTCCGGTGTCGTCGGACCGTTGGCGCCTTCAGCAACGATGCGCACGCGAGGGCTAATCCGGCCAACGTTGTCGCCGGTGATCTGGTTTTCCATCGCCGCCGGGATAAGAATGTCGACATCCTGCTCTATCCATGCCTCTCCCGGAAGCACTTCGTAGCCCAGTTCCTTCGCTTTCGCTTTATTGATACCGCCGAAGTGGTCGGTGATCGACAACAGTTGGCTGAGATTGACTCCCTCACCCTTCCGGTACGTGTAGGCACACTGATCCGCTTGATCCCAGCAACAGACAGAGATTACTTTTCCTCCCAGCCGCTGGTAGAGTTCGATCGCGTAGTGGGCCACGTTGCCAAAGCCTTGCACGCTCGCCTGGGTATTCTCAGGGCGCATGCCCAATTCTTTCAGCGCCTCGCGCAGTGTAATGACGACCCCATAGCCTGTAGCCTCGGTTCGACCTAGCGAGCCACCCATTCCGACGGGCTTGCCGGTAATGAATCCTGGAAATCGACCGCCATGGATCTTCTCAAACTCATCGAGCATCCACAGCATGTGCTGCGCGTCGGTCATTACATCCGGAGCCGGTACATCGATCATCGGACCGACTTCCCTCGCCACTTGACGTACCCAGCCACGGCAAATCTGCTCCTGCTCTCGCGCGCTTAGATTATGAGGATCGCAGATCACGCCACCCTTCGCTCCGCCCAGCGGAATATCCACCACCGCACACTTCCATGTCATCCACATGGATAGTGCGCGCACTGTATCGATCGTCTCTTGCGGATGGAAGCGAATGCCACCCTTGCCCGGTCCGCGGGCGTCGTTGTGTTGCACCCGGAAGCCGCGAAAAATCTTCACCATTCCGTCATCCATGCGTACGGGGATGGCAAACTGAAACTCCCGTAACGGATAACGCAGTAGATCTTTGGTGGCCGAGTCAAGTCCCAAGTATTCGGCCACTTTGTCGAACTGGGCCTGTGCGATCTGGAATGAATTGAATGCTTTGGAAGACCTTTTCGCGGGTGGACCAAGAGCGGCTTTCGAGACTTCCTTTTCGGCATTGATCGGTTCCGTCAGTGCGCTCTGCGGCATCGTTTTCTCCTTGTCCTTCTGCGAGCTGATTCAATTATCGCTCCCGCAATGGGAGAACCCATTGTGATCGAGCGCACATCACTTGGTGATCAGCTACTACCCAGGGGCTGAGGATCCGATCCTTCCGTGTCTGGACTCTCGTCTAAACTCCTCACCGTTAAAACTGGGCAGCCAGCTTCGCAAACGGTACTGACAGCCCGTTCTTGATCCTCTAAGGAACTCTTTGAACCCTGCGTACCGGACCCAGATCGGACCCCGGTTTGAAGAGAATTGCCGCATTTTAACGATCTTGTCGGACGCGAAGCGGATCCGCAGGCTATCCAGACCCAATCAGTCAACCCAAGCGCGTTTTCTCGATACCAATCGCATTTTCGACAAGGTGAGCGGGTATATCAGGCCCGGATCGTCAGGACGGGGCACGCTGCCTCATTAATCACGCGATGTGCTAGCGCCCAGGGGATGTGGGTTGCAGCGCGAGTCAATTCGCTGCCGCTGCGAATTCCCATAACAATCGCGTCGGCTCTGAAGCGATTTGCGAAGCCCACAATGGCCTTAACAGGACGTGCGAACTCCACGTGTATCTTTCTAATACGCTTGCGAAGAGCGGAATCGGCCTCTGCTTCGACCTTCTGAATTGTTTCTCTCCTGATTCTCTTTCGTTCTGTTCGAGATGTGGTGTCCGGGTGAACGGCGCGAATGACTGAGATTCCCGCGCCGAGCCTATCCCCTATGTCGGAAAGCTGAGAGAGCGCTGCCAGAGAATGCGGCTCAAGATCAGTTGCAAAGACGAGCCGCGAGGGCTTTCGCTTTTTAGCCGAAGCGGCTTTCGGTCCGAGCACAAAAACCGGACAATTGACAATTCGAAACACTTCTTCTGCTACCGAGCCGAACAGCAGTCGAGCGGCGGGACGGCGTGCTGAAGTTGCAAGCACAACTAGATCGGCGCCTTTCGCGGCCGCGAATGCGGTAATTGCCGGAGCAGCTTCGCCTTCGACGACAATTGTGTCGCAGCCAGAAAGCTCGCCCTCCTGTAGCCAACGAGACATGGACTCTTGCGCCAAGGCCCATACTTTCTGCTTCCGCACCTTGCTCAATTTTCGTGGTCCGAACCTGTATTGAAGTGAATCCACAGCATGGACGGCTGTGACTCTGCTCCCACGGCCAGCCAACGCAAGAGCAAACCTCATAGCTCGCGCCGAGGCTGACGAACAATCTGTTGGAACTACAATCTCGTAGAATGGGCCGCGAACTTGTTTTTTGACTACCATATGATCCCTCTTCGGGTTCAGGATTACATTGTTAATCTCTCGCGCACTGAACGAATCGATGATGTGACTTTAATTACAAGACGTTCTAGCGAATACCGCCGCTTCAGTGAACGCGCAAAAAATGCCGGGTTAAGTTCAGTGAATTGGCTCCTCGCGGGCGTGCCAAGTTCCCGCCCGCATGGCCTCTCGGAGAAACGTTAAGAGTGCCAAAGTGATCGCTAGGATGATCGGGCCGATGAACACTCCCAGTCCGCCGAACAGTTTCAATCCTCCGAGCAATGCAAAGAAGACATAAAGTGTCGAGAGCTTTGTGCGGCTACCGATCAGATGAGGGCGCAATAAGTTGTCGACTGGGTGGACAATAGCCAGTCCCCAGGCAAGGAGAATTAGACCTTTGATCCAGTGACCGCTGAAGATCAGCATCGATATTGCGGGCAGAAGAACGATCCCTGTTCCAATAAACGGCAACAAGGCACAAAGAGCAGTGACAATCCCCCACAGTCCTGCCGAAGTCACCCCAAGGAACAAGAAGGCAAGGCCGGCGAGAGCACCCTGCAGCGCTGCCATAGTGAGCGTCCCGTACACCGTGGCGTTGAGAGTGTCTCTGACCAAAGCAAAAAGTCTTCTGGTTTGATCTCTGCGCAGTGGGAGCAGAACGGCAGAGCGGCGCAACATCGCATTGCCATCACGGAGCAAGAAAAACAGAACGAAAAAGGCAATCACGGCGTTGGCGAGCAAGACCGTGAAGCTGCCAAGAACCCCGGCCGTCATACCGAGAAGCGCCGAGACCCCCTTCTCAGCTTGGTTCACCGTCGCCGACCGCAAATCGGAGCTAGAAATCGGCAGATAACTGCTCACCAGTTCAATTGCTCTCTCAAAAATGTGAATCAGGTACAGGCTCAGGCGTTCCCCTCCGTCGCCCGTGCCGCCAAGTGACTGGTAGATGTCGCGCAGGCCAGTTGCAAGTGCCCGAGCAAGGAATACCGCTGATAACACGATGAGAAGAACAACCAAGCACGTGGACAAGAGTGCAGACACATTGCGATTCCGAATTCTGCGGAGGATACGCGCGTGCAGGGGATAAAAGAGAATGGCTAACACGGACGACACTAGGATTGGCTTGAGGAAAGGGGCAATCAGCACGTAGCAGAAATAGAGAGCCGTCGCTGCTAAGAAGAGCAGGAAGATAAGACCAGCTTGCTTTTTTGTCCTATCAAAGGTCTCGAGCAAGCGTACCTCCTTCAGTCCGAACGTACTCTGGGCGAACTGAACATCCTCAAAAATCGGCTAGCTTTCTGGTGGGGAGAGCCACCCGAGCCGCATTCGCCACTGCGGCCAAATCAATGATCTCCTGCAGGATGGCTCCCTCCAGCGGAGGCAGGTAGCCCAGAGCGGCGGCGATCATACCCACAACGCTGGCCGCCATTCCTCCCACAGCACTCTGCAGGGCGATGGATCGCATCCTGTGACTGACATGAATCAACTCATCGACCTTGTCCAGCGAAGCAGTCAGAATTACGGCATCAGCGGCTTCGGAAGTAATGTCGCTGTTAGCCCCAAAGGCAACGCCTACAGTCGCCGTCATGAGTGCAGGGGCGTCATTAATACCATCCCCGATGAAGAGGGTACGAGCTCTCTTGGTCTCCGCTTCAACAATTGCAACCTTCTGTTCCGGGGTCTGTCCGGCATACACCTCAGTGATCCCGACTTCTTGCGCCAGATAGCGGACTTCTGACTCTCGGTCTCCCGACACCAATAGAACGCGGTTTACCTGATGATTTGGGTTTAGGTGGTGGACGAAGGGCTTGGTGTCCGGACGAGGCGCATCGTGAAAATGAAATGCCCCGGCATACTGCTCGTCTACAAAGACAACGCACTCCAATCCCGAAGCAAGGGGAGGCAGTGAGGACAGCAGTTTGGGATCTACTTTGCCGCGTCCGGTAATACGCACCCTTCTACCGGCAACCATGCCGCGAAGACCGTCTCCTGGTTTTTCCTGCATCTGACTGACCTCCAATAAGGCCAGTTTCGCGTCGTGTGCGGCCCGCACCACGGCGCCGGCTAGTGGGTGCTTGGAAAACTGTTCAAGACTCGCGGCCGCTTGTAAGACCTGGTCTTTGGTAAAGCCGAGTCCGTACAACACATCCGTCATCTGAGGCTGGCCGTAGGTCAGAGTCCCTGTCTTGTCGAAAATGAGCGTGCGACAGGTTGTGATCTGCTCGAGGGAAGCGGGATTCTTGATGATGATGCCGTGCCGCGCGGAGAGCGAGATGGCACCAATCACCGCCACTGGGATGGCCAGGATGAGAGGGCATGGAGTGGCGATCACGACCACAGCCAGAAAACGGCTGGAGTCGCCGGTAAGCAGCCAGGTCAGTCCGGCAACACCCATGGCCAAGGGCGTATACCAGGCCCCGATGCGGTCTCCAATGCGGCGAAGCTGTGGGCGCTTGTCCTGACTCTGCTCCATCACCTGCATGATCTTGGCGTATCGCGAATCGACCGCCAGTTTCTCTGCTTCGATAGTCAGGGCCATGTCGCCATTGATCGCCCCGGACAAAACCTTCGAACCCGGGGTCTTTGAGATCTCAAAGGGCTCACCCGTCAAATAGGATTCATCCATTACCCCATGCCCTTCCACGACGACTCCGTCGACCGGACAGATCTCATGAGGCAACACAATGACGTAATCGGCTATCTGGACCTGTTCGAGTTTGATGTCCTCAACCGATGTTCCACGTTGGCGATGCGCAACCTGCGGCATGCGCTTCGCCAATGCGTCCAAGACGGAGGATGCTTTTCGCGTGGCGAACTGTTCTAGCGCCGTCCCGCCTGAAAGCATTAAGACTATGATTGACCCCACCAGGTACTCGCCCATTGCAACGGAAGCCACAATAGAGATTCCAGCCAGCAAGTCTGAGCCAAACTCTCGCCGCCAGAGTTTCTTGCCCAGACTCAACAGGATTGGAATTCCTCCGACTATCAGCGCAAAGAACAACGGGCCCAGATAAATCGACGGTGGTAGGTGAGTCGAATAGCGGAGAATCAGGTGCGCACCAATTGCGATCACGGTCACTACCGCGATGTAGGTTTCTCTCGCCGTCGAGATAGATGTCTTTGCGGGAGTTCCTATTGGAAGGGGCATAAGGGCTAGGCCGCCCGAGTGACGCCAGGAGTTAATTGACCCAAACGAAGTCCTCTTCGAGTTGATCGATCTAGCGGGGCTCGCTTCCTTGTGATTTCAGACCCAGACCGTACATGTTCGACCCTTAACCTTCTGATCCCTCCGGGAACTTTCGCCTCGATGACCTCCCCTTTTCTGCGACCGAGCAGCGCAATTCCCAGCGGGGCGAGAACGGAAACAAAGCCCCGCGAGATGTTTGCCTCCTCAGGAAAAACCAACGTGTACAGGCCCTTCCGTCGCGTATCAAAATCGAGAACACGGACACGGGAATTCATCCTGACTACGTCTTTGGGAACTCGAGCCGGAGGCCTGACCTCGGCGCTCTCCAGTGCCTCATCGAGAAGTTCGAGCTGCCTTTGATCTCGAAAGAGAGAATACTTGAGAGCCCGGACCAAACGCCTGAGCCTGTCCACGTCGCCATCGGTGACGATAATGCAACGATCTGTCATGACGAACTCCTTTTCGCTGTGATTGAGGCTATGCAGCTTTCTTTTTGTCGCCCTTCGGTTCAGCCGTGGACTGGCTTTCCTTCGGTGACGTTTCCACCCCCGCGGACTGCGCCGTCTTACTGGCTTCGTCTCGGCGAGAGTTGCTTTCAAACCATATAAGAAGAGCTACAACGCCCGCGCATAGAAGCAACACTAGAATCGTTGCCGAGTCCATAAGACCACCTCCTTCGACTATTCTTTCTCCACTTTCTGTAGGTCGCCGACAGTCATCACCGGACAGTGAGCGAGAGCTACCACCCTGTGCGCAATCGAGCCAAAATGACTTGCTGTCTGCGCGAAGGCCCCCGCTCCTCGGACACCCATGACGATGAAGTCAGCAGACAAATCAGCCGCGAGGTTCAGAATGCGGTCTGCAACTGCTCCCGTTTCTACGACCACCTCTGGCCGGTAAAGCAGTTCGGGTTCGGGAGGGATCATGTCGCGCAGGCGATTCTCGTCTTGTTGAATGGCAAGACGTGGCGAGTCCCTGAGGCTCCCTTCGATGACGTGTACAAGGGTGAGATGCGCTTTATACTCGTGCGCCAGAGATACGGCGAATTCGAGAGCCCGCAGAGAAGCAGAGGAGAAATCCGTTGAGCAAATGATGCTGTGAACTCCGTCGGAAGCCAGTGTTGTGACGTGCGGTCCGACAGTGAGCACCGGGCACGTCGCTTCTCGAATCACTTCCTCAGCGACCGAACCGAGGACCATTTTGCCCCAGCCTGCGCGGCTGATCGTACCGACCACAACCAGGTCAGCGGAGTATGTCTGCACCCACTCTTCGAGCACGTCAGCTACGTTTCCCTCTCCCAACAGCACGTTACAACGCAGACCGCGAAATCGGAGCGAGCCTACGATCTGATTCAGGGTGTATCCCGCGAGGTCTCCAGCCTCCTTCAAGACGCGATCTATCGATTCGGGAGAAGCAAGGGCGTACGCCTCCAGCGGTATGACGTGAGCCGCGTAGAGCTTTGCTTCATACCGGTCTGCCAATGCGACGGCAAATGGCAAAGCCCGGCTGGCCGACACCTCAAAATCAGTTGCAAACAGAATGTTCTTGAGTCCGATCTGCTGTTTCACTTCCAGGGCTTTCATCTCACCCTCCCTCTCCGGCAGTCTCCGCGAAACGCTTTTTCCGGGACCGGTTGCCTTAGTCGTTTTCCACTCGCAGATTGTTCTCCACCGAGAACACACCGGACACACTGTTAGCTTGCATTCCAGCGATCTGCTTCTCCATTTGGCGCGCCACGGCGCCCTCGAGCTTCACGTGGCCATTGTCCACGACGATGTGAATCGGCGGAACGGCACGTAATTGATACTGTAAGAGCACGCTATTGCCATAGATCTTGCGATACGTCGCTCGACGAATACGATCATCGTTGGGCGACACGGCCAACACTTTGATTTGATTATCCACGCGCTCGACACCTTCAATCTCCTTCACTGCCCTTTCGGCGTCTGACTTCAGCGTCGGACGACTTACTTGACCGAGCAAGGTCACCGTTCCATCCGGCGATACTTGGTAGAGTAGGTTGTCGAACACGCCATAGAACGGAAGCATGACCAATTCGTGGTGGGCTTCTTTGACGATGCGGTCAACTCCCTTTTGGCTCAAAGCTGTGCTGCGAGTTGACTGGGCTCTATCGGTCTGCGCACCTTGCACGCTGCTGTCGTCTGCGTAGGCGGCCATACTCAAGAACAAGACCGCCAGAATGGCTATGGTTTTCATCGCGTCCTCCCAAAGTCATTTCGATTCACGTCCCTGCTGTTGCGCCGTTGCCATTAGCTCCCACGCCCCCCGCTCGTGTCCGTAGCATCGAGCCTCCACTCGTGCCTCACTCACCTAATGCTTCAATTCGAATGCGTCACCTCCCAGCGAAGCGACGCGTCGCCGCAATGCTTGAGGATGCGTTGCTCAGTCAACAGGTTTCGCGTGTTGAGTTCTCAGGATCTCGGCCATGCATAGGCCAGCTACTTCTGGGTCTACGATTCCCACCGCGAGAGCGCTTTCGAACAGCCCCATCGAGCTTTCTCCGTTCTCAACGAGGAGGGTTTTCGCGAGCACGCGAATTTCTGGATCCCTGGATTTGAGACCGTCTACCAGATCCCATCCTGCTTCCGGGTCGCCCGTTCTCCGCCAGACGACGCCGCAGGCCAGCATGTAGTCGGTGTTCATCGTGAACCTCCTTCAAAGACTTTTCGCAGTTCTCTCAGCTCGCATTCAAGCAGCCTGGATCCGCTTCTGATCGCACAGCAGACATTCCCTAACAATCTCGACAATCCGGCGAAAACAGTGTTTGCAGACGATGTCTTGCGCGCCCAAGGCCTCGAACCGAGTGAAGTCGACAAACTCAGGCGCGCTCGGTTGCATCACGATGCAAGGGATTTGCCGACCTCTCTTCTGCAGTGCTCTCAACACGTCCTCGCATTTGGCATCGGGCAAGTATTCGTTAACCAATACCAAGTCGAAAGCGTGCGAATCAGCCAGCTTCAAGGCTTCCTTTGCAGTCCACACAGTCGTCGTGTCGAATCCGGCATCCTCAAGAAGCTTCTCAAGAATGATGAGGACATCTTCGTGGCAATCCGCGATCAAAATTCTTTTGCGCGTTGGCGTCATGGTGCTGATCCTCCGCGAAGTCGATGAGTCGTCAGCGGCGGCAGCACGAACGGGCGCCTATCCGCCTTCCTGAACCGCCGTTGCTCCTGCCTGCGCACAAAGCGTCGCTCAATGAAGCTGCGAACTTTGCTGGCGATCCGATCAACCGCTCCTTGAACAGTTGAGGCGCGACTTTCCAAGGTGATTGGAGATGAGTGCGCCAATAAAATACCGAGTTGACAGCGCTTATCTACTCCACCCCGCGATCCGTTCATGTCACCCAGCTTCAGCCGCACGGTCCTGATTCGCTCTGCGAAGCGATCTAGCGCGAAACAAAGTCTTCGTTGTGCATACGTTCGTAGCGAATCAGTGATCTCGATTTTTAGTCCGCGAATTTCCAGTTTCATGTCATCCCCTAATCGGAATATGTCTCCCGACGTTTGAGAGTTGGCCTATCGTCTTCAGCTATCGACTCGTCGCTATCGCTATGTACACGGCGCAGACTGGGTCGGTTTTCCTTTTTGTCATCGTTTACCTTGGCGGCCAAACTCTACCGCAGGTTTTCAGTGCTTCTCGCGTCTCTGCGCCCTCAGCGACGCTTCGTGCATGTTGAGGGCCGGGGGCGCCACGAGAAGTGACGGTTACGAATCTTTACTCGCCGGCGTTTCCAATCGGCGCTAGGAAAACCCAAGCGACAGAGAACAAAGGCTACAGGAGGTCGGAGTCCGGTTGCTCGTCCTCCGCCACTTAGTGATAGAAGGCAGCCTGAACTGTCATAACGTCCGATACTTCGGACATTCCTGGTCCGATTCTTTTGACGCGCGCGCGCTTAGGTGAGACCGGTAGGTGTCCCTGATCTTTAGTTTTGTGCAACTTGGAACCCGTCAACGCCTGGCACACGCCGTGCCCCAAGTCAAAGTTGTCCTTATGTTCGAAGTTTCGAGGACGCTGCCGGGCATCAAACTCACGGTGCATCAGAAAAGCAACGACGACAGAAGGACTCTGTATCTCGGCTCATAGCGGTCTCGCTTAACACGCCGGGTGGTAGCGCGCAGAAACCGTGCGGCACTCGCATTTGTGAGTTTGCTGAAGCTTAGTCGGAACCAGCTAAACAAATCATCGAAAGGAGAAAATCGAAATGAAATCTTCCCAGGTAGTCCCTTCTGCGACGATCAAAGCAGACCTCCAAAAGCCAGACGGTGGCGGTGAATTGCAGGACCAAATTCGTGCGCGTGCCTTTCAATTCTACGAGCAGCGTGGAAGAGATGATGGACACGACCTGGACGATTGGTTGCAGGCTGAGGCTGAATTATCGCAAGTCCATAAGGCGGCCTAAATAGTCCTTGCCAGCCCACGTCCAGTCTTAACGGGAGGCCGAATGCGCAGGTGAAACGGTGGTGTGCTTGACGTTTGTTTTGTACAACTTGTCGGTCGTCAACGGCCGGCACATGCCGTGCTAAATCAAAGTTCTCCTTTCGTTTTGGAGCTAGCAAGACCCTTTGGAAAGTCCACAAGTAATTTCGTTGAGGACAGAACTCTCGTCAGTGCACACGGAAAATCCCCAATGCCGAATTCAGACGGAAACCAGAATTGGCTGGCGCTTTATAGAGAAGCCGTTTTGGAGCCAGACCGCAAGAAAGTACGAACTCGCGTCGCCCGAGCTCAAGCCGCAATCGGCCTCCGCGCGCGGGAATTGTGGTATGGGGGAGCGACAGAAACGACTGAACGCCACCAGATGGACGCAGCCGCTCATTTCCTTGGAATCCTCCGCTTGATCGGGGAAGAGAAATGGTAAGAAACACACATCGTTGAATCTCTGGAAACACCTACGGCCGGCGATCTGGTAGGTACCGGCGACGCTTAGATGACGAAATTAAACGTCCTTAAGTTGGGATTCGTCCATCCCGAAGTAGTGCCCTAGTTCGTGGAGTACGGTCTGCCGGACTTCATGACGGATTTCTGCGTCGTTCCGGCAGACCACTTCGATGTTTCTCTGGTAGAGGACGATGCGGTTCGGTCCGGGGGAAAGGTCGAACACGCTTTTCTGCGTGGTAGGCACACCCTGGAAAACTCCCATCAATAGGCTGCGGGGCTTGTGGGGACCTATTTTCCCTCCCAGCCCGCGCGCTTTCTTGCGCATTTTGGGCCGGTCCTCAACGATTACGGCGAGATTGTGGATCCGCTCCCGGAATTCCATCGGAAGCGAGTCCAACACTTCCTCTACCAGCCGAATGAAGTGTTCCCGCTTCACCTTGCCCTCCTGTTGAATTCCTTTCGGCGTCGCGCCTTCCGAGCTAGCGTCTACTCGTAGCGTAACGCCTCGATCGGATTCAGGTGCGCCGCTTTCCGCGCAGGGTAGAAGCCGAAGAATATCCCCACCGCCATGGAGAACACCACAGCCGTTACGATCGCGAGGGGAGAAATCAACACCACCCAGCCCAACGTATTGGTGATGAGATAGGAGGCGCCCATCCCAAAGACGATGCCGATCGCGCCGCCGATCAGACTAAGTACAACCGCCTCAGTCAGAAATTGGCTCTGCACATTGCGCTCAGTGGCGCCAATCGCCATGCGAATTCCAATCTCGCGAGTACGCTCGGTGACCGATACCAGCATAATGTTCATGATGCCAATACCCCCGACGATCAATGAAACGCTAGCAATCGAAGCGAGGAGCATGGTCATGACACTACCGGCCTGGTCTGCGAGGTCAGCCATGTCGGCCAGGTTCCGTACCATGAAATCGTCGTCCTGCCCGACACGAATGCGGTGACGATCCCGCAGCAGCGATGTGATCTGCTCCTGGGCGGCGTAGCTTGCCTGACGCGAAGAGGCAGAGACCATGATCCAACGTAGCCAATCCTGCCCGGTTATTTTCTTTTGAAGGGTTGTGATAGGAACAAGCACCATGTCATCCTGATCATCGCCCATTGCTGCTGAGGTCCCCTTTTGCGCGAGCACGCCCACGACCTTGAAAGGGAGACTCTTGATCCGAATGGTTTGTCCGAGCGGGGCGGTTGCTGCGAATAGGTTTTTACGCACGCTTTCGCCGATGACCGCTACATTCGCTGCCATTTCCACATCTTGCTGCGTGAAGGTGGTCCCCTCCTCGAATGGCCAGTTTCTGATGTCGAAGTACTCCGGCTCGGTACCGTTGACTCGAGTCGCCCAGTTGTCGTTGCCAAAAACAACCTGTGTACTGGTATTACTGCCGGGGGCCGCAGCCTTGACGGCCGGGCACTCTCTTAGGATGGCGAGCATATCGGCGTATATGAGAGTCTTCGTCGCGCCCCAACCCATATGGGTTCCACCCCGCGTGACCGTGCCCGACCCGACGAAAAGCATGTTCGAACCCATGGCAGCGATTTGCTGCTGTACCTGCTGCTGTGCCCCTTGCCCCACCCCAACCATCGCGATGACGGCACCCACGCCGATGATGATGCCCATCATAGTAAGGCTGGAGCGCATTTTGTTGCGAGCCAGAGCTCGTACCGCGATTCGCGTTACGGCAATCAAGTCCATAAGGAATTTCCTTTTCAGGAGACGATCGGGCTAATCTTTCTCCACTGGAAGGTTCTTGAGCACTTGAGACGCGGTCTGGCGATTTATCACAAGCTCATCTCGGCGAACTCTGCCGTCGCGAAACTGAATCGTGCGCTTGGCAAACTGCGAGATATCGTGCTCGTGGGTAACCAAAACGATGGTCAGTCCTGTGACGTTTAGCCTCCCGAGAATCTCCATGATTTCCACCGACGTGCGGCTATCCAGGTTGCCGGTAGGCTCATCCGCCAGCAGAATCGAAGGCTTGTTTACTAGGGCACGCGCAATCGCGACTCGCTGCTGTTGGCCGCCCGATAGCTGTGAAGGAAAATGTGTTGAGCGGTCTCCGAGTCCGACAAGATCAAGCGCCTCGTGCGCCCGCCCCTCACCCTCTTCCTGGCTAACCTGTGCGTACAAGGTCGGCAACTCCACGTTCTCCAGCGCTGTGGTCCGTGAGAGCAGGTTGAATCCCTGAAACACGAAGCCGATCTTTCGGTTCCGTATTGCTGCCAGCTCATCCTTGCGAAGGCCTGATACGTCGATCCCGTCGAGTAAATATTTTCCGGAACTGGGCTTGTCGAGGCAGCCCAGAATGTTCATGAAGGTGGATTTGCCGCTTCCGCTTGCGCCCATAATGGCCACAAACTCGCCTCTGACGATATCCATCGTGATACCGCGCAAGGCATGGACGCGAGTTTCACCCAAGTCGTAGTATTTGTGGACATCGAGAACGCGAATCGTCGCTTCCCTCGGTCGTTGGATCGCGACGTCGATCTCGGATTGGCTCATCGTGACCACGAGTTTCTCCGCGTCTGTCCCTAATGCCGATTTGCGTTTGCCGTCCCGGGCCCCATTTTCGGCCCGGTGAGAACAGCGCCTGTAACCAGGTCCTCATCACTGTTCAGCGACCCGTTGAATACCTCGGCGACCTCCGTCACAGTGTGGTCGGTAATGCCGGATCGGATCCTAACCGGTTCCAAAGTCCGGTCCGGACGCAGTTTCCAGAGGACAACCCGATCCGGGCTATGAGCAACTGTCGGTGTGAGGCCGATTGCCTCGTTTTGGCCTGCGCTCGTGCGACGGGCGACTTCTTTCACCGCTCCACCAACGTATTCCGGGCCGTTGTTTGTTGCCGCATGATTCCCGGCGGACGGCAGGCTTGGGTTGTCGAGGCCAAATTTCTGATATATGGCGCGAATTTCCTCTGCCTTCATGTCGGGTTTGTAGCGCAAAGCGCTATTAGGAACTCGGAGTACATCGGTTGCCGAGGCCACGGGAATCGTGATGTATGCCGTCATACCAGGGAACAGCTTCATTTCAGGGTTATCGAAATCGATGATCGTGTTGTAGGTAACGACGTTCTGAACAGTGGTCGCGTTCATCCGTACCTGGGAAACGAGGCCGCTGAAGGTTTCCTTGGGATAAGCATCGACCTTGAAGGTGACCCGTTGCTGTTGCCGGATGGCGCCCACATCGGATTCGTCGGTGCTGGCATAGACCTGCATCTTGGTCAGGTCTTGTGCAATAGTGAACAGCGTCGGTGCCTGCAAAGAAGCTGCAACCGTCTGGCCAACATCCACGTTGCGCGCGATAACGGTGCCGTCGATGGGAGCACGTATAGTCGTGTAGTCCTGGTTGGTCTGAGCCACCCTGACAGCGGCTTCCCGCTGCTGCACTTGGGCTTCGGCTTGCTTTACCAAGGCATCAGCCGCGGACGAACCGGCCATCGCGGAATCGTAGTTTGACTTGGCCAAATCGAGTTGCTGCGTGCTCATGACCCGTTGTGCTGTCAAAGCTTTCGCGCGTTCGTAGTCAGCTGTGGTCTGAATCTGCAAAGCCAGTGCCTTCTGGAGATTCGCTTTCGCGGTAGCGACGCTGGCCCGCGCGTTTGCCAAGTCGGCTTTGGCCTGCAGCAACGATCCTTCGAAGAGTGCGGGGTCGATCTGCGCTATAACCTGTCCTCTCTTTACGCGGGAATTGAAGTCCACGTAGAGGCGAGAGACGGTCCCAGAAACCTGAGAGCCGACCTGGACAGTGGTTACAGCATTGATAGTGCCGGTGGCCTCGACTACCTGGCTGATGTCACCGCGGTCGACCTTAGCCGTGAAATATTGCGGATTGTCGTTCCCCTTCAATTGGAATGCGGCAATGGCAGAGATTACCAGCACGGCCAGAATCACGATCAGCCAATGGCGCTTAAGAATCTTCATAATGCGTCCTTAAACAACACAAGCACCCTCTACCCTCGGTGCATGCTGAGTGCCGAGTAGGAGTGAAGTAGGGTGGAATTACAAGTTTTTACTCTCGGGATTCCATCAAGAACGGGAGATGCTAACTGACAGACAACAAACTCGATAGACCTGTTGCCAGTCCAGTGCTTGTTTCTCCAGCTTGGACACCCGCTCGAATGAATGATCAATCGGACATCAGCCGCCTTGCGACGTCCGATGGTTCGGACGTCACATGTCCGATTCTTCTGACATGCGTTGGACTGCGGCTCACATTTAGGCGGCTTTTACTGTTTGTTCTGTGTAACTTGGCGAAAGTTGATCCTTGGCCCACGCCGTGCCCCTCTCTCCGGCAAGCGATCTCGACGCAGGTCGCTATTCGTTGAAACTGAAATGGAGAATATTGGGTATGAAGAAGTTCGCTTACAGTGCGCTTGTGCTCACGCTCGCTTTGATTGTGCTGCCAAACGGGGCGTTAGCCGCAACCAAAACGCTCGACAACCTGCAGGCTGCGTTCAACGGCGAAAGCAATGCCCACGCTCGCTACCTCGCGTTCGCAGAAAAAGCCGGCCAGGAAGGGTACGGTGAAGTTGCGAGTCTGTTCCGGGCTGCGGCCAAGGCAGAGGAAGTTCACGCCGCTAACCACGCTGCTGTGATTAAGAATCTGGGCGGCACATCCCAGGCAAAGATCGAGACTCCGGTAGTCAAGTCGACCAAGGAAAACCTCGAAGCCGCAATCAAGGGAGAGTCCTACGAGCGCGACACCATGTATCCGCAATTCCTCAAGCAGGCTCGCGCCGAGGGGAACAGAGATGCTGTCCAGACCTTCAACTACGCAAAGACAGCGGAAGGCGAACACGCCAAGCTGTATTCCGAGGCCTTGAACAATCTCCCCAAGCTGAAAGAGTCCAAAGCAAAGGACTTCTACGTGTGTGTCGTTTGTGGTTACACGACGACGCAACTGGATTTCTCCAAGTGTCCGTCGTGTTTCAGTCACAAAGACAAGTACGAGAAGGTCAGCTAGCAACCGGGCCGTCAAGAGGGCGTCCTGGATTCATCGGACTAAGGAGTCTTTATGCTTCAATTTCCCGCAATACCGAGTTGGGATGCCTTGCACCCATTGATCATTCATTTTCCGATTGCACTCTTGCTAATTGCCCCGATCTTCATAATCGTCGGGGCTTCGCTGACTCCGGCCAAGGGCCGTTCTTACCTGATTGCCGCGATGGTCTTGCTGTTGGTTGGAACAGCCTCAATCTTCGTCGCGGTCGAGACTGGGGAAGCTGCAGGCAAACTCGCCGAACGGGCCCCGGGGATGCAACAAGTCCTCGAAACCCACGAATCCCTTGCCGAGCGCACGCAGGCCGTTTTCAGTGTGCTGTCGGTGATATTTCTTGCACTGCTAGCGGTGCCATGGTTGCTGAAAAGAGAAGACACCCGCCTGACGACAACCATTCTGCCGCTGGCTTTCCTGGTCCTGTATAGCGCGGGCGCCTTGCTGCTGGTCAATACCGCCCACAACGGAGGCAGGCTCGTGCACGAATTCGGAGTCCGGGCGATGGTGACTTCGGCTCCCGCAGACGCCAACGCTGCGCTTCCGACGGAGACACAGGATAAGGACTAAGCCGAATGAGTGCCGGCTCAAAAGATCTTCGAATCCTTGAAGTCGGATTGCTTTTCTTAGGTTTGGTGCTGCTGGCCATGTTTGCATTTGCCCACATTCATAGGTTCATCACGTTCCGCGCAGAGGTGGCGAACTTCGAAGCCAGGCAACTCGAATCCGCCAAGGGAAGCGCCGCGGGAATAGAAGAAATCGATGGCGCGAACCGCAATGCTGACCTTCATCAGGCGCGGGGCACTGAATATTCGCCTCTAGGAAATCAACATACCAGGTTGCATCAGGCCACTCTTGGCAAACCCGTCCAATCGCTTGCTGTTTTACGGATTCCCGCGTTGCATTTAGAGGTTCCTGTATTGGAGGGCACTGATGAAGTCACATTGAATAGCGGGGTCGGGCGAATTGCCAACACTGCGCTTCCAGGACAGCGCGGCAACATCGGCATCGCTGGACACCTTTTCATAGCTGGCATACTTGCAGGTGTAGGCCTTCTAAAATTGTGGGCTTGGTGCAGGAGACTCGCATTGCTTCGATCCGTGGGCAATCTTTCTATTCTCCCGTTTGGGACGATCGTCGGACTGTCGACGATTCTCACTCTGCCTTCGAAGCAAGGCCGAGCGCTCCTGCTTCCTGCAGCCTGGAACCGCAGTTGATGCAGCTTTATTTCGAAGTGCTAAGAACGGCGAGGAGAGCGGGGACGCCGGGATTCTCTTGACTCGACCATCCGGGAGTACTCTAATCGAAAGTGGCACAAGACACACCAGAGTCACAAACCGCCCCTTTGCTGGCACGCTTCGACTTCGAGTCGTTCCGCCAGCAGGAGATGGTCTTTGCAACTCTGAACCTATTCGTTCTGGCTGCACTCCTGCTTCTTCATTCCATTTTTTCTTCTCTACTAGGCCCACCCTCGGCCGCCTTGCTGGTCACATTGGGGGCTGCCTTTCTGTTCAAGATGCTGGAATTGTTTTGGCTGTGGGCCAGCGTCCGAACTCTCAGCGACGCTCTGGCCGACATCGTCGTTTGGATTTCGATTTCCCTGAATATCGCTCTAGCCCTTCTCCTAATGTTTTTTACTCATCGGGGAAATAGCCCGTACTTCGTCCTACTGGCCTTGCCTGTTTTGCAGGCCGCTTACCGTTTTCACCTTCCCACCTGCATCAGCGTGATTGTCGTTGCGGATTCGATGACTTTCTTCTGGGTGTGGCGTTTTGCGAAATTTCAGCCGCCGAACTACGCAAGCGAGTACCTTGAGGCCGGAGTTATCTCGCTTGTGTATGCGCTCACGGGGCTGTTGGTCTGGCTGCTTGTCAATCAGCTTCGAAGCGATCAACGGAAGCTAGCCGATAACCTCGGCGAACTGGAGCGCACGCGTGAGCGACTAATGGTCGAAGAGAAACTCGCCGTGGTTGGCCGCCTCTCGAGCGCGGTAGCCCATGAAATTCGGAACCCAGTTTCCATCATCGCAAGTTCACTGGTCACGGCCGAGCGCCCTGAGGTCGGGGAACAACAACGACGCGAGATGCTCGCGATCGCACGCAGCGAGGCCGCTCGCCTGGAAAAACTGACCAGTGATTTCCTTTCCTATGCGCGTCCCAGTCAGCCGAAGCGAAATCCCACCGCCATAACAGAGGTCTTGGGCTACATCGCGGAGATCGTTGGCGTACATGCCTCGAAAAAAGACATCGGGGTCTCGGTCGAGAGTAACGAGGACTTGCGGGCGAACGTTGATCGTGAGCAGTTACAGCGGGCTCTTCTGAACCTGCTGCTAAACGCGATTGATGCCACCCCGGTTGGGGGACACGTTGCGGTCCGCTGCAGCCGTCCGTCGTCCCAAAGCGTTGAACTGCAGGTGGAGAATTCGGGCGACCCAATTCCGAAAGAAGTGCTGTCCAGAATCTTTGAACCTTTCTACACCACCAAACCGCACGGAACAGGTCTTGGACTTGCGATTTCGAGAAACATTGCGAGAGTTCAAGGCGGAGATCTGATCGTAGCCCAGAATGAGCCCGGCCACGTATGCTTCACCATGACGATTTCTGACGAAGCGTCACCCGACTCTGGAGCAATCAGCCATGGCTAGATTATTGATTGTGGATGACGAGCCTAATTTACGCCGCGTCCTGAGTTCAGAACTTCACCTGGACGGCCATACGGTCGACGAGGCGGACGGCGTCTTGGCCGCTCTGCCTCTTCTAGCGGAGCGCGAATACGACGCAGTGATCACAGACCAGAAGATGCCGGATGGCGACGGACTGAGAGTTCTATCGGTCGCTCAAGAGAACGATCCATCGTTGCCAGTAATCTTCCTCACCGCGGTTCCAACGATTGAGCTTGCTGTCGAGAGCATGCGGAAGGGAGCCTTTGACTTCATCACAAAGCCTTTTAATCCTGAGGTTGTCAGGGCGACCGTGCGGCGCGCTTGCGAGCGCGCGAATCTCGTCCGCGAGAATCAACTCCTTAAATCCACCGTTGGAAATCTCCTCGGGGACGACACTATCTTCGGGAACAGCGCCGAGATTAATGAAGTACGCGAGCAGATTGCCCGCGTTGCCCCGACGGACGCAACTGTCTTGATTGTTGGAGAAACGGGAACAGGCAAGGAACTGGTAGCCAGGGCAATTCATCGGAACAGCCACAGGGCCCAGAAACCTCTGATTGCAGTCAATTGTGCGGCTTTTACTGAAACCCTGTTGGAGAGCGAACTCTTTGGCCACGAGCGGGGAGCCTTCACGGGAGCTGATCGAGCCCGGCAGGGTCTGTTTGAGGCGGCCCATGGCGGAACCCTTTTTTTGGACGAAGCTGGCGAAATGTCGGCAGCTGCTCAGGCTAAATTGCTTCGCGTCCTGGTAGATGGCGAATTACTGCGTGTGGGATCCACGCAGTCCCGCAAGGTTGACGTGCGAGTCCTCGTTGCAACCCACCGAAACCTTGAAAAACGAGTTCAGCAGGGACTCTTCCGGCAGGATCTCTACTATCGGCTGGCAGTTGTTCCGATTCGCATTCCCCCGCTCCGCGAACACAAAGAAGATATTCCCGGTCTCTGCGAAATCCTGTCAGCCCAGATTGCGAAAGACTTGAAGGTCCGGCCCAAACGTATGAGCCCGGAAACTCTGCAGAAGATCGCGAACTACACATTTCCCGGGAATATACGGGAGTTACGGAATCTTTTGGAGCGGGCGCACATCTTGGGGCACCGTCAGGAAATTGCCGCTGATGAACTTCCCGCGGAAATCAGCGGTTCTGCAACAGGTGCATCCCAGTCGATTGAGATGCGCGAATGGCTACGAACTCTGCCAGCCAGCGTCGATCTCCGCCAGTTGCTCGTCGACTTCGAGAGGGGCCTTATTGAGCGAGCATTGGAACAGGCACATGGAGTGCAGGCCGAAGCTGCTCGCATGCTAGGAGTCTCGCGCAGCGACATCGGCTACAAAATCTCAAAGTATGAGATAGGGCGGCCAGCAGATGCCACCTAGTGAAGAGCCTTGAGCATTGTTTCTAGTACGGCCGGCCTGCGTAGCTAAAAGTGTTTAGCGATGAACATTCAATCCATGCCCGGCATCTATGACCTTGTCTTCCGGTTTGCCGCGGCTCTCGGAATCGGCTTGCTCATCGGTGCGGAACGGGAGCGACGAAAAGGGGAGGGGCCGTCTCGCTCCCCGGCCGGTATCCGGACGTTCATGATTGCTTCTCTGTCAGGTGGAGTGAGCTTCGCTTTGGGCAATGTACCTCTACTCGCGATAACTTTTCTCGGAGTCGCTGGCCTGTCTGCAATCGGATACATGCGCACCGAAGAGCAAGATCCTGGTCTGACCACGGAAACCGCTCTCTTGCTGACCGTATTGCTCGGAGGATTTGCCCTGAAAGAGCCGGTGACCGCTTCGGCCTTGGCGGTGACGGTAGCGATCGCGCTTATGGCTCGAACCCGAATTCACCATTTCATACGTGATGTGCTCAGCGAGGAGGAACTGACCGATGCGCTTATCTTCGCGGCTGCTGCACTGGTGATACTTCCATTAGTTCCTGATCGATATGTGGGTCCGTTCAGCGCTATTAATCCTCGGACGGTCTGGAAGATCGTGATTTTGATCATGTCGATCAGCGCCGGGGGCCATATCGCTGTGCGTTTGCTCGGGCCTCGCTTCGGCCTTCCCTTGGCGGGGTTGGCTTCTGGCTTTGCATCGAGTGTGGCCACTATCGCCTCGATGGGGGCACGTGCACGAAAAGATTCGGTGGTTTCGCGGCCTGCAGTCGCCGGAGCTGTGCTTTCCACCGTAGCCACGGTGATTCAGTTAGCTGTGGTGTTGGCAGTTACCAGCTGGCCTGCATTTTCGGTGCTGAAGATCTCCCTCGTTGGAGCGGGACTTGCGGCGATCATCTACGGGACGTTATTCACGTTCAGGAATATTCGACAAGGCGTACCAGATTCAATGCAGGTCGGGAGGATTTTTAGTCTGAAGACGACATTGATATTTGCAGGTACCATCGCTCTGGTGCAATTGGCCTCGGCTGCGCTCGACGCGAAGTTCGGCGGAGCCGGGGTGATTGCTGCGGCTGCGGCCGCTGGCTTCGCCGATACGCATTCCGCTGCTGTATCGGTGGCGTCGTTGGTTGCGTCAGGAAAGCTGAGTGTTCAGGAGAGCGTGCTTCCAATCCTTGCCGGGCTGACCACGAATACTGTGACCAAGATGATTGTTGCCATCAGCAGCGGTGGCAGACGCTTTGCCTTGCAGATCATTCCGGGGCTGATTCTTGTGGGCTTGGGTGCGTGGTTCGGGACGATCCTCACTCTTTTCCGATAATTGCCGATTCGCTTCAGAGACACAATCCAGCCGTGGTGAAAACAGAGACGGGCCCCCGCAAGATGGGCTGCGACGCCTACGATGGAATCGCGATCGAAATCAAAACGGCGGGAGCGACGGGACTCCAACCCGCGGCCTCCTGCGTGACAGGCAGGCGTTCTAACCGGCTGAACTACGCCCCCGCATGGGACACCTTATTATTGTGCCTTTTAATATCGCCCGGTTCCCTCTCGTGTCCTCCCGTTCCCTGCCGTTCCATCTGACCGTGCCGTGACAGGGCAACAACGAGATGTAACTGATTGATATCAAACGGTGTCGGCGGATGTCGTTTGATACTAGAAGGAGACGGCACGGCACTTCTTATCGTCCCCTTAACGTCCCCAGATTTTAGGCTTGCAGCGCAAACTGCCTGACTTAAGCTTGTCCATCTGCAATGCCCAGAGCCCTGAGGAGCGGCTTCGTTGTCAGTCCCTGGATCAGTGTTGAAAAAACTACAACCCCAAAGGTCAAGTCTAGTATCCGATCTCGGTAGGGGAAGGTATTGTCGAGGCTGAGTGCCAGCGCCAGAGCCAGTGCTCCGCGCAAACCACCCCAGACCATTACATGCTGCCAACGAACGGGAATTCTTTCTGCGAAGATGTTGCTCGCCGGAACCATCAAGATAGACAGAAAGGGACCGGCCGACTAGCACGGCCGCGATTGCGAAGAGTACAGGACGCCAAGCATGAGCCAAGGCATCGAGGTGGACCTTCAGACCGATGAGCAGAAACACCCAAGGAGTTCATCACAAAGGCGAGGTATTCCCAGAACGACTCCAACGCAACTTTGGTCGTGGCGCTCATCCCTTTTTGCGCGCCGCGGCACTCGGTTGGTACCATGCTGGCGGAGATGGGCGAACATCAGCTCACCATCCGCGACTACTTGCGGCACAGCAACCTTCATGTCACGAACAAGTACCTGCAGGCGACATCGAAGACCAAACGTTTGGCGCAGGACAAATTGGTCGACGCTATTTCGCCGACGGGTATTTTGCCGAAGACAAACCTAATTCAATAAGCGCTGTTTGGAATCGTTTTCGAATGGGACCATTCTCGTTCGGCGCTTATCGTCCCCTAACATCCCCTGATTTGCCGGAGGTTAGGGTTGCAAGTGCTTGAAAAGAATGGCGGGGACGACGGGACTCGAACCCGCGGCCTCTGCCGTGACAGAGTCGCTGGCCGACGTAACTTATTGGACCTTAACGGTACTGACAGCCCGTTCTTAATCCTCTAACGGAACTCAAAGGAACTCTCTGGCCAGGTTATCGGACCCTGATCAGACCCAAATTGGCCGATCCGGAATGAAGCCACCGCCCCTGGCGATTATGGGCCAACATAAGCGACAACATTTTATCTCAACGACTTGACGTCGCCGAGAAGCCAAGAACGACACAGGGTCATTTGGAAAAACTCCAGAGCACGCTATTGGACCACCGGGAACCACACTCCGGCGGGTGTCCCTTCGCAACGTTTTGCGTGCAGCTATTTCAGGGCTGGTTTATGTTGCAGTCTGAAATGACTTACTTGACTCCCGGTGGCCGCCTAAGGTCCGTGAAAAGCCGTTAGAGACATTGCAATCGTGGGTTGAAGTCACGGGCTCAAGAACTGCCGCTCGTACACTCGATTGCGCGTCCATCTTGCGGCTCACCGCAATTGGAAGCTGTTCTTTTTTCACTTCGTGATTCTCTTCCCACCCGCGGCATAGGTCTTCCGTTTTGAAACGCCACCAGATGTCCTACTCTTTCTAACAGCCGCAGCGAACGAGGCGGGACTCAGTGCGGTGAGCACGGCAGCAGGATTCTTGTCGATGACGATGAGCAACGTGCGAGCAGGGGCTTCTGGGGTCCTCCGCCCTCCCTCCCAGTGCTTGATAGCATCAAGGCTGAACCCAAACGTGTCAGAGAATCTGGCTTGGGTCATGCCAAGTCGATTTCGGATCGCTTTCACGTCAACTTCCTGGGGTACATGTGCCTTGAATCCTTCTTGCTCCCCAGCAAGAAAAGCCTCAACGTCGTTAAGTCCATCCATCATCTGGTCGAATTGCGTTTTCATGTTATCTCCGGTAGGTCTCGAAAATACTATCGGCCCGTTTCCGTAGCGTGTTGCGCTCTGCCATCGACAGGTTTTCTTTCTCATTCTTCGGAAAAACTGCAATGAGAAAAACTGGAAATCTCTCGTTGCGCCAGATATACACAACCCGGGCCCCACCGCTCTTCCCCATTCCTTTGCGTGCGACCCGGACCTTTCGAAATCCGCCCGTTCCACGGATCAGGTCTCCACATTCTGGGTCAGCCGCGACCAGTGCCACGATGTCCGCACGCTCCTCCTCGCTAAAAAGCTTGTCGGCAATCGCGAGGTAAGTAGGCGTCTCGACAACCGTCTGCACAATTCTTTTGTACTCCATTGGACACCCTCAGTCAAGTACAATTGTATGCCATTGGACACCAAGGTTTAGGAGACGTCAAATGTGCAGTGGAAGCGGTTTTGCGCAAGGGCGGAAGGTTGCGTGGCGAAGAGTTCTAAAACAAATCTGGAGACGCGTGCCTTAAAAGGGTCGCCAACCCAATTACAAATAACAACTTGCACGTCCAGCTTACTCCATGCACGGCATAACAAAATCAAGCAGATACGAACAAGACATTCGTCTGGGTGCCCGGAGGGTGTCCGAACCTTGCGCTCATTCTTGGACCTGCATCCCCCTTGTCGGATCCCGATGATTCCGACGGCGGAATTTGTCCACTCAACTCCGTTTTCTGAGCAATACGGCCCGCGACGGAATCAAATGAAAAGTTCCGTCGGCCATGTCGTAATAGCGATCCCGAGAAGATTTGTGGTTGTACGCCTGGTGGTTGTGCACGCAACCTCGAACACGCTGATTAAGAGTTGGCGCACCTCAGCAGGTCAGTCAGCGACTATCACCATCTGAAATCAACTACTTGCCCACGACCTAGCCCGCACGGAAGCACTTTGTTGACGTAGCGAAAAAGCCCGTATTGGCGCACATCGGCTCGAACCGTACGGCACATTCTGCGGCAGACCTATTCCTAGTTTGACCTACTGATTTTCGGGTCAGGTTTGTGGAATGAAGAATGGTTTGCCAGCACTGGCGCGATGTCAACGAAGCATTCGGAGTTGACACCTCTCCTACTTCAGGACGAGCAAATCCGGATCTTCACTCCGTCGCAGACGATATCTTCCTTCATCCCAGTTCCGAGTGCCTAGTCCCGACCAAAGCAGGACAAAATCAAAGGGTTCATCTCGCGTCGCTTAGGAGCCACAAAACCGCGTTCAATACTGGCCTGTTTTGCAAGTAGATGGCGCGATCCGCTAGTGCCGCTCTTGGCCAGCCACATCTGAAGTGGTGATTCAGACAATGAGATTCAGAATACTTATGAGTCTGTCATTTGAGAACAAGAGCGGCACTCGGCGCCGGATCAGCGTTGGGCATCGGGCTTGCGACGGCGCAGAGGTAGGGGCGGCCTCTGTCAAGAGTGATCAAAGCGGTTGAAGACGGCGTAAACTGTGGCGATGCCCCTCGGAGACAGATTAGAGCGACGTGCGGTTGAAGCACTAGCTGGCCGGCCCGCAGAGCTCGAACGCTTGGAGGCTTTTGTCTCTCTCTTCCCAGAGCAGAACAAGGACAGCCACGTTTTGCCGACGCCAGTGCCCGAGTTATCGAAAAGCGAACCCGACGTTCAGAAATCCGCTGCAACAATAAGGTAGAGTCTCCACATGCCAAAGCGCGCACCTGCCCGACGCCGTCCTCGAAAAGCCAAGCCCGGCACCAAGGGTCTCGATCCAGGACAGTGCAGGTTAGAGCAGTCAGAAGGATCTGCCGCGGAAGCCGCAGAAGCAGTCGAGAAGGCTGGAGGCTGCGTAGTGGGTCAGTAAAAGGAGCCCCTCGGCGGTCATCCTACCCTACTTTCCATTCTTCCCATCGGCAAGATCGAGCCCACACCATTTCAACGCGATCTCTCAGACACTCACCACAAACGTCTCGCGGACGTAATTAATAAGACAGGATATTTTCTCGACCCGCTCACCACAGTGCTAGCGCCCGGTGGTGGCTTCTGGACCCCCAACGGACGGCATCGCCTCGAGGCCATGCGCCGTCTTGGCGCTAAATCCATCACGGCACTAGTCATCCCGGAACGCGAGGTTGCATGGCAGATCCTCGCGCTGAATACGGAGAAAGCACACAACCTCAAAGAGCGCTCACTAGAAGTCATTCGGATCTACCGTGGCTTGGTCGACGAGGATGGCTTACGACCCGAATCAGGATTTGCATTCTATCTCGACCAGGCCGCACTTGTCACTTTGGGAGTCTGCTACGAACGAGTCAGCCGCTTCGGTGGTGGCGCTTACCATCCCATCCTTCGCCGCCTTGAGGACTTTAGCGACGACTCATTGCGCTCCGCGCTTAAGCAGCACGAGAAGCGGGCCATGATGGTGTTCGAGCTCGAGGAAAAGGTCGCCGCCGTAGTCAAGAAGTTGAAAGAGCGCGGACTGGTGAGTCCGTATTTGCGATCGTTCGTGGTAGCGCGCATCAACCCGTTGCGATGGATCAAGGGCGAACCTCCCGCTCTCGAGGATGTTCTGAAAACAATGCGCGAGCGCGTAGCGAAGTTCAATGTCGAGACGATTAGGCCTCAGGACCTCGCTGGCGCCGCCGGCCCGCCCGACGAGGAAGGATAGGAGAAGATCACGATGACAACGTCATCCGGCAGAAAACATGCGGGGCGTGGCCCAACGAGCGACCAGCTTCCAGTCCCCGAGCCTACGTTCGCCGAACGTGCGCGCACATTGGTGTATCTGGGTCGCCTGGGCAGTCTCTCTACCCTGTCGCGTAAACAGCCAGGATTCCCGTTTGGGTCCGTAATGCCTTACGGGTTGGGCGATCACGGCCGTCCTATCTTCCTGATCAGCACCATGGCTATGCATACGCAGAACTTGCAGGCCGACGCCCGCGCCAGCTTGCTGGTTACGCAGGAAAGCATCGATGGCGAACCGCTCGGCGCATCGAGGGTCACGCTGGTAGGAAATGTTCATCCAGTACCGATCACCGAGTTGGCTGAAGTGCGCAAGCTGTACCTGGAACGTCACGCCAACAGCAAGTATTGGGTAGATTTTGAAGACTTTTCGTTCTCCCGCATGGACGTCATTGATGTTTATTACGTGGGCGGCTTCGGGGTGATGGGCTGGGTATCTGCATCCGATTACGACCGCAGCCAACCCGACCCTCTCGCAGACTCGATGGGCGAAATCATTCAGCACATGAACGAAGACCACAAGGACGCTCTGGTCTTGCTCGCCCGACAATTTGCTCACATCGATTCCACGGAAGCAACCATGACAACAGTCGATCGGCTTGGCTTTCAGGTCCGATTGCGAACCCCGGATGGTATGCGCGGTGCTCGCATTGCATTCTTGAGGGAGGTCAGCAATCCGGCTGAGTCTCGAAAGGTGTTGGTGGAGATGGTGCAACAGGCACGCTCGCCAACCGAGTGAATTCTAAATCTGGCACACCACTGGCACACCGGAGTGCCTAAAGGGCCAGCAAGACCGCGGTTGGCGAGTGATTCACAGTCAGTCGTCTGCGGTGTCTGAACGCCGCCGTGACAGGGCAGCAATGAAGTGTAACTGATTGATATCAAACGGTGTCGGCGGACATCAGTTCATGCGACAAGGTACCGGAAGGCATCTGTTAACGTCCCCTATTGTACCCAGATTCCGATCGTCTAAATCGCGGATTTGGGGAAGGCCTGTACGACGAAAGCAACCTCACAGAGACATTTGACCAAACCCGAAATCCATCCATACGCGCGTACGTTTAGGCTGTCGCTGTCAAAGGATACCTCTTCTATTCTGACTGTGCCGGAGTTGCCGAACAGCCCCGCAAATCTTAGCCTAGACAACACCGGAAAGACTAGTGAGCGGGTCATCGTCTATCCCGCCAGATATGGTGTTCAATTTTGACCAGAAAGCCTGGTGCTTGAGTTTTACCCTTAGGCGCAGGTGACGTAACGATCGGATTTGGTAGCAATTGATTTGCAAGGGAGAGATTCGACCCGGTATTAGCCCGCCACCAGACGGCTCCTGCATGTCTGGAAATAGTGGCCTAGGAGATTGAGATGAAAGTGGACCCTGCTGTTTTTGAGAAGATGCTCCCTGCCGAACAAGTGTTTGAGGAAATGCTGCCCTATTTCGAAACACTGGACGCTCAGATTGGCGGCATCATCCAACTACTGAAAGACAAGGGCATCACTACGAATGCGGAATTTGCCAAGTATGCGCAGCGAGGTGACGATGCAAGCAATGTCAGAGAGCGGGGCATGCGGGTGAGGATGGAATATTTATTTTCCTCGGCTGCGAAGCGAATTGACGACTAGCAACAGCAACATTGCAACGTGTCGGACCGCACTTGACAGGTCGCTGCGGGGCGTTCCGGGTTGCAACGCGGCTGATTTGTCGTAGATCCGGAAGCTCGGAATAATGAGTACGGCTTTGAAACGAAACAATGAGGAGTGCCTGTGATTGAACGACTGAAGGAAACTGGAGGAGTCGCGTTCGGCTTTAAAGTTGTCGGAAAGCTATTGGACGAAGAACTCAAGACATTCGAGCCGCAACTTGAGTTTTTCATTGCCCAACACAAGAAGCAGCCGATTGGCATCCTGGTGGACCTGACGGGAATGCACGGAGCCGAATGGAAGGCACGCTGGGATGATTTGCGGTTTCTCCAGAAGCACACAAGCCATATAGCTCGGATGGCAGTCGTCGGAGCCCACCGTTGGGAAGAGGTTGTGGAGCTCTTTGCTGCCGGAGCCGCCGTTCTCCAGTCAGAGACACGCTACTTCGAATCCTCCGAAATGCAGAACGCGTGGCAATGGGTGAGGAGCGCGAAGCACGCTGAAGATGCTCCCGTCCGTGTGATCTCGCCGGCGACCGGGATTTGGAAGGATTACCGTCCCGAGTTCGTGGGCCTGTAATCGGACACCGGACGAAACCCTGACACTGAGCAATAAGGACCAGTTTTCGCGTGTATGCGTTGTCATACTGCGAGTGGGAACCTGTGTTGATGGGTTGAAGAATGCCGGTAAGAAGCCGAGGAGATTAACAAATGTCTATCGAAAATTCAGTTGTCGCGATTTATCACACTCATACGGATGCGGATCGAGCGGTGAAGGAACTTCAGCGTGGCGGAGTCGACATGCACAAGTTATCCATCGTCGGTAAGGGCTACCACACAGATGAGCAAGTGGTCGGTTACTACAATACCGGCGACCGCATGAAATATTGGGGCAAGGTTGGCGCGTTCTGGGGAGGCTTTTGGGCGCTCTTGTTCGGATCCGCGATGTTCGTGATCCCGGGGCTCGGCCCAATTTTAGTGGCTGGACCTTTGGTGGCGTGGATCGTGGCAGGACTGGAAGGTGCTGTAGAGGTAGGTGCGTTGGGTGTTTTGGGAGCCGGTCTCTTCAGCATAGGCATCCCCAAGGACAGCATTGTGAAGTACCAGACGGCGCTCACGACAGATCAGTTTCTGCTTATCGCCCATGGTACGGCTGCAGAAGTGGCCAAGGCGAAGGAGATCATCGAAAGCACGAATCCTGCCCACTCCACACTGCATACCGCGGAACCTGTGGCCGCGTAGCATCCAGAGCTGCAGAAAAGCGGTAGCTCATTTCAACGAGGCAAGAACCATGGTTACAGACAATCGGCGCGACAACGAGCGCGACGAAGGGGAACGTGAAACGAATTCGGCCGGGCAGTCCGGCGACATTCAGGGCATGTCGCGCCCGGCCGAAGCGGACTCCGAGAGCGTCGAAGAATTAGTGGAAGAGGGAAACGCCTTTGAAGCCTCGATTGTCGACGGTGTAGAAAACGCCAAAGATCCGGACGTCTCAGAGGTCACGACCCGCCAGGTGTCGGAGGACGACGTTCCCGAAGAGTATAGGAACGCCAACGACCGCGTCGCATAAAGCGTCGCCCGTGAAATGTCGAGCGGTGGGACAGCCTGAAGGACGACATTCGATAAGCACACGGACAGTGACGAGGAGAAGAATCATGTCACAGACACCACACGAGCGAGCTGCAGAACTGCACAACCTTGCGGCTCACGCGCACGCGGCAGCGGCTGTCGCCCATGGCAAAGAAGATCATTTAACTGCTCACGAACTCAGCACGGAGGCACACGAACATTCCGTGAATGTTCATAAGCACACCCGAGAGTTGGACAAGGAAACACCAGCGTTTCAACGCGTGAAAGCTCCGACTCAGAAGGCACCGTGACTTGGTTCGGACTACTCGCCATGTTCATTGTTACCGGTATTTACGTCGGAACCAACCACTTGTCGAGGGTGCCTATGGCCGCCAGAAGCAAATGCCCGCCCGTAGCCGGGTTCCATGAACTTCGCATCGCTAATATATGAGCGTAGAAACATCCTTGATTAAACAATTAGGCAGGGAGATCAGCATGCAAATCCAAGTCAATACGGACCATACAATCGAAGGTCACGAAGCACTGGCCGATCAGATCAGGGGCGTAGTCGAGAATGCCCTGAGCCGAATGAGCGATCACATTACGCGGGTGGAGATCCACGTGACCGACGAACGCGGCCCTAAGAGCGGCAAGAATGACAAACGTTGCATGATGGAGGCTCGACTCGAAGGCCGCCAGCCCATCGCGGTCACCGACGAAGCGGCGACTGTGGACCTGGCTGTCAACGGCGCTGCAGATAAGTTAGCCAGATTGATCGAACATACCCTCGGCAAATTGCACGATCAGCAAAGAATCACAGAACTACCCGTCTAGCCCGGAGGCGCATTCTCAGATCGGTCATGATCGACACGACGGTGAATTAGAGCTTATCCACGACAGAGAAGAAACATTGAATCAAGCCCTTCTGTATCCTCTGCGATTCGAACCGATCTATCAGTATGGCTGTGGGGCGAGCCGGCATTTGGCTAGCTTGCTCACCGCGATCCTGCCCAGTGGACCTATTGGAGAAGCGTGGTCACTAAGCGATCGCGACGAGACCATCGGAGCCCGTCACTGATGGGCCTCTGAAGGGGTGGAACGATTGGTCAATTGCTACAGCAGTTCCGAAGCAAATGATGGGAAAGCTGGCCGGGCGTTCCGCCATTCCCCCTTTGCTGAATCCTCGACGTTCACCGAAATGCTTTCGGTCGAGGTGCATCCTACGAAAGCGAATACGAACCTGCTGCCTGCGGGCGAGACTCCAAGACTGAAGCGTGGGTCGTGCTGGAAGCCGGGATACAAAGCCGCATCTACGCGGGCCTGAAGCCGGATACTACGGAAGCCATCTGCGGCGCGGGCTCACCGACGGCATGGTCGCGGACGGCGGCTCGCATGTTTACTCCGAAGCCTGGTGACGCGATTCCCTCCGCGCAGGCACCGGTCGACTCTCTGGGCGGCGACCTTGTTGTCTTCGAGATTCAGCAATAGCGACGTGACGTTCGTCGTACTGACTGGAACCATATTGACCGAAGACGGGAAAGCCCCGGGCGCTCAAAGTCGATAAGGCTATGGCCTGCATCGATTTCGCCGAAGGTCCGGTCAGTCTGTAGAGCCGATAGTGGAAGAGACGCACCGGTGCAACGCGAGAGACTCTTTCATTGCGAACATTTCTGGTTGTGGCGTCTGCGCGGCAGTCGCCGTTTACAGTCGGCGCAGTCGATTTACCTCGCGTGCTGGTACGCGTCGAGGCGTGGGGCTGGTGGAACATGGGGACGCGACTTACGCCATCGGAAAGGGCGACGTACTCCTCCTCTTGCCTGCCGCGATTGGGCGAGTGCGTCTTCCGGCCGCGCGGTGCAGCGAACCTGCTGGAAATCGTGATACCAAACTGAGATCGCGAGAATTCTAAGAAGGCGGAGTCATAGTGAAAAAGCTGATTGTGTTTGATCTCGACGAGAACACTTACCGCCAGTAAATCGGCCCGTTGATCCGAATGTTCAGGGCTCTTCGCACGACCTTCTCGCGATCGTCAAAGTGGCGGTCATCTTCCGGCGGCTTGGCCGCAGTTCGAGAAGCAACTCGTTTCGAATCTGCCCCACGACAAACTCCTGGCTAATCTATCTCTCCTTCCTCTTGCGGCACAAAGTTTACCGGTACGAATCGGCAGATTGGAAAAAGATCTATCGGAGGATTCACTACCGATCAAAGAGAACAGATCCTCGATTCCCTCAAGAAGGCGATCGGAGCTGCAGACTTCAAGACCGAAAAGCTCTGGGGCAAGCAAATCGAGGACCGCGGAAGCCACATAACATTCTCTGCCTTAGGTAGCAGGCTCCCTTGGAGGAAAAGGAACAATGGGACCCCGATTCGCCGAGCGGAAGAGATCAAGGCTATCTCGACACTCTCACACCCGAGTTCTGTCCGAATCGGGGGCTCGACATCTGTTGACATTACCAAGCCTGGCATTCACAAGGCCTACGGCGTCAGAAAATCGCGAGACCTGCTCGGTATTTCGATAAAAGAGATGATCTATGTCGGCGACGCCTTGTACATGGGCGGCAATGACTACCCTGCTGAAACAGCGGGAGTCGATTGCATTCCGGTGAAGGATCCCAACGAGACCAGGCGGGTTATCCAAACCATCGTCGCCTGTTTAGCAGGCGGTAGTAAGGCGGCGTAAAGTTATGGCAATAGCCGAAAAGGGTTTGATGAGCGGACTTAAGTTGCAACGGCTAGGAATGTTGATGGAGCCGGAGCTTGGGAACGGCGCCGAGGTCGAAGGGGTCCTGAATCCGGCTGCCGCTCGTGGCCCGAACGGTGAGCTTTATCTGTTCCCGCGGCTGGTTGCGCGAGAGAATTACTCACGCATTGGCATCGCGCGAGTGCGTTTCAATAAAGCTGGCGATCCTTCTGGCGTCGAGCGGCTCGGCATCGCGCTGGAACCGGAGGCTGCGTATGAGCGGCGGCCCGACGGCGGTGGTGGTTGCGAAGATCCTCGCATCACCTTCGTGGAACCGCTACAGAGCTACATGATGACTTACACGGCTTTTTCGCCTGAAGGCCCGCGAATCGCCCTAGCCTTATCGAAGGACCTGCTCCACTGGAAACGTCTCGGACTCGCGACCTTTGGTCCTTACCATGGCGTCGAGTCCGGCGACGTGGATGACAAGGATGCCAGTCTCTTTCCAGTTGCGATTCCTAATCCGTCCGGGCACCCGGAGTTGGCTATCCTGCACCGGCCACTTTTTCCTGGCACTCGCCCCGAGGAAACGGTTCGCCATCCCGCGGCTCGTAAGGTTGATCTCGATCGGGAAAGCATCTGGATTTCGTACTGCGCAATGTCCTGGAGTCCCGCGAATCGAATCGCCTCGGTCGGTTCATGTCTCATCATCGGCTGGCGACTCCAGTGTCACCCTGGGAGCGCCTCAAGATCGGCGGTGGCACTCCGCCAATACTGACTCGGCACGGCTGGCTGATCGTTTACCACGGCGTCAGCGAAATGGAAAAGCCCAGCGACGACCCACACCACCTGCGTTATTCGGCAGGCCTGATGGTCCTCTCGAAAGAGCGTCCGCAAGTGATCCGCTATCGTTCGGTAGAGCCGGTGTTGACGCCAACGCTACCGCAGGAATGCCACGGTACCGTCGCCCACGTTGTATTCCCAACTGGCATCGATCGTCGCGACGATCTCGGCTTACCCAGTCGCTTCGACGACTATTACGGCATGGCCGACAGCCGGATTGGTGTCGCACGTCTTGACCTGCCGGATGTCTTACCGCCGGAAGGGGTCGCAGTTCGCCGGAAGCAAAGGTGTGATGCGTTTGGTTCATGGTCATTCCCCTGTTCGGTAAGACCGAGGACCTGGCAAACTGTCTTGGCTATCATTTGCTCTTCATTTGTTCGAATGACGCGGACCACGACCCGGCTGGACGCCGCGGAAATCACGTCCGCGTTAGCCGCGTTGTGCGGTTCTTCGAGTTCGATTCCTAGGAAT